>NZ_JAGIOH010000001.1:3617500-4963278 GCF_017876625.1 Streptomyces syringium
CGAACCGGCTCGCGTACGAAGGCTCAGTCGTCAGGCGGCGACGCTGCTGCTGGCAGCCGGGCTGGAGCCGGCGCGCTGCACCGTGTTCGTACAGAGCCATGTGGACGAACACACCCGGCTGTCCTATCTCCTGGAGTGCACGGCCACCGACGGCGAGATGCGGCGGATGATCCAGTACAAGGAGAAGTCCGCGCGGGAACGGGCGGCCGGCGGCAGCGTACGGCTGTCGCTGCTGACCTACCCGGCGCTGATGGCGGCGGACATCCTGGCGTACGGGGCGCACGAGGTACCGGTGGGTGACGACCAGGTCCAGCACGTGGAGCTGACCCGCGACCTGGCGGTGCGGTTCAACCAGCGCTACGGACGGACGTTCACCGTGCCGAAGGCCGTGCACCCCGCCGTGGCCGCCCGCGTCATGGATCTCCAGGACCCGACATCGAAGATGGGGAAGTCGCACGCGGAAACGGCGGGCATCGTCTATTTGCTCGACGAGGCCGAGGTCGTGCGCAAGAAGGTCATGCGTGCGGTGACCGACAGCGGCAGTGACGTCTTCTACGACCGGGAGGCGCAACCCGGTGTCGCGAATCTGCTGGAGATGCTGGCGGCCTGCACGGGCAGCAAGCCGGCGGAGCTGGCCGAGGGGTACACCTCGTACGGGGAGCTGAAGAAGGACACAGCGGACGCGGTGGTGGAGCTGCTGCGCCCGGTGCGCCAACGGCACTCGGAGCTGTGCGCCGATCCGGAATATGTGGACGGCGTCCTACGGGACGGCGCCGAGCGGGCGCGGGAACTGGCACGGCCGACCGTCGACGCCGCCTACGCCGCGGTGGGGCTGATGCGGCCGGTGTGAAGGCAGAAGTTCGCCCGGTCCGTGTGCGCCCCGCGATGCGGCGCGCACACGGACTCCTCCGGAACTCAGGCGTGCCCGGAGGCCAGTTCGCGGCTGCGGTCGCGGGCTGCCTCGAGGGCGGCGATCAGCGCTGCTCGTACGCCGTGGCGTTCGAGCTCGCGGATCGCGCTGATCGTCGTGCCGGCGGGGGAGGTCACCGCTTCGCGGAGCTTGACGGGGTGCTCGCCGCTGTCGCGGAGCATGACGGCCGCGCCGATGGCGGCCTGGACGATCAGGTCGTGGGCCTTGTCGCGAGGCAGGCCGAGCAGGATGCCCGCGTCGGTCATGGCTTCGACGAGGAAGTAGAAGTAGGCGGGTCCGGAGCCGGAGAGCGCGGTGGCCGCGTCCTGCTGGGTCTCCGGGACGCGGAGTGTCTTGCCGACGGGCTTGAAGATCTCCTCGGTACGGAGGAGATGCTCCTCGGTCGCGTGCGAGCCGCCGGAGATGACGGACATTCCCTCGTCGACGAGGACCGGGGTGTTCGGCATGACACGCACGACCGGGGTGCCGGCCGGGAGCCGCTCTTCGAAGAGGGCGGTGGGCACACCGGCCGCGGCACTGATGACCAGGCGGTCGGCAGGGAGGTGGGGGGCCAGCTCCTCGAGGAGGGTCGTCATGTCCTGTGGCTTGACCGCCAGGATGAGCGTGTCCGCGTTCTTGGCGGCCTCGATGTTGCTGACGACCTCGACGCCGTAGCGGGCGTGGAGGGCTTCGGCACGCTCGGGGCGGCGGGCGGTGATCAGCAGATCGGCGGTCGACCAGCCGGCGCGGATCATGCCGCTGAGAAGCGCCTCGCCGATCTTTCCGGTTCCGAGGACGGCGACTTTCTGAGGCACGGGGCTCACCACTTCGCTGCGCTGGGCTTCAGGGTCGTGCGGACCGTACGGGCCTGACCGGGCCGAACGGTCCGTGCCCGGTCATCTTCCCACGCCGGGGTCTGACGAACGTAGGCACGCGAATTACTGCCCGGCAGCCGGAACAGCAATTTTGTCCGGAAACGCAGAATAGCCCCCGCAGGAACCAAATGGCTCCCACAGGGGCTACTCTTAAAAATTGTTCGGCGGCGTCCTACTCTCCCACACGGTCCCCCATGCAGTACCATCGGCGCTGAAAGGCTTAGCTTCCGGGTTCGGAATGTAACCGGGCGTTTCCCTAACGCAATGACCACCGAAACTCTATGAAATTAACCAACCGGAACACAACACGGTCGTTACTTCAGAACCTACACAGTGGACGCGAGCAACTGAGGACAAGCCCTCGGCCTATTAGTACCAGTCAGCTCCAACCGTTACCGGTCTTCCACACCTGGCCTATCAACCCAGTCGTCTACTGGGAGCCTTAACCCCTCAAAGGGGGTGGGAATACTCATCTCGAAGCAGGCTTCCCGCTTAGATGCTTTCAGCGGTTATCCCTCCCGAACGTAGCCAACCAGCCATGCCCTTGGCAGGACAACTGGCACACCAGAGGTTCGTCCGTCCCGGTCCTCTCGTACTAGGGACAGCCCTTCTCAATATTCCTACGCGCACAGCGGATAGGGACCGAACTGTCTCACGACGTTCTAAACCCAGCTCGCGTACCGCTTTAATGGGCGAACAGCCCAACCCTTGGGACCGACTCCAGCCCCAGGATGCGACGAGCCGACATCGAGGTGCCAAACCATCCCGTCGATATGGACTCTTGGGGAAGATCAGCCTGTTATCCCCGGGGTACCTTTTATCCGTTGAGCGACGGCGCTTCCACAAGCCACCGCCGGATCACTAGTCCCGACTTTCGTCCCTGCTCGACCCGTCGGTCTCACAGTCAAGCTCCCTTGTGCACTTACACTCAACACCTGATTGCCAACCAGGCTGAGGGAACCTTTGGGCGCCTCCGTTACTCTTTAGGAGGCAACCGCCCCAGTTAAACTACCCACCAGACACTGTCCCTGATCCGGATCACGGACCCAGGTTAGACATCCAGCACGACCAGAGTGGTATTTCAACGACGACTCCACACACACTGGCGTGCATGCTTCACAGTCTCCCACCTATCCTACACAAGCCGAACCGAACACCAATATCAAGCTATAGTAAAGGTCCCGGGGTCTTTCCGTCCTGCTGCGCGAAACGAGCATCTTTACTCGTAGTGCAATTTCACCGGGCCTATGGTTGAGACAGTCGAGAAGTCGTTACGCCATTCGTGCAGGTCGGAACTTACCCGACAAGGAATTTCGCTACCTTAGGATGGTTATAGTTACCACCGCCGTTTACTGGCGCTTAAGTTCTCAGCTTCGCCCTGTCGAAACAGAGCTAACCGGTCCCCTTAACGTTCCAGCACCGGGCAGGCGTCAGTCCGTATACATCGCCTTACGGCTTCGCACGGACCTGTGTTTTTAGTAAACAGTCGCTTCTCGCTGGTCTCTGCGGCCACACCCAGCTCAGGAAGCAAGTTCCATCACCGGACATGGCCCCCCTTCTCCCGAAGTTACGGGGGCATTTTGCCGAGTTCCTTAACCATAGTTCACCCGAACGCCTCGGTATTCTCTACCTGACCACCTGAGTCGGTTTAGGGTACGGGCCGCCATGAAACTCGCTAGAGGCTTTTCTCGACAGCATAGGATCATCCACTTCACCACAATCGGCTCGGCATCAGGTCTCAGCCTTAATGTGTGACGGATTTGCCTATCACACGGCCTACACCCTTACCCCGGGACTACCACCGCCCGGGCTGGACTACCTTCCTGCGTCACCCCATCGCTTACCTACTACCACCTTGGACCGGCGGCTCCACCACTTTCCTTTCCCCGAAGGGTCCGGAACGGCTTCACGGCCTTAGCATCAATGGATTCGATATTGGGCGTTTCAAAGCGGGTACCGGAATATCAACCGGTTGTCCATCGACTACGCCTGTCGGCCTCGCCTTAGGTCCCGACTTACCCTGGGCAGATCAGCTTGACCCAGGAACCCTTAGTCAATCGGCGCACACGTTTCCCACGTGTGTATCGCTACTCATGCCTGCATTCTCACTCGTGAACCGTCCACAACTCGCTTCCGCGGCTGCTTCACCCGGCACACGACGCTCCCCTACCCATCCACACGGCCGTTGGACCTATTGTGTGAATGACACGACTTCGGCGGTACGCTTGAGCCCCGCTACATTGTCGGCGCGGAATCACTTGACCAGTGAGCTATTACGCACTCTTTCAAGGGTGGCTGCTTCTAAGCCAACCTCCTGGTTGTCTCTGCGACTCCACATCCTTTCCCACTTAGCGTACGCTTAGGGGCCTTAGTCGATGCTCTGGGCTGTTTCCCTCTCGACCATGGAGCTTATCCCCCACAGTCTCACTGCCGCGCTCTCACTTACCGGCATTCGGAGTTTGGCTAAGGTCAGTAACCCGGTAGGGCCCATCGCCTATCCAGTGCTCTACCTCCGGCAAGAAACACACGACGCTGCACCTAAATGCATTTCGGGGAGAACCAGCTATCACGGAGTTTGATTGGCCTTTCACCCCTAACCACAGGTCATCCCCCAGGTTTTCAACCCTGGTGGGTTCGGTCCTCCACGAAGTCTTACCTCCGCTTCAACCTGCCCATGGCTAGATCACTCCGCTTCGGGTCTTGGGCGCGCTACTCAATCGCCCTATTCGGACTCGCTTTCGCTACGGCTTCCCCACACGGGTTAACCTCGCAACACACCGCAAACTCGCAGGCTCATTCTTCAAAAGGCACGCAGTCACGACTGCATGTGCAAGCACATACAGCGACGCTCCCACGGCTTGTAGGCACACGGTTTCAGGTACTATTTCACTCCGCTCCCGCGGTACTTTTCACCATTCCCTCACGGTACTATCCGCTATCGGTCACCAGGGAATATTTAGGCTTAACGGGTGGTCCCGCCAGATTCACACGGGATTTCTCGGGCCCCGTGCTACTTGGGTGGTTCTCAAGCGAGCCGTACAGATTTCAGCTACGGGGGTCTTACCCTCTACGCCGGACCTTTCGCATGTCCTTCGCCTACCTGTACGGTTTCTGACTCGCCGACCAGCCGGCAGACTGATCAAGAGAACTCCCACAACCCCGCACACGCAACCCCTGCCGGGTATCACACGCATACGGTTTGGCCTCATCCGGTTTCGCTCGCCACTACTCCCGGAATCACGGTTGTTTTCTCTTCCTGCGGGTACTGAGATGTTTCACTTCCCCGCGTTCCCTCCACACTGCCTATGTGTTCAGCAGCGGGTGACAGCCCATGACGACTGCCGGGTTTCCCCATTCGGACACCCCCGGATCAAAGCTCGGTTGACAGCTCCCCGGGGCCTATCGTGGCCTCCCACGTCCTTCATCGGTTCCTGGTGCCAAGGCATCCACCGTGCGCCCTTAAAAACTTGGCCACAGATGCTCGCGTCCACTGTGCAGTTCTCAAGCAACGACCAGCCACCCGTCACACCCTGCCGAAGCAGAACTACACCGGGGCCGGCATCGCGAAGGTTCAGACTCAAAAAGTCCGTACCCTCAGATACCCAACAGCGTGCCCGACCCGACCCATCCAGTATCACGTTCCACGCCGAAGCAGTACTAGTGAACCAAACCGATCGTGCCGAATAGTCAACGTTCCACCCATGAGCAACCGTGCGAGTCATTCGCTCGCAGTCGGCTATGTGCTCCTTAGAAAGGAGGTGATCCAGCCGCACCTTCCGGTACGGCTACCTTGTTACGACTTCGTCCCAATCGCCAGTCCCACCTTCGACGGCTCCCTCCACAAGGGTTGGGCCACCGGCTTCGGGTGTTACCGACTTTCGTGACGTGACGGGCGGTGTGTACAAGGCCCGGGAACGTATTCACCGCAGCAATGCTGATCTGCGATTACTAGCAACTCCAACTTCATGGGGTCGAGTTGCAGACCCCAATCCGAACTGAGACCGGCTTTTTGAGATTCGCTCCACCTCACGGTATCGCAGCTCATTGTACCGGCCATTGTAGCACGTGTGCAGCCCAAGACATAAGGGGCATGATGACTTGACGTCGTCCCCACCTTCCTCCGAGTTGACCCCGGCAGTCTCCTGTGAGTCCCCATCACCCCGAAAGGCATGCTGGCAACACAGAACAAGGGTTGCGCTCGTTGCGGGACTTAACCCAACATCTCACGACACGAGCTGACGACAGCCATGCACCACCTGTATACCGACCACAAGGGGGCGACCATCTCTGGCCGTTTCCGGTATATGTCAAGCCTTGGTAAGGTTCTTCGCGTTGCGTCGAATTAAGCCACATGCTCCGCTGCTTGTGCGGGCCCCCGTCAATTCCTTTGAGTTTTAGCCTTGCGGCCGTACTCCCCAGGCGGGGAACTTAATGCGTTAGCTGCGGCACCGACGACGTGGAATGTCGCCAACACCTAGTTCCCAACGTTTACGGCGTGGACTACCAGGGTATCTAATCCTGTTCGCTCCCCACGCTTTCGCTCCTCAGCGTCAGTAATGGCCCAGAGATCCGCCTTCGCCACCGGTGTTCCTCCTGATATCTGCGCATTTCACCGCTACACCAGGAATTCCGATCTCCCCTACCACACTCTAGCCTGCCCGTATCGAATGCAGACCCGGGGTTAAGCCCCGGGCTTTCACATCCGACGCAACAAGCCGCCTACGAGCTCTTTACGCCCAATAATTCCGGACAACGCTTGCGCCCTACGTATTACCGCGGCTGCTGGCACGTAGTTAGCCGGCGCTTCTTCTGCAGGTACCGTCACTCTCGCTTCTTCCCTGCTGAAAGAGGTTTACAACCCGAAGGCCGTCATCCCTCACGCGGCGTCGCTGCATCAGGCTTTCGCCCATTGTGCAATATTCCCCACTGCTGCCTCCCGTAGGAGTCTGGGCCGTGTCTCAGTCCCAGTGTGGCCGGTCGCCCTCTCAGGCCGGCTACCCGTCGTCGCCTTGGTAGGCCATTACCCCACCAACAAGCTGATAGGCCGCGGGCTCATCCTTCACCGCCGGAGCTTTCCACCCACCCCCATGCGGAGGCAGGTCGTATCCGGTATTAGACCCCGTTTCCAGGGCTTGTCCCAGAGTGAAGGGCAGATTGCCCACGTGTTACTCACCCGTTCGCCACTAATCCACCCCGAAAGGCTTCATCGTTCGACTTGCATGTGTTAAGCACGCCGCCAGCGTTCGTCCTGAGCCAGGATCAAACTCTCCGTGAATGTTTACCGGTTATCCGGTGACACTCGCGTTGAGCGGCACAACCAGACGGAATAAGTCCGGTCGTGCACAGCGTCCTCGCTGTGTTGTTGCCCACCAGACCCCAAAGGGACCGGCAGGACTTTCAAAGGAACCGCGTCCCGATCGCAGAGCGACCGGAGACGGGGTATTTTATAGTCTGGCGTTGACTTTTGGCACGCTGTTGAGTTCTCAAGGAACGGACGCTTCCTTTGTACTCACCCTCTCGGGCTTTCCTCCGGGCGCTTCCCTTCGGTATTTCGTGTTTCCAACCTTACCAGATCCGTTTTCCGTTCCGTTTCCGGTTCGGATTTTCGTTTCCGGCCCCCTGTTGGAGCGGGGTGTTTCGCGCCTTCCGGCGTGATCACTACTTTAGCGGATTTCCCCCGCGGCTCCTAATCGGAGCCGAGTCACGAATTTCGGCATGCCGAAATCGTTCCCGTTCAAGGGCCGTGCAGTAGAGATTGCCGCCGGTGCGGCGTGAGTGGCTGTCGCAGAACCGTTACGGCCCCGCGGCAACCCGGAGAACATTACGTATCGCCCTGACCGGTGTCAACCCCGGTCCTGGCGCCTCCCGTCGGGCCTCTCGGCCGAGGCCGGGGGTGAGGTTCAGTCGAGGTCGGTGAGGCGGCCGCCGGCGTCCGGCTGGGCCTCCTCCACGCGGCGGAGCAGTCGGGTCAGCATTTCGCCGAGCTGGCCGCGCTCCTCTCCGGAGAGGTCCTGGAGCAGGTCCTCCTCGAAGACGGTGGCCCTCCGCATGGCCTCCAGCCACTTGCCGCGTCCCTCTTCCGTGATGCCGACGATGACGCGGACGCGGTTGTTCTCGTCACGCTCACGGGTGACGAGGCCTTCCGCGACCATCCGGTCGATCCGGTGGGTCATCGCGGCCGGGGTGAGGCCGAGGCGCTTCGCGAGGTCGCCGGGACCCATGCGGTAGGGGTCACCGGCGAGCACGAGGGCCTTGAGGACCTCCCACTCGGCGTTGCTGATGCCGAGCTCGGCGGTCTGGCGCCCGTACGCGACGCTCATGCGCCGGTTGAGGCGGCTGAGCGCGGAGACAACCTTCTCCACCTGCGGATCCAGGTCCTGGAACTCGCGCTGGTAGGCGGCGATCTGTTCGTCGAGGCTCGGCTCGGGGGCGCCGGCGGTGTCAGACATGAGCCGCAGTATGACACGAGGGCTTGCTGTTAAAGCCCTTTGATGTGTACTGTTTAGCTTCGAAGTTTAGAGTTGAAGTCTTCAGGGCTGGACTCTCCGCCTCGGGCTCCTCTGCTTCGGCAAAACCAGTCAGTACCGCTTGTACCCCTTACTCCTTCGGACCCCGTGGGCTGCTCCCACCGGGCTTCCGTTCTCTCGACCTAGGTAGGTGAGTGTGACCACCGCGATGGGCGCTGCTCTGCGCCGGATCCAGCTGGGGAACGCGTTGAGCGCGTTCGGCAGCGGCTTTACCGTCCCGTTCCTGTTCATCTATGTGTCTCAGGTGCGGAACCTCGGCGCGAGCACGGCCGGTGTCGTGCTCGCGACGTTCGCCGTGGCCGCGCTTGTCGTGCTGCCCTTCGTCGGTCGGATCATCGACCGACGGGGTCCGCTGCCTGTGGTCGTCGCCGGTACGGTCTCCGCCGCCGTCGGATCGATGGGGCTCGGGCTCGCGGGCAGTGAGCCGCTCGTCGTTGCCGCTGCCGCCGCGCTCGGTGCGGGCATCGCGGCGATCCAGCCCGCGCTGGCCACGATGATCGTCTGGTGTTCGACGCCGACGACCCGGTCGCGGGCCTTCGCGACGCAGTTCTTCCTGAACAACCTCGGCCTCGGTGTCGGTGGCCTGCTGGGCGGGCAGCTCGTGGACACGTCCGACCCGGCGAGCTTTGTGCGGCTCTTCGCGATCGAGTCGGTGATGTTCCTGGTGCTGGGTGCCGTGGTGGCGACCGTGCGGCTGCCGAAGGCGCCCAAGGTCGAGGACGCCGTGCCGACCGACGCCGCGGCCAAGGGCGGCTGGCGGACGCTTCTCAAGGACCGGGCGATGGTCCAGCTGTGTGTGCTGGGCTTCGTGATGTTCTTCGCCTGCTACGGGCAGTTCGAGTCGGGGCTCGCCGCCTTCGCGGTGGAGGTCACCCGGATCTCGCCGGCGACGCTGGGCATCGCCCTCGCGGCGAACACGGCGGCCATCGTGCTCGCGCAGTTCGTCGTGCTCAAGATGGTCGAGGGGAAGCGGCGCAGCCGGGTCATCGCGCTGGTCGGTGTCATCTGGACCGTGGCCTGGGTCATGGCCGGGGTCTCCGGGCTCGTGCCCGGGGCGCACGGTGTCGCCACCGCGCTGCTGATCTCGACGTACGCGCTCTTCGGTATCGGTGAGTCGATGCTGTCGCCGACGATGGCTCCGCTGGTGGCGGACCTGGCGCCGGGGCGACTGGTCGGTCAGTACAACTCGGCCTTCGCTCTGGTGAAGCAGTTGGCGCTGGCGGTGGGCCCGGCCGTCGGCGGTCTGATGGCCGGTGCGGGGATGTACGTCACCTATATAGCGATGCTGATCGTGTGCTCGCTGGGCATCAGCGTCCTGGCGCTGCGGCTGGGCCGTCGGCTCACCCCGGCGCAGGACAACCCCTTGCGGGGGATCATCGTCGCGCGCTCCAAGGCTCCCGAGGGTGCTGCGACCGGCGAGGTCGCCAAGGGCGCCGACGCTCCGGAGCGGGTGGCCGTCTCCGCGTAGGGCTTCATCGCTCGCACAGCGCCTGTGGCCCCGGAACGTGACCGTTCCAGGGGCCACAGGCGTTTTCTCATGCCCTTCTGTCGGTCGGGCTGCTGTCGGTCAGGACCGCCCCGCTGGTCATGACGTGTGTCCGGCGGGAAGGGCGAACTCGCACCAGACGGCCTTTCCGCCGCCGGGTGTGCGGCGGGAGCCCCAGGAGGAAGCGATGGTGGCGACGATCGAGATCCCGCGGCCCGCTTCATCGGCGGGCTCGGCCCGGCGGCGGCGCGGGAGGTGGTCGTCGCCGTCGGTGACCTCGATGATCAGCCGGCGGTCGGTGCGCCGCATGCGCAGCCGCATCGGTGGTGTGCCGTGCTGGAGGGAATTGGCGACGAGCTCGCTCGCGGCCAGGACGCCCAGGTCGCGCAGCTCGGTGGGGAAGCGCCAGCTGGCCAGGACGCCCGAGGCGAAGGCACGCGCGCGTGGCGCGGCCTCGACGCCGCCGAGCAGCTCCAGGGCGGCGTTGTGGAAGAGCTCGGCGTCGTGGCCCGTCCGGGCGGGGTGCTGGAGGACGAGGACAGCCACGTCGTCGTCATGGTCGGCGGTCACTCCCAGGGCACGGATGAGCCGGTCGCACATGACCTGGGGTGAGCCGGTGGCGCCCGAGAAGGCTCGCTCGAGGGCTTCGACGCCGTCGTAGATGTCCTCGTCGCGCCGCTCGACGAGGCCGTCCGTATAGAGGACGGCGCTGGAGCCGGGGCCGAGGGGCACGGTGCCCGAGGTGTGCAGCCAGCCGCCGGTGCCCAGTGGGGGCCCGGTGGGCTCGGCGGCGCGGCGGACGGTGCCGTCGGGGTCGCGGACGAGGATGGGGAGGTGCCCGGCGGAGGCGTAGACGAGCCGGCCCTCGTTGGGGTCGTGGACGGCGTAGACGCAGGTGGCGATCTGGGTGGGGTCGATCTCGGTGGCGAGGCCGTCGAGCAGTTGCAGGACCTCGTGGGGCGGCAGGTCGAGGCGGGCGTAGGCCCGGACGGCCGTGCGGAGCTGGCCCATGACGGCGGCGGCTCGGACGCCACGGCCCATGACGTCCCCGATGACGAGGGCGGTGCGGCCGGCGCCGAGGGTGATGACGTCGTACCAGTCGCCGCCGACGGCTGCGTCCTTGCCGCCGGGTTGGTACGTGGCGGCGACGCGGAGGTCGTCGGGCTGTTCGAGCTCTTGGGGCAGCAGGCTGCGCTGGAGGGTGACGGCGGCTTCGCGCTGCTGGCGCTCGCTGGCGCGCAGCCGCTCGGCGGCTTCGACCTGGTCGGTGACGTCGGCGGCGAAGAGGAGGACGCCCGGCTGGGTGGCTTCCGTGCCGTCGGGCCCGTGGGCGGCGTCGCGGGTGCCGATTTCGATCGGGGAGCAGGTGAAGGTGTAGTAACCGTGCCGGGGGCGGGTGTCGGGATCCGGGTCGGTGCCGGTGGGCGTGTCGGCGGCGGGGTTGACGGTGCCGTCGGCGGAGACGCGGCGGGACTTGACCGTACGGGGTTTGCCGCTGCGCAGGACTTGGTCCATGAGGGGGAGCAGGCCGAGCTCGGCCAGCTCGGGGAGGGCCTCGCGGGCGGGTGCGCCCGTGGCGCGGGGGCCGAAGAGGGCTGTGTAGGCGGCGTTGACGTAGGCGATGCGGTGGTCGGGGCCGTGCACGAGGGCGACGAGGGCCGGGACCTGGCCGAGGATGTCGTGGACGGAGAGCCCGTCGAGGGTGGGGACGGGGCTGCCGGGCGCGGGTGCGCCGGCCGGGGTGGTCTCGGCGCGGGCGGCGGGCACGGCGCCGCCGGCGCCGGTCGTGGCGGCCGTGGTCGACGGGGGTGCGGCGGTGCGGTCGGTGCGCGCGGCGGCTCGGCGCTGCGTTCCGGGGAGCCGGGCGCTCCAGCGGGTGAAGTTCACTGAGGATTACCTCGCGGAGTCGTTCCGGACCAGCTCGGCCGGCTCGGCGGCGTCCTGCGGCTCAGCCGCGGGCTGAGCCGCGCGCCCGGCACGGGGCTGCGATTGGCGGTGCGGGGGCCGGCCCCCGAGGTAAGGCAGCAAACGTCCGAATCCTCATGCTTGTCACTCTTCGCAGGTACGAGCCCACCCATGGTCACATGACCAGTGTGGCCGACCGGACTGACATCCGTGAGACGTCGCGCCCCGAGGGGGAGTTCCCGGCTCCGTGACGGGCCGTACGGCGCGCCTCAACTCGCCTCCGGATGGCGTCCGGTGCCCGCGGCGAGTTCGAATTCGGCACGGGGGTGTTCCAGCGAGCCGAGCGAGACGATCTCACGTTTGAAGAGTCCCGCGAGGGTCCATTCGGCGAGGACACGCGCCTTGCGGTTGAAGGTGGGGACCCGGCTGAGGTGGTAGGCGCGGTGCATGAACCAGGCGGGGTAGCCCTTGAGCTTCTTGCCGTAGACATGGGCGACGCCCTTGTGGAGGCCCAGGGAGGCCACGGAGCCGACGTACTTGTGCCGGTATTCCAGGAGCGGTTCGCCGCGCAGGGAGGCGAGCACGTTGCGGGCGAGGACCTTGGCCTGGCGGACGGCGTGCTGGGCGTTGGGCGCGCATTCGGTGCCGGATTTCTCGGCGGTGAGGTCCGGGACGGCGGCCGCGTCGCCCGCGGCCCAGGCGTGTTCGGCGCCTTCCACCTGGAGGGCGGCGGTGCACTTGAGGCGGCCGCGCTCGGTGAGGGGCAGGTCGGTGGCGGCGAGGACCGGGTGCGGCTTGACGCCGGCGGTCCACACGAGCGTGCGGGTGGGGAAGCGGGAGCCGTCGCTGAGCTGGGCGACACGGTGCTCGCAGGAGTCGAGGCGGGTGTCGAGGCGTACGTCGATGTTGCGGGCGCGTAGCTCGCGGACGGCGTATTTGCCCATTTCCTCGCCGACTTCGGGGAGGATCCGGCCGGTGGCCTCGACCAGGATGAACTTCAGATCGTCGGGCTCGACGTTGTGGTAGTACCGGGCGGCGTAGCGGGCCATGTCCTCCAGCTCGGCGAGCGCTTCCACGCCCGCGTAGCCGCCGCCGACGAAGACGAAGGTCAGGGCGGCGTCGCGGACGGCGGGGTCGCGGGTGGAGGAGGCGATGTCCAACTGTTCGAGCACGTGGTTGCGCAGGCCGATGGCCTCCTCGACGGTCTTGAAGCCGATGCCGAACTCGGCGAGGCCGGGGACCGGGAGGGTGCGGGAGACGGAGCCCGGGGCGAGGACCAGCTCGTCGTAGTGGAATTCGACGGCGCCGGTGCCCTCCTCGTGGGTGGCGAGCGTCTTGACGGTCGCGGTGCGCTTGGCGTGGTCGATGGCGGTGGCCTCGCCGACGACGACCTGGCATTTGGCCAGGGTGCGGCGGAGGGGGACCACGACGTGCCGCGGCGAGATGGAGCCGGCCGCGGCTTCGGGGAGGAACGGCTGGTAGGTCATGTAGGGCTCTGGGTCGATCACCATGATCGTCGCCTCGTCCCGTTTGAGCTTCCGCTGGAGGCGCAGCGCGGTGTACATCCCTACGTAGCCGCCGCCGACAACCAGAATGCGCGCCGGTTCCTTCACCAAGGCCCCTCCTCGCGTGTGGCCCGGCCCGAGGGTCGTCCGGCCGGGGTGCCGGGTGCCCCCGGCCGAGCACAGCTCCTTCCCATGACGCACTGCCGACGGGCGTTTGTCCACAGGCCCGGCGGATTGTGTGACCGGTCGCGGAGCTGATCCCTCCAGGAGGAGTGCCGCATTCCGTGGGGAAAGTGCCCAGGTCAGGGGGGATGCGGTGGGGTGCCGCAGTGGTGCAGAATCGTCAGGGATGGGGGCCGTACTCCAAATGGGGGTGGCCTGTGCGGAACTACCCCCTTCTTTCTTGACCGGGGCTCAACTATGTTCGTACTCCGTCGGGGTGTCGAGACGTGCCCCGGCAGTCAGGGCGGGGAGTCTCCGGGGGGAGACGTCATAACCGGGGGAAGTCTTATGCACATTCAGAGCTCTCATTGGTCGGCTGCTGTCGCGACGCCGGACGGCAATGGTGGCCGCAACACGCCGCTGCGCGTGGATGCTCAGCGCAATCTCGAACATGTTCTGCGGGCGGCTCGCGAGGTCTTCGGCGAGCTGGGGTACGGGGCGCCGATGGAAGACGTGGCGCGCCGGGCCCGGGTGGGTGTGGGGACGGTCTACCGCCGGTTCCCCAGCAAGGACGTCCTCGTACGGCGGATAGCCGAGGAGGAGACGGCACGGCTGACCGAGCAGGCGCGGACGGCGCTGGGCCAGGAGGACGAGCCGTGGTCGGCGCTGTCCCGGTTCCTGCGCACGTCGGTGGCCTCGGGCGCCGGGCGGCTGCTGCCGCCGCAGGTGCTGCGGGTCGGCGTCGACGTGGACGCCGAGGAGCCGACGGCTCGGGTCCCGCATCAGCGTCAGCCGGGCGCCACGGGCGGCCAGTTGCACGAGCTGCGGCTGGTCGAGCAGCGGCCGGTCGTGGTCGAGGAGCGGGAGGACTCGGGTGCGGCGGCGCTGCTGGAGGTCGTCGGCCGGCTGGTCGACCGGGCGCGGGCGGCGGGTGAACTGCGGGCGGATGTGACGGTCGCGGACGTCCTGCTCGTCATAGCCACGGCGGCTCCTTCGCTGCCGGACGCGGCTCAGCAGGCTGCGGCGTCCTCGCGGCTGCTGGACATCCTGCTGGAGGGGCTGCGGTCCCGTCCGACCGTCGGCTAGTTCTCCGGATCGTGCTCCTGATTCCGGGTCGGCTCCTGTCGGGGCCGGCCCGGGCTCGTACTGGGGTCGATCTGGGGTCGGCCTGGGGTCGGCCTGGGGTCGGTAGGCCACGGGGGCAGGCAGTCCGTTCGGGCTGACGTCCGGTTTTTCGCGGCTTCCGTGCCTCCCGTGTCCTTGAGGTCGGGCGTACGCCCGAACGTGTGAGAGCTGTTCGGACAGGCTTCCTCGTTCGGGTGACGAGCAGTGGTCCTGTGTGCGAACTCGCCCCGGACGAGTGGTTGCTGGTCCGGGTGGGGTCGCTGCGGTGTGCTGTGTGCCACGCTGACCCGATGTCCGGGTGTGCCTGCGTGTACGGGAGTCTCCGCTATGGGCGTTGACGGGCGGGACGATCCTCTCGGGGACGAGCGTGCGGGTGCTCTTCCGGCGCGTCATGTGCCCAGTCAACGCGGCCCTTCCACTGTCGGCCGGTCCGTTCCCGGTCCGGATGCTCCGAGTCCGGACGCTCCTGGTCTGAGGGCTGCCGACCCGGACGCTGCCGGCCCGGGGCGGCCTGGCGGCCGGTCCTCACGCGGCCGGTCCCGGGGAGGCCCCTCGCACCGGGCGCCCTCGCGTGGTGTTCCGGGGCTCGGTGGCGGTCGTCGTGGCGCTGGTGATGGTTCGGCTGCTGGTCCGGCGGGCGGCTCCGGCTCCAGTTCCGGCTCCGGGAGAGGTCTCGACGGGCTCGGCCCGTCGGACGACGACGGTGCCGCCCCGCTGTCGGACACCGAGTTGGTGGCGCGGATGCGCGCCGGTGACAGTGGCGCGTACGAGGAGCTGTACCGCCGGCACGCGGACGCGATCCGCCGGTACGCCCGCGGTTGCTGCCGTGACGACCACACCGCGGAGGACCTCACCAACGAGGTCTTCACCAGCACATTGCAGGCGGTCCGGGGCGGCGCGGGGCCGGACACGGCGGTGCGCGCGTATCTGCTGACCACCGTCCGGCGGGTCGCCGCGGCCTGGGGGAAGACCGCGAAGCGGGAGCAGTTGGTCGAGGACTTCGCGGTCTTCGCCTCGTCGGCGGTCCGGGCGGCCCGGGCGGCGGACGACGACACGCTCGACCTGGGCGCGGATGTGCGGGCGATGCGGGAGGCCGAGGAGTCCATGGCCGTTCAGGCGTTCCGCAGCCTGCCGGCGCGCTGGCAGACGGTGCTGTGGCACACCACGGTCGAGGAGGAGTCGCCGAGCCAGGTCGCCCCCCTCCTCGGGCTGACCGCCAACGCGACGGCGGTCCTCGCCCACCGGGCGCGCGAGGGCCTGAAGCAGGCCTATCTCCAGGCCCATGTGAGCACCCAGCTGACCTCGGGCGGCGACTGCGCCCGGTACGCCGACCGGCTCGGCGCGTACGCGCGCGGAGGCCTTCGGCTGCGGGCCGAGCGGGGCCTGCGCAAACACCTGGAGGACTGCGCGAACTGCCGTACGGCGGCGCTCGAGGTCGCGGACGTCAACGAACGGCTGCGCACGCTGCTGCCGGTCGCGGTCATCGGGTGGTTCGCCGCCGGGTACACGGTCAAGGCCGTCGCCGGGCTGGCGGTGGGTGCCGCCGGGGCAGGTACGGCCGCGGGGGCGGGGGTCGCGACCGCCGCGAGCGGGGGCGCGGCGGGTTCCGGCGCGGGCGGCGGCGCGGGAGGCGCGGCCGCGAGCGAGGGACTGGGGGTGCCCGCGAAGATCGGTATCGCCGCCGGAGCGGTGGCCGCGGCGGGTGCCGTGGTCGCGTACGCCCTGACGGGCAGTAGCCCCGCGCCACCGGAGAAGCCCCGCTCCAAAGCATCCGCCCCGGCGTTGCCCGCTCCCCAGCCGACACCGACGCCGTCGCCCTCCCCGTCCTCGCCTCCGCCGCCGGACCCGAAGCCGCTGGCCGCCTCCCCCCGGCCCCCGGCTCCCACGCCGACGCCGTCCTCCCCGTCCCCGTCCCCGTCGCCGTCGCCGGAGCCGGATCGGCCGGTGCCCGCGCCCAGTCCTCCGCCGCGGCCCTCCCCCACCCCTCCGCCTGCGCCCACTCCCCCGGCGCCCCTCCCCCCGGCCGTCTACCAGGTCAACCAGCTCGCCTACCGCGGTGTCGGCGACGGTACGAAGCCGGAGGTGCGGCTCCTGGAGAGCGGCTGGTTGTGGCAGCGCTACGGGCTGCGCATCGGCGGCACGACGTACCGCCACGGCGTGAGTGTGCACGCGGCGTCGTCGGTGACCATCGACCTGAACCGTTCCTGTACGTCCTACGACGCCATGGTGGGCGTGGACGACATGACGCTCGGTCTCGGCGCGGTCCAGTTCTCGGTCTACGCGGACGGCCTGCGGCTGTGGAGTTCGGGCGTGGTGCGGGGCGGGGACGCGGCGGTGCCGGTGCACGCGCCGCTGTCGGGCCACCGGACCATCCGGCTGGTCGTCCGACCGGAGTCCCCCGCCGACCGGGTGGCGGTCGCGGACTGGGCGCAGGCCGGTATCAGCTGCTCGTAACCGCAGGCGGCGCGGCGGGGGCTTGTGCAATGTCCTACGCCGGACGGGCTGGTGTGGGCTGAGCCCAGCCAAATCAAGCCCGTCCGGCGATTGAGGACGCGCCCGCAGGGCGCCCGCCGCCGCAGGCGGCAAGACGGGCCCGCAGTCGGCACGACAACCCGCCTCACAGGCTGGGCCTCCGCACCACCCCGCCCGCCACCGCCCGCTGCCGGGGCGCCGCCGAGCCCGTCCAGCAGGTGCCGCGCCGTGCGAGCAGGCGGCGCAGCCAGATCTCCGTCGAGACCAGCTCCGCGAGGCCGTCCAGTGGCAGTGCTTCGCCCTCGGCTGCCGCGTGGAGTGCGGCCCGTACGACCCTGGCGTCGATGAGCCCGGCGTCGGCGAGCAGGGGTGCGGCGAAGAGTTCCATGAGCGGATCCACGGAGGCCCGGAGTCCCGCCCGTGCCGCCGCCGCGTGGGCGGCGTGCGAGGTGGCGCCCCAGCCGGGTGGCAGTTCGCGGATGCCGGAACCGGCGAGTACGGCGCGCAGGACCGAGGCGCGGGCCCCCGGCTGCACCCGGAGCGCCTCGGGGAGCGCGCGGCAGGCCCGTACGACCTGGTTGTCGAGGAAGGGGGCGTGGAGGCGCTGGCTGCGGATCTCCGCGGCTTGTTCGAAGACGCGGTGGTCGGCCGCGTGGCGGGCGAGTGCGGCGGCGGCGCGGCGTTCGCCGGGGCGTTGCATGAGTCCTGTCGGCCGGACCGCGGCGGCCTGGAGGCGAACCGATACTTCGGCGAGTGCCTCGCCCGTGAGCCAGCGTGCGGCGGGCCCGGGCCGGCACCAGGTGAGGGCGGCCAGTGAGGCGTCGACGGCACCGACGGCTCCGCCCGTGACCGGCTCATCGGCCTGGTGGGAGGCGGCGAAGCCGGGGCGGAGCAACCGGGCGGCGAGCTCTTCCAGGCCTTCGCGGTAGGACGTGCGGGCCAGTCGGCGGGCGGCGCGGTAGACGGTGAAGGGGACGAAGAGGGACTGTGCAGTGGCCCCGTCGGCGCGGGCCAGGGCCGAGACGGGTCTCAGGAGGTGGCGCCGCCGCCGGTCCATCAGCAGATCGGCCAGACGGGCGGGGTGTGCGTCCAGCACCTGGCGGGCGCCGTTGCCGACGAGGTGGTCCGCGCTGCCCGCGGCCAGCCGGTGCCGGTGCCGCTCGGCGGTGACGAGGGCGGGGCCGGGTTCGTCGGTGAGGGGGCCGCTGCTCAGGTCGGCGTACGGGAGGGCTTCCGGGCCCGCCGCGACGACGACGTGGCGGAGCCGGGGGTTGGTGGCGATGGCGTGGGCGCGGGCGATCTCGGCCTCGCGTGGCCGCCCGGCCTCCGCGGCGAGGTCGTTGAAGGTGACGGCGAGGAGCCGCTCGCCCGCGCCCGCGCCGAGGCCCGGAGGCGTGCCGGGCATGCCGGGCAGCCCGGCGGCGAGCAGGGCCAGCGTCGCGGAGGCGCTGCCGCCGGAGAGGTCGGCGCCGATCCCGGCGGCCGGTGCGCCGCGCGCGGCGCGGCGCTGTGCCGGTCCCATGCCGGGTACGGGGCCGGGGTCGCGGTCTCCGAAGCCGTGCTCGGGGGCGTGGCGAGGGGCGGCGAGCCGGGTCCGTACGGCTTCGACGAGGGCCTCCCGTACGCCCTCGACGGCTTGGTCCGGGGCGAGTTGGGGTGCGGCGATGGCGAGTGAGGCCATGGGTTCGTAGCCGGAGATGTCGCGGGAGCCGTCGCGCAGGATCAGCGCGTGGCCGGGCGGTACGCGGCGTACTCCCTTGTAGGGGGTGCTGTCGCCCAGGGCCTCCGGTGAGTCGGGGAGGGCGAGCAGGGCGGCGAGGTGGCCGACGTCGAGCTGTGCCTCGATGAGGTCGGCGAGGGGCAGGGCGGCGGTGGCGTAGGCCGTGCCGCCGGCCCAGGCGGTGTGGAAGACGGGCCGGGCGCCGGCCAGGTCCCCGGCGATGGTGACGCGCCGGCCGACCTGGGCGACGGCGGTGTAGCTGCCGGGCCAGGCGGTGAGGTGTCGCAGGGCGCCGCCGCGGGCGGCGAGCAGGCCCACGCGCAGTTCCTCGTCGCTCGCGCCGCAGCGGCCGAGGACGGCGAGGCGGGTGGCGGGGTCGTCCCGGACGACGCGCACCTCGTCGGGTCTCCAGTCACCGACGGCCCAGAGGGGGCCGGGGTCGCCCCAGAGCAGCTGGGCGCCGACGGGGTGGACCATGGGCGGACCCGGGTCGTCGGGGTGGTCGGGGCGGCTGGGATGATCAAGGTCCGGGGAGTCGGTGCCGGAGTACGCGGCGGGGCGCGGACCGGTCCCGGCGGCGGTGCTGCTCCACCCCACCAACCAGCGCATTGCCGCCTCCACAGGCTGTGGACAACCAACCGATAGCAGTCATCATGCACAGTGAGCCACTGGTTGCGACATCGAAACAGGCAACACATGGGTTGCGTTCCGTCCCCCAACTCGCCTGATAGCGGGGTGAAGTGGCGTGGCGCCGTCCCGCTCGTGGCTCGCGTGCGAGTTCATGCTGCCACGGGTGACTGACACCGGCCGGGATCGACGTCCCGGACGTTGCACACCATCCGGCACGCGCGCGTGGACGCATGGAACGGCCTTACGTACGCGTGGAGTTAGCGGGGGGTTTGGCTGGCGTGAGCGACACGGCACGCACACCGCCCCGGAGGCATCACGCGCGGCCACGGAAGCCTCAACGGCCGGCCATACGAAGCCACAACAGCCGGGCATACGCTCGAATCAGGCCAAACTCCGGCCGTCCGCTTCAAGGGGGCGCACTCGTGCAGTGCTTCCGCCCGTACGTCCCTGAACGTCACAGTCCGGGAGGCGCTGACCGCCTCCCGGACCGTTCCGCCGCCCGCGGGGAATGAGGCGGCGGCTTCCCCCAGCCCACTGGATCCAGTACAGCGGGCCAACCCACGCATGTTCCATGGAAGCGCTCCCGCAATGGCCCGGACCAGAGCGCACGGGTGGGCGCACGGCCACACACAACCGGAGCACGTGCCCCTCAATGCACGTACATGCGGACCAGAATCTCGCCATCCGGGACAACGCCCCTTAACGGTCGGGATGCGGGGAACTACGCTGGGTTTACGAATGCCCCGTGCCTATGCCGGGGCGGGCGTCACTGTTGTCGAGGGGTGCGCATGTCCAGGGAGCCACGCGGGCCGAACGAGAAGCTGGGCACCGTCCTCGCCCTCGCAGGGATCAGCAACGCCGGTCTCGCGCGCAGGGTCAACGACCTCGGTGCGCAGCGGGGATTGACGCTTCGCTACGACAAGACGTCGGTCGCCAGGTGGGTTTCCAAGGGAATGGTGCCGCAGGGCGCCGCGCCGCACCTGATCGCCGCCGCGATCGCCGGCAAGCTCGGCCGCCCGGTGCCCCTGCACGAGATCGGGCTCGCGGACGCCGATCCCGCGCCCGAGGTCGGGCTCTCCTTTCCGCGCGATGTCGGCCAGGCGGTGCGCTCCGCCACGGAGCTCTACAGGCTGGATCTCGCCGGTCGGCGGGGTGGAGGCGGTATCTGGCAGAGCCTGGCGGGATCGTTCGCCGTCAGCGCGTACGCCACGCCCGCGTCACGCTGGCTGATATCCCCCACCGACGCCTCGGTCGCCCGCGAGGCCCCGGCTGCGACTGCGGCCAAGGACGGCGAGGCGCCCACGTCCACGAACGGCACCGCGAGTACCAACGGCCACGGCACCTCGGGGGGCGGCGGCCACGTCGGCGGCGGTACGGACAGCGGCTTACCGCAGCGGGTGGGCCACAGCGACGTGGCCAAGCTGCGGGAGGCGGCGGACGATGCCCGCCGCTGGGACTCCAAGTACGGCGGCGGGGACTGGCGTTCGTCGATGGTCCCGGAGTGCCTGCGGGTGGACGCGGCACCCCTGTTGCTCGGTTCGTACAGCGACGAAGTGGGGCGCGCCCTGTTCGGGGCCACGGCCGAACTGACCCGGCTCGCCGGGTGGATGGCCTTCGACACCGGCCAGCAGGAGGCCGCGCAGCGCTACTACATCCAGGCGCTGCGGCTGGCCCGCGCGGCGGCCGACGTCCCGCTGGGCGGCTATGTGCTGGCCTCGATGAGTCTCCAGGCCACGTACCGCGGCTTCGCCGACGAGGGCGTGGACCTCGCCCAGGCGGCCCTGGAGCGCAACCGCGGCCTGGCCACCGCCCGCACGATGAGCTTCTTCCGTCTGGTCGAGGCGCGCGCCCAGGCGAAGGCGGGGGACGCCCAGGCCTGCGCGGCGGCGCTCAAGGCCGCCGAGGGGTGGCTGGAGCGGGCACGCTCGGGCGACGCGGACCCGCCCTGGCTGGGCTTCCACTCCGAGGAGCGCTTCGCGGCCGACGCCGCCGAGTGCTACCGCGATCTGCGGATGCCCCGGCAGGTCCAGCGCTTCACCGAGCAGGCGCTGGCCCGGCCGACGGAGGAGTTCGTGCGCTCGCACGGGCTGCGGCTGGTGGTGTCGGCGGTCGCGGAGCTGGAGTCGGGCAATCTGGATGCGGCGTGCGCGGCGGGGACGCGGGCGGTGGAGGTCGCGGGGCGGATCTCCTCGGCGCGGACGACCGAGTACGTGCGGGACCTGCTGCACCGGCTGGAGCCGTACGGGGACGAGCCGCGCGTCGTCGAGCTGCGGGAGCGGGCGCGGCCGCTGCTGGTGGCGCCCGCGTGACAGTGGTGGTGCGGGCCCTGTGGTCCGCTCCCCGCTGCGCGGTGGTGTCCTCCGGGCGGGCTGAACTGCTGAGCCCAGCCCGATCAAGCCCGCTGGGGGCACCTCCCAGCGGTAGCTGGGGGAGATCGAGGACGCGCCCGCAGGGTGCCCGCCGCCCGCAGGCGGCCCCACGGCCCGCAGCCGGAGATCCGCCGGACAGGCAAGGGCATTCCTGGCAATCCCCGCTGGTGAAGCCCCTGATCCGCTCGGGTTTCGGGCCGTTGTCAGTGGTGCAGGTCATGATGGGGACCGTGGGTGAGGCGCTGAGGGGTGCCGAGTGTTCCGGTGCCGGCTGCTCCCGGGAGCGTGCCGGCTGTCCCGGGGAGCGCGGGGAGGTGACGTGGTGACGGCGTACGACTGCGATGTGCTGGTGGTCGGGGGCGGAATCGTGGGGCTGTCCACGGCGTACGCGATCACGCGGGCCGCGCCCGGCACGAGCGTCATCGTGCTGGAGAAGGAGTCGGGGCCCGCGCGCCACCAGACCGGGCGCAACAGCGGGGTGATCCACAGCGGGATCTATTACCGCCCGGGGTCGTTCAAGGCGCGGTTCGCGGTGCAGGGCGCGGCGGAGATGGTGAAGTTCTGCGCGGAGTACGACCTGCCGCACGAGGTGACAGGCAAGCTGATCGTCGCCACGGACCACGCGGAGCTGCCGAGGCTGCACGCCCTGGCCCAGCGCGGCCGGGAGAACGGCATTCCCGTGCGCGAGCTGGGCCGCGCCCAGATAGCGGAGTACGAGCCGTGGGTGCGCGGCATCGGCGCCATCCACGTCGGCACCACCGGCGTGTGCGACTACGGCGCGGTGGCCGCCCGGCTGGCCGGTCTGGCGGAGGATGCCGGGGCATCGGTGCGTTACGGGGCGGAGGTGCGGGTCGTCGGGCGACGTCCCGGGGCGGTCGCGGTGCGCACGGCAGGGGGCGAGGTGCTGCGCGCCAGGGTGCTGGTCAATTGCGCGGGCCTGTACAGCGACCGGGTGGCCCGGCTGGCGGGTGACGACCCGGGCATGCGGATCGTCCCCTTCCGTGGGGAGTACTTCGAGCTGGCCCCGTCCCGCGCGGACCTGGTGCGCGGCCTGGTCTATCCCGTCCCGGACCCGGCGTTCCCCTTCCTCGGCGTCCATCTCACCCGCGGCATCGACGGCACCGTCCACCTGGGGCCGAACGCGGTCCCGGCCCTGGCCCGCGAGGGATACGCCCGGGGGACCGTGCACCCCGGCGAGCTGGCGGGGACGCTGGCCTACCCCGGCTCCTGGCGCATAGCCCGCCGCCACTGGCGGTACGGCGCGGGCGAGGTCCGGCGCTCGCTGTCCAAGCGCGCGTTCGCGAACGAGGTGCGCAGGCTGCTGCCCGACGTGACCGAGGCCGATCTGATACCGGCCCCGGCAGGGGTGCGGGCCCAGGCGGTCCTGCGGGACGGCACGCTGGTGGACGACTTCCTGTTCGCGGAGTCGCACCGGATGGTGCACGTGCTGAACGCGCCGTCACCGGCGGCGACGGCGTCGCTGCCGATCGGCCGGGAAGTGGCGCGGAGGGCGTTGGCGGCGATGGGATGAGGGTTGATCGCCCGGCCGACCGCCCGGCCGACCGCCCGGCCGATCGTCGGTGGACCGGCCGGGGCACGCCCGCGCGCGGCGAGAACCCCTGGCCCCACCGCCCCCTGCCTGCCCCTCCATGCCTGCCCCGTGTCCTGACCCTTTCCGCCGTCCGCCCCACCGCCCGTAGAATCGAACCACTGTGTCCGAGAACCTCACCTCCCCAGAAGCCGACGCCCAGCCCGGTCGTGACCGGCGCGAGCCGATGTTCCCCGGCGGCCCCGCCGCCGACCCGGCGGGCTCGCACCACGAACGTCGCATCCGCTCGTTCCAGCCGCGCCGCAGCCGGGTGACCACCGGCCAGGGCGACGCGCTGCGCCGCCTGTGGTCGCGGTGGGGCCTGGACATCGACGGCCTGCGCCGCCTCGACCTCGGCGAGCTGTTCGGCGACCCGAACCTGCCGGTCGTCCTGGAGATCGGCTTCGGCATGGGCGAGGCCACGGCCCAGATGGCTGCGGCCGACCCCGGCACCGGCATCCTGGCCTGCGATGTGCACACCCCCGGCCAGGGCAACCTGCTCGGCCTGGCCGAGCGGAACGGCCTGAATAACGTCCGGGTCGCGAACGGCGACGCGATCATCCTGCTCCGCGAGATGCTCGCCCCCGACTCCCTCGCCGGCATCCGCGTCTACTTCCCGGACCCGTGGCCGAAGGCGCGGCACCACAAGCGCCGTCTGATCCAGCCGGAGTTCCTCGCGCTCGCCGCGACCCGTCTGGCGCCCGGTGCGCTGCTGCACTGCGCGACCGACTGGGAGCCGTACGCCGAGCAGATGCTGGAGGTCATCACCGCCAGCCCCGACTTCGAGAACACCCAGCCCGACGGTGGCTTCGCGCCCCGACCCGAGTTCCGTCCGCTGACGCGGTTCGAGGGGCAGGGCCTGGACAAGGGCCACGTCGTGCACGACCTGCTGTTCCGCCGCAGAGCGTCGTAGGCACGGGCGGGCAGGGGCTGCCGGGGCCTGGCGTCAGCGCACCGAGCAGCCCTGACCTGCGGGAACACCAAACGGTACGGAACGGCACGATCGAGACGATCGTGCCGTCGGACGGGCGGAAATCCGTCCGCTCCCCACTCCATCCCTTCGTTAGGGTCATCGAGTGCACGAGTCCCCGTCCCCTCACCAGCCGCTTCCCGGGCCCATGCCGGCCTACGGGCAGCAGTCGTACGCCCGGCCGGTGCCGGCCTACGAACAGCAGCCGAGCTTCGCCGCCGTACCCGCGCCGGCACGCTGGCGCTACAAGCCGCGTCGCGCCCTGTGGGACAACAAGGCGGTACGCGCGGGGGCGGTGATGCTGCTGCTCGCGCTGTGCGGCCTGATCATCCTGGCGCTCGTGCGCGAGCAGACCGGCACCGAGGGCTTCCTGGTCGGGCTCGGCCTCGCCGTGCTGCCCGTACCCCTGCTCATAGCCGCGTTCCGCTGGATGGACCGCGTCGAACCCAAGCCCTGGCGGAATCTGATCTTCGCCTTCGCCTGGGGCGCGTGCGCGGCCACCCTCGTCGCCCTGCTGGCGAACACCTTCGCCACGAAGTGGCTCGTGAGCACCATCGACGTCTCCCAGCGCGCCGACGCCTGGGGCGCCACGTTCGTCGCACCGGTGGTGGAGGAGAGCGCCAAGGCGGCGGCGATCCTGCTGCTCTTCGTCTTCCGGCGCCGCGACTTCAACGGCATCGTCGACGGGGTTGTGATCGCCGGCCTCACCGCCACCGGCTTCGCCTTCACCGAGAACATCCTCTACCTCGGCAACGCCTTCGCCTCCGACCAGAGCTTCGGGCACTCGGGGCTGGGCTCGACGACGGTGGCGACGTTCTTCATGCGCGTACTGATGTCGCCGTTCGCCCACCCGCTCTTCACCTCGATGACAGGCCTCGGCTTCGGCATAGCCGCGACCTTCGGCCCCCGTCGGCCCGTCCTGCGCGTCGTCATCCCCATCGCCGCACTGCTGACCGCGATGGTCCTGCACGGCGTCTGGAACGGCTCGGCCACCCTCGGCGGCCTCGCCTTCCTCGCGGTCTACGCCCTCTTCATGGTCCCGGTCTTCGGCGTCCTGGTCTGGCTGACCATCTGGTCCCGCCAGAACGAGCTGCGCACAGTCCGCGCCCACCTCCCCGCCTACCAGGCCGCCGGCTGGCTCACCCCGCCCGAGCCCGTGGCCCTGTCCTCCATGCGCGCCCGAGGCATAGCCCGCGACATGGCCCGCCGCCACGGCGGCAAGCCCGCGGCCCACGCGGTAGCCGAGTACATCTCCTTCGCGACGTCCCTGGCCTTCCTCCGCCAACGCGCCTACCGCGGCACGGCAGGCCCGGACTTCACCGCCCGCGAGCAGGAACTCCTCCACCACCTCTGGCAACGCAAGCACATAGCCCAACCGGCACTGGCGAGCGCGGCGACAACGGTCCCCATGCCGTTCGTCCCCCCACCGGGCCCGTGGGCGGGCGGGTACCAGGGGTACCCACAGCAGCCGGGCCGGCATTTCTGACGCGATCCTCTGGCCCCGCTTGTGAGCCGTAGGCGCAGGATCGTTTCTGTCAGTCGACCAGACCCCACGAGACGGCAGAGGCCGAACCGGCCCAGCCGTCGAGGGTCCTCCAGACGGCGGCGATCCCGTGCTGTTCGAGGTACTCCGCGTATACGTGGATGTCCTCAGTGAAGAGGGCCAGGAGATGGGGCTTGGCCTGCCCCTGAACCTCGTACCAGAAGTACCTGTACTCGAGGAGCTGGCCTACCGCTTCCCGAACAGCTGTGGTGGGGTTTCCGCGCTTGACGGTCTTGGCTTCCACCAGCCACTCGGCGCCGTTCTGCCGCAGGACCAGGTCCCTGGGGTGCACCTTCTCGGTGATGGGAACGAACCCGCGCTCAAGCGCGTACGGGCCGAAGGCCTCTACCAGGCTCTCGTGGATTCGCTGCTTCGTAAGGGTGCGCTCAGGAATGTGCGCCAGGTAGTCGCTGGCATTCTTCGGGCGGAAGAGATCGAGGCCCGTGGCCTGGCCATGCGGTGCTGGCACGTACCCCACCTGGAGGCCGTTCGGGCCTTCCTCCTCGATGAGTTGCGGCTCGATGAGGGCTGCCTGTTGCAAGACGTCCGTCATGTGCCAGAGGTCGCCTCGGATACACATCTCTGACGGCATGTTGGACACCGCGTAGCAGCGGGCTCCGACACTCCCTGCCTCATACGACAGGGCCCTGTCGACCGCGCAGCTCAGCACCAACGGGTTGTCCCAGCCCGCCATCAGGGCCTCAGGGAGCCCCGCCCGCAAGCGTTGTGCTCTTGCCTTCAGGAAAGCCCGACGCTTTGCCCCCCGCCCCAGCTTCTTCTCCAGGCTTGTCACGCCCTGCTGAAGTGTGAGCGACACCGTCTTGAGGTCGGCAGAGAAGATGTACGCCAGGTACAAGCCACGCTTGGGGTCACTAGTGATCTCGGGGTCGTACACCCCGATCCAAGGCGTCCGACTGGGACCACCGCTTCCCCCGTTCCCCTTTGCCCGAAGCTCTCCAGGAAGGAACGGTGCCAGGGTCTGGCCAGCCGCACGGAGGAGGTCCTGGGCGTAGACGCCCTTGGAGGTGTCCGCATTCGCATCGTAGTTCGCGGCTATCTCAACGAGTGCATCCCTGATCCCCATGCGCAGACAGTACGCAAGTGCGATCGAGATTGCCCGAGTGGAGTCCAACTCAACCTCCTTGGCGCCCAGATGCGATCTTCCGGGTGATCGTTCCCGGCCGGTCTGTCGGTGGTCGCTGATAGAACAGGCAGCAGCATCCGACGAGGCGAGGAGACGCTGTTGTGAGCACGCCCTTCGAGCACGGTGTTACCCCTCCGCCCGGCCTCTACGAGAGCCTGATCACCTCGCGTCTTGAACAGCACCTTCAAGATCTCCATGCGAGCGGCTGGCGTACTGCCGAGCAGAAGGTGGGTGATCAATCCTCGCCCCATGTCCTTGCTCGACACATCGCTGACATCGTCCGGCAGGTCCTCGTCTCCCTGCCTCCCGACGAGCGAGTCAAGGAAGCCAACCGCATCTTGGAGACCCTGAACACTCGCGATGGTGCACAGGAACTGGTCGAGTACATCGCGGCTGGGCCAAGGCAGTTGCTCTCCATCGCGGAGCAGGAGGCACCGGGTGTCTACACCCTGCGACCCGCCACGCCACTGTCCGAGACAGCGCTGATTACGAACTCCCCCGAAGATCCCAATCTCGGGTTTGAGCTCCGCGCCGAGTTGGCCACCGCCGACCGCGTGGATCTCTTGTGCGCTTTCGTGAAGTGGCACGGCCTGCGCGTGCTCGAGGGACCGCTCAAGGCTGCCGCAGCGCGAGGCGTGCCCATCAGGGTCATCACCACTACGTACATCGGCGCTACTGAGCGCGCTGCTCTAGATCGGCTGGTCAAGGACTTCGGCGCGGAGGTCAAGGTCAACTACGAGCTGCGATCGACCCGGCTTCACGCGAAGGCCTGGCTCTTCCGCAGGAACAGTGGCTACGACACCGCATACGTCGGCAGCTCCAATCTCTCTCGGGCTGCGCTTCTCGACGGTCTGGAGTGGAACGTCCGGCTGTCCTCTGTAGCGACTCCTGCGGTGCTCAGGAAATTTGAGGCCACCTTCGACTCCTACTGGAGCGAGCCAGCCTTTGAGCCTTACGACCCTGACAAGGACGCCGAGCGGTTGATGGCTGCCCTCGCCCAGGCCAGCGGTAGGCAGCGGGGCGACACCACGTCCATCAGTCTCTCTGGGCTCGAGGTCAGGCCGTACCCACACCAGAAGGACATGCTGGAGCGGTTGCAGATCGAGCGCGATCTCCACGGCCGGCACCGAAACCTCCTCGTCGCCGCCACCGGCACGGGCAAGACCGTGATGGCCGCCCTCGATTACAAAGCGCTCAAGAGGAAGCACCAGGGACGTGACCTCAAGCTCCTCTTTGTCGCTCACCGCCAAGAAATCTTGAAGCAGTCCCTGCGCACCTACCAGGACGTGCTGATCGATCCGAACTTCGGCGAGCTTTCAGTCGGAGGGGAGGTCCCGGACAACTGGACGCACGTGTTCGCCAGTGTCCAGTCTCTGAACGCCCGGTCGCTCGAACGGTTCGCCCCGGATCACTTCGACGTCATCGTCATCGACGAGTTCCACCATGGCGTCTCTCCGACCTATCGGCGGATCATCGATCACTTCCAGCCGATCGAGCTCCTTGGCCTTACGGCCACCCCGGAGAGGATGGACGGGCTCAACGTCCAGGATGAGTTCTTCGACGGCCACATCGCCGCCGAGATGCGCCTCTGGGAAGCACTGGAGAACGACCTGCTCAGCCCGTTCCACTACTTCGGCATCGCCGACAACGTGGACTTGGAAGGCCTCACTTGGAAACGAGGTGCCTACGACACGGGCGAGCTCGACAAGCTCTTCACCGGAAATCACGCCCGGGCTCGTCTGGTCGTCAAAGCGGTGCAGGACAAGGTGACCGACCCAGGCACCATGCGGGCACTGGGGTTCTGTGTGTCCGTCGCCCACGCTCGGTTCATGGCAGTTTTCTTCCGTCAGGCTGGGCTCAGCGCCAAAGCACTCGACGGCACCACGCCCGCCGCCGAGCGGGCGCAGGCGCTGACCGAGCTCCGAGATGGCAAGATCCAGGTTCTCTTCTCCGTTGACCTGTTCAACGAGGGTCTGGACATCCCTGACGTGGATACGCTCCTCCTGCTCCGTCCCACGTCCAGCGCTACGGTCTTCCTCCAGCAGCTCGGCCGAGGCCTTCGCCGCACCCCCGATAAGGCCGTGCTCACCGTGCTCGACTTCATCGGACAGCACCGCAAAGAGTTCCGCTTCGAAGAGCAGTTCCGCGCCCTCACCAACCTCACCCGCAAGCGCCTGGCCGACAACGTCGAGCAGGACTTCCCGCTGCTGCCTTCCGGATGCCAGATCGTCCTCGATCGAAAGTCGAAGGAGCGCATCCTCGACAACATCAAGAGCCAGATCAACGTCAATGTGACCCAGTTGACCCGCGAGGTCGCCTCCTACGCCCAGCCCCGACTGGCCGACTACCTCCGGGAGAGCCAGCGCGAGCTCAAGGAGCTCTACCGCTCCAACAACTCCTGGACCAGATTGCTGCGTAGAGCCAATCTCCTGAGCGGACCCGCGCCCGAGGGTGAAGATGCACTACTGAAGCGCGTCTCTGCCTTCCTCCACGTCGATGACCCCGCGCGGGTAGCGGCCTACAGCCGCATTCTGGTGGACGAACCCCCGACCTACGAGTCTCTCGACAGCCAGGGCCAGGCCTACGCCCGCATGCTGTTCTTCTCCCTGTGGCCCCTCGGTGGAGGCTTCACCTCATATGCCGAAGGCTTCAAGGCGCTGGGGGAGCAGTCAGCGTTCCGCAGCGAGCTGCAGCAGGTGCTCAGCTACAACCTGGAGCACACAGAGCACCTGCCCGTCGCGCTCGACGGTGACCACGCGGGCATCCCGCTGACGATTCACGCCGCCTACAGCCGAGAAGAGATCCTTCCCGCGCTGGAGCAAGCAAGCGTCGACGGCTTCCTCCCTGGGCACTTCCGTGAAGGCGTGAAGTGGTGCGAAAGCGTAAAGGTCGACGCTCTCCTCATCACTCTCGAGAAGGACGCCAAGGACTTCTCCCCCGAGACGCGCTACAAGGACTACGCGATGAGCCCGGAGATCTTCCACTGGGAATCGCAGAACCAAACGTCCAGCACTTCCCCGACGGGCCTGCGGTACCAAACCCATCGGCAGAAGGGCACCAGCGTCCTTCTCTTCGTCCGCCGATACAAGAAGACGGACATAGGCGGCCCTCAGCCCTGGATGCTTCTTGGGCCTGCCGACTACATCAAGCACAAGGGCAGCAACCCCATGGGCATCGAGTGGAAGCTCAAGCACGAGATGCCTGCCGACGTCTGGACGTACTCCGCCATTGCCGCAGGCTGAGGCGAAGGATGCGAGCCCCTCACCCGGCGGCTCCGGCTTCTGCTTCGAAGCGCACATGCGCCAGGTCGAGGGCGTAGTTGGGGTCGCCGTCATGGGCGCTGAGCCAGCGGAGAAGGTCCGCGATCAATCCGATTGCGACGAAGTGCGTCGAAGCCGCCTTCCGCGCGCGCCACACCGCCGTCCGCGACTCCAAAGACCCCACCCGCGCCACGCTCGCCTTCCCTCACCGCGCCTGGGCCGACTTCGTCGGAGCCATACGGATGGGGCGGCTCGGGTGAGGGCGTTGGCCGCCGGCGGTGGCGCCTGGGTGGGTGGGGGCCAGGAAGACCGCTATGTCGTTCTCCTTGCCCGGCAGTGGGCGTAGTTCGTGCCAGCCCAGGCGGTGGTAGGTCGCCATGGTGGCCGTGGCCTTGCGGGCGGTGAGGAGCCAGGAGCGGGCGGCGGGGGCGTCCGTGGTGAGTTCGGTGAGGAGGCGGCGGCCCAGGCCGTTGGCCCGGGAGCGGCGGCGGACGGCCAGTTCGTCGACCTCCAGGGCGCCCATCAGGAGGTCGGTGACGCGCTCCGGGCCCAGCTGAGCCGTGACCTTGCCGTACGCCCGCGCCGTCGGGAACGGCGGCTGCGTGAGCCAGCCCGTGGCGAAGCCCTCGATGCCTTCCGATGACTGGGAGACCGCCGCTCGGAAGCCGAGTCGCTGGGCATCAGTGGTGAGGCGGGTGCGGAAGTGACGAACGGATTCCTCGTCCTCGTTCCACGGTGGTGCCGTGAAGACCTCGGCGTACGCCTCGACCAGCGCATCAGCCAATCTCAGGACATTAGGCCCGTACCAGATCACCTGTGCGCTCCTCGGGTCGAAGCCTCCCTCAAGTAACGAATCTACGCGGGGTTAGCCTCGTGAGACCGAGCTTTTCCTTAGCCAGGAGGTGCCTTATGGGTCGGATTCCGACGTCTGTTGTAGCCGCGAGCGGGCTTGTGGGTGGTTATGGCGTTGCCCGCTGGACCAAGCAGCGGCCGCTCGGCGGGGTGGCGCTGGCCGCCGCCGGGGCCGTGGCCGCGCGGCAGTGGGCGCAGTCGTCCGGCGCCGGCAAGGCTGCCGCGCTGAGCGGGCTGTACGTCGCCGCGTTCGCCGGATCCCATCCGCTCGCCAAGAAGGTCGGCGCCTGGCCGTCCGTCTTCGCCGTCGCCGGTGGGGTCGCCCTCGCCTCCTGGGCCGTCGAGCGCAAGGGCTGACCGACGACCCACGGTTACGGGCCGGCCGCCCCGGCCCGTAACCGTTCCCCCTACGCCGACGCCTCCGTCAGACGCTTCAGCTCCGCCTCCGTCAGCGTCACGTCCGCCACCGCCAGCAGCGCCGGCAGCTGCTCCACCGTGCGCGCGCTCGCCAGCGGGGACGCCACCGTCGGCTGGGCGTTCAGCCACGCCAGGGCCACCGTGGCGACCTCGGCGTCGTGGGCCGTGGCCACCTCGTCCAGGGCCGCGAGGACGCGGCGGCCGCGCTCGGACTCCAGGTGCTTGCCGGCGCCCTCCGCCCGTGCGCTGTCCACGGACCGGCCCGGACGGTACTTGCCGGTGAGGAAGCCCGAGGCCAAAGCGAAGTACGGGACGGCCGCGAGGCCGTGGCGGGCGGCGACGTCGGCCAGGTCGCCCTCGTAGGTGTCGCGCGAGACCAGGTTGTAGTAGGGCTGGATCGCGGCGTACTTGGCGAGGCCCGACGCGTCGGAGAAGGCGAGGGCCTCGGCCAGCCGGTCCGCGGTGATGTTGGAGGCGGCGATCTCGCGGACCTTGCCCTCCTTCACCAGGGCGTCGAGGGCCGTGATGAACTCCTCCACCGGCACCGACGGGTCGTCGAAGTGCGTGTAGTAGAGGTCGATGTAGTCGGTGCGCAGCCGCCGCAGCGATTCCTCGACGCCCGACTTGATGGCGTTCGCGGACAGCCCGCGCTTCTCGGGTTGGCCGCCGCCGACCTTGGTGGCAAGGACGATGTCGGCGCGGTTGCCGCGGGAGGCGAACCAATTGCCGATGACGGTCTCGGATTCGCCGCCCTCGTTTCCCGGTGCCCACACGGAGTAGATGTCCGCGGTGTCGATGAAATTGCCGCCCGCCGCCGCGTACGCGTCGAGGACGGCGAAGGACTCCGCCTCGTCGGCCGTCCACCCGAAGACATTGCCGCCGAGGGCGAGCGGGTGGACAGAAAGGTTGCCGATCTTCTTGTGAATGTCAGCCATGGGGACACACAACAGCCGGGCAGAAGTTCGTATTCCGTCCGGTTCCGATTCCGGGGCCGCAACGCCCTCGCACCGATCCTTTCAAGCCTCGGCCGTCACCGCCCCCGCCTCCGGGGTGGGCGGGTCGGGCGGGCCCGGCGTCGACGGCTTCTTCGCCGTCGACAACGGCTCCGCGATGTCCTCCAGCGAGCGGCCCTCGGCCGGGACGGCCAGGAACGCTGCCACCAGCCCGGCCAGGCACATCAGCGCCGCGCCGATCTGGAAGGCCAGGACCGTGTCGCCGACGACGCCGCTCGCGGTCAGTGAGGCGAACAGCAGCGGGCCGCTGATGCCGCCCGCCGCCGTGCCCAGGGCGTAGAAGAAGGCGATCGCCATGGCCCGGGTCTCCATCGGGAAGACCTCCGAGACCGTGAGATAGGCGCTGCTCGCGCCCGCCGAGGCGAAGAAGAGGACGACGGCCCAGCAGGCGGTGAGGGTATTGGCGCTCAGATGCCCGCCGTCGAAGAGCGCGGCCGTGCCGAAGAGGAGCACACCGGACAGCAAATAAGTCGACGAGATCATGATGCGGCGGCCGATGGTGTCGAAAAGCCTGCCGAGGAACAGCGGGCCGAGGAAGTTGCCGACCGCTATCACCGCGAAGAAGTAGCCGGTGCGGGACGTGGACACGTCATAGAAGGTGGTGAGAATGGCCCCGAAGCCGAAGGTGATCGCGTTGTAGAGAAAGGCCTGGCCGATGAAGAGCGCGAGGCCGAGAATCGCCCGGCGCCGGTACTGGGAGAAGACCGTGCGGGCGATGGTGCCGAATCCGATGCTCTTGCGCTGGTGGATCGTGATCTGCCGCGTGGGTGGCGGCAGCACCTCGCCTTTCTCCATCTCGATGCGTTGCTCGATGGAGGCCACCAGCACTTCTGCCTCTTCGCCGCGTCCATGGATGAAGAGCCAGCGTGGGCTTTCCGGCACATGGCGCCGTACGAGCAGGATGGCCAGCCCCAGGACGACGCCGAAGCCGAAGGTGATCCGCCAGCCGAGGTCGGCCGGGAAGATGTTCGTGTCCAGCATCAGGATGGACAGCAGCGATCCGCCGATCGCACCGAGCCAGAAACTGCCGTTGATGATCAGGTCCACGCGGCCGCGGTAGGTGGCGGGGATCAGCTCGTCGATGGCGGAGTTGATGGCCGCGTACTCGCCGCCGATGCCGAAGCCCGTCAGGAAGCGGAAGAGGAAGAACCACCACGTGGAGAAGGAGAACGCGGTCATCGCGGTCGCCGCCAGATAGACGGCGAGCGTGATCATGAAAAGCTTTTTACGGCCGAAGAGGTCGGTCAGCCGGCCGAAGAAGAGCGCCCCGACGCAGGCGCCCGCGACGTACAGCGCCGCCGCCAGGCCCGTGACCTGCCCCGAGGTGATGGACAGGCCGCTGTCCTTCTCGGACAGACGCCCGGCGATATTGCCGACGACCGTGACCTCCAGCCCGTCCAGGATCCAGACGGTGCCGAGGCCGATCACCACCGTCCAGTGCCACCGGGACCAGGGCAGCCGGTCGAGGCGGGCAGGCACTGAGGTGGTGATCGTCGCATCCGTCACACACCCCGAGTTCCCACCTGAACCTGAAGCATTCGTGGCAAAGGTGTGGTTATCGGGACCGATTATCGACGTCGTGCGGGACGGGCAGTGGGCGTAGGGCCTCTACGTTCGTAGGAGCCGTTTCCCGCCCGTACCCCTTACGAAACTGCCCCGCGCCCCCGACAAGCAGCCCCACGCCCCTTACGGCTGCAGGCCTCGTTACGGCTCCAGGCCTCGGCCGCGCAGCCACGACAGCGGGTCGACCGGCGAGCCGCCGCCCGGCCGGGTCTCCAGGTGCAGGTGGGGGCCCGTGACGTTGCCGGTCGCACCGACCCGGCCGATCACGTCGCCCGCCGAGACCTGGCCGGAGGTGACCACCATCGAGGAGAGGTGGCAGTACCAGATCTGGGTGCCGTCGTTCAGCGTCAGCACGACGCGGTAGCCGTACGCGCCCGCCCACCCCGCACTGGTGATCGTGCCGCCGCCGACCGCCTTGACCGGGGTACCGGTCGGGGCGGCGAAGTCCGCGCCGGTGTGGTTCGCGGACCACATGTCGCCGGCCTGGCCGAAGCCCGCGGTCAGCGTGTATGAGCCGACGGGGAGGGAGTACGAGCCCGAGCTGTGGCCGCCGCCCCCGCCCGAGGGCTCCGACCCGCCACTCCCGGATTCGCTCGCATTTTCGTCGGAAGATTCGTTCGAAGACTTCTCGGCGGCCTTCTCGGCCGCCTTTTCCGCTTCCGCCTTCTTCTTCTCGGCCGCCGCCTCGGCTTCCGCCTTCTCCTTCTCGGCGGCAGCCTGCTCCGCCTTCTCGGCCGCCGCCTTCCGGTGGGCCTCGGCGGCCTTCTTCGCCTCGGCCTCGCGGGCCTCCTCGTCACCGAGGTTCTGCTGGTGCTCGGCCTGCTGGAGGATGCGGGCGCGCAGCGCCTCGCCGGCGTCGGACGTGCCCCGGGCCGCCTCCTCGGCGGACAGTCCCGCCTGGGTCAGCGGCTGATCGGCACCGGGAGCCTGCGCCGCGGCGGAGCCGGAAGCGGAGTCCTTCTTCTTGTCGTCGTCATCCGCCAGCAGCGCACCGAAGCCGGGGATGTTCTGCGCCACGTCGGGCACGGATATCGGCGTCGCCGGGCGGTCCTGGGCGGTCGCCATGCCGCCCGCGCCGACCGCCGCGATCACGCCGACACCGAGGACCGCGCCACTGCGGGCCATCGTGCCGCCGCGCTGCTTGACGACGCGGTGTCTGCCGCGGACCGGGGCGACGGACTCCGCGGTGGGGTTCCACACCTCCCCGGGCTCCCCGGCCGGCTCGGCGGCGGCCACGGGGGTCACGGTGGACGGGGCGGCGACGACGGGCTCGGGCGTCAGAGGAGTCATGTACGCGGGCACGATCGAAGGCTCCGGCGCGTAGGCCCCGGCTCCGTACAGCTCGGTCGGCTCCGGCTGCTCGTACGACCCGTAGGGCCCGTACGACTCGTAGGAACCATCGCCGGGGGCAGGCTTGTTGGACGCCACGAGGGCGACTCCTTTCCTTCCTTCTCGCCTACCGGGTTAGCTGACGGGTTCGGAGCAGGAAGGTCTCCTACGGGCCGGAGTACGGCCCGATTCACCCCAAGTTTGGTGGTTCCCCGGTTCCCGGTTGTCGCTGGTGGTGCAGATGGTGCTGTGCCCGCGGGATTCGGCGAAGGCGCACGGTGCCGCCTCTTGCGGCGGCTGTGACGACCGCGCTGCGTTATCGAACGTTAATAGACATGGCTGGCGGATTCCAAGCCGAACGCCCGAACCCACCGGCTTTCGGGGCCTACTTCACAGGACACGCGGGTTTCCCGGCAGGCGAGTTACTGCGCGCTACCGGAACACCACGGAGTTGATCCCTCGTCAGCCGACATCCGCGGCACGTGCCGATTCAAGATCATTTACCGTCGTCGGGAGAAGCAGCGGGGGAAGCGGGGGGAGAAACGGCAGCAGATCCGTGCGGGGAAGTATGCGTCCGCGTGGACGTCACGGTCGCGGTGAGGGTGCCGCGCGCGGCGGCCACGGGATGGTGGAAGCCGTCACCGCGCCGGATCGCCAGAAGGGCCATGTCGTCGGCCGTGTGACCGCCCGAGTGGCGGGCCACGTCCGCGGCGAGCAGGTCGAGGAGCGCGTCGGGGCTCCGGAACTGTCTGCCGCGCAGCCGCTCCTGCGGGACGTAGAAGACGCCGTCCGCGTCCCGCGCCTCGGTCACCCCGTCGGTGAACAGCAGCAGCGTCGAACCCGCCGGGAACTCCCGCTCCTCCGCCCGGTCCGGCCACCCGCCCAGGTCCCCCATGCCGAGCGGCAGCGCCGGCACCTCCGGGTACGTCTCGTCCACCCGCCCGTCGATGTGCAGCAGCAGCGGGGGCGGGTGGCCGCGGTTCACCAGGCGCAGCGTGTTCGCCCCGGGCGGCACCTCCGCCAGGACGGCGGTGGTGAAGCCCTCGGACTGGTCCAGGTTGGCGCGCCGTCTGCCCTCCCGCCGCAACGCGTGCTCCAGCCGTGCCGCGAGCGCTTCGAGCGTGCGTTCCTGCTCGGCGGCCTCCCGGAAGGCTCCGATCACCACCGCGACGGCCTCCACCGCGCCCAGGCCCTTGCCGCGTACGTCACCGACGATGACGCGCACGCCGTGCGGGGTGTCCTGGACGGCGTAGAGGTCGCCGCCGATCCGGGCGTCGGCCTGGGCCGCCACATAGCGCGCGGCGACGCGCATCCCGGCGATGCGGGCGGGCGGCGTCGGCAGGACCGCGCGCTGGGCGGCCTCGGCGATGCCGCGCGCGGAGGCGAGCTGCTGGTCGCCGTGGCGCACGATGCGGTTCAGGCCGAGGGCGAGGAGGGAGACGGCCGTGACGGTGACGACCTCGGTCGTGGACTCGGCCGTGTCCTGTACGCGGTGGTAGACCGCGAGGGTGATGGCCGCGCCCACGGCCGCCACGGCGGTCGTCGCGGTGGCGCGCAGGGACAGCAGGGCCGCCGCGACGAGGGGGGCGGAGCAGAAGAAGGGGGCGTAGGTGAAGCGGGGAGGGGTGAAGTAGTCGAAGGCGGCGCCGCCGACGATCAGCAGGGCCGGGAGCCATTTCGCCGCGCGGCGGATGGCGGTCCAGTGGGACTCCCCGCCGTTCCGCGGTGGCGGGTTCCACGGGGGGTTCGATGCCGGATCGCGGGCCGGATCACGGGCCGGATCGTCTGCCCGGCCGCGTACGGGTTCACGTGCCGGGTCGCGTGTCGAAGCCGACCCGGGCTCGCCTCGCTTCCCCACCGTGTTCTCTCCTGACCGGCCGTCCCGCGCGTATCCCCTCAGCCTCGCGCGTGACGCTCGCGCGGGCGACTGGTACTGCGCCGTTGGTGGGTGAGCCCTGAGATCTGTCCGGCGGATTTCGGCTGCGGGCCGTCTGCCGCCTGCGGCGGTGAGCGCCCTGCGGGCGCGTCCTCAAACGCCGGACGGGCTGGTTGTGGCTGAGCTCAGCCACAACCAGCCCGTCCGGCGTTGAAGACCGTCAGGTCACTCCGTACGCGTCACGCCGCGGACGGACGACGGCCGCCGCCGCCTGTGCCGCCGCCACCGCCGCCGCTGCGACGGCCGCGGCCGACCGCGTTGCCCGGGCGGGTGCCGGAGCGGCGGGAGCCCTCCGTGCCGTTGCCGAAGCCGCGGAACGGGCGGCTGCCGCTGTTGCCCGAGCCGCCCGTGCCGGAGCCGGAGGCGTCCGTGCGGGTGCGGCCGCGGCCCCCGCGGCTGCCGCGCGAGCTCGACGACTTGCCGGTGCCCTGCGGCTGGGCCGGGGCCGGGGGCGTGATGACGACCGGGACACCACTGGGCTCGCGGGCGCCGGTGATGCGGGCGAGCTCCGGGTCGGTCGGGTACGTCTTGATGACGTTCGGCGTGATCTGGGCCGTGGTCATCATCCGGGACATCTCACGGCGCTGCTCGGGCAGCACGAACGTGACGACCGTGCCGGACTCGCCGGCGCGCGCGGTGCGGCCACCGCGGTGCAGGTAGTCCTTGTGGTCGGTCGGCGGGTCGATGTTCACGACGAGGTCGAGGCCGTCGATGTGGATACCGCGCGCGGCGACGTTCGTCGCGACCAGGGCGGTGACCTGGTCGGTGCGGAACTGGTCCAGCGTGCGGTTGCGCTGCGGCTGGCTCTTGCCACCGTGCAGCGCGGCGGCCCGGACGCCCTCGGACAGCAGCTTCTTCACCAGGCGGTCGGCGCCGCGCTTGGTGTCGACGAACATGATCACGCGGCCGGCGCGGGCGGCGACCCGGGTGACGGAGTCCTTCTTGTCCTGGTCGGTCACGTGGAACAGGTGGTGGTCCATCGTGGAGACCGCGCCGACGGAGGCATCGACGGAGTGCGTCACCGGGTCGGTGAGGAAGCGGCGGACGAGCCGGTCGACGTTGCGGTCGAGGGTCGCGGAGAACAGCATGCGCTGACCGTCCGGGTCGACCTGGTCGAGCAGCTTGGTGACCTGCGGCAGGAAGCCCATGTCGGCCATCTGGTCGGCCTCGTCCAGGACCGTGATCCGCACGTCGCCGAGCTTGGCGTCACCGCGCTGGATGAGGTCGGCGAGGCGGCCGGGGGTCGCGACGAGCACCTCGGCGCCGCGCGCGAGGGTCTGCGCCTGGCGGCCGATGGACATGCCGCCGACGACCGTGGCGATCCGCAGGTTCACGGCGGTCGCGTACGGGCTGAGCGAGTCGGTGACCTGCTGGGCCAGCTCACGGGTGGGGACGAGGACCATGGCGAGCGGGCGCTTGGGCTCCGCCCGTCGGCCCGCGGTACGGGCGAGCAGCGCCAGGCCGAAGGCCAGGGTCTTGCCGGAGCCCGTGCGGCCGCGGCCGAGGACATCGCGGCCGGCGAGCGCGTTGGGCAGCGTCGCGGCCTGGATCGGGAACGGCTCGGTGACGCCTTCGCGGGTCAGCGTGGCGAGCAGGCCGTTCGGCATGTCCAGCGCGTCGAAGGACTCGACGGGCGGCAGCGCGGGGGTCGTGCTGACCGGCATCTCGAACTCGCCCTGGAGGGGAGCGGCGGCGGGCTTGCGGCCCTTGGACTGGCCGCCACGGGGCTGACCGCCTCGGGAGGACTGCGGGCCACGCGCGCGCGACGGGCGGGCGGAGCCGCCGTCGGCGGAGGACGAGCGGGCAGGGCGGGCTGAGCGGGTCATTCGGGGACCTTCCCTCAATGGGGTGGCACGCCCGAGATCAAGGACTTCGCATCGCGAGGCCGTCCGGGACGGACGGCGGCGGAAAAGCCTGGGCGCGCTGGTGCGGGGGCAACAATGGGGCCCGCACCCAGTGGTGCGGGCCCCATTGCGTTAATGCTCTATGCGATACCCGGTCGAGTCATCGGGCCGAAAGGCCTTGACTCAGTCGACCGGGCGGGCATCCGATCGTCAGGCAGCGACGATGTTCTCGGCCTGCAGGCCCTTCTGGCCCTGCGTGACGTCGAAGGAAACCTTCTGGCCCTCGAGCAGCTCACGGAAGCCGGAGGAGGCGATGTTCGAGTAGTGGGCGAAGACGTCCGGGCCGCCGCCGTCCTGCTCGATGAAGCCGAAGCCCTTTTCAGCGTTGAACCACTTCACGGTGCCAGTAGCCATGTCTATCTCCTTAATGGGATGGGCCCCACACCGGAATAGACCGGCAAAAACAAAAATGCGCCTTCGGTTACAAAACCGTCAGGCGCACACGAGTTCATGGGTACCACAACTGCAACTTGAAAGACCATAGCACACACAGGCGGCCCCCCGTAACCCCCACCGCCGCCCCGGTTCCCCGGGGCCCCGCCGCGGGCCGGCCGGCTACAGCTCCACGCCCTGCGCGCGGGCGTGCCGGTCCGCCGCCACCTCGGCCTCCGCCTCGTCGAGGTAGACCTCGCACACCAGCCGGCCGTCGGCCGTCAGATTGTGCTCCAGCTCCCAGAGGCTGACCTCGCCGCCGCCTTCCAGCAGGAACGCGTGCTCGTAGAAGCGGCACCACGTCGCATCCCGCCCCGCGCCCCGGCGGCGCGGCTTGGTGATCAGCGCGATGTGATGTCCGAGCGCCCCCTGGAGCAGCTCGCGCACCACCTCGCCCGGCCCGTCCGCGTTCTCCGCGCGGCGCAGCAGGCGGCGGGCGTGGTCGGGCGAGGCGTCGCAGACGTACTCCCGGTGGGGACGCGTCGGCCCCATCGCGAGCAGCAGCTCCTCCGCCAGCCAGGCGGGCAGCTCCTCGGCCTCGGTGCCGGGGCCGATGCCGCCGCCGATCCGCTCGTGCACCCGGCGCTCGGCCTGGTCCAGCGCCTCCTCCCGGGCGTACACCTCGTAGAGGAAGCGGTCGTCCGGCCCGGTGTCGTGCTCCAGCTCGTACAGCAGCCGGCTGCTGCCGTCGGAGAGCAGGAAGACGTGCCGGTAGGTATTGCAGCGCAGCGGCCGCGGCTCGTCATTGCGCTGGCGGTACGAGCGCAGCTCCGACTGGTGCATGAGCGCGGTCCGCAGCCGGTCGAGCAGCGGCTCGTCGAGCTCGAACCCGTTCTGCGCGCGCTTCAGCAGCTCCTCCACCTGGTCGGCGGGCGTCGGCTCGCCGCCGCCCACCCCGGCCCGCGTCTCGCCCTCGCCCTCACCCGCTCGCGAATGCTCCACGTCTCCGCCTCCCGACCCTCGCCTCACCCACCCCGCGCACTTACCGTAGCGGCGCGAACACGGCTCGGGGGCGGGAATTTCACTAACTGAGCGCGGTTCAACGGGGTTTCGGACGGGAATAAGGGAAGAATGTCCGGGAAGGGGACGTACGCCCGGGCCGACCGCCAGGTCGCGCCACCCTCTCGCCACAACTCCCCGCCATACACAGGCAGTCACGCGGGAACCCGGCCGTCCGTCAGGAAACGCCCCTGGTCGCTGCCCCGGAGCGCGCGTGTCCGGGCCGGGTCCGGGAGGGCGCGCCTCAGTCCCTCGCCGAACGGCCCGGTGGGCACGCAAGGGGCACACCAGCGCCCCACAACGCCGGAGCGCCCCGCCCGGCAGGAACCGGACGAGGCGCTCGACCGCAGGTCAGGGGGCATAACCCCCACCCGCATCACGTAGGCCGTGTGGGACTCGAACCCACAACCAATGGATTAAAAGTCCACTGCTCTGCCAATTGAGCTAACGGCCCGCACCCCGCAGCATAGCCCGGCCGACCGCCGGAGCCCGAGTCGTATTCGCCGGGGCCGCGTCGCGGGTGTCGGAGGGGGCGTACGCAGAAGGGCCCGTACGGCACAAATGTGTCGTACGGGCCCTCAGATCAGCTGCGGCTATCAGCCGTTGCGCTTCCAGCGGGGCTTGTCGTCGCGGCGGCCGAAGGAGCCGGTGGCGGTGCCGCCACCGCGGTGGTCGTCACGACGGCCGGCCGGACGGTCGCCACCGGAGCGGTAGCCGCCGGTCGAGGGGCGGTCGTCGCGACGGTCGCGGTTGAACGGGCGGTCGCCGCCGCCGGAGCGGAAGCCGCCGCCGGAGGCCGGGCGGTCGCCACCGGAGCGGAAGCCACCGGAGGGGCGGTCGTCACGGCGGAAGCCACCGGACGGACGGTCGTCACGACGGTCATCGCGGCGGAAGCCACCACCGGCGGGACGCTCGTCACGACGCTCGTCACGACGGAACCCACCCGACGGACGGTCGCCACCGGAACGGAAGCCACCGGAGGGGCGGTCGTCACGGCGGAAGCCACCGGACGGACGGTCGTCACGACGGTCATCGCGGCGGAAGCCACCACCGGCGGGACGCTCGTCACGACGCTCGTCACGACGGAACCCACCCGACGGACGGTCGCCACCGGAACGGAAGCCACCGGAGGGGCGGTCATCGCGGCGGAAGCCACCGGACGGACGGTCGTCACGGCGGAAGCCGCCCGAAGAGCGGTCGTCGCGGCGGTCGTCGCGACGGAACCCGCCGGAGCGGTCGTCACGGCGGTCGTCACGGCGGAAGCCGCCCGAGGAACGGTCGTCGCGGCGCTCGTAGTTGCCACGCTCGTCACGCGGGGTCGACGCGGACTGCGCGGGCACGGCGGCGGCGGCCTCTTCGGCCTTGGCCTCGTTGGCAGCGGCCTCGGCCGCGGCGGCCACGGCGGCCTCCGGGTCCTCGCCACGCTCGCGGGCGGCGCGCGCCACGAGGCGGTCGGCCTCCTCGCGGAGCTCGGTGGCGCGGCGCTGGACGCGCTCCACCTGGCGGTTGAGGTCCTGGAGCTCGCGCTCGGCCTGCTTGGCCGCGTTGGCCGCGGAGTCGGCCTGGACCTCGGTGAGCGAACGCGCACCGGTGATCTTGGCGACGTCCTCGTCGAAGGCGCCGGCGCCACCGACGATGTGACGCGAGGCGTCGACGCCCGCGTCCTCCATCAGACGGAAGATCTGCTTGCGCTGGTGCGGCAGGGCCAGGGAGACGACCGTGCCGGACTTGCCGGCACGGGCCGTACGGCCGGAGCGGTGCAGGTAGTCCTTGTGGTCACCGGCGGGGTCGACATTCAGCACGAGGTCGATGCCGTCGACGTGGATACCGCGCGCGGCGACGTCGGTGGCGACGAGGACGTTGACGTGGCCGCCCTTGAAGTCCTCCAGCACACGGGTACGCGCGCCCTGGGTCATGCCGCCGTGCAGCGCGTCGGCGCGGACACCGGAGTCGAGCAGCTGCTCGGCGACGCGGTCGGCACCCAGCTGGGTACGGACGAAGATGATCGTGCGGCCCTTGCGGGCGGCGATGGCGGCCGTGACCGGCGCCTTGTCCTTCGGCTTCACGACGAGGACGTGGTGCGTCATCGTGGTGACCGCGCCCTGGGCCGCGTCCACCTCGTGGGTGACGGGGTTGACCAGGTAGCGCTTGACGAGGGTGTCGATCTCGTTCTCCAGCGTCGCGGAGAACAGCAGGCGCTGACCACCGGACGGGACCTGGTCGAGGATCTCGGTGACCTCGGGCAGGAAGCCCATGTCGGCCATCTGGTCGGCCTCGTCGAGGACGGCGACCTGGACCTTGTCGAGCTTGGCGGCACCGCGGTTGATGATGTCGCGCAGACGGCCCGGGGTGGCGACGAGGATGTCGACGCCGCGCTCCAGGGCGTAGATCTGGTTGCCCATCGACGTACCGCCGCAGACGACCTTCATCTTCAGGCCGAGCACGTCACCGTACGGCTGGAGGGCGTCGGCGACCTGCATCGCCAGCTCGCGGGTCGGGGTGAGGATCAGACCGCGGGGGCTCTTCTTCTCGGTGTGGCCACCGGAGAGGACCGTCAGCAGCGGCAGACCGAAGGAGAGGGTCTTGCCGGAGCCGGTGCGGCCACGGCCGAGGATGTCCTTGCCGGCCAGGGCGTCCGGGATGGTCGCGGCCTGGATCGGGAAGGGCGTGGTCACGCCGTTCTGCGCGAGCTTGCGGACGATGGCCTCGTCCAGACCGAGGTCGGCGAAGGTGACCGTCGGCTCGGCGTCCGCGTCATCGGAGTCGGCGGCGGCAGCGTCGGCATCGGTGTCGACATCGGCGACAGCGTCGACGACGGGGGTCTCGGGGGTGGTGTCAGCGGCAGCCTCGACAACGATCTCGTCGTTCTCGGGCATGACGGTCTGCTCAGTGGAAATGGACATGCGAAATGCGAAACCTTCCGGAGTTTCGGCACGCGCCCAAGCTCCGTGTCGGCTTCACAAATGACCGCCTCGATGCGGTCAGCCACGGCAAGGTAAGGAACGCGCCACACGGCGCGCTTCTGTCAGGCGCCGGGCAAATGGGATCAAACGATCTACCACCATACGCACCCACCACCACATCGCGCAAGTCCCCTTCTGCGGGACATCTCGAATGGGCATTCGAAGAGATGGCGGATACCCCTCCTGACCTGCCATTTCATCCCCGCACCAGCCTCCGCGCCTACGACTGCGAGGCAGCTACGAGGCCGTCATGAAGCGACCGGCCCCGCCTGCGGAGCGGGCTGCGGAGCGGGCGGGGTCGTCTCCGGGGGAGACGTCGGCGCGGGCGGCGAGGGCGGGCTGCTCGGCGGCTGCGAGGCCGGCTGGGACGGCGCCGACGGCCGCCCGGGGTGCGGCTCCGTTCCCGGCCCCTGGCCACCCGGCGGCTTCGACCGCTCCCCCGGCTTGCCCGGCTTCCCCGCGGGCGGCGACGCCCCGGCCGACCCGGCGGACGGGGAGGGGGAGGAGGACTCCGCGGACGCCCCCTTCGCCGCGGGGCTCCCGCTCGCGCCGTGCGGCACCTTCGCGCCCTGCCTGCCCGGACGACCGTCCACCGCCGGCAGCCCGCCGTCCGGCCGGGTGCCCACCTCGCGCTGCTTGCCCGAGCCCGACGGCGTCACCCGGTCCGGGTCGCTCACGCTCATGCAGCCGCCGAGGGCCAGCGCCGCGACGGTCACGGCGGCGATACGGGTGAACGTCACGGCTGACGCCAGTGGCTTTGCGGGCATGAGCGGGACCGCCTTCGGGTCGCGGGGGGACAGGCCCCCTGCCCAACTGGCCCCGCCCCGCCCAGGACACGCGCGGCGCGCCGCCACCCGACCGGCGTACCGCGCCCGGCATCCCTCCCCGTCAGCCGTAGCCGAGGGCGTGCAGCCGCTCGTCGTCGATCCCGAAGTGGTGCGCCACCTCGTGAACAACAGTCACTTCCGTCTCCTCCACGGCCTCTTCCCGGGACTCGCACATCCGCAGCGTCGGCCCCCGGTAGATCGTGATGCGGTCCGGCAGCACTCCCGCGTACCACTCACCGCGCTCGGTCAGCGGCGTCCCCTCGTAGAGGCCGAGCAGCTCCGGGTCCTCCGTCGGCGGCTCGTCCTCCACGAACACCGCGACGTTGTCCATCAGCCGCGTCAGCTCCGGCGGGATGCGGTCCAGGGCCTCGGCGACCAGTTCCTCGAACTCCTCGCGCGTCATCTCCAGCACGCTCGCCATTGTCCGCCAACGGCGCCCCGGGCGCTGTACCCCGGCGGGCACTTCCCGCGATCTTCTCTGCCGCGCCGCACGCCCGGCCCGGCCCCGCCGCGAAGGCTCAGGGAAACCGTTTTGGCGTTCCCTCCCTCCATCCCATATGCTTCTCACGTCCCCGACGCGCTGCAAAGCGCCCAGGTGGGCCATCAGCCCTCATCGTCTAGTGGCCCAGGACGCCGCCCTTTCAAGGCGGTAGCACGGGTTCGAATCCCGTTGGGGGCACGCAATACCGTGTGCGAGACTAGTGCTCGCACATTGCAAGGTCCTGTGGAGCAGTTTGGAGTGCTCGCCACCCTGTCAAGGTGGAGGCCGCGGGTTCAAATCCCGTCAGGACCGCTGCGGCTCGTAAGAGCTGCGTGGCTGGGTAGCTCAGTTGGTACGAGCGATCGCCTGAAAAGCGATAGGTCGCCGGTTCGACCCCGGCCCCAGCCACGGTGAGGCCCCCGTCTTCGACGGGGGCCTCAGTCTTTTCCGGGATCTTCCCGGGGCCCTTCCGGGGCCGGCTCCGGCCCCCGTGCGCAGCGCGAGCTCCGCCGCGCACCAGGCCAAGAACTTTCGCCACCTAAATGCGTTCGCCGCTTCGCGACCGCTGGTGCGATCCTGGACTTCGTATGTCTACGCAGCCTGCCCCCGCCACCGCCGCCGGCCTCGCCGCCCGCCTGCCCGAGCTGACGCTGCGCGATCAGCAGCGGCTGGGCCGCCGGCTCGACGGCGCGCGCCGCATCCGTAAGCCCGAAGCCCGAACGGCCGTACTGGCCGAGATCGCGGCCGATCTCGACACCGCCGAACTGCGCGTCGCCAGCCGCCGCGCGGCCGTGCCCGAGATCACCTACCCCGAACAGCTGCCGGTCAGCCAGAAGAAGGACGAGATTCTCGAAGCGATCCGCGACCACCAGGTCGTGATCGTCGCGGGCGAGACCGGCTCCGGCAAGACCACCCAGATCCCGAAGATCTGTCTGGAGCTCGGCCGGGGGGTCAAGGGCCTCATCGGCCACACCCAGCCCCGCCGGATCGCCGCCCGCACCGTGGCGGAGCGGGTCGCCGAGGAGCTGCGCACCCCGCTCGGCGAGGCGGTCGGCTGGAAGGTCCGCTTCACCGACCAGGTCGGCGGCGAGACGCTCGTGAAGCTGATGACCGACGGCATCCTGCTCGCCGAGATCCAGACGGACCGCGAGCTGCGCCAATACGACACGATCATCATCGACGAGGCGCACGAGCGCAGCCTCAACATCGACTTCATCCTGGGCTACCTCGCCCAGCTGCTGCCCCGCCGCCCCGACCTCAAGGTCGTCATCACCTCGGCGACGATCGACCCGGAGCGCTTCTCCCGCCACTTCGGGGAGGCCCCGATCGTGGAGGTCAGCGGGCGTACGTACCCCGTCGAGGTGCGCTACCGGCCGCTGCTGGAGGAGGACTCCAGCGACCCCGACCGCGATCAGATCACCGCGATCTGCGACGCCGTCGACGAGCTCCAGCGCGAGGGCGACGGCGACATCCTGGTCTTCCTCTCCGGCGAGCGGGAGATCCGGGACACCGCCGACGCGCTGGAAAAGAAGAAACTCCGGTTCACAGAGGTGCTGCCGCTGTACGCGCGGCTGTCGCACGCCGAGCAGCACCGGGTCTTCCAGCGCCACAGCGGCCGTCGCATCGTCCTCGCGACGAACGTGGCGGAGACGTCCCTGACCGTGCCGGGCATCCGGTACGTCATCGACCCGGGCTCGGCCCGTATCTCGCGCTACAGCCACCGCACCAAGGTGCAGCGGCTGCCGATCGAGCCGGTCAGCCAGGCGAGCGCCAACCAGCGCAAGGGCCGCTGCGGCCGTACGTCGGACGGCATCTGCATCCGGCTCTACTCCGAGGACGACTTCCTCTCCCGGCCGGAGTTCACCGACGCGGAGATCCTCCGGACGAACCTGGCCTCCGTCATCCTCCAGATGACCGCCGCCGGGCTCGGGGACATCGAGAAGTTCCCGTTCATCGACCCGCCGGACCGGCGCAACATCAAGGACGGTGTCGACCTCCTCCAGGAGCTGGGGGCGATCGATCCCAAGGAGAAGGACCACAAGAAGCGGCTCACCCCGCTCGGCCGCAAGCTCTCGCAGCTGCCGCTGGACCCCCGGCTGGCCCGGATGGTCCTGGAGGCCGACCGCAACGGCTGTGCGCGCGAGGTCATGGTCATCGCCGCCGCGCTGTCCATCCAGGACCCGCGCGAGCGGCCCTCGGAGAAGCAGCAGCAGGCGGACCAGCAGCACGCCCGGTTCAAGGACGAGACGAGCGACTTCCTCGCCTTCCTGAACCTGTGGCGCTATGTGCGCGAGCAGCAGAAGACGCTGTCCTCCTCGGCCTTCCGCCGGATGTGCAAGTCGGAGTTCCTGAACTATCTGCGGATACGCGAGTGGCAGGACATCTACAGCCAGCTGCGTACGGTCGCGAAGACGATGGGCATCCAGTTCGCGGAGGGCGACGCGGCGCCCGACCACATCCATCAGTCGCTGCTGGTGGGTCTGCTGTCCCATATCGGTCTCAAGGACACCGAGAAGAACGAATACCTCGGTGCCCGCAGCGCGAAGTTCGCGGCGTTCCCGGGCTCGGCGCTGTTCAAGAAGCCGCCGCGCTGGATCATGTCGGCGGAGCTGGTGGAGACCTCGCGGCTGTGGGCGCGGGTCAATGCGAAGATCGAGCCGGAATGGGTCGAGCCGCTCGCCCAGCACCTGGTGAAGCGCACGTACAGCGAGCCGCACTGGGAACAGAAGCAGGCGGCCGTGATGGCCTACGAGCGGGTGACGCTGTACGGCGTGCCGATCGTGGCCCAGCGGAAGGTGAACTACGGGCGGATCGACCCGGAGACCAGCCGTGATCTCTTCATCCGCAATGCCCTGGTCGAGGGCGACTGGCGGACCCATCACCAGTTCTTCCACGACAACCGCAAACTGCTCGGCGAGGTCGAGGAGTTGGAGCACCGCGCCCGGCGTCGCGACATCATGGTCGACGACGAGACGCTCTTCGACTTCTACGACCAGCGGCTGCCCGAGCACGTGGTCTCGGGTGCGCATTTCGACTCCTGGTGGAAGCACAAGCGGCGCGAGGAGCCGGAGCTGCTCAATTTCGAGCACTCCATGCTCATCAATGAGAACGCCGAGGCGGTCACCAAGGACGACTATCCGGATTCCTGGCGGCAGGGGCGGCTGAAGTTCAAGGTGACCTATCAGTTCGAGCCGGGCGCGGACGCGGACGGTGTGACCGTCCATGTGCCGCTCCAGGTGCTCAACCAGGTCTCTGCCGAGGGCTTCGACTGGCAGATCCCCGGGCTCCGCGAGGATCTGGTGACCGAGCTGATCCGCTCCCTCCCGAAGCCGATCCGGCGGAACTACGTCCCGGCGCCCAACTACGCCAAGGCGTTCCTGGACCGGGCCGTGCCCCTGCAGGAGCCGCTGGCCACGACGCTGACGCGGGAGCTGCAGCGGATGGTGGGCGTCCGGATGGAGCCGGAGGACTTCGACTTCGGCAAGGTCCCCGACCACCTGAAGATCACCTTCCGGATCATTGACGAGCGCAAGCGGAAGATCGCGGAGGACAAGGACCTCGAGGCGCTGCGGATCCGGCTCAAGCCGAAGACGCAGGCCGCGATCACCAAGGCCTTCGAGCAGGCCTCCGTGACCACCGCGGGCGACGCGGGCGGGCCGCGCGGCCCGGAGCAGCGCTCGGGGCTGACCCAGTGGACGATCGGGACGCTGCCGCGCACCTTCGAGACCCGGCGGGCGGGTCAGCCGGTGAAGGCGTATCCGGCGCTGGTGGACGAGGGCTCGTCGGTGGCGGTGCGGCTCTTCGACACCGAGCCGGAGCAGCGCGAGGCGATGTGGGCCGGCACCCGTCGGCTCATCCTGCTCAATCTGCCGTCCAACCCCGCGAAATTCGCCCAGGACAAGCTGAACAACCAGCAGAAGCTCGCCCTGTCGCGGAACCCGCACGGCTCCATCCAGGCCCTCTTCGACGACTGTGTGTCCGGTGCCGCCGACAAGCTGATCGCGGCGCACGGCGGGCCCGCGTGGGACGAGGAGTCCTTCCGCAAGCTCTTCGACGCCGTGCGGGCGGACATCGTGGACGCGACGCTGGACGCCATCCGCAAGGTGCGGGAGGTGCTGGCCGCCTGGCAGGCGTGCGAGCGCCGGCTGAAGGACACGAAGTCGCTCGTGCTGATCCCGTCCGTCACCGACGTCAAGGAGCAGCTGGCGGACCTCGTACGGCCCGGCTTCGTGACCGCCCACGGCGTGCGCCGGCTGCCGGACCTGCTGCGGTATCTGGTGGCGGTCGACCGGCGGCTGACGCAACTGCCCACCAACGCCGAGCGGGACCGCACCCGGATGGCGAAGGTGCACGAGATGCGCGACGAGTACCTCTGGCTCCTGGAGCAGTTCCCCAAGGGGCGGCCCGTGCCGCAGGAGGCGCGGGACATCCGCTGGATGATCGAGGAGCTGCGGGTCAGCTACTTCGCCCACGCGCTGGGCACGGCCCATCCGGTGTCGGACAAGCGGATCGTGAAGGCCATCGACGCGTTGGCGCCTTAGGCGCCGTGGGCGCCGGTGCTCCGGGAAGCCGTCCCCGGGGCCCCCTTCGGAAGTCCGTCGGGGGCCCCGGGGACGGCACTTCGGACCGGGCTCGCGGATTCACCCCGGATCGGGTTCGACCGCACCCCCTGACCTGCTGTAGAGTCTGTTTCGCAGCACCGCGAAGGCGGGAAAGCAAAGCAAGGTCCTGTGGAGCAGTTTGGAGTGCTCGCCACCCTGTCAAGGTGGAGGCCGCGGGTTCAAATCCCGTCAGGACCGCAGCAAAGTAAGGCCCGCACTCTTCACAGCGTGCGGGTCTTACTGCTTGTGCGGGGCCCGCCCGGAGCGGCCGGCGGAGGCCGCGCCCTGCGGCGGAGCCGCGATCGAACACAGCAAATCCCGTCAGGACCGCAGCAAAGCAAGGCCCGCACTTTCCACAGAGTGCGGGCCTTACTGCTTGTGCGGGCCCGGCCCGGAGCAGCCGGCCGAGGCCGCGCCCTGCGGCGGAGCCGCGATCGAACACAGCAAATCCCGTCAGGACCGCAGCAAAGCAAGGCCCGCACTCTTCACGGAGTGCGGGCCTTACTGCTTGTGCGGGCCCGGCCCGGAGCAGCCGGCCGAGGCCGCGCCCTGCGGCGGAGCCGCGATCGAACACAGCAAATCCCGTCAGGACCGCACGCACGCAAGGCCCGCACCCATCTCACGGAGTGCGGGCCTTACTGCCTGTGCGGGTCCCGCCCGGAGCGGCCGGCGGAGGCCGCGCCCTGCGGCGGAGCCGCGATCGAACACAGCAAATCCCGTCAGGACCGCATCGCGGCAAGGCCCGTGTCCCTAGAGTGGGTGCGGCCCCGCCGGAGGACCTCATCGGCGCGTGGCCCGGATCCCCCTGAGGATCCGGGCCTTCTTGCGTTCGACCTTGACTGCGACACGTGCCAGGGGTACCCGTAGCAATGGAGGAGGTGCCGCACTCCATGACGAAGACCCGGACCGGATCCGAGCGGACCGAGCGCATCAGGCATGAGACGAGGGCGTTGCTGCGCGCCCACCTCTCGGCCGCCTCGGGGTACCGCCACCTGACCAGACACTGCCCGGTGTGCCATCGGCTCCTGAGGCTCGCCCAGGAGGCCGGCAGCGGCGCGGGCGACGAGACCCCCGCACGGGCCGCGGGCGTCGCCGAGCGCGACACCCGGCACGACACCGAGCGTGATGCCGAGGGCGCGGCCGGCGCCGGGGGGTGACGGGCCGGTCGGCCGGGGACGAAAGTCCCTCTTTCCGGTGACCAACGGCTGCTTCCGCGACGGCAGTCGAATGCCAGGGTGGAAGCCGGGTTTCTCTACCGCAGCGGCACGGGGAGTGACAAGCACGTCGCGATGTGACGGGAGTCACCGAAGGAGTTTCCAGAGCGAGGGAACTTACCCCCCACCTACACCCGGTCAATTTAATATGTGCAATTGCACCACCCCTCGAAAGAGGCGCGCTTCTCCCGGGCGTTCCGCCAGGGGTTCCCCCCCGGGCCCGCTGTGATCCCTCTGTGGGCCCACTACGACGCCCCTGTGTCCCTCTGCGGCCCCGCCCTCCCGGCGGCGGGCGGACGGGCCCGGCGGAGAGCATAAAAAAGATCGCGCTGGACCCGGCGGAGTCCAGCGCGATCGACGACGCACCCAAGTCGGTGGGCATGGAGCCTGTTGGGGCAGGCGTCCAGTCGTTTGTAGCCAGGTGGTGCTTGGGCGAAAGCCGGGTTGGGGGCCCCGGAAAACGCCCGGTTATGCCTTTGTTCAGGCCTCGCTACGCTGCTGCGGAATGCCCGCCAGCAGCGCGCGGACCTCCGCTTCGCGGTATCGCCGGTGTCCTCCGAGCGTGCGGATGGACGTGAGCTTGCCTGCCTTGGCCCAGCGCGTGACCGTCTTCGGGTCCACGCGGAACATCGTGGCAACCTCAGCCGGGGTCAGCAGCGGCTCGGCATCAGGGGTGCGAGCGGTCATGAGCGGCCTCCTCGGGAGAACCGAACCATCACGTCGGTTCTTTCCTCTAAATTCTGCACCTTGACCCGCGTTGCCCGAAATGGCGGACGCGGGCCGAGTCGGTTATAGGACGAACGGCTTGTCCTCGGCACTACAACTACACCATCTGTCCAGCCACGTCGGCCAAACCGATGGAATTGCCCTCTCAGGTGTTCAACCTCGACGGAAGCCGATGGACCATGTCATAGCGGACAGTCACGTCACCGTGACGATCAGTCACAGCGGGATCAGGGGTCACCAGACCCGCCAATGGGGGCAATACCGAGCTATCCGCCCATACTTGGACGGAAGGAGTCCTTCCCGGACTCCTTGTCCTATTTTGCCACGAGGGTGGGCGATGGGCGCAAGACCTGACGTAAGTGCGTTAGGTCACGGTTGCCGCAATGGCCCGGATCGGGACCTAGGTCCTGCCGCATCGGCCCCAGCGATCTCCAGACGCCCCAGCAGCCCCGGCAGTTCCCGCTTCCAGGAATCTCAGTTGGCGTATTGCCGATCCCGCACGGCGCGCCAGCGCTCAGTGAGCCGCTCGTACGCCGCGCCCGCCCGCGCGCCGTCCCCGTCGCGCAACGCCGCCAGTCCTTCCGCCGTGTCGGCGGCGGAGTGATCGTCGGCGAGCCGCGGCTCGGGCACCAGATGGACCAGACCGCCGTAGTCGAGCTCCACCAGGGAGCGCGGATGGAACTCCTCCAACCAGCGCCCCACTTCCACCAGGCCGTCGATCAGCGGCCCTTCCTCGATGGCGTCCTTGAGCGTCCGCAGGGCCCGCGCGACCCGCCGCCGGGCCTGCACCATGGGCGTGCGGTAGCGCAGGACCGGGGCCGGCCGGGCCGGGGGGCCGGGCTCGCCCTCCTTGGCGTACTCGCGCTCCTCGTCCGCGAAGAGCACGAACCAGCGCAGCGGTACCTGCCAGGTCGCGGTCTTGATCCACGGCCGGGCGTCCGGGTTGTGCTCCTGCCACCGCTCGTAGTCCGCCTCAGCCTGCCTGCGGACCACCGGCGGCAGTACGGCGTCCAGGACGGGCGCGGGGAACCGCTCGGCCAGCTCCTCCAGCGCCAGCCAGCCGCGCAGCCGGGTCCGCCAGGGGCAGACGCACAGCACGCCGTCCTGGAGGGCGATGAAGGCCTCGCCGCTCTCGTGCACCGGGACGGGCACGGGCGGGGTGGGCAGCAAGTCGGCCAGCGACCGGCGCAGTTCGTCCTGGGCGCCGGGGAGCTTCCCGCGCCGCGCGTACCGCACCCAGTGCGTACGCTCCGGCTCGGGGAACGCGCCGAGCGGTTCGTAGACCCGTAGGTAGGCCGCGTACGGGACAGTCACCGATGACGCCAGTCGCAACGCTCGCTCCCTCAAGCCGAAGGACACCCGGGGAGCGCCGGTGACCTCCCCGTACTGTCCAGATCGTCCCATGTCGCCGCAGCCCGGGAGAGTGATCCTCCGCACCACACCGATCAGCCGGGCCGGGAGGTCTTACTCTCTTGCCAACCGGCCCTCCCCCACCCCTCGGAGGGCGACCTCCGCGACATATGGAGTCACCACAGTGACTGACGTACGTCCCACCTCCGGCGCCGAAGGCGTACTGCACACCCTGTTCCACTCGGACCAGGGCGGCCACGAGCAGGTTGTGCTGTGCCAGGACCGCGAGAGCGGCCTGAAGGCCGTCATCGCCCTCCACTCCACCGCCCTGGGCCCCGCCCTCGGCGGCACCCGTTTCTACACGTACGCCTCCGAGGAGGAGGCGGTGCGGGACGCGCTCAATCTGTCGCGCGGCATGTCGTACAAGAACGCGCTGGCGGGCCTCGATCACGGTGGCGGTAAGGCAGTGATCATCGGCGACCCCGATCTGATCAAGACCGAACAACTTCTGCTGGCCTACGGTCGGTTCGTGGCCTCCCTCGGTGGGCGTTATGTCACGGCTTGCGATGTCGGCACCTATGTCCAGGACATGGACGTGGTCGCCCGCGAGAACCGCTGGACCACCGGCCGCTCCCCCGAGAACGGCGGCGCCGGCGACTCCTCGGTCCTCACCGCCTTCGGTGTCTTCCAGGGCATGCGGGCCGCCGCGCAGACCCAGTGGGGCGAGCCGACGCTGCGCGGGCGCCGGGTCGGCGTCGCGGGCGTCGGGAAGGTCGGCCACCACCTCGTCGAGCATCTGGTGGAGGACGGCGCGGAGGTCGTCATCACGGACGTCCGCGCGGAGGCCGTGGAGCGGATCACCGCCCGGCACCCCCAGGTGACCTCCGTCGTCGACGCCGACGTACTGATCCGTACGCCGCTCGACGTCTACGCGCCCTGCGCCCTCGGCGGCGCGCTGAACGACGAGACGGTGGCCGCCCTCACCGCCACCGTCGTCTGCGGCGCGGCCAACAACCAGCTCGCCCATCCGGGCGTGGAGAAGGACCTCGCCGACCGCGGCGTCCTCTATGCCCCGGACTACGTGGTGAACGCGGGCGGCGTGATCCAGGTCGCGGACGAGCTGCACGGCTTCGACTTCGACCGGGCGAAGGCCAAGGCGACGAAGATCTTCGACACGACGCTGGCCATATTCGAGCGGGCCAAGGCGGACGGCATCCCGCCGGCCGCCGCCGCGGACCGGCTCGCCGAGCAGCGGATGGCGGACGCCCGTGCCGCCGCCACGGGGCCGACCGCTCCGTAACCCGCGGTGCCCGGCCGAGTCCCCGTCCGGCCGCCGACCAAGATCGGCCGGACAGGCTGTCGGCGTCCGCACAGTGGTCCCCACAGACCCGCCGTTCGGAGGTGGTGAGGGAGAGATCTCTCACCACCCCTCGGCGGGTCGGCGCACAAGACACGTTAAAATCGCAGCTGACCAGCGGGGACGGGGCTCCCCGCGGGTTGTGCTCCGTGCCACGTCATGCGGGCGACGTACCGTATGGCCGCGGAAGCAGGTACCGTTGAAGCCCTACAGGCCGGACTTCCCAGCGGGAGTCCGCTCTGACTCATGAACGTGAACGCGTTGACTCTGGGGCCGTCGAGCCCCGTCACTGAGGGGGTCGAGCCATGGGGCGCGGCCGGGCCAAGGCCAAGCAGACAAAGGTCGCCCGCCAGCTGAAGTACAACAGCGGCGGGACCGACCTCTCACGTCTGGCCAATGAGCTGGGCGCATCGCCGGCGAAGCAGCCGCTGCCAAGCGAGCCGCTCGAAAAGGACGATGAGCTGGACGACGATCCGTACGCTCAGTACGCGGATCGTTACAACGACGAAGAGGACGAGGACGAGCAATCGCCCGAGACCTATCGTCGCCGCGCTTGACGCTGTAACTCCCACCGACCCGGTCCAGGGCATGCCCCGGACCGGGTTCTGTGCTGCTCGGAACCAAAAACGCACCGGTGGCAAACCGGCGACGAACCCGGGGCGGGGCCGTGGCCCCGCCCCGCTCGGCGGTCGGCCGATCAGCTCGCATAGTCTCCGGTCAGCGCCACCGGCTCGGCGTGGTCGCCGCGCTCGGTGATCTCTCCCGCGACCCAGGACTCCACGCCCCGGTCGGCGAACGTCGCCAGGGCCACGTCCACGGACTCCTGCGGCACAACGGCGATCATGCCGACGCCCATGTTCAGGGTCTTCTCCAGCTCCAGCCGCTCCACACCGCCGAGCTGCCCCACGAGGTCGAACACCGCGCCCGGCGCCCAGGTCGACCGGTCGACGCTCGCGTGCAGCCCGGCCGGCATGACCCGGGCCAGGTTGTTGGCGAGGCCACCGCCGGTGATGTGCGAGAAGGCGTGCACCTCGGCCGTGCGGGTGAGGGCGAGACAGTCCAGCGAGTAGATCTTGGTGGGCTCCAGCAGCTCCTCGCCGAGGGTGCGGCCGAACTCCGGAACCTCACGGTCCAGCTCCCAGCCGGCCCGGTCGAAGAGCACATGGCGGACCAGTGAGTACCCGTTCGAGTGAAGTCCGGACGACGCCATCGCGATGACGGCGTCACCCTTTCGAATGAGGTCGGACCCCAGGACCCGGTCGGCCTCGACCACGCCCGTGCCTGCGCCGGCCACATCGAAGTCATCGGCTGCCAGCAGCCCCGGGTGCTCGGCCGTCTCGCCGCCGACGAGGGCGCAGCCCGCGAGGACACAGCCCTCGGCGATGCCCTTGACGATGGCCGCGACCCGCTCCGGGTAGACCTTGCCGACGCAGATGTAGTCGGTCATGAAGAGCGGCTCGGCGCCGCACACCACGAGGTCGTCCACGACCATGCCGACCAGGTCGTGGCCGATGGTGTCGTAGACCCCCATCCGCCGGGCGATGTCGACCTTCGTGCCGACGCCGTCGGTCGCGGAGGCGAGCAGCGGGCGCTCGTAGCGCTTGAGGGCGCTGGCGTCGAAGAGACCGGCGAAGCCGCCGAGGCCGCCGACGACCTCCGGACGGGTGGCCTTCTTCACCCACTTCTTCATGAGCTCGACGGCGAGATCGCCGGCTTCGATGTCGACGCCCGCGCTTGCGTAGCTGGCACCGGTGGTCTCAGGCATAGCTGGGAACTTTCGTGTCGCGTTCGGTACTACGGGGGCGTTACGGGCGGCGGAGCGCGTCGGCGGCGTCGGTGCCGCCGGCCAGCTCCGACTCCAGCAGCTGCTTGCCCAGCAGCTCGGGGTCGGGCAGCGGCATCGGGTACTCGCCGTCGAAGCAGGCACGGCAGAGGTTCGGCTTGGCGATGGTGGTCGCCTCGATCATGCCGTCGATGGAGATGTACGCGAGCGAGTCCGCGCCCAGCGACTTGCCGATCTCCTCGACCGTCATGCCGTTGGCGATCAGCTCGGCGCGGGTGGCGAAGTCGATGCCGAAGAAGCACGGCCACTTCACCGGGGGCGAGCTGATCCGGATGTGGACCTCGGCGGCGCCGGCCTCGCGGAGCATCCGGACCAGGGCGCGCTGGGTGTTGCCGCGGACGATGGAGTCGTCGACGACCACGAGCCGCTTGCCGCGGATGACTTCCTTGAGCGGGTTGAGCTTGAGCCGGATACCGAGCTGGCGGATGGTCTGGCTCGGCTGGATGAAGGTCCGGCCGACGTAGGAGTTCTTGACCAGGCCGGTGCCGTACGGGATGCCGCTGGCCTCCGCGTATCCCACGGCGGCCGGGGTGCCGGACTCCGGGGTCGGTATCACCAGGTCGGCCTCGACCGGGGCCTCGGCCGCGAGCTTGCGGCCCATCTCGACCCGGGAGAGATAGACGTTGCGGCCCGCGATGTCGGTGTCGGGGCGCGCGAGGTAGACGTACTCGAAGACGCAGCCCTTGGGCCTCGCCTCCGCGAACCGGGAGGTCCGTACGCCGTTCTCGTCGATGGCGACCAGTTCGCCGGGCTCGACCTCGCGTACGAAGGAGGCGCCGCAGATGTCGAGGGCGGCGGTCTCGGAGGCCACCACCCAGCCGCGCTCCAGCCGGCCGAGGACCAGCGGGCGGATGCCCTGCGGATCACGGGCCGCGTACAGCGTGTGCTCGTCCATGAAGACGAGCGAGAAGGCGCCCTGCACATCGGGGAGGACCTTGGCGGCCGCTTCCTCGATGGTCAGCGGCTTGCCGTCGGCGTCGGTCTGGCCCGCGAGGAGCGCGGTGACCAGGTCCGTGTCATTGGTCGCCGCGACCTGGGTGGCCCGGCCGTTCTCCCGGGGGAGGGCGGCGACCATCTCGGCCAGCTGGGCGGTATTGACCAGATTGCCGTTGTGACCGAGGGCGATGGAGCCGTTGGCGGTCGCGCGGAAGGTCGGCTGCGCGTTCTCCCACACCGAGGCTCCGGTGGTGGAGTAGCGGGCATGTCCGACCGCGATATGGCCCTGGAGGGAGCCGAGGGAGGTCTCGTCGAAGACTTGGGAGACAAGTCCCATGTCCTTGAAAACGAGGATCTGGGAGCCGTTGCTCACAGCGATACCCGCGGACTCCTGTCCACGGTGCTGCAATGCATACAGTCCGAAATAGGTGAGTTTGGCGACCTCTTCACCCGGAGCCCAGACACCGAAGACGCCACAAGCGTCCTGGGGGCCCTTCTCACCGGGGAGCAGGTCGTGGCTGAGTCGTCCGTCACCACGAGGCACAAGGTAAGTCTATTGCAGGTACGAGGTTCATCCGAACCGGGGACGAGGGGTAATGGCTCACACCACGCACAGCCACTCGACGCGTACGCGCGATGACCGATCAGGCGCCTTTTCTTGCGTTTCCCGGCATGGTTTTCCGGGTGTTTTTTCCGGGGCCCCTCCCCCACTTTCACCGGCTTTCCCTCGCTTTCCCCGGACGGCCCCGGCAAGGGCGCCGGATCAGCCCAGCAGAGGCAGTTGCGCGGAGATGTCCGCGCGCTCCCCGCTCGCGGAAACGGCCGCCCGGTCGAGGGCCGTGGCCCAGTCCGTACGGCCGGTCGCGAGGCGGACCCAGGTGAGGGGATCGGTCTCCACGACGTTGGGCGGGGTGCCCCGGGTGTGCTTGGGGCCTGCCACACACTGGACCACCGCGAAAGGCGGGATCCGGACTTCCACCGAACCGCCCGGCGCCTTGGTCGCGAGCCCGTCCGCCAGCAGCCGGACACAGGTGGCCAGGGCCTGCCGGTCGTAGGGGATTTCGGTGCCCAGCGCGGCGGCCAGATCGTCGGTGTGCACGATCAGTTCGACACATCGGGTGACGATCAGGTCGTCCAGACGCATCGCGCCGACCCGCGCCGCGACGAGCCGGTCGCCGGGGGCCGGGAGGGTGATGTCGGTGAAGCGGGCGGCGGTGCGGTCGAGGAGTTCGAGCGGCTCGGCACCGGCGGCCGCCTCGTGGGCCGCCTCGTCGACCTTCCCCGCGAACGCGCGGGTGGCGAACGCCCAGTCGACCAGGGCGACTTCGTGCTTCTGGGGTGCGGGCGCCTCGATGCTGCGGCTGACGTTGTCGGTGACGCTCGCGATGTGCGCGGCCAGCTCGCGGACCGTCCAGTCACCGAGCCGGGTGGGCAGCGCCAGCTGCTCGGCAGTCAGCCCCGCCACGACCTCGCGCACGTGTCGGAACTGCGCGAGGACGGCGGCGCGGGTCTTGGCGGGGTCGTAGCTGCGGGCACGGGGTTTGCGCGGGGCGGAAGGCATGCTCCGACCCTAATCCGTGGTGGTTCAACGAGTGGCGGATTACACCGAAGGCGGCCCGCTCCGTGGGGAGCGGGCCGCCTTCGTGCAGCAGTGAAGCGCTACCGGATCAGACGAGCAGAGCCGGGATCGTCGCCTCGTGCGCCTCGCGCAGCTCGGCCAGCGGAATGCTGAACTGGCCCTGGACATCAATGACTTCACCGTCGACGACACCCACGCGCGTGGCGGGCAGTCCGCGCGCGCCGCACATGTCGGTGAACCGCAGTTCCTCACTGCGCGGCACGGACACCAGCGCGCGGCCGGCCGACTCGGAGAAGAGGAAGACGAACGGGTCCATGCCGTCGGGCACGACGATCCGGGCACCCTTGCCACCGCGCAGACAGGACTCGACGAGGGCCTGGATCAGCCCGCCGTCGGACAGGTCGTGCGCCGCGTCGGCCATGCCGTCGCGGGAGGCGGAGATGAGGATCTCGCCCAGCAGCTTCTCGCGGCCCAGGTCGACCTTGGGCGGCAGCCCGCCGAGGTGGTCGTGGATCACCTGGGACCAGGCGGAACCGCCCAGTTCCTCTGCCGTGTCACCCAGCAGATAGAGCAGCTGGCCCTCTTCGGCGAAGGCGATCGGCGTACGGCGCTCGACGTCGTCGATCACACCGAGCACCGCGACCACCGGGGTGGGGTGAATGGCGGTCTCGCCGGTCTGGTTGTACAGCGAGACGTTGCCGCCGGTCACCGGGGTGCCGAGCTCCAGGCAGCCGTCCGCCAGACCACGGGTGGCCTCGGCGAACTGCCACATGACGGCCGGGTCCTCGGGCGAACCGAAGTTCAGGCAGTTGGAGATGGCCAGCGGCCGGGCACCGGAGGCGGCGACGTTGCGGTACGACTCGGCCAGCGCCAGCTGCGCACCCGTGTACGGGTCGAGCTTGGTGTAGCGGCCGTTGCCGTCCGTGGCGACGGCGACACCGAGGTTGGTGTCCTCGTCGATCCGGACCATGCCCGAGTCCTCGGGCTGCGACAGGATCGTGTTGCCCTGGACGAACCGGTCGTACTGGTCGGTGATCCAGGACTTCGAGGCCTGGTTCGGGGAGGCGACGACCTTCAGGACCTGTGCGCGCAGCTCGTCGCCCGAAGCCGGCCGGGGAAGCTTGTTCGCGTCGTCGGCCTGCAGGGCGTCCTGCCAGTCGGGACGGGCGTACGGGCGCTCGTAGACCGGGCCCTCGTGGGCGACCGTGCGCGGCGGGACGTCCACGATCTGCTCGCCGTGCCAGAAGATCTCCAGCCGCTCGCCGTCGGTGACTTCACCGATGACGGTGGCGATGACGTCCCACTTCTCGCAGATCTCCATGAAGCGCTCGACCTTGCCGGGCTCCACGACCGCGCACATGCGCTCCTGCGACTCGCTCATGAGGATTTCCTCGGGCGAGAGGGAGGAGTCACGCAGCGGCACGGTGTCCAGCTCGACGCGCATACCGCCCGAACCGGCGCTGGCCAGCTCGCTGGTGGCGCAGGACAGACCGGCGCCGCCGAGGTCCTGGATGCCGTCGACGAGGTCCTCGCGGAAGATCTCCAGGGTGCACTCGATGAGGAGCTTCTCCTGGAACGGGTCGCCGACCTGGACGGCCGGGCGCTTGGCCGGACCGGTGGAGTCGAAGGTCTCGGAGGCGAGGACGGACACGCCGCCGATGCCGTCGCCGCCCGTGCGGGCGCCGTAGAGGATGACCTTGTTGCCGGCGCCGGAGGCCTTGGCGAGGTGGATGTCCTCGTGCTTCATCACACCGACGCACAGGGCGTTGACCAGCGGGTTTCCCTGGTAGCAGGCGTCGAAGACGACCTCGCCGCCGATGTTGGGCAGGCCCAGGCAGTTGCCGTAGCCGCCGATGCCCGCGACGACGCCCGGCAGGACGCGCTTGGTGTCGGGGTGGTCGGCCGCGCCGAAGCGCAGCGGGTCCATGACGGCGACCGGGCGGGCGCCCATGGCCAGGATGTCGCGGACGATGCCGCCGATGCCGGTGGCCGCGCCCTGGTAGGGCTCGATGTACGACGGGTGGTTGTGCGACTCGACCTTGAAGGTGACCGCGTAGCCCTGGCCGACGTCGACGACGCCAGCGTTCTCGCCGATGCCGACGAGCATGGCGTCGTTGGCGGGGACCTTCTCGCCGAACTGCCGCAGATGGACCTTGCTGCTCTTGTACGAGCAGTGCTCGGACCACATGACGGAGTACATGGCGAGCTCGGCACCGGTCGGGCGGCGGCCGAGGATCTCGCGGATGCGCGCGTACTCGTCCGGCTTCAGGCCGAGTTCGGCCCACGGCTGGTCGGTGTCGGGCGTTTCGCCTGCGTGCTTGACGGTGTCGAGAGTCATGCGTTGACCAGCTTCTTCAAGATCGAGGTGAAGAATCCGAGCCCGTCCGTGCGGCCGGTGCCGACCAGCGGCTCCACGGCGTGCTCGGGGTGCGGCATGAGGCCGACGACATTGCCCGCCTCATTGGTGATGCCGGCGATGTCACGCAGCGAGCCGTTGGGATTCACGTCCACGTAGCGGAACGCGACCCGGCCCTCGGCCTCGAGCATGTCGAGGGTGCGCTCGTCGGCGACGTACCGGCCGTCGATGTTCTTCAGCGGGACGGAGATCTCCTGTCCCGCCTCGTAGTCGGACGTCCAGGCGGTGTCCGTGTTCTCCACCCGCAGCTTCTGGTCGCGGCAGATGAAGTGCAGGTGGTTGTTGCGGAGCATCGCGCCGGGCAGCAGGTGCGTCTCGGTGAGCACCTGGAAGCCGTTGCAGATACCGAGGACGGGCATGCCCTCGCGGGCACCCTCGATGACCTTCTCCATGACCGGCGAGAAGCGCGAAATGGCGCCCGCGCGCAGGTAGTCGCCGTAGGAGAAGCCGCCCGGCAGGACCACGGCGTCGACCTGCTGGAGGTCCTTGTCGCGGTGCCAGAGCGGGACGGGTTCGAGCCCGGCGATCCGGACGGCCCGCTGGGTGTCGCGGTCGTCCAGGGTGCCGGGGAAGGTGATGACCCCTACGCGAGCCGTCACCGTGCTTCTCCGTCGACCTTCACGGTGAAGTCCTCGATCACGGTGTTGGCGAGAAACGTTTCCGCCATCTCGTGGATGCGGGCGAGGGCGGCCTCGTCGACCGGTCCCTCCACCTCGAGTTCAAAGCGCTTGCCCTGACGGACGTCGGCGATCCCCTCAAAACCCAGGCGTGGCAGTGCGCGCTGCACCGCCTGGCCCTGCGGGTCGAGGATCTCCGGCTTGAGCATGACGTCGACTACGACGCGTGCCACTGGCACTCCCGGTGTGTGGTGCGTGAGCTGAAGCGGTGATGTCAGAGTACAGTCCCGAAAAATCTACGCGCATAGATATCCTGGGGGTTCCGTCTCGCTTTCGCATCGACAAGGGGCCCGCCCACGGAAAATCCCGGGAAAAACGCATGGCCTGCATTGCGGCGGGGCGCGCGGACAGAATTAACTGGGCTTCACCACTCAATGCCTTTTGTTGTACAAATGAATAAGCATTGATTCCAAACCACCGGAACCCAGGCATCACCGCAGGTCAATGCGGACAGTGCCGACCGAAAGGACCGATTTTCGTGGCGCAGCGCGTAGTGGTCACACTCTCCGACGACATCGACGGCGGGGACGCGGCGGAAACCGTCTCCTTCGGCCTGGACGGCAGGTCGTACGAGATCGACCTCAACACCGCCAATGCAAAGAAACTGCGCGTCGCGCTCGCCCCCTACGTGGAGGCGGGCCGCAAGCAGTCCCGCTCCGGCAAGGTCTACCGGCGCACCGCCGTCGCGCCCGACCCGGCGGCCGTGCGCGCCTGGGCCCGCTCGAACGGCATGGAGGTGCCGCCGCGCGGCCGGATCCCCAAGAGGGTCTACGAGGCCTTCAACGCCGTCGACTGAGCCGACTTGCCAAACACCCCGGATGATCAGCTAGAGTCTGGATCACGCCGAGGGGCAAGGCCGGGAAACGGGCCCGAACTTCGGAGTCACGCGGGTGTAGCTCAGTAGTAGAGCGCCCCCCTTCCAGGGGGGAGGCGCAGTGTGCGATTCCTGTCACCCGCTCTCATCGCCTTCCGGCCACGCAAGTGGTCGGGTACGGTGATGCTCCGCCGATCGGCGGCCCCTCGGGGCCGGTGTTCGGAGGCATGCGGGTGTAGCTCAGTAGTAGAGCGTCTCCCTTCCAGGGAGAAGGCGCAGTGTGCGATTCCTGTCACCCGCTCTCATCGCTTACCGACCACGCGAGTGGATCAGGTAGAGTGATGCACGCGCCGCCGGTGAAAGCCGAGCGGAGGCATGCGGACGTAGCTCAGTTGGTAGAGCACCACCTTGCCAAGGTGGATGTCGCGAGTTCGAGTCTCGTCGTCCGCTCAGCAGTAAGAAGGCCCCGGTCATCACGACCGGGGCCTTCTTCGTGTTCCCACGGCGGACGGCGCCGGGCCGCCCGATGACATTCGTCATCCGAAGTCATGACAGCCCGCACTGCTTCCGGGGCGGATCCGCCGGGAGCCTTGAAGCATGGACATCGGGGACAGTGTGATCGACGTCACCGGGCTGCGGCGCCGGTACGGGCCCGCCGGGGACAAGGGATTCGAGGCGGTGCGGGACGTCTCCTTCACCGTGGGGCGGGGCGAGTTGTTCGCGCTGCTGGGGACGAACGGCGCGGGGAAGACCTCCACGGTCGAGCTGCTGGAGGGACTCGCGCGGCCGACCGGCGGCCAGGTGCGGGTGCTGGGCCACGATCCGTACGCGGAACGCCGCGTGGTGCGGCCCCGGGTCGGGATGATGCTCCAGGAGGGCGGCTTCCCCTCGGATCTGACGGCGGCCGAGACGGTACGGATGTGGGCCGGCTGCACGACGGGCGCGCGGCCCGTCGACGAGGCGCTCGGTCTGGTCAAGCTCGCGAAGCGGCGGGACGTGCGCGTCAAGCAGCTCTCCGGTGGTGAGCGGCGGCGCCTGGACCTCGCGCTCGCGCTGCTCGGCCGGCCCGAGGTGCTCTTCCTCGACGAGCCGACGACCGGACTCGACCCCGAGGCCCGGCACGACACCTGGGAGCTGGTGCGCCGGCTGCGTGCCGAGGGCACGACGGTGCTGCTGACCACGCACTACCTGGAGGAGGCCGAGGCACTGGCCGACCGGCTCGCGATCATGCGCGAGGGGCAGGTCGTCGTCACGGGCTCGCCGGCCGAGGTCATCGGGGCGTACCCGGCGCGGATCCGCTTCGCGATGCCGCCGGGCTGGTTCGTCGGGGATCTGCCGCCGCTGGGCGAGCTCGGGGTGATCCGGCACGAGGAGACCGACGGGCGGATAGAGCTCCAGACCCACGAGTTGCAGCGGACCCTGACCGGGCTGCTGGTGTGGGCGCGGGACAAGGGCCTGGACCTGGACGGGCTGGACGCGCGGACCGCCTCACTGGAGGAGGCGTTCCTGGCGATAGCGGGCGCGAACGGGACTTTCGGGGCTGCTGAGGCTGACGGGGCTGCCGGTACGAAGACGGGGCGGGGCGGGCGATGACGACGACGCGGATGCTGGCGATGGGGCGGGCGGAACTGCTCCTGCTGAGCCGGAACAAGATGGCGCTGTATGTGGCGCTGCTGCTGCCCGCCTTCATGGCGTGGGCGATGCGCAACGGCATCAGCAAGATCGACCCCGAGGACGCGGGGATGTCCGTCAATGAGATCGCGATGACGGGGGCCTTCGGTTACATCCTCCTCTTCGTCGTCTACCAGAACCTGGTGAGTGCGCTGGTGGCCCGCCGCGAGGAACTCGTCCTCAAGCGCTTGCGCACCGGCGAGGCCGGTGATGCGGAGATCCTCGCCGGGACCGCGCTGCCGTCGGTGGCCGTGGCGCTGGCGCAGTGCGTCGTGCTGCTGGTGGCGGGCATCGCCTGGCTGGACCTGCGGGCGGTCGCCCGGCCCGATCTGCTGCTGGCCGGGCTGGTGCTGGGGATCCTCATGTCCATCGCTCTGGCCGCCGTCACCACGGTGATCGCGAAGACGGTGGAGAGCGCGCAGTTGGTGACCGCGCCCCTGATGCTGCTCTCGCTGATGGGCTCCGGTCTGGTCGTACCGCTGGAGATCTTCCCCGACACCGTCGCCGATGTGTGCCGGCTGCTGCCGCTGACGCCGGTGGTCGAGCTGATGCGCGGCGGCTGGCTCGGCGGGATGGACACGGCCGAGGCCCTGCGGTCGCTGGCCACCGCCTTGGCCTGGACGGCACTGTCCGTGTTTGCTGTACGACGGTGGTTCCGCTGGGAACCGCGGCGGTAGGAGCGGGGCCGATGGGCGCGACGGGGGGCGGACGCGTGGGAATGCGGAAGCGGGTGTGGGGCTGGCGGGGCCGGAGCGGGATCGCCCGGGTCGACAGCTACACACGCTGGACGGTGTACGTGACGCCCTGGGTGCTGGTCGTCCTGGACGTCCCCGTGGTGCTCGGGAACGGCGGGAACACGGCGCTCGGCTGGGCGCTGATCGGCCTCGGGGCCGCACAGTGCGTCCTGAACCCCCCGCTGGCCCGGCGGGCCTTCGACCACCGGCTGGGCCGGGGGCCCGCGCCCTGGCGCTGGCTGATCCTGTGCGGCGTGGTGTTCCTGGCGACGGTGGGCGTGATCGGTGCCCGGGTCGCCGAGCAGGGGTACGGCCGGTTCCCGATGGCCACGTGGATCCTGATGGGCAGCGCGCTGTCCGTCCTCGGCTCGTACAGCCTGCTGACCCGGCTCGGCCCGTACACGGCGGTCTGTCTGGGCGCCGGAGCCGCGGTGGGGAGCGCGATGGCCCTGGTCTCGGGCGCGTGGGTGTGCGTGCCGACGGTCCTGGTGGCGACGGCCTTCCTCGCCCTGTGGAGCGTCTCCGTCGTGCGCACCTCGGCCTGGGTGCTCGCCGTGATGTGGGAGCTGGACGCGGCGCGGGGCGCGCAGGCGCGGCTGGCGGTCGCGGAGGAACGGCTGCGGTTCGGGCGGGACATGCACGACGTGCTCGGCCGCAATCTCGCGGTGATCGCGCTGAAGAGCGAACTGGCGGTGCGGCTCGCCGGGCGCGGTTCCCCGGCCGCCGTCGACGAGATGACCGAGGTCCAGCGGATCGCTCAGGAGTCCCAGCGGGAGGTGCGCGACGTGGTCCGCGGCTACCGCGGGGCCGACCTGCACACCGAACTGGCGGGCGCCCGGAGCGTGCTGGCCGCCGCGGGCATCGACTGCCGCATCGACGACAAGGCGGGCGCCGAACTGCCGGCCGCCGCGCAGTCGGCGCTGGCCTGGGTGGTCCGCGAGGCCACGACCAATGTGCTGCGCCACGCGGACGCCGGGCGCTGTGCCGTACGGATGCGGGTGACGGAGGGGGTGGCGGTGCTCGTGATGGAGAACGACGGCGTCTCCCCCGGGCCGTCCGGGCCACCCGGCTCCGACGGCGGCTCGGGCCTCGCGGGCCTGCGCGAGCGCCTGGCCGCCCTCGGCGGCACGCTCGCGGCGGAACGCCGACCGCCCGCCGCGTTCCGCCTGACGGCACGGGTGCCGCTGGTGCGTGCGGGCACGCTTGGCGCTGACCCCGGTAGCCCGCTGCCGACGGAGTCCCCGTCGGCTCAAGCCGGTACGGGGGCGGTGCCCTCGGGGGGCGCGTCGCTGGGCGGGGCGACCGCTGGGCCGGTGTCGGCGGATGCCGGCGGCGAGCCGGCTGCTGCCGGGCGGGAGGCGACGGGCGGCGTCGGCTGCGAAGGGCCGTCTCCCGTCGGCCACGTACCGGTCGGCGTCGGCGGCACGGCTTCCGGGGCCGGGGCCGAGCGCGCCGTCACCCGTGGGGGCGTGGCATGACCGATCGAACACCCGGCGGCCAGCCGATACGCGTCATGCTCGCCGACGACGAGCACCTCATCCGGGGTGCGCTCGTCGCGCTGCTCGGGCTGGAGGACGATCTCCAGGTGGTCGCGGAGGCGGCCTCGGGGACGGAGGCGCTCGCCATGGCGCGGGCGCACCGGCCGGACGTCGCGGTGCTCGATCTTCAAATGCCAGGGGTCGACGGCGTGACGGTCGCCACATCCCTGCGGGCCGAACTGCCCCTGTGCCGGAGCATGATCGTGACCGGGCACGGCCGTCCCGGGCATCTGAAGCGGGCGCTCGAAGCGGGGGTGCGGGGGTTTGTGCCGAAGACCGTTTCGGCACAGCGGCTCGCCGAGATCATCCGTACCGTGCACGGCGGAAGCCGCTACGTGGACCCGGAGTTGGCGGCCGACGCGATCAGTGCGGGGGACTCGCCGCTGACCGCGCGGGAGGCGGAATTGCTGGAGCTGGCGGAGGACGGCGCGCCCATCGCGGAGATCGCGGAGCGGGCGGCGCTGACGCCGGGAACGGTCCGCAACTACCTCTCGGCCGCCGCCGCGAAGCTGGGAGCGGAGAACCGTCACGCGGCGGCGCGCATCGCACGCGCTCAAGGTTGGCTATAGTGGTTCCCGCACCGCACGGAAGCGCGGGGCATGCGGACGTAGCTCAGTTGGTAGAGCACCACCTTGCCAAGGTGGATGTCGCGAGTTCGAGTCTCGTCGTCCGCTCCGATACGAAGGCCCCGGTCATCTTGACCGGGGCCTTCGGCGTTGTGACGAGCGCCCTGCGGGCGCGTCCTCAATCGCCGGACGGGCTCATGCATGAGCCCGTCCGGCGACCGGGAAGCTCAGCCGGAAGCGGGCGCCGCCGCCCTCGGCCTGTTCGGCGGTCAGCTCGGCGCCGTGGGCGCGGGCGATCTGGCGGGCCATGGCCAGGCCGAGGCCGGAGCCGGGGAGGGCGCGGGCCTGGCGGGAGCGGTAGAAGCGGTCGAAGACGTAGGGCAGGTCCTCGGCGGAGATGCCGCGGCCGTGGTCGCGGACGGTCAGATCGAGGGTCCGGTCGGTCACCGAGAGGCGCACCTCGACGGTGGCGCCGGGCGGGCTGAACTTGGCGGCGTTGTCGAGCAGGTTGGACAGCAGCCGGGCCAGCCGGGCGGGCACCCCCACCACGGTCGCCCGGTCCAGGTCGGCCGTGAAGAACGTGTTCGGCCAGTGGCCCCGTGCGTCGGTCACGCAGCGCTCGGCCAGCGCGTCCAGCCTGACGTCTTCCACCAGCTGCTGCGGTTCCTCGTCACGGGCCAGCTCGATCAGATCGTTGACCATGCCCGTCACCTCGCGCAGCTGACGGCCCAGGGCGGTGGCGGCCCGGTCGCGCTGGGCGTCGGAGAGCCGGTCCGCCCGCGCGAGCAGCTCGGCGTTGGTGCGCAGCGCGGTGAGCGGGGTGCGCAGTTCGTGGGAGGCGTCGGAGACCAGGCGGCGCTGGGCGGCGACGGCCTCCTCCAGCTCACCGAGCATGGTGTTGAAGCTGGTCGCGAGGCGGGTGATCTCGTCCTGGCGGCGTGCCTCGTACGGGGGCAGCTCGATGCGGTGTGCGGGGTCGCGGGTGGCGGCGATGTGCTCGGCGGTGGCCGTGAGGCGGGTCACCGGGCGCAAGGACGTCCGGGAGGCGAAATAGCCGAGCCCGGCCGCGAGGAGGACGCCCACGCCGCCGACCGCGCCGAGCAGCAGCCCCGCCTGTTCGACGCCCTGGTCGACGGTGTCGGAGCGGATCGCCACCTGGAGGGCGCGGTTGTTCCTGGCCGGGGTGGTGAGCATCCGCATCGGGCGCCCGTCGTGGGTGATGTTGCTGTAGTACGCGCCGAGGGTGCCGGCGGCGACGCGGCGGGTGGCGCCGGTGACGGGCAGCACGAAGGCCCGTTCGCCGCGCGGGGCCGGTTCCGCCGGGTCGGCGCGGACGAGCTGGGCGCAGGCGGGGGCGACGAGCCAGGTGCACTCCCCGAGGAGGGTGCCGGTGTCGTGGGCGCGGCCCTGCTGGACGATGAGGGAGGCCTGCTGCTTGAGCTGGAGGTCGAGCTGGCGGCCGAGTTCGTAGCGGATGACGACGTAGGCGGCGGCCAGCACGCCGAGCGCGACGAGGGCGACGGCGGCGGAGGTGACGAGGGCCAGCCGGGCGCGCAGCGGCCGGTGGCCGAACAGCCGGCGGCGCAGGGACCTCATCGCTCCGCCAGCCGGTAGCCGACGCCGTGCACGGTGTGGACGAGGCGGGGTGCGCCCTCCGCCTCCAGTTTGCGGCGCAGATAGCCGATGTAGACGGCCAGGGAATTGGAGTCGGGCCCGAAGTCGGTGCCCCAGACCCGCTCCTGGATCACCTCGCGGGGCAGCACCTGCCCGGGGTGCAGCAGGAAGACCTCCAGCAGGGCGAATTCGGTGCGGGTGAACTCCAGGGGCACGTCGCCGCGAACGCCGGTGCGGGTGGCCGGGTCGACGCGGAGGTCGGCGAAGGTCAGCTCGGGGTCCTCGGCCGCGGCCTCCACGGGGGCGGCGCGGCGCAGCAGGGCCCGCAGCCGGGCGAGGAGTTCGTCGAGGGCGAAGGGTTTGACGAGGTAGTCGTCGGCGCCCGCGTCGAGGCCCGCGACCCGGTCGGAGACGGCGTCGCGGGCCGTGAGGACGAGGACGGGCGTCCGGTCGCCGAGGTCGCGCAGCCGGCGGCAGACGGCGAGGCCGTCGAGGACGGGCATGGCGAGGTCGAGGACGATCGCGGCGGGCGGGGCGGCGGCGACGGAGGAGAGGGCTTCGAGGCCGTCGGCGGCGGAGCGCACGGTGTACCCCTCGACGCTGAGGCCGTCGACGACGGCCGCCCGTACGTCGGGGTCGTCGTCCACGACGAGTACGGCCGGGGCGGCATCGGGCATGCGAAGGGCCTCTCGCGCGGATCATCAGGGTGGGACCAGGGTTTCCGATCAAGGTCCGGTTTTCTTCGCACACCTTGGCAGAGGAATCCTTAAAGCGCTCTTAGAGCCAATGCCGTTGCGTTACGGTCTGGCCGTTCTCGGTGGGTGGATGAGGACGGCCTGGGTGGGGGTTTGGGTGGGTTGTGGCCAGTGGCGGTGTGCGGCTCTTTTGAGCCGGTAGTTGGACATCTTGCGTTTCACGACCCGTGGTTGACTGCGAAGTCGGCGTGGGGGCCGAAGGCCGTCCAGGCTGTCGTCACGCCACCGCGTCAGGTGTCCGATCAGCAGTTCAGGGGGAAAAGACACCTGGCGAGGTGGTGACGCTGCGCCGGACGGCGCGCAGCGTGTCGGTGAAGGAGAGCCGGTCCGGATCGGTTCTTTGGGCGGTGGCGCATCGGACCATCAGAGACCGCAGGGCGTAGTGGACCAGCAGGTGCGCCCAGATCTGCTGGCGCACACCCTCGGGCGTCTTGCTGGAGAGCACGACCCGCGGACCGCGCTGCTGCGTCTTGATCTCGGCGAATACCGATTCGGCCTCCCACCGCTCGCAGTACACGGCGGCCAACTCCGCTGCGGGGTAGAGCTCTTCGTCGAGGAGGTCGGTGACCAGGCGGTACTCCTCCACTCCCGAACGGGGACCGATTCCTTCGAGCCCGTAGGCGATCACCCGCACCCGGACCGGGTCACGCTTCTTCCCGTCGGTGCCGGCATGCAGGCGGCTGAGCCAGGAGCCGTCCGCAAGCCGCTGCTGAACGGGAAGCACCCGGTTCGCCGAGACCCGCCACAGCAGATGGGCACCGGTCGCGGTGAAGGCCCGCCACAACGGCACACCGAGGAACTCACGGTCGGCGAGCACGAGCATGTCCGGGCCGGTTGAGCGCACCAGCCGGGCCGACAGGGTCAGCTCGCCGACCCGGCAGCCGCCCAGCTCCGCGTCGAGCACCGCATGCGTCCCGCACTCAACCAACGCGGCCATTCGTACCTGCGGGAACGCCGACCGGTCCGGCTTGCGGGTGTTGCCCGGACGGCCGAACTCCGCAGCATTCGCAGGTGAGTCGGCGACGTCCCAGCAGGTGCCGTCCACTGCCGTCAGCCGAAGTCGCCGCCAGGACGCACCGGGTGTTCCCGTCCCGGCCAAGGGCCTCGCGGTGGCGGCGAACAGCACCCGCAACGGTTCAGCCCCGAGCCTCTCCCGGGCCCTGAACAGGGATGACTTGGCGGGGATCCGCCAGTCGCCCCACAGGCCGGCACTCCGCAGGCCCTCGGCCAGATGCCTCAGCACCTCCAGATACGGCGCCGGGGAGAACAGCGCCAGACCCAGCACGAAATAGACCGTAAGCCGAGCCGGCAACAGCCGTCTGCGCTGTTCGGTCCGGCCGCACGCCGCCACCACCCGATCCACCAAGCCCGGCGGATACACCCAGGTCAACAACCCCAGACCCGCCAGCTCAGGCACACGCTCAGCCATCGGCACCACCCCCGGAACAGCACCCAAAGCCTACGCCCACAGCTATCGCAACGGCATTGCTCTTAGAGCGCGTCGCCACGCTGCCGACATGGCTACAGCACACGACACCCTTTCGGTGGTCGTCGGAGCGGGCGGTACCGGCGGCCATATCTATCCCGGGCTGGCGGTCGCGGACGCGGTCCGCAGAGCCGTGCCGGACGCGGTCATCAGCTTCATCGGGACCGAGCGCGGTCTGGAGACCCGGCTGATACCCGAGGCGGGCTACCGGCTGCACACGGTCGACATGATCCCCTTCGACCGTTCGCTCGGCTCGCGCCGCTTTCTGCTCCCCGCCGATCTGCTGCGCTCCGGCGCGCAGGCGCGGCGGGTGATCGAGGAGCAGGGCGCGCAGGTCGTCGTCGGTATGGGCGGCTACCCGAGCGCGCCCGCCGTGCTCGGCGCCCGGCTGGCCGGGCGGCCCGCGCTCGTCCACGAGTCCAACGCCGTACCGGGCCGGGCGAACCGGTTCGCGAGCGCCATCACCCCGCATGTGGCGCTCGCCTTCGACCGCAGCCGCGAGCATCTGTCGGCCCGGTCCGGGGCGCGTGCCGAGACGGTGGGCATGCCGTTGGTGGGCGCGGTGGCCGGGCTGGACCGAGCGGCACTGCGGGCGGAGGCACGGCGGTCGTACGGCGTGCCGGAGGACGCCCGGCTGGTGCTGTTCAACGGCGGCAGCCTGGGCGCGGCACGGCTGACGGAGGCGGCGCTGGGCCTGGCCCGGCGGTGGCGCGCGCGGCCGGACGTCCACCTGCTGATCAAGACCGGGCCGAAGCCGCTGGCGGAGGTCCAGGACCGGCTGGCGGCCGAGGGCTGCGGGCGGGTGGCGACGGCGGTCGGCTATCTGGACCGGATGGACCTCGCCTACGCGGCCGCCGACCTGGTGGTGTGCCGGGCGGGTTCGGCGACCGTGGCGGAGCTGGCGAGCATCCGGATGCCGGCGGTGCTGGTGCCGTATCCGCACGCGCCGCACGACCACCAGACGCACAACGCGCGGGTCCTGTCCGACCCGGGCGCGGGCCTGCTGCTGCCCGACGGCGAGACGACCGGCGGGCGGCTGGCCGAACTGATCGAGCCGCTGCTGGCCGACCCGGCCCGGCTGGCCGCGATGAGCGCGGTGGCCGACCCGGGCACGCACGCCGTGGCCGCCGACCTGATGGCGGCCTGGGTGCTGCGACTCGCGGGCCGCTGACGGCCGTTCACCGTCCCCCTTCCGCTCCCCCTGCACACTCTCCGAGAGGAACTCCCATGCGTACGAACAACTGGCACGGCCGTACCGTCCTGGTCACCGGTGCCGAAGGCTTCATCGGGTCGACCCTGGTCGATCTGCTGGTCGAGCGCGGCGCCCGGGTGCGCGTGCTCGTGCACTACAAGCCGTACGCCGAGCGCGGCCACCTCGCCCGCTACCTCGGCCCGGACTCCCCCGTGGAGACGCTCGCCGGTGACGTCCGCGACGCGGGCCGGGTCATGGACGCGGTCGCCGGGTGCGACACCGTCTTCCATCTGGCGGCCCTGATCGGCATTCCGTACAGCTACGCCTCCCCCGAGGCGTACGTGCAGACGAACGTGGCGGGTACGGAGAACGTGGCCGCCGCCTGCCGCCGCCACGGTGTGCGGCGCATGGTGCACACCTCGACCAGTGAGGTGTACGGGACGGCGCTGACGGCCCCGATCAGCGAGGACCACCCGCTGCAGCCGCAGTCGCCGTACTCCGCGTCGAAGATCGGCGCGGACATGCTGGCGCTGTCCTACGCGCACTCCTTCGACCTGCCGGTGACGGTCGTACGGCCCTTCAACACCTACGGTCCCCGGCAGTCCGCGCGGGCCGTGATCCCCACGATCCTCGCGCAGCTGCACTCCGGAGCGGCGGAGATCCGGCTCGGGTCGACGACGCCGACCCGCGACTTCACATATGTGACCGACACCGCCGAGGGGTTCCTGGCGCTCGCGGAGTGCGACCGGGCGCTGGGGCACGCGGTCAACCTCGGCACGGGCCGCGAGATCTCCGTCGGAGATCTCGCGGAGTCCCTGATCCGGGCCTCGGGGCGGGACGCGAAGGTCGTCGTGGACCCCGCCCGGCTCCGGCCCGCCGGCAGCGAGGTGGAGCAGCTGCTGTCGGACAACTCCCGGGCGCGGGAGTGGGCCGGGTGGCGGCCGGAGGTCTCGCTGGAGGAGGGGCTGGCCCGCACGTCGGACTGGGTCCGGGAGAATCTGCGGCTGTTCGCCGCGGATCGGTACCAGGTCTGAGGGTGCGGGTTGCGTTGCCCTCTACCGGGGCGAGGTGTCCTCAATCGCCGGACGGGCTCGGTCTCTACCCCCAGCTCATTCCCGTCAGGCGTTCGTAGGCCTCCACGTACTTCGCCCGTGTCCGCTCCACGATGTCCTGCGGCAGCTCCGGCGGCGGCAGTTCGCCGTTGCGGTCCCAGCCGGAGGCCGGGGACGACAGCCAGTCGCGGACGAACTGCTTGTCGAAGGACGCCTGCGGGCGGCCCGGCTGCCACTCGTCGGCGGGCCAGAAGCGGGACGAGTCCGGGGTCAGCACCTCGTCGGCGAGGACCAGCTCCTCGCCCGCGAAGCCGAACTCGAACTTCGTGTCGGCCAGGATGATGCCCCGGTCGCGGGCGATGTCACGGGCGCGGCCGTAGACGGCGAGGGTGGTCTGGCGGAGCTGGGCGGCGGTCTCCGCGCTCACCTGCCGGGCCACTTCCTCGTAGCTGACGTTCTCGTCGTGCTCGCCGACCGCGGCCTTCGTGGCCGGGGTGAAGATCGGGGAGGGCAGCTCGGAGCCGTCGACCAGTCCCTCGGGGAGGGCCAGGCCGCAGACCGTACGGGTCTGCTCGTACTCCGCGAGACCGGAGCCGGTCAGATAGCCGCGGGCCACGCACTCGACCGGGACCATGTCCAGGGCGCGGCAGACCAGGGTGCGCCCCGCCCAGTCGGCGGGGGCGCCGGCGGGCGGCTCGGCGGACAGGACGTGGTGCGGGACGAGGTCGGTGAGCCGGTCGAACCACCACAGGGAGAGCTGGGTGAGGATCCGGCCCTTGTCGGGGATCTCGGTGGGCAGCACCCAGTCGTAGGCGGACATCCGGTCGGTGGCGACCATGACCAGATCGCCGTTCTCATCGCGGTAGAGGTCGCGGACCTTGCCCGTGTGCACGTGCACGAGACCCGGTACCTCGACCGGTTCGGGCTTCTCTACGAATCCGGACACGCGTCCTCCTGGTGGTTTGTCCAAGCACCACGATTCTGCCGTACGCCGCGGCCGGGGGCCGGTGCGGGTCAGTCGCGCTTGCAGATGCGGTCCAGGAGATTGGCCGTGGCCCGCTGGATCCGGCTGTCCACGTGGCCCGGCCGGTCCAGGGCCGGGGACCAGGCGAAGGTGCCCGCCGCGAAGACCAGGGCGCCGCTGGGGGCGCGGTAGAGGGAGGTCTCCTGGTGCCGCTTGGTGCCCTCGGCGTCCACGTACGGGGAGTGCGAGAGCAGGATGCGGCGGGTGTGCTCGGGCAGGGCCGTCCGGGGGTGGTAGCGGTCGGCCTCGCCCGCGACGAGGCCGGGCAGTTCATCGCCCTCGCCCGCGCCCGTGGCGTCCCACAGCCAGTGGTCGGCGTTGCGGACGACCATCGGGGCGGGCTCGGGCACCCGGCCCGCGTACTGGATGCCCAGCAGCTGCTGCTCGGGCGGGCCGACGTCACGCCACCGGGCGGCCCGGCCGGGGCCACGGCGTTTGCGGCAGGTCAGCAGCCGGTCGGGGCCCGCCGGCGAGGGAGCCAGCTCGGACTGCCAGTACATGGTGTTGGCGGAGAGGAACACCAGGGACGTACCGGTGTCGCGGGCCAGCTCGGCGGCACCGCGCATGGCGGTCGTCCAGTACTCGTCGTGGCCGGGGAAGACCAGACCGCGGTAGCGGGAGGGGTCGATCCGGCCCGCGTGCAGATCGCGGGTGTCGGCGTAGGCGAGGTCGTAGCCGTACCGCTCGGCCCAGCGGATGAAGTCGTAGGCGTGGCCCACGTGCAGCGGCAGGCCCGCGCCGGCGAAGGGGCGGTCGAAGGAGACGGTGGTCGCCGCGTCACTCTCGCCGAGCAGCCGGCCCTCCTCGTCCCAGGCGTGGTAGAAGCTCGCGCCGGTGCGCCCGTCCTCGGGGTAGAGGTTGTAGGCCTGCCAGGTGATGTCCGGGAGGACGAGCAGCAGATCGGCGGGGTGGTTGTCGCGCACGACGAAGGGGATGTGGCTGCGGTAGCCGTCGGCGGTGGTCAGCACCGCCACGTACGCGCCGAGGCTCCAGTACGTGGGGATCTGGAGCCGCCAGGACAGCCACCAGTGGTGGCAGGAGACCGTGCGGTCGACGGTCAGCGGGGGCGGCTGGACGATGCCCGACAGCCGGGGGCTGGTGGTGATCTTCGAGGCGCCGTCGCCCGCGTAGTGGCCGATGCGGTAGACGTCCACGCCGAACTGCTGCGGCGGATCGACGGTGATGCGGAAGTCCAGCGCCTCGCCGGGGGCGACGGCACCGGTGGAGGTGAAGCCCTTGATCTGGCGCCGGACGTCGTCGGCGCTGCGCGGGCCCGCGTGCCGGGGGGCGGGGGACCGGCCGCCGGCCGGGGCCGGCACCGGGTCCACGTACCACGGGACGATCCGGCCGGTGCCGTCGAAGTAGAACTCGCCGCCGCGCAGCCAGGGCAGCGGGCCCTGACCGAAGGGGTCCGCGACGCCGTGCGCGAGTGCCCCGGACTCCCAGCGGCGGATCTGCTCCATCCCCATGTGCGCTCCCTCCCCTGAGCCCCCGACGCGTACCCGGTCGTCGCTGTCCGGTTCGTCGCCGCCCGGCACGTGGGAGACGGCTCGGGCCCGGCCGGTCGGGGTCTCCGTACGGCCGGACAGGGCTCCACGCGGACGGTTGCCCCGGGCAGCGAACCCCAGCACATCACATAACGCGCCCGGCTCGTCACTGGTCGTCGTGAAATTCCCCGGAAAGCGCCGGGCCGAACACTCACGCAGCGTCACGGCGGGCGGCTCCGGGGAGCGCGCGTCACACCAGACGGACGGGCTTCTCGGGGCGGACCCCGACCTCCCCCAGCCAGGCGCGCAGGGGCTCGCCGTCGCCGTCCTCGATCAGGCTCAGCACGGAATGGGCCAGGTCGGCGCGGCGCACCCCGCCGACGAGCAGGGCGGGGCCGTCCAGCCAGTCCAGGCCGGGGAGGGCGCCCGCGGTGTCCACGGCGGCGCAGCACACCATGGCCGTCACATGATCGGTGAGCAGCTCCCTGCCGCTGCGTGGTGGTTGCAGGGGGAACAGCGGCGCGAGGCCGTCGACCCAGGGGTCGCCCGTGGCGGTGAACGCGCCCCTGTCGCCGGCGCCCTCCTCCCGGGCGGCCTCGCGGGCCACTTCGGCGCTGAGGCGGGCCTCCAGCTGCTCGCCGGTCCCGGCGCGGGCGGGGCCGGCCAGCCGGTCGAGGACACGGGCCACGGTGGGGGCGGCGGCGGGGCCGGGCCGGACACCCGGCACGGCGCCGGTGGCGGGGATGTCGTCGAGGACGCGGTGCAGACGGGCGGCCTCCAGCCGCCAGGTGCGGTCCACGACCTCCTCGGGGTACTGGCTCCAGGCGACCGGTGACCAGTCGGGGCCGGTCTCGGGCGGGCCGCCGTGGAAGAGACGGGCGGCCAGCAGGGAGGCGGCCTCGTCGATGACGCCGGGCTCCTCCAGCAGATCGCAGGCGGGCCGCTCGCCCAGCCGGGAGGTGAAGCCCTCCGCGAGGCGGTCGCGGCGGGAGAGCTCGGTGAGCGCGGAGACCACGCCCGCGTCGAGCCGGGAGGGCCAGCGGCCCATGCGCCAGGCGGGCAGCGCCACGCGGTTCAGCAGCCGGTCCCAGCCGGCGTAGGCGAGGCCGACCTGCTCCTGGGCGACGATGCGCAGACCGTAGTCGACGGTCTGGGAGCGCTCGGAGGCGGCGGCGGCCACACCGCGCTCCATCTCGGCGGCGTGGTCCCGGCAGGAGCGCAGCAGCGTCCGGGCGGCCCAGCCGACGAAGGCGAGGGCGGGGCGGGCCGCGGCGACCGCCACGGCCGCGTCCAGGCCCCGCACGAAGCGGCGGGCCGCGGCTATGTCGGGGTTGGCGGACGGGCCCGTGCCCGCGACGACGGGCGCGAGCAGGGCCCGCAGCTCGGCGACGCGCATCCACCACAGGAACGGCGAGCCGATGACCAGGACGGGCGTCGCGCCGGAGCGCCGCCGGGCGAGCGGGCGCTCGCGCGGCGGGTCGTGCGCGGGGTGCGTGCGGTCCTCGAGCCAGCTGTCGCAGTCCGGCGTCAGGGCTATCGCGGAGGGGGCGGGCACGTCGAGCCGCTCGGCGAGGTCACGGACCAGGCGGTAGAGGTCGGGAGCCGTCTCCTCCGGGATGGGGACGGTGGGGCTGAGGGCGGGGCGGGCCCGGACGACCACGAGGGTGACGACCGCGGCCAGCAGCAGCACCAGGGCCGCGGCGCCGGTCAGCGCCCAGCGGGCCGTGTCCCAGCCGCCCCCGCCCGGGATGCGGCCCATGGCGGTGCCCGCCAGCAGCACGACGGCGGCCGCGGCGGGCAGCAGGGCGACGGCCAGCGCGGTGCTGCGGATGCGCAGCACGGCGAGGGCTCGGGCGCGCGCGGCTTGCGCGCCTGCTTCGGGACCTGCCACGAGACCGTTCACCCCCTTGCTTCCCTTGGTGTGTGCTGCCGAGGAGTGCGACAGCGGGCCCAACGCCCTTCCGCGTTGCCTACCCCCACTGTGGCACCGGGTGCTGACATCGCAATGCCGGTGGGCCAGTTGCCGGACGTGCGGCAGCTCGCTTGCGCCGCACCCTAGTTGGGGGCGCCGCGCCCGTCAGCCGGTTGGGCAAGTGGTCACTCGATGGAATGGCTTTGGGTAAAGCCGCCCCCGAAACGCACATGCGTACGGACGGGTAACGTCATCGGGGGTCCCCCGCCGAAGCGGGAGACCCCCGATGTCATGACGAATCGGCCGGTAGGGGCTCAGTTGGAAGCGGCCTTCGCCGCGATGTCGGTGCGGTGGTGGGAGCCGTCCAGCCGGATCCGGGAGACCAGCTCGTACGCGCGCCCGCGGGCGGTGGCCAGGTCGGCGCCGGTCGCGGTGACGGACAGCACCCGGCCGCCGGCGCTGACCACACGGCCGTCGGCGTCGAGCGCGGTGCCCGCGTGCAGCACGTACGCCTTCTGCGCGTCCTTCCCGGATTCCGCCGCTTCGGGCAGGCCCTCGATGACGTCGCCCGTGCGCGGGGTGCCCGGGTAGTTGTGGGAGGCGATGACGACGGTGACGGCGGCGCCGTCGCTCCAGCGCAGCGGCGGTTCGGCGGCCAGGTTGCCGGTGGAGGCGTTGAGCAGGACACTCGCCAGCGGCGTCTTCAGGCGGGCGAGGACGACCTGCGTCTCGGGGTCGCCGAAGCGGGCGTTGAACTCGATGACCCGCACACCGCGCGAGGTGATCGCGAGCCCGGCGTAGAGCAGCCCGGAGAAGGGCGTGCCCCGGCGGCGCAGCTCGTCGACGGTGGGCCGCAGCACGGTCTCCATGACCTCGTCGACCAGCTTCGGGTCGGCCCACGGAAGCGGGGAGTAGGCGCCCATGCCGCCGGTGTTCGGGCCCTCGTCGCCGTCGAGCGCCCGCTTGAAGTCCTGGGCGGGCGACAGCGGCAGCACCGTCTCGCCGTCGGTGATGGCGAAGAGGGAGACCTCGGGGCCGTCGAGGAACTCCTCGATGACCACCCTTTCGCACGCCAGGGCGTGCTCGCGGGCGACGGCGAGGTCACTGGTGACGACGACGCCCTTGCCGGCGGCGAGGCCGTCGTCCTTGACGACGTACGGGGCACCGAACGCGTCGAGGGCCTCGTCGATCTCGGCGGGTGTGGTGCAGACGTAGGCGCGGGCCGTGGGGACGCCCGCGGCGGCCATGACGTCCTTGGCGAACGCCTTGGACCCCTCCAGCTGCGCGGCCTGCGCGGACGGGCCGAAGGCGGGGATACCGCGCTCGCGGACGGCGTCGGCGACACCCGCGACGAGCGGGGCCTCCGGGCCGACGACGACGAGGTCCGCGTGCAGCGAGGCGGCGAGCTCCGCGACGGCCGCGCCGTCGAGGGCGTCCACCGCGTGCAACTCGGCGACCTCGGCGATCCCGGCGTTGCCGGGGGCGCAGTGCAGCGCGGTGACGTCGGGATCGAGGGAGAGTGAGCGGCACAGGGCGTGTTCGCGGGCGCCGCCGCCGATGACGAGGACCTTCACACCGGTCACCCTATTGCCTTGGCCGACGATCACTGGCAGCGCGGTGCGCTTGCGCGCTGCGGCCGTCTTGCCGCCTGCGGCGGCGGGCGCCCCGCGGGCGCGTCCTCAAACGCCGGACAGGCTTGTCGTGGCTGAGCTCGGCCACAACCAGCAGCCCGTCCTAAGTCGACTTGGCGCTAGGTCGCCGTCACGACTACTCACGGCATGCACTCTTTCGGGTGAGTGCCGCGAGTGCCCTATACCGGATTCCGCTGCACCTTCGGCCGGAAAAGCCTGGATCTTGCCCCCAAGGCCAACCGTTCGGCGGTAGGAAGGGGGTTGCGACCACGCAGCGGCGAGAGGGAGTGCACGGGTGAGCCAGCCGGAGATGCAGCCCGAGGGGCCCCCTCGAGAGCTCGGCGGGAGGGACCGGGGCGATCTCAGAGGCCGGACCTTCCCGCTCGGCAACTGGGGGGAACCCGCGGAGCGGCTCGATGAGCTCTACCGCTGGGTGGAGGACGGCGCGCTGTATCTGGCCGACTGGTATCTGGCCGACCGCGCCTGGAAGCGCCGCTGGGCCCGGGGTCTGCGGGTCAGCGCCGCGCTGTGCGCGGTGGTGGGTGCCGCGCTGCCGCTGCTGGAGCTGACGAAGGTGGTGCGCACCGGTTCCGCCTGGGGTTTCCTGGCGCTGCTCGGCGCCGCGGCCTGTGTCGCCTGCGACCGCTATTTCGGGCTGACGACGGGCTGGATGCGGGCGGTGGCCACGGCCCAGGCGGTGCAGCGCAGGCTGGAGGCGCTGCAGTTCGACTGGGCGTCGGAGTGCGTGCGCGAGGTGCTCGGCCCGACCGAGGGCACGGCCAGTGAGGCCGCCGAGCGGTGTCTGAGCGTGCTGCGGCGCTTCTCCGAGGACGTCTCGGAGCTGGTGCGGGCGGAGACCGCGGACTGGATGGTGGAGTTCCGGGCCGGGCCGGCGCCGCTGCTGACGCAGTCGCTGGTGTCCTGGGGTCCGCGGTCGGAGGGCGGCGCCACGGTCACCCGGTTCCCGATGCCCCCGGGCAGCCGCCCGAACATGCCCCGCCAGCGCCCGCCGGAGTCGCCCCGGTAGCGGCCGCGCGTTTCCGGCCCGACCCGGTGAATACGGCCGGAAACGCACGGTGCGCCGGGTGAACGGGCGTCGGGTGAACAGGCCCGGTGTCGTGGCCCGTTCAGCTGAATACGATCATCGATCCCTGGCCCAGGCTCCGCGTCGCCGCGGCGTGCAGCCCGAGCCAGACGTGCCGCTCGCGTGCGAAGGGGCTGTCGTCGTGCGGACCCGGCGCGGCGGGCTCCTCCAGCCCCGTCGGGTGGTCCGGTGCGGCGGGCGCGGCGGGCGGGTTGGCGGGGTCTATGCCCAGGACCGGTGCCACGGCGTGCAGTTCGCGGAGCAGGCCGTGGCTGGAGCCCAAGGGCCCGCCGCCTTCGAGGAGTTCGTCGTTGGACAGCGGGTGGGTGAAGTCCACGGGCACGTAAGCCCCCGCGTGGTCGTAGTGCCAGACCAGGTGCGACTGCTGGGCCGTGGTCTCGAACATCTCCAGCAACTGCTCGTAGTCGCCGCCGAGTTCGTCGACGGGGGTGACGGCGAGGCCGCACAGGTTCAGCAGATGGGCGCGGCGCAGGAAGTGCAGCGCGTCGTAGTCGAAGCCCGCGACCGGGGCCACGTCCCCGGACAGGCCCGGCATATAGCCGAAGACGGGCACCGGCGGCAGCCCGGCCTCGCCGAGCGCCTTGTCGTACGCGGCGATCTCCTCGGCGAAGGGGTTGTCGGGGCTGTGGCACAGCACATCGACGAGGGGGACAAGCCAGAGGTCACAGGCCACGTGAACTCACTCTCGTTCGCGTTGATGCGATGGTCGGGCCAGAGTAGTGCCGCTCAGCCGTCTGTTACACAGTCCGGGAGACAACGAATCCGCCGTCTCCCGGACTTCATCCGGCCGTCCGCCGCGTGTCATGGCCTCGCGGCCCCGCGGCTCACCTGTCGTCGCGCACGTCCCACACCCAGGTGTCGCCGATCCGCTTCGGCTCCTCGCCGGTCAGCCGCGTGACGGCCGTGCGCAGCGGCAGCACGTTGTCCTGCGGGGCGAGGACCAGGGCGTCCGCGCGCCAGAAGCCGAGGTCGACGCGGAAGTCGCGGCGCTCCCGGGCGCCGAGGGCGGGGATCCTGCCGGTCTCGCGGATCTTGCGGAGCAGCTCACTGGTGGCGCGCGGCTCCGGTCCGTAGATGCCGATGCGGTCCGGGCCCCAGGGGCCGTTGAAGTAGCCGCCGGGGAAGGCGAAGCCGAGGTCGGCGTCCACCTGCCAGTGCAGGGCGGCGGTGTCGGAGGGGCTCGGCACGGGGACGGGCACCAGCGAGTGGCCGGGGCGTACGTACGTGCGCCAGGTGCCGTCGGCGAGGAACGCGGGGGTCGGGGCGCGCTCGACGGTCCGGTACGGGGTGGGCACCAGTGGCAGCAGCGCCACCGCGAGGGCCGCCCAGCCGAGCAGCCGGTGCGAGGTCTCGCGCTCGCTGCGCAGCCGGGTCACGGCCAGCCGGTCGCAGCCGAGGGCGAGCAGGATGCCGATGGCGGGCACCGCGACCATGGCCACCCGGGACTCGATGACCGACTCGAAGAGCGGCATCTGCGCCAGCACCCGCCAGGGGCCGGGCAGCGTCCGGTCGGTGCCGAGCAGCGGGATGTTCTGGCCGAGCGAGAGGACGACGGCGCCCAGCGCGGTCCCGCCCAGGGCGAGCACGCGCGGCTGGTTGCGCAGGTGAACGACGAGGGCGACGGTGAGGGCCACGAGGGGCCAGCCGAAGAAGGCGTTCTCCTCGGTCCGGTTCAGCGACAGCGACGCGGCCACCTTCTCGTCACCGGCCATGGAGCGGGTGGCGAATTCCAGGAGCGCCATCGGGTGGTTGCCGACCTGGCCGTGCAGCACGCTGTGGTAGCTCTGCGCGCCGAAGAACTGCCAGCTCAGCGGGTAGATCAGCAGGGGAAGGCAGACGAGGGCGGCGATCCCGAGACCGCGCAGCAGGGGCCTGGCGACGGCCTTCGCCACGTCCGGGGAGGCGATGGCGTAGCCGACGGCGAAGAGCACGAGGCCGCAGACGGCCAGCAGCAGCGCTTCCTCGCCGAGGAAGATCTGGTAGGTGAGGAACAGCCCGAGGATCACCCCGTCCCGCGTGGTGCGTTTGCCTTCGCACAGTCGCAGCAGCCGGTCGATGATCAGCGGGAACATGAAGAAGACGATGAAGTTCGGGTGCGCGTTGCCGTGCGAGATCATCGGCGGCGCGAAGGCGCAGAAGGCTCCGCCGAGCGCGGCCGCCCAGCGGGAGCGCACAAAGCGCTTGGCGATCAGCCAGTACCAGGCGATGGCGGTCGCGGCGAGCCCGCCGGTCAGCACGATCGCCCAGGTCACATGCGCGCCGAAGGCCAGGGTGACGGGCGCGAGGGGGGCGGAGAGGCCGAGCATGGTGGTGTTCGCCATGAGGTTCACACCGAGGGGGAAGTTCTGCAGGTCGGTGAAGAAGGGGTTGTGGAGGTTCGCCACGTTGTCGGCGGTGACCGCGAAGAACCATTCCCACTGCGTCTGGTCCGAGCCGGAGTCCGCCAGATAGCCGCTGCCGAGGTTGCCCCACAGCCCGCCGTAGAGCACGAAGGCGAAGAAGAGGTAGAGCGCGGGGACGATGATCTGCACCGGGCGGACCGCGCGCCAGCGCAGCCGTACGAGGTCGGCGAGGACCGTCGGGTAGGCGAGCGGGCGGACCTTGGAGCCCGGCTGGTGCGCCCAGCGGACGGGGACCTCGGCGACCGGCCAGCCCCGCTCGTGGAAGTGGCGCAGGATCTCGACGTCGTAGCTCCACCCGTCCAGGCGGGAGCGGGTGAAGGCGGCCCGGACCTTGTCGCCGTCGAAGAGCTTGAAGCCGCACTGGGTGTCCCGTATGCCGGGCACCGCGGCGGCCCGTATCAGCCGGGCGCCCGCCCCGCCGAGGAGCTCGCGCAGCGCGTGCTGGCGCACGGCGATCCGGGACCCGGGCAGCGCGCGGGAGCCCACGGCGGCGGTGGCGCCCTCGTCGAGGCGGTGCTGGAGGAGGTCCAGGTCCTCGATGGGGGTGGCCAGGTCGGCGTCGGTGACCAGGACGCGGCGGCCGCGCGAGGCGAGCACGCCGGTGCGTACGGCGTGGCCCTTGCCGCGGTTGGCGGGGGTGCGCAGGAGGCGGATGCGCGCCTCGGTGGCCGCGGCCTTGTCGATGACCTCGGCGGTGGCGTCCGTCGAGCCGTCGTCGACGACGATCAGCTCCCAGCGGACGCGGCGGCCGGGTCCGGTGGTGAGGGTGTCGAGGTGGGTGCGGATCGCCTCCAGGCTGGGGGCGAGCCGGTTCTCCTCGTTGTACGCCGGGACGATCACCGAGAGGTCGACGGGCGGGGCGCCGGTCGGCTGCGCCGGGATGGTGCCGGAGCCGGACTGCGTGCCGGGCTGTGTGACGGACGACGGACCCGCGGACCCGTCCGGGGGCGCGTGCGGGCCGGATTCCGTGGGGCCGGACGCGTCCGACGGCTGAGTCTTTGACATCGCGAGACCTGGCCCTCAGACGGTTGCAGGGTGCAAGTTCGGCGTTATCTTCATTCCGGATCCTGTTCCGCTTGTGGCTGGTCCCGATCGAGCGCCTTCGACCTTATTCGGTCAGCTGCTCGATCAAGTTCAGGGAATGAGCGTTGTACGCCGCTATGAGCCGCTGGGCCTCCGCCACGTCCCGGCTGGTGACGGCCGCCACCAGCTCGCCGTGGCCCTGCCACAGCCGGCCGCGCAGCTCCGGCAGCCGGCGCAGCAGCGGCACCGTGAAGATCCAGCCCTGCACCCGGACCCGGTCCAGGAAATCCGAGATGTACGGGTTGCCGACGAGGCAGCACAGCTCCCGCCAGAACCTCAGGTCGTAGCCGATGAGGATGTCGAGGTCCCCGGCCGCGGCCGCCCGCCCGGCCTCCTCGGCCCGGCGCCGCACCGAGGCCAGCGCCTCGGGCGTCGCGGAGTCCACCGCCTGCTGGGCGGAGCGCCGGAAGATGCCCTCGATGATCAGCGTGCGCGCCTCGATCATGTCGCGGAAGTCGGCGTACGTGAACTCGCGCACGCGGTAGCTCCGGTGCAGCTCCACGTCGAGCAGCCCCTGGGAGCAGAGGTCGAGCAGCGCCTCGCGCACAGGGGTCGCCGAGACGCCGTACTGCTCGGCTATCTCCTTGACGGTGAACTGCCGGCCGGCCGGGAGCCGGCCCGCGATCACCTCGTCGCGCAGGGCGTCGGCGATCTGTGAGCGCAGCGTCGTCCGTTTGACAGCATCGCTGCCGGGCATCGTGTCCGTTTCCCCTTCCCTGACCGCGCGCCCGCGTGCGAACGGCCCTCGCAACAAGATAGGCGAGGGCCGTCGCGGAACGTACGAATGTGCGCGCGGGAAGGACGAACGGTACACACCGGTGACCATCGGGATCAGACGGCGTCCTCAGACTGTGTGGGTATCGGCCACCGTGAGTGCCTCGTCCAGAATCGCGAGTCCTTCCCGTGCCTCGGCCTCGGTGAGGGTGCACGGCGGGACGACATGGGTGCGGTTCATGTTCACGAACGGCCACAGGCCCGACTTCTTGCAGGCCGCGGCGAAGGCGTTCATGGGGGCCGCCGCCTCGCCCGCCGCGTTGTAGGGCACCAGCGGTTCCCGGGTGGCGCGGTCCTTGACCAGCTCCAGCGCCCAGAAGACGCCCATGCCGCGCACCTCGCCGACGCTCCGGTGGCGCTCGGCGAGCGCGCGCAGCCCGGGGCCGAGGACGTCCTCCCCGAGGCGGGCCGCGTTCTCCACGATGCCCTCCTCGGCCATCGCGTTGATCGTGGCGACGGCGGAGGCGCAGGCGAGCGGGTGGCCGGAGTAGGTGAGCCCGCCGGGGTAGGGGCGGCGGTCGAAGGTGGCGGCGATCTCCGCGGAGATCGCGACGCCGCCGAGCGGGACGTAGCCGGAGTTCACGCCCTTGGCGAAGGTCAGCAGGTCGGGCGTGACGCCGAAGTGGTCGGCGGCGAACCAGCGGCCCGTGCGCCCGAACCCGGACATGACCTCGTCCAGGATGAAGACGATGCCGTGGCGGTCGCAGAGCTCCCGCACGCCCGCGAGATAGCCCGCGGGCGGCACGAGGATGCCCGCGGTGCCGACGACGCTCTCCAGGATGATCGCCGCGATGGTCCGGGGGCCCTCGAAGACGATGGTGTCCTCGAGGTGCGCGAGGGCCCGCGCGCACTCCTCCTCCTCGCTCGTCGCGTGGAACGGCGAGCGGTAGAGGTACGGGCCCCAGAAGTGCACGACGCCCGCCGAGGCCGTGTCGGACGGCCAGCGGCGCGGGTCGCCGGTCAGATTGATCGCCGCGGCCGTCGCCCCGTGGTACGAGCGGTAGGCGCTCAGCAGCTTGGGGCGGCCGGTGTGCAGCCGGGCCATCCGGACGGCGTTCTCCACCGCCTCGGCGCCCCCGTTGGTGAAGAAGATCTTGTCGAGGTCGCCGGGGGTGCGCCCCGCGACCAGTCGCGCGGCCTCGGACCGTACGTCCACGGCGAAGCCCGGCGCGATCGTGCACAGCCGGCCCGCCTGCTCCTGGACGGCGGCGACGACCTTGGGGTGCTGGTGGCCGATGTTGGTGTTGACGAGCTGGGAGGAGAAGTCGAGGTAGCGGTTTCCGTCGTAGTCCCAGAAGTACGCGCCCTCGGCACCGGCCACGGCCGGCGGGTCGATGAGGCCCTGGGCGGACCAGGAGTGGAAGACGTGCGCGCGGTCGGCGGCCTTGACCGCGGCGCCGGCAGAGGGGTCGGGGAGAGTGCTCACGCTGATTGCCTCACAGAGGTGGGGACGCGGGGGCCGCCAGCGTAGAAAGCGCGGCACGGCGGCGGACACCGGCACTGTGTAGGGCTCTCGGGCCGCCCGTGGACATACTGCCGGGTTGCGGACACCGGCCGTTCGCGGCGGGTTCACCGGCGCGCCGCGACGCCCGAGAATTACTCTTACGGAAATCCCCTGCGGCGGCCGGGGGCGTGCTACGGTCCTTTGCAGTTGCAGTTTTGGTACCCATATAACGTGTGCGCCTGACGGTCTGTGACCTCAGGCGCTCTGTTGTTTACGGCCATAGGCCCGGACGGGGACATCAACGCGACACGGAATTGCGCACCGTGCGGAATTCCGGCACCGGGATCTATAAGGAGATCGTCGTGGCTAACGGCACCGTGAAGTGGTTCAACTCGGAAAAGGGCTTCGGCTTCATCGAGCAGGACGGCGGCGGCCCGGACGTGTTCGCCCACTACTCGAACATCGCCACCCAGGGCTTCCGTGAGCTGCAGGAGGGCCAGAAGGTCTCCTTCGACGTCACGCAGGGCCAGAAGGGCCCGCAGGCGGAGAACATCGTTCCCGCCTGATCGCAGACGCGACCGGGGCCGGGGCCCGCACTTTCACGGTGCGGGCCCCGGCTCTTTGGTGTCCGGCTATTCTCCCGCGAGGGCTGCGTGCGGCAGTCTCGAAGCAAGGACCTCGGCAGGGCGCCCCGGACGACACCGGGGGCCATCGGGGGAACCGGGGGAAGGCGACATCATGGACAGTCTGCAGCCAGGAGATCCACACAGTCTCGGCGCGTACCGGCTGCTCGGCCGGCTGGGCACGGGCGGCATGGGCCGGGTCTATCTGGCCCGCTCGGACCGGGGCCGCACGGTCGCGGTCAAGCTCGTCCAGCGGGAGCTGGCCGGCCAGGAGGAGTTCCGCAGGCGCTTCCGGCAGGAGGTGCAGTCGGCCCGGCAGGTCGGCGGCGAGTGGACCGCACCGGTCCTCGACGCGGACACCGAGGCGGACATCCCGTGGGTCGCCACCGGCTACATCGCCGGACCGTCCTTGCGGCAGGTCGTCGACCGCGACTACGGGCCGCTGCCCGAGCGGACCGTCCGCATCCTCGGCGCCGGGCTCGCGCGCGCCCTCCAGGCCGTCCACGCCGCCGGCATCGTCCACCGCGACCTCAAGCCGTCGAACGTCCTGATCACCCTGGACGGCCCGCGCGTCATCGACTTCGGCATCGCCCGCGCCCTGGAGACGGTGACCGACAACAACCTCACCCGCACCGGCGCGGCCGTCGGCTCGCCCGGCTTCATGTCGCCCGAGCAGGTGCGCGGCGCCAAGGTCACCGCCGCCAGCGACGTCTTCTGCCTCGGCGCGGTGCTGGCGTACGCCGCGACCGGCCGGATGCCCTTCGGCACCGCGGACAGCGGCGTCCACGCCCTGCTCTACCGCATCGCCCAGGAGGAGCCGGATCTCACCGGAGTGCCGGAGCCGCTGCGGCCGCTGATAGCCGACTTCCTCGCCAAGGACCCCGCCGACCGCCCCACGCCCGAGCAGGCCCTGGAGCGCACGGGCGTGCGGGACCTGCTGACGGACCTGCGCTCGGCGGAGCCCTGGCTGCCCGGCGGCATCGTCGCCCAGCTGGGGCGGCACGCGGTACGGCTGCTCGACGTCGAGGACCCGGCCGCCGCGAACCCGCTGACCCAGGTGGACCCGCGCCCCGAGGGGCGTCCGGTGGACCTGCCGACCGTGACCGCCGGACCGGCCGCCCAGCCGCTGCCCCCGGCCAACCCCGCCCCGGCCTTCGCCCCCGCCCCCTCCCACCAGGGCCACCCGCACCCGGGCCCGTACGGCCCCGGCCCGTACGACTCGGGGGTGTACGCCACGCCGCCCCCGCCCGAGCGGCGCCGGTCCGTGGCGCCCTTCGTGCTGGCGGCCGTGGTGACCGCCGGGCTGCTCGCGGGCGGCGGGACGGTGTATCTGCTGAACCGGGAGACGAACGACGAGGGACGCGGCGGCCCCGGCCCGGTCACCTCGCCGACCACGACGCCCGGCGCCTCGGGCGGGACGTCGGGACCCTCGTCGTCCGGGCCCTCCGCCTCCGCCGGGGCCGGGGCGCCCGGGCAGGCCAAGGTCACCCCCGCCTCCGGCCCGGTCCCCCAGGCGTTCATCGGCACCTGGGAGTCCGACTTCCAGACGGCCGGCGGCGCCAACACCCGCCGGATCGTCCTGCGGCAGGGGCCCGTCGGCACGACCGTGGCGGACATCAGCGGCCACGGCACGAACGAATACGGCACCGTCTACCGCTGCGCCTGGGTCGCCGACCTGAGCGCGGCCGCGGCAGCCGGCGGCCCGCTGCGGCTCGGCCCGTCCCGGGTCACCGTGGCCGAGCCCGCCACCTCCTGCCAGCCGGGCGAGGCCACCGAGCTGACCCTGCTGCCGGACGGCAGGCTGAGCCGGAGGTTCATCGGCACCGACAAGGAACCGCTGACCTACACGAAGCGGAGCTGACGCGAAAACGCGACAGCGCCCCGGTGGCGGACCACCGGGGCGCTGTCACAGCGAACGCCGTGCCTTACGAGAGGAACGAGTTGATCTCGATCGTCTCGGTGCGGCCCGGGCCGACGCCGATCGCGGAGATCGGCGCGCCGGACATCTCCTCCAGCGCCTTCACGTAGGCCTGCGCGTTCTTCGGCAGGTCGGCGAAGGTCTTGGCCTTGGTGATGTCCTCGGACCAGCCCGGCAGCATTTCGTAGATCGGCTTCGCGTGGTGGAAGTCGCTCTGGCTGTAGGGCAGCTCCTCGACGCGCTTGCCGTCGATCTCGTACGCGACGCAGACCGGGATCTGCTCCCAGCCCGTCAGCACGTCGAGCTTGGTGAGGAAGAAGTCCGTCAGGCCGTTGACGCGGGTCGCGTAGCGGGCGATGACCGCGTCGAACCAGCCACAGCGGCGGTCACGGCCGGTGGTCACACCGCGCTCGCCACCGATGGTCCGCAGCGCCTCGCCGTCCTTGTCGAACAGCTCGGTCGGGAACGGGCCGGCGCCGACGCGCGTGGTGTACGCCTTGAGGATGCCGATCACCCGGCTGATCTTCGTGGGACCGACGCCGGCACCCGTGCAGGCGCCGCCCGCGGTCGGGTTCGACGAGGTCACGAAGGGGTACGTGCCGTGGTCGACGTCGAGCAGCGTGCCCTGGCCGCCCTCGAAGAGGACGACCTTGCCCTCGTCGATGGCGTTGTTCAGGATCAGCGTCGTGTCGGCCACGTACGGCTTGATCTGCTCGGCGTAGGTGAGCAGCTCCTCGACGATCGCGCCGGCCTCGATGGCCCGGCGGTTGTAGAGCTTCGCGAGGATCTGGTTCTTGAAGTCGAGGGCAGCCTCGACCTTCTGGGTCAGGATCGACTCGTCGTAGAGGTCCTGGACCCGGATGCCGACGCGGTTGATCTTGTCCGCGTAGGTCGGGCCGATACCGCGGCCCGTGGTGCCGATCTTCCGCGAGCCGAGGAAGCGTTCCGTCACCTTGTCCACGGTCGTGTGGTACGGCGTGATCAGATGCGCGTTACCGCTGAGCAGCAGCTTGGACGTGTCCACGCCGCGCTCGTTGAGTCCGCTCAGCTCGGAGAGCAGGACCGCCGGGTCGACGACGACACCGTTGCCGATCACCGGGGTACACCCCGGCGAGAGGATTCCGGAGGGGAGGAGATGCAGCGCGTATTTCTGGTCGCCTACGACGACCGTGTGGCCGGCGTTGTTGCCACCTTGGTAGCGCACCACATAGTCCACGGATCCACCGAGGAGGTCGGTGGCCTTTCCCTTGCCCTCGTCACCCCACTGAGCACCGAGCAGCACAAGTGCGGGCACAGGCGTACACCCCTTCCGGGCGGGGCATGTCCAACGTGCGTGGTGGCGTAATCCCGCCTTGTGCGGGGGTGCACCATCGCTAGAGCCGTCGAACCGGTGCCCCGGATAGACGAAGCCCCTGGCGCAACAGCGACAGGGGCTCTTGCACCGAGAGATTACCTGAGGAAGGACCGAGGTGTCGGCTCCAGACCCGACCGGGCAGCCTCTGCTCGTGATCATCGACCCGGTCGCACGGCGTGCGGACGGCGAGTCCGTACGGATCGCGAGGGATGTTCTGTGCGCCGGGGCGGCGGCGAAAATCTGTCTCACGGACGGCCCGGAGGACGTTTCCAGAGCCCTGTCGCGGCGTAACCGGCGCCCGGTCGTGATCGGCGACGACCGTGCGCTGCTGCGGGTCGTGGGCCTGTTGCACCGGCGCCGGGAATTGGCCGAATCCGCTCTGTCGGTGGTCCCGGTCGGCGCGCCGCACACGGTCGCGCTGGCGCACGCGCTCGGCGTGCCGCGCGGGCCCGTGGCGGCCGCCCGGGCGGTGCTGGACGGCGCGCCGCATCCACTGGACCTGCTGGTCGACGACAGCGACGCGGTGGTGCTGGGTGAGGTGTGCGTGCCGGACGGGTACGTCCCGGGAGCGTCCCCCTACGCGGCCGGGGACGGGGCGGACGGCGGCCGGCACCCGGACGGCGGTCCGGAGGTCCCGGGCGACCCCGTCGGGCCCGTGGAGCCCGGCGAGCCGGCCGTGCCCCGGCGGCAGGCCCTGACGGCGGGCGGGCACCAGAGCTGGTGGTCCCCGGCCGCCCGGACCGCCCGGACGGCCCTGGCGCTGCTCACGGGCCCCGCGGCGCGCCATGCGCTGCCGTCCTGCACCCGGCTGCGGGTGGAGGCGGACGGGGTGCTGCTGGCGGATCTGGACCAGCCCGTGGAGCGGGTGACGGTGTCGGTCGTGAACGGCCTCGCGGAGGTCGTGGTCCACCACCGCTCCGCGGACCGCCCGGTGCGGGCGCGGGCCCGCGCGGTCACGGTCTCCGGGCCGGACTTCCGCTACCGCGCCGACGAGGTGGGCGCGGGCCCGGTCCGCAGCCGCACCTGGACGGTCCGGCCGGAGGCGTGGCGGCTGACGCTGCCGCGCTGAGGCCACGCCGAGGGGGCTCACCCGCCCGGTGTCACCAGGCCCGCCTCGTAGGCGAAGACCGCCGCCTGGGTGCGGTCGCGCAGTCCCAGCTTCACCAGGATGCGGCTGACGTGCGTCTTGACGGTGGACTCGGCCACGACGAGACGGGTGGCGATCTCGGAGTTGGAGCGGCCCTGGGCGACCAGCACCAGGACCTCGGTCTCGCGCTCGGTGAGATCGGCGATCCGCTCCTGGCTGGGCGGCTTGGGCGTGCCGAGGCGGGAGAACTCCTGGATGAGCCGCTTGGTGACCGTGGGCGCGAGGAGCGCCTCGCCGTCGGCGACGACGCGCACGCCGTCGGCGAGCTGGCGGGCCGAGGCGTCCTTGAGCAGGAAGCCGCTGGCCCCGGCCCGGAGCGCCTGGTAGACGTACTCGTCGAGGTCGAAGGTGGTGAGCACCAGCACCTTCGCCCCCTCGTCGGCGGCGACGATCTCGCGGGTCGCCTCCAGTCCGTTGAGCACGGGCATGCGGATGTCCATCAGGACGACGTCGGGGCGCAGCGCCGCGACCTGCTCGACGGCCTGCCGGCCGTCCACGGCCTCGCCGACGACCTCGATGTCGGGCTGGGCGTTCAGCAGGACGGAGAAGCCCTCACGGACCATCATCTGGTCGTCCACGATCAGCACACGGATGGTCATGCCGCTGCCTCGCCGACCGCGACGGGCAGGAAGGCGGCGATCTCGTAGCCGCCCTCGTCGGTGGCCTCCGCCGTCATCTCGCCGCCGAGCATGGTGACGCGTTCGCGCATGCCGAGCACCCCGTGCCCGGCGCCCGGGGAGGGCTTGGCGAGCCGGTTCGGCGGGCCGTTGACGACCCGCAGGCCGAGGCCGCCGAGGACGTAGGAGATCTCCACCCGCGCGTGCGCGCCGGGCGCGTGGCGCAGCACGTTGCTGAGCGCCTCCTGGACGATGCGGTAGGCGGACAGCTCCACACCCTGCGGCAGGGGCCGCACCGAGCCCGTCGTGACCCGCTCGACGTCCAGCCCGGCCGAGCGGACGTTGTCGAGCAGCCCGTCGAGGGCCGCGAGGGTGGGCTGCGGGGCCTCGGGGTCGGCGAAGGCGTCGGGGTTCTCCGACCGTACGACGCCGAGCACGCGGCGCAGCTCGGTCAGCGCGGCGACGGCGTTCTCCCGGATCGTCTGGAAGGCGGCGGCCAGCTCGGGCGGGGTGTCCTGGACCCGGTAGGGGGCGGCCTCGGCCTGGATGGCGACGACGGACATGTGGTGCGCGACCACGTCGTGCAGCTCGCGGGCGATGGTCGTGCGCTCCTCCAGCACGGTCCGCCGGGACCGCTCGACCTCGGTGACGGCCACCTGGGCGACGACCTGCTGCTTGGTCTCGCGCAGCCCGCGCACGGCGAGGACGACGAAGAGCACGAAGCCGGAGAAGACCATCATCTGGAACATGTCGGAGAGGACGTAGCCGTCACCGTAGGGCTGGGCCGTCCGCAGGAACACGGCGAAGAAGAGCCCTATGGCACCGGTGAGCAGCCACATCTCGGCGGCGGTGCGCGGGCGCGTCCGCAGTGCCACGACCAGCATCACGGCGAGGTGGGAGAAGAAACCTCCCGGGGACCACGGCCCGAAGCCGTACGTGCCCAGGAACACCCCGGTGAAGACCATCGAGCCGATCGACAGCCACCACGCGCCGACCGGCCGGAAGAGGGTCATGACCATCGGCACGCCGACCATCAGCGCCGCGAAGAGCCCGAAGGTGCTGCCCTCGCGTTCGGCGGTCCCCATCATGACGACGAGGGTGAAGCCGACGAGCGTCGCGTGCGGGAACCACCGTGTGCAGCGCGCGGCACGCCGCGGCAGCCTGCGGACCAGGACGTGGTCCGCGGCGAGCGGCGGCAGCGGGCGGAAGGCGAAGGCGTCGGTGAACAGGTCCTCGCGGAGCCCGCTCAGCGCGCCTTTCGCCATCCGCAGCTCATTGCGCGGGGTGGTCTCATAGGTGTCGGTCACGTCAACAACCGTAGGCAAGGGGTTCGCGGAAAGCGTCCGCTTGGATGCGGATGTACGGGGGTCCGTCTCAAGTACTACGCGGCTACGGCACGGCTGTGACGTGCGGTTGTCCGGTGAGGGCGGCCACCAGCACCGCGCACGCGGGTGTGCCGGGAGTCACAGGCGCGAAGTGACCGACACCACCGAGGGCCCGGACCTCGGCCACACCGGCCGCCGCGCGGGCGGCGGCCGCGTAGCGGTGGGAGAACTCGACGGGCACGACGAGGTCCGCGGCGCCGTGCAGGAGCGTCACGGGCGCGCGGGCGGGCAGGCACCGGACGGGGTCGACGTCCCGGCCGTCGCCCCCGCCGAGCAGTTCCTCGACGATGCCGTCGCCGAGCCGCAGCTCCCGTGCCCGCTCCAGGTCCGTGACGGCCGCCACGGCGACGACCCCGTCCACGGCCGGGGCGGCGGGCGCCCGCCCGGTCGCGGACGCCGCCCAGAGGGCGAGGTGGCCGCCCGCCGAGTGGCCGGCGAGCAGATGCCGGGCGGCGGGCCGGCGGGACCGCGCTTCCAGGTCCTCCAGGGTCCGCAGGGCACCCAGGACGTCGTCGAAGGTCTGCGGCGTGCCGCCGCCACCGCCGAGCCGGCGGTACTCCACGAGCGCCACGTCCACGCCGTGCCGGGCCAGCTCGGCGGCCAGCGGCGAGAGGTGCCACCGGTCGTAGGTCTCGCGCCAGAAGCCGCCGTGCAGGAGCGTCACCCGGGTGCCCGTCGGCCGGGCCGCCGCGTAGCGGCCGACCACCTGGCTGGGGTGGTCGCCGTACGCGACGGTCTCGTCCGGGGGGACGTGGGGAAGGCCGCACATCGCGGCGTACTCGACGTCGTCGAGATCCTCCTCGGTCACGGCGCCTTCGGTCACGGCGCCTTCGGTCACGGCGTCCTCGGTCCCGGACCCGGCACCTCGGCCAGGACCTCGGCGAGTACCCGCGCGGCCCGCTCCGCGTCGGCGAAGGAGGTGTAGAGCGGGGTGAAGCCGAAGCGCAGGACGTCCGGGCGGCGGAAGTCGCCGACGACGCCCCGGCGGACGAGTTCGGCCATGACCCCGCCCGCGTCGGGGCAGCGCAGCGACACCTGGCTGCCGCGTTCACTGTGCGGGGTGGGGGTGAGGCACTCCAGACGGCCCTTCGGCACGTACTCCTCGACGCGGCGCACGAAGAAGTCCGTGAGGGCGAGGCTCTTGGCCCGTACGGCCTCGACGCTCACGCCGTCCCACACGTCCAGGGCCGCGTCGAGGGCGAGGAGCGACAGGATGTCGGGGGTGCCGACCCGGCCCCGGGCGGCGCCCTCGGCGGGGGCGTAGGCGGGGGCCATGGCGAAGGGGTCGGCGTGGGAGTTCCAGCCGGGCAGCGGCGAGTCGAAGCGGTCCTGCAGCTCGCGCCGCACATAGAGGTACGCGGGCGAACCGGGGCCGCCGTTGAGGTACTTGTACGTGCAGCCGACGGCGAGGTCCACCCCGTGCGCGTCGAGCCCGACGGGCAGGGCGCCCGCGCTGTGGCACAGGTCCCAGACGACGAGCGCCCCGGCGGCGTGCGCGGCGGCCGTCGTGCCGGGCAGGTCGTGCAGGCGGCCGGTGCGGTAGTCGACGTGGTTGACGAGCGCGACGGCGGTGCGCGGGCCGAGGGCGGCGGGCAGGTCGCCCGCCGCGACGGGCCGCAGCGTACGGCCCGTCAGCCGGGCCGCGGACTCGGCGATGTAGCCGTCGGTGGGGAACGTCGCCTCGTCCACGAGGATCTCGTCGCGCTCCTCGCCGGCCATGCGGACGGCGGCGACGACGGCCTTGAAGACGTTGACGCTCGTCGAGTCGCCCACGACGACCTGGCCGGGCGCGGCCCCGACGAGCCGGCCGATCCGGTCCCCGACCCGCTCGGGCGCCGTCCACCACCCGGACTCGTCCCAGGAGCGGATGCGCAGCCGCCCCCATTCGCGCTCGACGACGTCGGCGAGCCGGCCGGCTACGGCGCGGGGCAGGGCGCCGAGGGAGTTCCCGTCGAGGTAGGCGCCCTCGGCGAGGTCGTCGAGGGCGAACGCGGCGCGCTTGGCGCGCAGTTCGTCGGCGGCGTCGAGCGTGGCCGCTTCGCTCGTCGTCGGGTCGAGGTCAGACATGGCTGCGCGCCGTCCACAGCTCGGGGAAGACGTTCTTCGTCGCACGCCGCTCCAGCCAGGCCACCCCCGCCGAACCGCCCGTTCCCACCTTCGAGCCCATGGCCCGCCGGGTGGCGACGAGGTGGTCGTTGCGCCAGCGCCAGACCAGCTCCGCCACCTCGGTCAGGGCCTCGCCCAGCCGGCACGCCTCGCTGTTCTGGTCGCCCGCGTAGACGCGCTGCCAGACCTCCTCGACCGCCGGGTCGGGGACGTACCGCTCGGAGACGTCACGGTCGTGGACGCTGTCGGGTACCGCGTGTCCGAGCCGCCCGAGGTAGCGCAGCACCTCGTCGTACAGGCTCGGCTCGTGCAGCGCCTTCTCCAGCTCCGCGTGGACCCGCGGCGTGCCCTGGTGCGGGACCAGCATGGACGCGGACTTGTCGCCGAGCAGGAACTCCAGCCGGCGGTACATCGCGGACTGGAAGCCCGAGCCGTCACCGAGCGCGGCACGGAAGCCGTTGAACTGCACCGGCGTCAGGTGCGCGAGCGGCTCCCAGGAGGCGTTGAGCGATTCGAGCTCGTACGTGGACCGCTTGAGCGCGGCCATCGCGGTCGGCAGGTCGTCCTCGCGCAGCGCCTTCGCGGCGGTCTCCCACTCGTGCACGATGACCGTGAACCACAGCTCCATGACCTGCGTGGTGACGAGGAAGACCATCTCGCCGGGGTCGTCGGAGAGCGTCTTCTGGAGGTGGGTGAGGACGGAGGCCCGGACGTAGTCCTCGTACGGGGTGGACCCCTCGAAGTCGAGGTTCGGGGCCGCGGGGGGCTCCGGCTCGACGGTGCCCTGCGGGGCGTGGGGGCGGGACGGTTGCGGCTGCGACATCGCTGTCTCCTCGGCAAAACGTACTCCGGGTAGCGGTCCGCCCCTTCCTGTCGGCATCGGAGCCCCGGTCCCCTGCGCGCATCATGCGTCCCGAAGGCGGATTCCTGCAAGGGGTGTCGCTGTGCAGGGCGTTTCCGCTGCGCGGGGCGTTGTCCCGGTGCGGGCCGGGTTCGTAGGGCCCGGGACCGTGGGCGTGTGCGGGCGGTGCAGACAGCCGGAACGCCTCACCCGAAGGCGAGGCGTTCCGGCCGATGCGCTGTGGGGCTGCCGCGTCAGCCCAGGGTGTTGGCGGCCGTCGGCGAGCTGTCCCGCAGGAACGTCGAGCAGCGCTCGTGCTCCTCGTGCTCGCCGATGGCGCCCGCCGCGCGGGCGAGGGCGTGCAGGGCACGCAGGAAGCCGCGGTTCGGCTCGTGCTCGAAGGGCACCGGGCCGTGGCCCTTCCAGCCGCTGCGCCGCAGCGCGTCCAGGCCGCGGTGGTAGCCGGTGCGGGCGTACGCGTACGACTCGACGACCCGGCCGCCCTCGAACGCCTCGTCGGCGAGCTGCGCCCACGCGAGCGAGGACGCCGGGTACTTCGCGGCGACCTCGGCGGGGGCCGCCCCGGAGGCGAGCAGCTCACGCGGCTCCGGGTCGTCGGGCAGGTGGGTCGGGGGCGGTCCCCCGAGCAGGTTCTCGTGAATCGACATGACCCCCAGTCTGCCTTGTCACCAGCCCAGCCGGACCCGGTCGAATGCCGGCCCGCACGGACCCACGGCCCGAGCCCCCACCAATCCCCTCCCACCCGCTCACGGGAGGGGCACCGCCCCGCGCAGCGGCACCGCACTGTCACGAACCGCCGGACGCGGTGGCGGCGTCCCCCGGGTCCAGCGGAGGTGAAGACACCCCGCAGTGGTACGTCGTCTCCGGGCGGCAGCACTTCCGGCCGCGCGCCGCGCGCGGACGGGTGCCCACCGTCCACCACGCCAGCCCCGCCCCCGCCACCAGCGTGCCCGCGCACCAGAACATCGCCCGGCGGAACGTGTCCTCGAAGCCCGCGGGATCGCGGTAGACGTCCGGGCCCATGCCCGCGAGCAGCGGCAGCGCGGCGACGGCGATGAGGCCCGCCGCGCGGGCGGCGGCGTTGTTGATGCCGCTGGCCAGGCCCGCGCGGGCGACCTCGACGGAGGCGAGGACCGTCGCGGTGAGCGGCGCGACCAGGATCACCATGCCCAGGCCGAGGACGACGAGGGCGGGCAGCACGTCCCGCCAGTACACCGCGTCCGGCCCGGCACGGGTCATGAGCAGCATGCCCGCCGCGCACAGCAGCGGCCCGACGGTCAGGGGGAGGCGGGGCCCGATGCGGGTCGCGATCCGGCCGGAGCGGGCCGACAGCAGCAGCATCAGCACCGTCGTGGGCAGCAGCGCGGTCCCGGCGGCGAGCGCGGACCAGCCGACCACGACCTGGAGCTGGAGGACCGAGAGGAAGAAGAAGCCGCCGAAGGCCGCGTACACGCACACCGTGACCCCGTTGACGGCCGAGAACATCCGGCTGGCGAAGATCCCCGGCGGCAGCATCGGGTCGGGACGGTGCGCCTCGACGTGGACGAACGCCGCGCCCAGCAGCACCCCGGCGACCGCCGGGCCGATCACCCACGGCGAGGCGCCCTTGTCGGGGGCGGCGATCAGCGCGTAGGTCACCGCACCGAGGGCCAGCGCGCCGAGGGTCGCGCCGAGTACGTCGAAGCGGCCGTGCGCGCCGGGGTCGCGCGTTTCGGGGACGTGTTTCAGGGCGACCGGAACACACACGGCGGCGAGCGGCAGATTGATCAGGAACACCCAGCGCCAGCCCGGTCCGTCCACCAGATAGCCGCCGACGAAGGGGCCGACCGCCGCGGCCACCCCGCCCAGCCCGGACCACGCGCCGACCGCCCCGGCCCGGTCGTCGGGGTGGAAGACCGCCTGGATCAGCGCCAGTGAGCCGGGGGTGAGCAGCGCCCCGCCGATGCCCTGGAGCGCCCGCGCCGCGATCAGCACCCCGGCGTCCGGCGCCAGCCCGCACAGCAGGGAGGCGAGGGCGAACCACACCACGCCGATCACGAACACCCGCCGCCGCCCGAACCGGTCGCCCAGGGCGCCGCCCAGCAGGATCAGCGAGGCGAGGGTGAGCATGTAGCCGTTGACGGTCCACTGGAGGACGGGCAGGTCCGCGTCGAGATCGGCGCCGATGCGGGGCAGGGCCACATTGACGACGGTGCTGTCCAGCAGCGCCATCCCCGAGCCGAGGACGGCGGTCAGCAGCACCCAGCGGCCGACGGGGGTACCCAGACGTACGGCGTCGGCGGCGGGCTCCTGCGGGACGGTGTCCGGATCGGTCACCGGCTCCCACGAAGGGTCGCTCATACCGGCATCATCCCCGCACAACGGGCACCCGGCCAGCGCGGCGGTGGGAACGGGACAGGGCCCGGCCCCACCGCGCGAGCGGGGGACCGGACCCTGTCCGTGACCTCGGAGCCGGCCCGGTGAGCCGGCCTCGGAGCCTTACTTCAGCTTCGTACCCGTGGCGCGCAGGTCGGCACAGGCCTTGGTGACACGCTCGGCCATGGCGGCCTCGGCGAGCTTGCCCCAGGTGCGCGGGTCGTACTTCGACTTGGTACCGACCTCGCCGTCGACCTTGAGCACCGCGTCGTAGTTGCGGAACATGTGGTCCGCGACCGGGCGGGTGAAGGCGTACTGCGTGTCCGTGTCGAGGTTCATCTTCACGACGCCGTTCTCCAGCGCGGTGCGGATCTCCTCCTCCGTGGAGCCGGAGCCGCCGTGGAAGACGAAGTCGAACGGGTCGTTCTTGCCGGACTTGGCGGCGATGCCGTCCTGGAGGTCACGGAGCAGCTCGGGGCGGAGCACGACGTTGCCCGGCTTGTAGACACCGTGGACGTTGCCGAAGGAGGCGGCCAGCAGGTAGCGGCCCTTCTCGCCCAGGCCGAGGGCCTCGGCGGTGCGCTCGACGTCGGCGACGGTGGTGTAGAGCTCGTCGTTGATCTCGTGCGAGACGCCGTCCTCCTCGCCACCGGTCGGGGTGATCTCGACCTCGAGGATGATCTTCGCCTTGACGGCCTCGGCGAGCAGCTCCTGCGCGATGGCGAGGTTCTCGTCCAGCTTCTCGGCGGAGCCGTCCCACATGTGGGACTGGAAGAGCGGGTTCTGGCCGGCGGCGACGCGCTCCTGCGAGATGGCGAGCAGCGGACGGACGTAGCCGTCGAGCTTGTCCTTCGGGCAGTGGTCGGTGTGCAGCGCGATGTTCACCGGGTACTTCTTGGCGACGACGTGCGCGAACTCGGCGAGCGCGACCGCGCCGGAGACCATGTCCTTGCTGTACTGGCCGCCCAGGAACTCCGCACCACCGGTGGAGATCTGGATGATGCCGTCGCTCTCCGCCTCGGCGAAACCGCGCAGCGCGGCGTGCAGCGTCTGCGTCGAGGTCACATTGATGGCCGGGTAGGCGAACTTGCCTGCCTTCGCCCGGTCGAGCATCTCGTTGTAGACCTCGGGGGTTGCGATGGGCATCTGTCCACTCCTTGTGATGTGCGGTGGCGTGGGTGGCCTGGCCTTAGGGGGCGACGTTCATCGTCGCCCCCATCTTCCCAGACTCCCCGATTCGCTCCACACGGTGGACAGGCCATTGATGCGCGAAGGGCGCGAGGTTTCACGTGAAACCTCGCGCCCTTCGCGCACAATCAGAGGAAACCGCAGGTCAGCCCAGGTCGAGGTCGCCGAGGGCATACCCGGTGACATAGCGCAGACCGGCGCCTTCGATCGCGGAGGCGGCGCCGCGGTCGACGATCGTCGCCACCGCGACGACCTCCGCGCCCGCCTCGCGCGCGGCCTCGACCGCGGTCAGCGGCGAGCCACCGGTGGTGGAGGTGTCCTCGACGACCAGCACCCGGCGGCCCTTGATGTCCGGGCCCTCGATGCGGCGCTGCATGCCGTGCGCCTTCTGCGCCTTGCGCACGACGAACGCGTCGAGCTTGCGGCCGCGCGCGGCGGCGGCGTGCAGCATCGAGGTGGCGACCGGGTCCGCGCCGAGGGTGAGCCCGCCGACGGCGTCGTAGTCGAGGTCCGCCGTGGCGTCCAGCATCACCTGGCCGACCAGCGGCGCCGCCTCGGCGTCCAGGGTGATCCGGCGCAGGTCGATGTAGTAGTCGGCCTCCTTGCCGGAGGAGAGGGTCACCTTGCCGTGGACCACGGCCTTGTCCTTGATCTGCTGCAGCAGGGCGTCACGCGCATCGCTCATGCGCACGAGCTTAGGACAGCCCTAGGCGAGTGAGCGCCAGCTCCACGTCGTGGAGATCTCCAGGGGGTCGATCGGGGTGACGAGACGGGGCAGGGTGTTGAGCCCGTTCGGGGGTCCGGACTGCGGCTCGACGCAGACGGCCTCGTCCTGCTCGTCATAGACGACGACCCATTCGGCGCGGCTGGCGATCTTCATCTCCAGCAGGCCGGGCCAGGTGAGGGTGACGTCCACGCCGTCGGGCATGCCGAAGCAGTCGTCCCAGGGGCCGGGCAGGGGATCCGTGCGGCGGCCCGTCGGCAGATGGTCCTCGCCGCGCTCCTCCTGCCAGGAGGGGTGGAAGTCGATCTCGACGTCCTTGCCCGTGCCGAGGTTCCGCAGGAACCACGGGTGCCAGCCCGCCTGTGCGGGGAAGGAGTTGTCGTAGGTCTCGACGCCCATCGTCAGCGTCAGCGAATCCGGTGCCAGCTCCACGAGCTGGGTGACCCGGCCGGTGTACGGCCAGGGCTCGGCGAGGTCGTAGGTGAAGGCGGCGGAGTGCTCCTCCGTGCGGACCGTGCGCCAGGCGGTGTCCCGGCCGGTGCCGTGGATCGCGTGCGGCCCGGCGTTGAGGGGCATCTGATGGCGCTCGCCGCCGTTGCGGAACTGACCCAGCTCCATGCGGCCGCACCACGGCACCATGGGGAAGGCGCCGTACTTCTCGCCCTGCCGCAGGAGTTCGGTGCCGCGGAGTCGCAGGCTGGTGAGCCGGCATCCGTTCCGCGGGTCCACGGTCAGCTCGGCGTCCCCGGCCTTCAACAGCGTCTTGCTCGTCTGATGGTTGCTCACAACCCCGACATTAGAGGCTTTCGCGGACCGTCGGCGGGGACGGGGGCAACTCCCCGCCAAGGCCGGGCCGCGTGTGCCCGTGCCGAACGGACCGCACGCCGCGGCACCCGCTCAGCGGCGGCGGCGCAGCGCCCGGCCCACCACCACCGCCGAGGCGAGGGCCACGGCCGCGGCGGGCGCTGCCCAGCGGAGGGCCGCCGCCGTGGCGGATGCCGCCTCGGGGGCGGGGACGGGGGCGTAGCGACCGCGCGGCGGGGCGTGGTCGACCTCCTCGGCGCTGCGGCCGATCATCGTGCGGCGGGCGTGCGCGGCCTCGGCGGGCGGTGCGTCGTCCTCGTCGTCGTCCTCTTCGTCCTCGTCGTCGAGGTCGTCCATGGCGTCGATCGCCTCGATGGCATCGAGGTCCGGGCCGTCACCGGGCTCTTCCCGCAGGGGCACCTGCGGGCCCGCTTCGGCGGTGTCGGCGTCCGGGGAGCCGTCCGCGTCCCTCCGCAGCTCCTCCGCCAGGGCCACCGCGACCCGCTCCAGCAGCCTGCGGGCCGTGGTCTGGGTGGTCTTCGCGTCGAACTCCGCCAGCCGTCCCCCGCAGTCGACCCGCGCCGCGCAGGTCAGCCGCGTGCCGCCCGGCACGGCCTCCGCCAGCGCGGTCAGCGCGAGCGTCACCGTGCCGTTGCCGCGCACCTCCGCGCCCTCACCCGACAGCTCGAAGGAGCCGTCCCGCTCGGTCAGCCGCAGCGAGCCCCGGTAGGTGATGGTGGAGCCGCCGATGCGCAGCCGGAGCCGGCCGGCGACGGTGGCGTCGGAGGCGTCCGCGGCGTCCTGCTGGAGGCCGGGGACACAGCGGGCGACGCGCGCGGGGTCGGAGAGGACCCGCCGGACATCGCCGACGGGGAACGGAACGAACACCTCATGCTCCATAACAAGCGAGCCTACCCATCAGGCCCCTCACCAGGCCCTCCCCGGCCGAAGATTCCGCCGGTGGCACCGCTGGTGGCCGACACCGGTCGGTATCCGTCAGTCGGCGACCGTGAAGCGTTCACCCACGTGCCGCGGCTGCTCGATCTCGTCGACGAGCGCGACCGCGTAGTCCTCGGCGGAGATCCGGCTGTTGCCGTCGGCGTCCGTGACGAGGTCCTCCAGGGCGGTGCGGTACGTGCCGCTGCGCTCGCCGGGCTCGATCTTCGCGGCGGGGCTGATGTTGGTCCAGCGCACGTCGGTGACCGTGCGGTAGTACTCCAGCGCGTCGCCGTGCGCGTGCATGATCTGGAGCAGGAACTCCGGGAGGCCCTCCGCGTCCCAGACCTGCTTGCCGTCGGCGGTCCGCAGCGAACCGGCGCCGCCGACCGTGATCAGCCGGGGGGCCGCGTCGCCGACCGCGCGCACCCCTTCGACCAGGGACTTCGCGGCGGGCTCGATGGTCGCGATGTGGCCGGGGCCGTCGCCGCCGCCGACGGCGCTGACGACGACGTCCTGGCCGGCGGCGACCGCCGTGACGGAGGCCGGGTCGAGGACGTCACCGGTGGCGACCGTCAGGGCGGGGTGCCGCTCGGTGAGCTTCGCGGGGTCACGGACGACTGCCGTGACCTGGTGACCGCGGTCCAGCGCTTCGCGCAGGACGCGGCTGCCGATGGTTCCGTTGGCGCCGAAGAGAGCGATCTTGGCCATGGGGGGCTCCTCAGAAGTGATGGTGATCAGTGGGTGGGGTCAAAGGGGGGCAAAAGGAGAGGCAGGGGCTCAGCGGGCGTCGATGGCCTGGGTGAGTTCCTGTGCCGAGGTCATCGGGCCGCCGAGCCGCCGCACCCCGTCGGGGGTGTGCAGCAGGAGGCTGGGGAAACTCTCCACGCCCAGCCTGCGGACTTCACGGAACCCTTCGCGCGCCGCCCGGCGGGTGCCCGGGTCGGCGTACGCGGCGAGGACCGCGTCGGGGTCGATGCCGCCCTGTCCGGTCGCGACCGCGTGCAGCGTGGCCGGGTCGGACAGGCTCCGTCCGTCGACGTACCAGGCGCGCTGGAGCGCGCCCGCGAACTCCAGGGCCCGCTCGGGTGCCTGCCCCGTCAGCGCGGCGAGGGCCGTCGCGGCGTCGGCCGAGTCGAGCACGGCGGTGCCCTCGGCGAACGCCTTGGCGTAGCCCTCGCCGAAGACCGCTCCGGTCAGCTCCCCGATCCGGGCGTCCGCCTGCGGGATGTAGGGGTACTCGCCGACCGGCTTGGCGCGGGGCCCGGTGAAGAGCCCGCCGCTGAGCACCCGTACCTCGATCCGGTCGGCGTTCGTCTCGGCGAACGCGCGCACGGTCGGGCCGAAGCCGTAACACCAGCCGCAGTAGGCGTCGAAGGCTTAGGTGACCAGCTGCCGTCGCATGTCTTTTCCTCAAACCGTCCGTTGGTATACGTACCGTCCGTTGTTGTACGTAGGAACCACGCTAAAGGCGGCAAACCCGGCCGACCAGGTACGCTCGGGACTCCTCATGGTGAAAAAGCGACACGAGTGAAAAAGCGACACGACTGCTCCCAGCCCTACGAGGGCGACGGCGACGGCGGCCGCCCGGCCGTGGTCGAGCTGACCTACCGGGCCCCGCCCGGCACCCCCGCGGGGGTGGAGGTGATGACCCTCGCCGAGCTGCGCGCCCGCGCCCCCGAGGGGCTGCTGGCCATGCCGCAGCGGCTGGACTTCCACCAGATCGTCGTCGTGCGCTCGGGCTCCGCCGGGCACACCGTCGACTTCACCGGCTACTGGCTGGAGGCGGGCTCGGTGCTGTGGGTGCGCCCCGGGCAGGTGCAGCAGTTCGGCGAGGTGACCGGCATCGAAGGTGATGTCGTCCTCGTCCAGCCCGGCTTCCTCTCCCCCGGCACCGCCGTCGCGGCGGTGGCCGACGATCCCTTCCGCCCGGTGCTGTGGCGGCCGGTCGGCGAGGACCACGAGGCCGTCTTCCGGGCGGTGGGGCATCTCGCGGCCGACTTCCGCACCGGCGGGGCGCTGCCCGCCGACGTCCACACCGATGTGCTGCGGCATCTGCTGTCGGTCCTCGTGCTGCGGCTGGCACACCTGACGGCCCCGGTGGGCAGCGGGGTGCCCGCCCCGGGCGATGCCTTCCTGCGCTTCCGCGCCGCCGTCGAGCGGGACTTCGCCGACCGCCACCGGGTCGCCGACTACGCCCGCAGGCTCGGCTACTCCACCCGCACCCTGTCGCGCGCGACGCTGGCCGCCGCGGGGGTGGGGGCCAAGGAGTTCATCGACCGGCGGGTGATGCTGGAGGCCAAGCGGCTGCTGGCGCACAGCGAGCTGCCGGCGGCCCGGATCGCCGGGCGGCTCGGCTTCGACGACGCCGCGAACTTCTCCAAGTTCTTCCAGCACCGGGCCGGTCTCTCGCCCGGCGCCTTCCGCGCGGCGCTGCGCCCGCCGCCGGGGCGTGGTCAGTCCGTGTAGCGCGGGTGCATCAGCGTCGACGGCAGGAGCCCCGGCTCGGGGCCGTGCCCGGCCGCGCGGCCCGCGGCGGCCAGCGTCGCCGGGGTCAGTGTCCGGAGGTCCGGGCGGTCGGCCGGCAGTCGCAGCCGCGCGGGCTCCCGGGAGGCGAGGAGGAAGCCCCAGGCCTTCGGCTGTCCGTCCGCCGCCCCGCCCCGCCCGGCCGACCCGTGGGCGGTGGTGCGCTCCAGGACGCCGGAGGGGCCGCCGCCCTTGCCGTGGACCCGGTAGGCCGCGGTGTCCAGGCCCAGGGAGCGGACCGTGGCGTCGACCGTCCAGAAGACGCGGGGGCGTGCCCCGATCGGGCCGGCGTGGATCGCGAGCCGGCCGCCGGGCGCCAGCCGGCGGGCCGCGAGGCCGTAGAACTCCTGGGAGTACAGCTTGGTGCTGGGCGTGAAGGCGGGGTCGGGCAGATCGGAGATCAGCACGTCGAACGGGCCCGGGTCGCCGTGCCCGCCGCGCAGCCAGCCGAAGGCGTCGGCGACGACGACCCGCACTCTGGGGTCGCGGAAGGCGGACCGGTTGAGGGCGGCGAGGTCCCGGTCGGTGCGGGCCAGCCGGACCATGGCGCCGTCGAGCTCGACGACGGTCACCGAGGTGACGCCGGGGTAGCGCAGGACCTCGCGCAGGGCGAGGCCGTCGCCGCCGCCGAGGATGAGGACCCGTCGGTGCGGTCCGTCCATCGCGGGGTGCACGAGCCCTTCGTGGTAGCGGAGTTCGTCGCCGCCGCTGACCCGCAGCCGCCCGTCCATGAAGAGCGAGATCGGCCGGCCGCTCCGGCCGCCGCCCGTGAGCACGACCTCCTGGACCGGTGTCCGCACGGCGACCCGTATGTCCGCGCCGTACACGGCGTGCCGGGCGGCCCGCTCGAACGGGCCGGTGAGCATCGAGCAGGCCGCCAGCAGCACCAGCACGAGGCCGTTGAGGGCGACGAGCGCCCAGCGGGAGCGGCTGCTCAGGTCGCCGCGGAAGAGCCACAGCACCAGCGCACCGCCCGCGACCGCGTTGACCCCGCCGGTCAGCAGCGCGCCCGTCAGCTGCCCCAGCATGGGCAGCAGCAGGAACGGGAAGGCCAGCCCGCCGACGAGGGCCCCCACGTAGTCGGCGGCGAAGAGGTCGGCGACCGCGCCGCCCGCGTCCTGCCGCCGGATGCGCTGGATGAGGGTCATCAGCAGGGGCACCTCGGCACCGATCAGGATTCCGATGACGAGCGAGAAGGCCACCAGCGGCACCCGCGTCTGGCCGTACCAGGCGAAGCACGCGTACAGCGCCATGGCCGACAGTCCGCCGGTCAGCGCGAGCCCCGCCTCGACGGCCGCGAAGCCCAGCGCGGCGCGCGGCCGCAGCCGTTTGGCCAGCAGCGAGCCGATGCCCATCGCGAAGACCATCACCGAGAGCACGACGGACGCCTGGGTGACGGAGTCCCCGATCAAATACGAGGCCAGGGCGACCAGTTCCAGCTCGTACACCAAGCCGCAGGCTGCGCAGACGAAGACGGTGGTCAGGACGGAGAAACGGCCGAGCCCGGCCGGTACGGGCAGTCGCGCGGGCACCGGGCGGTAGATCATGACGCGAACGCTACGTCACGATCTCACAACCCTTCGTCACCCACACGAGTGTATTCGCGTGACCTGCCGACAGACCGGCCTGCGGACGGCGGCATTCCGCCCGGGGCCCGGACCGGCATTCCGCCACTGGGCCGGACCGGCATTCCACTCCTGCGCCTGACCGGCGTTCCGGCCGGGCGCGGGCCCGTCGGCGGGCGCTCAGAGCGGCGCGCCCACGCGCAGGCCCACCCGGGTCCGGGTGGCCACCAGCCGGCCCTCCTGCGGATAGGCGTGCCAAGTACGCCAGCTGATCTGGCCGTTCTGCCGCTGGGCGAGCAGCGCGGTGAAGGCGTGGGGGCTGCCCGGAAACGTTCCGGCGAGGCCGTGCGGATGCTCGGCGACGAGCGCCAGCAACTCCTGCGCGCGGCCCGCGAAGGACCCTTGCGAAAGCGTCTCGACCCGCGCGGCGAATTCGTACTCCCACGCCCCGACCCGCTTGGCGACGCCCAGCGGCAGCGGAGTGCTGCTGCCCGGCATGCAGGCGACGGTCTCCGAGCACGAACCGGCTTCCTCTTCGAGCAGGACCTGGTGGGAGGCGCCGAGCAGGCGCAATTGGACGGCGGAGTCGGCGAGCTGCAGATCGAGCACGGCCAGCGCGGGAAGGGGGCCCTTCCCCAGGCACCAGGCGAGATCGGCGGCACGGGTATCGGTGTAGGTGGTCTTGAGGGTGGTGAGCATGGGTCGGCTCCGCATAGCACGCAGTGGAGGGTGGGCCGGCCCGCCCAGAGCGAGGGGAGTCCAGGGTCGTGGCGCGCCGGCTCATGCCCACATTGGAGGTTCATGGGGTCCGAGGACAGTGATTCCGATGATTCCGAGGAGTCGTCTCGGGACGTGTCTCCGAAAGAGAGGGAATCATGAAATGAGCTGCGCCCACAGCCTTTTTACCCATCTCATCATGATTTCCATCCATGAGAGGGCCGGGCAGTTCACCTGTTCACCACTATTGCACCCGGCGGACCGAGGAGATCCGCCGGGCGCATATGCGGTCAAGCGCTGGCCACTTGGATATGTGGCCGATTAAATGGCAGTTACGCAGCACTAAGTAGCTTCTCCATCGCGGTGCGTACCGATTCCTCTCGCTTGCAGAAGGAGAAACGCACCAGATAGGACGGCGCATTGGGGCGCACATAGAAGGCGGACGTCGGAATTGCCACCACCCCGGCGCGCGACGGGAGTTCACGGCAGAAACGCACGCCGTCCGTGTACCCCCACTCCCGAACGTCGGCCTGTACGAAATATCCGGCGTCCGCCCGATAGGGGCGCAGACCCGCGCGGGCCAGCCCCTCGGTGAGCAGATCGCGGTTGCGGCTCAGCGTCCCGCGCAGCCCGGCCGCCCACTCCTCCACATCGCCCAGCATCCGCGCGAGCGCCTCCTGGTAGGGCGTCCCGGAGGCATAGGTGAGGAACTGCTTCGCGGCACCGACCGCCGCCACCAGGTGGGCCGGTCCGCAGACCCAGCCGATCTTCCAGCCCGTGACGTTGAAGGTCTTGCCCGCGGAGGAGATCGTCAGGGTCCGCTCGCGCATGCCGGGCAGCGCGGCGAGGGTGCGGTGCCGGGCGTCGCCGTAGACGAGGTGTTCGTAGACCTCGTCGGTCACCACCGTCAGCCCGTGCTCCCGGCAGACGTCGGCGATGACGGCCAGTTCCTCGGCGGTGAAGACCTTGCCCGTCGGGTTGTGCGGGGTGTTGAGCAGCAGCACCCGCGAGCGCGGGGTGACGGCGGCGCGCAGCGCGGCCGGGTCCAGGACGAAGGTGTCGCCGGACAGCTCCAGCGGTACGGGCACCAGCCGGGCGCCCGCCAGCCTCGCACCGGCCGGGTAGGCGTCGTAGCAGGGGTCGAAGGCCAGGATCTCGTCACCCGGGTCGCACAGCGCGAGCAGCGCCGCCGCGAGGGCCTCCGTGGCACCGGTGGTGACCAGCACCTCGCCCGCGGGCCGGTACTCCAGCCCGTACCGCGCGCGCTGGTGCTCGGCGACCGCCTCGCGCAGCGCCGGGAAGCCGGCCGCGGGCGGGTACTGGTTGCTGCCCGCGAGGACCGCCGCCGCGACGTCCTTCAGCAGGAGGGCCGGGCTGTCCAGCTCGGGCACGCCCTGGCCGAGGTTGACCGCGCCCGTGGCCCGCGCCAGCTCGGTCATCTCCGTGAAGACCGACGTGCCCATGTCCCGCACCCGCGCCGCCGGGTTCCAGTCCGTATGCATGCGTTCCCGCTTTCCCGAGTCCGTCGATGAGTGTTCGAGAAGTCCGTCGTGCCGTCTGTTCCGTTGTGCCACCGCCCAGTTGGGGCCCCGGGGCCCGGGCCGTGGGTGGCGCGGGGCTCACGATATGCGCGGGGCGCACCGGCGCCCAGCACAGGTCCGGTCCCCGGGAGGCGCCGACACGCAGCCGTGCGGCCGAGCGGGTGGAAGGCACACCGCGTACGGGCGTTCCGTCTCGCGCGCGCGGGACGCGAGCCGCATGGTCGGTATGCCGGGACGCCTGCCGTCCGGCATGCTCACCCCCGCCGCGCCCGCACCGGAGGTGCCCCCGTGTCCGCCGACACCGCCGTGCCCGTACGAGGCCAGCAGCCGCGCCCCGCCGCCCGCGACAGCCGTACCCGCCTGCTCGAACGGGTGCGGGCCGCGCTGCGCCGGGCGGCACCCGCGCTCGCGCTCTACGCCGCCGCCCGGCTGACCGGGATGTCGGTGATGGCCGGCTGGGCGTGGTGGACCGGGCGCCATCCGCGCGGGCTGCTCGGCCACTCCTGGGACGGCATCTGGTACGCCGCCATCGCCCGCAACGGCTACGGCCTGTCCGTCCCCTCCTCCCACAGCCCCGGGGTGGTCTTCAACGACCTGGCGTTCTTCCCGCTCTTCCCCGGTCTCGTCCGGCTGGTGGCGGCCCTGCTGCCGGTCGGGGTCGTCAGCGCCGGGCTGATCGTCGCCTGGTCCGCGGCCGGGGTCGCGGCCTGGGGCATCTACGCGGTCGGGGAGCGGCTGCACGGGCAGCGGGTGGGCACGCTGCTCGTCCTGCTGTGGGGGCTGCTGCCGCACGCGATCGTGCAGTCGATGGCGTACACCGAGACGCTGATGACCGCGTTCGCCGCGTGGGCGCTGTTCGCCGCGATCACCGGCCGGCCGCTGTGGGCCGGGGCGCTCGCCCTGCTGGCCGGGCTGTCGCGGCCCAACGCCATCGCGGTGGCCGCCGCCGTCGCCCTGACCTCGGTGCTCGCGGTGTGCCGGGATCCGCGGGCCCGCGCGGACTGGCGGGTGTGGGCGGGCGCGGCGCTCGCCCCGCTGGGCTGGTGCGGCTACGTCTCCTGGGCGGGGTGGCGCTTCGGGGGCGGGCCGTTCGGCTATTTCGAGGTGCAGCGGCTGTGGGGGTCGCGCTTCGACTTCGGGGCCGACGCGTGGCGGTTCATCCGGCACCTGTTCGTCGCCCGGGACTACATGGCGTACTACGTGACCGTGGCGGTCCTCGCGGTGGCCCTGATCGCGCTGGTCCTGCTCGCCCTGGACCGGCCGCCGACGGCGGTGCTCGTCTACGCGCTGGTGCTCGTCGTCATCGCGGTCGGCGGCTCCAGCTACTTCGCCTCCAAGCCGCGCTTCCTGCTGCCCGCGTTCCCGCTGCTGCTCCCGGCGGCGGTGGCGACGGCCAGAGCCCGGCCGCGCACCGTCGTCGTGACGATCGGCGCGCTGGCCGGGCTCTCGTTCTTCTACGGGACGTATCTGCTGACGGTCGCCCGCATTCCCATGTGACGCGCGCCGCCGCCTCGAAGGAGCGCGGCACGCGCCGGGGTCACCGGCCGGATCAGGCCTCGTCGTCGCCCGGCTTCTCGTCACCGGACTCGACGTCGGCCTCCAGGCCGAGCGCCTCGATGAGCCACTTGTCGAACTCGATCGAGGCCCGCACCCAGCTGACCGTGCTGGAGACGAAGTGCTCCAGCGACACACCGACGCCGATCAGCATCTGCGCCTCGCCGATGAGGCGGACGCCGCCGTCGTCGTTGGTGTGCGTGTACACCTTCGGCCACAGGGTGCGGCGGTTCCAGTCGTCGATGACCTCGAGGAGCTGGGCCTTCTCCTCGATGCCGTGCGGCCGGTCGTAGAAGGTCCGGACCGAGAAGACCTGCTGCTCCTCCTCGCCGCGGAACATGAAGTACGTGCGGAACTGCTCCCACGGCGCGGCGAGGTCGCCCTCGTCGTCGACGACGTACTTCAGCTCCATCTGCTCGAGGAGCTGCTTGACCAGGTCCTGGTCGGGGATGACGGGGCCAGTCGGGCCCGCCTCCTGCGGTTCGGGCTGGCCCCCGAAATTCGGAATCGAGGACGGGTCGATGCTCACCGTGAATTTCCCTTCGTACGGTTCTTGCCATCCTCCCCCACACCCGCCCCGTCACCGCAACCCCGTCAGCCCCCCGATCCTGTCGTGGCGGCCGGGGCGGCGGCCGAGGTGACGGTCAGCGAGGAGCCGTCCGGAGCGAGGTCGACCCGGACGGTGTCCCCGTCGCGGACGTCCCCGGCGAGGATCGCCCGGGCGAGCCGGTCACCGATGGCGGTCTGGATCAGGCGCCGCAGCGGGCGGGCGCCGTAGCTCGGATCGGGCGCGGCGGCGTCCGGCGCGGCCGGGTCGTGCCCGAGGGCGGCGAGCCAGCGCAGCGCGGCGTCGGTCACGTCCAGGGTAAGTCGCCGGTCGGTGAGACGACGCTGGAGGAGACCGATCTGGAGGCGGGCGATCCGCTCCAGCTCGTCCGTCCCCAGGGTGTGGAAGACCACCAGGTCGTCGAGGCGGTTGAGGAACTCCGGCCGGAAGGAGGACCGGACCGTCTCCAGGACCTTCGTCTTCTTCTGGTCGTCCTTGAGCAGCGGATCCACCAGATAGGAGGACCCGAGGTTGGAGGTCAGGATCAGGATGGTGTTCCGGAAGTCGACCGTCCGGCCCTGTCCGTCGGTGAGCCGCCCGTCGTCGAGGACCTGGAGCAGGACGTCGAATACCTCGTGGTGGGCCTTCTCCACCTCGTCCAGGAGCACGACCGTGTACGGGCGCCGGCGCACCGCCTCGGTGAGCTGGCCGCCCTCCTCGTAGCCCACGTAGCCGGGCGGCGCGCCGACCAGCCGGGCGACGGAGTGCTTCTCGCCGTACTCGCTCATGTCGATGCGGGTCATGGCCCGCTCGTCGTCGAAGAGGAAGTCCGCGAGCGCCTTGGCCAGCTCGGTCTTGCCGACACCGGTCGGGCCGAGGAAGAGGAACGAGCCGGTCGGCCGGTCGGGGTCGGCGATCCCTGCCCGCGCGCGGCGCACGGCGTCGGAGACGGCCCGCACGGCCTCGCTCTGGCCGATCAGCCGGCGGCCGAGCTCCTCCTCCATGCGCAGCAGCTTCTGCGTCTCGCCCTCCAGCAGGCGGCCCGCCGGAATGCCGGTCCAGGAGGCGACGACGTCGGCGATGTCGTCCGGGCCGACCTCCTCCTTGACCATGAGGTCCTTGGCGGCCGCTTCCTGTTCCGCCTCCGCTTCGGCCTCGGCGGCCGCCTCCAGCTCGCGCTCGACGGCGGGGATCTCGCCGTACAGCAGCTTGGAGGCGGCGTCGAAGTCGCCGTCGCGCTGGGCGCGCTCGGCCTGGCCGCGCAGGTCGTCCAGGCGCTCCTTCAGCTCACCGACGCGGTTGAGGGACTGCTTCTCCTTCTCCCAGCGCGCGGTGAGGCCGCGCAGCTCCTCCTCCTTGTCGGCGAGGTCGCGGCGGAGCTTCTCCAGCCGCTGCAGGGAGCCGGGGTCGGTCTCGTTGTTGAGTGCCAGCTCCTCCATCTTCAGCCGGTCGACCGCGCGCTGGAGCTCGTCGATCTCGAGGGGCGAGGAGTCGATCTCCATGCGCAGCCGGGACGCGGCCTCGTCGACCAGGTCGATGGCCTTGTCGGGCAGGAAGCGGGAGGTGATGTAGCGGTCGGAGAGGGTGGCCGCGGCGACCAGGGCGGAGTCCGCGATCTGCACCTTGTGGTGCGCCTCGTACCGGCCCTTGAGGCCGCGCAGGATCGCGATGGAGTCCTCGACGGACGGCTCGGCGACCAGCACCTGCTGGAAGCGGCGCTCCAGCGCCGCGTCCTTCTCGATGCGCTCGCGGTACTCGTCGAGCGTCGTCGCGCCGACCATCCGCAGCTCGCCGCGGGCCAGCATGGGCTTGAGCATGTTGCCCGCGTCCATGGCGGAGTCGCCGCCCGCGCCCGCGCCGACGACGGTGTGCAGCTCGTCGATGAAGGTGATGATCTGGCCGTCGCTGGACTTGATCTCGGCGAGGACGGTCTTCAGCCGCTCCTCGAACTCGCCGCGGTACTTCGCGCCCGCGACCATGGCACCGAGGTCGAGCGAGACGAGCCGCTTGTTCTTCAGCGACTCGGGCACGTCGCCCTTCACTATCCGCTGCGCGAGGCCCTCCACGACGGCGGTCTTGCCGACGCCGGGCTCGCCGATGAGCACCGGGTTGTTCTTCGTCCGGCGCGAGAGCACCTGGACCACGCGGCGGATCTCCTGGTCCCGGCCGATGACCGGGTCGAGCTTGCCCTCGCGCGCGGCCGCCGTGAAGTCCGTACCGAACTTCTCCAGTGCCTTGTACGTGCCCTCCGGATCGGGAGTCGTCACTCGCTGTCCGCCCCTCGTGGTCTCGAACGCGTCCAGCAGCCTCTTGGCCGTGGCGCCCTGCTGTGCCAGCAGCTCACCGGTCCGGCCGCCCTTGGCGGCGAGCCCGATGAGCAGGTGTTCGGTGGAGATGTACGCGTCGCCCAGCTCGCGGGCGCGCTGCGATGCGTCCGCGATGACGGCCAGCAGCTCACGGTCGGGCTGCGGCGGCGACACGGTGGCCCCCTGCACGCTCGGCAGGGCGCCGAGCAGCCGCTCCGCCCCGGACCGCAACGCCGCGGCGTCGGCCTCGACGGCGACGAGCAGGTCCATGATGTTCTCGTTGGCCTCGCCCGCGAGCAGCGCGAGCAGCAGGTGCGCGGACGTCATGTCCGCGTGGCCGGCGGTCACGGCCCGCTCATGGGCGCGGCTGAGCGCCTCCTGGCTCCTGTTGGTCAGCTCGGCATCCACGACTCGGGCTCCTCCTTGGTGCGATGCTGTCGATCCTGCCTGAGGAAACGTGCAATAAGTTGAGCCTATTCCACTCAACCTTGATTGTGCCAGGCAGCCCGTCCGAAAAGGCCCGCCCGGTCGGCCCGGTCCGGGGCTTCCGCGTCCGGCACCGGTGATGCAGGATCTTGCTCAGGCGTTCCCCCCACCCCCTGCGCCACCACCGGACAGCAAGGACTCTTCCCATGCTCCGACCCCTGGGGGCGGCCCGCCCCTTCACCCGCGCGACCACCGGCGCGGTGTTACTGACACTCGCCACAACGGTGGGCCTGGGCCTGTCGCTACCGACGGCATCGGCATCCCCGGGCACCGGCCCGACCCCCTGCGCCCCGACGACGGCCCGGCCGACGCCGGTGCCGACGTCCGTGCCGACGGCGGGTCCGACGGCGGGTCCGACGACGGCACCGCGACCGACTCCGACGACCGTCCCGACGGCACCGGCGACTCCGCACCCGACGTTCATGCCTGTGTCGGCGACGACATGGCCGGACCCGACGGTGGGCCCGACGGCCGCCCCGACGGTGATACCCACCCCCGGCCCGACGGTGGCACCCACGGCCCGCCCGACGGCGGGCCCGACGCCCGTACCCACGACGGGCCCGACCGTGGCACCCACGACCCGCCCGACGCCGATACCGACCGCAGTGCCTACGGCCGTTCCCACGGCGGTACCGACGGCCGTACCGACGTGTCGACCGACGGGCAGCACCCCGGCCCCGAGCACCGTCCCGACGCCCGGGCCGACGGCGAAGCCCACGCCGGCCCCGACCCGGCCGCCCACCCCCGGACCGACCCCGAGCGGACCGACAGCGAGCCGACCCCCGGCGAACTGATGCCCGCCGCACACTCTTCCGAGTGAACCCTCGGTGGCCCGCCACCCGCCCACGCGGTGGCGGGCCACCCTGGCCTCGGACCGCAAGGGGGTGCAGCATGACGGCCACGGCACACGAGCCGACGCCCACGCAGGAAGAGCTCCTCCTGGAGAGCTTTCTGGCCCTGGAGACCCCTGAAGGCTTCAAAGCCGAGCTCATCGAGGGGGAGATCATCGTGTCACCGGCTCCGGATGGCGAACACGAGGATTGTCTGAGCACCGTCATCCGACAGGTGCTGCGGGAGTCGCGCGTCGACATGGACTGCTCGGGCAACAAGGGGCTGCTGATGCCCAGCGGGGGCAGGTGCCCCAAGAACCACGCCATCCCCGACGCCACCTTCGCTCCCCGCGCGCTGCGTCTGTTCCGGGGAGCCCCGTCCTGGATGCCCTGCGACGGGGTGGCCATGGTGGTGGAGGTGACCAGCACCAAGCCGGACGGCGACCGGATCGCCGAGCGCCACTGCTACGCCCGCGCCGGGATCCCGCTGTATCTCCTCGTCGACCGCGACCAGGAGACCGTCACCCTGCACAGTGACCCGTCGGCGACAGGCGGCGCGGACTACGCGCAGGCGCACTCCACCGCCTACGGCAAGCCGCTCGCCCTCCCCGGTCCGTTCGCCTTCGTCCTGGAGACGGCCGACTTCGCCTGAGGCCCACGAACTACGCTTCCCGCATGGCCCACGACCTCCGGAACCTCTCCCCCGCGTACCTCGACTTCTGGCGCGAGTACCACCTCTGCACGCTCACCACCCACCGCTCGGACGGCACCCCGCACGTCGTTCCGGTGGGCGTCACGTACGACCCCGAGGCCGGCGTGGCCCGGGTCATCACCCGCAAGAGCAGCACCAAGGTCGGCAACGTCCAGGCCTGCGGTCCCGACGGGGCGTACGTCGCCGTGTGCCAGCTGGACCGGGGGCGCTGGGCGACGCTGGAGGGACGCGCGGTGGTGCGGACCGAGCCCGAGGTCGTCGCCGACGCCGTCGCCCGCTACGCCGAGCGCTACGGCCGCACGCCGAGCCCGAACCCCGACCGCGTCGTCATCGAGATCACGGTCACCCGGGCCATGGGCCGGGCCTGACCCCCTCGGACACACCCGGATACGCGCGAGGGCCGACGGAACAGATCGTTCCGTCGGCCCTCGTACGCGTCCGCCCGGTGTCCCGGGCAGGTGTCGCTAGTCCGAGCCCGGCCGCCGCGGCCGCCAGACGACCAGCGCGCTGGTCTGCTGCACGTCCTGGTACGGGACCAGGTCACGGCGGTAGGAGGCGTGCACCGCGGCCTCGCGCTGCTGCATGGCCGTGGCCGCGCCCTCGACCATCGCCTGGAGCTCGGCGGCGCGCGCCTTGAGCGCCGCCACCTGGTTCTCCAGCTCGATGATGCGCTTGATGCCCGCCAGGTTGATGCCCTCGTCCTGGCTGAGCTGCTGCACCTGGCGCAGCAGCTCGATGTCGCGCGCCGAATAGCGTCGGCCGCGCCCGGCCGTGCGGTCCGGGGAGACCAGGCCGAGACGGTCGTACTGGCGCAGCGTCTGCGGGTGGAGGCCCGAGAGCTGAGCCGCGACGGAGATGACGTAGACCGGCGACTCGTCGGTCAGCTGATACGGCTGTGCTGGTTCGAAACGTCGTCGGCGGCCGTCCATCTCATGCTCCCTTCGCGGCCTGGAACAGCTCCGCCCGCGGGTCCTCGTCGGCCGTCGCGTCGCGGTAGGCCTCCAGGGCCTCCCGCGCCTTGTCGTCGAGGTCCTTGGGCACGGCGACCTCGACGGTGACCAGCAGGTCGCCGCGGGTGCCGTCCTTGCGCACCGCGCCCTTGCCACGGGCGCGCATCGTCCGGCCGTTGGGTGTGCCGGCCGGCAGCTTGAGGGTGACCGGAGGGCCCCCGAGGGTGGGAACCTTCACCTCGCCGCCGAGCGTCGCCTCCACGTAGGAGACCGGCACGGTGACGGTGAGGTTGTCGTCCTTGCGCCCGAAGACCGGGTGCGTGCCGACGTGCACCACGACGTACAGGTCTCCGTTGGGCCCGCCGCGCTCGCCCGGGGCGCCCTTGCCGCGCAGCCGGATCCGCTGCCCGTCGGAGACTCCCGAGGGGATGCGGACCTGCATGGTGCGGGAGGACTTGGCCCGCCCGCTGCCCTTGCACACGTCGCAGGGGTTCTCGGGGATCAGCCCGCGTCCCTTGCAGTCGGGGCAGGGGTCGGTCAGCGAGAAGCCGCCACCCGTGCCGTGGGAGACCTGTCCGGTGCCGACGCAGGTCGGGCAGACCCGCGGCGTGCCGTTCTTGTCGCCCGTGCCGGAGCACGCCTTGCAGGCGGCCGAGGAGGACATCCGCAGCGGGACCGTGGCCCCGTCCACCGCCTCGGTGAAGCTGAGCGTCACCTCGGACTCGATGTCCTGACCGCGCCGCGGCTGGGTCCGGGTGCCCGAACCACCGCGGTTGAAGAGGCCGCCGAAGACATCACCGAGACCACCGCCGCCGCCGAAGCCGCCGGCGCCCGCTCCGCCCTGGGCGCCCCCGAAGAGGTCGCCCAGGTCGAAGTTGAAGGAGCCGCCGCCCGCGCCGCCCGGGCCCGGGCGGTAGCCGCCGTTGCCGAACAGGGCGCGGGCCTCGTCGTACTCCTTGCGGCGCTTGGGGTCCGCGAGGACGTCGTTCGCCTCGGAGATCTCCTTGAAGCGGTCCTCCGCCTTGGCGTCGCCCTTGTTGGCGTCCGGGTGGTACTCGCGGGCGAGCTTCCGGTACGCCTTCTTGATCTCGGCCTCGGTGGCGTCCTTGGGCACGCCGAGGACCTTGTAGTAGTCCTTCTCGACGAAGTCCTTCGTGCTCATCCCCGGCGTCCCTCCTTCCGGTCCCCGCTGTCCGTCGTCACGTCAGGCACGTCAGCCCTTCTCAGGGCCACCGCTCTCCTCGGCCGTGTCCTCGTCGCCCTCGCCCTTCTGGGCGCCGGGCTGCGGCTCGGCCACGGCGACCCGCGCGGGGCGGATCGTCCGCTCGCCGATCCGATACCCCGGCTGCAGGATCTGCACGCACGTGGTCTCGGTGACGTCCGGCGCGTAGCTGTGCATCAAGGCCTCGTGCACCAGCGGGTCGAAGGGCTCGCCCTCCTTGCCGAACTGCTGCAGGCCCATCTTGGCGACGACCGTCTCCAGCGATTCGGCGACGGACTTGAAGCCGCCGACCAGCTCGCCGTGATCACGGGCGCGGCCGATGTCGTCGAGCGTGGGAAGGAGCTCGGACAGGAGGTTCGCGACCGCGATCTCCTTGACCGTGACCCGGTCCCGCTCCACCCGGCGACGGTAGTTCTGGTACTCGGCCTGGAGCCGCTGGAGGTCCGCGGTGCGCTCGGCGAGCGCGGAACGGGCCTGGTCCAGCTGCGCGGTCAGGGCCACGTCGGCGCCCTCCTGGGCGGCCTGCGCGTCCTGTCCTTCGGTCGGTGCGTCCCCAGCCGGGGCCTCCGGGCCCGCCTTGTCGGCGGACCCGGCGGCCTGCGCCGCATCATCGGGGGCTGCGGCGTCGGAGGGGACGTCGGGCTTCTCCTCGAAGCCCGGGGTCTCCTCCGTCACGCGGCACCGTCCTTCTTGGGCTTCTCGTCGTCCACGATCTCGGCGTCGACGACGTCGTCCTCGGGCTTGGCCTGGCCGGCGCCCTCGGCACCGGCGGCACCCTCGGCGCCGCCCGCGGCCTGGGCGTCGGCGTACATGGCCTGGCCGAGCTTCTGGCTGACCGCGGCGACCTTCTCGGTCGCGGTGCGGATCTCGGCCGTGTCCTCGCCCTTGAGCTTCTCCTTCAGCTCGCCGACGGCGGTCTCGACCTCGGTCTTGACCTCGCCCGGGACCTTCTCCTCGTTGTCCTTGAGGAACTTCTCGGTCTGGTAGACGAGCTGCTCGGCCTGGTTGCGGGTCTCGGCGGCCTCGCGGCGGCGGTGGTCCTCCTCCGCGTACTGCTCGGCCTCCTGGCGCATCCGGTCGACCTCGTCCTTGGCGAGCGAGGAGCCGCCGGTGACGGTCATCTTCTGCTCCTTGCCCGTGCCGAGGTCCTTCGCGGTCACGTGCATGATGCCGTTGGCGTCGATGTCGAAGGTGACCTCGATCTGCGGGACGCCACGCGGGGCCGGCGGCAGGCCGGTGAGCTCGAACATGCCGAGCTTCTTGTTGTACGCCGCGATCTCGCGCTCGCCCTGGTAGACCTGGATCTGCACGGACGGCTGGTTGTCCTCGGCCGTCGTGAAGATCTCGGAGCGCTTGGTCGGGATCGTGGTGTTGCGCTCGATGAGCTTCGTCATGATGCCGCCCTTGGTCTCGATACCAAGCGACAGCGGGGTGACGTCGAGCAGCAGGACGTCCTTGACCTCGCCCTTGAGGACACCGGCCTGGAGGGCCGCGCCGATGGCGACGACCTCGTCCGGGTTGACGCCCTTGTTGGCGTCCTGACCGCCGGTCAGCTCCTTGACGAGCTCGGCGACGGCCGGCATACGGGTCGAGCCGCCGACGAGGACCACGTGGTCGATCTCGGACAGCGCGATGCCGGCGTCCTTGATGACGTTGTGGAAGGGGGTCTTGCAGCGGTCGAGCAGGTCCGCGGTCAGCTGCTGGAACTGGGCGCGGGTGAGCTTCTCGTCCAGGTGCAGCGGGCCCTCGGCGGACGCCGTGATGTAGGGCAGGTTGATCGAGGTCTCGGTGGACGAGGACAGCTCGATCTTCGCCTTCTCAGCGGCCTCGCGGAGGCGCTGGAGGGCCATCTTGTCCTTGGACAGGTCGACGCCGTGGCCGTTGGCGAACTGCTTGACCAGGTAGTCGACGACGCGCTGGTCCCAGTCGTCACCACCGAGGTGGTTGTCACCGTTGGTGGCCTTCACCTCGACGACGCCGTCACCGATCTCGAGCAGCGAGACGTCGAAGGTGCCACCACCGAGGTCGAAGACCAGAATGGTCTGGTCGTCCTTGTCGAGGCCGTAGGCCAGGGCGGCGGCGGTCGGCTCGTTGACAATACGCAGGACGTTGAGGCCCGCGATCTCACCGGCCTCCTTGGTCGCCTGACGCTCGGAGTCGTTGAAGTACGCCGGGACGGTGATGACCGCGTCGACGACCTTCTCACCCAGGTAAGCCTCGGCGTCACGCTTCAGCTTCTGCAGGATGAAGGCGCTCATCTGCTGCGGGTTGAAGTCCTTGCCGTCGATGTTGATCTTCCAGTCGGTGCCCATGTGGCGCTTGACCGACCGGATGGTCCTGTCGACGTTGGTGACGGCCTGGCGCTTGGCGACCTCGCCGACCAGCACCTCACCGTTCTTCGCGAAGGCGACGACGGACGGCGTGGTCCTGGCGCCCTCGGCGTTGGTGATGACGGTGGGCTCACCGCCTTCGAGAACACTGACGACGGAGTTCGTCGTACCCAGGTCGATGCCGACCGCACGTGCCATGTCATTCCTCCAGCTGACTTGAGTGGAACAGACTCAAGAGTGCAACACGACGGGAAACCTGTCAACGGACCTGAGTCGGGCCCACTCAATTTTTATGTCAGGCTTACCGTCACTCGCGGGCGCGGAAGGGACGCGACGGAACGGGGAAGGGTTGCCTGGGCGACACAGATCACCGGCACGTCAGGTTCATGCACGGCCGAATCCTGGGTAATCTCGGCTGGGACTGGATAAGTTACTGCTTAGTAATTCGCTCTCCACAAGCTCTGGCAGGTTCGAGGAGCCACCCATGCAACTCGCCGCGATCATTGTGTCGCTGGTCCTAATCGCGGTCGGTGTTGCGCTGCTCGGCCGCGCCGTCGCGCAGTTCGTCCGATACTTCCGGCTCGGCGCGCCGGTCCCCGCCGGCACCCGCACCGACGAGCCGGTCACCCGCACGGTCACGGTGGCCAAGGAGTTCCTCGGCCACACCCGTATGAACAAGTGGGGCGTCGTCGGCGTCGCGCACTGGTTCGTGGCGGTCGGCTTCTTCTCGCTGCTGCTGACGATCGTCAACGCCATCGGCCAGCTCTTCCAGGCCGACTGGCTGATCCCCGTCATCGGCGACTGGCTGCCGTGGGAGATCTTCGTCGAGTTCCTCGGCCTGATGACGACGCTGGGCATCCTCGCCCTGATCGTCATCCGGCAGCTGAGCAAGCCGGGCAAGGCGGGCCGCAAGTCCCGCTTCGCGGGCTCCAACTTCCGCCAGGCGTACTTCGTCGAGGCCGTCATCCTCATCGTCGGCATCTGCATCATGACGCTGCACGCCCTGGAGGGCGTCCAGCACGGCGTGGACAGCTACGACGCCGGGTACTTCGCCTCGTACCCGCTGGTCATGGCCTTCCAGGACCTGAGCCTGGAAACCCTGCAGAACCTCACGTACTTCTTCGCGATGGTCAAGATCGCGACGTCGTTCATCTGGATGATCACGGTCTCGCTGAACATCGACATGGGCGTGGCCTGGCACCGCTTCCTCGCCTTCCCCAACATCTGGTTCAAGCGCGAGGCGAGCGGCGACGTCGCCCTCGGCGCACTGCTGCCGATGGTCAGCGACGGCAAGCCGATCGACTTCGAGGACCCGGGCGAGGACGACCAGTTCGGCGTCTCCCAGGTCGAGCACTTCTCCTGGAAGGGCCTCCTCGACTTCTCCACCTGCACCGAGTGCGGCCGCTGCCAGTCGCAGTGCCCCGCCTGGAACACCGGCAAGCCGCTGTCGCCGAAGCTGCTGATCATGGCGCTGCGCGACCACTCGCACGCCAAGGCGCCCTACCTGCTCGCGGGCGGCGGCAAGACCGCCGAGGGCGAGGAGAAGGCCACCGAGGAGCAGCTGAAGGACGTTCCGGCCGCCGCGCTGGCGGAGGCCGAGCGCCCGCTGATCGGCACCCTGGAGGAGAACGGCGTCATCGACCCGGACGTCCTGTGGTCCTGCACCACCTGCGGCGCCTGTGTCGAGCAGTGCCCGGTCGACATCGAGCACGTCGACCACATCGTCGACATGCGCCGCTACCAGGTGATGATCGAGAGCTCCTTCCCGTCCGAGGCGGGCACGATGCTCAAGAACCTGGAGAAGAAGGGCAACCCCTGGGGCCTGGCCAAGAAGCAGCGTCTGGCCTGGACGAAGGAGGTCGACTTCGAGATCCCGGTCGTCGGCAAGGACATCGAGGACCTCACCGAGGTCGACTACCTCTACTGGGTCGGCTGCGCCGGCGCCCTGGAGGACCGCGCCAAGAAGACCACCAAGGCCTTCGCGGAGCTGCTGCACATCGCGGGCGTGAAGTTCGCGATCATGGGCGGCGACGAGGCCTGCACCGGTGACTCGGCCCGCCGCCTGGGCAACGAGTTCCTCTTCCAGCAGCTCGGCCAGCAGAACGTCGAGATGCTGAACATGGCGTTCGGCGAGGACAGCGACGACGAGTCGACGAAGAAGCCGAAGTCCAAGAAGCGGATCGTCGCGACCTGCCCGCACTGCTTCAACACGATCGCGAACGAGTACCCCCAGCTGGGCGGCGAGTTCGAGGTCATCCACCACACGCAGCTGCTCCAGCACCTCATCGACGAGGGCAAGCTCGTGCCGGTCACCCCGGTCGAGGGTCTGATCACCTACCACGACCCCTGCTACCTGGGCCGGCACAACAAGGTCTACACACCGCCGCGCGAGATCATCGCGAAGGTGCCGGGCCTGCGCAACGAGGAGATGCACCGCCACAAGGAGCGCGGCTTCTGCTGTGGCGCCGGTGGTGCGCGCATGTGGATGGAAGAGCGCATCGGCAAGCGCATCAACAACGAGCGGGTCGACGAGGCGCTGTCCCTCAACCCGGACATCGTCTCCACCGCCTGCCCCTTCTGCCTCGTCATGCTGACCGACTCGGTCAACGGCAAGAAGAACGACGGCAAGGCGAAGGAGTCGATCCAGGTCGTCGACGTCGCCCAGCTGCTGCTGGAGTCGGTGAAGACCCCGGAGGAGCCGGCCGAGGACGGCGAGCCGGTCTCCGAGCCGGAGCCGGAACCGGCGAAGTAGCCGCCGGTCCTTGTACGGCCCTTGTGCGGCCCTTGTGTGAACGGCCGGTCCCCGCGATGCGCGGGGACCGGCCGTTGCCGCGTACAGCGCCTGACGCCCCGTCGGCGGCGGGCGCGGTGCGCGCAGTCCTTGCGACGTAGGCCACAGGTACCGCACCGGGTGCCGAAACCCTCCCGCCGTCCCAGCGGTCCCTAAGCTTTCCCCTAAGGGATGTCACAGCTCGGCCGCAAAGACCGCCCCGTTCACCCGGGCCCGGCTCCACGGGCTCTCCGGAGCGGGTACGTTCGAAGTGTGGCTGGATTCAGGATGGGACGCGGACGGGACGCGCACGGCACCCGCCCCGCGCAGCAAGGACAGCGCCCCGGGCAGCAGGCCCCGTACGGCGCCCCCGGCGGCATGCCCGGGGGCGGTACGGGCGCGCCCGGCGGGCAGCAGTGGCAGCAGCACGGCGGGCACGGTGAGCCGGAGTACTTCGGGGGCGGTGGCGGCCAGCAGGGCGACCCGTACGGCCGGCAGGCCCCCCAGGACCCGTACTACGGGCAGCAGGCCCCCCAGCCGGGCCCGACGGCCGACAATCCGGGCCACACCCAGCAGTTCAGCGTCGGCGAGGCGGACGCGTACGGCCACCAGGCCCCGTACAGCCCGTACGGTGACGACGGCTACGGCAACGGCTCGTACGACAACGGTTCCTACGACGACGGCGCGACCTACCGCGCCGGCCAGGCGCCCGCCCCGCCCGTCGGCCCGCGGCTGCACTGGAAGGAGCTGCTGACGGGCATAGTCCTGCGCCCGTCCGCCACCTTCTGGCAGATGCGCGACCACGCCATGTGGGCCCCGGCCCTGATCGTCACGTTCGTCTACGGCCTGCTCGCGGTCTTCGGCTTCGACAAGGCCCGCGCGGACGTGTTGAACGCCACACTCTCCAACAGCATCCCGTGGGTCCTGATCACCGGCGTCGTCGTGGTGGTCTCCGGCATGATCCTCGGCGCGGTCACCCACACCCTCGCCCGCCAGCTCGGCGGCGACGGCGAGTGGCAGCCGACCATCGGTCTGTCGATGCTCCTCATGTCGGTCACGGACGCCCCGCGGCTGCTCTTCGCGATGTTCCTGGGCGGCGACAGCCCGTTCGTCCAGGTGGTGGGCTGGGCGACCTGGCTGGTGGCGGGCGCGCTGTTCACCTCGATGGTGAGCAAGTCGCACGACCTGCCGTGGCCGAAGGCGCTGGGCGCGTCGGCGATCCAGCTGATCGCACTGCTGTCGATCATCAAGCTGGGCACGCTGTAGCGGCGGCCGCGTACTCACGACAAAGGGCCCCGGCCCGCGCTGCGAGCGCGGGCCGGGGCCCTTTGTCGTGAGGCGTGCCGCTTACGCGTCGAGGACCTGGCCCTCACGGCGGACCACCGGGGGCTCGACGCTCCACGGGAAGTTGATCCACTCGTCGGTGCGCTTCCACACGTACTCGCACTTCACCAGCGAGTGCGCCTTCTCGTAGATCACGGCGCTGCGGACCTCGGCGACGTGGTCGAGGCAGAAGTCGTGCACCAGCTTCAGCGTCTTGCCGGTGTCGGCGACGTCGTCCGCGATCAGCACCTTCTTGTTGGAGAAGTCGATCGCGTTGGGCACCGGGGCGAGCATGACCGGCATTTCGAGCGTGGCACCCACACCGGTGTAGAACTCGACGTTCACCAGGTGGATGTTCTTGCAGTCCAGCGCGTACGCCAGCCCACCCGCGACGAAGACGCCGCCGCGCGCGATGGAGAGGATTATGTCCGGCTCGTAGCCGTCGTCCGCGATGGTCTGCGCCAGCTCACGGATGGCCTCCCCGAAGATCGGGTAGGTCAGGTTCTCGCGGATGTCACTCACTGTTTGCTCTTCGCCTTGTTCTGCGTCAGACCTGGGTGCGGTGGAAGTTCTGGAAGGACCGCGAGGGCGTCGGCCCGCGCTGGCCCTGGTAGCGGGAGCCGTGCTTGGCGGATCCGTACGGGTGCTCCACGGGTGAGGTCAGCCGGAACATGCACAGCTGCCCGATCTTCATCCCCGGCCACAGCTTGATCGGCAGCGTGGCCATGTTCGACAGCTCGAGCGTCACGTGCCCGGAGAAACCGGGGTCGATGAAGCCGGCCGTGGAGTGCGTCAGCAGGCCGAGCCGGCCGAGGCTGGACTTGCCCTCCAGCCGCGAGGCCACGTCGTCGGGGAGCGTGATGACCTCGTACGTCGAGGCGAGCACGAACTCACCCGGGTGCAGGATGAACGCCTCGTCGCCCTCCGGCACCACCTCGCGCGTGAGGTCCGCCTGCTCGACCGCGGGGTCGATGTGCGGGTACCGGTGGTTCTCGAACACCCGGAAGTAGCGGTCCAGACGCACGTCGATGCTCGACGGCTGCACCATCGATTCGTCGAATGGGTCGATCCGCACCCGGCCTGCGTCGATCTCGGTCCGGATGTCCTTGTCTGAGAGAAGCACGGGTCGAGGATACGCGGAGAAGCCGGGCAACGCGGGCCCGGTCCGATCCGGACCGGGCCCGCGCGCCGCCTCACCCCTTCTGGACTCCCACCGGTACGGAATGCCGGAGCCGGGCACAGCGCGGGCAGCGCAGCAGCCGCGCGGGGCCGAGCCGGCCGGGACCGAGGTTCTGCATCGGGAACGAAGCGGTGCTGAACACGTGCCCTTCGGCACAACGAACGACGGTGCGCTCCATCGAGCTCCCTTTCCCCATGGCGGCACTCACTGCGTGCCTCCGCACAACACGAAAGACAAAAGCCACATTAGGGGATCTAAGGGGCGGGCTGGCACGCGGCACTCCCGTACCCGCGCCACGACTTCCGGCGCCCCCACGGTACGCCCCAACTCCCGCCCCCCGCGCCCGCATCCCCACCCTCGCCACCCGAGGCCGCCCGGAGCCCGCCCACAACGAGAAGACCCCACGGTCTATGCACCGGGGGGTCTCGATGGGGTAGAGTGTGCGACGATGCGACGCCTTGAAAACGGGCGCCCTCGCGGGTGTAGTTTAATGGTAGAACATGAGCTTCCCAAGCTCAGAGCGCGAGTTCGATTCTCGTCACCCGCTCCACCAGAAAGCCCCAGGCCTCGGCCCGGGGCTTCTTTGTTGTCCGGACCACGCTAGGCGTCTCGTGCCAGATCCGTGCCGGAAGGCTCGCCCAGGCCGCCGCGTGAACCTCACGGTCCTGCATTGCCGCCCACTGACGGACGTTCTCACCGTCGGCGACATCTACCCGCTTGTACTCACGGGCGGCTACGCCGTACAGGCACACGGGCGGATCGCCGGGCGATGGCTCGTTCCGCCGTGGGCGACCCGCGACCGAGGCCGTCCGCGGCTACGGCTCTGCCGAGCGGGGCTGGGTCGTCGGGATCCGTGAGGTGAAGAACATCGCCAGAAGGGCGGCGAGGGCGAGGATGGCGAGGGCGGCGCGCAGGCCGTCGAGCCTGGCGGCGGCGTTCGCGTCCAGCGCGTCCTTCTTCACCTCGCTGCTTGTGCCTGATTCGTCGAGGGCCGTCCTGAGTTGGGCGTCCGACAGGAAGGGCGCACCGCTTTGGAGCCGGACGGTCGCCTGGCTCTTGACTCCGGCCGGGACCTCCGGATTCTGCTCCACGCTGGTCAGGAACGAGGAGGTGAGGGCGGCGATCATGATCGACCCGGCGAGTGCCGTACCGAGCGAGGCACCCAGGTTGGTGACCGCGTTCTGGACGCCGCCGACTTCCGCGCTCTGTTGTTCCGGCACCGCGGACACGGTGACCGCACCGAGCTGGGACGCCAGCGCGCCCATGCCGAGCCCGATCAGGAGGAGGGGGACGGTGACGATTTCCGCACCGGCGTCTGCGTCGAGGGCGGCCATCAGGACGACCGCGCCCGCGAGCAGGGAGAGAATCCCGAGTCGTACCACCCGCCGTGGCGAGACGTCCGGGAGGAAGCGGGGGATCAGGACCGCGGCTGCCAGCAGTGTCACCGACAGCGGCAGAAGGCGGGCACCGGTCGTGAGCGCCGACAGGCCCAGGGCGACCGACAGATAGAGCGGTACGACGAAGAACACGCCCATCTGCACGAGGTACTGGAAGAAGAACATGGTCAGCCCGCCGGTGAGCTGCTTGTTCCGCAGCATGGCCGGGTCGACGAGCGGCTCGCTGCGCTGCTCCACGAGGCGGGCCTCCCAGCGGAGGAAGAGCCAGACCAGCAGCAGGCCTGCCAGCATCAGCCACACAACCAGCGAGACCCCGAGCCATGAAGGGGCGTCGGGCTTCGGCCGGAACCAGCCCCATTCGTCCGAGCGGAGTACTCCGTAGACGAAGATGCCGAGCCCCAGCGCGGACAGCACGGCGCCCACGAGATCGATGCGGCGGCGTCCGCCCGTCGGAGCGTCGGCGATACGGCGGGCCGACACCAGGATGCCGAGCACCACCAGCACCTCACCGGCGAACACCCACCGCCAGGAGAAGTACGTCGTCGCGACACCCCCGATGAGCGGCCCGAGCGCGATCGCCACTGCCCCTGCCGCCGCGACGAGTCCGTAGGCGGCGGGACGGCGTTCGGCGACGAAGTTGCCCGCCACAAGGGCCACGATCGCGGGCAGGATGAGTGCCGCCCCGATGCCTTCAAGGAGCGCCCAGCCGAGCAGGAGTACCGGCAGGTTCGGTGCGAGCGCCGTCGTCAGGGAGCCGCAGCCGTAGATGCAGCAGCCGATCATGAACGCGCGTTTGCGTCCGATCAGCGCCCCGATCTTGCCGCCCGGAATCATGAACATCGCCATCACGAGGGTGTAGGCCGTGATCGCGCCTTGGATCCCCGTCACGGTCGTGCCCACGTCCTCGGCCACCGTCGCGATCGAGACGTTCATGACCGAGCTGTCGAGCGCCATCAGGAACTGACCGGCCGAGAGTGTCAGCAGGACGACTCGCGCTGTTGCCGAACTCTCGGCCCTGCCTGCCCTTGGCGCCATGGGCGGGATCGTCCCAGCAGGCCCGAGGGGCGGAACCACGACCCGCCACACGGATCAACCGATTGGCGGCCTGCGCTACGCCACGCACCCCGTTCGGGGTCAGGAGAGGGCGTCCTCGACCGTGGTCACCCAGTACGTGACGCGCAGCGAGTCGTCGATGTGCACGCCCTTGGCCTGGAGGGCGGCTTCGGCCATTTTGTCGCTGCCCTGGAAGCCGATCTCCAGGCTCTGGGCCGTGCGGCCCTCGCCGCCACTGCCGTCGCCCGCGGAGAGGATCACGGCCGCGTAGCCCTGCTTGCCCGGGGCGAGTGAGGTGACCGCCTGCGGCTTGGTCGCCTCCATGACCGGGGGGACCGACTGGGCACCCTCGAACTTGACGATCGGGTAGCCCTTCAAGTCGCACATCTTGGAGCCCGTGTTGGTGATCGTGAGCAGCATGTGGTTGAGCGGGCGGGAGAGCGGTGCGGCGGTGATACGGGTGTTGTCGGCGGTGCAGGGCACGCGGTTCGCCGGGGCGTTCGGGTCGGTGTCCTTGGCCGGTGCCGACGTGCGGGCCCCTCCCTTGCCGGTAGCACCGGCAGCACTGGGCGCCTTGGGGGCGGCCGTCCCTTCGGGCTTCGGGGTCGGCTTGTCCTGGGGCACCGAGTCCGAGGCCTGCGTGGCGGCGCCCTCCTCGCGGACTCCCTCTCCCTGTCCGTTGTCACACGCCGTCAGGGCGAGCGCGGTGAGCGCGAGGGAGGCGGCGGCGAGCAGACGGGGCCGGCGGACGGAGGCGCGCATGGCGGATCTCTTTCTTCGTGGGGGAGGCAGCGGAGCGCCGCTCGACCGGATCCGGGAGCGGCGTGCTTGGATGACGAAAGCTTGTGCGACGCCGCGTCCCGGGCGCCAGCACCGCTGGCCGATGAGGGACGCTGGAACGGTGGCACCGGCGCTGACCTGGGGGAATGGGTGTTCTCTGGAACGAGGACATGGGACGGAGGAGTGGCGTGGGGGCAAGCGATCTCGCGGAGTTGCTGCGATCGCTGAAGGAGCGGTCCGGCCTGAGTTACGGGGTGCTGGCCAAGCGGCTGCACGTCAGTACGTCGACACTGCACCGGTACTGCAACGGGTCCACCGTGCCGACGGAGTTCGCTCCGGTCGAGCGGCTGGCCCGCCTGTGCAAGGCCACTCCGGAAGAATTGATCCAGGTCCACCGGCAGTGGATCCTCGCGGACGCGGCGCGCGGCCGTAAGCCGAGTACAGCCACTCAGCCGGAAGGACCGGCTCCGGCAGACGAGGCGACGACGGCTCCGGCAGACGACGTGGCGCCCGACCCTCCCCGGTCCGCTCCCCCAGCCGCCTCGTCGGACGTCCGCCCACCGCGGCAACGGCGGACCCGGAGAGCCGTACTGGCCGCCCTGGCCGTCACCTGCGTGATGGGCTCCGCCGCGCTCGCCGTCAGCCTGGTCGGCAACGACAGCGATGACGACGGGAAGGCGCGGTCCGCCGCGGCCTCCTCTTCGAGCAGGGCCGGGGCGATCGCGCCCGGGAAGCCGGGGAAGTCCGACACATCCGGGACGCGCCCGTCCGGCACCCCGTCCTCCTCTCCGAACGAGGAGAAGGAGGGAGAGGAGAAGCACGGCGAGCCCGCCGCATCCGCCGGCGCGGACGGCACCGCGTCCCCCTCGTCACCCGGTCAGCAGGACGACAGCGACAACGCCGACGCGCCCCTGACCGCCCACACCCGGCCCTACGCCTACGAGAGCCCCTGCTCCCAGCGCTTCCTGGTCAACCGGAAACCCGGTGAGATGCCGAAGCCCCCCTTCGAGCAGGACGCGCCCGCCTGGGTGTCCGAGCTCGGCGCCGTCTCCGCCGACCAACAGTTCGTCAAAATCACCTTGCAGGGCACCGGCAAGGACGCGGTCGTGCTCGAAGGGCTGCACGTCCGGGTGGACGGGGCGAAGGCGCCGCTCGCGTGGAACGCGTACGCCACCGGGGTCGGCTGCGGCGGCGACGTGGCGACGCGGTCCTTCGGCGTCGACCTCGAGGCCGGGTCACCCGCCCTCACCCCGGTGGGCGGTCAGCGCGACTTCCCGTACAAGGTGAGCCGCACCGATGCCGAGGTCTTCTACGTCAAGGCCGACGCCAGACAGCACGATGTGCGGTGGCACCTGGAGCTCCAGTGGTCCAGCGGCGGCCGGCACGGGACCCTCCGGATCGACGACCAGGGCAGGCCCTTCCGCACCAGCGGATCCGCGGGCAGGCCCTCGTACCAGCAGCCGCTGGGGGATACGCGGTGGTCGCCCGCCCCGGTGGACTGACCCTTCGCATTCCACGGGAGCGTCCCACCGGAGCGTTCCACGGCGCTGACCTTTCCGCAGGTCAGGTCGCACGCAAGCGTTCCCGCTTCCCGGAAGACCCGGCAGGCCTTGATGGGGCGGCGGGCGGCGCCGCACGCTGATCAGGCCTCGGGGAACACCGAGGTGATCAACCCCCACTGACGCCTCATCAGGAGGAGCCACCATGCGCTTCGCACGTCTCATCGCCCCCGCCGTCCTCTCCGGTGCCGCTGTCCTGGCCACCGCGGCCGTCCCCGCCCAGGCCGCCCCGCAGGCGGACCGCGGCCCGGTCGGGGCGCTCTGCTCCACCACGTCCGCCGACTTCACCGTGCGGAACGTGAGCCGCCCGATCAACCACCAGCTGCTGACCGTCACCAACACCGGATCCGAGACCTGCACTCTCCTCAAGGCCCCGCTTCTGGGCTTCGACGACGACCAGTACGTCGGCGCCCAGGCGATGGAGGAGTCCGCACCGCAGTCGGTCGTGACGCTCAAGCCGGGCCAGTCCGCCTACGCGGGCATCCGGCTGTCGTCCGCCGACGGCTCGGGGGAGAACGGGCGGGACGTCCGCATTCTGCACGTCTTCCTCGACAGCGGTGACGGTTCCGAGGGCGGGCCCGACTCGATCGCCTTCCCGAAGGGCACGTGGGTCGACGACAGCGCGGCCGTCACCTACTGGCAGTCGAACGTCTCCGACGCCCTGATGTGGTGACCGCGGAGCTCGGCGGGCTCACCGGACGCGGGCCGGGGCTCCGTGACGGTGATGGCTCCGGAGGGGCAGGCGTAGGCGGCCCTGCGGATCGCGAGCGACCGGGCGGGGGGCGGGTCGGTGTCCAGGAGGAGTACCCGGCCGCCCTCGGTGTCCTGGTCGAACACCTCGGGGGCGGTCAGTGCGCACATCCCGGCGCCCAGGCAGCGCTCGCGGTCGATACGGATCTCCATCGGCCTACTCCTCGCCCCAGGTGACGGGGAGCCGGTGCACCCCGTAGATGTTCATGTCGGTCCGCAGCGGCACCTCCTCGGGCGGGACCGCCAGGCGCAGCGTCGGGAAGCGGGTGAACAGGGCCGGGAGGGCGACCCGCATCTCGACGCGGGCCAACTGCTGGCCCAGGCACTGGTGGATGCCGTGGCCGAAGGCCAGATGACCGGTGGCCTTGCGGTGGATGTCGAGGGTGTCGGGATCATCGAAGCGGGCCGGGTCGCGGTTGGCGGCCTGGATGGAGATGGTGACGGACTCGCCGATCCTGATCAGCTGTCCGTCGACCTCGACGTCCTCGAGCGCGGCCCTGACGCCGGTGGGGGTGATGGTCAGATACCGGAGGAGTTCCTCCACCGCCTGGTCGGCGAGGCCGGGGTCGGCCCGCAGGGCCGCGGCCTGTTCGGGGTGGGACAGCAGGGCGAAGGTGCCGAGGCCGATCATGTTGGCCGTGGTGTCGAGGCCGGCGGCGAGCAGGAAGCCGGCGATCCCGGCGAGTTCCTCGTCGGTGAGCTCGCTGGTGGTCAGGTCGCTGAGCACATCGTCGGTGGGGTGGGCGCGCTTGTCCGAGATCAGGTCCCGGAAGAAGTCCCCGAGGCCGGCCAGGGCGGCGATCTGCTCGTCCAGGGTCGACTCCGGGGCGCTGATCGCCGCGGCGCGTTCCATGAAGTCCGCGCGCCGGACCTCGGGCACACCGAGGAGTTCGCAGATCATCAGTGCCGGCACGGGGTGGGCGAAGGCTCGGACCAGGTCCACCGTCGGTCCTTGGCGCTCCATGGCGTCGAGGTGCTCGGCGGTGATCTGCTCGACGCGTGCGGTGAGTGCGCGCATCCGGCGGACCGTGAACTTGCCGGCGAGCAGCCGCCGGTAGCGGGTGTGCTCGGGCTGGTCCATCCCGGTGAGGTCACCGACCGTGGCCGGGGGAATCTCCAGGTCTTCCGTGCCCGGGAAGGGGTAGTGCATGAGCTCGTAGCGTGAGCTGAAGCGGGTGTCGGCGGCTATCGCCCGGACCGTGGAGTGGCCGGTGGCCAGCCAGCCCAGGTGGCCGTCGGGGTAGCGCAACCGGGTGAGCGGCTGCCGCTCGCGCAGTTCCGCCAGCTCGGCGGGCGGGTCGAAGGGGCAGCCCTCGGGGCGCTGGATCGGTAACACCACGGCCTCTTGGGCCGCCTGCTCCGGGGAGTTCGTCGACGGTTCGTGCTGCATGGTGGTCTCCGGTACGGATCGAAGGTGCGGATCGGAGGGGTGGTGCGGGCGCCGCTCAGCTCTTGGCGTCGGCCAGGCCCAGCACCATGGCGCCATCATGGCACCGCCATGGTGCCATCACAAGGGGAGGTGGCGTCTTAGTGACGCCCATGGCGCCACCATGGCACCACCCGGCGCCCCGAAACGCACCCGGACAAGCCCCCGGAAACCACGAAAGCCCCAGGCCGACGGCCTGGGGCTGCCCCGCGTCACACCGTCAGGCGCGGTCGTCCGTGCCCGGGATCTTCGCCGTGGCGATCGCGATGCGGTTCCAGGTGTTGATGGCGAAGATCAGGGCCAGCAGCCGGGCCAGCTCCTCGGCGCCGAAGTGGGCCGCCGCCTCGGCATAGACGTCGTCCGGGACACCGCCGGCCGGGAGCAGGGTGACGGACTCGGTCAGGGCGAGGGCCGCCCGTTCGCGGGCGGTGAAGAAGCGCGCCGCGTCACGCCAGACGGCCACCATGTGGAGGCGCTCCTCGCTCTCACCCGCCTTGCGGGCGTCCGAGGTGTGCATGTGCAGGCAGTACGCGCAGCCGTTGAGCTGCGAGGCGCGGATCTGGACCAGCTCGACCAGGGCCGGGTCCATGCCCTCGCGGGCGGCGGCGTCGAAGCCGATCAGGGACGTGAACGCCTTCGGGGCCGAGCGCGCGAAGTCGATCCGGGCGGGCCGGGAAGGGGCGGGGGTGCGGGCATCCGTCGTCATGATCTTGAATGTACGGGCTTGATCGACCGGCGGTAAGGTGCATTTCCATGGCGGAGAACTGGGTCAATTGGGCGGAGCGGATCGGCCGCGACCTGCATCTGGAGCTGTCCGGGCCGGGCAGCCGCCGTGCGGTGCTCATCCGGGCGCTGCGCGATGCCGTCCGCTCGGGCCAACTGGCGCCGGACACCCGGCTGCCGCCCTACCGTTCGCTCGCCGCCGACCTCGGGCTCGCCCGCAACACCGTCGCCGACGCCTACGCCGAACTGGTCGCCGAGGGCTGGCTCACCGCCCGTCAGGGTTCCGGCACCCGGGTGGCCCGGCGGGCCGCGCCGCCGAGGCCCGTACGGGTACCGAAGAAGAGCCCGGCGGGCCCGCCACGGCCCACGCACAATCTGCGGCAGGGGCAGCCCGACGCCGCCTCCTTCCCCCGTGGCGCCTGGCTCACCGCCGGCCGCCGCGCGCTGAACGCTGCCCCCAACGACGCCTTCGGGCCCGGCGATCCACGCGGCCGGCACGAACTGCGGCGGGCGCTGGCCGACTATCTGGCGCGGTCCCGGGGCGTGCGGACGGACCCCGAGCGGATCGTGATCTGCTCGGGCTTCGCGCCCGCCCTGCGGCTGCTGTTCGGGGGCGTGCTGCGCGGTCCGCTGGCCGTGGAGTCCTACGGGCTCGACTTCCACCGCCGGCTGCTGGCCGCCGCCTCGGTGCGTACCGTGCCGGTCGCTGTCGACGAACACGGGGCGCGCACCGAGGAGTTGGCCGCGCACAAGCAGGTGCGGACGGTGCTGCTCACGCCCGCCCATCAGTTCCCGACCGGCGGGCCGCTGCACCCCGAGCGGCGCGCGGAGGTCGTCGACTGGGCGCGTGCCCGGGGCGGGCTGGTGCTGGAGGACGACTACGACGGGGAGTTCCGTTACGACCGGCAGCCCGTCGGCGCCGTGCAGGGCCTGGACCCCGAGCGGGTCGTCTACATCGGATCGGTCAGCAAGAGCCTGTCCCCCGCAATCCGGCTCGGCTGGATGGTGCTCCCGGACCACCTCGTCGATCCCGTGCTGGCCGTCAAGGGCGAACGGGAGGCGTGGGCCGGGGTCCTGGACCAGCTCACCCTCGCGGACTTCATCGACTCCGGCGCGTACGACCGTCATCTCCGCCGGATGCGGCAGCGCTACCGCGACCGCCGCGACCGGCTCGTCACCGCCCTCGCCGAGCGCGCCCCGCACATCCGGGCCACCGGTGTCGCGGCCGGTCTGCACGCCGTGCTGGAACTGCCGCCCGGCACCGAGCAGTCCACCCTCAAGGCCGCCACCTGGCAGGGGCTCGCCGTGGACGGCCTGGCGGAATTCCGGCACCCGCAGGCCACGACACCCCGGGCCGACGGTCTGGTGGTCGGTTTCGGCACCCCGCCCGACCACGCCTACGGCGCCGCGCTGGACGCGCTGTGCCGGGCACTCCCCCCGGGCTGACGGGGACCGTTACAGCTCGTCCTCCACCGGGGCCTCCTCCATGAGCCGCTCGGCGATGTCGTCGGCCCACAGCTGGGCCCAGCGGCGCAGTGCGGCGGTGGCGGCCTCGTCGAGCCCGTACGCGGCGAACTCCCGGTCGTCGATCCACTCCGACCGTTCGAGACGTGCCTGAAGATCGGCCGGGTCGAACGCGTCCCGCCCGTGGCGCCGGCCCCATTCCTCCAGCCCGGCGTAGGACCAGCGGTCGGAACCGGACCACACATCGACGAGGTCCCGGGCGAGCCCGAGGTCCGCCAGCGCCCGCACCTTCAGGCCGACCGCGTCCTCGACGGCGAGTACGGGCCCGTACTCGCCCGGCACCGGAGGCCGCCACAGCGTCTCCTTGACGACATCCACCGCGCTCACCTCACTCGGACCGTCGTCACCCGGCCCTGCCATGGCATCGGGCCCCGGGCCCCGCACCGCGAGGCGGGCCGACAGCGGCTCGGCCGTCATGTCCGCCACCCGCCAGCCCCTCGCCTCCAGGCCGGCCCGCAGGGCCGACGCCACCTCGGCCATCGGTGTCGGCGTCTCGGTGACCAGGTCCAGCGTGCGGCTCGGGCGGTCCACCAGTCCGTGCGCCTGGAGGGCGTAGCCACCGCCGAGGACGAGCGCGTACGGGGCGCCCACCGCCAGCACGTCGGGCAGCAGCAGCCGGTGCGGCCCGGAGAGCCTCACCCGGCGGGCCCGGTGCGCGAGCGGGCGGGCGCCGGGCGGGCAGCACACGGGCTCCCGCAGGAGCGAACATCGGAGAACGGGAGGTCAGACGGCATGGGCGGGATTATTCCGCACGACCGCGCCCGGGAGCGGGAAGCGGCGTGCTCACCGACCGGTCGCTCACAGCTCGGTGCCCCCAGCACTCCGCACACGCGGTACAGCACCCGCTCGGCCTCGTCGCGGTCGATCTCCACGCGGCGGGGCGGGCGGGACGGGCGTGCAGGCACCTCGGCGACGCCCCCGAGGGGCTCTAGCGGATGCCCGCGGCGCGGGTCTCGCGCCAGAGGGGGCTGTCGACGTAGTGGTTGTCGAAGCGCTCCGAGGACGCCTTGATCTCCTCGACGCTCGCCTCGCCCTTGTTGACCCGGTCGAGCAGCCGGTAGTACTCGAAGCGGTCCATGCCCGGGGTGAAGACGAGCAGGGCGTCGGCGAAGGAGCCGGGCGCGGGGGCGAAGGCGTGGGGCGTGCCCGGGGGGACGGCGAGGAAGTCGTTCTTCTCCAGGACGACCACCCGGTCGTCGATGAGGACCTGGAGCGCGCCGTCGAGGACGAAGAACATCTCGGTGGCCCGGGTGTGGAAGTGCGGGGGCGCGCCGGCGACGCCCTCGTCGAGGATGGTGCGGTTGGTGGTCACCGCGCCGCCCGTGCGGTCGGAGTCGGCGATGAGGGTGATCAGGCTGCCGGGGGCGTCGGCGGTGATCTCCGCGTCGGCCTCACGGACGAGGACGACGTCGTCGGGGCGGGGGAACTCGGTGCCGCTCATGGGGTGCTCCTCGGTGGGGATTCGTGCGTGGGGTGCGCCGCTCGCTTGCTGTCCGCGGCTTCACGACTACGAATCTAGGCCCCGAGGCGACCGGTCCCATGGTTCATTTCCCGGCCGGAATCATGGGTCAATTCCCCGGCCGCCACCCGCCCCGACACACCCACCGCACAGCGAGGGAGGCCCGTACACACGCCCGTACACACGGCGGAGCCGCCCCCGGGTGGATCCGGGGGCGGCTCCGCGAGGTGCCGGTGGCGTCTGGGACGTCAGTGGTGGCCGTGCTCGTCGGGGTGGCGGTCGCCACGGTGCTTGCCGCGTCCCTCGTGGTGCTCGTGGTGGTCGGCGCGGTTGCCGGAACCATTGCCCGAGAGGATCGGGAGCTCGTCCAGGATGTGCGACAGCGGGTCGTCGCCGTCGTTGATCGTGGAGTTCTCGGTGCACATCTGCTGCTGCTGCGAGGACAGGATCGGGATGTCCTGGAGGCCGATGTTGATGAGGCCGATGAGCGACTGGGCGCCGAGCTTCCCGATACCGATGCAGGGCTTGTTGAGGGAGCCGTTGATCAGGCCCATCTGGGGGCTCATGTAGCCGCCCGTGTAGGTGTTGCCGTACATCTGCGCGGCGCCGTTGGCGTTGGCGACATCCTGGCCGTCGTTGCCGATCGCCATCGCGGGGCCGGCCAGGGTACCGACCGCTGAAACCGACATCGCGGCCGTGGCCACTACCTTCTTGATCACGTTTATTCCTTCGCTCTGGATCCACGAATTACGACAGCTACCTGTGCAACTCGCGAAAAGGCGGGAAGGTTATTCCACTTCACTCGTTCGGCCCAGCCGTTTTCCGGCACAGGAAAAGCCCCCTGCGGCGGGGCCCGCACACCCGCCGCAGGGGGATTTCACCACACTCGGTGCTTCGGTCAGTGACCGTTCGCCGAGCCGTTGCCCGAGAGCACCGGGATCTCGCTGATGAGGTGCGAGAGCTGGTCGTCGCCGTCGCTGATCGTCGAGTTGTCGGTGCACTGCTGCTGCTGCTGCGAGGTGAGGATCGGGATGTCCTGGACGCCGATGTTGATCAGCGCGAGGATCGACTGGACACCGATCTTGCCGATGCCGAGGCACGGCTTGTTGAGCGTGCCCTGGATCAGGCTCATCTGCGGGCTTTCCTTGCCCCCGGTCTTGGTGTTGCCGTAACCGGTCTTCGCAGCGTTGCCGTTGGCGACGTCACCACGATCGTCGCCGATCGCCATCGCGGGGCTGGTCATGGCGCCGACGGCGGAAGCCGTCACCGCGGCCGTGGCGAGAACCTTCTTGAGCACGTCTATGCCTTTCGATCGTGTAGCGCCCCCACTGGGAAAGCGTTCTGAATAACTGCGCTCTTTGCCGGAGGTTCCGGGCTTTCACTCATTCGCGCCATTCAGATCACTACAGATCGCACCGCCGGCCGATCACTATCGGCCCGACGGCGGAAAAATAGGGCCCTGGATCATCTTTTCAACCGGATGATCGGGCCCGCTGGATCATCGGGTGCGCCGACGATAGGCAAATATGCTGGGCAGCGTCACATAGCGGTACTGCCCGCCGCGCTCGCTGCGCAGCTCCCCCCGGTCGACCAGGTGCGACACCGTCCACGGGGAGAGGCCGAGCATGGATGCGGCCGTCCGCACCGGGACGCTCAAACCGTCGAAGACATGGGGGACGGGCTCGTCCGGGGTGTAGTCGTACCGGCTGTAGTCGTACTGTGCGGCGGCAAGGTGTCGTGCCATGCGGACTCGCACCGTCCCCTCGGTCAGAAGTGTTGTTCTCAGATGCCGTACGACTCGGATGTGTACGGGCTCATGCGTGTACGGGTTCGCGTACTGCGGCGCGGGCTCGGGCTCCGGTGGATACGGAACCGGCCGCCGCGGCGACTCAGATGTCGTACGGGCGCGTGGACTTGGCGTGCCGCAAGGCGTGGGCCCACCAGGTCAGTTGGTCGAGCAGGATCGTGGCCGCGGCGCCCGGGCCGTCGGGCTCCTTGAGGCGGCCGTTGTCGTCGAAGAGGTCCCACGCGTTGTGGAAGCTGACGGTGTCGCGGGTGGTGACCGCGTGCAGCTCGGCGAAGACCAGCCGCAGGTGCTCCACCGCGCGCAGGCCCCCCGCCAGGCCGCCGTAGGAGACGAAGGCGACCGGTTTCGCGTGGAACTGGGGGTTGTGCCAGTCGATCGCGTTCTTCAGGGCCGCGGGATAACTGTGGTTGTACTCGGGCGTCACGATGACGAAGGCATCGGCCGCGTCCAGGCGCGGCGTCAGTGTGCCGAGCGCCTGGATGATCTCCGGCGGCGGGCTCGGGGACGGGGCCACGGAGCCCAGTGCCACGTCCGCGAGGTCGATCAGGTCGACCTCGAACTCGGGCCGCCGGCGGGCCCGGTCCGCGAACCAGTCGGCAATGGTCGGACCGAGCCGGCCCTCGCGCACGCTGCCGATGATGACGGCTAACCGCAATGGGCCATCGGTCGGGCTACCGGACACGGGCGTCTCCTCGCATGAGTACGCATGGGTGATGAGTGAGCGAGCCAGCCGCGTCGGCCGATCCGCCGACGCCCCCCTGCGCACCGGCCGTTGACTTACTTGCCGCCGGGTTGGTGCGCATATTCGGAAGATTAGACAGCCACTAACCGGGCGTCAAGTACGTTATTCTGCTCGCCTTGCCAACCAGCAAGATCGCGGTCCCCGGACCCGCCCGAGCGAAGGGAACAGCCGATGGGGAGCACACCACGACCTCGCCGTAGCAACACCCGCCAGCACATCCAGGAGGTGGCCCGCGACTTCTTCATGGAGCGCGGGTACGAGAAGACCTCCCTGCGGGAGATCGCGGACGAGCTGGGCGTCACCAAGGCAGCGCTGTACTACCACTTCCGCACCAAGGAGGACATACTTGTCAGTCTGTTTTCCGATGTCGGCATCGCGCTCGACGAACTGATCCTCTGGGGCCGTCAGCAGCCGCGCACGCTGGCCGTCAAGCGGGAGTTGCTGGACCGCAGCAGCGTGATCTTCAGCGGTGCCGCACCGCTGTTCAACGTCCTCAACGCGAACCAGGCCGTGCTCAGCGACCTGAGCGTGGGACAGGACTTCAAGGACCGGGTGACCGCGCTCTCCGAGCTGCTCCAGGAGCCGGACAGCACCGTCGCCGCCAAGGTCCGCTGCGTCACCGCGCTGCTCACTCTGCACTACGGCACGTTCGCCATCCAGCACATCGAGGGCGACCCCGAGGAGAAGCGGCTGGCCCTGCTCGCCGGCGCCACCGAACTGCTCGCCGCCGCCTATCCCACGGCCGCTGCGGAATCCGGGTGCCCCTCGGGTGCCCGGGCGTCAACACACGACGCCGCGTCAGCCGCCGTGCCGAACCGGGAACCGACCGCTTCATAGGTACCCCGGGACGGTGGTGGTGAGCTCCACGCCTCCGCGGGGGCCGCTTCCTGCGCCATGATCTCTCCACAGCACGCATGCCAAGCGCCCGGCCCGGTTACTTGCTGGCCGACGGGCTAGATAGGTCCGACGAACGCAGGAGAGAGAGCCCATGGGCAGCACCCCCCAGGCGCGCAGGAGCGACACCCGCGAGCGCATCCAGAGCACGGCCCTGGAACTCTTCGTTTCGCAGGGGTACGAGAAGACCTCGCTACGCGAGATCGCCGAGGCGCTCGGCGTCACCAAGGCCGCGCTGTACTACCACTTCAAGACGAAGGAGGACATCCTCACCGCGATCTCCGACGAGCTCGGCCGCCCGGTCGACGAGCTCATCGCCTGGGGCAGGGCACAGCCCGCCACCCTGGAGACCAAGCGGGAGCTGCTCGCCCGCTACAGCTCGGCCCTGCGCGAGGCCGCCCCGCTCTACAGCATCCTGCAGGAGAACCAGGCGGCGCTGCGCGAACTGGGCGTGGGCCGCAAGCTCACCGAACGGGTGATCACGATCTCCCAGTTGATGCACGCGGGTGACGCCCCCCTCGCTCATCAGGTGCGCCTTTCCAGCGCGCTGTTGACGGTCCACTTCGGGGCGTTCACCACGGCCAGGCTGGAGGGCGACGCCGAGACCAAGCGCAAGGCCCTGCTCGACGTCGGCCTGGAGATCCTGGACTCAACCCGCGACGACGGCTGACGCGCGGATCGCGTCCAGCAGCGCGGCCTGCGCGCGGCACGCGCGGTCCGGTCCCAAGTTCCCCGTCCGTACCGCCGCGACGAACGCCGCCAGGGTGCCCGCCACTTGGTCGTCCGCCGCCAGTCGTCGCTCCTCGGCCCCGGCGGCCCGCTCGATGCGCAGCAAGGGGCTGTGGTCCGCGGGCGGGGTGAAGGCCCGGTCGACGATGATCCGGCCCTCGCTGCCCGCCAGCTCGTAGGTGTTGCGGTAGGAGTGGTCCATGCCGAACGTCAGCTGCGCGGCGACCCCCTCCGGGGTGACCAGCAGCGCGGTTCCGGCGGTGTCCACCTCGCGACCGGCGCCCGTGGTGAGCTGGGCGCCGATGAGCTCCAGACGGTCGCCCAGGAGGTGCAGGGCCGCGCGCACCGGGTAGATGCCGATGTCCCACAGGGCCCCGCCGCCGAGGTCGCGGCGGTAGCGGATGTCGTCCTCCGGCAGCCGGGGGACGGTGAACGTGGCGTGCAGGGCCCGTAGTTCCCCGATCGCGCCGTCACGCACCAGCCGTGCCACGACCGTGTGCTGGGAGTGGTGGACGAACATGACGTTCTCCATCAGGACCAGCCCACGGTCACGGGCGAGGTCGAACAGCTCCCCCGTCCGGGCGGCGTCCGTGGTCAGCGGCTTCTCCGCGAGCACGTGCTTGCCCGCGAGCAGCGCCTTCTCCGTCCACTCGGCGTGCAGGGCGGGCGGCAGCGGTACGTACACGGCGTCGACGTCGTCCCGTTCGAGGAGCTCGGCGTAGCCGTGGACGGCGGTGCCGCCGAAGCGGGCGGCCGTCTCTGCTGCCTTGGCCGCGTCACGGCTGGCGACGGCGGCCACCTCGGTGTCCGGGCCGGCGGCCATGGCGGGCAGCATCCTGCGGCGGGCGAACTCCGCGCAGCCGAGGGTGCCGAAGCGCAGCGGGGCCATCAGGCGTGCACCGCCGTCGGCAGGGCTCCCGCGTTGAGGCAGGCGAGCAGGGTACGGGCCTGGACGTTCACGTAGTGCCCGTGCCGGACGAGCGAGGTGAGCTGGCCGGGGGTGACCCAGACGTAGCCGGGCGGGGCCTGCCGGGGCGCCTCGTGCTCGTCGGCCTCGACGAGGAGGTAGCGGCTCTCGGCGTTGAGGAAGCGGCCGCCCTCCTCGGAGTGGACTGCCTCGTAGCGGATCCGGGCTGGGGATGCGTTCAGGACGAGGTCGAGGAACGGCGGCCGGTCCTTCTGGGCCAGGTGCGCGTAGTTGCCGGGGGTGTACTGCACGGTGGGGGCGAGTTCGACCGTGTCGAGGAAACCGCCCTCCACGCGCGCGTGGGCGAGCACGTGCGGCACTCCGCCGAAGGCGCGGGTCACGAACGCCGTCACCCCGAGCCCGACCGGCTCGAACAGTGGTTGCGTCCAGCGGCTCACCTCGCGGCTGCCCGCCTGGACGGACACGGCGACGACGCGGAAAAAACGCCCCTCGTCGTGCTCGATGGCGCTCTCCCCGCGCCGCCAGCCGGGGACGGTGTTCAGCGGCACCGTCTCGGCGACCACGTCGTGCCGGGAGCGCTCGGTGGTGAACCAGGACAGCAGCTCGGTGTCGGAGTGCAGGGCCCCGGGCCGGCGGTCGGCGAACGGCAGGCAGGCGAGGACCGTGCGGGAATCCATGTTGACGACGTTGTCCCGGTGGAGCAGCTCGGCGATCTGGCCGAGGGTGAGCCAGCAGAAGTCGTCCAGCAGCTCCACCTCGCCGACCGCCTCGACGATCATGTTGCGGTTGGACTTCCGGAAGAACCACGCGCCGTGCTCGGACTGGAGGGCGTCGGCCAGCACCCGGCCCCGGCCGGGCCGGACGAAGTAGTCGATGTACTTCACGTCCGCGCCCCGGTGAACCTTGGTGTAGTTGCTGCGGGTGGCCTGCACGGTCGGCGAGAGCTGGAGCAGCTCGCGGTTGCCGGGCTCCATCTTGGCCTGCATCAGGAAGTGCAGGACCCCGTCGAACTCCTTGGCGAGGATGCCCAGGATGCCCACCTCGGGCTGTCGGATGACCGGCTGCTGCCAGCTCCCGTACGGGCCCGGGCCGCCGGTGACCTTCAGCCCCTCGACGGTGAAGAACCGGCCGCTGCGGTGGGTGAGGTTTCCGGTGCCGTCCTCGAACGACCAGCCGTCCAGGGCCGCGAAGGGGATCCGGTCGACCTGGAAGGCGTGTGCCCGGCCGCGCTCGGCGAGCCAGCCGGTGAAGTCCTCGGTGCGCAGGTGCGCGCCCTCGGTCGTCGCGGCCGAGCGGGCGAGCCGGTCCGGCAGCGCGGAATCCCGCCGCGGCCGCAGCCGGAAGCGGTCGGTGGGCGGCTCGGCGGGGTGCGACGACATGCGGTGACTCCCTGATACCTCGTACGGGCCTGTGCACCCCGGCACCGGGGCGCCCCATGGCGGACGCTAACAAACCGCCACATGCTCGGCGGGGGGCTTGGGGGACCCATCGGCAAAGGCGAGGGAAACCCCTCAACCTGCCCGCCGGGCAGGGGTGTCGGCTTGCGTCCGGCCGTGCCCCGGGGGCAAAGGCGCTTCGCCGGTGATCGAGGGCGCCTTACAATACCGACAGGTTGGTTTTGGAGTTCACTGTTCGCGGCCGGACCGCCTTCGTCGTCCGGCCGTCCCTGACGACCCGGCAGAGGTAGCACGTGGCAAAGCAGGAGAGGGCCGAACGAACCCGCGGGGCGTTACTGACCGCGGCGGCGGACGTGTTCGATCACGTCGGATACGAGCGTGCCTCGCTCAACGCGATCAGCGAGGCGGCGGGGGTGACCAAGGGAGCGCTGTCCTTCCACTTCGCCACCAAGGCGGAGCTGGCCCGCGCGGTGCAGTCGACAGCCTGTTCCTCCTCCCGCGCGGCACTGACCGCCCTCGACCACGCGCACCCGCCGACGCTCCAGACCGTGATCGACATGACGCACGTCCTGGCGCATCTGCTCGAACACCATGTGGTCGTCCGGGCCGGGATCCGGCTCTCCCGCGAGCTCGACTACGCGCCGGACGCCTCCTACGACTGCACCGTGCTGTGGCGGGAGTTGCTGGAGGACGTGCTGCGCCGGGCCGAGGACGATCAGGCCCTGGCGCCGGGCCACGACCCGCGCACCCTCACCGCCCTGGCCCTGACCATGGCCACCGGCACGGAACTCCTGGTCCGCACCCCGCCCGGCCCGGACGCGCCCTGCTCGGCGGACGGCCCCCGTGACACCGGCCGCGACTGGCTCGCGCAGTTCTGGCAGCTCGTGCTCCCCGGGGTGGCCGCCCCCGGCCCGCTCCGCCCCACGGGCACGCTGGGCCCCTGCCGGGTCCCGGCGTCGCCCTACGACCTCCCCCGGGCGGACGGACTCTAGGGCCTGTCCGGCGGGCGCCCCGGCCGCGGTGTCGCTCAGGCGACGCCGACCGGGGTGCCCGCCCGCTCGGCCTCGGCGGCCTCCGCGGCCGCCTCGCGCACCTTGGTCTCGCGCGCCCGCTCGGCCTCGGCCAGGGCGCGGGCACCGCGCCCCGGGGCCATGTCGAGCCGGGCCAGCACCGAGGGCACCACCACGCTGGGCATCACGTGCTCGTAGAGCACGCTGGCCCGGCGCTCGAGATCGGCGCGGTTGTTGATCGCCTGCGACATCGTGTTTATGCCGGCGTACGCCCCGACGATCAACTCGGCGGTGTCCGAGGGCACCACGTGCGGCAGCACCTCGCCGCGCTCCAGGCCCTCGACCAGCACCTGGGTGTGCAGATGGGTCCAGCCGTTGAACGGTCCGCTGCGGTTCAGGCTCGTCGAACCGTGCTCCAGGGTGAGCCGGACGCTGCCGCGCAGCAGCGCGTCGTCCGCCAGCCGGTGGGCGAAGAGCATGCCCATGTCCACCATTTCCTGCATCTTGGACTTGCCCGGCAGGTCGGGCATGGGCGGGGCCTGGGTCACCTGCGCGTCGATGACGGCGAGAGCGAGCTCTTCCTTCGAGGTGAAGTGGAAGTACAGCGCGCCCTTGGTGACCTCGGCCCGCGCCAGGATCTCCGTGATCGTGGCTGCGTCGTAGCCCTTCTGGTCGAACACCACCGCGGCGGCTTCCAGGATGTTCTGCCGAGTCCTGATCGCACGGTCCTGCTTTGCCACGGTGTGCCTCCGAATCAGTAAGTCGCCCGCACCGCGTCCCGGCGGTGTGGGGCGAGACGCGTGTCCCGCATGCCGCTCATCGCCCCCCTGAAAACCAAACCGGCAAGTACGTAATGCTATCAACTCCGGGGCCACGACCGGGTCGAGCGAGCAAGCGGGGACGCACCAGAGTCACACCATTGTGAAGCCCCCGTCCACTGGCATGGTCGCACCGGTCACGAAAGAGGCCCGGTCGCTGAGGAGCCAGGCGGCCGCCTCCGCGATCTCCTCGGGCGCGGCGGTCCGGGGCTGTGGCGTCGCCGCGTGCAGGGCCTCCTCCATCCCGGGGTTCTTCGCGAACCAGTCCTCGACCACCTCGCTGCGCGTGGTGCCCGGCGCCACCGCGTTCACCCGGATGCCGGAGGCCGCGTACTCCGCGGCGGCGGCCTTGGTCAGACCGATCACGGCGTGCTTGGAGGCCACGTACGGGGCTGCCACCGGGGTGGCCAGCAGGCCGCCGACGCTGCTGGTGTTGACGATGGCGCCGCCGGTGCCGGCGTCGAGCATGACGGCGATCTCGTCGCGCAGGAAGTTCCAGACGCCGCGCACATTGATGTCCATGATGCGGTCGTAGACGTCGTCGTCCATGAGGTGCAGGGGTGTGCGCCCCTCGCCGTAACCGGCGTTGTTGAAGGCCACGTCCAGCCGTCCGTAGCGCTCGACGGCGAACGCGACGGCCCGCGAGGTCTCCGCGCGGGCCGTCACGTCCGCCGCCACGTGGGCGGCCTCGGCGCCCTGCTCGCGCAGCTCGGCCGCGAGGTCGCGGAGCCGGTCCTCGCGGCGGGCGGTCAGCACGACCGTGGCGCCCTCCCGGGCGAACACCCGGGCGGCCGCGGCACCGATGCCACTGCTGGCCCCGGTGATCAGTGCGATCTTGCCGTGCAGGAGCCCGTGTGCTCCGCCGGCCCCGTTCCTCGTGTGGTCACCGGTCATCGCGGGGACCCTCCGTTTCGTGTGTGGTGGTGGCCGGTGACGCCCAGAGCGTCCCGGCGGCGGCCTCGGCGTCGAGGGCGCGCAGCAGCGGCTCGTCGATGGCCGGGAGGGAGCCGACGATGTGCCGGACCCCCGCCGCGCGCATCAACTCGCCCTGGAACCCGTGGGCGAAGTGCGGCGGGTGACCGATGAAGGCCGTGCCGAGCGAGCGTGCCGCCTCGGCGACGCGGGCCACGTCGTCGATGAACAGCGCCTGGTCGTGGTCGAGCCCGAAGACGTCGGTGACGATCTCGTGGACACCGGGTCGGAAGTCGTTCGTACAGACATAGCCGGGACCGTCGAACAGGTCGGCGAACTCCCCGAGGTGGCGCTGGAAATGGGTGTCGTCGAGGCCGCCGTAGCAGACGGTGCGCAGCCCGAGGGCGCGCAGCCGCCGCAGCAACTCCACGGCGCCGTCGAGGAGGTGGAGCGGATGCTGTTCGAGGTAGGCGGCCCGCTCCTCGAAATAGACCTCCAGGACCTTCTCCGGGGTCCATGACACACCGGCCATCGCACCCAACGCCCGCGCGGCGACGAGACGGGGCTGGGAGAACACGGCACTCTCGACATCGGCGGTGTAGCGCCCGCCCCGGCTGGTGACGAATTGGTGGATCACCGGGCTGAAGGTGTCGTTGAGCAGGACGCCGTCGATGTTGACGGCAGCCAGCCGTAAGTGGCGCAGCGGATCGGCTGTACGGGGCATGGGGTCCTCCGGAAGTGGACGGCGAGGGGGCCGTGAGGGCCCGAATAAAACCGTCCAGTACGAACGTAAACAAGGGAGAGCTAGGTCACACGAGAGCTGAGGGATCCTCAACTACCTCGTATGGTAGAGAAGCGAGCAGGTGGAAATAAAACCGGCCAGTACGTATCTTCCCATTCCTTCCGTTCCCGTTCCGAGGCCACTCGGCCGCGCAGCACCTGATCCAGGGGGAGCCATGTCCCAGACCTCCGTACCCGCACCGATCACGCCGAGCGAGCCCCGGTTGACCACCACGGTGCCACGGGAGTTCGTCCACCGGGCGGCCGTCGCGGAGGTCCTGCTCACGGGGTGGCGCAGGCTGGACGAGCTGCGGTTCCAGGTCTCGGCCCAATGGCCGCGCGGACACAGCTTCTTCACCCCCGTCCACGACGCCCGGTACGGTACGCGGCACGACCCGATGCTCATCGCGGAGACCGTCCGGCAGATCGGCTCGCTGCTCGCGCACGCGGAGTTCGACGTCCCCCTCGGCCACCAGTTCCTCATGTGGAGCCTGGACTACACGGCCCGGCCCGAACAGCTCGGGGTCGGGTTCGCCCCTGCCGAGCTGGAGTTGGACGTGACGTGCTCACAAGTGCGGCGCCGGGGCGAGGCGTTCGCCGGGATGCGCTACGACGTGGTCTTACGCCGGGACGGTCTGCTCGCCGCGACCGGCGGCGCCGGTTTCACCTGCACCTCGCCCGAGGTCTACCGCAGACTGCGGGGGCCCCGGCTGCCCGGACCCCCCACCACCCTGGGCTCACCCGTCTTCCCCCAGCACGTCGGCCGGGCGTCGGCCTTCGACGTCGTCCTCTCGCCAGCCGACGCGGGCGGCTGCCGAGGCTGCGGACGGCCCGTCCCGCCCCAGCGCGCGGGAGCCCGCCGCTCCGGCCGCTGGCAGTTGCGCGCCGACATACGGCACCCGATCCTCTTCGACCACCCCGTCGACCACATCCCGGGCATGGTCCTGCTGGAAGCGGCCCGCCAGGCGGCCATGGCCCTCGACCCCGGCTCCACCGTCAGTCCCACGGCCCTCACCAGCGCCTTCCACCGCTACGCCGAGCTGAGCAGCCCCTGCTGGATCGCGGCCGAGCGCGGCGAGCCTGACTCCGCGGGCTCCACCGTCACCCACGTCAGCGGCCACCAGGACGACGAGCTGCTCTTCACCTGCGCCATCACGACGGCGGCAGCGGCGCAGGCGGTCATACCGCGGGAGGGCGCGAGATCCGAGGAACCGATACCGCAGACCGTGTCACTGAGCTGACCTGACCTGAGCTGAGCTGAGCTGAGCTGAGGCGAGCCGGGCGCTGCCCCTCCCCTGCCCCTGGTCTCTTACTCCTGCTCGCCCTCGTTCCTCTTGGCGTCGTCCTGCGTGACCGGCACCGGGTCCTTCTTGCCGGAGTCCCTCTTGTCGGAGTCCTTCTTCGCGGGGTCGCGCCGGTCCGCCGGCTTGCGGGTGTCGACGACGTCCTGCGGGAAGGTCAGCTGCTGGCCCATCCACTGCATCGCCGGCTTGATCTCCCGCCGCCAGGTCGTGAAGTGATGACTGCCCTCCGGCAGGATGATGCTCGCCTTGGTCATCGGCGGCTTGATCGCTTCGAGGAACTTCTTGGTGTCCCCGAAGTTCTTCTCGCCCTTCTCGCTGCTGGCCACCAGCACCGACGCACGCGGCATCGGCATGTTCTCCAGCCGCCAGATCAGATCGTGCTCGCGCTGACGCTGCTTGCCCTTCTCACCGCTGCCGAAGAGATTGCCGGTGGTGGGGTCGTTCTTGATCCTGTAGTCCGGGGAGAGCGCCGCCGCCGTCGGATAGACGTCCGGCGCGCGCATCGCCAGCTCCAGGGCGCAGGTGCCGCCCGAGGAGTAGCCGAGCGCGCCCCAGGCACTGGCGTCACGGCCGACCCGGTAGCTGCTGCGCAGCGCCTCGGGCAGGTCCTTGGTGAAGAACGTCTCGGCCTGCGGACCGTCCGGCACGTCCACGCACTCGGTGTCGCGCGGCGGCGCGATCGTCGGCGAGACCATCACGATCACGGTCGGCTGGAGCTGCTTCTCCGCCTGCAACTTGGCTGCCGTCTGCGGCACTTGCAGGTGCTGGGCAAGGCTCACGGTGCCACCGGGGTAACCGCTGATGGTCACGATCACGGGGAAGCGCTGGCGCTCGTACTGCTTCTGGAAGTACTGCGGCGGCAGATAGACGAAGGCCGGGTTGATCACGTTCGACCGGCGGCCGACGATGCGCACGGACTGCACCTTGCCGACCTGGTCCTCGGGGCCCTTCGGGAGCCCGTGCACCTTGTCCAGCCCGTTCGGGCCGGTGGGCTGCACCAGCCCGCCCTTGGTGGCTCCGACCGTGCCGTACCCGCCGTTCTTGCTGAAGCCGGTGACGTTCACGGGCGACTTGTCGACCCGCCCGAGCAGCTGGTTCCACGAGGAGTAGAAGGGCCCCATGCTGATGTTCACCGCGAGGGCCAGCACGGCCGTGAGCGACAGCTGCGTCAGCACGATGGCGCCGAGCCGCCCCAGCACCGGCAGCGGTCCGCGCCCGGCGAGCCGTGGCCACAGCCAGACCATCAGCGCCACACACAACACGGCCGCGAACGCCACCGCGTACAAGAGCGACCGACTGGTCAGGCCCATGTGCCCCTCAACTCCCTGCCCCCGTGGTGGGTACTCATGTTCGGTCGAGCCATGTTCACCGAGGAAGAGGCGGGAACGGGTGGAAAAGGTTGCCCTGCACCCATTTCTTACCCAGCTCTTGTCCTGCCCGTGGTCTGCCCGACCCATGCCGTTCCCGGTACCGCCACGGAAAACGACGGCCCGCCACACCCGGTTACCCCGGCCTCCGCGCGGGTGGCCGTGGGCCGCATTGGGCAGGAAGGTCGCATGGGCGACGTCTTCTTGCGCAGGTTGAGCCGCTGGCAGGCCGATCAGTACCGCGAGCAGCTCGCGGATCTGCACGGCTCGGCATACGAGGAACCCCCGGGCGAGGCCTTCGACGGCCGCTCCCGGTTCATGGAGCGGCTGGCGGAGCACGCCGCGCTGCCGGGTTTCGATCTCGTCGTCGCCGACGACGGCGGGCCGGTCGGCTGCGCGTACGGATTCCCGGTGACGCGGGACGGAGGCCACTGGCGGGGATTCGTGGGACCGGTCCCCGAGGAGCTGGAGGAGCTGACGGCCGCCGGCCGGGTCTTCGCCGTCGCCGAGCTGATGGTCCTGCCCCGGCGCCGCCGCCGCGGCATCGGCAAGCGGCTGCACGACCGGTTGCTGTCGGGGACGGGCGCGACGCTGGCCGCCGGGTTCCTCCCACCGGGCGCGGAGGCGGCGCGGTCCGCCTGCCGCGCCTGGGGCTGGCAGGCCGTCGGGCGGATCCGCCCGCCCGCGCCGGAGCCCGAGCTCCTGGTGGTCACGCGCCCCCTGCGCCGGTGACACCGTATGGCGCCAGATGACAATGCATGACGGCCGATAGCGTCAGATGACGGGATCAGGGTGAGGAGACTGGCCGAACCGGCCCTTCCGCTGGATGGTGGAAGAACGGCCGCGCGGGGGCGGGCCGTTGGAGGGCGGCATGACCGACGAGCGCGGGGCCAAGGGCCGTAAGAGCACAGCACGCAAGGGCGAGGGCGACGCCGGGAGCACGACGGGGAGTCCCTTACGGAGGGTCGCCGGGGACGCCCTCGGCAATCCCTATCTCAGCGGCCACTTCGCACCCGTCCACGACGAGATCATCGCCGTCGACCTCCCGGTGACCGGCCGCATCCCGGAGTGCCTGCGCGGCCGCTATCTCCGCAACGGCCCCAATCCGCTGAGCGTCGACCGGCCCGCCGGCCACTACTGGTTCAGCGGCGAGGGCATGGTGCACGGCGTGCGGCTGCGCGACGGCCGCGCCGAGTGGTACCGCAACCGCTGGGTGCGCTCCGACGCCGTCGCCGGGCAGCTCGGCGAAAAACTGCTGCACGGGCCGCGCCATCTGGACATGGACTTCGCGCCCAACACCCACATCCTGAACTTCGCCGGGCACTACCTCGCGCTCGTCGAGGGCGGCGCGCTGCCGTACGAGCTGGACGACGAGCTGTTCACGATCGGCCCCTTCGACTTCCACGGCACCCTGCCCGGCGGCCTCGCCGCGCACGCCGTCGTCGAACCGGCCACCGGCGAGCTGCACGCGGTCGCGTACTGCTGGGCCTGGCCGTACGTGCAGTACCTCGTGGCCGGGGTCGACGGCTGCGTCCGCCGCCGGGTCGACATACCGGTGCCGGGCCGCCCGATGATGCACGACTTCTCCCTCACCGAACGACACGTCGTGCTGTACGACCTGCCGGTCGTCTTCACCCACCGCACGGGCCGGCCGGCCACCGGCTTCCCCTACGCGTGGGACCCCGGCCGCGCCGCCCGGCTGGGCGTCCTCCCCCGCGACGGCGGGCCGGCGGACGTGCGCTGGCTGGAGATCGACCCGTGCTTCGTCCTGCACCCCATGAACGCCTACGAGCGCGACGGCCTCATCACCCTCCACCTCATCCGCTACGACCGCCTCTTCGACGGCCCCCGGCCGGGCCCGGGCGAGCGGCCCGCGTATCTGGAGCGCTGGACCGTCGACCCCGTGGCCGGCCGGGTCCGGCGCCGACGGCTCGACGACCGCGCGGTGGAGTTCCCGCGCGTCGACCCGCGGTGCCTCACCGCCCGCCATCGCTTCGGCTACGCCGTGGCGGAGGCGGCGGGCTACGGCGTGCCGGCCGGGCTGGTCAAGTACGACCTGGAGCGCGGCACGAGCCAGGAGTACCGCGTCGCCGCGGGCGGCGACATCGGCGAGGCCGTGTTCGTACCGTCGCGGCCGGGGGCGGCGGAGGACGACGGCTGGCTGATGTCCTACGCCTTCGACGCGGAGCGCGGCGCCACGGACCTGGTCGTGCTGGCCGCCCAGGACATCGCGGCGGGACCGGTGGCCCGGATCCATCTACCGGTGCGGGTGCCGCTCGGGCTGCACGGCAACTGGATCCCGGACGCGGTGTGATGGCCTGATGGTGTGGTGGCCGGACCGTCCGACGGTATGAGTGCGAAAGCGACGGGTAACGACCTTTGAGGCCACTGGGACGTAGCAGATGCGCTCCCTGAGGGTGGCGCACGAAACGGCTCGCGAGGGTCGAACACGCCGGGCAGGGCTTGACGGCTAGCCTTACGTAGCCGTCCCGCCCTGGGACTTATCACCCCACTACGGACATTTCATCGCACCCGAGACACGTGAAGGACTTCTCCACATGGGCATTCGGAGTCTGCTGAGGAACGCGTTCGGCCGGTCCAGGAAAGCCGATCGCGACGAACCGAGCCTGCCCCAGCAGAACGCGGGGCCGGACACCGTCGACAGTGCCGGGGCCGCCGAGTCCGTATCCGCCACCGTGCCCGCACCGGCGGCCGAGGTGAACCCGGTGCCGGCGCCTGCGCCCGCGCCGGTGGCGGACGCGATCGCGAAGCCGCGGGTCTCCACGGAAGAGATCGGTCAGACCGAGGGCTTCCGCCCGGCGGTCACGCCCCCGGTGCTGCCCACGCAGCCGCTTCCGGCGGAGCCGGTTCCGGCGAAGCCGGTGACGAGGGAGCCGGTCGTGGCGGAGACGGTTGCGGCTGAGCCGGTCGTCGCGGAGACGGTTGCGGCTGAGCCGGCCGTCGTGGAGCCGACCGCCACCGATCCGGTCGCCGCCCCCGTCACGGACGAGCGCGTGCCCGACCCGGGGCCGCTCGACCCGATCCCCGGGCCGGTCCCCAACCCCGACCCGCGCCCACAGCCGGAGCCCGAACCGACTCCGATGCCGTCCCCGAAGCCGATCCCCCAGCCGGAGCCGGCCCCCACCCCGGATCCCCACCCGGTGCCCGAGCCCGTCCCGGGCCCGGAGCCGAAGCCCACCCCGGAACCGGCCCCCGGCCCCACGCCCGAGCCCGCACCGGCGCTGACGACGGCTCTGACGACGGCCCCCGTGACAGCTCCCGTGACGGCTCCCGTGCCGGCTCCCCCGTCGGAGCCGGCATCCGCTCCGGCGGACGACGCCACGGCCCCGGCCGCCGCCCCGGCCATCTCCCTGGAGAAGATCCAGCAGTCCGCGCCCGGGCTGGTCAGCCTCTACAAGGCGGCGTCGGTCTCCCTGGAGAAGCAGGGCCTCACCGGCCAGCGGGCCGCCGTCTACCTGGTCCTCGACCGCTCCGGTTCCATGCGGAACTACTACAAGGACGGCACGGTCCAGCACCTCGCCGAGCAGGCCCTCGGCCTCTCCGCGAACCTCGACGACGACGGCACGGTCCCCGTCGTCTTCTTCTCCACCGACGTCGACGGCACGGCCGACCTCGACCTCGGCAACTACGCGGGTCGGGTGCAGGAGTTGCACGAGGGCCTCGGCCACATGGGCCGTACGAACTACCACTGGGCCATCGAGGCCGTGGTCGCGCACTACGAGAAGTCCGGCGCCAAGGACCCCGCCTTCGTCATCTTCCAGACCGACGGCGCCCCCACCAGCAAGGCCGCAGCCGAACGCGCCCTGTGCGCAGCGGCGAAGCTCCCGATCTTCTGGCAGTTCGTCGGCTTCGGCGACCCCGAGGCCCGCGGCTTCGACTTCCTGCGCAAGCTGGACGACCTGGCGGTCCCGGAGAAGCGCGTCATCGACAACGCGGGCTTCTTCCACGCCGGCCGCGACCCCCGCGCCCTGACGGACGCGGGCCTCTACAAGGAGCTCATGGTCGAGTTCCCGGAGTGGCTGATCGAGGCCCGGGCCGCGGGCATCGTCGACTAGGGGCCCGCTGGACGGTGGCGGCCTGGCCGCATCGGGCGGCGAGGCCGCGTCACCGGTCAGTCGGCATACGACTCGAGCGTGCCGCGACGCCGGACATCGAGCGTCGCGCAGTGGAACGAGCCGCCGAACGGCGCGTAATGCAGCAGGTCGCACGGGATCGGCTCGAACCCCCAGCCCTCCAGCGCGCGCAGCATGCCGGTGTGGTGCCGCTCCGCGATCACCCGTCGTTCGTCGATCATCAGCAGGTTCATGTTGAGCCACTTGCCGCACATCGACGTGACCTTCAGCAGGTTCCCGTCGAGCGGGTCGGGCTCGGGGGCGATCAGGACGTCCCAGGAGCGCAGGACGTCGGGCAGGCGGTCGACGTCGATGTACTCGGGGTTGACCAGCACCTTGCCGGGCGCGAGCAGGAGGAACGTCGTGTCGATGTGCATGGGCGTGCGGCAGCGGCTCTCGATCTCGTGGATGCGATAGCCCGGCCCGAGATGGCGGCGCAGCCACTCGATGCCCATGTGATTGGTGACGTTGCTCCTCGTCACGAACAGATCGCGTCCCGCGCGCACGAAATCCGCCGCGTCGAACACCGGCTCGAACTCGGTGAGGATGTAGCGCATGGGCTCACCGGACCCGGGGATCCGGAAGTCCGCCTCGAACAGCGCGTCGGTGAGCTGCGGCTTCGGCGCCGCCGTCCAGCGGGCGCCGCGCCGGAAGTAGTCCTTGAGGATCGTGCGGTAGGAGTGGGTCTCGAAGTACCGGCACGGCCACGCCATCGGGGTCTCGATGATCTCGTCGCCGATCACGAGCATGCTGTCCCGTGGGCAGGCGTTGCAAAACCCGCGCGAGGACCACTCGGGGGTGCCGAAGCGCCGTCCGTGGTCGACCGCGTCCGGGCGTCTGACCGTGATGTCGAGGGACTCCAGGAGAGCGACGAACTGATCCAGCTCCCGCTGCGCCCGCTCGACCAGCACGCGCGGATACGTGAAGCCGGCGGCGAGCCCCTGCAATCGTGCCGCCCAGGGCGGGAGGTTGCAGGCGACGACCGGATGGTCGGAGGGGATCGTCGCGCCTTCCAGACGCCCGACGATGATCTCCTCCAGCGGGTCCCACTCGTTGTGCGAGTTGACCGGCGAAACGAGAGCTTCCGGAAGGCCGGGCTTCCGCGTTGTCGCCATCTCCACCGCCTTCCCTGACCGAAAACAGTGACTCACTGTATCCCCCGCGCGACGCCGAGTGACGCGCAAGGGCGGGGCCCGCGCCCCGTGCGGAGCCGTATTCCCGCCCGGGCGGCGGTAACTCACCGCGCCGAGCAGCGGGTTACCGGCCGACCCCGGCCCCGGCACCGACGCCACGTACCCCCTTCGTCACTGATCAGGCCCCGCCTCAGTGGGCATCTATAAGGGCGTGAGCAATGAGAACCCCCCGCCCGTCACCGCTCCCGCTCCCGTCACCTACGTCGTGGACACCCGTACCGACCGTCTCGGCCAGGTCATGGACCGGCACGCCGGCCACCTACAGCTACGTCCTCCCCAAGGCGGGCTCGAGTGGGACTGCCCGCCCGAATGCGCCCGGCCCGCCTCCGAGGTGGAGGTGCGGCGGACTCGTACCGCGACCCGGACACCGGACCGCAAGACGGAAAGCAGGTGGGGGCTTTGAGCACGCGCAGCGTCTTCACATTCGGGGACTGGACCCTGCAGCCGGACCTGGAGCCGGACGCGGAGCCCGTCACCTACGCCATGCAGTGCGCGGTGTGCGAGGAGAGCTCGGAGCCCGGGGAGGACGTCGGCGAGGCCCAGGGCTGGACGTTCCGGCACGCGGGCCGGAACCCGTCGCACCACACGTACCGGGAGATGATCGTCAGGCCCTGGCGGGCCTGGATGGCACGGCCCCCCGGGGCCTGAGCACCCGGCGTACGCAGGAAGAACGCGCGACACAGAGCCGACATAAATGCCGCGCGGCTGCCCCCTGGCACTCGGATACGCTAAAGGTGCCCGTAAAAACAGCATCAGCCGCATCGACCAGGGAGCAGCCGGCAATGGCTCGACACCTCATCACCAGCGCCCTTCCGTATATCAACGGGATCAAGCACCTGGGCAACATGGTGGGGTCCATGCTCCCGGCCGATGTGTACGCCCGGTTCCTCCGCCAGACCGGCCGCGAGACGCTGTACATCTGCGCCACCGACGAGCACGGCACCCCGGCCGAGCTGGGTGCCAAGGAGCTCGGCCTGCCCGTGGCCGAGTTCTGCGCCCAGCAGCACGACGCGCAGAAGGCGATCTACGAAGGTTTCGGGCTCTCCTTCGACTACTTCGGCCGCAGCTCCTCCCCGGAGAACCGGGAGATCACCCAGCACTTCGCGCGTCAGCTGCAGAAGAACGGGTTCATCGAGGAGCGCTCGATCCGCCAGGTCTACTCCCTGGCCGACGGCCGCTTCCTGCCCGACCGCTACATCGTCGGCACCTGCCCGCACTGCGGCTACGACAAGGCCCGTGGCGACCAGTGCGAGAACTGCACCCGCGTCCTGGACCCCACGGACCTGATCGACGCCCGCTCGGCGATCAGCGGCAGCAGCGAGCTGGAGGTCCGGGAGACCAAGCACCTCTTCCTCCTGCAGTCGAAGCTCCAGGGCGAGGTCGAGGCGTGGATCGACGAGCACGGCAAGGACTGGCCGATCCTGGCCTCCTCGATCGCCCGCAAGTGGCTGACCGAGGGCCTGAACGACCGCGCGATCACCCGTGACCTGGACTGGGGCGTCCCGGTCCCGGCCGACACCTGGCCGGAGCTGGCGGCCGAGGGCAAGGTCTTCTACGTCTGGTTCGACGCCCCGATCGAGTACATCGGCGCGACGAAGGAGTGGGCGGACCAGGACCCGGAGAGCCGCGACTGGAAGTCCTGGTGGTACGAGGCGACGGACGTCCGCTACACCCAGTTCATGGGCAAGGACAACGTCCCGTTCCACACGGTGATGTTCCCGGCCACCCAGCTCGGCACCCGCGAGCCGTGGAAGAAGGTCGACTACGTCAAGGCCTTCAACTGGCTGAACTACTACGGCGGCAAGTTCTCCACGTCCCAGAAGCGCGGCGTCTTCACGCATGACGCCCTGGAGCTGCTGCCCGCCGACTACTGGCGCTACTTCATGATGGCCAACGCCCCCGAGTCGGACGACACGTCGTTCACCTGGGAGCTGTTCTCGGCCACCGTGAACAAGGACCTCGCCGACGTCCTGGGCAACTTCGTCAACCGCGTCCTGTCCTTCTCGAAGAAGCGCTTCGGCGAGGAGGTCCCGGCCGGCGCCGAGGCGGGCGAGGCCGAGGCCACCCTGGGCCGGGAGATCGCCCAGCTGCTCCAGGAGTACGAGGAGCACATGGAGGCCATGCAGTTCCGCAAGGCCGCGCAGGCGCTGCGCGCCCTGTGGAGCGCGGGCAACTCCTACCTGGAGACCAAGGCCCCCTGGCTGGAGATCAAGACCGACCCGGACGCCGCGGCCCTGACGCTGCGTACGGCGATGAACCTGATCCACCTGTACTCGATCGTCTCCGAGCCGTTCATCCCGGCCTCGGCCGCCGCCATGCGGAGCGCGTTCGCGCTGACCGACGACACGGCCACGTGGGTCTCGCGCGACGAGGCGGCGTCCTTGTCGTCCGTTCCGGTGGGCACGCCGTTCACCGTGCCGCCGGTGCTGTTCGCGAAGATCACGGAGGAGGACCTGGAGTCCTACCGTGAGCGCTTCGGCGGCGGGGACGACAGCGCCGCCTGAGAAGAGTCCGAGGGGCCCGGGACGGTGCGGAAGCACGTCCCGGGCCCCTCGTATATCCGCGGACGGGACCGCGTTGATCGATCGGCAATCGTTCGTTCAGCGCGCCCCGGGAAGCTGAAGGAGTTGGATTCGCGGGGGAGACGAGGAAGAACAGTGTTGTACGAGAAACGCATCACCGTGAATGTCCATGCCGGCGACGAGCTGACCCGGGCCCGCCTCGCCCGGCGGCTCCGTCCGCTGCCCGGGGTCGACGTGGTCCGCGAGGGCGGCGAGGTCGACGTCCTGTTCCTGGGCCGCGACGACCCGAGCGCGGGGGACGAGCTGTACCGGCTGACCCGGGACGGGCGGACGCCGGTCGTGGTCGTCGCCGAGGAGCTGGGCGAGACGGAGCTGATGGCGATCGCCGAGTACGGGGTGGCGTCCGTGCTGTGGGGCGAGCGGCTGACGTCGGGGCGGCTCTCCCGGGCCGTGCACAACGCGGCAGGATGCTGCCCGCGTCTCCCGGTGCTCACGGCTCTCGTGTGAGTCTGATCGGCATGTCGATTTCCACCAGGCCCATCCCGCCGCTGAACGCCGACGAACGCTCCACGCTGGAGGGCTGGCTCGACTTCCACCGAGCCACCCTCGCCCACAAGTGCGCCGGACTGACCGACGAGCAGGCCCGCGAGGCCTCCGTCCGGCCTTCCGACCTGACCCTGACCGGCCTCGTCCAGCACATGGCCGAGGTGGAGCGGACGTGGTTCCGCCGCATACTCACCGGGGAGCGGGTGGCGACGGTCTACGGCACCGACGACACCCCCCTGGGCCCCGATGACCTCGCCGAAGGACGTGACGTCGGCCTGAAGGTCGCCGAGGACGCCACGCTCGCCGGGGCGCTCGCCGATTGGCAGGCCGAGATCGAGCTGGCCAGAGCCAACTGCGCGCCGCTCTCCCTGGACGCCACCGGCACCTTCCCCTGGGCCCCCGCCGCGGGCGAGCTGTCCGGCGCCCCCGTGTCGCTGCGCTGGATCTACCTGCACATGATCGAGGAGTACGCGCGCCACAACGGCCACGCCGATCTGCTGCGCGAGCGCGTCGACGGTACGACCGGCTGGTAAGAACGCAGAGCGTCCGGAGGACCGGCCTCCACCCGGCCCTCCGGGCACGGACGAGGGGCCCGGAACCACATCGGCGGTTCCGGGCCCCTCGTCTGTGCCCACCTGGGCCCTGTCCGGGCAAGGCGGCTACTTCGCGTCCTTCACCTGCGGCTTGCGCAGCGACAGGTGGAGCTCCTTCATGCGGGACTCGTCCACCTCGCTCGGGGCACCCATGAGCAGGTCCTGGGCGTTGCCGTTGAGCGGGAAGGCGATGGTCTCGCGGATGTTGGGCTCGTCGGCCAGCAGCATCACGATGCGGTCGACGCCCGGGGCGATGCCGCCGTGCGGCGGGGCGCCGAACTTGAACGCGCGCAGCATGCCGCCGAACTCGCGCTCGACGTCCTCGTTGGAGTAACCGGCGATCTCGAAGGCCTTGTACATGACCTCGGGCTCGTGGTTGCGGATGGCGCCGGAGGACAGCTCGGTGCCGTTGCAGACGATGTCGTACTGCCAGGCCAGGATGTCCAGCGGGTCCATCGTGTTCAGCGCCTCCAGGCCGCCCTGCGGCATGGAGAAGGGGTTGTGCGAGAACTCGATCGCGCCGGTGTCCTCGTTCTTCTCGAACATCGGGAAGTCGACGATCCAGCAGAAGCGGAAGACGTTCTCCTCGAAGTGGCCGGCGCGCTTGGCGGCCTCGACGCGGACCGCGCCCATGATCTTGGAGACCTCGTCGAACTCGCCCGCGCCGAAGAAGACGGCGTGGCCGGGGGCCAGGTCCAGGGCCTCGGTGAGGGCCTTGGTGTCGTCCTCGGTGAGGAACTTGGCGATCGGACCCGACAGAGCGTTGTCCTCGCCCACCCGGACCCAGGCCAGACCCTTGGCACCCTGCTCCACGGCGTACTCGCCGAGGCCGTCGAAGAACTTGCGGGACTGGCCCGCGGTGTCCGGCACGGCCAGCGCGCGGACGTGCTTGCCGGCGAAGGCCTTGAAGCCGCTCTCGGCGAAGACGCCGGAGACGTCGACCAGCTCCAGCTGGGCGCGCAGGTCCGGCTTGTCGGAGCCGTACTTCAGCATCGCCTCGCGGAAGGGGATCCGCGGGAAGGGAGAGGTGACGTGGCGGCCGTTGCCGAACTCCTCGAAGAGGTCGGTCATGACCTTCTCGATGACCTGGAAGACGTCCTCCTGCTCGACGAAGGACATCTCGACGTCGAGCTGGTAGAACTCGCCCGGCGAGCGGTCCGCGCGGGCGTCCTCGTCGCGGAAGCAGGGCGCGATCTGGAAGTAGCGGTCGAAGCCCGCGATCATCAGCAGCTGCTTGAACTGCTGGGGCGCCTGCGGCAGGGCGTAGAACTTGCCGGCGTGCAGCCGGGAGGGGACCAGGAAGTCGCGCGCGCCCTCGGGGGAGGTGGCGGACAGGATCGGGGTCGCCATCTCGTTGAAGCCGAGGGAAGTCATCTTCTGGCGCATCGAGGCGATGACGGCGGAGCGCAGCATGATGTTGCGGTGCATGCGCTCGCGGCGGAGGTCCAGGAAGCGGTACTCCAGGCGCCGCTCCTCGTTCACCCCGTCGTCGGTGTTGATCGTGAAGGGCAGCGGCTCGGCGGTGCCCAGCACCTCGACCGCGGCGACCTCGACCTCGATCTCGCCGGTGGGCAGCTCGGGGTTGACGTTGTCCGCGCCCCGGCCGACGACCTTGCCGTCGATGCGGACGACGGTCTCCTTGGTGAGGTGGCTCAGGGCCTCGTTCGCCGCGGTGCCCGGACGGGCGACGAGCTGCACCAGACCGTGGTGGTCGCGCAGATCGATGAAGAGGATGCCGCCCAGGTCGCGCCGATTGTGCAGCCAGCCGCTCAGTCGCACGTCGGTGTCGACGTCAGCCGCACGGAGCTCGCCGCAGGTGTGGGACCGGTACCGATGCATCGTTCATCCAAGTCGTTGGTCGAGGGGGTTGATCGAAGCTGGCGTTGCACTGGGTTAGCGTGCACACAGCACGTGTGCAAGGGTACTGCCCCACCTGCCCTCGGTCGTCGCCCATTCTCAGACCTGCATAAAGCTGGCGGACCCGCTTAAAGTGGGGCAATGCGCACCGAGGACGTACTGGCAGCCGTGGCGACCGGCCTGTGGCACTGGGACAACGCCTCGCGCATCGCCACCTTCGACGCCGAGGCCGCCCGTCTCCTGGGCCTGCCGGCGGAGCGCGTCGAGCTGACCGAGTCGGCCGCCCGCGCCCGGTTCCACGCCGTGGACTGGGTCGAGATCATGGGCATCATCAATCTGGCCGTGGCCGAGGGCACCCTCGCCGAGGCCCGGCTGCGCGTGGTCGACGACGTGGGCCGGGTGCTGCGGACGGTGCGCAGCCGCTCCCGGCCGGTGGCGGGCGAGAAGGACTACATGCTGGTCGGGACCGTTCAGGAGGTCCCCGAGGCCCAGCCCGGCACCTCCGCCGTCCGGGCCCAGGTCACCGGCGACTGGCGGCGCAACCGCGAGGCCTTCCTGCTGGACGCGGGCCGGGCGCTGGCCGAGGCCCGGTCGACGGCCGAGGTGCTGCGGGTCGCGGCGGGCCTGTCGATGCCCGGCTTCGTACCGTCGGGACTGGCGGTCTTCAGCGCCGAGGGCAACCGGGTCAAGGTCATCGGCCACCAGGGCTACGGCCCGGGCGAGGCGGAACCCTTCCTGGACCTGCCGATGGACGCGGCCTACCCGGCCGCCGAGGTCATCCGCACCGGCCGCGCGATCTATCTGCCCAGCCCCGAGGACTACGAGCGCCGCTTTCCCGAGGCCTGGAAGCAGGTCGCGCATTTCGGCCGCCAGTCCTGGGCCTTCCTGCCGCTGATCAACGCGGGTCACTCGATCGGCGCCTGGATGGCCGGGTTCTCCATCCCGGTCAGCTTCACCCCCGACGAGCGGTCCGTGCTCACCACCGTCGCCCGGATGCTCGCCCAGGCCCTCGGCCGGGCCAGCCTCCACGAGTCGGAGCGCGAGCTGACCGTCGGCCTCCAGCGCTCGATGATGCCGACCGTCCAGCCGGACATCCCGGGCATGAAGGTGGCCGCCCGGTACGTACCGACGGGCGGCGGGCTGGAGGTGGGCGGCGACTGGTACGACATGATCCCGCTGCCCTCGGGGCGGATCGCCCTGGTCATCGGGGACGTCCAGGGCCACGACGTGCGGGCCGCGGGGCTGATGGGGCAACTGCGGATCGCGCTGCGCGCGTACGCCTCCGAGGGCCACCACCCGGACGCGGTCCTCTCCCGGGCCTCGCGCTTCCTCTCGGGCATCAACGACACCGAGTCCGAGGACACCGACCCCCGCTTCGCCACCTGCCTCTACATCGAGGTGGACCCCGCCACCGGGCTCCTCGACATCGCCCGCGCCGGGCACCCCGAGCCCGCGATCCGCCTCAGCGACGGCACGGTGCTCGTCCGGCCCACGGCGGGCGGTCTGCCGCTCGGCATCGTCGCCGACACGGACTACCCCACCACCCGGCTCGTCCTCGAACCCGGCGAGACGATGATGGTCTGCACGGACGGGCTCATCGAGACCGGCGGCCATGATCTGGAGACCGGCTGGAGCAGGCTGCGCGAGGTCATCGAGGGCTACCCGCTGGACGGCCGGAACGAGGGTGCCGGCGATCTCGAACAGCTCGCCGACGCCCTCGTCCAGGCCGTCCACGGCCCGCCCTCCCACTACACCACCGGCCCCCTGGTCGACCGGCGCGAGGACGACATCGCCGTGCTCCTGCTCTCCCGGGAGGCCCCCGCCCCCGTCGGGACCGGCCTCGTCACGCTCCCGCACCCGGCCCGCCGCATGGTCCTGACCATCGCCCAGGCCGAACCGGAGCGCATCGCCGAGTGCCGGCACCAGCTCGGCGAGCTCATGCACGACTGGCGCGACGCGGACCAGATCGACTCGGCGGTGCTGATGGTCTCCGAGATGGTCACCAACGTCCTGGTCCACACGGACGGGGACGCTCTGCTGGTCGCGGAGATAACGGGCGAGCAGGGCGAACGCTGTCTGCGCGTCGAGGTCGAGGACGGCAGCGACGAGCTGCCGCACCGCCGCCACCCGGGCGAGATGGCGTCCTCCGGACGCGGCCTGGTGCTGATGGAACTGCTCGCCAGCGCATGGGGCGTCGACCCCCGGGGCGAGGGCAAGAACATCTGGTTCGAGCTGTTCGAGGCGTCCGGGGCCTCGGGGACGCACGGAACGCTGCTGACCCCGGAGGGGCTCGCGGAAGTGACGTGAGGGTGGGGGCGTGGCTACACGTCCCGGACCTCCGTGCCGCCCACCGCACCGCCGTTCGAGGCATAGTGCGCGCGCAGCTCCGAGACGACGCCGAAGGCCGCCGCCGTCAGCGGCACGGCCAGCAGCATGCCGAGGATCCCCGCGACGCTCGCACCCGCCGTGATCGTCAGCATGACCGTCGCCGGATGCATCTGCACCGTACGGCTCTGGATCATCGGCTGGAGCACATGCCCCTCCAGCACCTGTACGGCCAGCACGACCCCCAGTACCCACAGGGCGATGCCCGGGCCCCGGTCGGCCAGCGCCACCAGGACCGCGACCGCGCCGGACAGGAACGCGCCCAGGTAGGGGATGTACGCGGTGACGAAGACCAGCGCGCCGAGGCCCGCCGCACCCGGCACCCGCAGGATCAGCAGCCCGGCCATGATGCACGCCGCGTCGATCAGCGCGATGAGCGTGGTGCCGCGCATGAACCCCTCGATCGCCCGGTACCCGCGCCGTCCCATCGCCTCCAGACGGGGACCGGAGTCCCCCGGGGCGAGGGCGTGCACCGTGATGGCGGCCTTGTCGGAGTCGCGCAGGAAGAAGAAGGTCAGGAAGAGGGCCAGCACGGCGAGGGCGATCATCTCCCCGACGACGCTGAGCCCGGACAGCACGCCGGAGGCGGCCGTGCTGCCGAACTTGCCCACCAGTTCCTTGCCGTTGCGCGCCAGCTGGTCGAGCGAGGTGCCGGCGGCGCCGAAGTGGTCCGCGAGCTGCCGGGCGGCTTCCCGGACCGAGGCGATGATCTGGTCGCCGGTGTCGATCAGCGCACTGCCCACGACATAGCCGGTGCCGCCGACGACCGCGAGCAGCAGCAGGCACGTCAGCGCCGCCGCGAACGAGCGCCGCACGCCCGTCGCGAGCAGCCGCCGGTGCACGGGCCCGAGCAGCGCCGTGCCGAGCAGCGCGAGCAGTACGGGCGTGACCACCGCCTTCAGCTGGACGCACAGCCACACGCCGACAGCGGCGACCCCGGCGACCAGCAGCAGGACCACGCACCAGGCCGCCAGCTTGCGCACGGCACGGGGCAGCAGCGGCTTGAGCTCCGATTCGGTCGGCACGGGCTCAGCGCATCACGGTGATGCGCTGAGAGCTCGGTGACCGGGTCCGGGTGGGTGAGGGGTTTTTCGCGCCCGTCCGGCGATTGAGGACGAAACGGCGGGTCAGCTGACTAAACGGCGTCAGCCGGCACCGTGCCGAGACGGCCGGCCTGGTAGTCCTCGAAGGCCTGCGCCAGCTCCGCGTGGGTGTTCATGACGAACGGGCCGTAGTGCATCATCGGCTCCCGGATCGGCTGCCCGCCGAGCAGGACGAACTCGAAGTTCGGGCCGCGGGTGTCCTGCTTGTCGTCCGCCCGGACCGTGATCGAGTCGCCGTTGCCGAAGACCACGGACTGCCCCATCCGGAACGGCCGCCGCTCGGCGCCCGCCGAACCGCTCCCGGAGAGCGCGTACGCGAGGGCGTTGAAGTCCGGCCGCCAGGGCAGGGTGAGCTCCGCGCCCGGGTTGAGGGAGATGTGCGTCATCGTGATCGGCGTGTGGGTGATGCCCGGGCCCTCGTGGCCGTCGATGCTGCCCGCGATCAGCCGCAGCAGCGCGCCGCCGTCGGCCGAGGTGAGCAGCTTGACCTTGCCGCCGCCGATGTCCTGGTAGCGGGGGGCCATCATCTTGTCGGCCTTCGGCAGGTTCACCCACAGCTGGAGGCCGTGGAAGAGCCCGCCGCTGACGACGAGGGACTCCGGCGGGGCCTCGATGTGCAGCAGGCCGGACCCGGCGGTCATCCACTGGGTGTCACCGTCGTTGATCGTGCCGCCGCCACCGTGCGAGTCCTGGTGCACGAAGGTGCCGTCGATCAGATAGGTGACCGTCTCGAAGCCGCGGTGGGGGTGCCAGGGCGTGCCCTTCGGCTCACCCGGTCCGTAGTCCACCTCACCCATCTGGTCCATCATGATGAACGGGTCGAGGTACTGGTAATTGATGCCCGCGAAGGCCCTGCGGACGGGGAAGCCCTCGCCCTCGAAACCGCTCGGCGCGGTCGCGACGTGCAGCACCGGCCGCTGCCGGCCGTCGGCCGGGGCGGCCACGCGGGGCAGGGTCAGCGGGTTCTCTACGGTTACTGCGGGCATGACAGCCTCCTCGGTTGCGACGCCTTCAAGTTAGTTGAAGGATGAACAACCTGCAAGGGCGCCCGCATTCCCGGAAGCAGCCGAAGGCCGCACTCCCGGCCACACGCCGGGCGCGCGCCTCCGGCGCGAACATCATTCGAACGTGGACACTGGGTGAATGCGCCTGAAAGCCACCGACCGCGGCTACGCCTCGGGTCCCGCCGGGATAGCCGTTCTGATCGCCGCCGTCCTGGCCCTGATCGTGATCGGCCTGCTGATGGCGAGCCGTGGCCAGGCCTCGGACGCACCCCTGGCCTCGGGCGACGCCGACGGGCACTTCGAGGAGCCGAGGGCCCTGGGCGACGAGAGCGCCGAGGCGATGCGGTCGGTGGTCCGCACCCCGGCGAAGCCCCCCGTGCCCGCACCCGCGGCCGTCGGCTCCGGCAGCGACCCGCTGCCCGCCTCGAAGCCGCTGGAGGCCCGCGAGAGCGACCCCTCGCCGGCCGTGGGCCCGCTGTTCTACACGGGCGAGGGCGAACCGGACCACAGCTGCAGCGCCAGCGTCGTCCACAGCCCGAGGGGCGATCTGATCGCCACCGCCGCCCACTGCGTCTACCAGCGCGAATTCCGCACCGACATCGCCTTCGTCCCCGGCTACCAGGACGGCCGGGCGCCCTACGGCGTCTGGGTCCCCACGTCCATCGACATCTCCCCCGAGTGGGCGGAACGCGGCGACCAGGACCACGACGTGGCGTTCCTGCGGGTCCGCCGGGTGGGCGACGACACCCCCATCGAGCGGGTCACCGGCGCCGAGCGCATCCGCTTCCGCCCCGAGCCGGACCGCCCGGCCCGGGTGATCGGCTACCCCATCGGCGAGGAGCGCCCCCTCGCCTGCCAGAACACCACCGGCACCCGCGGCCCCACCCAGCTGCGCTTCGAGTGCCACGGCCTGCCCAACGGCACCAGCGGCGGCCCCATCCTCACCGACATCGACCCGGCCACGGGCCTGGGCACGGTCAACGGCGTCCTGGGCGGCTTCCAGGGCGGCGGCGACGACGAGACGTCGTACAGCTCGTACTTCGGCGACGCCATCGAAAAGCTCTACCGTCGGGCGACGGGATAGCCACCGCACCGGTGCCCCCGGCGGGCTGATTTCAGCCCGCCCGGCGGTTGAGGACACCGCCGCGCAGCGGAGGTGCACACGCCACGGCCCGGCCAGGTCACCCGTACATGCGGCGCATCGCGAAGTCGACCATCTGCTCGACGGCCTTCGCGTCGAAGACCATCCGGTGGTCGCCCTCCATGTCCAGCACGAAGCCGTAGCCGGTGGGCAGCAGATCGATGACCTCGGCACCTGTGATCACGAAGTACTTGGACTCCTTGCCCGCGTACCGCCGCAGCTCCTTGAGCGAGGTGAACATCGGGATCACCGGCTGCTGGGTGTTGTGCAGGGCGAGGAAGCCCGGCGTGTCACCGCGCGGGCAGTAGACCTTCGAGGTCGAGAAGATGATCTGGAAGTCCTCGGCGGACATCGAGCCCGTGGTGAAGGCCCGCACCGCGTCGGCCAGCGACGGCGGGGACGGCTCGGGGTAAAGCGGCTGCTCGCCGTAGCCGCCGGACTGCTGCGGCGGGGCGTAGCCCTGTGTGCCCACGTTCTGGTCGTAGCCGTACATGGCCCAAAGCGTACTCAGTCACAGTTGGGCGATCAGGGGTTGCGTCTTATTACCGACCGGTAGCATCATGGAAATTACTGCCCGGTAGTTGTTGAGGATCCACCTCCCACCCTTACGGAGCCGTTGTCATGGGCCACTACAAGTCGAATCTCCGCGACATCGAGTTCAACCTCTTCGAGGTTCTCGGCCGCGACAAGCTGTACGGCACCGGCCCGTTCGCGGAGATGGACGTCGAGACCGCCAAGAGCGTCCTGTCGGAGATCGCGCGCCTCTCGGAGAACGAGCTGGCCGATTCCTTCGTGGACGCCGACCGCAACCCGCCGGTCTTCGACCCGGAGACCAACACCGCTCCGGTTCCGGCCAGTTTCAAGAAGAGCTACCAGGCCTACATGGACGCCGAGTGGTGGCGTCTCGGCATCCCGGAGGGCATCGGCGGCACCATCGCGCCGCGCTCCCTGCTCTGGGGCTTCGCCGAGACCATCCTGGGTGCCAACCCGGCGATCTGGATGTACTCCTCCGGCCCCGCCTTCGCGGGCGTGCTCTACGAGGAGGGCACCGAGGAGCAGAAGCGCATCGCCAAGCTCGCGGTGGACAAGCAGTGGGGCTCCACCATGGTGCTGACCGAGCCGGACGCCGGTTCGGACGTCGGTGCCGGCCGCACCAAGGCCGTCAAGCAGGAGGACGGCTCCTGGCACATCGAGGGCGTGAAGCGCTTCATCACCTCCGGTGAGCACGACATGGCGGAGAACATCTTCCACTACGTGCTGGCCCGCCCCGAGGGCCACGGCCCGGGCACCAAGGGTCTGTCGCTCTTCCTCGTGCCGAAGTTCGAGTTCGACTTCGAGACCGGTGAGCTGGGCGCGCGCAACGGCGTCTACGCCACCAACGTCGAGCACAAGATGGGCCTCAAGGCGTCCAACACCTGCGAGATGACCTTCGGCGACAAGCACCCCGCCAAGGGCTGGCTCGTCGGCGAGAAGCACGACGGCATCCGCCAGATGTTCATGATCATCGAGTTCGCCCGGATGATGGTCGGCACGAAGGCCATCGCCACCCTCTCCACCGGCTACCTCAACGCGCTGGAGTACGCCAAGGAGCGCGTGCAGGGTCCGGACCTGGCCAACTTCATGGACAAGGCCGCCCCCAAGGTCACCATCACGCACCACCCCGACGTCCGCCGCTCGCTGATGACGCAGAAGGCGTACGTCGAGGGCATGCGCGCCCTCGTCCTCTACACCGCCGCCGTCCAGGACGAGATCCTGGTCAAGGAGCACGCGGGCGACGAGGCCTCCCTGAAGGAGGCCAAGGCGCTGCACGGTCTCAACGACCTGCTGCTGCCCATCGTCAAGGGCTACGGCTCGGAGAAGTCCTACGAGCAGCTGGCGCAGTCGCTCCAGACGTTCGGCGGCTCCGGGTACCTCCAGGAGTACCCGATCGAGCAGTACATCCGTGACGCCAAGATCGACACGCTGTACGAGGGCACCACGGCCATCCAGGGCCAGGACTTCTTCTTCCGGAAGATCGTCCGCGACCAGGGCCAGGCGCTGACCACCCTCTCCGAGGAGATCAAGAAGTTCCTCGCCGAGGCCGCCGGCGGCGAGGACCTGGCCGCCGCCCGCGACCAGCTCGCCAAGGCCGCGGTCGACCTGGAGGGGATCGTCGGCGCGATGCTGACCGACCTCGCCGCGACCGAGAAGAACGTCAAGTCCATCTACAAGGTCGGCCTCAACTCCACCCGTCTGCTGATGGCCTCCGGTGACGTCGTCATCGGTTACCTGCTGCTCAAGGGCGCCGCGGTGGCCGCCGAGAAGCTCGGCTCCGCCTCCTCGAAGGACAAGGCCTTCTACGAGGGCAAGATCGCGGCGGCGAAGTTCTTCGCCCACAACGTCCTGCCCGGCGTCTCCGTCGAGCGCTCGCTCGCCGAGTCCGTCGACAACTCCCTGATGGAGCTGGACGAGGCCGCGTTCTGAGGTCCGGTCCAGGGATTGATCCCGTCATGTGAGAGGCCCGCTTCCCCTTGGGAGGCGGGCCTTTCGCCTCGTCGCGCATCAACCGCGCAAGACCCCCCGATCACTTGCCCTGATCCTTATCCTGAGGCCATGAGCTCTGCGCACCGCTTCGACCGCGGCCACACCGACGACCTGATGACCTTCCTCGCGGCGAGCCCCTCGCCGTACCACGCGGTGGCCAACACCGCCGAGCGGCTGGAGAAGGCGGGCTTCCGTCAGGTCGCGGAGACGGACGCGTGGGACGCGTCGACCGGCGGCAAGTACGTGACGCGCGGCGGGGCCATCATCGCCTGGTACGTGCCGGACGGGGCGACCACGGCCACCCCGTTCCGGATCATCGGCGCGCACACCGACTCGCCGAACCTGCGCGTCAAGCCGCTGCCGGACACCGGTTCGCACGGCTGGCGGCAGATCGCCGTGGAGCTCTACGGCGGGACGCTGCTCAACACCTGGCTCGACCGCGACCTCGGCCTCTCCGGCCGGATCACCCTGCGGGACGGCAGCCACCACCTCGTCAACGTGGACCGGCCGCTGCTGCGTGTGCCGCAGCTCGCCGTGCACCTCGACCGGTCGGTGAACTCCGAGGGCCTCAAGCTCGACAAGCAGCGCCACATGACCCCGATCTGGGGCCTGGGCGACCCGGATGAGGGCGACCTCATCCGCTTCGTCGCCGAGGAGGCGGGCGTCGCGGCCGGGGACGTCACCGGCTGGGACCTGATGGTCCACAGCGTCGAGGCCCCCGCCTACCTGGGGCGCGACCAGGAGCTGCTCGCCGGCCCCCGGATGGACAACCTGCTGTCCGTGCACGCCGGCATCGCCGCGCTCACCACGGCGTGCGCGTCCGCGAGCCTGCCGTACATCCCGGTGCTCGCCGCGTTCGACCACGAGGAGAACGGCAGCCAGTCCGACACCGGCGCCGAAGGTCCCCTGCTGGGCAATGTCCTGGAGCGGTCCGTCTTCGCCCGCGGCGGTTCGTTCGAGGACAAGTCGCGCGCCTTCGCCGGCACGGTCTGTCTGTCCTCCGACACCGGCCACGCCGTGCACCCCAACTACTCCGAGCGCCACGACCCGGGCCACCACCCGATGCCCAACGGCGGCCCGATCCTGAAGGTCAACGTCAACCAGCGGTACGCGACCGACGGCAGCGGCCGGGCCGTCTTCGCTGCCGCGGCCGAGCGGGCGGGCGTGCCCTGGCAGCACTTCGTCTCCAACAACGCGATGCCCTGCGGCACCACCATCGGGCCCATCACGGCCGCCCGGCACGGCATCACCACGGTCGACATCGGCGTCGCGATCCTCTCCATGCACTCGGCGCGCGAGCTGTGCGGGGCGGACGACCCGCATCTGCTGGCGAGCGCGCTGACCGCCTTCCTGGAGGGCTGAGGCCTTCACGGCGGGCGCCCTGCGGGCGCGTCCTCAAGCGCCGGACGGGCTTGAACAAGCCCGTCCGGCGCTTGAGGACACCGCCGCGCAGCGGTGGTGCACACCCGTGGTGGGAAGATCGGGCCGTACCGACCCGTCAACCGTCCCATCGGGGGAAACAGCATGTCCGTCACCACCCGCACGCGTACCCGCGTAGCCGTCGCCGCGATCGGCGCCACGGTCGCCCTGACCCTCACCGCCTGTGGTGGTGGCGGAGACGACGCGGGCTCCGCCTCCGACAAGGCCGACAAGTCCGGCCCGGCCGGCACCGCGTCGCCCGCCAAGGACGAGGAAGCGGCGGCGGAGGCCAAGGGCGGCGAGAGCGGCTCCGCGGCCGGCAGCAGCGACAAGGGCAAGAGCGCCGCGCCCGGCGTCTGTGCCTCCGGCACCGTGAAGGTCGAGGTCAAGGCCGTCAGCACGCCCGTCAACCACCTCCTGGTGGTGGCCACGAACACCTCGAAGTCGGCCTGCACCGCGCACGGGTATCCGTTCCTGCGGTTCGACCAGGACCAGGCCACGACCCCCGTGATCGACAAGAGCCGCCCGCAGGCGCCCGTCACCCTCGCCCCGGGCAAGTCCGCCTACGCGGGCATCGTCACCTCCGCCGCCGACGGCTCGGGCGGCACCGGCCGCAAGGCCAAGAAGCTCGCCGTGTCCTTCCAGGGGCCGGGTGACGGCAGCAGCGTCGGCGACAAGGTGGACGCCCCGCTGCCCGGCGGTTCCGTGCACGTCGACGACCAGGCCCAGGGGACGTACTGGCAGAGCAGTCAGGCCGCCGCGCTCAAGTGGTAGCGGCCCGGCGTTGATTGGCCGGTCCGGTCCGGGGTACCCGCACCCCAGCGAACCGGAACGGCCAAATCGACATCGGAGGCGATCGCCATGGGTATGGGCGGCTGCATCGGACTGATCGCGGTGGGGGCCATCCTCACCTTCGCCGTGGACTGGCACATGGACGGCGTGAACGTCACCCTGCTCGGCCTGATCCTGATGGCCGTGGGCATCCTCGGCGTCTGCGCCTACGTCAGCATCTTCCAGCGACGCAGGACGCAGCCGCCGCCCCCGGCCGCGCCCGTCGTCGAGGAGGAGCACCGCTACACGCGCTGATCCCCGGCGCTCTTGAGCCGCTGACCGCTTCCCGGCCGCTTACGCGTCCAGGCCCGCCAGCACCAGCGGCAGCCGTTCGGCGCCGCCGGGCACGACGCGCACCGGCACCCCCCAGTCCTGCTGGTGCATGTGGCAGGCGGGGTACTCGTTCTCCGGGTCGTAGTCGCAGGAGGCGGCCATCGCGGAGACGTGCAGGACGCCCTCGGTCACCCCGTCCGCCAGCACCAGGTCACGGCCCAGGTCCGTGCCGGTGCCCGAGCCCTCCGCCAGGAGTTCCGGCGGGGTCGAGCTCACGAGGAGACGGGTCGAGGGCCCGTAGCGGGTGTCCAGCTTCTGGCCCGTCGGGGCCTGGAAGACGACGTCCAGCCGCAGCCGCCCGGGCGCGACGTCGGTCGCCGCCCGCTGGGTGCGGTGCGCGACGGACTCGACCCGGACCGCCTCCTCCGGCAGCCGCAGCCGCGTGAGCCGGTGCCGGGCGGACTCCACGACCACGATGTCGTCGCCGGCGAGGACCGCGTCCGACGGTTCCCGCAGGTCCGTCGCGAGGGTGGTGACCTCGCCGGTCGCCGGGTCGTAGCGGCGCAGGGCGTGGTTGTAGGTGTCGGAGACGGCCACCGAGCCGTCGGGCAGGGCCGTCACCCCGAGCGGGTGCTGGAAGAGGGCCTGAGCGGCCTCGCCGTCCCGGTGGCCGAAGTCGAAGAGCCCCGTGCCGACGGCGGTGCGGACCGCGAACCCCTCGCCGTCCCGCTCGACGTACCGCAGGGCGCTGGTCTCCGAGTCCGCGACCCACAGCCGGTCCTCGGTCGCGGCCAGCCCGGACGGCTGCGCGAACCACGCCTCGGGCGCCGGTCCGTCGACCAGCCCCTCGTTCGTCGTACCGGCCGCGACCTCGACGGCGCCGGTGGCCGGGTCGTACGTCCACAGCTGGTGCACGCCGGCCATGGCGATCCACAGCCGGTCCGCGAACCAGGCCACGTCCCAGGGGGAGGAGAGGTCCACCTCGGTGGCGGGGCCGGAGGTGGGGCGGCCCTGCATCCACTGGCGGCCGGTGCCCGCGAGGGTGGTGACGGCGCCAGTGGCGGGGTCGTACGCGCGCAGGGCGTGGTTGACGGTGTCGGCGACGGCGACCGTGCCGTCGGGGAGCAGCGCCAGGCCCTGCGGCTCACTGAAGCCGTCGGGGCCGAAGCCGCGCTCGCCGGAGCCGACGCGCGCGACGACGCTCTCGCCGTCCGCGGCCAGCTCGACGAGCTGGTGGCGGGTGGAGTCCGAGACGAGGAAGGTGCCGCCGGGCAGCAGCACGGCCTTGCCGGGGAAGCGCAGATCGGTCGCGACCGGCTCGGGGGCGACGTACGGGCCGTCGCCGCGCCGCAGGGTGCCCTTGGCCGCGTGCTGGGCCTCCAGCTCGCCGACGAGCTGCTCCAGGGCGTGGGCGTGGCCCTCGCCCGCGTGCTGGGCGACGACGTAGCCCTCGGGGTCGATGACGACGAGCGTGGGCCAGGCCCGCACGGCGTACTGCTTCCAGGTGGCGAGCTCGGGGTCGTCCAGGACGGGGTGGTGCACCTCGTAGCGCTCGACGGCGTCGACGACGGCCTGGTGCTCGGCCTCGTGGACGAACTTCGGCGAGTGCACACCGATGATCACGACGGTGTCGCGGTGCTTCTCCTCCAGCTCGCGCAGCTCGTCGAGGACGTGCAGGCAGTTCACACAGCAAAACGTCCAGAAGTCGAGGATGACAATGCGTCCTCGCAGGGCAGCCAGGGTCAGGGCGGTGCCGCCGGTGTTCAGCCAGCCGCCCTTTCCGATGAGTTCGGGGGCGCGGACGCGTGCGTGTGGGGCCATGCCCCTATCCAACATCACCGGTCGCTGCGGGTATTCCTGCCGGGCCGGGAGGGCCCTGGGCGGGCTACTTCCGGCCCAGGACCCGGTCCTTCAGGGCCGGGAAGTCGTCGCGGACCTTGGCGACGCGGGCGGTGTCCAGCTCGACGGTGAGGATCTCCTCGCCCGGGCCCGCCTCGGCCAGGACCTCGCCCCAGGGGTCGACCACGATGCTGTGCCCGGCCTGCTCGACGCCCGCGTGGGTGCCGGCGGTGTCGCAGGCGAGGACGTACGACTGGTTCTCCACGGCCCGTGCCTTGGCGAACAGCGTCCAGTGCTCGCGGCGCCGCGCCGGCCAGCCCGCGGGGACGACCAGAGTCTGCGCGCCCGCGTCGACGAGCGCGCGGAACAGCTCGGGGAAGCGCAGGTCGTAGCAGGTCGCGAGGCCGAGGGTGGTCTGCGGCAGCGGCACGGTGACGACCTCGGAGCCGGGGGCCATCATGACGGCCTCGCCCTTGTCGAAGCCGAAGCGGTGGATCTTGCGGTAGGTGCGGACGAGGTCGCCGTTGGGCGAGAAGACGAGGGAGGTGTTGTAGAGCGGGCCGTCGCCCGCGGCGGAGCCGCTGTCGGGCGCAGCGCGCTCGACGATCGAGCCCGCGTGCAGCCAGACACCGGTGTCCCAGGCGGCGGCCGCCATGGCCTCGGCCGTGGGGCCGTCCAGCGGTTCGGCCTCCTCGGCGAAGGACTCGTACGCGAAGGCGCCCACGGTCCACAGCTCGGGCAGCACCACGAGGTCGCTGCCGCGCTGCTCGCGCACGAGGGACGCCACTCGCGTCCGGCGCTCGGCGACCGGCTCGTCCGGGTCCACACCGATCTGGATCAAAGAGGCGCGCACAGTACCACCACTCTCAGCATTCGAACCGTCGGCGCGGCACGCGTTCGTCGTCGAAAGCCCTGCCGGGGCGCCCGTGCGCAGCGTAACTTAACTGCGTAGAACCCATACAGCACTTAACCGAACTCCAGTAGCAGCACGGCAGTAGCAGCGCAGCCCATCCGAGCAGTCAGTCCGCGTACGTACCGCACCGCCCGAGGGGTCCCGTGACCGTCCACCCAAGCCTCCAGCCCGCCATCGACGCCTGGACCCATTCCATCGAGGCCATCAACGAGTTGGTGAGACCGCTCGCGGAGAGCGAATGGAACCGGGCCACCGAATGCCCCGGGTGGTCCGTGCGCGACGTGGTCTCGCACGTCATCGGCGTCGAGTGCGAAATGCTGGGCGAGCCACGGCCGATGCACACGCTGCCGCGCGATCTCTACCACGTGACCGACGAGTTCTCGCGGTACATCGAGGTGCAGGTCGATGTGCGGCGCTGCCACACGGCGCTGGAGATGACGTCCGAGCTGGAGTACACGATCATCCGGCGCTCGCGGCAGCTGCGCAACGAGACGCGCTCCCCGCAGGCGCCGGTCCGCTGGCCGCTGGGCAGTGGCAACGAGCAGACGCTGGAACGGGCGCTCACGATAAGGGCCTTCGACGTGTGGACGCACGAGCAGGACCTGCGGCGCGCCCTGGGCAAGCCCGGCAACCTCGACTCCCCGGGCGCGGCCCTCACCCGTGACTTCCTGCTCCTCGCCCTGCCCAAGGTCGTCGCGATGGACGCGGGCGCCCCGGCGGGGTCGGCGGTCGTCTTCGACGTGCACGGGCCGCTGGAGTTCCTGCGGACGGTGCGGATCGACGCGCAGGGCAGGGGGGCGATCGACAGCAGTGTGTCGCTGGGGCCGACGGCGACGCTCGCGCTGGACTGGGAGACGTACGCCCGGCTGGCGTGCGGACGGGTCCGGCCGGAGGCGGTGGCGGACCGGGTGAAGGTCGAGGGCGAGCGGGGGCTGGCGGCGGCGATCCTCCGGGAGTTCGCCGTCACGCCGTGAGCCCGCGCACGCCGTGAGCCGGCCGGTGCCACGTCAGACCGGCACGTGGACCGTCTCCACCCGCGACGCCACCACCCGCTCCCGTTCCCGCCGCTGCGCCCTTGTGCGCAGCCGCAGGATCTGGGACAGGCCGAGCGCCTCCAGCACGAACACGGACGCGAAGGCGACCCGGTAGTTGCCGCCGGTGGCGTCCAGCAGCAGGCCCACGGCCAGCAGGGTGGTCATGCAGGCGACGAACCCGCCCATGTTCACGATGCCCGAGGCCGTGCCCTGGCGCTCGGGCGGGTTGGCGGGGCGGGCGAAGTCGAAGCCGATCATCGAGGCCGGTCCGCAGGCGCCGAGGACCACGCACTCCGCGATCAGCAGCCACATCGGGGCGTGCGTGCCGGGCCAGACGACGGTCGACGCCCACAGCAGGGCGGTCGCGGCGACGGTGCCGAGGGCGAGCGGCAGCCGGGCGGCCCGGTGGCGGCCGATGATCTGGCCGTAGACGAGGCCGATGGCCATGTTCGACAGCACGACGAGGGTGAGCAGGGCGCCCGCGGTGCCGCGGCTCAGGCCCTGCGCCTCGACGAGATAGGGCATCCCCCACAGCAGCAGGAAGACCATCGCCGGGAAGCCGGTGGTGAAGTGCACCCACATCCCCAGCCGCGTCCCCGGCTCCCGCCAGGCGCGGACGATCTGCTGCCGGACGAACCCGCTGCCCGCATGGGAGGGAGGCACGGGTGCGTAGCCCTCGGGGTGGTCCTTGAGGAAGAGCAGCAGCAGGACGAGGACCACCACGCCGGCCGTCGCGCTGCCCGCGAACGTCGTCGTCCAGCCCGCGCTGTGCAGCAGCCGCGCGAGCAGCAGGGTCGAGATCAGATTGCCCGCCATCCCGAACAGCGCCGCGACCTGCGCGATCATCGGCCCGTGCCGGGCGGGGAGCCATCGCGCGCCGAGCCGCAGCACGCTGATGAACGTCATCGCGTCACCGCACCCGAGCAGCCCGCGGCTGGCGAGGGCCATGCCGTACGAGTGGGAGAGCGCGAACGCGAACTGCCCGGCGGTGAAGAGCACGACGCCGAGCGCCAGCACCTTCTTCGTGCCGAGCCGGTCGACCATCAGGCCGACGGGTATCTGCATGCCGGCGTAGACCAGCAGCTGGAGTATGGAGAACGTCGACAGGGCGGACGCGTTGATGTGGAACCGCTCGGCGGCGTCGATGCCGGCCACACCGAGGCTGGTGCGGAAGACGATCGCGACGAAGTAGACCCCGACGCCCAGCCCCCAGACGGCCATCGCCCGCCGCCCGCCGGGTGGGTCGCCGGGCAGCCCGGTGGAACCCCCGCTCATCGCCTCTCCCCCTGTCATCGTTCGTGGCCCTGTGCCAGGTTCCGCACCCAGCTGACGTGCTGGTCGACGATGCCGATGGCCGCCTCCGCGTCCCCGGCGCGCAGCGCTTCGAGGATCTCGGTGTGCTCGGCGATGTTCTTCGCGATCCGGTCGGGGTGGGCGTGCATCACGGCGACGCCCATCCGCAACTGCCGGTCGCGGAGCTGGTCGTACAGCCGCGCGAGGATCTGGTTGCCCGCGCTGCGCACGATCTCGGCGTGGAAGGCCCGGTCGCTGACGGACACCGCGGCGAGGTCCCCGGCCGCGGCCTGCCGCCGCATGTCCTCGACGAGCTCCTCCAGCCGGGCGAGCAGCGCGGGCGGGGCGGGCACGGCCTTCCCGGCCGCGTGCTTCTCCACCAGCAGCCGGGTCTCCACCACGTCCGCGATCTCCTGCGCGGACACGGCCAGCACCAACGCCCCCTTCTTCGGGTAGAGCTTGAGCAGCCCCTCGGCCTCGAGTCTGAGCAGCGCCTCCCGCACCGGAGTCCGCGAGACGCCCACCTCACCGGCCAGGTCCCCCTCGGTCAGCAGCGTCCCGCCCTCGTACCGCCGCTGCAGCACGGCGTCCTTCACATGCGCGTACACGCGGTCGGCGGCAGGACGCTTGACGGTGGCGGTGGCTGACATGCGCACAGCATAGATACAACAGGTATGCGTGGGGAGTGGCGTTTCGCGATGCGGACAGCCGCATGACGGCCCGACACCACTTACACCCCGGCCCAGCCGTCCATGGGGGTGATGAAGACGAAGCGCAGGTCCGGGCGCTGTATGGGGAGGAGGACGTGGGTGGTCACGCGGATTTCCGCGTTGCCGTGGTACGGCAGGCGCAGCCGGAAGACGTGGCCGTCGCGGTGCTCGACGACGTCGGATTCCTCGGACCATATGCGGCGGCAGTCGGCATCGGCTTCGAGGATGTCGCGGACGAGGGTGCGCAGTTCGGCGTTGTCCGGGTTGCTGTTGGCGGCCACGCGGAGCATGGCGAGGTAGATGCGGGCGCAGCTGTCCTCCCAGTCGAGCATCTGCTCGCGGGCCTCGGGGTCCAGCAGGGTCCAGCGCATGAGGTTCGCGCCGGGGCGCAGGACCCAGGGGAACCACTCGCCCATCAGGGGGTTGGCGGCGACGACGTTCCAGGCGACGTCGGAGAGGTAGGCGGGGTAGGAGACCTGCTGTTCGAGCAGGGCCTGGACGCCGCGGGGCAGGTCCGTGGGATCGGGGGCGAGCAGGCCGGGCGGGCGGCGGCCGCAGACGGCGAGGAAGAGGGTCAGGGTCTCGGCCTCGCTGAGGCGCAGCGCCTGCGCGACGCGGAGCAGGAAGCTCTCGGAGAAGTCCTGGCGGCGGCCCGCCTCCAGGGCGCGGTACCAGCCTTCGCTCACCCCGGTCATCCGGGCCACGTGCGCCTGGGAGAGCCGGCGGCCGGGGCGGGGGTAAAGGCCGCGCAGTTCGGGGACGGTCCGGGCGTCGACGCGGGACCGCCAGGCGCGCAGCAGGCGGCTGATGGACTCGCCGTCGACGCGGTTCACGCGTCCTCCAAATTCCGACACTGCAAGTGTTGGTCAATCTTAAGTAAATTGCGCAGCACGGGCCATTCCACCCTCTGCCAGGGGTGGTATATCCCGAGGCCGCTCCGCATACGGGCAGAGGGCCCGGACGCCGCTCTCTCCTCGCTGGAGGGGGGTGAGGAGGGAGCGTCCGGGCCCTTCGTCCTGTTCAGGGGCTTCCGAAGGGGCTTTTCGAAGCGGCTTTCGAACAGGCACGCGCGCGTGGGTCAGCCCCAGGTGATCAGGCGCTTGGGGTTCTCCAGAACGGCGGCCACGTCCGCGAGGACCTTGGAGCCGAGTTCCCCGTCGACCAGGCGGTGGTCGAAGGACAGCGCCAGGGTGGTGACCTGGCGGGGCTTGACCTTGCCCTTGTGGACCCAGGGCTGGAGCTTGACCGCGCCGAACGCCAGGATCGCGGACTCGCCCGGGTTGAGGATGGGCGTGCCGGTGTCGACGCCGAAGACGCCGACGTTGGTGATGGTGACCGTGCCGCCGGACATGTCCGCCGGGCTGGTCTTCCCCTCGCGGGCCGTGGAGATCAGCTCGCCGAGCGCCGCGGACAGCTGGGGAAGGGTCTTGGCCCCGGCGTCCTTGATGTTCGGGACGATCAGACCGCGCGGGGTGGCCGCGGCGATGCCGAGGTTCACGTAGTCCTTGCGGACGATCTCCTGGTTGGCCTCGTCCCAGGTCGCGTTGACGTCCGGGTTGCGCTTGATCGCGACGAGCAGCGCCTTCGCGACGAGCAGCAGCGGGTTGACGCGCAGCCCGGCCATGTCGGGGTCGGTCTTGAGCTGCTGGACGAGCTTCATCGTGCGGGTGACATCGACGGTGACGAACTCCGTGACGTGCGGCGCGGTGAAGGCGCTCGCGACCATCGCCTGGGCGGTGGCCTTCCGTACGCCCTTGACCGGGATCCGGGTCTCGCGGGCGGCGAGGTCGGCCGGAGCGGCGGGAACGGCCGCGAGGGCCGGGGCGGGCGCGGCGGGGGCCGCCGGCTCCTCCGTGACCGGGGCCGGTGCCGTGCGCGCGGCCACGGCCGCGTGGACGTCCTCGCGGGTCACGATGCCGTCCGTGCCGGTCGGGACGACCGTCGCGAGGTCGACGCCGAGGTCCTTGGCGAGCTTGCGGACCGGCGGCTTGGCCAGGGGCCGGCCGGCGGTCTCCACGGGTGCGGCAGTCGCGACAGGCGCGGCGGGCGCCGGGGCAGTCGTCGGGGCCGCGTGGCCGTTCATCTCCGCCTGGATCGCGGCGGCCATGTGCTGCTGCACCGGCGCGGGCTGTGCCTTGCGGGCGCGGCGCTTGGTCGAGGACGGCGCGGCGCCGTAGCCGACCAGCACGGCCTGGCGGCCCTGCGGCTCCGGCTCGGGCTCGGCCACGGGCGCCGCGGCGGGCTCCGCCGGGGCGGCGGGCTCGGCCGGGCCCGCACCGGGCTGGGTGTCGACCGAAATGATCGCGGTGCCGACGTCCACCGTCACGCCCTCGCCGAAGCGCAGCTCGTGCACCACTCCGTCGAAGGGGATCGGCAGCTCGACGGCGGCCTTGGCGGTCTCGACCTCGCAGACCACCTGCCCGTCGGAGACGGTGTCCCCGACGGCCACGTACCACTTGAGGATCTCGGCCTCGGTGAGCCCCTCGCCCACGTCGGGCATCTTGAACTCGCGGAAGCGCTGGTCGTTGGCAGTGCTTGCAGTCATCGTCACGACTCTCCTCGGCCCTCAGTACGCCAACGCGCGGTCTACGGCGTCGAGTACCCGGTCCAGGCCCGGAAGGTACTCGTCCTCGAGACGCGACGGCGGATAGGGAGCGTGGTAGCCGCCGACCCGCAGGACGGGGGCCTCCAGGTGGTAGAAGCAGCGCTCGGTGATCCGGGCGGCGATCTCGGAGCCGGTGCCCAGGAAGACCGGGGCCTCATGCACGATCACCAGTCGGCGGGTCTTCTCCACGGACGCCTGGATCGCGTCGAAGTCGATGGGCGACATCGAGCGCAGGTCCAGGACCTCCAGGGACTTGCCCTCCTCCTCGGCCGCCGCGGCGGCCTCCAGACAGGTCTTCACCATCGGCCCGTAGGCGGCGAGGGTGAGGTCCGTGCCCGGGCGGGCGGTGCGGGCGGCGTGCAGCGGGCCGGGGATCGCCTCGGTGTCGACCTCGGAGCGGTCGTGGTAGCGGCGCTTGGGCTCGAAGAAGATGACCGGGTCGTCGCTCTGGATGGCCTGCTGGAGCATCCAGTAGGCGTCGGCGGCGTTCGACGGGGAGACGCACTTGAGGCCCGGGACGTGCGCGAAGAGCGCCTCGGGGGACTCGCTGTGGTGCTCGACGGCGCCGATCGCACCGCCGTAGGGGATGCGGATGACGACCGGCAGCTTGATCTTGCCGAGCGCGCGGGCGTGCATCTTGGCGAGCTGGGTGACGATCTGGTCGTACGCGGGGAAGACGAACCCGTCGAACTGGATCTCCACCACGGGGCGGTAGCCGCGCAGCGCCAGGCCGATCGCGGTGCCGACGATGCCGGACTCGGCGAGCGGGGTGTCGATCACCCGGTCCTCGCCGAAGTCCTTCTGCAGGCCGTCGGTGACCCGGAAGACGCCGCCGAGCTTGCCGACGTCCTCACCCATGATCAGGACCTTGGGGTCGGTCTCCAGGGCGGTGCGCAGCGAGGCGTTGATGGCCTTGACGATGGAGAGCTTCTCGGCAGCCATGATCAGTTGCTCTCCTCTGCGAAGGACGCCTGGTATGCGGCGAATTGGGCGCGCTCTTCGTCGACGAGGGCGTGGCCGTCGGCGTAGATGTTCTCGAAGATGGCCATGTTGTCGGGGTCCGGCATGCTCCGGACGGCGTCGCGCACCCGCTTGGCGAGGGCGTCGGCCTCGGTCTCCAGCCCGGCGAAGAACGTTTCGTCGGCGTTGCCCTCGCTCTCGAGGTAGGCGCGCAGCCGCAGGATCGGGTCCTTGGCCTCCCACTGCTCGCGCTCCTCGTCCCGGCGGTACTTCGTCGGGTCGTCGGAGGTGGTGTGGGCGCCCATGCGGTACGTGAAGGCCTCGATGAGCATCGGCCCCTGGCCGGTGCGGGCACGCTCGAGGGCGGCCTTGGTGACGGCGAGGACGGCGAGGACGTCATTGCCGTCGACGCGGACGCCGGGGAAGCCGTAGCCCTGGGCGCGCTGGTAGAGCGGGACGCGGGTCTGCCGCTCGGTGGGCTCGGAGATGGCCCACTGGTTGTTCTGGCAGAAGAAGACGACCGGGGCGTTGTAGACGGCCGAGAAGGTGAACGCCTCCGCGACGTCGCCCTGGCTGGACGCGCCGTCGCCGAAGTAGGCGATCACGGCGGAGTCGGCGCCGTCCTTGGCCACGCCCATGGCGTAACCGGTCGCGTGCAGCGCCTGCGAGCCGATGACGATGGTGTAGAGGTGGAAGTTGTTCTCGTTGGGGTCCCAGCCGCCGTGGTTGACCCCGCGGAACATCCCCAGCAGATTGGTCGGGTCGACCCCGCGGCACCAGGCGACGCCGTGCTCGCGGTAGGTGGGGAAGACGTAGTCGTCGGGGCGGGTGGCCCGGCCGGAGCCGATCTGCGCGGCCTCCTGGCCGAGCAGCGAGGCCCACAGACCCAGCTCGCCCTGCCGCTGCAAGGTGGTGGCCTCGGCGTCGAACCTGCGGGTCAGCACCATGTCCCGGTACAGGCCGCGCAGTTCCTCGGGCGTCAGGTCGATGGAGTAATCCGGGTGCTCGACCCGTACGCCTTCGGGCGTCAGCAGTTGCACGAGCTCCGGCTGCCCCGGCGAGGCGGCCGGCTTCCCGGCGCGCTTGCTGCTGCTGCGTCGCGGCTTGCGCGCGGCAGTGCTGTCCACGGTCACGTGTGCTCCTCCGTCTGTCCGGCCCCCGGGGTCGCCGGCGGCCAGAGGGGGTCCCCCCGCCGTGAGACAGGGGAAGGCTCGCTCGATCCCCGACGGCACACGGGGTGGGTGTGCCGAGGCCGGAACCGGGCGTGACAGGCGCCCCGGCTAAAGGCCTGCAATAAGCACGTTACCCAGAAGGCCGCATTCCTGCGAAACCCCTACTGACCTGCGATTTTGCTTGGATTTCCAAGTAAATACGCAAAGCGGGGTTCCGCTACTGGTCACAGCCTTGTGAGCACAGCCCTGCGGACTGCCGGAACGACCGCACGTTATCCCGGAGGACAAGAGCAGGGGAAGAGTCGATGTGTGAGACTGATCGTGTGCCCGAACAACGAAAAATCACGGTATTTCTGCTCGACGACCATGAGGTCGTCCGTCGGGGCGTCCACGAGATGCTCTCCGTGGAGGAGGACATCGAGGTCGTGGGCGAGGCCGGGACGGTCGCCGACGCACTCGTGCGCATTCCCGCCACCAGGCCGGATGTGGCCGTTCTGGACGTGCGCCTTCCGGATGGCAGCGGAGTAGAAGTATGCCGCGAGATCCGTTCTCAGGACGAAAACATCAAATGTTTGATGCTCACGTCGTTCGCGGACGACGAAGCACTGTTTGACGCGATCATGGCAGGCGCGTCGGGCTATGTCCTGAAAGCCATCCGCGGCAATGAACTGCTCTCGGCGGTGCGCGACGTGGCCGCCGGCAAATCCCTGCTGGACCCGGTCGCGACCGCCCGGGTGCTGGAGCGGCTGCGCGACGGCAAGGACCCCAAGGGCGACGACCGGCTCGCGAACCTCACCGACCAGGAGCGCCGGATCCTGGATCTGATCGGCGAGGGCCTGACCAACCGCGTCATCGGCGAGCGGCTGCACCTCGCCGAGAAGACGATCAAGAACTACGTCTCCAGCCTGCTCTCCAAGCTGGGCATGGAGCGCCGCTCCCAGGCCGCCGCCTACGTGGCCCGGCTCCAGGCGGAGAAGTCCCGCTGACCGGCCGGCCCGCCCAGTCCGCCCAGTCCGACCGGCCCGACCGGCCGGCCGGCCGGCGAAACGCGGGGAATCGGGACCAACGTCCCGCGGCGAAAGGGGCGGGTGTCCCCTTCCTCCGCACCACCCCCAGCGGGCACAGTAGTGACCATGCTTTCTGAGCTTTCCGGACTTTCCGGGCTTTCCCGCCTGTCCGGCTCCCCCCGACCGACCGGACCGTCCCAGGCGACGGACCGCCTTGAGGCGACCGACGAGCACCGAGCGCTCGAGCTGCTCGCCCGCACCCCCTACGGCCGGGCCTCGGTCAGCATGCGCGCCCTCCCCTTCGTCACCGTCGCCCGCCACATCGTGGTCGACGCCCCCTCGGCGGCATCGGCGCCCTCTTCGGCGCCCTCCTCCCGCGTCCTGCTGCGCCTGCACGGCGGCTTCGGCTACGCCCAGGCGTGCGACGGCAGCGTCGTCGCGTACAGCGCCGACAACCTCAGCGGCCGCCAGGAGGGCGACGAGGACGTGTGGACCGTCCAATTCGTGGGCATGGCCCGGCTCTTCACCCCGAGCGCCGCCGAGATCGAGCTGTTCGGCCGGCCCCCGCGCACCGCGGACGGAGCGCCCTTCGATCCCGAATACCTGTGCGTCGAACCGCAGTTCATCAGCCTGCATCACCTGGAAGGCGTCCCCGCGCGACAGTTCACGCACTCCCCGTGATCTAACATTTGACACGTGCCGCGCTCACTTGTCTCCCCTGTACACGCCGGACCTGTTCACGCCGGAACTCAGGGGCCCGACGGCGGCACCCTGCGCACCCTGCTGGGCCGCTACGGACTCGACGGTGAGCCCGTCTCCTGCGAACCGCTGACCGAGGGCCTCCTCAACCGCGGTTACCGCCTCTCCACCACCCGTGGCCGCTTCTTCCTCAAGCACCACCTCGACGGCGACCAGGCCGCCATCGCCCGCCAGCACCATGTGACGCTCCGGCTGGGCGCGCTCGGCCTGCCCGTAGCCCCTCCCGTCGCCGACGCCGAGGGCTCCACGGTCACCGTCCTCGGCGGCCGCTGCTACGCCCTGCACCCCTGGGTCGACGGCCGGCACCGCGACGGCGAGGAGCTCACCGCCGCCCAGTCCCGCCGCCTCGGCACCCTGCTCGGCCACGTCCACACCTGCCTGGAGCAGGTCATGGAGGGCCCGGAAGGGGCCTGTGAGGGCTCCGGGCCCGCCCCGGACGCCGCGGCCGATCCCGAGGACACCTACGCCCTCATCGAGGAGCTCCTGACGCTGGTCCGCCGCAAGGGCCGACCCCGCGACCCCTTCGACGAACTGGCCGAACACCGCCTCGTCGAGCGCCGCGCCCTGCTGGAGGCGCACGCCCACCGCAGGCCGACCCCCTGCGCCACCCCCGCCCGGGGCTGGGTGCACGGCGACTTCCACCCGCTCAACCTGCTCTACCGGGGCGCCGAACCCGCCGCGATCGTCGACTGGGACCGTCTGGGCGTCCAGCCGCGCGCGGAGGAGGCCGTACGGGCCGCCGTGATCTTCTTCCTGCGCCCCGGCGGCACGCTGGACCTCGCGAAGGTACGCCCGTACGCGCGCGCGTACCGGGGCGCGACGGGCGCGAGCGAGGCCGAACTGGCCGCCGCCGTGCACCGGGTGTGGTGGGAGCGGCTCAACGACTTCTGGATGCTGCGCTGGCGCTACCAGCTCGGTGACCACCGCGCCGACCCCGGCTTCCCCGCGTCGTCGGCGCTGTCGGTGTGGTGGACGCGCGAGTACGAGGCCGTACGCGGGGCTTTCACGGACTGAGCGAGGGCGGGTGAGGGATTTACGCGGCGCGGGCCCGTGAGGCCCTCAGAAACGGCTACAGGCCCCTTCCGGGCCCGCTCCGGGTCCATGGTGGACCGGGGCGGGCCGGGAGGGGCCCGGCCTCATTGCTTCTCGGCTGTCGTCGCTCAGCCGGTGGCGCCCTGTACGGCACCACCCTCCGTGCCGCCCGCGCCGCCCGGGGGGTTCGTGGGCGGCTTGGGGTCGTCCGTCGGTCCCGTCGTCGGGTCCTGGGTGACCGGGGTCGTCGGCCCGGTCGTCGGGCCGGTCGTGGGCCCGGTCGTCGGGTCCTTGGTCGGTTCCTTGGTCGGACGGTTGCCCGTGTCCCGGGTCCACTCGGGATCCGGCTCGTCCTCGCCCGTGTTGCCCGTGGTGCCGCCCGGCTCGGCGGAGGGCGAGTGCTTCTCGGGGCTCTTGGAGGTGCCGGGGCTCGGCGAGCTGGGCGCGGTGGTGGTCTTGTCCGGCTTCTTCTTCTGGGTGCCGCCGTCCGTCTTGTTGCCCTGGTTCACAGCGAAGACCACACCCACCGCGATCGCTATCACCGCGAGGGCGGCGACCAGCCACATCTTGCCCCTGCCGCCGCCGTTGCGACCGCCGTGACCGCCGCCGTAGCCGTCGAAGCCGCCCTCGTCACCACCGTTGCGGGACGGGACGATCGGCTGCTGCGAGGTGTCGCCGTGCGGCGGGTGCGGCAGGGCCGTGGTGCTCGCCATGCCCATGGCCGTGGTGGCGGCACCGGTGTGCGCGACCGGGCCGGTGTTCCAGGCGCCCGTGTGGCTGCCGGAGTCGTGCAGCATCTGCAGCGAGTACTGGACCAGACCGCGCATCTCCTCCGCGCTCTGGAACCGGTCGTCCGGGTCCTTGGCGAGGGAGCGCATGACGAGCCCGTCGAGCTCCGGCGGAACCGACTCCAGCACCTGGGACGGCGCCACGGGAGTGTCCTGGACGTGCTGGTAGACCACCGAGAGCGGGGTCTCGCCGGTGAAGGGCGGGCGCAGCGCGAGCAGTTCGTAGAGCAGACAGCCGGTGGCGTAGAGGTCCGAGCGGGCGTCGACGGTCTTGCCGAGGGCCTGTTCGGGGGAGAGGTACTGCGGGGTGCCCATGACCATGCCGGTCTGGGTCATGGTGGAGGCCGCGCCGTGCAGGGCGCGGGCGATGCCGAAGTCCATGACCTTGACGGCGCCGTTGTGCGTGATGATCACGTTGGCGGGCTTGATGTCACGGTGCACGATGCCGTGCTGGTGGCTGTAGGCCAGCGCCTCGAGCACGCCCGAGACGATGATCAGGGCCTGCTCGACGGGCGGTGCCTCGGCGCCGAGCAACAGGTCGCGGATAGTGCGGCCTTCAACCAACTCCATGACGATGTACGGCACGACGTTGCGGCCGACGTGATCCTCGCCGGAGTCGTAGACGGCGACAACCGCGTGGTGGTTCAGACCGGCGACGGACTGTGCCTCGCGGGTGAAGCGCGCCTTGGACACCGGGTCCTCGGCGAGGTCCGCGCGCAGCAGCTTGACCGCGACGGTGCGGCCGAGGCGTACGTCCTCGGCGGCGAACACCTCGGCCATGCCGCCGCGGCCGAGTCTGTGGGTGAGGCGGTAGCGTCCGTCGCCGACCAGGCCGCCATTGCCCCACATTTCAGGCACATCGGGCATGCCGCCCCCGTTGGCGTCAGGGTCGGACGGACCCTGGGCGCTCTGCGTCTGTGCCATCAGTCCTCGCCGTCGTGTGTGGCCGCTTCGCGTGGGAGGCGAAAGCGCGGGGAAACTCGATGAAAGCTGTCTTCCGCTAAGGCACGCTACAGGCTCCGCGAGGCGCGCCGGTCCGGGATGGACCGGCTATGAAACCTGTACAGGGCGAAGCAAGGCAAATCTCGTGACGGCTTGTCGCGTATCCGGTCACGGAACGGGCACGTGGCTTGACGTGCCCGCGCCCTCGGGCAGACTTGGCCGAGATATGTCGATCAGGTGGACCGGTACGCCGGATCAGTACGCCAGTCAGTACGCCAGGCCGTGTGCCGAGGGGGAAGCAACACCATGAGCCAGGACGGCGCACAAGGCCGCTACACAGGACGTTCCGTCGGCGGCGGCCGCTACCAGCTGCGTGATCTGCTCGGCGAAGGCGGCATGGCCTCCGTACACCTGGCCTACGACAGTGTCCTCGACCGCCAGGTCGCTATCAAGACCCTGCACACCGAGCTGGGCCGTGAGGCGTCCTTCCGCGAGCGCTTCCGCCGCGAGGCGCAGTCCGTCGCCAAACTCACACACACGAACATCGTCTCGGTATTCGATACGGGCGAGGACGACCTCGACGGTTCGACCATGCCGTACATCGTCATGGAGTACGTCGAGGGCCAGCCGCTGCGCTCCGTGCTCGACGCGGACGTCCGCCAGTACGGCGCGATGCCCACCGAGAAGGCGCTGAAGATCACCGCCGATGTGCTGGCGGCGCTTGAGGTCAGCCACGAGATGGGCCTCGTCCACCGCGACATCAAGCCCGGCAACGTGATGATGACCAAGCGCAACGTGGTCAAGGTCATGGACTTCGGCATCGCGCGCGCCATGCAGTCCGGGGTCACCTCGATGACCCAGACCGGCATGGTCGTCGGCACCCCGCAGTACCTCTCCCCCGAGCAGGCCCTCGGCCGCGGCGTCGACGCCCGCTCCGACCTGTACTCGACGGGCATCATGCTCTTCGAGCTGCTGACCGGCCGGCTGCCCTTCGACGCGGACTCCCCGCTGGCCATCGCCTACGCGCATGTCCAGGAGGAGCCGGTCGCGCCGTCGACGATCAACAGCTCGATCCCGCCGGCCGTCGACGCGCTCGTCGCCCGGGCGCTGAAGAAGAACCCGAACGAGCGCTTCCCCAGTGCCGAGTCCATGCGGGACGAGTGCGCGCGGGTGGCGGGCACGGCGCAGGCCGCGCCCTCGCCGATCATCATCTCGGGCGGCCCGCCGGCGCGCAGCGGTGCGGGCGTCGGCTCGGCCGTCTTCCCGCCCGTCGACCAGCAGGCCCCGGCGCCCGGCCCGCAGAGCGTGCAGACGCCCTACCAGCCGACCGCCCACAGCCCGTACAACAGCTACGGCCCGGGCACCCCGGCACCGGCCAACCAGGGCTACCAGACGCCCGCCCAGCCCTACCAGCAGCCCGGCCCGGCCGCGCACACCCCGCCCCCGTACACGATCACCCCGTCCCCGGCCCCGGCCGCGCACGGTGGCGGCGCGGGCGGCAGCGGCGGCAAGAGCAACAAGGGCGTGCTGATCGGCTCGGGCGTCGTCGCGGTCCTCGCGGTCGTCGGCGTGATCGCCGCCATCTCGCTGAACGGCGACGGGGGCAAGAAGGAAGAGGCCGGGAGGACCACGTCCTCGCAGTCGCCCGTGGCGGGCACGACGACGGGTGGCGGCACCGGTGGCGCCGCGCCGCAGAGCAGCCACAAGGACGGCGACAAGTCCAAGACCATCGCCCCCGAGAAGTGCAGCAAGGCCTACGACGTCTACAACGACAAGACGAAGAAGTCCGCGCCCGACTTCAAGTACATCTACATCGACTCGGTGAAGGAGTGCCTCCAGGCCGCCGGCTGGAAGTACCGGGTCGACGTCGCGCCCGAGAACACCTGGGGCAAGGGCACGGTGCTCAACCAGGTGCCGGCCGCGGGTGACCCGTTCGACCCGAAGTCGCCGAGCGCGCAGTTCGTGCTCACCGTCTCGACGGGCGACCCCGCGTAAGGTCCCGCACACGCGCGTGCCCGGTGCGTCCTGCGGGACGCACCGGGCACGAACTGCTCGGTGACTTCGGGGAGCCGCGGAATCCTGACGGATCTACAGATACGGGCCCGAGCGGGCACCGCCATGGTGGCCCTCGTCGTCGTCCTCACCCATCACGCCGGGCGGCAGAGCCCTGCGCATCTGCTCCAACTGGGCGCGCGCCGCCATCTGCTGGGCGAACAGCGCGGTCTGGATGCCGTGGAACAGACCCTCCAGCCAGCCGACCAACTGCGCCTGCGCGATGCGCAGTTCGGCCTCGGTCGGAATGGCGTCGTCGGTGAACGGGAGCGACAGGCGCTCCAGCTCCTCCACCAACTCCGGCGCCAGGCCGTCCTCCAGCTCCTTGACGGAGCTGTGGTGGATGTCCTTGAGCCGGACCCGGCTCGCCTCGTCCAGAGGAGCCGCCCGGACCTCCTCCAGCAGCTGCTTGATCATGCTGCCGATGCGCATGACCTTCGCCGGCTGTTCGACCATCTCCGTCACCGGGACCTCGCGCGACTCGTCGTCACCGACCCCGCCGCCGGGGTTGGCGTTGCCGAGAGCCATGCCGTCCGGGCCTACGACCAGGACCTGTGGGCTCTCCTGCGACCGTTCATTCCTCGGCATCTCCATGCCGCCATTCTCTCGCACCCGTGGTTTCCCCCGGTTGATGCCCCCGTACACGCCTGATCCACCTTCCTCGCACGCCCCGGGTCGTACTCCGGCGTGCGAGGGCCTATCCCGCGCGCCGGGGCAGTGCCGTGCGGGACCGCGTGGAACAGGCCGCGAGCAGGCCGGCGAGCACCGGGACACCCACCGCGAGCACCGTCAGCGTGGACCAGGGCAGCTCGATCGGGGTATGGGCGGGGACCAGCGGATCGCGGCGCATGGCGGCCAGCGCGTCGCGCCCGTCGACCAGCCGGAGCGCCACTGCGGGCACCACTCCGGCGACGGAGCCCAGCAGCACGCCGAGCCCCGCGACGCCCGCGCACTGGAAGCCGGCGAAGCCGCGCCGCACCCCCGGCGGCGCGCCCACCGCGCTGAGCGTGGTCAGATCGGCCTCCGCGTCCGCCTTGGCCAGACCGGTGGTGACGACGGCGGCCCCTATGGTCACCACGCCCGCGAAGACGGCGAGGACCATCAGGAAGAAGTCGTCCGCGTCGCTCTGGGGCCCGCGCTCGATGTAGAGGCTGGTCGCCGCGTCCCCCCGGTCGAGGACGGCGTTCGCCCGCTCCTCCTCGGCCTTGTCCGGGGTGTGGCGCACGGCGTAGAAGGACCCCGCCGGGGCGGTGTGCAGATTCAGCCGCTGCGCGAGGACGGCGGGCAGGATCAGCCGCACGCCGGGCGTGGCGGCATAGGCCTCGGGGGCGACGTAGGCGTCGAGGAAGACCTTGCGGGACGGGTCCGGGGGCGCGGGGCGGGTGGGGGCCACAGGGCCCCTGTGGCCGGTGGTACGGCCGGAGCCGCTGCCCCGGTCGCCCGGCCCGGTCGTGCCGGGAGCGCTGTGCGGGCCGGTGGTGCCGGGCGTGCCCGGGGTGCCGGCCGTCGTGAGCGGCTCACCGGTCGGGGTGATCTTCAGCTGGACGCGGCCGTCCTGCGCGTAGGCGCTGTTCAGGAGCACCGGTTTGCCCTCGGCCAGGGCCCTTTCGGCCGCCGGGTCGCGCAGCCCGACGTAGGTGCGCAGCAGCCGGGCGTCGCCGACCAGGACCTTCTCCCCGGCGTCGCCGATGGGGGAGAAACCGCCGGCGTCCACGCACTCGGGGCCGCGCCGCAGCCGCCGGTGTTCCTCCGCGCTGAGGCGCTCGGCGAGGTCCCGGCCGGTCGGTCCCTCCAGCGGGCAGCGGTGGGTGGCGGGGCGGACGAGCTCGATCTCGCCGCAGTCGTCCCCGGCGGCGCGGGTGTAGCAGTCGGCGCCCGCCCAGACCCGGTCGACGTCGGCACGCTCACCGGTGACCGGAAGGGCGTGCTCCATGGCCCGGCGGAGAGCGGGCAGCGCCTTCTCCGGGTGCCCGCCCTCGTTCGCGTACGAGTCGACCAGCAGCGCGACCGTGCCGGGCCGCAGCAGCGGCTCGTATCCGAAGCGGTCCTCGGCGACCAGGCTGACCGTGTACGTCGCCACCGCGACCGTCCCGGCCACCGCGGCGGTCACGGCGGCGACGGCGGGGGCGGTGCGGCCGCGGTTGCGGGCCGCGTCGCGCAGCGCGAACCGGGCGGCGAGCGGCAGCCGGCTTCCGAACCGGGCGCAGGCGCCGACCAGCACGGGGACACACGCCAGCATGCCGAGTTCGGCGACGACCGAGCCCGCGGCGACGACTGCCCAGCCGCTGCCCGTCGCCCCGCCGACCAGGGCGAGGCCGCCGCCCAGCAGGATCGCCGCGAGGCCGAGCGCCGGCAGCACCCGGGAGCCGTGCCGCACGCCGCGGCGGCCGGCCAGCGACTGGAGCACCGACTGGCGGCCCGCGACGAGCGCGGGGACGAGCGCGGCCAGCACGCCCGTGAGCACTCCGAGGCCGACGATGGTCAGCAGGTGCGACGGAACGGCGGTGACGGGCCCGAAGCGCTGCCCGTCCCACTCCTCGAACACCGGTCGGCACAGCACGCTGAGCCCGAGCCCGAGGAGCACCCCGAGGACGGCGCCGGCGGTGCCGAGCACCACGCCGCCCGCCAGCACCACGGCCCGTAGCTGCCCGCGGTCGGCGCCGCAGATGCCGATCAGCCCGAGCTGACGGCGGGCGCGGCGGGCCCCCACGGCGAAGGCCGGGCCCGCGAGCAGCACGATCTCCAGGACCGCCATTGCGGCGACGGTCGCCAGCGCCACGGTCGCCCGGCGGGAGCCCATGCCGGTGTCCGTGGCGGAGCCGGGTCCGATGCCGACGCCCGGCGTCCGGGCGGCCGGCACGGCGGCATCCGGCGGCGGGTCGCGCAGCACGGCGCGGGAGCGGACGAGCACGCCGCGCTCGTTGGCGGCCCGTACGTCCTGCCAGGTCACCCCGCCGTCCTTGGCGGCGACGTAGTACTCCTTGGGCATCGGGTGCGGTGGCGCGGCCCGTTTGTCGCGCTCGGCCTGGGCCCGCCACGGTTCGATCACGGCGTGCGGCCGGGCGATGAGGTACTCGCCGTTCAGATCGCCCGGCAGCTCCACGGCCGCGGTGATCCGGAACTCCCGGGCCAGGCCCTTGATCCGGGTGTGCGAGCCGACGTGCAGCCCGGAGGACTCCAGGAAGGCGGTGGTGGCGGCCAGTTCGTGGGGCTCGTCGGGCAGGAGGCCGCGGCGGACGTCGACCTTGCCGCGCAGCAAGGCGTCGGCGGCGGGCATCTCCCGGACGGTGACGCGCCGCAGCCCGTGGGTCGTGCGGACCAGCCCGTCGACGTCCTCCGAGGTGACCGTGCGGGTGCCCTTGGGCAGCAGGGTGGCGAGGACGGCGGCGACGTCGACGGGCCGGCCCGCGGCACCGTCGTTCTCCGTCTCGTCCGCGCTGCCGCGCGGGGTCCCCACGCGGCTCGCGTCGGGCATCTGCACGACCGGCCCCGGGCCGTACCCGGCGTCGCTGAACTGCGCGTCCGCCGCACCCAGTTCCCGGGTGACCTCCTGCGCCCGGGTCGGACCGGCGCTGTGGTACGTCACGTCCGCCACCGTCACGGCCAGCACCGGCAGCGCGATCATGACGACGACGAGCGCGCTGCGGGCCTTGGCGCGCAGCGCGTCACGACGGGCGATCCGCAGGGCCGCACGCCAGGCGGGGATGCCCGTGACGCGCGGCACGCGTATGCCGGAGACGCGCTTCACCGGGGTTCCCCGGCCGCGAGCTGCGCCTCGGCGCGCGCGGTCAGCGTCTGGTCGACCATCGTGCCGTCGCGCAGGAACACCACGCGGTCGGCCCAGGCCGCGTACCGCGGTTCGTGGGTGACCATCACGCCCGCCGCGCCCGCGTCGCAGCGCGCCCGCAGCAGCGCGAGGATCGCCTCGCCGGTCCGGGAGTCCAGGGCCCCGGTCGGCTCGTCGGCGAGCACGAGGCGGCGGTCGCCGACGAGGGCGCGGGCGATGGCCACGCGCTGCTGCTGGCCGCCGGACATCTCGTCGGGGAAGCGCTTGGCGACGCCGGTGAGGTCCAGCTCGGCCAGCGCGTCCATCGCCTCGGCGCGGGCCTTGCGGGTGGGCACGCCGTCCAGCTCACGGGGCAGGGCGATGTTCTCGGCGGCGGTGAGGGCGGGCACGAGGTTGTAGTCCTGGAACACATAGCCGATCGACCGGCGCCGCATGGCCGCCAGCGCGCGGCGGCTCAGCGTCGCGATGTCCCGGCCCTCCACGATCACCTGCCCGGACGTCGGCACGTCCAGCCCGCCCGCGAGCGTCAGCAGCGTCGACTTCCCGGACCCCGAGGGGCCCATGACCGCCACCAGCTCCCCCGGCTGCACGGCCATGTCGATGCCGCACAGGGCGTGCACCTCGGCGGGCCCGGTGCCATGGGTGCGGGTCAGATTCCTGAGCTCCAGCACGGGCCGCCCGGGCAGGGGCGTCCTGGCCTGCGGCGCTGAACCGGTCATGGTGCGGTGCTTCCCCTTGGGTGGGCCGGTCGGCGGGCCGTGGCTGGGCCCTATGTATACCTCCTGCACCCGTTCGGAGGACAGAACCGATGCACGGCCCATGCGCAGCCCCGGCGCGCCGTCCGTTAGGCGAGTACCGGGGATCAAACGTGGAACCGGCGCGGAACCGGGGCCGCGTCAGCCGCGGCGCAGCCGCAGACCGAGGAAGCCCAGGCCGAGGCCGGTGAGGGTCATGCCGGTACCGAGCGGCAGGACGCGCATGACCGGGTCGGACGACTCCTCGGCGTGCTCGGAGCCCGTGGCGTCCAGGGCGTCCCAGGGGCCCGCGCTCGGCTCGTACGTACGTGGGGCGGGCCCGGGGACGTACGGCTGTGCGGCTTCGAGGCGGGCCCGGGGCGGTGGGGTGTTGAAGGGCGGCTCGGGCGCCGCGGCGGGCTCGCGGGCCGGTTCCGGGCTCTCGGCGGGCGGCTGTGGGGCCGAGGGGGAGCCGGAGGGCTCGGCGGACGCGGCGGCGCTGTCGGCGGGGCTGTCGGGCGAGGACGTGGCCCGGCCGGGGTGCGTGCGGCCTTCCCCGGCCGTGCTCCCGGCGAGCCGCTCGGTGAGCAGGGAGGACGACGAGGAGGGGGAGGGGATCACGCGGAGCGGTGCGAGGGGGGCGGAGGCGGGGGGCGCGGACGGAGGTGCGCTGGGGACGGCCTTTTCCTCGGCGTGCGCGCCGGTGGCTATGAGCAGGAGGGCCGTGAAGGCCGTAAAGAACAGTCCGGCTGTGGCCACCGGCCATCCGGTCGGTGTTCCGGCCTGTGTGCCCGCCTGTGCCCCGGCCTGTGTGCCGACCGAGCTCGTCGTCTTCCGCACTCCGCCACCCACGGCGCCACCCTTCGCAGGAGCCACCCCCTCCCGACACACCAAGCCTCACACGCCCCCGGGCCACCTGCCCGCTGAACGGCCAGGTGGGTGACAGGGCGCCGAATGGTTGACCAGGAGTGACGGGAGGGTGGTGAGTGTCGACGGCCTACGGGTGGGGTGGGAGAGGCGGTACAGGTGGGGGCGAAACGGGTACGGCCGGTGCCCACCGGCACCGGCCGTACCCGTCACATCGCGCGATCTCTCATGCCGTGATCCCTCGCGTCGTGACCCCTCACGTCGTGAGGAGCACCTTCCCCACGTGCGAGCTCTCCTCCAGCACGCGGTGCGCGGCGGCGGCGTCCCGCATCGGCATCGTCCGGTCGACCACCGCCCGTACCCGCCCGCCGGCGATCAGCGGCCAGACGTGCTCCCGGACCGCCGCCACGATCGTGGCCTTCTCCGCCGGGGGCCGTGCGCGCAGCGAGGTCGCCGTCACGGCCGCCCGCTTCGTCAGCAGCTTGCCCAGGTCCAGCTCGCCCTTGCGGCCGCCCTGGAGACCGATGATCGCCAGCCGGCCGCTGACGGCGAGGGCGTCCACGTTCCGCTGGAGGTACTTCGCGCCGACGATGTCGAGGATGACGTCCGCGCCGACGCCGCCCGTGACCTTGTCCAGCTCCTCGACGAAGTCCTGCTCGCGGTAGTCGATGAGGATGTCCGCGCCCAGCTCACGACAGCGTTCGAGCTTCTCCGGCCCGCCCGCCGTGACCGCGACCCGCGCGCCCACGGCCTTCGCCAACTGCACGGCCATGGTGCCGATGCCGCTGCCGCCGCCGTGCACGAGGAAGGTCTCGCCGGGGCGCAGCTGGGCGACGAGGAAGACGTTCGACCAGACCGTGGCCGTCACCTCGGGCAGCGCGGCGGCGGTGACGAGGTCGACGCCGTCGGGCACGGGCAGCAGCTGGCCCACCGGCACGCAGACCTTCTCCGCGTAGCCGCCGCCGGACAGCAGCGCGCAGACCTCGTCGCCGACCGCCCAGCCGCTCACACCGGGCCCGAGCGCCGCGATCCGGCCGGAGCACTCCAGGCCCGGGTACGGGGAGGCACCGGGCGGCGGGTCGTAGAACCCCTGGCGCTGCATCAGGTCGGCGCGGTTGACACCGCCGGCCACGACCTCGACCAGGACCTCTCCCGCGTCGGGTACCGGGTCGGGGACCTCGGCCCAGACGAGGGCGTCGGGTCCGCCGGGTTCGGGAATGGTGATCGCATGCATGGTCGCGAGGCTACTCCCGGGGCCTGCGAGGCACACGCGACGCGTGGGCCTGTTTTCCTCGCCGGTTCGCTTCTCTCCGGCGGGCGTTGGAGAAACATGGGGGCAACGTGGGAGCGGGGGGGCCGGAGGGCCGGTTACGCGCCGGACCCGTTGGGCCGCGCCCGGACGATCGTGATCAGGCGGTCCGTCGTCTTCAGCGGGCTCGCCTCGGGGTCGTCGTAGCCGATCAGCCGGTGCCCGCGCAGGACGGAGACCACGAGGTCGTCCGTGTCCCGCACGCCGCGCCCCACCTCGGACTTGACCACCGGCCGCTCGACGAGGTCGAGGCCGCTGCCCTGCTGGATCAGGTCCTCCATGACCGTGCCCGCGCTGGGGCTGAGCACGGACAGCCCGAGCAGCCGGCCCGCCGCGCTCGCGCTCGTGATCACGGCGTCCGCGCCGGACTGCCGCAGCAGCGGGGCGTTCTCCTCCTCCCGTACGGCCGCGACGATCTTCGCGCCGCGGTTGAGCTGGCGCGCGGTGAGCGTGACGAGCACGGCGGTGTCGTCGCGCTGGGTGGCGATGATGATCTGACGGGCCTTCTGGACCTCGGCGCGCAACAGCACGTCGCTGCGGGTCGCGTCACCGACGACGCCCGCGTATCCGTGCGCGGTCGCCGACTCGACGACCTTGGGGTTCGGGTCGACGACCACGACCCGCGCGTTGGCCAGCCCGGTCGCGGTGAGGGTCTGCACGGCCGACCTGCCCTTCGTCCCGAAGCCGATGACGACGGTGTGCTCTCGCAAGGCGGACCTCCATCGGGTCAAGCGCCACTGGTCACGGGTCCGCTCGGTGAGGACCTCGAGGGTGGTGCCGACCAGAATGATCAGGAAGAGAACGCGCAGCGGCGTCACGAGCAGCACATTGCTCAGTCGGGCGCTGTCGCTGTACGGGACGATGTCGCCGTATCCGGTGGTGGACAGGGTGACGGTGGAGTAATAGACGGCGTCGAGGAAGTCGACCTTGCCGTCGGCGTTGTCGTGGTAGCCGGCGCTGTCCGAGTAGACGATGAGGACCGTCGCGACCATGACCAACAGCGCCATGAGCAGCCGCCGGGCCACCTGGCGGAGCGGGCCCGCCGTGTAGCGGGGCAACATGATCCGGTGCTCGGTGTCGTGCTGGCCCGCACGGTCCGCCGGGGAGACGCCGTGGTGAGCGGGCGGGGAGACGGCCGGGTCCGGGTGCGTGGAACGGTCGGTGGCGTCGTGGGCGGGCAGCTTCACGGCGTACCGCCGGTGCCTGTGGTGGTGTCGGCGCTGATGCCGATCCCGTCGGCCGTCCACGGCAGGTCGAGGATCTCGGCCTCGGCGCCCTGGTCCGCACCGCCGGGCGGGACGACGGCCAGCGCGTCGGCGGCGGCGATGCCGCGCAGCATGGCGGGGCCGTGGAAGCGGAGCGGACGCGCCCGGTCACCGTGCTGGTAGACCACCGGAATCAGGCGCGTGTCGACGGGGTGGCCCTGGACCGCCTCGGTCAGCCGTGCCCGGTAGGGAGGCGGGGCCGGGCGGGCGGAGAGCGTGCGGAGCAGCGGCTCGGCGAGGGTGAGCAGCCCGGAGACGGCGGCGAGGGGATTGCCGGGAAGCCCGACCAGATACCGGCCGGGCGCGAGGCGGGCGAGCAGCATCGGGTGGCCCGGTCGCACCTGGACACCGTCGACGAGCTGTTCGGCGCCGAGGCGGCGGAGGGTGGGGTGGACGTGGTCGACGGGCCCCGCGGCCGTGCCGCCCGTGGTGACGACGACGTCGGCGGTCGACGCGGAGACGGCGGTGTGCAGCGCCTCCGGGTCGTCACCCACGTGCCGGGTCGCCACGACTTCCGCGCCGAGCGCGCGCAGCCAGGGGCCGAGCAGGGGGCCGAGCGCGTCCCGGATCCGGCCGTCGTGGGGCAGACCCGCGCGCAGCAGCTCGTCGCCGAGGACGAGGACCTCCACCCGGGGGCGGGAAGTGACGGTCAGTTCGTCGTAGCCCGCGGCGGCGGCGAGACCGAGCACGACGGGGGTGACGAGGGCGCCGGCGGGCAGCAGCGCGTCGCCCCGGCGGCACTCCTGGCCCCGGGGCCGGATGTCCTGGCCCTGGGTGATGTGCCGACTGGCGTAGAGCTCGCGGCCCTCGCCGCGCACCTTGCCGTGCTCGCTGCGCAGGACGGCGGTGGCGCCGGGGGGCACACGGGCGCCGGTGGCGATCCGGACGGCGTCGCCGTCGCTGAGGGGCGCGGCCTCGGCGTGACCGGCGAGGATGCCGGTGCCGGTGCTGGTTCCCGTGCCTTCGGGGGTGGCGTTCTCCGAGGGGAGCCGCCAGGGCCCGGGGCCCGCGACAGCCCAGCCGTCCATGGCGGAGGTGTCGAAGGACGGCAGGTCGGTGAGCGCGGCGAGGGGCTCGGCGAGGGTCTGGCCCAGCGCCTCGCCGAGGGGGCGCACGACCGACGGGAGAGGCTGGGCGGCGCGGGCGGCGGCGGTACGGGCGGCGTGCCAGGGCGTGGCGTGCGCGCGGGCCTCGGGGGCTTCGTTCGGCACGTCGGCGGGCTGGTCGGGCTCGGTGGTCCGGTTCGGCTCGGGGGGCCGGTTCGGCTCGGGGGACGGATCGGGCCGGCGGGAGCGGTCGTCGGCGGCGGGCCGGTCACCGGACGCCGCTTCGCTGAAGGGGTCGCTGTTGAACAACTCGTCGTTGAACGAGGAGCCCTTGGAGGGACCGTCGGAAGGGGTGGCGGAGGCGCTGCGGCTGGAGGCGCCGTCGGCGGCGCTGTCGGCGGCGTGGGCGTCCTGGGGCGCGGGTCCTCCCCAGTCCTCGGCGGCCCAGTCGGCCACGTTCCAGCGCACCGTTTCCGCGAGGTCCGAGGCACGTTGTGGCCGGCGGACGTGGCTCTCGCGCCGGTCGCCCGATGTCCTCCGGTCGTCGGCGAACAGCGCGAGCGCCTCTTCGGCCGCACGGTCCAGAGCAGCGTCCGCGTCCCGGTCCGTCACGCCGATCCCCCCGCCTTGTCCGCCTGCCCGGCGGCATCGTCTCCTGGGGAACTTGGGGCACCTGGGCTCGCCTGGTTCCCCTGGTCCGTCTGAGCCTCCTCGGTCCATCTCGCGGCGAGGGCGACGGCCTTGCGGGTCGCGTCGGCGACGGCTTCGGTCCCACCGCCCCGCTGGGCCGCGGCATAGCCGACGAGGAACGTCGTCAAGGGCGCGGCGGGGCGGGCCACACCGTGCGCGGCGTCGCGCGCGAGATCGAGGAGGGCGGTCACGTCGACATCCAGTTCGATGCCCAGCTCGGCCTTGGCCGCGGAGATCCATTCATCCAGCACGCTCCCATCGTCCCTGATGCGCGCGCGGGCGGCGGCAACGTCCTCCCAGGTGTCGCAATCGAAAGACGCGGTGGGGTGCGGAAGCCGGCCGAGCGACAGCTCGGCCGTGAGCAGTCGCAGCGGCAGTCCGACGAGGCTGCCGTACTCGGTGGCGAGGAGCGCCAGCTCACGGCGGAGCGGCTCGGTCCGGTAGGCGGCGACGAGCGGCTGTTCGCGTCCGTCGGCGTCGCAGAGCAGCGCCCCTTCGACCTCACCCGTGGCGGCCGCCGCGAGCAGGGCCCGTACGGTGTCGGCCCGCAGGAAGGGGAGGTCGGCGGAGACGACGAGCGTGGTGGGCGCACCGGTGTGCTTCAGCCCGGCGGCGAGCGCGGCGAGCGGACCGCCGCCGGTCGGCTCCTCACGCGCCCACCGGACGCTGCGCGCGGTCGGCCGGCGCGGCCCCACCACGACGGTCTCCCCGGCGTCCGCGCACGCGCCGAGCACCCGGTCCAGCAGCGTGCGCCCGCCCACGCGCACAGCGGGCTTGTCCGCCCCGCCGAGCCGGCGCGCCGCTCCTCCGGCGAGCACCACCGCGTCGTAACCAGTCATCCGCATCCGACGAGTATGGCGCTCCCCGAAGCACCGAGCCGATCCCGCTACCGGCCCGGCCCCGGCCTTTTCGTGGCCCCGTCCCGGTGGGGCGTCCCGTCAGAGGGACCGCAGCAGCACCGCCGGCCGTTCGACGCAGTCGGCCACGTACCGCAGGAAGCCGCCCGCCGTACCGCCGTCACAGACCCGGTGGTCGAAGGTGAAGGACAGCTGCACCACCTGCCGCACCGCCAACTCCCCCTCATGCACCCAGGGCTTCGGCACGATGCGGCCGACACCGAGCATCGCCGCCTCGGGGTGGTTGAGGATCGGCGTCGAGCCGTCGACCCCGAACACCCCGTAGTTGTTCAGGGTGAAGGTGCCGCCGGTCAGCTCCGCCGGGGCGAGCGTCCCCGTCCGTGCGGCCTCCGTGAGCCGTGCGATCTCCAGGGACAGCCCGACCGCGTCCCGCGTGTGTGCGTCGCGGACCACGGGGACGACCAGGCCGCGCTCGGTCTGGGCGGCGAACCCCAGGTGGACCCCCGGCAGCCGTACGATCTCCCGCGCCTCGGTGTCCACGGTCGCGTTGAGCTCCGGGTACTTGGCCAGCGCGGCCGTGCAGATGCGTGCCAGCAGGGCCAGCAGCGACACCTTCTCGCCGCCGCCGGCGTTCATCGCGCGGCGGGCGGCCATCAGCTCCGTCGCGTCCGCGTCCACCCAGCAGGTGGCGTCCGGGATCTCCCGTCGGCTCCTGCTCAGCTTCTCGGCGACCGCACCCCGCACTCCGCGCAACGGGACGCGCTCAGCCCCGGTCTCCGCCACGGCTGTTCGCATCGCGTGGGCGCGCGGGGCGGCTTGCGGTGCCGGCCGCGCCTCGCTCTGCGCGCGCTGCTCCAGGGCGCGCGCCGCGCCCTCGACGTCCGCCCGGAGGATCAGCCCGTCGGGGCCGGTGCCCCGCACCTGCCGCAGGTCCACGCCGTGTTCACGGGCGAGCCGCCGTACGAGCGGCGATATCACCGCCACGGCGGTGGTCGCCGGGGCGTCCGGCTGCGGGACCGGTGGCGTGACCGTCGACGGGGACGGCTGCGCCGGGGTCCGGCCGGCCGGGCCCGGGTTCGTACGGGAGCCGCCCGTCTCCGGGCGGACCCGGCGCCGCCGGGCCGCGGGGGCCTGTGTGCCGTACCCGACCAGCACGTTCCCCGACCCCTCGGCCTCGGCGGATTCCGTGGCGGTGGAAGGGCCGACGGGGGAAGCCGGGTCAACGTCCGCGTGGGCCGGGTCGCCGACCGCGACGGTCAGCAGGGGCGCTCCCACCGGCAGTTCCGTGCCCTCGTCCCCGAAGCGGGCCGTCACCACGCCGCCGTAGGGGCAGGGGACCTCCACCATCGCCTTCGCCGTCTCGACCTCGACGACCGGCTGGTCGACGGCGACCACGTCACCCACCTTCACGAGCCAGCGGACGACCTCCGCTTCGGTGAGGCCCTCCCCCAGGTCGGGCAGCGTGAACTCACGCACCACGGCCATCAGCGCGTACCCCCCTCGGACCCCGCGGTCCACTCCGACTCCCACTGCAACCGCGCGACCGCGTCCAGCACCCGGTCCACCCCGGGGAGGTGGTGCCGTTCGAGCATCGGGGGCGGATACGGGATGTCGAACCCGGCGACCCGCAGCACCGGCGCCTCCAGGTGGTGGAAGCACCGCTCGGTGATCCGGGCCGCGATCTCCCCGCCCGGGCCGCCGAAACCGGTCGACTCGTGGACCACCACGGCCCGCCCGGTGCGGCGCACGGACGCGCAGACCGTCTCCTCGTCGAAGGGGACCAGCGACCGCAGGTCGACGACCTCCAGATCCCACCCCTCGGCGGTGGCCGCCCGCGCGGCCTCCAGACAGACCGGCAGGGACGGCCCGTAGGTGATGAGCGTCGCCGACGTGCCCGCCCGTCGGACGACCGCACGGCCGATGCCCGGCACCTGCTCGGGCCGGTCCGGCGACCAGTCGGACTTCGACCAGTAGAGCCGCTTGGGCTCCAGGAAGATCACCGGGTCGTCGGAGGCGATCGCGGCCCGCAGCAGCCCGTAGGCATCGGCGACGGTCGCCGGCGCCACCACATGGAGCCCCGGCGTCGCCATGTAGTACGCCTCGGAGGAGTCGCTGTGGTGCTCGACGCCACCGATCCCGCCGCCGTAGGGCACCCGCACGGTGATCGGCATCGGCATCGCGCCGCGCGTCCGGTTCCGCATGCGGGAGACGTGGCTGATGAGCTGCTCGAACGCCGGATAGGCGAAGGCGTCGAACTGCATCTCGACCACCGGCCGCAGCCCGTACATCGCCATGCCCACGGCCGCGCCGAGAATGCCCGCCTCGGCCAGTGGTGTGTCCGTGCAGCGGTCCTCGCCGAACTCCTTCGTCAGGCCGTCGGTGACCCGGAAGACGCCGCCCAGCGCGCCGACGTCCTCGCCGAGGACATGGACGGACGGATCGTCGGCCATGGCGTCGCGCAGCGCCCGGCCCAGCGCCTGCGCCATCGATACGGGTTTACGGGCGGTGTCGACGGCCGCGGCGGTCATCGCTGCGTTCCTTCCTGGTGGCCGGGGGAGAGCTCCTCGGCGGCGGCCAGCTCGGCCCGCAGCCGGTCGGCCTGCTCGCGCAGTTGGACGGTCTGCTCGGCGTAAACATGGGTGAAGAGATCCATCGGGTCGAGCAAGGGGTCCTGGTTCATCCGCTCACGCAGATCGGCGGCCATCCGCTCGGCGGCCTGCCGCTCGGCCTCCATGCCGGCCTCGTCCAGCAGCTTCCGGCTGGTCAACTCCTGCTCCAGCAGCAGGATCGGGTCGTGGCCGCGCCACATCTCGACCTCGGCGTCGGGGCGGTAGCGCGTGGCATCGTCCGCGTTGGTGTGGGCGTCGATGCGGTAGGTGACGGCTTCCACGAGGGTGGGGCCGCCACCGCTGCGGGCACGTCGCATCGCCTCGGACAGGACCTGGTGGACGGCTGCCGCGTCATTGCCGTCGACCAGCCGGCCGGGCATGCCGTAGCCGACGGCCTTGTGGGCGAGGGAGGGGGCGGCGGTCTGCTTCGCCAGGGGCACGGAGATCGCGAAGCCGTTGTTCTGCACGAGGAAGACGACCGGCGCCTGCCAGACCGCGGCGAAGTTGAGCGCCTCGTGGAAATCGCCCTCGCTGGTGCCACCGTCGCCGACCATGGCGAGCGCGACGACGTCGTCCCCCTTCAGGCGCGCGGCGTGCGCGAGGCCGACCGCGTGCGGGAGTTGGGTGGCCAGCGGGGTGCACAGGGGGGCCACCCGGTGCTCGTGCGGGTCGTAGCCGGTGTGCCAGTCACCGCGCAGCAGGGTGAGCGCCTGGACGGGGTCCAGGCCGCGGGCGACGGCGGCGAGCGTGTCGCGATAGCTGGGGAAGAGCCAGTCCTGCTCCTGCAGGACGAGCGCGGCGGCGACCTCGCAGGCCTCCTGACCGGTGGAGGAGGGATACACGGCCAGCCTGCCCTGGCGCGTCAGCGCGGTGGCCTGGGTGTTGTAACGGCGGCCGCGCACGAGCTGCCCGTACAGGCGGCGCAGCAGCTCCGGGTCCAGATCCGCGGCGGCGTCGGTGCCCAGCAGACGGAACGGCTCCGCGTCGGGCAGCAGCGGCGTGGGGTCGGTGCGAGGCTGCCAGGCAGGGGGCGGGGTGGGCCGGTACGAACCGGGCTGCTCCAGGACCGTCATGACGAGCACCTCCTCAAGGACGAGCTTGACCGGAACGCGTTACCGAAGGAAACCCGCGCTCTCCCTACCGATTGTTCGGTCGTCGGCGCATTTTGGCTACAGGCGGCCCGAGCCTGTGGACAAACGGTTCTCCACAGCCTGAGATATGGACAGGGCGTCCATGAAGGGGAGGCGGGACGGTATGCCGGAGGAACAGATGGCCACGTCGGGAGCGAGGGCCCCCGCGCGCCCGCTCGACGACATCGACCGTTCCATCCTGTACATGCTCCAGTCCGACGGCCGCGCCTCGATCCGGTCCGTGGCCGAGCGGGTGCACGTCTCGCGCGCCAACGCTTACGCGCGTATCAACCGCCTGATCGACGACGGCGTCATACGCGGCTTCAGCGCGCTGATCGACCAGGAGCGGGCCGGGCAGGGGGCGTCGGCGTACATCACGCTGAAGATCGTCCAGAATTCCTGGCGCAGCGTGCGGGAAAAGCTGTACGCGCTGCCCGGGGCCGCGCACATCGCCCTGGTCAGCGGGGATTTCGATGTGCTGCTGCTCGTGCACACCAAGGACAACCGCGCCTTGCGCGAGCTGGTGCTCACCCGCATCCAGGCCATGGACGAGGTGTTGAGCACCCGCACGCTGCTGGTCTTCGAGGAGACCGATCTCCAGGAGGGCGGGGGCGGCTAGGGCGTGCCGGGCCGTGGCGGTGGCGGTCCGGCGGCCGGACCACCACCGTCAGGACCTCAGCGGTACGTACGCAGCCCCGCGAAGGCCGTGGCGATCACGGCGTCGGCGACCTCGTCGCTCGTCGCGGCGCCACCGCGCTCGGGGCGGTACCACTCCACTACGGAATTGATCATTCCGAAGAGCAGCCGGGTCGCCAGCCGCACCTCCACGTCGGCCCGGAGATCACCGTCGGCCGCGGCCCGCCTGAGCAGCTCGGCGACCTCGTGATCGAACTCGCGGCGGCGCTCCATGGCCCAGCGCTCGGTGTCCGTATTGCCCCGGACGCGCAGCAGCAGCGTCACATAGGGCAGCTCGCTCATCAGCACTTCCACGGTGCGCCGGGTGACGTACTCCAGCCGGTCGATCGCCCGGCCCTGCTCGGCGCCCGGCTCCCGGAGGACGGCGAAGAGCTCGTCGAGCGCGCGGCTTATCGCGAGCCGCAGCAGCTCTTCCTTGCCCTTGACGTGGTGGTAGATCGAGGACTTGGAAATGCCGGCCGCCTTGGAGAGATGCTCCATGGACGTGCCGTCGTAGCCCCGCTCGATGAACACCTGGACGGCGACCGCGAGCAGCGATTCGGGCGTGTAGGTGTCGCGCTTGGCCATGGTCATGATTAGAGCAGGCTCTCTTCGACGGCCGCACGGCGGCGCAGGGGCTGACAGGCGGCGTAGCGGCCGCCCGGATATTCCTCGTGCAGGTGGTGCAGCAGCCGGTCCGTCCAGGCCGCGCCGAGCACGCGGCCCCACTCCAGCGGGCCGCGGGGGTAGTTCACGCCCTGCCGCATGGCGGTGTCGATGTCCTCGGGGCTCGCCACGCCGCGGCCGACCGCGTCGTGGGCGAGGTCGACGAGCATCGCGACCGTACGGGCGACGATCAGGCCCGGCGCGTCGCCGATGACGCTGACCTTCTTGCCGAGGGCCTGGAACAGGCCGATCGCGGCCCGGACGTCCTCGGGGGAGGCGAGCTCGGAGGGCGCGAGGGCGACCCGGGTGCAGGTGCGGTAGTCGAGGGCCAGGTCGAAACGGACAGCGGCCCCGTGCGCATCCGTCGTGGCGGCGCTGCCGTCGGTCAGGGAGAGCCGCGCCCCGTCGGGCAGGGCGATGAACCCCGGGCCCCCGTCCGGGACGGGGGCCGTGGTGACCTTGACGCCCGATTCCTCGATCAGCTCGTGCAGTACGGCGGAAGGCCCGTACAAGCCGCCGTGCAGGACGATCTCCGCAGGAGGGTCGCACGGCTCCGCCGTACGCGGCTCGGGCTTCCGCGCGCCCTCCCCGTACGCGAACCACCCGCGCCCCGACTTCCGGCCGAGACTCCCCGCCTCCACGAGGCGTCGCTGCGCGAGCGACGGCGTGAATTTCGGATCGTGGAAGAAGGCCTCATGGACCGAACGGGTGACGGCTTCGTTCACATCCTGGCCGATGAGGTCGGTCAGCTCGAAGGGCCCCATGGCGAAGCCGCCGCTCTCGCGCAGGACGGCGTCGATCGTCGCGGGGTCGGCGAAGCCCTCCTCGTGGACGCGGAAGGCCTCGGCGTAGAAGGGGCGGGCGAGGCGGTTGACGATGAACCCCGGGGTGTCGGCGCAGCGCACCGGTCGTTTCCCCCAGGCGGCCACCGTGGCGTAGGCGCGGTCCGCCGCCGCCTCGTCCGTGGCGGAGCCGCGGACCACCTCCACCAGCGGCAGCAGCGGGGCGGGGTTGAAGAAGTGCAGGCCGACGAAGCGGCCGGGCAGGCGCAGGGCACCGGCGATCGCGGTCACCGACAGGGACGAGGTGTTGGTGGCGAGCAGGCAGTCGTCGGGAATGACCGATTCGAGGTCCGTGAACAGCTTCTGCTTGGCCGCCAGTTGCTCCACAATCGCCTCGATGACGAGCGAGGAGTCGGCGAGTTCGGCCACCCGCGTCGCCGGGCCGATCCGGGCGCGGGCCGCGTCGCGGTCGGCCGCCGCGATCTTGCCCTTCTCCACCAGGCGGTCGAGACGTGCGGTGATGCTCCGGGCGGCCTCGGCGGCGCGGCCGGGTACGGCGTCGTACAGCCGCACCGGGTGGCCGGCGACCAGGGCGACCTGGGCGATTCCCTGGCCCATGGTGCCGGTGCCGACGACGGCGACGGCGCGGTCCGGCTCGATTGCGGTCATGTCGGTGATCCTCCCCGATGAGTTGTCCACAGCTTCGCCGGGCCCCCTTGTCCCGACCGATCGTTCGGTTACTGTATCTACCGGGGGATGTTCCCGGGCCCCCGAAGTCTTCGCCCGACCTTGTTTCCGAAGTTGCCCGAAGCCTGTCGCCTCTCCGAGCCCAGCTCGACAAGGAGTTGGTCAGCCGTGACCGCCGGATCCACCACCGCCCAGTTGATCGAGAAGCACCGCCCCACTCTCGACCAGGCTCTGGAAGCCATCCGCACGCGTGCCTATTGGTCGCCCTACCCCGAGCACCCGAAGGCGTACGGGGCGGAGGGTGCCGTGCCCGGCAGCCTGAGCGCGGCCGAGGGCCAGGCGGCCTTCGAGGCCCTGCGCGGCAAGCGCTTCGAGCTCGACCAGCCGGGGGCACAGGGGTGGACGGGGGCCGAAATCTCCCCGTACGGGCCGGAGCTGGGCGTCGAGTATCCGCACCCCGACGTCGAGCGGCTGCTGCCGGCCATGCGCGCGGCGATGCCGGAGTGGCGCGAGGCGGGGCCCGAGGTCCGGGCCGTGGTCTGTGCGGAGATCCTGGCCCGGATCAACGCCCGTACGCACGAATTCGCGCACGCGGTCATGCACACCAGCGGCCAGGCGTTCATGATGGCGTTCCAGGCCGGTGGGCCGCACGCGCAGGACCGCGGCCTGGAGGCCGTCGCGTACGCCTACGCCGAGCAGGTCCGTACGCCGGGCGCGGCCGAGTGGTCCAAGCCGCAGGGCAAGCGGGATCCCCTGGCGCTGAGCAAGCAGTTCACCGCCGTACCGCGCGGCATCTCACTGCTCATCGGCTGCAACACCTTCCCCACCTGGAACGGCTACCCCGGGCTGTTCGCCTCCCTCGCCACCGGTAACGCGGTCCTGGTCAAGCCGCACCCACGCGCGGTGCTGCCCCTGGCCCTCACCGTGCGGATCGCCCGCGAGGTGCTGAACGATGCCGGGTTCTCCCCCGACCTGGTCACGCTGGCCGCCGAGCGGGACGGCGAGGGGATCGCCAAGGCACTGGCCACCCGCCCGGAGATCCGCATCATCGACTACACCGGCTCGACCGCCTTCGGCGACTGGCTGGAGGCCAACGCCCGCCAGGCGCAGGTCTTCACGGAGAAGGCCGGGGTCAACACCGTCGTCATCGACTCCACCGACGACTACAAGGGCCTGCTGAGCAATCTCGCCTTCTCGCTGTCCCTCTACAGCGGCCAGATGTGCACCACCCCGCAGAACTTCCTCATCCCGCGCGAGGGCATCACCACCGACGCCGGGCCCAAGTCCTACGACGAGGTGGTCACCGATCTGGCGGGCGCCGTCGAGGGCCTGCTCGGTGATGACGCCCGGGCGAACGCGCTGCTGGGCGCCATCGTGAACGACCAGGTCAAGGAGCGCATCGCCGCGGCCGCGCAGCTCGGCGAGGTCGCCCTCGCCTCCCGCCAGGTGACCAATCCCGACTTCCCCGAGGCCACGGTCCGGACGCCGGTGATCGTGAAGCTGGACGGCGCCAAGCCCGACGCCGAGGCGGCCTATCTGTCGGAGTGCTTCGGCCCGGTGGCGTTCGCCGTGGCCGTCGACTCGGCCCGGGACGCGGTGGAGCTGCTGCGGCGGACCATCCGGGAGAAGGGCGCGATGACGGTCGGCGCGTACACCACCTCGCCGGAGGTCGAGCGCCTGGTCGAGGAGGCCTGCCTGGAGGAGTGCGCCCAGCTCTCCCTGAACCTCACCGGTGGGGTGTACGTCAACCAGACGGCTGCCTTCTCGGACTTCCACGGCTCGGGCGGCAACCCCGCGGCCAACGCGGTGCTGTGCGACAGCGCGTTCGTCGCGACGCGTTTCCGCACCGTCGAGGTGCGCCGCCCGTCGTAGCCGCCTGGCGTAGCCGCCCCTCGTTGTCGGCGGTTCAGCCCCGCTGGGCCGGGTCCGGGCCTCCCCAGTGGAAGAGCGCCATGGCGACGCTGGTCGCGAGGTTGTAGCTGGAGACCTGGGGCCGCATGGGGAGGGCGACCAGCCTGGTCGCCCGTTCCCGCAGCTCGGGGGAGATGCCGTGCCGCTCGGAGCCGAAGGCGATCAGCGCGTCGTCCGGCAGGGGGATGGACCTGATGTCGTCCCCCTCCGGGTCCAGTGCGTACAGCGGGCCGGGCGGCAGTTCGGGGAGCGGCAGGCGCTCCACGGCGGTGGCGTAGTGCAGGCCCGCGCCCGCCCGTACGGCGTTCGGGTGCCAGGGGTCGATGTCGCCGGTGGTGATCACGCCCGTGGCCCCGAATCCGGCGGCGAGCCGGATCACGACCCCGACGTTGCCGAGGTTGCGGGGATTGTCGAGGACGACGACCGGTGCCTGCCGGGGAGCCCGCGACATGGCGTCGAGGTTCGCCCGGCGGTCGGGCCTGACCGCCAGTGCGGCCACCTGGGTGGGGTGCACCCGGGGCAGCAGCTCCCGCAGGGTCGGCGCCGGGATCTCGACGAGGCGCTCGTCGAGCACGTCGGTCAGGTCGTCGGCCAGCTCGGCCGCGAGCTCCAGGGCGGAGTTCTTGTCGGCGGTGACCGCCACCCGCACCTCGGCGCCGAAGCGCAGGGCGTGCTTCAGGGCGTGGAAGCCGTCGAGCAGCACGGCGTCGGCGGCGGTCTCCTCGCCCCAGAGCCGCAGGGCGTTTCCGGCCTCGTCCTCGATCATGCCCTCAGCCTACGGGCCGGATTCCGGCCGCCGCCCCTGGCTCAGCCCACCAGCGTGCGAGTGCCGGCCGCCCCGTCCTCGCTCTCCCGTGGGGCCGGGACCGCACCCCTGCGGGCGAGGGGCAGCCTGTTGCCCGCACGGCCGACGAGGGCTCCCGTGCGGCGCAGGAAGGAGGTGGGAAGGAAGACCGCGTCCGCGACGATCATCGCGAGGGAGAAGAACGGGAGGCCGAGGGTGAGGGCGATGCCGAGGTGTTCGGCCATCATCACGGCGAGCAGGACGTTCTTCACCCGCCGGTTCAGCAGGGTGAAGGGGAAGGCGACCTGCACGGCCACGGTGCCGTAGCTGAGGAGCAGCACGACCGTCCCGCTGCTCGCCAGCGCGTGGGACAGCGCTGGCCAGGGCGAGAAGTAGTCGATGTGCATCGGGTAGAAGAGCGCGGTGCCGTCCTGCCAGCGCGAGCCCTGGATCTTGTACCAGCCCGCCGTGGCGTAGATCAGACAGACCTCCACCATGATCACGAGCAGGGCGCCGTTGTGCGCCAGATTCGCGAAGGCGTCCAGGACGGTGCGCGGCTCCCCGGGCGCGTGGCGCCGCGCGAGCCACCACAGCCCCTGGGCGGCCCACAGGCCCCACAGGACCGTGGCCCACCCGATGCCCGGCACCGGGCCGTCGGCCGTCCACTCCAGGCGGGTGTCGCCGATCGCCTGGGCGATGACGAGGGCGAGGCCGCAGAGCGTCCAGAGCACGATGCCGGTGAGGTCCCGGTCGCCTGTCCCGGAGCCGGTCCCGGGGGCCTTCTCCCGGCGGGCGGCGCGGCGCGCGTCGAGGGACCACACCCGCCCGCAGCGGGTGAAGACCATGTACAGGGCCATCAGGTGCAGGACGTTGTCGCCGCCGTCCCCGACGAAGATGCTGCGGTTCTGGAGCGACAGCACCCCGATCATGGCGAGGACCGACATGGTCCGGGTGCGCCAACCGAGCATCAGCAGGGCGCTGGAGACGATCGCCAGGACGTAGACGGTCTCAAACCAGATGCCGCTGTCGGACCACATCAGGGCGGTGAAGGCGCGGTTGTCGTCGGTCAGCCGACGGGCCATGTCCCAGCTCCACGGACCGTCGGGCCCGTACAGCTCATGGCGGTTGGGCCACTCGCGGAGCAGGAAGAACAGCCAGGTGAAGGAGAGACCGATCCGCAGCACGGCCGTCTGGTACGTGCCGAGGGCGGAGCCGGTGACGCGGGTGACGCCGCGGGCGAGCGCGCTGTCGACGCGTGCCGCGAGCCCGGCGCCGGCCGGCGCGTCCCGCTTCCTGTCCGGGGCCGGGTTCTGGGAGGAGCTCACCGGTTCTTCGCCTCCGGGAGATCGGCGGTGGTGACCGGCCACCAGCCCAGCAGGCGGTGGACGGGTCGCGTGTCGACCTTCTCGTCGCTCCAGGGCGGCGGGGCTATGGCGGTGGTCACGGCCCGTACCTGCACGCGCTCGACCGTCCGCCCGTTCCGCTCACCACCCAGACGGAGCACGGCGATGCGCCGGATGTACTGCTCGGCGAGCCTGCCGCGCATCCCGTTGGGCTGCTCCCGCGCGTCGTGCGTGCCCGCGTAGAAGTCCCAGGCGCGGCGGAGCTCGTTCTGCTGCGTGTGGCTGGGGAGAAGGTTGTGGCGCAGGGCGGCCCCGTCCTGGGCCGACAGATCGGTCCAGGGCGTGACCACGGCCCGGCCGTCGGGGCCGCGCAGCTCGGCTCGTGCCTGAACGGCGACGTTCTGCTGCAGCGGGTTGGGCGCGAAGAACTTCCAGTTCTGTTCGAACTCCGGGTACACGTAGTCGTCGATGGCCGATCCGTGCTGCTTGCTGATCGTGTTCGACGGTGCGACGTGCAGGAACATCATCGACACGTGCACCGCGACCGCGACCGCCACGCCCGCCACGCCGATGGCGACGGCGATGCGTGAGGGGAGGGACAGCCCGGCGATACCGGCCGTCCGTTCGTGCCCGTCGTCCCGCTCCATGTCCCGCCCCGATTCCGCCCGCCACCCGTTGCTGTGCACCCGAACGGTACCCACGCCGCCCCACCAGGCACAGCGGCCGCGGAGTTATCCACAGGCTTGACACCTTCCGAGCCCTCGGCACACCATTGAACCGAACGATCGGTCGGTAGGGAGTTCCAGAGATCGAGGGGGCACGGCATGACGACGACGGCGCCGGAAGCGGGGGCGTACGAGGCGGTTTTCGACGCCACCGTGGCCGCCGATGAGCGCATCGAGCCACGGGACTGGATGCCGGACGCCTATCGCGCCACGCTCGTCCGGCAGATCGCACAGCACGCCCACTCCGAGATCATCGGCATGCAGCCCGAGGCCAATTGGATCACCAGGGCCCCCTCGCTGCGGCGCAAGGCGATCCTCATGGCCAAGGTGCAGGACGAGGCGGGCCACGGCCTGTATCTCTACAGCGCCGCCGAGACCTTGGGCACCGGGCGCGAGGAGCTGCTCGACAAGCTCCACGCGGGGCGCCAGCGATACTCCTCGATCTTCAACTACCCCACGTTGACCTGGGCGGACGTGGGCGCCATCGGCTGGCTCGTGGACGGCGCCGCGATCACCAACCAGGTCCCGCTCTGCCGCTGTTCCTACGGGCCGTACGCCCGGGCCATGGTCCGCATCTGCAAGGAGGAGTCCTTCCACCAGCGCCAGGGGTACGAGCTGCTGCTCGCCCTCAGCCGTGGCACCGAGGCCCAGCACGCGATGGCCCAGGACGCGGTGGACCGCTGGTGGTGGCCGTCCCTGATGATGTTCGGCCCGCCCGACGAGGAGTCCGCGCACTCCGCCCAGTCGATGGCCTGGAAGATCAAGCGCCACTCCAACGACGAGCTGCGCCAGCGCTTCGTCGACATCTGCGTCCCCCAGGCCGAATCGCTCGGGCTGACCCTCCCCGACCCGGACCTCCGGTGGAACGAGGAGCGCGGTCACCACGACTTCGGCGCCATCGACTGGGACGAGTTCCACGAGGTCCTGCGGGGCAACGGCCCGTGCAACGACCAGCGGATCAACCAACGCCGACGGGCCCACGAAGAAGGCGCCTGGGTACGCGAGGCCGCCGCCGCGTACGCGGGGAAGCACACCGACGCACACCGGGAGGCACGGGCATGACCAGCGCTGATTGGCCCTTGTGGGAGGTGTTCGTGCGCAGCAGGCGCGGCCTGGCCCACACCCACGCCGGCAGTCTGCACGCACCCGACGCGGAGATGGCGCTGCGCAACGCCCGCGACCTCTACACACGGCGCTCGGAGGGCGTTTCGATCTGGGTGGTGCCCTCCGCCGGGATCACCGCCTCCTCCCCGGACGAGAAGGACCCCTTCTTCGAGCCGGCGGCCGACAAGCCCTACCGCCACCCGACCTTCTACGACATCCCGGAAGGGGTGCGGCACCTATGACCGGGGCACCCGCGAGCACCGTGCCGCCGATCGCCGCCCTGGCCCTCGGCGACGACGCCCTCGTGCTCTCCCACCGGCTGGGGGAGTGGGCCGGGCACGCACCCGTCCTGGAGGAGGAGGTCGCGCTCGCCAATATCGCGCTGGACCTGCTCGGCCAGGCCCGGACCCTCCTCTCCCTCGCCGGCGACGAGGACGAGCTGGCCTATCTCCGCGAAGAGCGGGCCTTCCGCAACGTCCAGCTCGTCGAGCAGCCGAACGGCGACTTCGCCCACACCATCGCCCGCCAGCTCTACTTCGCCACCTACCAGGAGCTGCTGTACGGGCAGTTGGCGGCAGGGGACGGCCCCTTCGCCCCGCTGGCGGCGAAGGCGGTCAAGGAGGTCTCCTACCACCGCGACCACGCCGAGCACTGGACCCTGCGCCTCGGGGACGGCACCGAGGAGAGCCACCGGCGGATGCGCACGGGCCTCGACGACCTGTGGCGGTTCACGGGCGAGCTCTTCCAGCCGGTCGACGGGCTCGACGTCGACTGGACCGCCCTGCGCGACGGCTGGCTGACCCTCGTCACCAAGACCGTGGACCAGGCCACCCTGGCGCTGCCCACCGGGCCCCAGCTCGGCGCCTGGACGGCCGGTGCCGGCCGCCAGGGCATCCACACCGAGCCGTTCGGGCGGATGCTCGCCGAGATGCAGCATCTGCACCGCAGCCACCCGGGGGCGACATGGTGACCGTGACCCCGCTCGAGGAAGAGCTCCGCGCCCTGGCCGGTTCCGTCCCCGACCCGGAGCTCCCCGTCGTCACCCTGGCCGAGCTCGGCGTGCTGCGCGGCCTGCACCTCGTCGGCCCCGGCCGGGTGGAGGTGGAGCTGACCCCCACCTACACCGGCTGTCCGGCCATCGAGGCCATGTCGGCGGACATCGAGCGCGTCCTGCACGACCACGGCATAGCCGAGGTGGAGGTCCGCACGGTCCTCTCCCCGCCCTGGACCACGGACGCGATCAGCGCCGAAGGCCGCCGCAAGCTGGAGGAGTTCGGGGTGGCGCCCCCGAGGCCCACCGCCGCCCGGCCGGCGGACCGCCCCGGGGGCCCGGTGCTCGTGCAGCTGGCCATCCGCTGCCCGCACTGCGGCTCCACCGACACCACCCTGCTGAGCCGCTTCTCCTCCACCGCCTGCAAGGCTCTGCGCCGCTGCGAAGCGTGCCGCGAACCGTTCGACCACTTCAAGGAGTTGTAGATGGCAGCGGCCCGCCACGGCGCCTTCCACCCGCTACGGGTGGCGGCCGTCGACCCGCTCACCGACGACGCGGTCGCCGTGACCTTCGCCGTGCCCCCCGAGCTGCGCCCGGTCTTCCGCTACACCCCCGGCCAGCACCTCGCCTTCCGCCGGATGGTGGAAGGCGCCGAGATACGCCGCACCTACTCCATCTGCGGCCAAGTGCCCGGCGCGGACGGGCCGGCGGCGCTGAAGGTGGGGGTCCGGCTCGTGGACGGCGGCGCGTTCTCCACCTACGCGCTCAAGGAGCTGGCGGTCGGGGACACGGTGGAGGTGATGGCCCCGGCCGGCCGGTTCGTGCTGGAGCCGCGCCCCGGGCACTTCGCCGCGATCGTCGGCGGCAGCGGCATCACGCCCGTGCTGAGCATGGTCTCGGCCGCGCTCGCGCGGGAGCCCGATACCCGCTTCTGTCTGATCCGCAGCGACCGCACCGCGTCGTCCACGATGTTCCTCGAGGAGGTCGCCGACCTCAAGGACCGCTATCCCACGCGCTTCCAGCTCGTGCACGCCCTCTCCCGCGAGGAACAGCAGGCAGGGCTGCCGTCCGGGCGGCTGGACGAGGAGCGGCTGTCCCGGCTGCTGCCGGCGCTGCTCCCGGTGGACACCGTCGACGGCTGGTTCCTGTGCGGCCCGTACGGGCTGGTGCGCGGTGCCGAGCGGGCCCTGCACGGGCTCGGGGTCGGCCGCGACCGCGTCCACCAGGAGATCTTCCATGTGGACGAGGAAGCGGATGAGGGAGCGGGCGAGCAGGCGGGCCCGGTGGCGGAGCCGGACACGGCGGCCGCGGCCCCGGTGGCCCGGGCGTCGGACAGCACGGTGACCGCGAAGCTGGACGGCCGCAGCGGCAGCTGGCCGGTGCGGGAGGGGGAGTCGCTGCTGGAGACGGTGCTGCGCAACCGCGCCGACGCGCCCTACGCCTGCAAGGGCGGCGTCTGTGGGACGTGCCGCGCCTTCCTGGTCACGGGCGAGGTGCGGATGGACCGGAATTTCGCACTGGAGCCGGAGGAGCTGGCCGCGGGGTACGTGCTGGCCTGCCAGTCACATCCGGCCACCGAGGAGGTGGAGCTGGACTTCGACCGCTGACGACCGGGCCGAGTGGACCCACGAGGCCCACGACACCCATGGGACCCACGACGCCCCCACAGCCGACGGTGGCGGCCGCACTCGCCCACCCTCCCCTACCGGTTCCCAATTCCTGCAACCTGTTCTACCTTGACGCCCCATCAGACGGGTCTCCGGCAGACGCGTCTCCACGCGGGTGCGCCTCCAGGCGCATCGCCAAGCGCGTCTTCAGGTGTCAGCGGCGTGTGGGAGGACCGGCAGTGGACTTCACCTTCACCGAGGAGCAGCAGGCCGCCGTCGAAGCGGCCCGAGCGGTCTTCACCGGGGTCACCCCCGACAGCGTGCCCAGCCCGGCGCTCACCCGGGGCGCGGTGGCCGAGGACTTCGACCGCGCGCTGTGGCGCAGGCTCGCCGACGCCGATCTGCTGAGCCTGACCGTCGCCCCCGAGCACGGCGGCGCGGGGCTCGGGCCGATCGCCCTGTGCCTGGTGCTGCGCGAGTCCGCGCGGGTGCTGGCCCGGGTGCCCCTGCTGGAGGCGGGTGGGGCGGCGCTCGTCCTCGGCAGGTACGGCGGCGCCGCGGCGGACCGGTTGCTGTCACTGATCGGCCGCGGCGAGAGTGTCGTCACCGTGGCCGCCAACGGCCGCACCGGCCACGACCGGGCCGAACTGGCCGTCACCGCACGGCCCGAGGGCACCGGCGCACCCCACTGGTCCCTCGACGGCGTACAGACGGCCGTGCCCTGGGCATGGGGCGCGGACCGGATCCTGATCCCCGCCCACACCGGCGAGGGCCGCACCGTCCTCGCGCTCGTCCCCCGGGACCGGCCCGGGGTGACGCTCGCCGATCAGATCTCCACCAACGGCGAGCGGTACGCGGAGGTGCGTCTCGACGGTGTGCGGGCCGAGGACGACGAGGTCATCACGGCCGCGGGCGCGTGGGAGTGGCTGCGCGGGCTGCTCACCACCGGCACCTGCGCCCTCGCGCTGGGGCTCGGGGAGGAGGTGGCCCGTATGACGAGTGAGTACGCGGGGAAGCGGGTGCAGTTCGGCCACCCCATCGCCACGTTCCAGGCGGTCGCCGTCCAGGCCGCCGACCGGTATATCGACCTGCGCGCGATGGAGGCCACCCTGTGGCAGGCGGCCTGGCGCATCGAGTCGGGGGCGGACGCGGCGCTCCCGGCCGCGGCGGACATCGCCGTCGCGAAGGTCTGGGCCTCGGAGGGGGTCCGCCGCGTCGTGCAGACCGCGCAGCATCTGCACGGGGGCCTGGGCGCGGACACCGACTACCCCCTGCACCGCTATCACGCCTGGGCCAAGCAGCTGGAGCTCTCCCTGGGCCCCGCCGCCGCCCATGAGGAGGCGCTGGGCGACCTGCTGGCCGCCCACCCCCTCGGCTGAGGACGACGTCGGCTGAGGACGCCACCTGCCCCCTCGGCCGGGCGCCGTGGAGCCGGCCGGTCGCGCGACCGGCCGGATGACCAATGCCGCGCGACCGGCCGGATAACCGTGCTGCCGGATGACCGTGCGGCTAGATGACCGTGCGGCTAGATGACCGTGCCGGGAGCGCCGTTTCCATCGACGACCGGGCGGCCTGCGGCCTCCCAGACCTGCATGCCGCCGTCGACGTTCACCGCGTCCAGGCCCTGCTGGACGAGGTAGGTGGTGACCTGCGCGGAGCGCCCACCGGAGCGGCAGATGACGTTGATCCGGCCGCCGTCGGGAGCCTTCTCCGTCAGCTCGCCGAACCGGGCGACGAAGTCGCTCATCGGGATGTGCAGCGCGCCTTCCGCGTGCCCGGCCGCCCACTCATCGCTCTCACGGACGTCCAGCAGGAAATCGTCGGACGAGAGCGCGTCGACACCGACCGTGGGTACCCCAGAACCGAAATGCATGTCCCCGACGCTACCCGACCAGCGTGGCCAGGTATGCCTCGCGCTCGGCGACCTGGGCGAGCAGCTGCTCGGCGATCTCCTCCAGCAGCTGGTCCGGGTCGTCGGGCGCCATCTTGATCATCGCGCCGATCGCGGAGGACTCCAGTTCCCCGGCCACCGCCGACAGCAGCTCCTTGCGCCGGGCCAGCCACTCCAGCCGCGCGTACAGCTCCTCGCTCGGGCTCGGCAGCGGCTCCTCCGGCACCGGCCCGGCGGCCCACTCCGCGGCCAGCTCGGCCAGCAGCGCGGCGTTGCCGTCGGCGTACGCGGCGTTGACCCGCACGATGAACTCCTCGCGCCGCTGCCGGTCCGTCTCGTCCCGCGCCAGATCGGGGTGCGCCTGACGGACCAGCTCACGGAAGGCGCGCCGCGCCTCGTCGCTCGGGCGCACCCGCTTCGGGGGCTGCACGGGCTTCTCCGTGAGCATCGCCGACGCCTCGGGCGAGAGCCCCTCGGAGTCCAGCCAGCCGCCGAAGAGCTCCTCCACACCGGGCATCGGCTGCACCAGCGCCCGTGCCTCCCGGGCCCGCCGCAGATCCTCGGCGTCACCGGTCCGGGCCGCGACGGCCTCCGCGATCCGCGCGTCCAGCTCGTCGAGCCGCGCGTACATCGGGCCGAGCCGCTGGTGGTGCAGCCGGGAGAAGTTCTCCACCTCCACCCGGAAGGTCTCCACCGCGATCTCGAATTCGATCAGCGCCTGCTCGGCCGTCCGCACGGCCTGTTCCAGGCGCCGTGTGTCCGGCTGCTCGGTGTTCTGACTCTGCTCGGCTTCCGGATTCGTCACCCGCCCAGCCTACGAGTTCCCACCCGCCCCGCGGGCCCCGCATGCCCGAGGCCGCTGCCCCGGTCCCTTCCGTGCCCCTGAGCCCGGGCCATATCCCCCGAGCCCGGCTATATCCCCGTCTCCGCCGCCACCCGGCCGCCCCGCACCGCCGCCACCAGCTCCGCGTGGTCGGCCTCCGTGCGGTCCGCGTACGCCACCGCGAACCGCGCGACCGCGTCGTCCAGCTCGTCGCCCTTGCCGCAGTACCCGGCGATCAGCCGCGGATCGGCGCTGTGCGCGTGCGCCCGCGCGAGCAGCGCGCCCGTCATCCGCCCGTAGTCGTCCAGCTCGGCCGGGGCGAGCGCCGCGGGGTCGACGCTGCCCTTGCGGTTGCGGAACTGCCGCACCTGGTACGGCCGCCCGTCGACCGTCGCCCAGCCGAGCAGCACATCACTGACGACCTGCATCCGCTTCTGCCCCAGGACCACGCGCTGCCCCTCGTGGCGGATCTCCGGCGCCGCGAAGCCCGCCTTCGCCGCATGGGACAGCAGCGCCGAGGAACGGGCCTCCTTCACCTGGAGCACCAGCGGCTCGCCCCGGTGGTCGAGCAGCAGCACCACGTACGAGCGCAGCCCCACGCTCCCCGTGCCCACCACCCGGAACGCCACGTCCTGCACCTCGTAGCGCGCGAGCAGCGGCACCATCTCCTCCGGGAGCGTCCCGAGATACGCGCCGAGCGCCAGGGCGACCGACGCCGCCTCGTCGTGCGGCACCCGCCGCAGCACCGGAGGCGCGTCCACGAAGCGCAGACCGCCGTCCTCGGTCCGCTCCGTCGCCTTCGCCGCGAAGCGCGCGCTCGTGTTCCGCCGGGCCTTCTCCGAGACCCGCTCCAGCGTGCCCAGCAGGTCCTTGGCGTCCGCGTGCGAGACGAGCCGTTCGTCGGCGATCGCGTTCCACGCCTCTATCGCCGGCAGCCTGGCCAGCAGACGCATCGTGCGGCGGTAGGCGCCCACCGCGTCGCGGGCCGCCTCCCGGCAGGTGTCCTCGTCCGCACCCGCCTCCCGCCCCGCCAGCACCAGCGAGGCGGCGAGCCGCTTCACGTCCCATTCCCAGGGCGCGTGGAGGGTCTCGTCGAAGTCGTTCATGTCGATGACGAGGCCGCCGCGGGCGTCGCCGTAGAGCCCGAAGTTCGCGGCGTGCGCGTCGCCGCAGATCTGCGCGCCCACCCCCGTCACGGCGGTGCCCACCAGGTCGTACCCCATGAGTCCGGCCGAGCCGCGCAGGAAGGCGAAGGGGGAGGCCGCCATCCGGCCGACGCGGATGGGCGTCAGCTCGGGCAGCCGTCCCGCGTTGGCCGCCTCGACCGTCTCCACCGCGCCGGGCCGCCCCGCACCGGCCTCCCACTCGGCGTGCGCGGAGCGCGGCACCCGCGCCCGCAGCGCCTTCCCGACGGCCTTGGGCGACGGTTGGGACGGCGACGGGGACGGCGATGGGCGTGACGATCGGTGCGGCGCTCCGGAGGCGGGTGCCTCACCGGCTCCCCAATCCCCCGAACCTTCCGAGCCCCCCGCCCCACCCGTCACCGATCGCGCGAAACCCGGCACGTGCGGCAGTCGCGTCATCGCGCGCCACCTCCCCCTCCACCCCTGGCGCAGCGTCACGCGGCGTCAAGCGGCAAGCGTCAACTGCCCCGACCGTACAGCGAGGTACCGACGGCGGCCGGTGTCCCGGCGTTTCTCCACAGGACGCCCACCGGCGGTGTGCGGAAGGTCAGCTGAACTCGCGCGGGCACTGCGCGCTGTCCCCCAGATAGCGCCGCGCCCACCGCCCCAGCTCCTTGAGCGCCGGCTCCATCGCCTGCCCCGCCTCGGTCAGCCGGTAGGAGACACGAAGCGGAGGGCCAGATTCCACTTCCCGTACCAGCAGACCGGCCGCGCCCAGCTCCGTGAGGCGGTCGGAGAGCATCCGCTCACTGATCCCCGGGATGGCCCGTCGCAGGTCGGCGAAGTGCGCCCGCCCCGGCAGCAGGGTGGCCACGATCAGCCCCGTCCAGCGCTTGCCGAACAGCTCGAAGACGCGCGTCATCCCCTCGTCCGCCTTCTTGCACGCCTGCTCGCTGTGGTCCGCCATGGGACCAGAGTACTGCGTTCACCTTAGGTGCTGCGAAAAAGTAAGTGACTGTGCTAATACTAGTTGCATACGGAACTACATCACCGTTCGCCGTAGGCAACCGCGGCGATACAGCCCGTTGTTTGGAGAACCCATGGCCACGCTGCTGCACCTCGACTCCTCCGCCCTCCCCCAGGGCTCCGCCTCCCGCGATGTCACCGCCGTCTTCCGCAAGACCTGGGAGGAGCAGCACCCCGAGGGCACGGTCGTCTACCGCGACCTCGCCGCGAACCCGCTGCCGCACATAACCGCCACCGCGCTCAGCGTGGGCTCCGTCGACCCGGCCGAGTTCACCGACGAGCAGCGCGCCGCGTACGACCTGCGCGTCGAGCTGGCGGAGGAGCTGGAGCGGGCGGACGCGGTGCTGATCGGCACCCCGATGTACAACTTCACGATCCCCTCCAGCCTCAAGGCGTGGCTGGACCAGGTGATCATCATGGGTCGCACGGCCGGCGAGAAGCCCTCCGCCGCCGGCACCCCGGTCACCGTCGTCGCCAGCCGGGGCGGCTCGTACGCGCCGGGGACGCCGCGTGAGTCCTTCGAGTTCGTGACGAACTACCTGGAGAAGGTGCTGACCGGCATGCTCGGCCTGGAGGTCGACTTCATCGTTCCCGAGCTGACCCTGGCCGCCACCGTGCCCGCCATGGCCGAGCTGGTCGGCAAGGCCGAGGCCTCCCGGGCCAAGGCCGACGAGGAAGCCGCCGCCAAGGCCAAGGCCCTCGTCGCCCGTCTCGCCGGCTGACACCGCAATCGCGGCGCACGTCGCACGATCTCCGGGCCCGGACGCCTCGCGCCGGGCCCGAAGTCGTACATGCGCTGCGCCCGCAGAAGTATTCGCGGCGCATGCCCGGCGCATCCGTCGTGGTGCCGCATGTCACGTCGCCGGACCGCTTCGGGCGGCCGAGCTTCGGACCGAACTCCGGACCGAGCTCCGGCCACGCTTCCGGACAACGAGAAACGGGCCCCTCCCGGTGATTCTCATCACCGGGAGAGACCCGTTCCCGCTCTGTGCGCGAGGGGGGAGTTGAACCCCCACGCCCTTTCGGGCACTGGAACCTGAATCCAGCGCGTCTGCCTATTCCGCCACCCGCGCATGGGTGCTGTCTGGGACTCCCGCACTTTCTTCGGACTGTCCGCCCGGGTCTTGTGCGTTCGCCTTTCGACATGCAGAACATTAGCACGCTGTGGAGGGTGCCTTCACACCACTTCCCTGCCGCCCGGTCCGTCGGTCCGGCGGGGACCGCACCGGTTGCGGGACACTGACTCACGGCCGCCTCTACGATCCCTAGTGGAGCGCGCAGTGGGCGGCGGGAAGGCGACACTCGTCACTCCTGGCGCCGAAGGGGAACCAGCCGTTTTCCCGACGCGTGGATACGATCAGTAAGCAGTATCAGGAACGACACTGAGCATCAGGAACGTCACTGAGGGAAGGAGGTGCCCCGTGGGAGTACTGAAGCGCTTCGAGCAGCGACTCGAGGGTCTCGTGAACGGCACCTTCGCCAAGGTGTTCAAGTCCGAGGTGCAGCCCGTCGAGATCGCGGGCGCACTCCAGCGCGAGTGCGACAACAACGCCACCATCTGGAACCGTGACCGGACCGTCGTCCCGAACGACTTCATCGTCGAGCTGAGCGCCCCGGACTTCGAGCGGCTCAGCCCGTACTCCGGGCAGCTCGGGGACGAGCTCTCCGGCATGGTCCGCGACTACGCCAAGCAGCAGCGGTACACCTTCATGGGGACCATCAAGGTCCATCTGGAGAAGGCCGACGACCTCGACACCGGGCTGTACCGGGTGCGCAGCCGCACCCTCGCCTCCAGCGAATCGCAGGACCCGCAGGGCCAGCAGCCCGCCGCACCCCGCGGCGCGGCCGGTGGGGGGATCACGCACGGCGCGGGCTATCCGGCTCAGCCGGCCGGTCCGCCGCCGATGCCCTCGTCCCCGCCGCCCGGCGCTCCCGGCCGCCCCGCGCCCCGTGCGGGCGGCCCCGGGCCGGGCGCCGTCCCCGGCACCCAGACCCGCCGTTGGATCGAGATCAACGGCACACGTCACCAGATTTCCCGGCCCACCCTCGTACTGGGCCGCAGCACCGAAGCGGACGTACGGATCGACGACCCCGGCGTATCCCGCCGGCACTGCGAAATCCGGGTCGGAACCCCCGCGACCATCCAGGACCTGGGTTCGACAAACGGCATCGTGGTGGACGGGCAGCACACCACGCGCGCTACGCTCCGCGACGGCTCGCGCGTCGTCGTGGGCAGCACCACCATCGTTTATCGGCAAGCCGAAGGGTGAAGCGGGGGCAATGTCAGAGCTGACCCTCACGGTCATGCGGTTGGGTTTCCTCGCCGTACTGTGGCTGTTCGTCATCGTGGCCGTCCAGGTCATTCGCAGCGACCTGTTCGGCACGCGTGTCACGCAGCGCGGCTCACGCCGCGGTGGACAGGACCGCCAGCCGCAGCGTGCGCAGCAGACCGCGCCGCCGCAGCAGCGACAGCAGCAACAGTCCGGCGGCCGACGTGCGGAGCGCGGCCGACGCGGCGCCCCCACCAAGCTGGTGGTCTCCGAGGGCACCCTCACCGGGACCACGGTCGCCCTCCAGGGCCAGACCATCTCCCTGGGCCGCGCCCATGACTCGACGATCGTGCTGGACGACGACTACGCCTCCAGCCGGCATGCCAGGATCTACCCCGACCGCGACGGCCAGTGGATCGTCGAGGACCTGGGGTCCACCAACGGCACCTATCTCGACCGGACCCGGCTGACCACCCCGACCCCGATCCCGCTCGGCGCGCCGATCCGCATCGGCAAGACCGTCATCGAGCTGCGGAAGTAGTAGGACCATGACGACCGGAGGGTGGGCACCGTGCGGATGTACCCGGAGCCGTCGGGCGAGGTGCGCATGAGTCTGTCACTGCGCTTCGCCGCCGGATCTCACAAGGGGATGATCCGGGAGGGCAACGAGGACTCCGGTTACGCCGGCCCCCGGCTGCTCGCCATCGCCGACGGCATGGGCGGCCAGGCCGCGGGCGAGGTCGCCAGCTCCGAGGTGATCTCCACCCTCGTGTCGCTGGACGACGACGTCCCCGGCTCGGACATCCTGACCTCCCTCGGCACCGCCGTGCAGCGCGCGAACGACCAGCTGCGCGCCATGGTCGAGGAGGATCCGCAGCTCGAGGGCATGGGCACCACCCTGACCGCGCTGCTGTGGACCGGTCAGCGGCTCGGCCTGGTGCACGTCGGCGACTCGCGCGCGTACCTGCTGCGCGACGGCGTGCTGACCCAGATCACACAGGACCACACCTGGGTGCAGCGGCTCGTCGACGAGGGCCGGATCACCGAGGAGGAGGCCACCACCCACCCGCAGCGCTCCCTGCTGATGCGCGCGCTGGGCAGCGGTGACCACGTGGAGCCCGATCTGTCGATCCGCGAGGTCCGGGCGGGCGACCGCTATCTGATCTGCTCCGACGGGCTCTCCGGCGTCGTCAGCCATCAGACGATGGAGGAGACGCTCGCCAGCTACCAGGGCCCGCACGAGACCATCCAGGAGCTGATCCAGCTCGCCCTGCGCGGCGGCGGTCCCGACAACATCACCTGCATCGTCGCGGACGTGCTGGAGATCGACGGCGGCGACACCCTCACGGCACAGCTCAACGACACCCCGGTGATCGTGGGCGCGGTCGCCGAGAACCAGCTCCAGCTGGGGGACGACGGCGCCATGCAGACCCCGGCCGGCCGGGCAGCGGAGCTGGGCCGGGCCAACCGGCCCGTGCCGCCGCAGGGCCCCGGGGCGGCCGGGGGCGGCTTCGGCCCGCCCGGCAGCGGCGACCCGGCCATAGGCGGCGCGCCGGACGGTGCCTTCGGCTCGTTCTCCGACGAGGACTTCGTCAAGCCGCCCCGCGGTGGCAAGTGGCTCAAGCGGTCGCTCATCATCGCCGTGGTGCTCGGCATCGTCGGCGGCGGTCTCTACGCCGGCTACGAATGGACCCAGACGCAGTACTACGTGGGCGCCAAGGACAACGACCACGTGGCCGTCTACCAGGGCATCAACCAGGATCTGGCGTGGGTGGGCCTCAGCAAGGTCTACGAGGACCACCGCGAGATCGAACTCAAGTACCTCCCCGTGGACCAGCGCACCCGTGTCGAGGACACGATCGCAGTCGGCAGCCTCGACCAGGCCCGGCAGAAGATCAAGGACCTCGGCACGCTCGCCGGCGCCTGCAAGAAGGCGGACGAGCGGCGCAAGGCCGAGCAGCAGCAGCGGGAGACCGAGAAGCAGAACGGCGACAAGACGGGCAACGCGCCCGGTGCCGCCCAGGACGACCCGAAGGCCCCGAAGGACCCCAGGACAGGCGAACGGGCCGACGTCCGGGCCACCCCCGTCCCGTCCCCGGGTCCCACCCTCAGCGAGGAAGAGCAGAAGTTGGTCCCGCAGTGCAGCAGCGCTCAGCAGTAAAGCCGTAGGGGGCCATCAAAGCCATGCCATCAATGCCATCCATGCCATCCATGTCGTCGAGCACCACCAACACGACGACGATCAGCACCGCGGGCCCGCCGAGCCGGCGCAACACCGAGCTGGCGCTGCTCGCCTTCTCGGTGCTCATCCCGTGCTTCGCGTACGCCAACGTCGGTCTCGCCCTCGACGGCGAGATGCCCTCCGGCATGCTCGGCTACGGCCTCGGCCTCGGCCTGCTGGCCGGTGTCGGCCATGTGGTGGTGCGGAAGTTCGCCCGCTACGCCGACCCGCTGCTGCTGCCGCTGGCCACCCTCCTCAACGGGATCGGGCTGGTCATCATCTGGCGGCTCGACCAGGCGCCGCGGCTGATGGCGAAGAAGTTCTTCCACCCCAGCGCGCCCAACCAGCTGCTGTTCTCGGCCCTCGGCATCGCTCTCTTCGTGGCAGTCCTGATCTTCCTCAAGGACCACCGCATCCTCCAGCGCTACACCTATATCTCCATGGTGGTGGCGCTGATCCTGCTCGTCGCGCCGATGTTCTTCCCGGCGAAGTTCGGTGCGCGCATCTGGATCACGATCCCGGGTCTGGGCTCGCTGCAGCCGGGTGAGTTCGCGAAAATCATCTTGGCGATCTTCTTCGCCGGCTATCTCATGGTGAAACGCGACGCCCTGGCCCTGGCCAGTCGTCGCTTCATGGGGCTCTATCTGCCGCGCGGCCGGGACCTCGGTCCCATCCTGGTCGTCTGGGCGGTCAGCATCCTGATCCTCGTCTTCGAGACCGACCTCGGTACCTCGCTGCTGTTCTTCGGCATGTTCGTCGTGATGCTCTACGTCGCGACCGAGCGCACCAGCTGGATCGTCTTCGGTCTGCTGATGTCGGCCGGCGGCGCGGTCTTCGTGAACACCTTCGAGCCGCACGTCCAGCAGCGCGTCGACGCCTGGCTGCACCCGTTCGACGCGTTCAAGGACGGCTCCTCCGACCAGATCGCCCAGGCGCTGATGGCCTTCGGCTCCGGTGGCGTCTTCGGCACCGGCTGGGGCCAGGGCCACTCCGACCTCATCGGCTTCGCCGCCAACTCCGACTTCATCCTCGCCACCGTCGGCGAGGAGCTGGGGCTGGCGGGCGTCATGGCCATACTGCTGATCTACGGGCTGATCGTGGAGCGCGGTCTGCGCACCGCCCTCGCCGCCCGTGACCCGTTCGGCAAGCTGCTGGCCTGTGGTCTGTCCGCCGCCTTCGGCATTCAGGTCTTCGTCGTCGCCGGCGGCGTCATGGGCCTGATCCCGCTGACCGGTATGACCATGCCGTTCATGGCGCAGGGTGGTTCGTCCGTCCTGGCCAACTGGGCCCTCGTCGCCATCCTCGTCAAGATCAGCGACACCGCGCGCCGCCCGGCCCCGGCCCCCGCACCGTCCCCCGACGCCGAGATGACCCAGGTGGTCCGCCCGTGAACAAGCCCGTGCGCCGGATCGCGATCTTCTGTGGCCTTCTCGTCCTCGCCCTGATGATGCGCGACAACTGGATCCAGTTCGTCCAGGCCGAGGAGCTCAAGACCCACGAGAACAACCGCCGGGTCCTGATCGCCCGCTACAGCCAGCCGCGCGGCAACATCATCGTCGACGGCCAGACGGTCACCGGGTCCAAGGAGACCGACAACACCGACTTCAAGTACAAGCGCACGTACAAGAACGGCGAGATGTGGGCGCCGGTCACGGGCTACGCCTCGCAGGTCTACGGCGCGAACCAGCTGGAGAAGCTCGACGACCCGGTGCTGACCGGCGACGACGACCGGCTGTTCTTCAACCGCACGGTCGACATGATCACCGGCAAGGGCAAGAAGGGCGGTGACGTGATCACCACCCTGAACGCCAAGGCCCAGGAGGCCGCCTTCAAGGGCCTGGGCAACAAGCGCGGTGCCGTCGCCGCGCTCGACCCGCGCACCGGCAAGATCCTCGCCCTCGCCTCCACGCCCTCCTACGACCCCTCGCGCATCGCGGGCAGCGACGACGAGAAGGCGTGGAAGGAGCTGACGAGCGACAAGAACCAGCCGATGCTGAACCGGGCGCTCAAGCAGACCTACCCGCCGGGCTCGACCTTCAAGGTCGTCACGGCCGCGGCCGCGCTGCAGAACGGTCTGTACAAGGACGTCGACGCCAAGACCGACTCGCCGCTGCCCTGGACGCTGCCGGACACCCGGGTGCAGCTCCAGAACGAGGGCAACATCCCCTGCAAGGAAGCCTCGCTGCGGGTCGCCCTCCAGTACTCCTGCAACACGGTCTTCGGCAAGGTCAGCGCCGACCTCGGCAATAAGAAGATGATCGAGCAGGCGGAGAAGTTCGGCTTCAACAACCCGAAGCTCGACACGCCCGTCCGCGCCGCCGAGAGCGTCTACCCCAAGGACAACCGCCCGCAGAACGCCATGGCGGGCATCGGCCAGGCCTCCAACCGCGCCACGCCGCTCCAGATGGCCATGGTGGCCGCCGCGGTCGCCAACAACGGCAAGCTCATGGAGCCGTACATGGTCGACAAGCTGCGCGCCCCGAACCTCAATGTGATCGAGACGCACCAGCCGAAGCAGCTGAGCCAGCCGCTCAGCTCCGACAACGCGCAGAAGCTTCAGTCGATCATGGAGACGGTGGTCGAGAAGGGCACCGGAACCAACGCCCAGATCGACGGCGTCACCGTCGGCGGCAAGACCGGTACCGCCCAGCACGGCGTCGACAACAGCGGCAACCCGTACGCGTGGTTCATCTCCTACGCCAAGGGGAAGGACGGCTCGCCGGTCGCCGTGGCCGTCGTCATCGAGGGCTCCGAGACCACCCGTGACGACATCGCGGGCGGCAGGCTCGCCGCGCCGGTCGCGAAGGGCGTCATGGAGGCGGTACTCAGCACGGAGAAGTGACGCCGCTCACCTCCGTGGCCGTCCGGTCCCCGGACGGTACCGGTCGTATATCAGGTGACGGTGGCGCCCAGGAGGCGCACGGTGCTCCGGGTACGGTATGCCCGGACAGCACACCGCCGGACCCACGCCGGTGCGGTCAGGAAAACGGAAGGGCTGGAGCTATGGAAGAGCCGCGTCGCCTCGGCGGCCGGTACGAGCTGGGCTCGGTGCTCGGCCGTGGTGGCATGGCCGAGGTCTATCTCGCCCACGACACCCGGCTCGGCCGCACCGTCGCCGTGAAGACGCTCCGGGTGGACCTCGCCCGGGACCCGTCCTTCCAGGCCCGGTTCCGCCGTGAGGCCCAGTCGGCCGCCTCGCTCAACCACCCGTCGATCGTCGCCGTCTACGACACCGGCGAGGACTACGTCGACGGGGTCTCGATCCCGTACATCGTCATGGAGTACGTGGACGGGTCGACGCTGCGCGAGCTGCTGCACTCGGGCCGGAAGCTGCTGCCCGAGCGCTCGCTGGAGATGACCATCGGCGTCCTCCAGGCGCTCGAGTACTCCCACCGCGCCGGCATCGTCCACCGCGACATCAAGCCGGCGAACGTCATGCTGACGCGCACCGGCCAGGTCAAGGTCATGGACTTCGGCATCGCCCGGGCGATGGGCGACTCCGGCATGACCATGACGCAGACCGCGGCCGTCATCGGCACCGCCCAGTACCTCTCCCCCGAGCAGGCCAAGGGCGAGCAGGTCGACGCGCGGTCCGACCTGTACTCCACCGGCTGTCTGCTGTACGAACTGCTGACGGTCCGGCCCCCCTTCGTCGGTGACTCGCCCGTGGCGGTCGCCTATCAGCACGTCCGGGAAGAGCCGAACCCGCCGAGCGTCCACGACCCGGAGATCACGCCCGAGATGGACGCCATCGTCCTCAAGGCGCTGACCAAGGACCCGGACTACCGCTACCAGTCGGCCGACGAGATGCGCGCCGACATCGAGGCGGCCCTCGACGGCCAGCCCGTGGCGGCCACGGCCTCGCACGCTGCGGGTGGCTACGGCGCCCCCGGCGGCTACGGCGAGGACCAGCCGACCACGATGCTCCGCCCGCAGGACCCGGCCGGGCAGACCTCCATGCTGCCGCCCGTGCGCGACGACGACGGCGGTTACGGCTACGACGACCGCGACGGCCGGCGCGGCGGTGCCAAGAAGAGCAACCTCTCGACGATCCTTCTGGTCGTCGCGGGTGTCCTGGTGCTCGTCGGGGCGATCTTCATCGGCAAGTCGCTCTTCGGCGGCGGTGGCAACAACAGCCAGGTGACCGTGCCGACGCTGACCGGCGAGACGCTGGCCTCCGCCCAGAAGATGGGCGAGAACGGCGACTTCAAGGTCACCCAGGACGGCGAGACCTTCTGCGACCAGCCCAAGGGCAAGGTCTGCGACCAGAACCCCAAGGCCAACGCCAAGGTGGACCGCGGCTCCGAGGTCAAGGTCGTGCTCTCCAAGGGCGCGGAGAAGGTCTCCGTGCCGGATGTCCGGGGATCCAAGTTCGAAGAGGCCGAGGCGGAGCTCAAGGCCAAGGGCTTCACCGTCCGGCAGAAGCAGGTCGAGTCCGACCGGACCGCCGGCATCGTGATCGACCAGGACCCCAAGGGCAGCACGAAGGCCGAGAAGGGCACGGAGATCACCCTCTCCGTCGCCTCGACCCCCGCCTCCAAGACCGTCCCGTCCGTCGTCGGCCAGCCCTTCGACGCCGCGAAGAAGCAGCTCACCGACCTCGGCTTCAAGGTCGCCAAGGACGAGGAGGAGTCGGACCAGCCGCCCGGCAACGTCCTCCGGCAGAGCCCCGACGGCAACACCACCGCGCAGCCGAACTCCACGGTCACCCTCTTCGTCGCCAAGGCGGGCCAGAAGATCAGCGTGCCGGGTGTGGTCGGCCAGAAGCTCAAGGACGTCAAGAAGACACTGACGGACTCGGGTCTGAAGGTCGGCAGCATCACCGGCCCGCAGGACGACAACGCCGTGGTGATGATCTCCGACCCGGTGGGCGGCACGCAGGTCCCGAAGGACACGCCCGTCAACCTCACCACCATCGGCGGCGCTCCCGGGGACACGGGCACCCCGGGCACCACCGGCACTCCGGGCTCCACCGGCGGTGACAACGGAGGCGGCCTCTTCGGCGGGCCCTTCGGGCGGCGTCACTAGACGCTCCGCGGTTTGTCCTGCCGACGGCGGGCCGTCTTGCCGCCTGCGGCGGCGGGCGCCCTGCGGGCGCGTCCTCAATCGCCGGACGGGCTGAAATAAGCCCGTCCGGCGATTGAGGACACCGCTAGCGCAATTCCTTCGGACGGGTCCGCTCGCTGTCGACCTTCTCCGTGCGCTCCAGCTCCGCCCAGACGATGTAGCGGTAGTCGGAGGTGTAGACGGGCGTGCAGGTCGTCAGGGTGAGGAAGCGGCCGGGCTTCTTCGCGCCGGACTCCTTCGGCAGCGGATCCAGGACCTCGACGTTGTACTTCGAGGTCTCCTTCAGCTCGGAGTAGACCTTGTAGACGTACCAGGTGTCGCGGGTCTCGAAGACGACCGGGTCGCCGACCTTGACCTTGTGGATGTTGTGGAACTTCGCGCCGTGGCCGTCCCGGTGGGCGGCCAGCGTGAAGTTGCCCTTCGCGTCCCACGGCATCGCGGACTTCACCGGCGCGCGGTAGAACCCGGCCACGCCCTCGTTGAGGACGGAGCTGCTCGTGCCGCTCCGGACGAGCACCTCGCCGTTCTTCATCGACGGCACGTGCAGGAAGCCGATGCCGTCCTTGGTGTCCAGGGCGCCCGGGCCCTTGGCCCAGTTCTGGCGCACGTGGTTGCCCTGCTTCTTCGCCTCGCGGTCGGCCAGCACGTTCGTCCACCACAGGGAGTAGACGACGAACAGGGCCATCAGGACGCCCGCCGTGATCAGCAGTTCACCGAAGAGGCTGACGGCGGCGGCGATCCTCCCCCGTGTGCGGGCCGGGCGGCCGGGCCCGTCGTCGTCGATCCGTGCCACCGCGTCGTACCCCGTTTCGCTCTGCTGTCTCACTCGACGAGGGCGTCCGGCTTTCCCTTGCTCCGGGGCCGCTCGTCGACCATCTTGCCCCAGACGATCATTCGATACGTACTGGTGAATTCCGGAGTGCAGGTGGTGAGGGTGAGGTAGCGGCCCGGCCCCGTGAAGCCCGATCCGACCGGTACGGGGGCGATGACCGCGACGTTCGCCGGCGAGGTCTGATCCAGGCGGCTCGTCATCTCATACGTGTAGAAGGTGCTGCTGGTCTCCACGACGATCTTGTCGCCGGGACGCAGCCGGTTGACGTAGCGGAACGGCTCGCCGTGGGTGTTGCGGTGTCCGGCGAGCGAGAAGTTGCCCTTCGCGTCCCACGGCATCGCGGTCTTGAGCGGGCCCTCGGCGTAGTGCCCGACCATGCCCCGGTCCAGCACCTTCTTCTTGCCGATGCCCTCGGCGACGGGAGCCTTCACGTCCAGCTTCGGGATGTAGAGGATCGCGAAGCCCTGGCCGGGGGAGAACGCCCCGGCGGCCCGGTCCTCGCCGCCGCTCTCCTCCCAGGCGTGCTGGAGGTTGTTCGCGGCTCCGCCCGCCTGGCGCTGGGCGATCACGTTCGTCCACCACAGCTGGTAGGCGACGAACAGCAGCATCAGGGCGCCCACGGTGATGAACAGCTCGCCCGTCAGCCGGCTCACGATCACCCCGACGCTGTCCTTGCGCGCCCGTCGGGCCGCTCTGCGCCGCTCCGCACGCCCCCCGGTGGGCGGCCCCGTGGCCGGCTCCCGGACCCGGCGCAGCGTTAACGTCGCGTGGTCCTCGGGGGGCAGTGGCTGGGACACCACCCGTGCGGGGCCCTCCGTGGCCGCTACGGGCTCCGTGGGGCCCAAGCCTTTCGCCGGGTACCAGGAGGGCTCCTGATGCTGCTGTGGCGTCAGCCACGGGCTCTGCTCGGAGCCTTGTGGCGTCCGCCACGGGTCCCGCTCGGGGCGGAGCGAGGTCACGCCCCGGCCTTGCCCACCACCGGGGCGAGCCCCGCCGAGCGGTCCACCGCCCCCGCGTCACCACAGGCGACCAGCCAGTTGGCGAGCATCCGGTGCCCCCACTCGGTGAGCACCGACTCGGGGTGGAACTGCACCCCTTCGACCGGCAGCTCGCGGTGTCTGAGGCCCATCGCGACCCCGCTCTCCGTCCAGGCGGTGATCTCCAGCTCGTCCGGCCAGGTCTCCCGCTCGACCGCGAGGGAGTGATAGCGGGTGGCCGTGAACGGCGTCGGCAGTCCCCGGAAGACGCCGGTGCCCTCGTGGGTCACCAGGGAGGTCTTGCCGTGCAGCAGCTCGGGGGCCCGGCTGACCACCCCGCCGTACGCGACCGCCATCGACTGCATCCCCAGGCACACCCCGAAGACCGGCACTCCGGTCCCCGCGCAGTGCCGCACCATGTCGATGCAGACGCCCGCCTGCTCCGGCGCGCCCGGGCCGGGGGACAGCAGCACCCCGTCGAAGCCGTCCTGCGCGTGGCGCAGCTCGACCTCGTCGTTGCGCAGCACCTCGCATTCGGCGCCCAGTTGATAGAGGTACTGGACGAGGTTGAAGACGAAGCTGTCGTAGTTGTCCACGACGAGGATGCGCGCGCTCATCGGTTCACCGCCATTCCGTTGTCGACCGTCACATCGTTGAACGGCAGCAGCGGTTCCGCCCAGGGGAAGACGTACTGGAAGAGGACGTACACGATCGCCAGCACGAGGAGCAGCGAGATCAGCGCCCGCACCCATGCGTTGCCCGGCAGATGACGCCAGATCCAGACGTACATGCTGTCCCTACTTGCCGATGACGAGTCGATTGCAGCACCAGACTAAAGGGCGGCACCACCGGTGGGTGGTCAGCCGGACAAAGCCGCGGGCCTGCCGTCGGCGACGGGCGCGGTGGCGTCCAAGTGCGCCCAGACGATCAGCCGGTGGCTGTGTCCCCACTCGGGTTCACAGGTGGTGAGGGTCAGATAGCGGCCCGGTCCGCGGTAGCCGGCCTTCGCCGGGACCGGGTCGATGACGCCGAGGTCGTCGGGCCGGGTGCGGTACGGGGGGCGGTCGACGCGATAGGTGAACCAGGTGGTCCCGTCGTTGAGCACCACCGCGTCGCCGGGGCGCAGCCGGGGGATGTCCTTGAAGGGGTCGCCGTGGGTCCGGCGGTGGCCGGCGACGGCGAAGTTGCCCGTCGCGCCCGGGCGCGCGGTGCCCGCGTAGTGCCCGAGGCCCTTCTTGAGCAGCTCGGGCCCGGTGCCCTCCAGGACGGGCTTGGCCCAGCCGGCGCCGAAGCGCGGGATGTACATGACGGCGAAGGACTTGCCGGGCGTGGGAGCCTTCGCCGGGGGTCGCGGCGCTCCGGCGGCGGCCCTGCCCCCGCTCGTGCCCCCGTCCCCGTCACCGTGCCCGGCCCCCTCCCCGGGCCCGTCGACCGGGCCCGTCGACCACTCGTCCTGGAGCCGGCCGATCTCGTCGTTCATGGCGCTGTCGGCCCGGACACCGGTCCAGTACAGGACGTAGACGACGAAGAGGACGATCACCGTGCCGACGGTGACGCAGAGCTCGCTGAGCGTGCGGACGACCAGGCGTACCCTCACCGGCCGGCCCCCTCCCGGGTCACCCCATGGGCTTCGCGTAGTGGAGATCCACTGTGCCCGAGTAGCCGGGAAGAGTCACCGCGTCGTGCTGGTCGACTTTCCAGCCGAGCCCGTAGGCGTTCACGTACTGGAGGTAGTTCTGGATCGTGGGGGAGGTGTCGAGCGCCTTGCGCAGCAGTCCGCGGTCGCCGACGGCCGTCACCTTGTACGGCGGGGAGTAGACGCGGCCCTGGAGGATCAGGGTGTTGCCGACGCAGCGGACCGCGCTGGTGGAGATCAGCCGCTGGTCCATGACCTCGATGCCCTTGGCGCCGCCGCGCCACAGGGCGTTGACGACGGCCTGGAGGTCCTGCTGATGGATCACCAGGTCGTTGGGCTGGGGCTGGGGGACGCCGGGGATGCGGGCCGTGGCGTTGGGCGGCGCGTCGGTGAGCGTCACCGTCAGGCCCGTACCGCTGAGCTCGGTGGTGCCGGCGGCCCGCGCCAGGGCATTGAGCTTCTTGTCCTGGGCGGCGGTGTTGCCGTTGTCGCGCCGGGCGAGCGCGTCGACCTTGGACCGCATGCCCGCGGCGCTCTCGTCGAGGTCGGCGTTCTTGCGGCTGCGTTCCTGGATGAGGTCGGAGAGCCGCAGCATCGAGTCGTCGGTGCGGATGTCGGTGCCTCGGGCCGTATTGAAGCTGGTGAAGAAGAGAAGACCGGCCAGCGCGAAGACCCCGGCGGTCAGCAGCCGCACCGGTCGGAAACGCCGGGAAGGCGTGCTGGTGGAGTCCGCAGAATTACTCAACGTACCCTTATCCTCTCCGACGCCGCGGAAGCACTACGCTAACGGACGCCCGGGGGAACGAAGAGCTCCCGTCGCTCCCGCCCCGGCAGCCAGCCTTGTATCCCCAGCGCGGTTACGCAGCGCATCGACAGGAGAGTTCCTCGTGCCGAAGTCACGGATCCGCAAGAAGGACGACTTCACTCCACCGCCGGTGAAGACACAGAATCTGAAGCTGGGCACCAGCGGACGCGGCTGGGTCGCGCCCCTGATGCTGGCCATGTTCCTGATCGGGCTGGCCTGGATCGTGCTCTTCTACGTGACGAGCGGCGATATGCCCATCGAGTCGCTGCGCAACTGGAACATCGTGGTGGGCTTCGGCTTCATCGCGGCGGGGTTCGTGGTCTCCACGCAGTGGAAGTAGCGCCGGAACGGCTCCCCGGGGGAGCCCGTGGCGTGACCCCTCGGGACGCCCTGGCGCAAGCCCTCCCCTGAGCCTTCCAGCGAGTTATCCACACCCTCGTCCACAGTGGGGAAAAACTCAGAAGATCTGTGGATAACTTCCCCGGCGTTGACGCCGGTGTGACTGATCGCGCGCACTGCGTACCGTCGTCGCACCGGCGTCTTCCAGCGGAAACGCGGCTCGGAGCAGTGGGGAACACGCGTTCCCCACATCGTGCACAAGATCCGACGCTCGCTGTGGACAACCGTCGCTCATCTGTGAGGCCACGGCCCGTTCCCGGTGGTCGGGGCCCGCTCAGCTCGCGAGCTGGAGGGTCCGTACGGCCACCGCCGCGACGATCACCAGCAGCGCCGCTCCGCACGTCGCGTACTGCACCAGCGCCCGTTTGTCCCGGGGGGCGTGCACCAGGCCGAAGGCCACCGCCGTGCCCACCACCAGGCCGCCGACGTGCGCTTCCCAGGAGATGTTCGACCAGGTGAACGTGAAGATCAGGTTGAGCACGAGCAGCGCGACGACCGGGCGCATGTCGTAGTTCAGCCGCCGCAGCAGCACGGCCGTCGCACCCAGCAGACCGAAGATCGCACCGGAAGCGCCGAGCGAGGGCTGGTTCGGCGCGGCGACGAAATAGGCCAGCGCGCTGCCGCCCAGACCGGACAGGACGTACAGCGCCAGATAGCGGATCCGGCCGAGCGCGACCTCCAGCGGCGGGCCGAGGAACCACAGCGAGAGCATGTTGAAGGCGAGGTGCATCGGTTCCTGGTGCAGGAACGTCGCCGTCAGCAGGCGGTACCACTGCCCCTCGGCGACCCCTTCCAGCGGGCTGAACGGCGTGAGCGCCGCCCGGCCGAAGAGCTCCAGGTCGTCGACGACCCGGTCGCCGACGGCCAGCACCACGATCCACAGGGCGACGTTCATCCCCAGCAGGACCTTGGTCACCAGGCGCGGATCCGCGACGTGCGTGGCGCCGGTGATCGTGCGCGGCGTCGTCGCCCGCGGGTGGTGGCCGGTGCCGGAACCTGCGGCCACACACTCCGGGCACTGGAACCCCACCGAGGCGCTGACCATGCACTCCGGGCAGATCGGCCGCTCACAGCGGGTGCAGCGGATACCGGTCTCCCGGTCCGGATGCCGGTAACAACCGACAACCTGGTCGTTCATGCTCTCCCCTTGCCCCGGTCGGCGGACCGGTATGCGAGACGCGGCCCCGCCCGTCATACGGACGGGCGGGACACGGGGTTCCCGTACGGGAGCGCGTCGTCGCTACTAACCCTCGCGGGTCTCGATCACGACCGACTCGATGACGACGTCGTTGACCGGGCGGTCGGTGCGCGGGTTGGTCTGGGCGCCGGCGATCGCGTCCACGACCTTCTTGCCGGCGTCGCTGGTGACCTCGCCGAAGATGGTGTGCTTGCCGGTGAGCCACGTGGTGGGCGAGACGGTGATGAAGAACTGCGAGCCGTTGGTGCCCGGACCGGCGTTGGCCATGGCCAGCAGGTACGGCCTGGTGAAGGCCAGGTCGGGGTGGAACTCGTCGGCGAACTTGTAGCCGGGGCCGCCGGTGCCGTTGCCGAGCGGGTCACCGCCCTGGATCATGAAGCCCTCGATGACCCGGTGGAAGACCGTGCCGTCGTACAGCCTGTCCGTGGTCTTCTGACCCGTCTCCGGGTTCACCCACTCGCGCTCGCCCTGGGCGAGCTCGACGAAGTTCTTGACCGTCTTCGGGGCGTGGTTCGGCAGGAGCCGCACCTCGATGTCCCCGTTGTTGGTCTTCAAGGTGGCGTAGAGCTGCTCGGCCACGATCTACCTTCCATAGGCTTCGCTGACAGCCACCGATCCTCGCACGGACGGGATCGCGGCGAGTAGCCACCAAAGCGCCGCGCGCGGCGGCAAAAGGTGGCATTGTCGAACGAAGCTCCCCCATGACCCGAATGCCCGCCCTCACATGCCGGACCGCGGACGGCCAGGCATGATTTTCCACTGGGTGGAAAGGCGAAAAACCGTACGCCACCGAGGAGGAGGTTCTCGTGACCCGCAAGGACAGCGTGCTCGCCGCGACCAGCACGGCGAAGGACAGCGTGCGGCACGCCGCGGAGGTGGTGGCGCCCTACGCCGGCACGGCCAAGGACGCGGCCGTGCACTTCGCGCACGAAGCTCGTGCCCAGCTCGCGCCGAAGATGGAGGCCGCCGCCCGGCAGGCCAGGATCAGCGCCGGTGAGCAGTACCACGCCCACCTCGCACCGCGCCTCGAACATGCCCGTGGCTCCCTTCCGCCGAAGGTGGACCAGGCCGCCGTGCGCGCCCGCGCCGCCGCCGAGCCGGTCCGGGAGGAGGCGGTCTCCCGGGGCGCGGCCACCCTCGCCGCGCTGCGCGGCCAGGTCTCGGCGGCCGAGGTCGAGCGGCTCGTGAAGCGGCGTGACCGGCGTTGCCGGATGGGCCGGGCGGCCAAGCGGCTCGCGGTGCTCGGGCTGCTCGCGGGCGGCGCCTTCGCCGTATGGAAGTGGTGGGACAAGCAGGCCAACCCCGACTGGCTGGTCGAGCCGCCGGCCCCCACCGAGGTCGCCGACCGTGCCCCGCTGAGCTCCGTCGACGGCAGCGGCGCGGTCCTGGACCCCGAGGTACAGGCCAAGCAGGCCGAGGCCGAGGCGGGCAACAGCCCGTCCGAGGAGCGCGGCGACCAGCACTGACCTGCCCGCCAGATCACTGACAAGCCGCGAGGCGGAAGACCGTAGGGGTCTTCCGCCTCGCGGCTTGTGGTGCCTCAGGCCACTGCTGTCAGGTGACGGACTGCGTCGGGGGCCGGTGGCGTGAGGGTGTGGGCGCAGTCCCGCAGCAGCAGCGGGATGCTGAGGTGGGCGGGGCTCGGTTCGTGGGCGAGGTTGTGGTCGAGGAGGGTGTCGAAGAGCCGCTCCACGGCCGAGGCGGCGAGGCCGGTGGCGGCGCAGGCCTGGGGGACGTCGTAGGTGGTCGCCGGGTGGCGGGCCAGGGTGCGGTGGAACTGCCGGGCGTCGGACGGCAACCGGTCGTGGGACAGCGCCAGGACGGACATCAGGTCGCGGTCCGCCGTGCGCAGGAACGCGGCGCGGCCCGCGGTCGTCAGCAGCCGCGCCGTCACGTCCGGCACGGTCCACGAGGGGCGGTCGCGCAGCCGGGTCGCCGCGAGGCGCAGAGCCAGCGGGTGGTGGCCGCACAGGGTGACCGCCTGGGTCAGGGGCGAGTCCGCGCAGGTGTCGCCCGCGACGCGGCGGAACAGGGTTTCCGCGTCCGCGGGGGTCAACGCTCCGAGCGGCAGGGAGCGGGCGCCGTCCGGGGCGGTCGGCTTGTGGCGGGTGGTGATCAGGGTGAGGGTGTCGCCGGTGCCGGGCAGGAGCGGGGCCACCTGGGCCGCGTCGGCCGCGTTGTCGAGGACGAGCAGGGCGCGGCGGCCCGCGAGGCGGGAGCGCCAGACCGCGCTGCGCTCGGCCAGGCCCGTGGGAATGGCCTCGGGCGCCGCGCCGTCGGAGCGCAGCAGGACGCCCAGCGCGTCCTCGGGGGCGAGCGGCGCGCGTGCCGTGCTGAAGCCGTGCAGGTCGATGTAGTACTGGCCGTCCGGGTGGTCAGCGGTGCGGCGGTGGGCGAAGTGGACGGCGAGGGCCGTCTTGCCGATGCCGCCCATGCCGTCGATCGTGACCGTACGGGGGGAGTTGGGGTGCCGGTCGTCCACGGCCCGCTCCAGCAGGGCGAGTTCGGCGGTGCGGCCGGTGAAGTCGGGCAGGTCGCGCGGAAGGTAATTGCCGTGGGCGGAGCGGGTGGTGGCGGAGCGATGGGTGGCGGGCCGGTCGGGCTCGGGCTCTTCGCGCTGCGCCTGCGGGGCGTCCGCGAGGATCTCGCCGTGCAGGCGTCGCAGACGGGGGCCGGGCTCGAGGCCCAGCTCGTCGGCGAGCAGACGGCGGCCCTCGTCGTAGACCGCGAGCGCGTCGGCCTGCCGGCCGCTGCGGTACAGGGCGAGCATCAGGCTGCCGCGCAGCGCGTCGCGCAGCGGGTAGCCGGCGGTCAGCTCGGACAGCTCGGCCACCAGGGACGCGGCCTCGCCCGCCGCGAGGCGGAGCTCCATCAACTCCTCGACCGCGGTGAGCCGCTGCTCGTCCAGCCCCGCCGCCGCGGTGGTCACCGCCGGGCAGTCGATGCCCGTGAAGGCGTCGCCGCGCCACAGGTTCACCGCCGACTGGAGCAGCCGCATCGCCTCGGCGTCACGGCCCTCGCGGCGGGCGGCACGGGCGGCGCGGGTCCACTCGGTGAAGCGGTGCGCGTCGACGGCGTCGGGCGGTACGTCCAGGCGGTAGCCGATGTCCATGGTGATCAGACCGCCGCCGTCGGAGGGGGCGAGGGCGGCGCGCAGATCACGGATCGCGTTGTGCACCTGATGGCGGGCGGAGGCGGGCGGGTCCTGCCACAACCCGTCCACCAGAGTGTCCATCGCCACCGTGCGCCGGGCGTTGAGCAGAAGAAGGGCCAGAAGTCGCCGTTGACGCATTCCTCTGAGTCGGAGCGGTATTCCTGACTCGCGTACCTCCACCGGGCCCAGAACCAGAAACTCCATTGCCCTTCACCCCCGACGTTCCGCACTGTGCAGCGTGATGACGATGCTGCTGACGCTAGGGGCGGGGGGTGCACCTATTCAACGCGCGTACCCCTGACGGGACATGCCGTACCTCGAAAGACACACACCGGAACCGCGTATTCCAGCCATAGGTTCGCAACATGACCCTGGCACTTGCGCCTCTCCCTGATTCACCCCATCCTGCCACCGCGGCTTTCAAGGACCCGAATTCCGGAATTCGTATCGCCGCGCGCACGGTCGGGCATTGTCTGCGCGAGGCGCGCCCGCTGGTGCAGGTCATGTTCGTGCTGCGGTTCGTCACGGGTGCGCTGTTGACGGCCTCCGCCGCGCACCACCGGCCCGACGCCCCGCACCTGCTGCTCGGCGCGGTCGCCTGGTGGGCGGCGACCGTCAGCGTCTATGTCTTCAACGGGGTCAGCGACCTGTGCGAGGACCGCGCCAACCAGTCCGCCAGGCCGCTCGCCAGCGGCCGGTTGACCGAGTCGGCGGCCCGGCGGGCCGTGGCCGTGACCGCCCTGGCCGGGCTGCTGTTCGGCTGCGCAGCGGGGTGGGAGGTGGCCGAGTCCACCGCCGTCTTCCTCGCCCTGGGGTACGCCTACTCCGCGCCGTCGATCGCGGCGAAGTGCCGTTCCTGGTCCGCCTCCGCGGTCACCTGCGCCGCCGCGGGGGCGACGTATTTCGCCGGGGTCGCGGCCTCCGGCAGCGGGCTCACCGCCGAGGCCGCCGTCTTCGCCGTGGTGCTCTCGCTCGGCGTGGGGCTGATAGCCGCCGTCGCCAAGGACCTGGGCAGCACCCGGGGCGACGCCCTCGCGGGCCGGCGCACCCTGGCCGTCGTCCGTGGCGAACGCAGCGCACGGCGGTTCTGCGCCCTGTCCGGGGTGGCCCTGACCGTGGCCCTCACGGCCGGTGCCGTGTGGGTGCACCAGCTACCGCTGGAGGCGGCCGCCGCCGTCTTCGCCGTGGGCGCCCTGTGCGTGGCGGGGCGCTGTCTGCCGGCCCGGGAGGAGCGGGAGCGGCCCCGGGCCCCGTACCGGGCCTGGATGGTCACCCAGTACGCCGTCCATCTGGCCGCGCTGGCCGCGCTCGCGTGGGCGTGAGCCCGCTATGGACCCCCTTGTCCATTCTCGATGGCATATTTGACGCCCGTTGTTATGATCCGCTGAGCGGGTGAGTGTGGGGAATCACGCCGCCCCGATCTCGACTTTTCCCCACGTGGGGGCACGCTGTGGGACATTCAGCCGACTCGGCGACCGACCGGACCTGTCTCATCGAAGCCGCTGTCGCCCGCTATGCCGACGGCTTGCGGGAGGCCGGCAATCCGCTCGCGCTCCGCCCGGAACTGTGGGTCACGTGCGAGAGACAGGCCCGGCAGATCTTCGGTGAGTGCATCGACACCCTGCACGGCACCCAGGTGCGGGTCGCCGAGGAGGCCGAACTCGCCTCGATGGCACTCGGCGTGCAGCGCTCCTTCGAGAAGGTCCCGCCGATCGACTCGGTGCACGCGGCGCGGCTGCTGTTCGACGTGGGCGTCGGGACGCTGACCGAGGCCGCCGCGCACCTCCCCGCCGAGCTCGCCCTGTCCCGGAGCCTGACCGCCGTACGGATGCTGCACGACGCGATCTTCACGCGGGTCAGCGCCGCCGCCATCGGCTACGAGTCGGCGACCCTGCGCGACGTGGGGCAGGCCAGCACCGCCCGCCGCCACCGGATCGCCCGCGATCTGCACGACCACATCGGCAGCAGCATCAGCCTGGCGCTGCGCTGCCTCGACCTGTACGCCATGGAGCAGGCGAGCGGGGCGACCCCGCCGCGCGACCGGCTCGCGGACGCGCGGCAGGCGCTGCGCGACGTGTTCGGCTTCACCCGCTCCATGGTCAGCGGACTGCGGGTCAACGAGCTGCACGACGGTCTCAAGGAGGAGATCGACGCCTACAGCGCCGCCTCCTCCGACCGCCCCGCCGAGGTCCGCTCCCGTATCGACGGCGACGAGTCGTGGCTGCCGGAGCAGACCCGCCAGGAGCTGTTCCTCGTCGTGCGGGAAGCCCTGCGCAACGCGTTCACCCATGCGAAGGCGGACCGGATCGACGTCGCCGTGCGGATCTACCCCGACGCCGTGCACGCCACCGTCACCGACGACGGGGTCGGGCTGCCGGAGCGGCGCGACGGCGAGGGCACCGGCCTGAGGGCCATGCGGCAGCGGGTGAGTGCCCTCGGCGGGACGCTGGAGCTGACCGGCGAGCCCGGCCGGGGGACCCGGGTGCGGCTGCGGATCCCGCTCGACGGGACCGAGGCGGGTGCGTGATGAGCGCGGGAGCGGACACCGGCGGCGACATCCGGATACTCGCCGTGGACGACCACCGGCTGCTGCGCGAGGCCCTGTGCGAGCTCCTGGAGCTCTACGAGGGGCTGACCGTGGTCGCCCAGGCCGACGACGGGCCCGGCGGGGTCCGCATGGCGGGCCTGCACCGGCCGGACGTGGTGCTGCTCGACGTGGAGATGCCGGGGCCCGGCCCGCTCGCCAACCTGCGGGGGATCCGGCAGGCGGCGCCCGGGGCCCGGATCATCATGCTGACGATGCACGACGACCGCAGGCTCATCGACTCGCTGCTGTCCGCGGGGGCGATGGGCTATCTGCACAAGGAGACCGACCGGGAGGTCCTCGTCGCCGCGATCCGCAGCGCCATGGCGGGCGGCACGATGATGTTCCTGCCGCGTACGTCGGGCTCCGGGCCGGACCGGGGCCGGGAGCCGGACCCCGCCGACACCCTCACCCTCCGCGAGCGGGAGCTGATGGAGCTGGTCGCGCAGGGGCTGAGCAACCGGCAGATCGGCAGCCGCCTCGGCATCACCGAGGGCACGGTCAAGCGCCATCTGCGGAACATCTTCGACAAGCTCGGCGCCACCTCCCGGCTCGACGCGGTCAACCGGATGCACCCGCCGCGCCGCTACTGACCGCCCGCGCCGCTACTGAGCCGCTGCCGCCCGGGCGGCCCGTTCGCGGCGGTCGGCGACCAGCAGGGCGATCGCCGGCACGAGGGTGAGCGCGTAGACGGCGAGCAGCCAGCCGAAGGAGTCGGCGAACGCGGCCGGTACGAGCCCGTGGTGGGCCTCGGCGGACCGGTCGAGGACGACCGTGACCACGGCGAGGGCGACGGTGCCGCCGATCCGCTGGATCAGGTTGAGCTGCGCCGAGGCGTCCGGGATGGAGCGGGGTTCGATCGATTGGAAGGCCCGGGTCATGGCCGGCACGATGGTCAGGCCCGTGCCCAGGCCCCGGACGGCGAGGCCGGCGCAGAGCAGCGCGTACGACGTGGTGGACGAGAGCATCGTCAGCGGCACGGTCGCCAGCATCGTGAGGACGATGCCGATGACGACGGTGGTGCCGCCGCCGATCTTCTTCATGATCGGGCGGCAGGCCAGGCCCGCGACGACGACGCCGATGCCGCCGGCCGACATCAGCAGGCCCGTGGTGACCGCGCTCTCGCCGCGGGCCGACTGGAAGTACAGCGGGATCAGCATCATCGGCGAGAAGAGGACGAAGCCGAGGCAGAAGATGTTGGTCGCGGCCGTGCGGTAGACGCGGTGCGTGAACAGGCGCAGGTCCAGCAGCGGTGCGCTGCTGCGGAGCTGGTGCCGGACGAACACGACGCCGCTCAGCACGGCCAGGACCAGCGGCACCAGGAACGCGGGCTGGGCGGACAGGCCCGTATCGGCGAAGGCGTGGACGGCGAGCACGACGCAGACCGTGCAGGCGGCGGCGGTCACCAGGCCCAGGAAGTCGAAGGAGCGGCCGTCGGCCGGCTCCCCGGCCGGGGTGTCCTTGCGCACGAGTCGGACGGCGGCCAGGAGCAGCACGGCGCACAGCGGGATGTTGACGGCGTAGACGGCCCACCAACCCCAGGCGTTGACGAGGAGTCCGCCGACGGTGGGGCCGAGCAGGGGGCTGATCAGCATGACGCTGCCGTTCAGCGCCTGCACCTGGCCCAGGCGTTCGCGCGGCATGCCGCTGGTGAGCAGGATCGTGGCGACGGGGGTGAGCACGCCCGCGGCCGCGCCGGACAGGCCGCGCGCGGCGATCAGTTCGGGGAGCGTCCGGCTGACGGCACAGGCCGCCGAGCCGACGGTGAACACGGCGAGGGACGCGATGAACGTGCGGCGGGGGCCGAAGCGGGCGGCCAGCCGGCCCGCGGCCGGCATCAGGGCGACCAGGGCCAGCAGATAGGCCGTGACGACCCACTGGACCTGGGTGATGGCGCCGAACCGGGCGGAGGTGTCGGCCAGGGAGACGTTGACGATGGTGGTGTCCAGCTGGGCGAGGAAGGCCCCGCCTATGGACACGGCGATGGTGAACACGGCTGTGCGGGTGGCTTTCGCCGCCGCGGGGGTGGGGCCGGCCGACGGGGCCGGGGGCTCGGTCTGCTGGGTCAGGGTCATGCGGGGTCGTCCTTCGGGTGGGTGGCGCCGTCGGTGTCGGTGGTGGCCCGGGAGCCCGTCCCGCCCTAGCGGGATTGGAGTGCCTCGGCGACGTCGGTCAGGAGGGAGCCGGCCGTCTCCCGCGCGCCGGGGCGGTCGCGGCAGGAGAGGGTCAGTTCCGTGGTGTCGCCGACGCGGCAGGCGCTCAGGAACATCTCGGCGTACGGGACGAGCATCGGCAGCGTGGAGAAGGAGGTGAGGCGGAAGGCTGGCGTCGAGTAGGTCCGCGCGTCCACCTCGCCGTGGTCGGAGATGATCGCCGTGCAGGGGAAGCGGCTGCCGTCGAGTTCCCGGGCCTCGCTCAGGTTGTTGGCGAAGGGGTTGTCGCGCAGGAAGTCCCGGTCGAGGACGGCTACCTCGGCCTTGGCGATCAGGGCGCGGACCAGCGTGGAGTGGACGCGTTTCCAGCTGTCGTCGCGCCGCAGGTCGAGGACCATCTGCGAGGTGAGATTGGCGGTGGAGCGCACCGCCGGGTCGTGGCGGCGCAGGTCCACGGGGACGATCAGACGGCCGGTGTCCGTGGCGAGGTGGCGGGAGAGCGCGGCGGCGGCGCGGGCCGTGACGCCGGACGGGCCGGCGGTCACCCGGTGGCGCAGCCACAGGGGACGCGTCCCCGCGGGGCCCCGGCCGATGATCGTGGGCAGTCCGGTGAGGCGGGTGGCTGCGGGGGACGGGGGGACGTCGCCCGCCGCCGCGCGGAAGTGGCCGTCGTCCACCGTGTCCGGGCAGCCGACGGGGTCCTCACCGCGCAGCGCCCGGAAGAGGTCCGCGATCCACTGCCGCAGGCCGCGCCCGTCGGTGACGATGTGGCTGGCCCGGACGATCAGCTGGGGCCGCTCGCCCGGGATCAGGCCCACCTCGCAGACGGGACCGGTGACCACGGACAGGTCCCGGTGGAAGAACGGGTCGTCGGAAGTGGTGCCGGTAGGCAGTTCCACGACCTCGGGGACGGTGCCGGTGGCGCGCCACAGGGCACCGCCGCGGCGTACCGCGAGCCCGGGGCTCGCGAGGGTCGCCGCGCGCGCCGCCTCCCGCAGCGCGTCCGCCTCCAGCGTGCCCTCCCCCTCCAGCACCATCTGGATCAGCTGGGGGGTGCCGGTGGCGGCGGCGTTGAGGTAGCCGCGTTCGATCGGGGAGATGCGGCGGGTGTACGGCCGTACGGCGGTGCGGGTCATTCCTGCTCCAGGTGGTGGAAGCGCACCGGGGCGGGTGCGTCGCAGGTGAGGGCGAGGTGCAGGGGCTCGGCGCCCTCGGCCCGCAGGACGAGGGAGCGCACCTGGTAGGTGCCGGTGCCCAGGGGCCGCCAGCCCGGCCGCCACTCGGGCAGCCGGGTTCCGGCGAAGGTCTCCTTGGTCAGGTGCGAGGCCTTGATGAGCGACTCGCACTCGGCGAAGTCCCGGATGGTGGCCCGCTCCTGGCGGCCCAGCAGATCGCCGAGCCAGCGCAGCGCGTGCGGCCGGTCGCGCTCGTCCTGGAGGTCCACGCCGATCGCGCGGGCGGCGGGCGCGAAGGCCACGGCGCTGAACTCGCCGCAGTGGGTGACCGACGCGGTCACCTCCAGGGCGGGCACGAACCAGCGTTTGTGGGCGTCCCGGACCAGGTCGCCGGGGGTGATCCGGACCCCGTACGTCGCGGCGAGCGCCCGGACGATCAGGGAGCGGCCCGAGGCGCTGAGCCGCTGCCCCATCCGGTCACGGGGCAGCCGGCGGTGCCGGGAGACCAGGACGTTCACCGCCTCTCCCGGCGCCGCGGGGCCGTCGGGCGCCAGCGTGTACCCGGTCAGGCCGGGGTCGAGGAGCAAGCCCATCGCGGCGCCCATCACGCCTCCGTGTCGAGGACGGCCGCCGCGTAGCTGCCGCCGTACGCGAAGCTGGACAGCAGCACGGGGCCGGGGGTGTGGGCGCCGGTGAGGGCGGCGACCAGGCCGAGGGCGCCCGCGCTGCCGTAGGTCTCGCCGAGCAGGGCCTTCGGGGCGAGCACCGGGCGGCCGGCGAGGCCGGAGAGGCGCAGGGCCGCCTGCTGTGCCAGGTCGACCAGCGGGTGGCCGGACGCGGCCGAGACGACCGTGGCGATGCGCGCCGGGTCGAGGTCCGCGTCGGCGAGCGCGGTGCGCAGGGAGCGACCCCAGGCCGCGCCGTCCCGGGCGATACGGCCGATGCCCGCCGCCTCGCCACCGGCTCCGAAGCCGCGGACCCGCGCCAGGACGTCGGCGCCGCGGGCCCGGGCGGCGTCCCGGCTCTCCAGCAGGATCGCGGCGGCGCCCTCGCTGAGGACGGTGCCGGTGCGCCCGCCGGGCACGATGTGCGCGGACCGGGCGTAGCCGGGCAGCGCCGCCTGGGTGGCGAGGGCCTGCTCGGGGAACTCGTCGGCGACCACGACCATGATCCGCTCGGCGGCGCCGCGGGCGATGACGCGGGCGGCGAGCTGGAGCGCGAGCACGGAGCTGGTGCCGCCGTTGGCGATGGTCGCGGTGTAGCCGCGGTAGCGGTGCAGCATCGCGACGTGGCCGGCGGCGGCGTTGACCACGGTGTTGGCGAACAGGGACGGATTGGCCCCGGTGATGCCCGACCGCACCACACCCTCGTGGAACTGGAGGACCGAGGTCACCGGACCGTAGCCGGTGGCGAAGACGATGCCGGTCGCCTCGGCCTCGGCCCGCGAGGGCTTGCCGTGGCGCGCGTACAGGTCGCCCACGGCGGACGCGGCGAGCAGGCTCAGCGGGTCCATGCGGCGGGCCCGGCTGGGGTTCGTACCGCGTGCGGCCGCCTTGATGTCGGCCCGGCCGACGGGCACCTGCCCGATGCCCGCGACCTCCTCGAATGTCTCGAAGCAGGGCCGCCCGTCGGCGAAGGCCGCGGTGAGCGCGTCGGTGCCGCCCGCGGATCCGGCCAGGCCCGCGATGCCGGTGACGACGACCTCCCAGGCGGCCTCGCGGCGCGGGGGCCGGGAGCCGGTGAGGCCGGACCGGTTGAGGACGACGGAGGCGTTGTTGCCGCCGAACGCGAAGGAGTTCGACACCACCACGTCGGGGCGCGCCTCGCGGCCGGTGTCCGGGATGATGTCCAGGCCGAACGGTGAGCCGGCGCCCCGGGTGTTGATGGTGGGCGGCAGCGTGCCCCGGTCGATGGCGAGGGTGCTCACCACGGCCTCCACCGCGCCGGCCGCGCCGAGGGTGTGGCCGAGGATCGACTTGGTGGAGCTGGCCGGCGGGATGTCCTGGCCGAACAGCTGCTTGAGCGCCTTCGGTTCGGAGGCGTCGTTGGCGGGAGTACCGGTGCCGTGCAGGTTGAGGTAGTCCACGTCGGCCGGGGTGAGGCCCGCCGTGTCGAGGGCCTGGGCCATGGCGGCGGAGGCACCCTTGCCACTGGGGTCGGGCGCGGTCTGGTGGTAGCCGTCGCAGGACAGGCCGTATCCGCCCAGCTCCGCGAGGACGCGGGCGCCGCGCGCGGCGGCCCGCTCCGCCGACTCCAGGACCATGAACCCGGCGCCCTCCCCGAGGGTGAGGCCGGTGGAGGCGGACAGCGGCGAGCACGGCTCGGCATCCAGGGCGCCGAGCGCGCTGAAGCCGTACGCGGACAGCTCCGCCAGGGGGTCGACGCCGCCGCACACGACAAGGTCGACGTCGCCCTTCCACAGCAGCTCGGCGGCGTAGCCGAGCGCCACGGCGCTGGCCGCGCAGGCGTTGGAGAGGACCACGCGCGGGCCGCGCAGGTCGAACTCGGCCGCGATGTAGTCGCCCACGCAGGGCAGTTGGGAGGCCACCGCCCGGTCGGCGTCCAGTCTTCCCTCCCGGACGAGGGTGCGGTGGGTGGCCTCCAGGGTCGGCATGGCGCCGAGGCTGGAGCCCACCACCACGGCCACCCGGTCGCGGTCCACGGTGTCGAGGTCGAGGCCGCTGCCGTGCAGGGCCTCGCGGATCGCGGTGGCCGCGAGGGCGTAGCAGCGGTCCAGGTCGGCGGGCTGCTCGGCGGTGACCATCCCGGCCCAGTCGGTGAGCAGCTCGGAGGTGTCGAAGAGGGTGTTGGTGCGGATGCCGGTGGTTCCGGCCGCGATGGACGACCAGCCCTTCTCCAGGTCGTCACCGGCTCCGGTGATCAGTCCGAGCCCGGTCAGGGCGATACGCGGTGGTGTCATGGCCGCTGCCTCAGGCGATCTTGCTGGTGAGGGAGCGGGCGATGACCCGGGGCAGCGTCGCGGTGCGCAGCGGTCGCGCGTCGCCCGCCTCGTCCTCGGCCGTCAGCTCCAGGCCGGGCACCCAGAAGGGGGCGTCGAGCAGCGTCAGGACCAGCTCCTCCTCCGGGTTGGCGGCGGGCGCCTGGTGCAGGACGGTGCCGACCTGCCGGCCGGCCGCGGTCAGCGGCGTGCCCGGCGTGAAGCGGCTGCCGACCGGGGCGACGAGAGCGGTCAGGCGGGCGTCCGACTCGGTCGGCGCGACCAGGCCGTCGGAGCCATGGAACTCACCGATCCGGTTCCAGTCGATCATCCAGGCCACGTCGGCCCGGCCGACGGTCAGGCCGCCGAATCCGGCGTCGTACAGGCCCATCCCGGCCTCGGCCTGCATCCGGGCCAGGGCGTCGGTGCCGACCTCGGCACCGCCCTGCTCGGCGACGGCGGCGAGCACCGCCTCGTGGACGGCCTGCGGGGCGTCGGACAGCAGCAGGTAGCCGTACTCACCGGTGGAGCCGACGCGGGCCAGGTGGGCGGTGGCGCCGGGAGCGGCATCCGTGGACTCGGTGACGGCGTGCAGGGTCAGGCCGGAGATGTCGAAGTCCACGAAGGCGGCCGCGACCGACCAGGCGGTGGGGCCCTCGAAGGCGGTGGCGCCCCAGCCCTCGGGGGAAACCTCGACGGTGACACCGGAAGGCTCGAACTGCGCGAGGTAAGCGCCGAGTTCGTCGGCCGTCGCGGCGGTGCGCGGCAGCAGCCACGACTCGTCGCCGATCTCGAAGTGCAGCAGGATCGCGAACGGCGTCCCGTCGGCGTTCAGCGCCAGCACCTCGCGGACCGTGTCCGGCTCCACGTAGTCGGCGGACTTGGCGAGGAAGCCGTCCAGGAAGGTCAGCCGGTCGTCACCGGTCAGCCGGACCAGCGGGGCGGTGACGCGGTAGGCGCCGACGGCGGTGCGCAGGGTGGCGTAGTCGTCGGTGGCGGTGCGGTCGGCCGGGGCGAGGGTGGTGGCGGTCATGATCTGTGGTGCCTTTCGGATGAACGGTTCAGGAAGAAAAGGGGCCGTCGTGCACGGAGAGCAGCCAGGCGCTCTCCTCGGCGGCGGAGACCCCGCCGACGAGCAGGCCGGAGGAGGTGGAGCGCAGCACGAGTTCGTCGCCCGGGGAGGCGGCGGGCGCGCAGTGCAGCCAGCGCCCGTCGGAGAGCCGGACCGAGGCCCGCCGCGCCCACACCTGGCGGAAGTCACCGGAGCTCAGCTCCCAGCGCTCCCCGGCCGATTCGAGGACGACGGACGTGGTGAGGGGGGCGTACGGGGTGAGCCACAGGACGCTCTCGCGGTCCGTGCCGGGGGCGCGGACGTCGACGCGGAGGCCGCCGTCGGCGGGGGTGATCTCCCAGCCGAGGCCGGTGCCCGGGGCGTACAGGCCGAGCGGGTGCTTCTCCTCCCAGGCGCCGGTGTCCGGCACCCCCCAGCCGAGCCCGGCGGCCCGGTCGTGCCGGCTGTTCTCCCGGGTGACCCACAGGCCCGCGGACCAGTGGGGGTGATAGCCGTAGGAGCGAGTGCGGGGGTAGGGGCTGCGCAGCACCTTGGTGGTGCCCTCCCGCCAGACGGTGACGCCGCCCGCACCGGCGTGCACCTCCAGGTCGCGCGCGGGGACCGCACGGCCCGGACGGATCTCGGTGCGCATCCGGGCGACGCCGTCCGGACCGGGGGTGAGACCGCGCTCCAGGAGGGTGCTGTGGACGAGCCGGACCCGGCCGTCGACCGGCAGCGAGAGTCGTACGTCGCTCCCCTGCCACGTCAGCACGCCGCCGACCGGGGCGGTGCGGGAGGCGGCGACGACCTCGGAGGCGTCGCGCACCCCCAGGCCGAGGCCGATCGGGTGTGCCTGTCCTTCGGCGTCGGTGAAGACGCCCTGGCGCAGGCCGACGGTCTGGAAGACGCGGCCGGTGGCGGACCCGGTGCGGGTGAACTCCTGGAGCAGGGCCGTGCCGTCGAGGGTGAAGGTGCCGGTGACCGTGTCGTCGCCGTGCCGCTCGGTGACCCGGACCCCGCCACAGGCCGGCTCCAGGGTGAGGTCGCGCGGCTCGCCCTCGCGCCAGCCGGCCGGGCGGTCGGCGCGGCAGCTGGGCCAGGTCGAGACGAACACCGGGCCCAGGTGCCCGTCGGCCAGGACGCGCACCGTGCCGTCCTCGCCGTCCACCTCACAGGTGAGGGCGCCCTCGGTGAAGCGGTACGGCGCGACGCCGCGCACGTCGCGCACCCGGTACGGCGCCGGTGTGATCCGCAGCGCACGCACCTCGCCGCCGGGCTCGGTGAGACGGGCCTCGCGCACGGCCCCCCGGTCCACGTCCACGGTGGCGTCGATCCGGAACTCGCCGAGCGCCAGGCAGTAGTCGATGGTGCGGACCCCGTCCACCACCCGTACGTCGGAGCTGAGCTCGTCGTCGCGGGACTCGCTGACGGAGGCGAAGCTGGTCAGGCTGCCGAGGGCGGCCGTGGCCCGCTCCCCCAGGTCCGCGAAGACGCTGCGCAGCACGAGGGGGATGTAGTTGTGCAATTCGACGTTGCCGTCCTCGCCGGGGACGGCCCGGCCCACCGAGACGCAGCCGACGCGCCGGTAGAGCCGGAACGCCACGGTGTTCGCCGGGTTGACGGTCAGCCGCAGCACCAGGCAGCCGGAGCGCATCATCCACTCGACGGCCTCGGTGAACAGCCGGCCCGTGACCATGCCGCCCCGGTGGGCGGGGTGGACGAAGAACATGTCCGCGATGAGTTCACCGGCCCGGGCCGAGCGCCGGCCGGTGTTGTGGAACAGGCCGAACGTGCCCACGAGCCGCTCGTCGTCCATGGCCACGAGGAACATCGCCGTCTCCCGCTCGGCCAGTTCCCGGGCGAGGTCGGCGCCGGTGATGCCCCCGGCGACCGGGTTGGGGTTGTCGCGGTGGCGGTTGTACAGCTCCGCGATGACGTGCGCGTCGCCCTCCTGGTACGGGCGGATCGTGAGGGACATGGACACACCTCCTTCTGTCTGTCGCTGGTGTGGTGGGGTTCAGCCCTTGCGGCCGGTGGTGACGACGAGGGTCCCGGCGGCGGCGAGTTCGGAGCCGACGCTCGCCCGCACCTTCACCTGGCGCAGGCCGCCGAGCCGCTGCCCGAGCTTGGCGTCGAGGGTGAGTTGGTCGCCGGGGACGACGAGCCGGGAGAACTTCATGTTGCTGATGGAGCCCAGGTAGCCGACGCTCCGCGAGGCGTCGCTCTCCGCGGTGCTCCCGCTGTCCGCGGTGTTCTCGAGGATCTCCGCGACGTAGACGACGGCCACGAGCTGGGCCATCGCCTCGACGATCAGCACGCCCGGCATGATCGAGTGGTCGGGGTAGTGCCCGGCGAAGAACGGCTCGTTGACGGAGACGCTCTTGACCCCGCGTCCCGAGACGCCCGGTACGACGTCGTAGGCGCGGTCGATCATCAGCATCGGCCAGCGGTGCGGCAGCATCCGCTTGATGTCGTCGGACGAGTAGCTCAGGCCCTTGCGCGCCTTGTCCTTGTCCGGGGCGTCGAGGAGGCCGGGGGCCGGGCTCACGCGGCGGCCTCGCGGTCCTCGATGAAGTCGACCAGGGCGTTGATGGAGCCGAAGGCCTCGAAGTCGTCGTCGCTGATCAGCACGTCGTACTCGTTGTTGACCATGACGACGATCTCCAGCGTGTCCAGCGAGTCCATCTCCAGGCCCCGGCCGAACAGCGGCTGGTTGTCGGAGACGACCGCCGGCTCGACATCGAGCCCGAGCCGGTCGATGATCATCGACTTGATCTTCATGTTCTTGGCGAGACGGGCCTCGCCCCGGGTGCGGACGTCTTCGAAGGTGGCAGTGGACATATGGGTGTTCTCCTCAGTGCGTGCAAGTGCGTGATGGACAAGATCAGTTGGGGATCATTCCGCCGTCGACGGTGAGCACCTTCCCGGTGATGTACGAGGCGGCGGGAGAGGCCATGAAGACGGTGGCCTGGGCGACCTCGGCGGGGGTTCCGGTGCGGCCGAGGGGGATCGCCTGGAGCGCTTCCTTCAGACGGGCCGGGGGGACCTTCTTGACCATGTCGGTGTCGATGAACCCGGGGGCCACGACGTTGACCCGGATACCGCGCGGCGCCACTTCGAGCGAGAGGGTCTTGGCCAGCGAGATCACTCCGCCCTTGCTGGCGGCGTAATTGGCCTGCCCGGCCCGCCCCGCGATGCCGCTGGTGGAGGCGATCAGGACAATGGAGCCGCCGTCCGCGTACATCTGCTTGGTTGCCTCGCGGGCGGTGAGGAAGGCGCCGGTGAGGTTGGTGTCGATGACCTCCCGCCACTTGCCGCTGCTCATGGCGGCGAGATGGCCGTCGGCGGTCACCCCGGAGTTCAGGACGGCGACCTGGACCGGCCCCCATTCGGTGCGGATCCGCTTGAACATGGCGGTGACCTGCTCCTCGTCCGCCACATCGGCCTGGACGAGGAGCGCCTCGCGGCCCAGGGCGCGGATCCGCTCCGCGACCTGCTCCGCCTTGCCGGCACTGGACCGGTAGTTCAGGGCGACGTCGCAGCCGTGCTCGGCGAGCGCGAGCGCGGTGGCCGCGCCGATGCCGCGCGAGGCCCCGGTGACCAGGGCCCGGGTGCCCTCGGGGAACAGGAAGCTCATGCCGTGCCTCCTGCCATGGCCGCGGTGACGTGGTGCCGGCCGGGATCGAAGCCTTCGGCCTCGCTGCCGATGCCGTGGCGGGTGGCGGCCTCCAGGACCGCCCGGGCGACGGCCAGGTCGAGGATGCCGAGGCCGAACGGCGAGAAGACGACGGTCTTCTCCGTCACCGGGGCCGCACTCGATGCCTCGCCCCGGCCGAGGACGGTGGCGATCTCGGCGTCCACGAAGCGGCGGTGCCCCGTCTCCTGCTCGGCACGGTGCAGCGAGGTCTGCTCGCGCAGCACGTGGTCGCTGTCGTCGACCACGTTGTACGCGTTCAGGACGGAGGCCGTGCTGAGGTCGCGCAGCGACAGGTGCAGGATCACCTGGTGCCCGGGGCGGTCGGGGTGGGCGGCGAGGTCGAGCCAGTACGTGGAGTCGGTGGTCGCGAGGGAGACGGTGTCGGCGCGCAGCGCGTCGTCCAGGTCACCCGCGAGGAACGTCAACGCGGGCCGCTCGGCGGAGAGCTGGGCGGCGAGGGTCTCGGCGCGGCCCGGCACCGCGTCCTGGAGGGTGACGGTCCGCAGTTCGGGGTGGACCAGCGCGAGGAAGTCCAGCACGCGCCGGTTGATGGTGCCGCAGCCGATCAGGCCGAGGGTACTGACCGGACGGTCACCGTGCAGCGCCCGGCTGGCGAGCGCCGCCGACGCCGCGGTGCGCGACGCCGATATCTGGCTGGCCTCCAGGACGGCGGTCGGGTAGCCGGTGTCGAGGTCGTTGAGGATCTGCACCGAGGAGGCGCGCTGAAGGCCCCGCTCGACGTTGGCGGGGAAGGACGAGATCCACTTCAGGCCCATGACGGGCTCGGGGCCGCCCAGGTAGGCGGGCAGGGAGATCACGCGGGAGCCGGAGTTGCCGGGCGGGCGCAGGAAGCCGGAGAACGGCACCTCCGAGCTGCCCTGGCCGTGCAGCACATACGCGGCGCGGACCGCGTCGAGCACGGTGGCGTCGAGGCCGGCGAGCGCGGCGGCGACGTCCTCGCGACCGAGGATTCTCATGACTGGTCGATTCCTTCGTACGAAAGGTGAGTGGATGCGGCGGTGCGGGGGAGGGCGGCGGTCAGCCGAGGCGGGACTCCACCCAGGCGTCGCTGTAGATCGTGTCGAGGTAGCGGTCGCCGCCGTCGGGAAGGATCGCGACGCAGGTGGCGCCGGGTTCGATCCAGGACTCGGCGTCCAGCAGGGCCGCCGTGACCGCGCCGGACGAGCCGCCCGCGAGGATCGACTCCTTCGCCAGGAGGCTCCGGCAGCCGCGTACGCAGTCCAGGTCGGTCACCTTCACCACCCGGTCCGCGAGCCCGGGGCGCAGCAGCGGCGGGACCACGGCCGCGCCGTGGCCGGGGATGGTGCGGCGGTGTGCGCGTTCCCAGGGCTCGGGCGGGCCGAAGATCACGCTGCCCACCGCGTCCACCGCCACCAGCCGGGTGGGCAGGCCCTCGGCGGCGATGTACTCGGCGCAGCCGCGCAGCGTGCCGGTGGTCCCGGCGGCGACGAAGAGGTAGTCGGGGGCCTGCGGGAGCGCTTGGTGGATCTCGCGCATGGTGTGGTGGTGGGCGCGGGCGTTGTACTCGTTGCCGTACTGGTCGGGCCAGTAGGCGTCGGGCACCGTACGCAGGAGTTCGCGCACCCGCCGGAGCCGGGAGGGCAGGTACTCGCCGGTCTCCGGATCCCGGTCCACCACCTCGACCGTCGCCCCGTACGCCCGCATGATCGCGACGTTCTGGGTGGTCGTCCGCGGGTCGACGACACAGATCAGTTCGAGCCGGTAGAAGTTGCACAGCTGGGCGAGGGCGATGCCCAGGTTCCCGGAGGAGGACTCCACGACGGTGGAGACGCCGGGCACCAGCTCCCCCGTGGACAGGGCGTGTTCGATCATGGAGCGGGCGGCGCGGTCCTTGATGGACCCGCCGGGGTTGAACCGCTCGCACTTGCCCCACACCTGGAAGCGCGTCGGCGGGAAGAGCCGGTCGAGGGCGACCAGGGGAGTGGCGCCGATCGTCGCGAGGATGTCCGGACGGCCGGGACGGGCCGCGGTGACGGCGCTGATCGCCGCGGCGGAGGAGACCACGGTCATGCCGGTACCTTTCTGCTGATCTGGACCCGGAGTTCGCTGACGTAGCGCTCGCCCTCGGCGTCCGTCAGCCAGGAGTCCTCCGGGTGGGGCAGCGGCTCGCTGAGGATCACCGTGGCGTCCGCGTCGAGACGCCGGGCGCGGCGGACGAGGTTGGCGAAGGAGAGCACGAGGGTGGGGCTGGTGAAGTCGACCAGGGACGGCTTCGTCTCCTGCGGGAACTTCACGAACGCCTGGTCGGGCAGCCCGCGTTCGCGCAGCCATCGCCGTACGGCGAGGTAGTCGCCCTCCCGGTCGGGCTTGGCGGCCAGCGGGATCTCCCCGGCCGGCACCCGCCAGGTCTCCCGGAACAGGACCAGCCCGTCGAGGGTGACGCGCGGGGCGTGCGGCCGGTCGAGCCCGATCTTGAAGGCGTCCGCGGCGATGATCGACACCGGTACGGCGAGCAGCTCGGCCATGCTCCACTCGCGCCCGTCGGGCGTGGTGGCGGTGACCGTGCCGTCCCGGTCGGCCAGGGTGATCGCGACGGCCGCGTCGATGCGGGAGCGGTCGTCGAAAGGAGCCCGGGTGAAGCCGATGAGCCGGTCACCCGCGCCGATGGGCGCGGGCACCATACGGCCGCTGTTGCGCTTCCAGTCGACCGGGAGCAGCGGCACCAGGCGCGGGGCGTCGATCGCGGCGTTCACCTTGTCGCGCAGGGAGCCCGTGTCGCCGGTCCAGTCGAGGAACGGCAGGTCACAGGTGGCGAGACAGGCGTGCAGCTCGCCGAGGACGACGGTCAGGTCCCCGTCCGCCCCCTGGGCCACTTGCAGGTCCGGGCTGTGCAGGGCGAGATGGGGCGAGCGGACCGGACCGGTGGCGAAGGCGGCACGCACCCTCTCCTCGACGTCCTCGACCCGCAGATCGACCCGCAGATCGACCCGCGCGGCGCCCACCGGGTCCAGCACCTGGCGCCACTTCTCGGCCAGTTCCCGGGTCGCGGTGTGCACCGGTGCGGCGCCGTCGCCCCAGAACAGGCCGAGCACCTGCGGCCACACGTCGGCCAGCGTGACGGTCGCGCGCCGCGCGGCGGCGGCCCGTACGAGAGCGGCGACCTCCGTCTCGACCAGTTCCACGAGCCGGTTGCCGAACCAGTCCGCCGCGTCCGCCACCAGGGCGAGCGGGCGGGCGACGGCGTCCAGGAAGTCGGTGCCGAGCTCGACCCGGCAGTCGCGCACCGCGTCCTGGTAGCAGAGGGTGCGGCCCGCGTACGCCTTGCCCTCGTCGCGGGACGCGTCGAGTCCGGTCGTACGGACGAAGAAGGTGTCCAGCGCGTCGAGGCACTCGGCGAGCTCGTCGGCGGAGCCGGCCGCGTCGACGGCGTTACGGTGCCGGTCGAGCTCGGTGAGGACCGCCTCGAAGCGCACGAACAGCTCGGGGTCGGCGACGGCGGCCACGCGCCGCCGCAGGATCCGCTCGGCCCGCACGTCGACCGGGATGTTGGCGTCCCAGGTCAGCACGCGCTGCTTGAGCAGCCGCGTCAGGATCTTCTCGACGCGGTCCCGCGCCCCGTCCGCCGGCCGGCCGTCCTCACGGAGGAGGGCCTCGGTGATCGCCGCGCCGTTGCGCTCGCCGTCCGCGTACGCGAGGACCTGGCGGTCCTCCGGGCGCAGCCGCATGACGCGGCCGCCCGGCAGGAGCAGCCGGTCGCCGTCGAGGTGGACGTCGGGGCGCGGCAGCGGCGGGAACCACCAGCGGGCACCGGGCTGGGCGACCATCCAGTCCGCGAGGGCGGCCAGCGCCCAGCGCTCGAAGAACGTACGGCTCCGTGCGACGAGCCGCTCGCCGTGGTCCACCGCGAGCGCCTCACGCGAGCGTCCGACGGAGATCCAGGCGGCCGGGCCGAAGAAGCCGATTGTCTCGGCCTTGGCGCAGTAGCGCAGCCAGTACATGGCGAGGGTGCGTTCGCGCTGCTTGCGCTTGGAGTCCTTGCCGGTCCCCGCGGCGAGCGCGTCGAGGACGCGGTAGACGGTCCGGTTCTGCCAGGCGATGGCCGTACGGACCTTCTCGTCGCGGGCGAGGACGGCCAGGCGGCATGCCTCGGCCTCGCTGTCGGCGCGGTAGGCGGCGGCGAAGGCGTCCCGGTCGCCGCGGTCGGCAGCGGCGGCGGCGCCCGGCCCGCCGAGCAGGGCGAGACCCGAGGCGGGGAACCCGGCGCTGCGCAGCAGCCCGACGCCCCACATGTGCCACTCGCTGTCACCGAGGCGCCGGGTGGGCCGGAAGTCGGCCCAGTCGTGCGCGCGCAGTGCAGTACGGGTGCCGGTCATACGGTCCGCCCCTCGACGTCGGCTCCCGCGTCCGCTTCCGCGCCGCGCAGCACGGCCGCGAGACGGGAGACGCCCTCGGCGATGCGGCCGCGGGGGACGTTGCTGAAGGCGAGCCGGAGCGCGTCGCCGCCCTCCCCGTCGAGTCCGAAGTGGGTGCCCGGCACGAAGGAGACGCCCTGTTCCGCGGCGGCGAGCGCCAGGCGCCGGGTGTCGGCGCCGGCCGTGTGCCGCAGCCACAGGTAGAAGCCGCCGTCCGGCCGCCGCCACTGCCAGGGCCCGTCCGTGCCCAGCTCGTCCTCGAGCGCGTCGGCCATCAGGCCGCACCGCTCCCGGTAGCGCTCCCGGTAGGCGTCGATCAGCGCATCCCACCCGCTGCGGGCGTGGAAAGCGGCCAGCGCGGCCTGGGTGAACGCCGACGGGGACAGCGCCATGACCTCAGTGGTGCGGCGCAGTCGCTCGGCGAGCGGCGCGGGCGCGGCGATCCAGCCGCAGCGCAGGCCGGGGGCGAAGACCTTGGAGAACGTCCCGAGATGGATGACGTTCTCCGGGTCGAGGCCCTGGAGGGTCTGGACGGTACGCCCGTCGAAGCCGAGCAGCCCGTACGGGTTGTCCTCGACGATCAGCAGGTCCGCTTCCCGTGCGGCGTCGAGGAGCTGGTGGCGACGCTCCACGGACAGCGTGGCGCCGGTGGGGTTCTGGAAGGTCGGGTTGCAGTACAGCATCCGCACCCGCTGCCCCTCGGCACGCAGCCGTGCCACGGTCGCGGGCAGCGCCTGCGGGTCGAGTCCCCCGGCGTCCTCGGGGGCGCCGTGCAGCCGCAGTCCCGCCGTGCGGAAGGCGGCGGCCGCGCCGGGGTAGGCGGGGGTCTGGCAGAGCACGGTCTCACCCGGTACGGCGACGCCGAGGCCGATGGCGAGCAGCCCCATCTGGGAGCCCGCGGTCGGCACGAGGTTGCCGGCGTCGGTGCGGCCGCCCTCACGGGCCATCAGGTCGGTGATCGCGGGGACGAGGGCCTTGGCCACGTGCGGGGTGCTGTACTGGAGCGCGATCCGCCCGCCGAGCCGCATCAGCCGGCCCATCTGCTCGGAGAGTTCCTTCAGGGGCAGCAGGTCCAGGTCCGGCAGGCCGCCGGCGAACGAGATCAGGTCACCGCCCCGCTCGAAGAGCTGCGGCATCTCGGCCGCGGGTCGGACGTCGGTCCACATGGCGGTCAACTCCCCGCCGTGTCGGACGCCTTGGCCGACAGGTGCTCGTGCACGATCTTCAGCAGACCGGCCGACGAGGTGAGCGAGAAGTCGGCGAGCGCGTCGGGGTCCAGCTCGATGCCGAACCGGTCCTCGACGGCCATCACCAGGGCGACGGTGTGCAGCGAGTCCACGCCGAGGTCCACGAGCGGCGCTTCGGAGTCGATGACCCGCACGGCGCAGATCTCCTCGACGAGCTGGTCAAACTGCGACTGGTTCATGGGCGTTCCTCGTGGGTGCGGTGGTGTCGGTGGCCTGGTCGGCGGTGGCCCGGTCGGCGTGGGCCTCGGCGATGAGCAGCCGGGCGACGGCCGCGCGGTCGGGCTTGCCGTTGGCCGTCAGCGGCACGGTGTCGAGCGGGACGATCGAGTCGGGGAGGCGGGCCGCGTCCAGGTGCCGGGCGAGGGCGGTGCGTACCTCGTGCGGGCTGAGGGCCGTCTGCACGGCGAGCAGCAGCGGCTCGTCCTCCCCGGCGGGGCGGGGGGCGACGGCGGCGTACACGCCGGGGACGCGCTCGGCGGCGTGCTCGAGCTCGGACAGGCCCATCCGTACGCCGCGCCGCTTGATCATGTCGTCGTCGCGGCCGACGAAGTACAGCAGCCCGTCGGCGTCGAGCCGGCCATGGTCGCCGGTGTGCAGTTCCAGCGAGCCGTCCGCGCGGCGCACGTACCGGTCCTGCCGCTCCAGCGGGATCCCCCAGTACCCGGCCATCACGGTCTCGCCCCATACGACGATCTCGCCGACCTCGCCCGGCGGCAGGGTCCGCCGGTCCGGCCCGATGATCCGTATGTGGTCACCGGGGATGGCCCGGCCCACCGAGTCGGGGTGGTCCGCGTACAGGGCGGGGTCGAGCACCGAGATCCGCTTGCACTCGGTCATTCCGTACATGGAGGCGAAGACGGAGCCGGGGAAGGCGTCGAGCAGTTCGCCCATCACGGCGCGGCTGGGCCGGGCGCCGGTGTTGGTGAACAGCCGGACCTTCGTGGGACGGCGCAGCTTCTTCTGGAGCAGCGTGAGGATCTGCGCGAGCGAGGGCACGAGCGGGACGACGGTGACGCCGTGGCGATCGACGGCCCGCATCAGGGCGAGGTCGCCGCCCCGGTCGGCGAGGACCAGGGTGGAGCCGGTGAGCGCGCACAGCAGGGCCTGGTAGAGCCCGTAGTCGAAGGAGAGCGGCAGCCGGCAGAGCACCACGTCGTCGGCGCGGTAGCCGAGGCGGTCGTTGACGGCGCGGACGGCCGCGAGGATCTGCCGGTGGGGGCAGACGACGCCCTTGGGGCGGCCGGTGGTGCCGGAGGTGTAGATCAGCAGGGCGACCGCGTCGTCCGCCACCTCGGCGGCGGCACAGTCGGCGGGTGCCTGCTCGATTTCCCGCGCGGCCCGTTCCACCTCGACGGTGGCCCGGGCGGCCGCGCCCGCGGCGGGCGGGCAGATCGCGAGGGCGGCCGTGCAGTCCCGCACGATGTGCTCTACCTGGTCATCGGTCAGGTCGGGGTGGACGGGGACGAACACGGCCCCGATGCGGAACGCGGCCCACAGCAGGGCGAGGAAGGTGCGGTCGCCGGGGCCCGCGTGGACGATCCGGTCCCCCGCGCACACCCCCTGGCTGCGCAGCCAGCCGGCGGCCCGGTCGGCCCGGTCACCCAGCTCGGCGTAGGTCAGCGGCCCGTCGGCGTCGATGAGCGCGACGTGCCCGGGGCGCTCGGCGCGGGCCCGTGCGAACAGGTCAGACACCTGCATGGACGAGGTCCTCCTTCCGGGGGGCGGCGGCGTCGAGCCGGGCGCGCGTCCTGTCGAGGTCGCGGGGCGCGGTGACGCAGACGACGGCGAGCTGGGGCAGTTGGCGCTTGAGGATGCCCGCGAGGGTGCGGGCGGGCGGCAGACAGACCGTCACCTCGGGCGCGATCCTGCCGAGCGTGTCCAGGCACAGGTCCCAGCGCACCGGCCTGACCACCTGCTCGACGAGGCGGCGGCCGATGTCGTCCGGCTCGCTGACGACGGTGCCGTCGGCGTTCGACAGGAGCACCCCGGCCGGCCGCAGGAACGGGATCCGCTCGGCCGCCACCGCGACGGCCTGCCGCGCGGACTCCATGTACGGGGTGTGGAAGGCGCCCGCGACCGGGAGCGGCTTGACCGTGGCGGAGGGCGGCGGGGCGGCGGCGAGCCGCTCCAGGTCCGTCACGGCTCCGGCCGCGACGATCTGGCCGGGGCCGTTGAAGGTGGCCGCGTACAGGCCGAGTTCGGCGATGCGGTCGAGGACGGCCGCCTCGTCGCCGCCGACCACGGCCGCCATCGAGGTGGGGGCCTCGGCGCAGGCGGCGGCCATGGCCCGGCCCCGCACCGCGGCGAGGCGCACGGCGTCGGCGGGGTCGAGCGCCCCGGCGTACACCGCTGCGGTCAGCTCCCCGACGGAGTGCCCGGCGGCCACCACCGGCCCGGCGCCCTCGGCCGAGCTGAGCGCCTCGTGGGCGAGGAGCCCGGCGGCGACCAGCAGCGGCTGGGCGTTTTCGGTACGGGCGATCTCGGCGGCCGGCGCCTTGCTGCCGAGGTGCGCGAGATCCACGTCGGCGGCCTCGGACCAGGCCCGCAGCCGCTCGGCGTGCGCCGGGTCGCGCAGCCAGCCGGCCAGCATGCCCGGGGTCTGGGAGCCCTGCCCCGGCACCACGAATGCGTACATGAGTTCGAACCTCCTTGTGTCAGGTGTCATCGACCGGTGCGGGGGCCCGGTGTCGGGGAACGGGAAGGGCGAAGAGGGGGCGAAGAGGGGCGAAGAGGGGCGAAGAGGGGGGTGAGGCCGGTCCGGCGGATCCTCGTGGATCAGCGAGCGCGTGAGCCGCGAAGAGCCGCCGGACAGGCGCTAGTTGCGGCCGGTGCTCTTGCGGAACCGGCGGACGGCCATGAAGGAGAAGGCCGCGAACCAGGCGACGGTGTTGACCACGGCCATCGCGAGGCTGGAGTGCTCGCCGCTGAAGGAGTAGCCCTCGGTCAGGCTGTAGCGGGCGAGCGTGGAGACGCCGAACATCGGCGAGTAGCGGGAGATCTCCAGCATGGTCCCGGACAGCGGGATGAAGAGGTTGCCGAGGAACGCGAGCGCCGTCATGGTCAGGCCCGGCATGTGCATCACGGTCTCGGGCTTGAGGGCGAGCCCCAGTGTGATGCCGAGCGCGGCGAAGACGGCGGCGCCGAGCCACGCCACCAGCAGCGACGTCACCCACACCGTGGCGGTGGCCTCCACGCCGGTGAACGCGCCGAGCACGCCGACGATACTCACGGGCACCGCCGCCATCAGCACGGAGCACAGCACCTTCACGAAGAGGTAGCCGGGCGGCGCGAGCGGGGTGAGCGCCATCGTGCGCATCCAGCCGGACGCCTTCTCCACGGAGATGGTGGCCGCGGAGCTGACGGCCGCGGTCGCCGCTCCGTACACGGCGATGCCGGTCATCATCCAGGCCGCGAAGTTGCCGTGCGGCAGCGTGGCCTGATCGGGCGCGGTGCGGAACAGCGCCAGGTACAGCACGGCCGGCAGCAGCAGCGTGAAGATCGTGGTCTGCCGGTTGAAGCGGCGGCGCAGTTCGTAGCCGATGAAGACGGCGTTGACGCCGCTGAACGGCGAGGTCCGTGCCCCGTGGGTGGTGGAGGCGGCGCTCATCGGGTGCCCTCCTCGACGGTACGGCTCTGGTGGGTGATGGTCATGAAGGCCTCTTCGAGGCTGCGCGGGGTGACCTCGATCTCGGCGGCGGAGGTCCGCTCGACCAGCAGGCGCAGCAGCGCGTCGGAGTCGGTGGTGTCGAAGTGGTACCGGCCGCCGCGCAGCGCGCACGACCGCACCAGCGGTGACTGGGCGAGGGCGGTGGCGGTCGGCTCGTCGATCCGCGCCGACACCGTGCGCCCGCTGAGCGCGGACCGCACCTCGGACACCGATCCGTCGGCGACGACGCGACCGCGGTCGATCATCACCACCCGGTCGGCGAACCGGTCCGCCTCCTCCATGTAGTGCGTGGCGAACATGACCGTCATCCCGCGCCCGGCGTCCTCGCGGACCGTGGCCCAGAAATCCCGGCGTGCGACGACGTCCATGCCGGCCGTCGGCTCGTCGAGGACCAGCAGCTCGGGCCCGGAGAGCAGGGCGAGGGCGAACCGCAGCCGCTGCTGCTCACCGCCGGAGCACTCCACGACGCGGCGGCCGCGCAGCCCGTCGAGTCCGGCCCGCACCAGCACCGCGTCCGCGTCGGAGCCCGGGTGCAGCGAACCGAGCATCCGCACGGTGGCCTCGACGGTCAGATCGGGCAGCAGCCCGCCCGTCTGGAGCACCGCGGCGACCTGCCCGGAGCGCACCGCCTGCTGCGGCTCGCGCCCGAACAGCTCCACCGAGCCCTCGTCGGGCCGGGTCAGCCCGAGCAGCATGTCGATGGTGGTCGTCTTGCCGGCGCCGTTCGGTCCGAGGAACGCCACGATCTCGCCGCGCCGGATGCGCAGATCGATGCCGTCGACGGCGCTGAAACGTTCTCCCTTGGCATCGGTGAACCGCTTCACGACCGAGCTGAGCCGGACGGCATCCGGGGACGTCACCTCCTCGGACACCGGGCGCGAACGGGCTGTGATCATTTCGAGTCCTCACCATTCCAACGGGGTTGCCTGGCGAGAACCACTCTTCCCGGGCCGTCTATCGGCCCCTGCCCGGCCGGCTATCCGGCGGCTATCGGGGCGCGGAGGCCGTCTCCCTGGCCGATGGGCCCACGAGGGGCCCACGCTGGGCCCGACAGCACGCCGAAAACGGCACAAAAAGACCCCCTGGCCGCGTTTCCGCAGGCCAGGGGGTTTATCGAGTGGAGCCTAGGAGAGTCGAACTCCTGACATCCGCCATGCAAAGACGGCGCTCTACCAACTGAGCTAAGGCCCCTTCGCCGATCAGGATACCCGGTGCCGGCGCTCTTTCCCGACCGGGTATCGCCGGGGCCTACCGGTCTCCGTAGGATGCACCGCAAGATTCGCGGCAGCGAAGCGAAGGGGAGAGCGCAGATGGACGCAGCACAGCAGGAAGCCACCGCCCGTGCACGGGAGCTACAGCGCAGCTGGTACGGGGAGCCTTTGGGGGCGCTCTTCCGCCGTCTCATCGACGATCTCGGCCTGAACCAGGCCCGCCTCGCGTCCGTCCTCGGCCTGTCCGCGCCCATGCTCTCGCAGCTGATGAGCGGTCAGCGGGCGAAGATCGGCAACCCCGCGGTGGTCCAGCGGGTGCAGGCGCTGCAGGAGCTCTCCAGCCAGGTCGCGGACGGCAGCGTGAGCGCCGCCGAGGCCGCCGAGCGCATGGAGGAGGTCAAGAAGACCTCCGGCGGATCGGTCCTCAACTCCACCCAGACGACGGCCAGCAGCGGTGCGCCGACCGTCCGCCGGGTGGTGCGCGAGATCCAGTCGCTGCTGCGCTCCGTGGCCGGCGCCGGGGACATCATCGACGCCGCCGGCACGCTCGCCCCCACCCACCCCGAACTCGCCGAGTTCCTCCGCGTCTACGGCGCGGGACGGACCGCCGAAGCCGTCGCCCACTACGAGGCCCACCAGAGCTGACCGTGCCGGGGGTGGGACCGATCGGGGCTGGGGCGGGGGCGAAACGGCGCGATGGGTGAGGTCTTCGCCGGTCGGTACGAGCTGGTGGACCCGATCGGACGCGGCGGTGTGGGGGCCGTGTGGCGGGCGTGGGACCAGCGACGACGGCGGTATGTGGCGGCGAAGGTACTTCAGCAGAGCGACGCCCACACGCTGCTGAGATTCGTCCGGGAACAGGCGCTGCGGATCGACCATCCCCATGTGCTGGCGCCGATGAGCTGGGCGGCGGACGACGACAAGGTGCTGTTCACCATGGACGTGGTGAGCGGTGGCTCGCTCGCCCATCTCATCGGTGATTACGGCCCGTTGCCGCCGCGGTTCGTGTGCGTACTGCTCGACCAATTGCTGTCCGGGCTGACGGCGGTGCACGCGGAGGGCGTGGTGCACCGGGACATCAAACCGGCCAATATCCTCCTGGAGGCGACCGGGACGGGACGTCCGCATTTGCGGCTCTCCGATTTCGGGATCGCCATGCGCAAGGGTGAGCCGCGGCTGACGGACACCAACTATGTGATGGGCACGCCCGGTTACTTCGCGCCGGAGCAAATGCTCGGCGAGGAGCCGGATTTCCCGGCCGACCTCTTCGCCGTCGGCCTGGTGACCCTGTATCTCATCACGGGCCGCAAACCCGACGCCGAGGCGCTCGTACGACGCTTCACCGAGCACGGCACGCCGAACGCGCCCGAGGACGTGCCGGAGCCGCTCTGGCAGGTGGTCGCGAATCTGCTGCAACCCGATCCGTACGCGCGCTTCCGCACCGCCACGGGGGCCCGGAAGGCCCTCGCGGCCGCGGTGGAGCTGCTGCCCGAACCCGGACCCGACGAAGAGCCCATCGAGGTCTTCGACCAGCTCGGCCCGCTGCCGCCGGGCTTCGGCCCGAACGGGCCCTGCCCGGGCCGGGATCCGGCCCCCGACGCCGACGGGGAAGGACCCGCGGCAGCCCCTGCGGAGCCCGATCCGGAATCCGGTGCGGAGGCCGGTCCGGAAGCCAGGCAGGAATCCGGCCCGGGCCCCGGCGCGGGATCGGATGCGGCATCCCGGCCGCAGCCCCTTTCCGAGCCCCGCTCGGAGCCGCGCCCCGCGGCCCTGGCGCCCCCTCCGCCCGCCTATCCCCCCACCCGGCCCTACACCGCCCCGCAGCCGCTCCCGCGGCCCGTTCCCCCGCCTGCCGGCCGCCCCGGCGGCGGGGCGGCCCCCGCACCCGCAGCAGGGCGGCCGAAGCGATCGGGACCGCCCCCGAAGGTGGCGGTCCCGGTGGTGGTCTTCGCGCTGCTCTGCCTGGCGGTCGGCATCTGGGCGCTCATGGTCAGCTGATTCACTTTCGCAATCATTTTATTTGCGATAGCGAATATCTGGCGGGTCGCGGGGAGGACGGCGAAAGACAACGGGGCCCGGCCGCTTCAGCGGCCGGGCCCCGTTGAGGACTCGTTTGTCTCACACACCCGAACCTGCGGGCACGGAGTCGGTCGCCTCCGTCCACAGATCCTGCTCGGCGCGATCCGCCTGGATCTGGCGGTACACGAGGAGTCCGCCGATGGCGGCCAGTGCGACCAGGAGCAGCTTCTTCACCGCGCGACCTCGTCTTTCCTTGACGTAAGGGGACCTCTGGGGGCCGATGATACACACCGGCCGATACCGATCGGTTACCTGTGCCGAAGCCTTGCCGGGTCCGTTGTGACCTGAAACACCATCCCCCGCACCGGGGCCGGACGGCCTCAACTCCCCCTCCGGGGAAAACAGATCGGCCCGGGCGGAGAATTCTCCGTCCGGGCCGATCGTGCCGGTGGGGCTAACAGGACTTGAACCTGTGGCCTCTTCCTTATCAGGGAAGCGCTCTAACCGTCTGAGCTATAGCCCCGCGCTGCACCGAAAGATTAGCGCACCTTGGGCCCAGTCCCAAAATCGGCCGGGCCCAGGTCCGGGCGGACGTTATTCGTCGTCCGCGAGCGTCAGCTCCACGCCGCCGACGAAGCCGGCGGAGAGGTTGTAGATAAAGGCGCCCAGCGTCGCCAGGGCGGTCGCCAGGACCACGTTGATGACCGCGATCACGGAGGTGAAGAGCAGGACGCGAGGCAGCGACAGGAAGGACTGGAGGTCGAAGCCGCCGCCCTCGCTGGAGTCCGTGGCGTCGCTGATCGTGCCGCCGACGGCCGAGAAGACGCCCATGGCGTCCATGACGCCCCACAGCACCCCGGCCGCCACGATCGTGCAGATGCCCAGCGCGATCGAGAGCAGGAAGCTGACCTTCATCACCGACCACGGGTCGGCCTTGGCCACCCGCAGCCGTGCCTTGCGCGTACGCGGCGCCGGACGGGGCGCGGAGCGCTGCTGCGGCACCGAAGCGCCGGCCTGCGGCCCGGCGGGCCGCTCGGCCTTCACAGCGGCTCTGGCGGCCTTGCCGGCGCCCTTGGGGGCGGCGCCCCGGGAAGCGGAGCCCTTGGGGGCCGGCGCGGCCCCTTCGGAGCCCGCAGCGGCGCCCGGGGCAGAAGCGGAAGCAGAAACGGAAGCAGAAGCAGAACGCTCCGCGGGAGGCTCGTAGGCCTTCGGCGGGTGGTAGGGCTTCGGCTCCTTGGTGTCCGTCACAGGGCCCCCCTCGGCCTCGGCGATGGTGCCGCCCTCGGCAGCAGGCGTCTCCCCGGCCTTGGCGGCGGTGCCGGCGTCCTTGGCAGCGGTGTCAGCGGTGGTGTCAGCAGGCTTGGTGGCCGCTTCGGCACCCTTGCTCGCGGCCTCGGCGGCGTCGGCACCCTTCTTGGCCGCGGCATCAGCGCCCTTGGGGGCGGTGTCAGCCCCCTTGGCCGCGGTGCTCGCGTCCTTGGGGGCGGGGACGGTCTTGCCCTTGGCCCCGGAGGTTTCCGCGGATACGCCGGAGCCACGGGCGCCGGCTTTATCGGTTGCGGGTCCGGCGGGACTGCGCCGCTTGGCACCCGCACCGCCTGCCGCGGCGCCCGTGGCTCGACTCACGAATTACTCCTCGGTGTCCTCGGCCGGGGGCTCCGTGCCCTCGGCCACCTCGGGCCCGTCGCCTGCGGCTGCGTCGGCCAACTCTTCGACCTCTTCAGCCTCGCGACCGGCCTCGGCGTTCCTGGCGATACCCACGACGGCATCGCGCTTGCCCAAGTTGATCAGCTGGACGCCCATGGTGTCACGGCCCGTTTCCCTGACCTCGTTGACCCGGGTGCGGATGACACCGCCCCCGAGCGTGATGGCCAGGATCTCGTCGGTCTCCTCGACCACCAGGGCGCCGACCAGCGAGCCACGATCCTCCACGATCTTGGCGGCCTTGATACCGAGGCCACCTCGACCCTGAACGCGGTACTCGTCGACGTTCGTCCGCTTCGCGTATCCACCGTCGGTGGCGGTGAAGACGAAAGTACCGGCACGGACGACGTTCATCGAGAGCAGCTCGTCACCCTCACGGAAGCTCATGCCCTTGACGCCGGAGGTGGCACGGCCCATCGGGCGCAGCGCCTCGTCCGTGGCGGTGAAGCGGATCGACTGGGCCTTCTTGCTGACCAGCAGCAGATCGTCCTCGGCGGAGACCAGCTCCGCGCCGATCAGCTCGTCCTCGACGCCGCTGTCCGTCTCCCGGAGGTTGATCGCGATGACACCGCCGGAGCGGGGCGAGTCGTAGTCCTTGAGCGGGGTCTTCTTCACCAGACCGGACTTGGTGGCCAGCACCAGGTACGGCGCGACGTCGTAGTCGCGGACGGCGAGGATCTGGGCGATCTTCTCGTCCGGCTGGAAGGCCAGCAGGTTCGCCACGTGCTGACCGCGCGCGTCCCGGCCGGCGTCCGGCAGCTCGTACGCCTTGGCGCGGTAGACCCGGCCCTTGTTGGTGAAGAAGAGCAGCCAGTGGTGCGTGGTGGAGACGAAGAAGTGGTCGACGATGTCGTCCTGCTTCAGCTTCGTGCCCCGGACGCCCTTGCCGCCGCGCTTCTGCGAGCGGTAGTCCTCGGTCTTGGTGCGCTTGACGTAGCCACCGTTGGTGATGGTGACGACGATGTCCTCCTCGGCGATCAGGTCCTCGATGGACATGTCACCGTCGAAGGGGATCAGCTTGGAGCGCCGGTCGTCGCCGAACTTCTCGACGATCGCGTTGAGTTCCTCGCTGATGATCATCCGCTGCCGCTCGGGCGAGGCGAGGATCGCGTTGTACTCGTTGATCTTCGCCTGGAGCTCGTCGTGCTCGGCGGTGATCTTCTGGTGCTCCAGGGCCGCCAGACGACGCAGCTGCATCTCCAGGATCGCGTTCGCCTGGATCTCGTCGATCTCCAGCAGGCCCATCAGGCCCTCGCGCGCGATCTCGACCGTGTTGCTGCGCCGGATCAGCGCGATGACCTCGTCGATCGCGTCGAGCGCCTTGAGCAGACCGCGCAGGATGTGGGCGCGCTCCTCGGCCTTGCGCAGCCGGAAGCGGGTGCGCCGGACGATGACCTCGACCTGGTGGGTGACCCAGTTGCGGATGAAGGCGTCGATCGAGAGGGTGCGCGGCACCCCGTCGACGAGCGCCAGCATGTTCGCGCCGAAGTTCGTCTGGAGGTCGGTGTGCTTGTAGAGGTTGTTGAGCACGACCTTGGCGACGGCGTCGCGCTTGAGCACGACGACCAGACGCTGACCCGTACGGGAGGACGTCTCGTCGCGGACGTCGGCGATGCCGCCGACCTTGCCGTCCTTCACCAGGTCGGCGATCTTCTGCGCGAGGTTGTCCGGGTTGACCTGGTAGGGCAGCTCGGTGACGACCAGGCACTGACGGCCCTGGATCTCCTCGACGGCGACGACCGCGCGCATGGTGATCGAGCCACGGCCGGTGCGGTAGGCCTCCTCGATGCCCTTGCGGCCGACCACGAGGGCGCCGGTCGGGAAGTCGGGGCCCTTGATCCGCTCGATGAGCGCCTCGAGCAGCTCCTCGGAGGTCGCCTCGGGGTTCGCCAGGAACCACTGGGCGCCCTCGGCCACCTCGCGCAGGTTGTGCGGCGGGATGTTGGTGGCCATACCGACCGCGATGCCCGCCGAGCCGTTGATCAGCAGGTTCGGGAAGCGGGCCGGCAGGACCGTCGGCTCCTGGTTGCGGCCGTCGTAGTTGTCCTGGAAGTCGACGGTCTCCTCGTCGATGTCCCGGAGCATCTCCATCGACAGCGGCATCATCTTGCACTCGGTGTACCGCATGGCGGCGGCCGGGTCGTTGCCCGGGGAACCGAAGTTGCCGTTGGAGTCCACCAGCGGCATGCGCATCGACCAGTGCTGGGCGAGGCGCACGAGGGCGTCGTAGATCGAGGAGTCGCCGTGCGGGTGGTACGTACCCATGACGTCACCGACGACGCGGGCGCACTTGTAGAAGCCCTTCTCGGGCCGGTAGCCGCCGTCGTACATCGCGTAGAGCACCCGGCGGTGGACCGGCTTGAGGCCGTCCCGCACATCGGGGAGCGCACGCGAGACGATCACGCTCATCGCGTAGTCGAGGTACGAGCGCTGCATCTCCGTCTCGAGCCCGACGGGCTCGACGCGCATCCCCACGCCCTCCAGGGGGGCGGCAGCGCCCTCGGGCGTCACCTCGGGGATCACGGGGGCGGGGGCAGGGGAGGCAGGGGTATCGGGAGTCTCGTCGGCCATTGCTGTTCAAAGTCCTTTCGCGCTGCGGCTGTTTCTCGTGGGCCGACAGGCTCAGATGTCGAGGAAGCGGACGTCCTTGGCGTTGCGCTGGATGAAGGAGCGCCGTGCCTCGACGTCCTCGCCCATGAGCACCGAGAACAGGTCGTCCGCCTGGGCCGCGTCGTCCAGGGTGACCTGGCCGAGCACGCGGTGGTCGACGTCCATGGTGGTGATGCGCAGCTCCTCGGCGTTCATCTCGCCGAGACCCTTGAAGCGCTGGACCGAGTCGTCCTTGATCCGCTTGCCGTTCTCCCGGCCGAGCTGGATGAGCGCGTCGCGCTCGCGGTCGGAGTAGGCGTACTCGAAGTCGTCCCGGCCCCACTTGATCTTGTACAGCGGGGGGCGCGAGAGATAGACGTGCCCGGCCTCGACCAGCGGCCGCATGAAGCGGAAGAGGAAGGTGAGCAGCAGGGTGTTGATGTGCTGGCCGTCGACGTCGGCGTCCGCCATCAGAATGATCTTGTGATAGCGGAGCTTCGAGATGTCGAAGTCCTCGTGCACACCGGTGCCGAAGGCGGAGATCAGCGCCTGGACCTCGGTGTTCTGCAGGATCTTGTCGATCCGTGCCTTCTCCACGTTGAGGATCTTGCCGCGGATCGGGAGGATCGCCTGGTACTGCGGGTTGCGGCCGGACTTGGCCGAGCCGCCGGCGGAGTCACCCTCGACGATGAAGATCTCGCACTTGGTCGGGTCGTTGGACTGGCAGTCGCTGAGCTTGCCCGGCAGCGACGCCGACTCCAGCAGCCCCTTGCGGCGGGTCAGATCACGGGCCTTGCGGGCCGCCACACGGGCGGTCGCGGCCTGGATCGACTTGCGGATGATGTCCGCGGCCTCGTTGGGGTTGCGGTCGAGCCAGTCCGTGAGGTGCTCGTGGGCGACCTTCTGGACGAAGGTCTTCGCCTCGGTGTTGCCGAGCTTCGTCTTCGTCTGGCCCTCGAACTGCGGCTCGCCGAGCTTGATCGAGATGATCGCGGTCAGACCCTCGCGGATGTCCTCACCCGTGAGGTTGTCGTCCTTCTCGCGGAGCAGCTTCTTCTCGCGGGCGTACCGGTTGATCAGACCGGTCAGCGCGGCGCGGAAGCCCTCCTCGTGGGTGCCGCCCTCGTGGGTGTGGATGGTGTTCGCGAAGCTGTAGACACCCTCGCTGTACTGGCTGTTCCACTGCATCGCGATCTCGAGGGAGAGCATGCGCTCCTTGTCCTCGGCCTCGATGTCGATGACGGTGGGGTGGATCAGCTCGCCCTTGCGCGAGTTGAGGTACTTCACGAAGTCGACGATGCCGCCCTCGTAGTGGTAGTCCACCGCCAGCGGCTTGCCCTCTTCGTCGACGTGGTCCGCGCGGGTGTCCGTCAGCGAGATGCGCAGGCCCTTGTTGAGGAACGCCATCTCCTGGAAGCGCCGCGAGAGCGTCTCGAAGGAGTACTCGGTGGTCTCGAAGATGTCGCCGTCGGCCCAGAAGGTGACGGAGGTGCCGTGCTCGTCCGTGGCCTCGTGCTGGGCCAGCGGAGCCGTCGGGACGCCCAGCTTGTAGTCCTGCGTCCAGCGGTAGCCGTCGGTCTTGACCTCGACGGCGACGCGCGTCGACAGGGCGTTGACGACGGAGACGCCGACGCCGTGCAGACCACCGGAGACCGCGTAACCGCCGCCGCCGAACTTGCCGCCCGCGTGCAGCACCGTCAGTACGACCTCGACGGCCGGCTTCCCCTCGGAGGGGACGATGCCCACCGGGATGCCACGGCCGTTGTCGACGACGCGCACGCCGCCGTCGGGCAGGATCGTCACGTCGATGGTGTCCGCGTGACCGGCGAGCGCCTCGTCGACCGAGTTGTCCACGACCTCGTACACAAGGTGGTGGAGACCGCGCTCACCGGTGGAGCCGATGTACATACCGGGCCGCTTGCGGACCGCGTCCAAGCCCTCCAGAACGGTGATCGCGCTGGCGTCGTACGACACCGTCTCACCGCCGGGGGCGCCCGCTGGGGCGCCCTCGTTCTGAGAAGGGGTGGTGTTCTCGTTGGGGTTGCCGGAATCGGCCACGAAGCGCCCTTTCTGGCACAGCACAGGCCTTCCCCTGCCTGCGGCGGGGAGACCCCACCCTGGGCAGGCAGGAGAGGCTGCGTCGTTCTGCGTTGGTCGGCATGTCCCGCGAGCCGGCGGGATTGCTACCAGTCTACCGGTAGCGCTGACATGAATGGGGGTTTGGCGGTGCCTGAGTCCGCATGTGCCGCCCTGAACCGGCATCAGCCGACTCCCTATATGGGCCCTGGGGCTCCAAGAGGCTCACGGCGGCACTCAGCGCTTCCGAGTGTCAACCACCCGCTACCGTGAGCGCAGTCTCAGGTGGGGGTGCGGCGGTTGGGCCGTGGACCGGCGGGGACGGCATCCCCTGGACACCGCTCGTCCCGCCCGATATCAGGGGCCTCAAGCGTCAACGCGGACGTCAATGCGGCTCGCCGCCCCACCCGTCCGGGCGGCGGCGGTCGGCGGCTGGAATCCAGCGGGTCCGGCAGTGGCCGGACAGGGGTTCGGCAGCGGTTCGGCTGCGGTTCGACGGGTCCCGTCAGCGGTCCGGTCAGCCGTACGTGTCGCCCGGGCCGGTGCTCCCGGGGGCGCGCAGCGGCCCGTACCGGCGAGCGGGGCCGCCCGGCCCCAGAACCTTGATCATTTTGACCGTGCCCTGTCCCAGATCGGCGTTGAGCCGGGCCACCAGCTGCGGGGCCAGCAGCCGCAGCTGCGTCGCCCAGGCCGTCGAGTCGCACTGCACGGTCAGCACCCGGGCGTCCTCGTCGTACTTCTGCGGCTCGCAGTGCAGGGCCACCTCCGGGCCGACCATCTGCGGCCAGCGGCCCATCACCCCGCCCACCGCCGCGGGCGTCTCCCAGCCCCGCTCGGTGATCAGCCGGTTGATGGCGGCGCCCAGCGACAGCGGGTCCCGCCCGTCGGCGCGGGCGCCGGAGCGCAGGCCCCCGCGGCGCGCCTGCTTCTTCTGCTGGGCCGCGTTGCCCCGGGCCCGGGCCTGCTCCTTGGCGGCGCGCAGCGCCACCCGCGCCAGATCGACGCCGGAGTGCTCGGGTGTCTTCGGCTGCCCCGGTGCCGCTTCCCCCGCCGTTCCCGGCGTCCGGGGCTGCTGCTCGCTCATACCCGCTCGACCGAACCTTCCGAGACCGCGTACCGCGCGCCCACCAGGACACCCGGCACGTCGTCGTCCACCGCTGCCGTCACCAGCACCTGCTCGCCCTGGGCGACCAGCTCGGCCAGCCGCTCCCGGCGTCTGGAGTCCAGCTCCGCGAAGACGTCGTCCAGTACCAGGATGGGCTCATTGCCCTCGGAGCGCAGCAGCTCGTACGAGGCCAGCCGCAGCGCCAGCGCGTACGACCAGGATTCGCCGTGGCTCGCGTAGCCCTTGGCGGGCAGCTGCCCCAGGCGCAGCAGCAGATCGTCGCGATGCGGGCCGACGAGCGTCACGCCGCGCTCTATCTCCTGCTTGCGGGACTCGGCGAGCGCGGCGAGCAGCACCTCGTACAGCTCCTCGCGGGTGTGCGCGCCCTCGCCGCCGGCCGGGCCGCGGTAGTCGAACGCGACCGGTCCGCCACCGGGCGCCAGCTGCTCGTACGCCTTGTCGGCGAGCGGGCGCAGGGTGGTGATCAGGTCGAACCGCTGGGCCAGCAGTTCCCCGCCGACCCGGGCGAGGTGCTGGTCCCAGATGTCGAGCGTGGAGAGGTCCAGCCCGCGGCCGCCGTGCCGGCGGGCCATGGCCGCGGACTTCAGCAGGGTGTTGCGCTGCTTGAGGACGCGCTCGTAGTCGGAGCGCACGCCCGCCATGCGCGGGGAGCGCGCGGTGATCAGCTCGTCGAGGAAGCGGCGGCGCTCGCCGGGGTCGCCCTTGACCAGGGCGAGGTCCTCGGGCGCGAACAGCACCGTGCGCACAATGCCGAGCACGTCACGGGGTCTGACCTGCGAGGATCGATTGATGCGGGCGCGGTTGGCCTTGCCCGGGTTCAGCTCCAGCTCGATCAGCTGCTGCCGCTCGCCCTGGGTGACGGCGGCCCGGATGATGGCCCGCTCGGCCCCCATCCGCACCAGCGGCGCGTCGGAGGAGACCCGGTGGCTGCCGAGGGTCGCCAGATAGCCGACGGCCTCGACGAGATTCGTCTTGCCCTGACCGTTGGGCCCCACGAAAGCGGTGACGCCCGGGTCGAGCGGGACCTCGACCCGGGCGTACGAGCGGAAGTCGGCCAGCGACAGATGCGATACGTGCATGGTGGCGTGCCGACCTCCCCCGGCTACCGCTTACTTCTTGTTCTCGACCGCGTGGCCGCCGAACTGGTTGCGCAGCGCGGCGATCATCTTCATCTGCGGGGAGTCGTCCTGGCGGGACGCGAAACGGGCGAAGAGCGACGCGGTGATCGCGGGCAGCGGCACCGCGTTGTCGATCGCGGCCTCCACCGTCCAGCGGCCCTCGCCGGAGTCCTGCGCGAAGCCGCGCAGCTGGTCCAGGTGCTCGTCGTCGTCCAGGGCGCGGACGGCCAGGTCGAGCAGCCAGGAGCGGATGACCGTGCCCTCCTGCCAGTTGCGGAAGACCTCGCGCACGTCGGTGACGGAGTCCACCGCCTCCAGCAGCTCCCAGCCCTCGGCGAAGGCCTGCATCATCGCGTACTCGATGCCGTTGTGGACCATCTTGGCGAAGTGGCCAGCGCCGACCTTGCCCGCGTGGACGGCGCCGAGGTCGCCCGCCGGCTTGAGCGCGTCGAAGATCGGCTGGGCCTTCGCCACGTCCTCGGCGTCGCCGCCGTACATCAGGGCGTAGCCGTTCTCCAGACCCCAGACACCGCCGGAGACGCCGCAGTCCAGGAAGCCGATGCCCTTGGCGCGGAGCTCCTCGGCGTGCTTCTCGTCGTCCGTCCAGCGGGAGTTCCCGCCGTCGATGACGACGTCGCCGGGCGACAGCAGCTCGCCGAGCTCATCGATGGTGGACTGGGTCGCGGCACCGGCCGGCACCATGACCCAGACGACGCGGGGACCCTTCAGCGAATCCACAAGCTCCTTGAGGCTGTGGACATCCGCGAGGTCCGCGTTGCGGTCGTATCCGATGACGGTGTGGCCTGCGCGGCGAATGCGCTCGCGCATGTTGCCGCCCATCTTGCCGAGACCGACGAGACCGAGCTCCATCATGATCCTCTATGCCGTAGTCGTTGCGTTTCGTACCTGACCTGAGCCCGAGCCTACGCCCGAGGGTCCGTGCACACCTGTGGGCTCAGCCGCTCACCGGATGAAGCGGGCCGGTGGCGACGGCAGACCCGTCGCCACCGGCCCGAAAAGCATCCGCTCAGCCGCCCCGGCGTGCCGCCGGCGTGGGCCACTGCGCCGGGCCCGTCAGCCGGCTGATCCGGCTCAGCCGGAAAGCCGCACCGGCATGATCAGGTACTTGTACGCCTCGTCCGCCTCGGCGTCCAGCGCGGGCTTGCCGCTGAGCAGCGCCGGCTTGGTGGAGGTGGTGAAGGACAGCTGGGCGACCGGGGAGTCGATCGCGGACAGGCCTTCGAGCAGGAAGCCCGGGTTGAAGGCGATCGAGATGTCGTCGCCGTCGAGCTGTGCGTCGACCCGCTCCACAGCCTGTGCATCGTCGCTGGAACCGGCTTCCAGGATCAGTACGCCCTGCTCGAAGCTGAGCCGCACCGGGGTGTTCCGCTCGGCGACGAGGGCCACGCGCTTGACGGCCTCGACGAAGGGCGCCGTCTCGATCACCGCGACGGAGTTGAACTCGGTCGGGAAGAGCGTGCGGTACTTCGGCAGGTCGCCCTCGAGCAGCCGCGTGGTCGTACGGCGACCGGCGCCCTCGAAGCCGATGAGGCCCTCGCCCGCGCCGGAGCCGGACAGGGCGATCGAGACCGTGTCGCCGCCGCTGAGGGACTTGGCGGTGTCGAGCAGCGTCTTGGCGGGCACCAGGGCGACGGCGGAGATGTCCGGGGTCTCGGGCTTCCACATGAACTCGCGGACCGCGAAGCGGTAGCGGTCGGTGGAGGCCAGGGTGACGGTGTCGCCCTCGATCTCGATCCGCACACCCGTGAGCACCGGCAGGGTGTCGTCACGGCCGGCCGCGATGGCGACCTGGGCGGCGGCGGAGGCGAAGACCTCACCCGGGACGGTGCCCGTGGCGGTCGGCATCTGCGGCAGCGCCGGGTATTCCTCCACAGGCAGGGTGTGGAGTGTGAATCGCGAGGAGCCGCAGACGACGGTGACCCGCACGCCGTCGGTGGAGATCTCCACAGGCCTGTTGGGAAGTGCGCGGCAGATGTCGGCGAGCAGCCGGCCGGAGACGAGGACGGTGCCGTCCTCCTCCACATCCGCCTCGACCGAGACGCGGGCCGAGACCTCGTAGTCGAAGCCGGAGAGGCTCAGGGAGCCCTCCTCCGCCTTCAGCAGCAGGCCCGCGAGGACGGGCACCGGCGGACGGGCCGGGAGGCTGCGGGCCGCCCAGGCCACTGCCTCCGCGAGTACATCGCGCTCCACCCGGATCTTCACCGGAACCGCCTCCTGCTTGTTGCTGGCTCGCCCTGCTGGCGTCGTTCGTCGGCTGAGTTGCCGGAGACCAGTCTGACGCACGCCACCGACAGTCGGTGCGGCTCGGGGTCAAGTCGAGCCGAGGGCCGTGCCACGGTCCGCGGCCGAGTTGTGCACAGGACCCACTTCGAAACCAGTTCCCCGCTAGATCTCTGTGGTCGTAGTAGTAGGGCCTGTGGAAACGGTGGAAAACTGCCTTTGCGCAGGTCAGCACCGATTTTTTGTCCACCGGGCCTGTGGGTGGAGGCGGTGGATAAACGGGGTCATCTGTGGACCGCGGAAAGTTCTGCACACCCGGTGCACAGGCAGGGCCCACTTCTCCCCAGGGCCGTCCCCAGTTTTACCCACGTTCCCCACAGCCCAACCCGGCACCTTGGTGTGACGCCTTTCACTCGGCGCGGTGACCTCGGGCGTTTCGTTGCCGAACAGTGGACAGGGGTGTGGAAACCCTGTGTACAACATTGATCTTCCTGTGGGCGGCCGGTGGACAACGAACCGGGTCCCTGTGGGTGATCTCGTCGTCCACAGGCTGTGGAATCCCGTCGGCCACAAATCCACACCCCTCTGACCTCCCCTGATGGCCTATCAACAGGGCTGCCTGTGGACATCATCTGGATAACTCATGAGTCCCCAGGGTGTGGACGCCGGGTCGGGGGCGAATCTGTGGAGAACCGGCACCCGGGAGTCCGTATTCGAACAGATCGAGCGGCCCGGGCCGTCCCCGGACGCCGTCCACAAGGCCTCCGAAGGGCTTCCGGCACGGCGAAACGGCGCTCCGGGCACCGCGCGACGGGGTCCTGGGAGGCGATTTCCGGGTGCGTCGGCGTTCGGCTGAGGGCGTCTGACAGAACTCCTCACCGCACTTCCGCACAGAACCTTCACCGCTGGGCGCCCGACTGGCACCCGGTGGGCCCCCTCGGCTCACGTGCTTCCGACCGCTCCCCGACGCCCGCGACAGCGCGAAGGGCCCGCTGACGGCCCCGTAGATGCCTACGGGCACGTCAGCGGGCCCTCGTTGCGGCTGTGGCTGTCGGTCAGCCGTTCTTGATGCGGTTGGTCAGCTCGGTGACCTGGTTGTAGATCGAGCGCCGCTCGGCCATGAGCGCGCGGATCTTGCGGTCCGCGTGCATCACGGTCGTGTGGTCACGGCCGCCGAACTGCGCGCCGATCTTCGGCAGCGACAGATCCGTCAGCTCCCGGCAGAGGTACATCGCGATCTGCCGCGCCGTCACCAGCACCCGGCTGCGCGAGGCTCCGCACAGGTCCTCGACCGTGTGCCCGAAGTAATCGGCGGTCGCGGCCATGATGGCGGGGGCCGTGATCTCCGGTGAGGCGTCCTCGCCGCCCGGGATCAGGTCCTTGAGGACGATCTCGGTGAGCCCCAGGTCGACGGGCTGCCGGTTGAGGCTCGCGAAGGCGGTGACGCGGATCAGCGCCCCCTCCAGCTCCCGGATGTTGCGCGAGATCCGGGAGGCGATGAACTCCAGCACCTCCGGCGGGGCGTTCAGCTGCTCCTGCACGGCCTTCTTGCGGAGGATCGCGATCCGGGTCTCCAGCTCGGGGGGCTGGACGTCCGTGATCAGGCCCCACTCGAAGCGGTTGCGGAGCCGGTCCTCCAGGGTCACCAGCTGCTTGGGCGGCCGGTCCGAGGACAGCACGATCTGCTTGTTGGCGTTGTGGAGGGTGTTGAAGGTGTGGAAGAACTCCTCCTGCGTCGACTCCTTGCTCGCGAGGAACTGGATGTCGTCGACCAGCAGGATGTCCATGTCGCGGTAGCGCTTGCGGAACGCGTCCGCCTTGCCGTCGCGGATGGAGTTGATGAACTCGTTGGTGAACTCCTCGGAGCTCACATAGCGCACCCGCGTGCCCGGGTAGAGGCTGCGCGCGTAGTGCCCGATGGCGTGCAGCAGGTGGGTCTTGCCCAGCCCGGACTCCCCGTAGATGAACAGGGGGTTGTACGCCTTGGCCGGCGCCTCGGCCACGGCCACCGCGGCCGCGTGCGCGAAGCGGTTGGACGCGCCGATGACGAAGGTGTCGAAGAGGTACTTCGGATTCAGCCGCGCGGTCGGCTCGCCGGAGCCCGACGCGGGCGCGGGCTGGGCGGAGAGCGGACCGGGCTTGGGCGGGCCGCCCTGGCCGCCGCGGGAGTGGCTGTCGGGCAGCTCACGGCGCTGCGGCTCGTACGGGCGCTCGGGCGCGCCGGAGCGGTAGTCCGACTGCTGCTCGTACGACGACTGCTGCTGCTCGTAGGGGGACGGGGAGTGCTGCTGGCCGTGCTGCGAGGCGTACGGGTCGCGCTCGGCCTCCTGGAAACCGCCGAGCCGCGGCTGCTGCCAGCCGTAGTCGCCGCGGTCCTGCGCCGGCGGGCCGGGCGGGGCCGAGTGGCGCGGCCAGGCGCCCGGGTCGCTCCGCTGCTGCTGGTAGTCCGGGTAGGCGGGCCGGACGGACGGCAGCTCATCGGCGGGGGACTGACGGCCGTAGCTCTCCCGGCCGTCGTAGCCGCCGCCATGGTTGTCGTAGTTCTCGTAGGAATCACGACCGTCACGGCTGTCACGGCTGTCACGACCGTCCCGTCCATCACGGGTGTCCCGGCCGTCGTACGCGTCGCGGACGCGGTCCGCGGAGTCGTCGTAGCGCGACTGCTGCCGGTCCTGCCGGTCCTGCCGGTCCTGCCGGTCCTGCCGGTCCTGGTGCTGCTGGTGCTGGGGGGCCGGTGCCTGGGCGGGCGGCTCGCCGGCGGAGTCGTCGACCGTGATCGCGATCCGGATGGGACGGCCGCACTCACGGCTGAGGGTCTCGCTGACGATCGGGGCGAGACGGCCCTCGAGGACGCCCTTGGCGAATTCATTGGGCACGGCGAGCAGCGCGGTGTCGGCCACCAGCGCGAGCGGCTGGCACCGCTTGATCCAGTGCTCGTCCTTGCTCTCCACGCCTCCCTGGCCGCCTTGGCCCCGCCCCTCACCGAGGAGCTGTTCGAGCACGCGCGGCCACACTGCGGCAAGATCGGCAGGCAGGTCAGCCACAGGGCACGCTCTCTCAGTCACTGGGGGCGCCCCTGGAGTCCCACGAATGTGTGGTTCTCGGGACGGGCGGGAAGGATTCGGAGTTCAGTCACGGTAGTCAGGGCGAGGTGCGTGGTTCAAGTCGTTGTCCACAGGGTGTGTACAAATGTGCCATGAGGAGGGGCCTCGCGCGGCATGTGGCCTGTCTGGCGGGCATCCGGCCCGCGGGAGGCTACGGTGTATCCCTGGTGCGCTGCCGGTTTGACCGGATGGCGTAACCGCGCGTACCGTGACCAGGTCGAGTTGTCGATGGCTGCTGCCGCCTGCCTCCGATGGGCAAGGGCCGCGTTCTTATCGGGATCGTGGTCATGAAGCGGTGCACTTGGGCGTATTGCGAGCTTCTCGTGGGCGCACGGTGACAGCCAGGCGGTGTCCCGCCATCACACGATTCATTTCTGGAGCCCCCGAGTGAGCAAGCGCACCTTCCAGCCGAACAACCGCCGCCGCGCGAAGACCCACGGTTTCCGCCTGCGCATGCGTACCCGTGCCGGCCGCGCGATCCTCGCGGCTCGCCGTGGCAAGGGTCGCGCAAGCCTGTCGGCCTGATCAGCCTGACGTCAAGGTCCATGACGTGCTGCCTTCCGAGTCTCGGCTGAGGCGGCGCGAGGACTTTGCGACCGCGGTTCGCCGAGGACGCAGGGCCGGGCGCCCGCTCCTCGTCGTCCACCTTCGTAGCGGTACAACGGACCCGCACCCGCCTGAGGAGAACGCTCCTCAGGCGCGTGCGGGTTTCGTCGTGAGCAAGGCCGTCGGCGGTGCCGTCGTCCGCAATCTGGTCAAGCGGCGTCTGCGCCACCTCATGCGTGACCGGCTGGATCTTTTGCCCGCCGGTAGCCTGGTGGTGGTGCGGGCTCTGCCAGGTGCGGGTGAAGCGGACCACAGCCAATTGGCCCGTGATCTCGACACTGCGCTGCAGCGGCTGCTGGGAGGGGCACCGCGAAGCAATCCCCCGGGGGGCGACCCCCGGAGCCCCGGATCAGAACCGGGAGGGAGCGCACAGTGAAATACCCGCTGCTCTGGTTGATCAAGATTTACCAGTGGACCATCAGCCCGCTGCTGGGCCCGGTCTGCAAGTACTACCCATCGTGCTCGCACTACGGCTATACGGCCATCGACGTGCATGGCGCGGTCAAAGGGACGGTGCTGACGGCCTGGCGCATCCTGCGCTGCAACCCGTGGTCGCTCGGTGGCGTCGACCACGTCCCTCCCCGGAAGCGTCCGGTCTGGCATCAGCGGCTGAGGGGCCGCCTGGGTGGGCATCCCGTCGTGGATCCCGCCGCACAGCCCGAGACTCAGCCCAACGCCCAAGGAGCCTGAATGTTGGACACGATCCTCGGTCCTCTTTATTACGTTGTTTCCTGGATCATCGTCCAGTTCCACTCGCTGTACAGCCTTGTCTTCGACAAGGACAGCGGCTGGGCGTGGGGTCTGTCCATCGTCTCGCTGGTGGTACTGATCCGTATCTGCCTGATCCCGCTCTTCGTGAAGCAGATCAAGGCGACGCGGAACATGCAGGCGCTCCAGCCGAAGATGAAGGCGATCCAGGAGCGCTACAAGAGCGACAAGCAGCGCCAGTCCGAAGAGATGATGAAGCTCTACAAGGAGACGGGTACCAACCCGCTCTCGAGCTGTCTCCCGATTCTGGCCCAGTCGCCCTTCTTCATCGCGCTGTACCAGGTGCTGAACCACATCGCCCAGGGCAAGGTCGTCGGTGTCATCAACGCCGACCTGCTGGAGAGCGCCCGTAACGCGCACATCTTCGGTGCCCCGCTCTCCGTGAAGTTCATGGACAGCGCGGCCAAGGTCGAGGCTCTCGGTGCCTCCCTCACGGATGTCCGCGTGGTCACGGTCATCATGATCGTGCTGATGTCGGCCTCGCAGTTCTTCACCCAGCGCCAGCTGATGACGAAGAACGTCGACCTCACGGTGAAGACGCCGTTCATGCAGCAGCAGAAGATGCTGATGTACGTCTTCCCGATCATGTTCGCCGTCTTCGGTATCAACTTCCCCGTCGGTGTCCTGGTCTACTGGCTGACCACCAACGTGTGGACGCTGGGCCAGCAGATGTTCATCATCCGCCGTAACCCCACCCCGGGCAGCATCGCCTTCACCCAGCGCCAGGAGCGGCTGCGGGCCAAGGGCAAGATCGTTGAGGCCCCGGAGGAGATCGAGGCGAAGAAGGCCGCCGAGGCCGCGCGCGCCAACCGCCAGCAGCCCAAGCGGCAGCCGAAGGCCAAGCGCCAGCTCGCGGGCCAGACCGGTACGCAGACGTCCGGCGGAGCCGAGAAGACTTCGCTGGAGAAGAAGCAGCCCGAGGGCACCAAGCCCAAGCCGGCCGGCGGCTCGCGCAGCGCCAAGTCCGGGCAGCGCAAGGGCGGCCCGCAGCGGCCCAAGCACCCGACCAAGAAGTGATGAAGGAGTCCACTGTGACGGACACACAGCGTGAGACCGGTGCGGCCGCTGCTGAGGGCACCGACACCTTGTCCCGCCTGGAGCAGGAAGGCGAGATCGCGGCCGATTACCTCGAGGGTCTGCTGGACATCGCCGACCTCGACGGTGACATCGACATGGACGTCGAGGCCGACCGTGCCTCGGTGTCGATCATCAGCGACTCGACCAGCCGTGACCTCCAGAAGCTGGTGGGCCGTGACGGTGAGGTGCTGGAGGCGCTCCAGGAGCTGACCCGGCTCGCGGTGAACCGGGAGACCGGTGACCGCAGCCGCCTCATGCTCGACATCGGGGGCTTCCGCGCCCGTAAGCGCGAGGAACTCACAGCGCTGGGTGCCAAGGCCGCCGACGAGGCCAAGAGCACCGGTCAGCCGGTGAAGCTCGACCCGATGACTCCTTTCGAGCGCAAGGTCGTCCACGACGCCGTGGCCGCCGCCGGACTGCGCAGCGAGTCCGAGGGCGAGGAGCCCCAGCGCCGAGTGGTCGTACTCCCGGCCTGACCAGGTCCCACTTCCAGGTGTGTACGGCCCCGTCTGCTCGCAGGCGGGGCCGATCCTTGTCAGGCTGATGGTCGGACTCCGGTCTTCTCATCAGACACTGACCTTCAGAAGACACTGATCTTCAGAGACTTTCGCTGCGCAGCCATCATGGGTGTGCGGCAGCTTTTGGTGTGCAGGGGCTTCCCGACCGTGTGCGGGGCCTCTTAGACAACGTCGTACGGAAGGACGGTTCCCCGTGGAAGAGGCAGCGGAGCTCCCCCCCGCGCCCCCCGAGGCGCAGGCGGTATTCGGCGACCGCTTCCCGGAGGCCGTCCGCTACGCGGAACTGCTTGCCGACGCGGGCGTGAAGCGCGGCTTGATCGGCCCTCGCGAGGTCCCGCGGCTCTGGGAGCGGCACCTGCTGAACTGCGCGGTGCTCTCCGAGGCCGTGCCGGACGGTGTCTCGGTGTGCGACGTGGGCTCGGGTGCCGGGCTGCCGGGCATCCCGCTGGCGCTGGTCCGCCCCGACCTCCAGATCACGCTTCTGGAGCCGCTGCTCCGCCGTACGACCTTCCTCCAGGAGGTTGTCGAGCTGCTGGGCCTGGACCACGTCACGGTCGTGCGGGGCCGGGCCGAGGAGATGCTCGGCAAGGTGCAGCCGGTGCATGTGGTGACGGCGCGGGCCGTGGCCCCGCTGGACCGGCTGGCCGGCTGGGGAGTACCGCTGCTGCGCCCCTACGGCGAGATGCTCGCCCTCAAGGGCGATACGGCCGAGGAGGAGCTCAAGGGTGCCCGTGCGGCGCTGAGCAAGCTCGGCGTCGTCCGTACGTCGGTGCTTCAGGTCGGTGAGGGCATCGTGGATCCGCTGTCCACCGTGGTGCGGGTCGAGGTCGGGGAGAGCCCCGGCGGTGTGCGCTTCGCGGCCAAGCGTGCCAAGGCGGCACGGGTCAGCCGGACGCGTCGCCGTCGCTGATCCGGGGGCCGGTTGCCGGGGTCGCCATGCGGCGACCCCGGCAATGCTCCATACAAGCTGCCAAAACTACGCATAACGGAGTGTCGTCACAGGGTGGCGCCGTGTGCGGTGCATCGTGTTTCACGTGAAACGCCGCTCCCTGCTGCAAGGAATCATCGGCCGTGGCCGTGCGGCCGCCCCGCGCGACCGTCGTCCGGCCCACGACACGGGTTTGTCCACAGGTGACGTGGATTCATCCACAGGAGAACGGGCCTCGCTGGTTCACGACCCCGAAAGCATGGCAGGCTCTGTGCATTGCGAGCCTGATGTCGAGGAGAGTGAATCCTTGCGGTCCGACGCCAACATCGCGGGGCCGATGGCCGACCCGGTCCCCGGTCCCCGTCCTGCCGACTCCGAGCCAGTGGGTACCCCCGGTCCCCTGGCTGCCGGGGAGGTCGTTTCACGTGAAACGCCACCTCCCCCGATGCCCAGGCCGGAGCAGACCCGGGTGATGGTGGTCGCCAACCAGAAGGGCGGGGTGGGCAAGACCACCACCACCGTCAATCTGGCGGCCTCTCTGGCGCTGCACGGCAATCGGGTGCTGGTCGTCGACCTGGACCCCCAGGGGAATGCCTCCACGGCGCTGGGGATCGACCACCATGCCGATGTGCCCTCGATCTACGACGTCCTCGTGGACAGCAAGGCACTCTCCGATGTGGTGCAGCCGGTCGCCGATGTGGAGGGCCTGTTCTGCGCGCCCGCCACGATCGACCTCGCCGGTGCCGAGATCGAGCTCGTCTCGCTCGTCGCCCGGGAGAGCCGGCTTGACCGGGCGATCAAGGCCTATGAGCAGCCGCTGGACTACATCCTGATCGACTGCCCGCCCTCGCTGGGTCTGCTGACGGTCAACGCGCTGGTCGCCGGGGCCGAGGTACTGATCCCGATCCAGTGCGAGTACTACGCACTGGAGGGCCTGGGCCAGCTGCTGCGCAACGTCGAGCTGGTGCGAGGGCATCTCAACCCCAAGCTCCATGTGTCGACGATCCTGCTCACCATGTATGACGGCCGGACGAGGCTTGCCTCGCAGGTGGCCGACGAGGTGCGGACCCACTTCGGCAAGGAGGTGCTGCGGACGAGCATCCCGCGCTCGGTCCGTATCTCCGAGGCGCCCAGCTATGGGCAGACGGTTCTTACGTATGACCCGGGTTCCAGTGGTGCGCTGTCCTATCTGGAGGCGGCCCGGGAGATCGCGCTGCGGGGGATCGGCGTGCACTACGACGGCAGCAGGGCCCATCTGGTGGGCCGCCAACATCAGCAAGACCAGCACAGCATGTCGGAGGGGCTTCAGTGAGTGAGCGACGTAGGGGACTGGGCAGAGGGCTCGGTGCCTTGATTCCGCCGGCGCCGAAGGGATCGGACAACGGCGGTCCGGCCGTGGTGCCCGGCACGACGTCGCCGACCGCGGTGCCGGTGCTGACGGCCGAGCGAGGAGTGGCCGCCGCGAAGGTGACCACGCTGCCGATGGACGAGGTCTCCGGCGGGTCACCGAGGGGTGCGTCCGTTTCACGTGAAACGGAGAATCGGGCCCCCGCGACAGCCGAGGTGCCCTCGGTGGAGGAAGCGGCCGGCGCGCACTTCGCCGAGCTGCCTCTCGACTCCATCACGCCGAACCCCCGGCAGCCCAGGGAGGTCTTCGACGAGGACGCTCTCGCCGAACTGGTCACCTCGATCCGTGAGGTCGGGCTCCTCCAGCCGGTGGTCGTACGACAGCTGGCCCCGGAGCGCTATGAGCTCATCATGGGTGAGCGCCGATGGCGCGCCTGCCGCGAGGCCGGGCTGGAGAAGATCCCCTCCATCATCCGGGCGACCGACGACGAGAAGCTGCTGCTCGACGCCCTCCTGGAGAATCTGCACCGGGCCCAGCTGAACCCGCTGGAAGAGGCCGCCGCCTACGACCAGCTGCTCAAGGACTTCAACTGCACCCATGACCAGCTGGCGGACCGGATCGGTCGCTCGCGTCCGCAGGTCTCCAACACGCTGCGACTGCTGCGGCTGTCGCCGGCCGTGCAGCGTCGGGTCGCGGCCGGGGTGCTGTCCGCCGGGCACGCCCGGGCGCTCCTCTCGGTCGATGACTCGGAGGAGCAGGACCGGCTCGCGCACCGCATCGTTGCCGAAGGGCTGTCGGTCCGCGCGGTCGAGGAGATCGTGACGCTGATGGGCTCCCGTTCGAAGAGCTCCACGAAGGCGAAGGGACCCCGAGCAGGGGGCCGGGTTTCCCCGGCGCTGACCGATCTGGCCTCGCGGCTGTCGGACCGCTTCGAGACCCGGGTGAAGGTCGACCTCGGGCAGAAGAAGGGGAAGATCGTCGTCGAGTTCGCCTCGATGGACGATCTGGAGCGGATCCTCGGCACGCTGGCCCCCGGTGAGGGGCGCGTCCTGGAGCAGAAGCTCACGGGCGCGGAAGAGGACGACGCGGAGTAGGGCCGTTTCGCGGGCGTCGCTTCGACCGTCGTCTCAGGGGCGGGTCGTGTTTCACGTGGAACACGACCCGCCCTTTGCCATGTCCGGCTATCCGGTCAATCGCCGCGCGGATACCATGCGTTGAGGTATGGCACATCCACGTTGGACACAGTTCACGGAGGGACGGCGCCATGCGAACGGTGAACCGGGCCGGACTGGTGGCAACAGGATTGGGCCTGGGGGCAGTCGGCGGCTTCGTCGGCAGCTTCCTCTGGGAACGCAATGCGTTGCACGCAGCCCGGGGTATGGCTCGCGAAGGAAGTGAGGTTCTGGCTCCATGGGGCGTCGGCTCGTACCGCTCACGCTGGACAATCTCCCGGATCTCCCCAAGCGCTGTCGCGCCTGTGTCTTCTGGGAGTTGGACCCTGTCAGCGGCGAAGCCGCGCTGAGGGCCGGACGGCCGGAGCTGGAGAAGGAAGCCTGGATCTCCGCCGTGCTGCTGGAGTGGGGCTCCTGCGGTCGGGTGGTGTACGTCGACGATGTGGCCGTGGGCTTTGTCCTCTACGCACCGCCGGCCTATGTGCCGAGATCGACCGCCTTCCCCACGAGCCCGGTCGCGGCGGACGCCGTTCAGCTGATGACCGCGTGGCTGATGCCGGGTTATCAGGGGCAGGGGCTCGGACGCGTGATGGTGCAGACTGCGGCCAAGGACGCGCTGAGGCGAGGCTTCAAGGCGATCGAGGCGTTCGGTGACGCCCACTGGTCGGAGCCGGCGTGTGTGCTGCCCGCCGATCATCTGCTGGCCGTGGGCTTCAAGACGGTACGGCCGCACCCGCGCTATCCCCGGCTGCGGCTGGAGCTACGAACGGCGCTCTCCTGGAAGGAGGACGTCGAGCTGGCACTCGACCGGCTGCTCGGGGCGGTGCAGAAGGAACCCGCACTGCGGCCGCTCTAGAGCTGATCGCCCGAGCCCGCGAAGACGCCGATGGGCCCGCACCTCGAAGGAGATGCGGGCCCATCGGCGTGCTGCGGCCTGTTTCACGTGAAACAGGACCGCCTGCTCAGACGCTGAGGAAGGGGTCGAGCTCGCGCTCGAGGGCAACCTTCGGCTTGGCACCGACGATCGTCTGGACGACCTCGCCGCCCTGGTAGACGTTGAGCGTCGGGATCGACATGACGCCGTACTTCGCGGCCGTGGCCGGGTTCTGGTCGATGTTCAGCTTGACGATCTCGATCTTGTCGCCGTGCTCGGCGGCAATCGCCTCCAGGGACGGGGCGATCTGGCGGCACGGGCCGCACCACTCGGCCCAGAAGTCCACGAGGACGGGCTTGTCGCTCTTGAGGACGTCCTCGTCGAAGGTGGCGTCGGTAACGGTCTTGAGAGCCACGGAGGTCTCCTTACATCTTCTCTGCGTGGGGCGGGGGGAGGAGGAAGAGAGGGGGGTCAGGGGGTCTGCTCGGGCTCCCGGACGCTGTCGCTGTCCGAGAGGGAGGCGAGGTAGCGCTCGGCGTCCAGGGCGGAGGAGCAGCCCGTGCCGGCGGCGGTGATCGCCTGGCGGTAGGTGTGGTCCACGACGTCGCCCGCGGCGAACACACCGGTGAGGTTCGTGCGGGTCGAGGGGGCCGCGACCTTGAGGTAGCCCTCGTCGTCCAGGTCCAGCTGGCCCTTGAAGAGCTCGGTGCGCGGGTCGTGGCCGATCGCGATGAACAGACCGGTCACCGGCAGCTCGGAGGTCTCGCCGGTCTTGAGGTTGCGCAGGGTGAGCCCGGAGAGCTTGTTCTCGCCGTGGATCTCCGCGACCTCACTGTCCCAGACGAAGGAGATCTTGGGGTCTGCGAAGGCACGCTCCTGCATCGCCTTGCTGGCGCGCAGGGTGTCACGGCGGTGCACGACGGTGACGGACTTGGCGAAGCGGGAGAGGAAGGTGGCCTCCTCCATCGCCGTGTCGCCGCCGCCGATGACGGCGATGTCCTGGTCCTTGAAGAAGAACCCGTCACAGGTGGCGCACCAGGAGACACCGCGGCCGGAGAGCTCGTCCTCGCGGGGCAGGCCGAGCTTGCGGTGCTGCGAGCCGGTGGTGACGATCACGGCCTTGGCGCGGTGGACGGTGCCGGCGGAGTCGGTGACCGTCTTGATCTCGTCGCTGAGGTCGACCGCGATGACGTCGTCCGGGATCAGCTCGGCGCCAAAGCGCTCGGCCTGGGCCCGCATGTTGTCCATCAGGTCGGGGCCCATGATGCCGTCACGGAAGCCGGGGAAGTTCTCCACATCGGTCGTGTTCATCAGCGCGCCACCGGCCGTCACGGCGCCCTCGAAGACCAGCGGCTTCAGAGAGGCACGGGCGGTGTAGAGCGCGGCCGTATAGCCCGCAGGCCCGGAGCCGATGATGATCACGTTGCGGACGTCGCTCACGGGTGTCTTCCTTGTCTCTGCCGACTGCTGTCTGGGGTCCTGATGGGGTTCACCCCACCCAACGGATCCTACGGGGCGAGCATTCCCGACAGGTGACAGCTCACATGGAGAGACGGCTTAACCACGCGGCACGGTCTGGTCCGCCAGTACCTTTCCGGGTGACGAGGGCGAGGCGGTGACGCAGGTGGCGGAGACCACATAAGCGTCGACGAGTGCCTCGTTCCCCGGGTGCGGGAGGACGACGAGGTACGCCTCCTCGCCCTTGTACCGCTCCGGGTGCGCGGCGATGATCGCGTCCGAGCGCTTGGTGCCCTGCTGGATGCAGGCGGGGGCGGTGGTGCCCGTACCGAACAGCGTGGTGTTGGGGGAGTTCGGAGCGCTCATCCCCCGCGTCTCGGCGTTCTCCACGCCCTGCTGCTTCTCCAGCAGCTCATGGACGCGCGTCTTCAGTTCACCGGAGCCGAGGACGATCGCCGTCGAGGACGGCGCGGCCTGGGGGGTGCCCGTTTGATCGTCGCTGCCACTGTTCAGCAGGAAGAAGCTGCCTGCGCCGAGCACGGCCGCCGCACAGGCGGAGCCGAGCAGCACCTTCGGCCAGCGGCGGGCCCGACGACCGCGCGGCCCGGAGGAGCCGGTTGTCTGCCGGCCGGGGCCGGTGGTGGCGCGAGGCCGGGCCGGGGGGCGGTCGCCGGTTTCACGTGAAACGGACGAGGGACCAACGGACACGGGGTCAGTGGACACAGGATCACTCAGCACGGTTTCACGTGAAACGAGGTCCGCCGAGCTCTCCGTGTTCTCCGCAGCTGCCGTGCCCTGCGCGGTGGACGTGGTCGCGGGAGCGGTGGCCGAGAGGAGCGCTTCGGCCGCGAGTGCCGCGTCGATCCGGCCGGCGACATCCGTCGGCATCCGGAGCGGTCCGGGAAGGGTTCCGAGCAGCCCGCGGATCTCGTCCAGCGAGTTCCGTACGTCGTCGCACAGCTCGCAGTCGGCCAAGTGCTCCCGCACATCAGCGGTTCGTGAGGGGGAGAGGACACCCTCGGCGAGTGCGGAGATCTCCGCGACCTCCGGGTGCTCATCCGTGCCGGTCGTTGAAGTCACGCTCGCCCACCTCCGCCCTTCACTGGATCCGCGTCGTTCTTCTGTCCTGCCGGTGGTGGGACGGACGTCCCCTGCGACCGGTTCCTTCCCCCCTCGATGGGTGGGCTACCCCTGCCACCGGGGCGCAGATGGGTGAGCATCGGCAACAACCGGGCCCGTCCCCGGGCGCATCTGCTCTTCACCGTGCCGGTGGGGACGTCCAGGACCTTCGCCGCCTCGGCGACGGGATAGCCCTGCATATCGACGAGAACGAGGGCGGCACGCTGCTCTGGGGGCAGCGTGGCCAGGGCCTGCAACAGTTCACGGTGGAGATCACCGCGCTCAGCGGGCGCGGCCGCGGATTCATGGGGTTCGAGGAGTTGCTCGAGCCGCTCGGTCTCGGCGAGCGGCGCGGTACGTCGCGAGGCAGCCTTGCGGGCCCGGTCCAGGCAGGCGTTGACGGTGATGCGGTGCAGCCAGGTGGTCACGGCGGACTGCCCACGGAAGGTGTGCGCGGCCCGGTAGGCGGACACCAGCGCGTCCTGGACGGCGTCAGCGGCCTCTTCCCGGTCGCCGAGCGTACGCAGCGCCACCGCCCAGAGCCGGTCGCGGTGGCGCCGCACTATCTCGCTGAAGGCGTCCGGGTCACCTTTGACGTGCATGGTGAGGAGATCGGCGTCGCTCGCACCGCCACGTGTGACGTCGTCCAACGTCGAGTCCCTCCCCCTGACCCCGGAACGCGCTACCCGGAAACCTTGATCTCCGAAATGCCGCCGCGGTACCCGTTGCCGTTGATGTCCGGTGGCAGTTCGGTGATGTGGATCAGTACGTAGCGCGTCTTCAAGGACTTCTTGATGTCTACCTTGATGTGCTGGCCGACCGTGTCGAGCTTGGTCACACGCTGTGGGAAACCGCTGAGGGCGGTCGGAGTCGAGTCCGTCGACGGGTCGGCTGCGAGGATCTCCGCGGTCTGGCCCTGCCGGAACATGGTCACCTCGATGCGCGAGACGTCCTTGACACTACCGAGGTCGACGACGATGCCGCTGCCGTCCGCGCGGTTGCTGAGGTTGCCGAAGTTCGCATGACCGTAGAAAGCGCCCGTGATCCAAGCGCTGTTGGGGTTCTTGTCCACAGCCATGGACGCTTTGTCCCCGGAGAACGGAGCCGTCAGGGGTGAGAACTCCGTGCCGGCCGCAATCGGAAGCCGCTTGAGCGGACCCTTCTTGGGCAGACCGTCACCGGTCGACTGCGAGTGCTGGTCGTCCTTCGACTGGTTTCCGTCCTTCAGGAGCGTGTCCGCGAGCTGCCAACTGCCGAGGCCCAGGGCCGCGATGAGGAGGGCCGAGACGCTCCACTTGAGCGCCCTGCCCGTGCGGCTCTGGAGCGGGGGCGGGGGGACGGGGACGGGCTGGGTGGCGCGGCCGGGGTGCTGCGGAGGCTGACCGTACGTGCCGCGCTGATAGTTCGTGCGCTGATACGCCGGAGGAGTGGCGAAGGCCGATTCCGGCGGCCGGATGCGCGGCATCGCGGCCACCGCCTTGGCCAGTTCTTCCGGAGTCGTGCACGGCTGTTCCTGCCGTGACGCCGTGGCCCCGTCATTGACGAGTGCGCGCATCGCGAGCTCGGAGAGGCCGCGGTGGACGCCGGCGCGGACTTGGTCGGGGGCGATGAGGCCGACGCCCTTGGGCAGCCCGGACAGCCCGTGGGCGTTGCTCTCGTAGGGCCAGCGCTGGGTGAGGGCGGCGTACAGCAGTGCGCCGATGGCCTCGGTGTCGGTGCGCTGGGGGTGCTCGGAGGTGATCCCCCGGAGGGCGGCCATGACGGCGAGACCGCGGATCCGGTACTGGCCGGACTCGGTACGCAGTACGGAGCCGGGGTGGAGACGCAGATGGGCGAGGCCCTCGCGGTGGGCGGCCGCCATGGCCTGGGACACCTGGCTGACGAGCTGGTAGGCGTCGTGCGGCTCCATCGGGCCCGCGGCGAGGAGGGGAGTCAGCTCGGTGGCGTCGGGCAGCCACTCGTGGACGACGTAGACGAGGTCGTTCTCCTCGACGGCGTCGAGGACCTGCACGAAGCGCGGGTCGCCGAGCAGTGCGGCCGAGCGGGCCGCTGCGAGCACCGGGCGGGCTCGCGGGTGGTCCGCCGGCAGCAGGTGGACGCCGACGGCGCGGCGCAGCTTCTCGTCGACCGCACGCCAGCTGCTGAATCCCTCCAGACGGGTGACGCACTCCTCCAGGCGGTACCGCTTGGCGAGCTTGTGACCGCTGTGCAGCTCGGGCGGTTGTGCGGCGCGCGCGGGGCTTTCGGGCTCCGCGCGCTCGGTGTCCTTGTGTGTGCCGACCTTGTTCTCGGCCTCCACCCCGTCGGTCGTGGCCTTGTCCGCCTTGGCGGTCAGCGGCTTGTCGCCGCTGTTGTCAGCCACGTCGACGGCAGCCGTGCTCCGTTCCGCCACCGTCGTTCCTGCCTCCCCATCCGTTGCACGCCGTCCACAGCCACGACAATTGTGCCCACAGTCCGGCGCTATGCACGACACGCGGCGGCGGGCGATGGTTGTGCTCCCGTCAGCGGCCGAGCCGTCCACGGACCATACCGACCATGGCAGTCAGCTCCTCGATGCGCATCCGCTTCGCGGCGATGTAGAACACGATGATCAGGATGAGACCACCACCGGCCAAGGCGGCGAGCGATCCGAGAGCACCGCTGCCGAGAACCTGACCGATTCCGTACGAGATGGCTCCGCCGATGAGCGCGGCGGGGATGCACGCGCCGATGAGCCGGGCGTAGGTACGGACGACGTGCGAGCCGTCCAGGTCGCCGCCCAGGCGGGTACGCAGCCGGCGCCAGGCGACACCGACACCGATGGCGTACCCCAGGCCGTAGGACGCGGCCATGCCGGCCACGGCCCAGCGGGCGGGCAGTGCGAAGTAGGCCAGGGTCGAGGCCGCGGCGTTGACGGCGGCGACGATGACCGTGTTGTAGAAGGGGGTCCGGGTGTCCTCGTAGGCGTAGAAGCCGCGCAGGATCACGTACTGGATCGAGTACGGGATGAGCCCGAGGCCGAAGGCCATCAGCACATAGCCGATGTTGGTGGCGCCGTCCGATCCGGAGCCGGAGAACATCAGCGTGGCCATGGGGAGGCCGAGCGCGAGGAACGCGAACGCGCAGGGCACGATGGCGACGGCCGAGGTACGCAGGCCGTAGGAGATGTCGTCGCGGACGGCGCTGACCTCCCCGTCGTGCGCGGCGCGGGAGATCCGGGGCAGGACCGCGGTCATCACCGAGACCGTGATGATGGCCTGCGGCATCTGCCAGAGCTGCAGGGCGAAGTTGTACGCGGTGATGCCGGTGCCGGGGTGGCCGGCCTTGTCGGCGATGTCACCGGCGCGGGTGGCGAGCTGGGTGACGACCACCATGCCGAGCTGGTTGGCGAGGACGAAGAAGAACGTCCACTTGGCGAGGCCCGCGGCCTTGCCGAGGCCGTGGCCGCGCCAGTCGAAGCGGGGCCGGATCCGGAATCCCGCGTCACGCAGGTACGGGATCATCGCCAGGGCCTGGACGGCGAGGCCCAGCAGCGTGCCGATGCCGATCAGCCGTACGGCCTCGGGGGTGATGGAGGCGGTGCCGACGCCGCTGGCGGAGGCGGTGCCGAAGACCCAGATGAAGGATCCGAAGGTGGCGATGATGACGATGTTGTTGAGGACCGGGGTCCACATCATCGCGCCGAAGTGGCCGCGCGCGTTGAGGATCTGGCCCAGGACCACGTGCAGGCCCATGAAGAACATGGTCGGCAGGCAGTAGCGGGCGAACGCCACGGCGACGTCCATCTGGTCCGGGTGGGACGCGATGCTCGGCGACATCATCCGGATGAAGAGCGGTGCGCCGAGGACACAGACGGTGGTCACGGCACCCAGGAGGACCACGACCAGGGTGAGGAGACGGTTGGCGTAGGCCTCGCCGCCGTCCTCGTCGTTCTTCATCGCCCGCACGAGCTGCGGGATGAAGACCGCGTTCAGCGCGCCGCCGCCGACGAGGATGTAGATCATCGTCGGCAGGGTGTTGGCGACCTGGTAGGTGTCGCTGAGGGTGGCCACGCCGATCGCGGCCGCCATGACGAGGTTGCGGACGAAGCCGAGGATGCGGGAGACCAGGCTGCCCGCCGCCATCAGGGCGCTCGACTTCAGCAGGCTGGACGCCTTGCCGCCGCCCTTGGGCTTGGCCGCGGGCGCCGCCGGTTCCGGCTCGGGGTCCGGGGTGGGGAGCTGCGCTGCCGCGGGCGGGTACTGGCCGGGGGCGGGGATCTGCTGGCCCGGCGGCCGCGGCGGTTCGTACGGCTGCTGCTGGTCGCGGTACAGGTGCGCGAAGGCGTCGCGCTCGGGGCGCTCGTCCGAGGCCTGGCCGACGAGGCCGCCCACTCCGGCGAACTGGGTGGTGGGCTCGTCGCCGTACGGCCGCGCGGGAGCCTCCGGCTGGTGCGGGGGCGCGGGTGCCCACTGTCGGGGGTCGGGGCCCTGCTGGGACGCGGGCGGCTGCGGGTAGAGCGGCTGGGTGGGCTGGTAGGGACCGGGCGCCGGGGGGTTCGCGGCGCGGTCGTAGAGCGCGTCGGTCAACGGGTCCTGCGCGGCCGGGTCGTGCTCCGGGTAGGGGTTGGAGGAGTACGCGTCCTGGAGGTAGGGGTCCTGGGCGTACGGCCGCCCCTGGCGGCCTGGGGCAGGCTGGCGCGGCGGGTACGGGTCCCGCTGCTCACCGCCCGCGCCCTGACCGCGGTCACCGTCGTACGGCGCGTTCATCGCTACCCCACCTCATCGTCCGCGGCCGTCCGGCCCCACTACACGTCAACGGTCCACTTTCTCACCTGAGCCGGATGGGTCACTGTTCTGCGATCCGGTGTCCGGGTCCGGGTCACCCGGCTGCTCGGGACGGCCGTCGTCCGGCCCGCTGTCCCCGGTGTCTCCCGCGTCACCGTCCGGTCCGTCGCCCTCGGCACCGCGAGCGGCGGACCGCTTGCGGCGCTGGAGGTAGATACGGAGCCCGGCGAGAACCAGAAGGAGCACACCACCGGCAATGACCAGGAGCACCATAGGGGTGATGGACGTGACATGCACAGTGAACTTCACCGGGTCGCCGTAGGGCTCACCGTCGTCCGTGTAGAGCTGGGCGGTGACCTGGACGGGACCGTTGGCGTTCGCGCGCGTCTCGAATTTGACGGTCTGGCTGCGCCCGCCCTCGATCTTGACGTCCTGGGACTCGTCGACCTTGAGGCGATTGGGCTGGCTGGACTTGAGGACCAGGTTCAGGCCGTCGATCCGTTGCAGCAGACCGTTGTGGACCGACACCGGGATCGTCGCGCTGCGTCCGGAGAGGGTCATGTCGGACTTGCTGATGAGGTTGACCGTGCGGGTCAGCTGGGCCAGATAGGACTGCACGGCGTTGCGGAAGTCCGCGGCGCCCCGCCGGTCGCCGCGCCAGGACGTGGACATCTCCCGCATGATCGCGCTGCCGAACGGGGTGACCACCCGGTCCTGGGACGTCAGGATCACCTTGAAGCTGTCCAGGGCGTTCTGGGTCCGCTGGATCTCCTGGAACGCCTCGGTGGTCAGCTCCTGCGAGCGCAGCGAGCCCGGGTACGAGCCGGGGCCGGGCACCTGCTGGTTCGCGGACGCGTCCGGCTTGGCCTTCGCGGCGTCCCCGAGGTCGCGGGGCTGCGTCCAGCGGCCGTCGGACAGCGCGCCGATCGCGGTGGCCATCGCCTGTGCCTGGCTGGTTGTGGGCATCCGCTGCGGCGCCACGACGATGCTGCGCTCGTCGTCGGGGGCCTGCTTGTTGATCAGAAGGCTCTGGGCGAGGAACCGCTGTACGGCGAGTGAGGCGTCGTGGGCCCGGAGCATGTCGCCCTGGAAGACGGTGGAGAGCCGCGCGTCCGCGACGACGGCCGTATTGCCGCTGCCGATCTGCCGGGCGGCCGAGGGGGTGTAGGGGGTTCCGGCGGGGTCGCGGAGGCTGTCGCTGCGGGCGATGACGTTGTGGGCACCGGCCGAGGTGGCGACGTCGACGATCGAGGTGTCGACCGCGCCGTCGACGGGCCAGGCGAAGTCCGTGCGCGGCTTCACGCCGAGGATGGTCTCCACGGTGGTCGAGGCCAGCTCGGTGGCGGACTGGAGATGGCTCAGGATGCCCGAGACGTCCTTGCCGCGGTGGGCGAGGGAGGCGAGGTCCGGGTCACCGAAGGGCAGCGCCACCACCTGGTGGCCCGCCACCGCGCCCTGCAGCTGGTTGAGCCACTGCTTGGCGACCGCCTGCCCCTTGCCGGGGGTGCTCTTGCCCTCCGGAGCGTCGATCTCGTAGTTCTTCGTCATGGCCTCGACCGTGGCGAGCAGATCCGGGTCGATCACCCAGGTGATCGGCAGGCTCTTGCCCAGCGTGACGAGCTGGTACAGCCGGCCGCCCGGCGCCAGCTCCGCCGCGAGGTCGTCGTTGGGGAAGATGGGGGTCTGCTGCTGGTCCGACTCGGTGCGCGCGGTCAGACGGGTGGCGGAGATGAGCGGCCACATGAACGTGACCTGCGTCTTCTTGCCCTCGGTGGCGGACGGCTGCCAGGGGAGCACGGTCCGCTGTATCCCCAGCACCCGCTCGTACGGCTGGTCCTTGGACTGTCCGGAGAGGGAGACACCGAGCTGGTAGACGCCGTCGCGGCCGAGGTCCAGATCCTTCGCCGGCACGGAGAGGGTGAAGTCCCGGCTGACCCCGGGGAGCAGCTTGTCGATCTTCTGCCGGTGGTTGCCGCCGACCTCATTGCCGTCGGTGCCCGGTGAGTACCCGGTCCGCTGGCCGAGATCGTCGATGTCGCTGCGGCCGCTGATCTGCGGGCCCACCCGCAGGGCCACATGCGCGCCGAAGATCGTCGACTTGCCGTGGTTGGTGACCGTGCCGGAGATGGTGAGCGTGTCGCCCTGCTTCGGGGCCACGGGGGTCATCGAGTCCACGGCCACGCCGACCGTGCGGGAACCGCCGTTGTCCGCGTGCGCGGCGGGGGCCGTCGGCAGCTGTACGAGCCCGAGGACCAGCAGCACTCCCAGCAGCAGTGTCGCGGTGTGCCGGAACCACCGGCAGGCAGGAGCGGACCTCGTCCCCTGGAACTCTGCCGCCTCGGCCACGCGCTCGCCCGTCCCTCGTCGTCGTCAGTGGTCGTCGGTTGTGCGTCCACGAATGGTAACGAGGCCCGCTGTGACGAAGTGCTGCGGACCGCTGTACAAGATCGCTGTCATGGCCCGATGTCCTGGCTGCGCCTGGTTTGCGGGGGCCGACGGCCGGTGCCCGGGAACGAAGAGGCCCTCGCGCGCGCGGCCACGTACCCTCTTCTGTTGTGTCGAATGCCAACAATGACAGCCTCACCCCGCCGTCGACGAACGAGCTCAGCCAGGTGCAGCGACGTGCCGTGAGTGAGCTCCTGCGGGTATCCCCCGTAGCCGACGACCTCGCCCGCCGATTTCAGGAGGCCGGGTTCACTCTTGCCCTGGTCGGCGGATCGGTGCGGGACGCGCTGCTCGGCCGGCTCGGCAATGACCTGGACTTCACGACGGACGCCCGCCCGGACGATGTGCTGAAGATCGTCCGCCCCTGGGCCGACGCGGTCTGGGAGGTGGGCATCGCCTTCGGGACCGTGGGCTGCCGCAAATCAGACTTTGAGATTGAGATCACGACATACCGGTCGGAAGCGTACGACCGGACGTCGCGAAAGCCCGAGGTCTCCTACGGCGACTCCATCGAGCAGGACCTCGTCCGCCGTGACTTCACCGTCAACGCGATGGCCGTGGCGCTCCCGGAGAAGGAGTTCATCGACCCGCACAACGGCCTGGAGGACCTTGCCGCGCGTGTCCTGCGTACCCCGGGCACCCCGGAGGACTCCTTCTCCGATGACCCGCTGCGCATGATGCGGGCCGCGCGCTTCGCCGCGCAGCTGGACTTCGAGGTCGCGCCCGAGGTCGTCGAGGCGATGACGGCCATGGCCGACCGTCTGCAGATCGTCTCGGCCGAGCGGGTCCGTGACGAGCTGAACAAGCTGCTCCTCTCCGAGAACCCCCGTAAGGGCCTGCGGCTGCTGGTCGACACCGGCATGGCCGACCTCGTGCTGCCGGAACTGCCGGCCCTGCGGCTGGAGAGCGACGAGCACCACCGGCACAAGGACGTCTACGAGCACTCGCTGACCGTCCTGGAGCAGGCCATCGACCTCGAAGAGAACGGCCCCGACCTCGTGCTGCGCCTCGCCGCGCTGCTGCACGACATCGGCAAGCCGAGGACGCGCCGCTTCGAGAAGGACGGCCGGGTCTCCTTCCACCACCACGAGGTGGTGGGCGCGAAGATGACCAAGGCCCGGATGACGAAGCTCAAGTACTCCAATGAGCTGATCAAGGACGTCTCCCAGCTCGTCGAGCTGCACCTGCGCTTCCACGGCTACGGCACGGGCGAGTGGACCGACTCGGCCGTGCGCCGCTACGTCCGCGACGCCGGCCCGATGCTGGAGCGGCTGCACAAGCTCACGAGGTCCGACTGCACGACGCGGAACAAGCGGAAGGCGAATGCGCTCTCGCGCGCCTACGACGGGCTCGAGGAGCGCATCGCCCGGCTGCAGGAGCAGGAAGAGCTGGACTCGATCCGGCCGGACCTGGACGGCAACCAGATCATGGAGATCCTCGCCGTCGGCCCCGGCCCGCAGGTCGGCAAGGCCTACAAGCACCTGCTGGAGCTGCGCCTGGAGCACGGCCCGATGGGACACGACGCGGCGGCCGCGGCGCTCAAGGAGTGGTGGGCCGCACAGGAGGCCTGAGCGGCGGCTCGTGTTTCACGTGAAACATGACGGAGCCGGGTGACGTTTCACGTGAAACATCACCCGGCTCCGTCATATCCGGCTACTTGGTGCCGGCTTCCTTGTTGTCGCTGAAGCACAGAACGAAGGACTCGCTGCCGCGCGACTGCTCGTAGCCGCCCGTGGCGCCTTCCACGGAGGAGCAGGTGGCCATGGCCGACTTCGCCCCGTCGACCTTCTTGATGACCTTGTACTTCGCCTTGGCGTCCTTGCAGTCGACGACCTCGACGTCCGGCTTGGTGGTGGTGCCGGAGTTCATGACGCAGTCACCGACGGCTGCGGTGTCCGCGTCGTCACGCGAGGCTATGTAGCCGCCCACCGCGATGACGACGAAGACGACCGGCAGACCGATCATGCGAATCTTCTTGAGCTTGGAGCGACGCGGGGCCGGCGGCGGCACCGGGGCGCCGGGGAAGCCCTGCGGCTGGCCGTACGGACCGGGCTGCTGGCCGTAGGGAGCCTGCGGCTGCTGGCCGTATGCGTTTCCACCCTGCTGGGCGAACGGGTTCTGGTTCTGCGGCGGCGGAGTGGTCACGTGAATTCCCTCGGGCTGAAGCCTGATCCGGTCGGAGTGCAGCCCGTAAGGTACCTGTAAAGAAACCGGCCACTCGGACATATCCGCAGCTCAGCGGGCGGCTGTAGCCTTGATGTGACACTTAACGGCGACGAAAACCTGTCATAGCCACAGCAATTGCCGCGTAGATCACGGCCACCGTTATCACCAGCACGGCCGACCGGCCGTCAGGCGGCAGCATCAGGGCGGCCACTCCGGCCGCTCCCACGAACGCGACGTTGAACAGCACGTCGTAGAGCGAGAAGACCCGGCCGCGGAAGGCGTCGTCGACGGACGACTGGACCACTGTGTCCGTGGAGATTTTCGCGCCCTGGGTGACGAGCCCGAGAACGAAGGCACCGATCAGCGTCGGGACGCGCTCGAAGGGCAGACCCAGAGCGGGTTCGAGGAGCGCCGCGGCCGCCGCGCAGACCACGATCCAGCCGAGCGGGCCGAACCGGGCGGTCGCCCAGGGGGTGATGACGGCCGCGGCGAAGAATCCCGCGCCGGACACGGCGACGGCGAGGCCCAACAGGGCGAGTCCTTCGGAGTCGTCGTCGGTCCACGCGTACCGGCAGAGCATCAGCAAAGTGACCGTCAGCGCGCCGTAGCAGAACCGCATCAGGGTCATCGCGCCCAGCGCCCGGGAGGCGGTGGGGCGCTCGGCCAGGTGGCGCAGCCCTGCGGTCAGGCCCGTCACGGTGGCCAGCACCGTGGTGCCCAGGGGAGTCCGGACCGACGGTGTGTCGGGCCCCAGCAGGCCCACAGGCATGCGCAGCGAGGAGAGCGCGGCGCACAAGTACAGTGCCGCGCCCAGCAGGACGACCAGCGCGTCGGACGCGTGGCCTTCGGGGGAGGCCAGGCGTACGGCGAAGGCGAGGCCGCCGCCCGCGGTGGCGGCGAGCGTGCCGGCGGTCGGGGAGAGGGAGTTGGCCATGACCAGGCGCTCGCGCGAGTCGACGACGCGCGGCAGGGCGGCCGAGAGCCCGGCGAGGACGAAGCGGTTGACGGCGGTGACCGACAGCGCGGAGACGTAGAAGAGCCAGTCGGGGACGCGGGCGACCATGAGCAGTGCCGTGCCGATGGCCAGAGCGGCTCGCAGGAGATTGCCGTGGAGCAGCACCTGGCGTCGTCGCCAGCGGTCCAGCAGGACGCCGGCGAACGGGCCCAACAGCGAATAGGGCAGCAGGAGGACGGCCATGGCGGAGGCGATGGCCGCCGGTGAGGCCTGCTTCTCGGGTGAGAAGACCACGTACGTGGCGAGCGCGACCTGATAGACACCGTCGGCCGACTGGGACAGCAGCCGAACGGCCAGCAGACGGCGGAAATCGCGCAGACGCAGCAGGACGCGCAGATCACGCACAACAGGCATGCCGAACAGCCTCACACACCACACAGGCCCCCGGGTGGATTACCCGGGGGCCTGCGGGGAAGCGGAGTGCGGCCACGGCGCTCAGCGCGCCGTGTCAGGCCTCGCTCAGCGCTCGACCTCGCCCTTGATGAACTTCTCGACGTTCTCCAGAGCCTCGTCGTCGAAGTACTGCACCGGCGGGGACTTCATGAAGTACGAGGACGCGGAGAGGATCGGGCCACCGATACCGCGGTCCTTGGCGATCTTCGCGGCGCGCACGGCGTCGATGATGACACCCGCGGAGTTCGGGGAGTCCCACACCTCGAGCTTGTACTCCAGGTTCAGCGGGACGTCACCGAAGGCACGGCCCTCGAGACGCACGTACGCCCACTTGCGGTCGTCCAGCCAGGCCACGTAGTCCGACGGGCCGATGTGGACGTTGTCGTCGCCCAGCTCACGGTCGCGGATCTGCGAGGTGACGGACTGCGTCTTGGAGATCTTCTTGGACTCCAGGCGGTCACGCTCGAGCATGTTCTTGAAGTCCATGTTGCCGCCGACGTTCAGCTGCATGGTGCGCTCGAGGCGGACACCGCGGTCTTCGAAGAGCTTCGCCATCACACGGTGCGTGATGGTGGCGCCGACCTGCGACTTGATGTCGTCGCCGACGATCGGCACGCCCGCCTCGGTGAACTTGTCCGCCCACTCCTTGGTACCGGCGATGAAGACCGGAAGAGCGTTGACGAAGGCGACCTTGGCGTCGATGGCGCACTGCGCGTAGAACTTCGCCGCGTCCTCGGAGCCGACCGGCAGGTAGCAGACCAGGACGTCGACCTGCTTGTCCTTGAGGACCTGGACGATGTCGACCGGGGCCTCGGCGGACTCCTCGATGGTCTGGCGGTAGTACTTGCCCAGACCGTCGTAGGTGTGGCCGCGCTGGACGGTGACACCCGAGGACGGCACGTCGCAGATCTTGATGGTGTTGTTCTCGCTGGCGCCGATGGCGTCCGCGAGGTCGAGGCCGACCTTCTTCGCGTCGACGTCGAACGCGGCCACGAACTCCACATCACCGACGTGGTAGTCGCCGAACTGCACGTGCATCAGACCCGGCACGCGGCCGTTCGGGTCGGCGTCCTTGTAGTACTCGACGCCCTGAACCAGCGAGGCGGCGCAGTTGCCCACGCCTACGATGGCTACGCGAACCGAACCCATTCCGGTTGCTCCCTGTTTGTACTCGACAAAGCCCTGCGGAGTGCAGAGCTCACTTGGCGGTGTCATCGGACGGATCCGGCCGGGAGGAACCCCGGTGCCGGGGCAGGCCGTCCGTATCCCCGGTTGTGTCCTGCGCGGCGGAGCCGTTGCGCTGGTCGCGCCCGGCCCGCTCGCTCTCGATCAGCTCGTTCAGCCAGCGGACCTCACGCTCCACCGACTCCATGCCGTGACGCTGGAGCTCGAGGGTGTAGTCGTCCAGCCGCTCGCGGGTACGGGCCAAGGAGGCGCGCATCTTCTCGAGGCGCTCCTCCAGCCGGCTGCGGCGGCCTTCCAGCACCCGCATGCGCACGTCCCGCGAGGTCTGCCCGAAGAACGCGAAGCGGGCGGCGAAGTGCTCGTCCTCCCACGCGTCCGGGCCGGTGTGGGCGAGGAGCTCTTCGAAGTGCTCCTTGCCCTCCGCCGTCAGGCGGTAGACGATCTTTGCCCGGCGACCGGCCAGTGATGCCGCGCGGGCATCCTCCGGAGCGCTGCCGGGCTCCTCGATCAACCATCCGTTGGCGACCAGAGTCTTCAGGCAGGGGTAGAGGGTGCCGTAGCTGAACGCACGGAACACCCCGAGCGAGGTGTTGAGGCGTTTGCGCAGCTCATAGCCGTGCATCGGAGACTCGCGGAGCAGGCCGAGGACGGCGAACTCAAGGATGCCGGAGCGTCTGCTCACTTCTCGCCTCCTTGGTCCTCTACGTCCCTTATGCCGAGCTGATGTATCGACTCGATACATCCAGACGATAGAACGAGCGTCCTGTTGCGACAAGAGGGGGCACGGTGAACGAGGTCACATCACTGATTCGTGGGACAGAACCCGCCTGATTTGGAGTGAACATCCCCAGTGGGCGGGATTTGGCCGTGCGTAGTCTGTGCGCCATGCAGACCACCGGGAACCGAGTGACGTCGTCAGACGTCCTCGTCCTGGATGCAGTGCGCCCGGTCGCTCAGGGGGGCCCGGATCGCGCATCGGGGGGAACGGAAGCCACCTGCCGCTTTCAGGCGATAGCGCCTGCCCGAGGAGTAGTCGTTCGATGAGCGAGCATCGTCGCAAGCCGCCGCAGTCCCAGGGCGGCGGACGGGCCGCGTCCCGGCGCGCGGCGCAGCAGCCGGGTGCCGGCCGCCGCGCCGCACCGCCGGGGGGCGCGGCCGAGCCCGGCCATGGCCGCATGGCCGAGTCGCAGTACACAAGCAGGTCCGGAGCCCGGCGCGGGGCGCAGCGGGGTGACGGCGCCACCGGGCGCAGACGCCCCGCCCCGGGGGCCGGCGGAGCGGGCCGGGGGCGGCGGGACGGCGGCCGCCCGGCCAAGAAGCGCTTCATCGACTACCCGCGTGCGGGCAAGGTCGGGGCGCGGCGCTGGTTGCCGTCCTGGAAGCTGGTCACCGGGCTGTGCATCGGTTTTCTCGGACTGATCATCGGTGTGGTCGGCATCGCGCTGCTGATCGTGCAGGTGCCGACGGCCCGGGCCGCCTCGACCGTCCAGAAGAACGTCTATTACTGGGCGGACGGCGACCAGATGGTCGTGGCCGGTGGTGGTGAGCTCAACCGCCAGATCGTGCCGATCGCCAAGATTCCCGAGGCGATGCAGAACGCGGTGGTCTCGGCCGAGAACGCCACGTTCTGGGAGGACCAGGGCGTCGACCCGATGGGTATCGCCCGAGCCGTGGTCAAGATGGCTCAGGGCGGTGAGACGCAGAGTGGTTCGACCATCACCCAGCAGTTCGTGAAGAACACCTATCTCAGCCAGGACCAGACGCTGACGCGTAAGGCCACCGAGCTGCTGATCTCGATAAAGGTGGGGGCGACCGAGGACAAGAGCAAGATCCTCGAGGGTTACCTCAACACGGCCTACTACGGGCGTGGTGCCTACGGTATCCAGGCCGCCGCGCGGGCCTACTACAACAAGGACTGCACGGAGCTGAACGCGAGCGAGAGCGCGTTCCTGGCGGCCACCTTGAACGGCCCGAACCTGTACGACCCGTACGGCGGTCAGGGGCCCGCGGCCACTCCGGAGAAGAACACGAAGCGGGCCACGGACCGCTGGAAGTGGACGCTGGACCGAGAGGTCGAGGTCAGCCACAAGTACCTGTCGCCGGAAGAGCGCGACAAGTGGGTCGCGAAGGGCTTCCCGAAGCCCCAGCCGCCCAAGCCGGCGACCAACCGGGCCGGGCAGATCGGCTATCTGACCAGCCTCGCCGACAATTACATCGTCGCCCATTCCAATCTCAGCAAGGCCCAGTTGGACAAGGGTGGATTCCAGATCCACACCACGTTCGACAAGAAAAAGGTGAACGCGCTGGCCAAGTCGGTGGCGGACGTCCGCAAGGCCAACATCAAGCCGAACGCGCGCGAGGTCGACAAGCACGTGCAGTTCGGCGGGGCGTCCGTGGAGCCCAAGACGGGCAAGATCGTCGCCATTTACGGCGGTGAGAACGCGCTCGAGCACTTCACCAACAACGCCGACTACACCGGTGTCCAGGTGGGTTCGACGTTCAAGCCCTTCGTCCTGGCCGCCGCGATGACACACGGAAAGCGCAATCCGGGTCTCGGTTCGCACCAGACCGATTCCCAGCGCACGGTCGTCTCGCCGGACAGCATCTACAACGGTGACAACAAGCTGACCCTGCGGGACTACAACGGCCAGGTCTGGCACGACCAGAACGGCAGCGAGTGGCACCAGAGGAACGACGGTGACGAGGACAAGGGACTCGTCACGCTGCGTACCGCCATGCAGTACTCGGTGAATACGCCCTTCATTCAGCTGGGCATGGACGTCGGCACCGACCTGGTGAAGGAGTCGGCGGTCAAGGCGGGGCTGGACGAGGACCAGCTGGCCTCCCTTTCCCCGACCTTCTCCCTCGGTACGTCGGCGCCCAGTGCGATCCGGCTGGCGGGCTCGTACGCGACTTTCGCCGCGAGCGGGAAGCAGATCGACCCGTATTCGGTCGAGAAGGTGGAGAAGGACGGCAAGCCGCTCTACAAGCACGAGACGGAGAGCGCGCAGGCCTTCGACGCGAATGTGGCGAACAACGTCACGGACGTGCTGAGGACGGTCGTGCAGGACGGCACGGGTACCGCGGCGCAGCTCGGTGACCGCCCGGTGGCGGGCAAGACCGGTACGACCGATGAGAACCGGTCGGCCTGGTTCGCGGGCTACACCCCGCAGCTGTCCACAGCGATCGGCATGTATCGCGTCGACCCCAACGCGAAGAAGCAGGAATTCCTGTCGATGCGCGGTGTGGGTGGCAAGCCGACCATTCACGGCGCCTCGTTCCCGGCCGAGATCTGGGCCGATTACATGGGCAAGGCGCTGAAGGGGAAGCCGATCGAGCAGTTCGAACCGGCGCAGCCGATCGGCAAGAAGATCTACGGAGACGGCGCGAGCCCCTCCCCCAGCCCGACCCCGTCGACGGCCGCGTCGCCGACGCCGTCGAAGTCGGCGTCGCCGAGCCCGTCGAAGACCCCGAGCAAGTCCCCGTCGCCGAGCAGGACCTGCCACCCGCTCGACCCGCGGTGCAAGCCCGGTGGCTCCGGCGGTCCGGGAGGCGGCAAGGGCGGCGCGTCGGGCGGTCCCGGTGGTACGGGCGGCACGGGTACTCCGGGTGAGTCCCCGGAGCCGGATCCGACAGGGGGCCGGCCGGGCGGGCTGTTCGGCGGTCCGGGCGATTAGGCCGACCTGCCGGTACACCCGTCCGGAGTGATCCTTTTCGAGGGCCGTCCCGCGTTCGCGCGGGGCGGCCCTCGAGGTTATCCACAGGCTCCGACGGGTCACAGGCTCTTACGGCAGGATGTCCGCATGAGGAGCGTGCGGGACGACGATCAGGTACGGCCCACCGTCGAGGACGAGGTGGCCGCCGCCGGCAGTGAGCTCATCGGCGGGCCGGCCGGGCGGCGTGCCCTGACCGGCCTGGGCTGGTGGACGCCGGTCCGGGTGATCGCGCTGGTCGCGCTGGGCATGTTCGCGCTCGGCATGGTGCAGAAGCTGCCCTGCTACAACTACGGCTGGTTCTACGGCGCCACCACCCAGTACACCCACGCCTGCTACTCCGACATCCCCCACCTCTACAGCGGTCGCGGCTTCGATCTCGGTCTCATCCCGTATTTCGACAAGATCCCGCAGACCGTCTCCGGTGGCATGGACTATCTGGAGTACCCGGTCCTCACCGGGTTGTTCATGGAGATCGCCGCCCGGCTCACGCCGGGGGGCGGGAGCATCCAGCACCGCGAGCAGCTCTACTGGCTGGTCAACGCCGGCATGCTGATGGCCTGCACCGCGGTGATCGCCCTCTGTGTGACCCGGACGCACCGCCGCCGCCCCTGGGACGCGCTCCTGGTCGCCCTCGCGCCGGCCTTCGCCCTCACGGCCACCATCAACTGGGATCTGTTCGCGGTCGCCCTCACGGCCGCCGCGATGCTCATGTGGTCACGCGGCCGGGCTCTCGGGGCGGGCCTCCTGATCGGTCTGGCCGCCGCGGCGAAGCTGTATCCGGCGTTGCTGCTCGGGCCGCTGTTCATCCTGTGCTGGCGGGCCGGGCGCCACCGGGCGTTCCTCGGAGCCATCTCCGGCGCGGTCGGGGCCTGGCTGGTGGTGAATCTGCCGGTCATGCTGACGCACGACGCGAGCGGTTTCCATATCCGCGAGGGCTGGGCGAAGTTCTACACCTTCAGCCAGGAGCGGCCGGTCGACTTCGGCTCGGTCTGGCTCTTCATCTCCCAGCGCACCGGGAATCCGCTGGATGACGCCAACACCTACGCGACGCTGCTGATGATCATCGGCTGTCTGGGCCTCGGGGCCCTCGGGCTGTACGCGCCCAGGAGGCCGCGCTTCGCACAGCTGGTCTTCCTGGTGGTGGCGCTCTTCATCCTGACCAACAAGGTCTATTCGCCGCAGTACGTGCTGTGGCTGATCCCGCTCGCCGCGCTGGCCCGCCCGAAGTGGCGTGACTTCCTCATCTGGCAGGCGTGCGAGGTCCTGTACTTCCTCGGCATCTGGTTCTACCTGGCCTACACGGGAAGCGGCGACAAGCACCAGGGCCTGCCCCTGGAGGGCTACCAACTGGCGATCGTGCTCCATCTGTTGGGCACGCTGTATCTCTGCGCCGGCGTCGTGCGCGACATCCTGCTGCCGGAGCGGGACGTCGTCCGGCGGGACGGCTCGGACGACCCCTCGGGCGGTGTGCTGGACGGGGCCCCGGACATATTCGTCCTCGGCTCCGCGCGCCGGGCCCGGCACGCGGAGACGCGCGAAGGCACACGTGTCCAATGGGGTGCCGAGAGCCGCGAACCGTAGTCACGCGGCTCCGGCCCCCGCATCAGGGGGGTGGATCAGTGATCGAGCAGCCGGTCGAACTGGGTGGTGGTGTGCCGCAGGTGGGCCACCAGTTCGTCGCCGACCTGGGGGGCGGGGACGTCGCCGGGCACGAACAGGATGGAGACCTGCATGTGCGGGGGCTCCGCGAACCAGCGCTGCTTTCCCGCCCAGACGAAGGGCGAGAGGTTGCGGTTCATCGTCGCGAGTCCGGCCCTGGCGACGCCCTTGGCGCGCGGCATCATGCCGTGCAGTGCCTTCGGGGCCTCCAGGCCGACGCCGTGCGAGGTGCCGCCGGCCACCACGACGAGGTAGCCGTCGCCGGCCGCCTTCTGCTGGCGGTAGCCGAAGCGGTCGCCCTTGGCGACGGGCGTGACGTCCAGGACGGCGCCCCGGTACTGGGTGGCGTCGTGGTCGCCGAGCCAGAGCCGGGTGCCGATGCGGGCGCGGAAGCGCGTCTGGGGGAACTGCTGCTGCAGATGGGCGAGTTCATCGGCCTTGAGGTGGCTGACGAACATGGTGTGCAGCGGCAGCCGCGCGTTGCGCAGCCGCTCCATCCAGCCTATGACCTCGCCGACGGCGTCGGTGCCGTCGGTGCGGTCCAGCGGGAGGTGGATGGCGAAGCCCTCCAGGCGCACGTCCTCGATGGCGGCGTACAGCTTGGGGAGGTCCTCCTCGCTGATGCCGTGGCGCTTCATGCTGCTCATGACCTCGACCACGACGCGGGCGCCCACCAGGCCGCGCACGCCGTCGACGGAGGAGACCGACCGGATGGCCCGGTCGGGCAGCGGCACCGGCTCCTCGCCGAGGCGGAACGGCGTCAGCACCAGCAGATCACCGCTGAAGAAGTCCTTGATGCGGGCCGCTTCGTAGGTCGTGCCGACGGCGAGTATGTCCGTCCCGAAGCGGGCGGCCTCGTCGGCCAGCCGCTCGTGGCCGAAGCCGTAGCCGTTGCCCTTGCAGACCGGGACTATCCCCGGGAACTGCTGAAGGACGGTCTGCTGGTGTGCCCGCCAACGCGCGGTGTCGACGTAGAGCGTGAGCGCCATGGCCGGTCCCGGAACCTTTCGCTGAGTCTGCTGTGTGACGTGGTCGTGTGTCTGACGGCGTTGCCCCGTGGCCCGGCGGACGGCCGGGCCGAAGGATCAGCGACGCGACATGTACATGTCGAGGGCCTTGTGCAGCAGCTTGTTGAGCGGGAAGTCCCACTCGCCGAGGTACTCCGCCGCCTGCCCGCCCGTGCCGACCTTGAACTGGATGAGGCCGAAGAGGTGGTCGCTCTCGTCGAGGGAGTCACCGATGCCGCGCAGGTCGTAGACGCTCGCCCCCAGGGCGTAGGCGTCGCGCAGCATGCGCCACTGCATCGCGTTCGACGGGCGGACCTCGCGCTTGTGGTTGGCGGAGGCACCGTAGGAGTACCAGACGTGGCCGCCGACGATCAGCATCGTCGCCGCGGCGACCGCCTCGCCCTCGTGCACGGCGAAGTACAGCCGCATGCGGTTGGGGTCCTCGGTGTTGAGGGCGGTCCACATGCGCTGGAAGTAGCTGAGCGGGCGCGGGCGGAACTTGTCGCGCTCGGCCGTGATCTCGTACAGGTGCTGCCAGGTCGCCAGGTCCTCGTAACCGCCCTGGACGACCTCGACGCCGGCCTTCTCGGCCTTCTTGATGTTGCGGCGCCACAGCTGGTTGAAGCCCTTGTGGACGTCCTCCAGCGAGCGGTTCTCCAGTGGCACCTGGAAGACGTAGCGCGGCTGGACGTCACCGAAGCCGGCGCCGCCGTCCTCGCCCTGCTGCCAGCCCATGCGGCGCAGCTGGTCGGCGACCTCGAAGGCGCGGGGCTCGATGTGGGTGGCCTCGACGTCCCGCAGACGCTTGACGTCGGGGTCGGCGATGCCGGACTTGATGGCATTGGAGTCCCAGCGCCGGATGACGACGGGCGGGCCCATCTTCACGGAGAAGGCACCCTGCTGCTTCAGGTGGGCCAGCATGGGCCGCAGCCAGTCGTCGAGGTGCGGGGAGAACCAGTTGATGACCGGGCCCTCGGGCAGATAGGCCAGGTATCGCTTGATCTTGGGCAGCTGGCGGTACAGGACAAGACCGGCGCCGACGAGCCGGCCGGTCTTGTCGAACCAGCCCAGGCTCTCCGAGCGCCACTCCGCCTTTACGTCCGCCCAGGCCGGGACCTGCATGTGGCTCGCCGCGGGCAGGCTCTGGATGTACGCCAGATGCTGCTCACGGCTAATGGTCCTCAGGGTCAGGCTCATGCGGGGCGCTCCTCGGCAGGTGTGTCCCCAGGGTCGGGGCTCCGGCTCTCGCGCCGAAGCCTACTGCGACAGGGGAGCGCCCCGGTTGGGCGTACTGCCGCATGGCTCTGTGCGCCCGCGCCTGTACCCGGAGTGCGGGTACGGACGGGGCGGGACCCACAGGGGCCGGCGCGGCCCTGCGGCTATCCGAGGACACCGCCGAAGAGCCCGCCGTGTGCCATGCCCAGGAAGAAGCCGATGGCAGCGGCGCCGAGCCCGATGATCAACAGGAAGCGCTCGCCCGTCGTGGCCGAGATGAACTGGCCCCAGGCCCCGGTGAGGATGCCGGCCAGGCCGGACCAGGAGCTGAGCAGGTGCAGATGGTGGAAGGCCGATGAGACGAAGGCGATCGCGCCGAGCACGATCGTCACGGCGACCAAGGTGTTCTCGACGGGGTGGGCCTTGCCGTCGCTGTTCAGCACGGCGAGCAGCGAGCGGGGGCCTTGTTGCGGTCGAGCATCCTGTGCCATGGGGATACCTCCTGTAGGCAGGCGGCGCACTGTAGCGCCGGTCACACCCGATGGGTCCAGATTGCGGTGCCGGGCGCCTGGATTTCAACCGGAAGCCGGAGTGCGGGTACTGTGTACCGTCTGCACCGGTGTCTGCCCAGACCAGCTTCGGTCTCCTGGGGCGACCCAGGGACTTCCGCTGATTGTCAGTGTCGGCCGATACCGTTGTTCACGCATCACGACCCTCCTGCCACGGAACGACCGTGGCCGCTGAGTCCAAAGGAGGTGGGTTCCACATGCGTCACTACGAGGTGATGGTCATCCTCGACCCCGATCTCGAGGAGCGCGCTGTCTCCCCGCTGATCGAGAACTTCCTCTCCGTCGTCCGTGAGGGCAACGGAAAGGTCGAGAAGGTCGACACCTGGGGCCGTCGTCGTCTCTCGTACGAGATCAAGAAGAAGCCCGAGGGCATCTACTCGGTCATCGACCTGCAGGCCACGCCTGCGGTCGTCAAGGAGCTCGACCGCCAGATGAACCTGAACGAGTCGGTCCTCCGGACCAAGGTCCTCCGTCCCGAGACCCACTGAACCCCAGCGGTTCAGAGGTAATCGGGCTGCATCGCAACGAGTAGCAAGCAGCCAGCAGCACACCCGCCGAGAGGTTCATCCATGGCAGGCGAGACCGTCATCACGGTCGTCGGCAATCTCGTCGACGACCCCGAGCTGCGCTTCACCCCGTCCGGTGCGGCGGTCGCGAAGTTCCGCGTCGCGTCCACTCCCCGCACCTTCGACCGCCAGACCAACGAGTGGAAGGACGGCGAGAGCCTCTTCCTCACGTGCTCGGTGTGGCGGCAGGCGGCGGAGAACGTCGCCGAGTCGCTTCAGCGCGGCATGCGCGTCATCGTGCAGGGCCGGCTCAAGCAGCGGTCCTACGAGGACCGCGAGGGCGTCAAGCGCACGGTCTACGAGCTCGACGTCGAAGAGGTCGGCGCCAGCCTGAAGAACGCCACGGCGAAGGTCACCAAGACCGCGGGTCGCGGTGGCCAGGGTGGCTTCGGCGGCGGCGGCGGTGGTGGCCAGCAGGGCGGCGGCTGGGGCAACAGCTCCGGCGGCGGCCAGCAGGGCGGCGGCGGGGCTCCCGCCGACGACCCGTGGGCGACCAGTGCTCCGTCCGGCAGCCAGCAGGGCGGCGGCGGCGGTGGCTGGGGCGGCGGCTCCGGCAACTCCGGCGGCGGCTACTCGGACGAGCCGCCCTTCTAGGTCCGCAAGGGCCCGGACCCTTTGTGGTCCGAGGGCGACAGCACAAAAACTTCTTGATCACACAGGAGAGAGACAATGGCGAAGCCGCCTCCGCGCAAGCCTAAGAAGAAGGTCTGCGCGTTCTGCAAGGACAAGACCGCTTACGTGGACTACAAGGACACGAACATGCTGCGGAAGTTCATTTCCGACCGCGGCAAGATCCGTGCCCGTCGCGTGACCGGCAACTGCACTCAGCACCAGCGTGACGTCGCCACGGCCGTGAAGAACAGCCGTGAGATGGCGCTGCTGCCCTACACCTCGTCCGCGCGATAAGGGAAGGGTGACCGAAAAATGAAGATCATCCTCACCCACGAGGTCTCCGGCCTCGGCACCGCCGGTGACGTCGTTGACGTCAAGGACGGCTACGCTCGCAACTACCTGGTCCCGCGTGGTTTCGCGATCCGCTGGACCAAGGGTGGCGAGAAGGACGTCGCGCAGATCCGTCGTGGTCGCAAGATCCGCGAGATCGCGACGATCGAGCAGGCCAACGAGGTCAAGGGTCAGCTCGAGGGCATCAAGGTCAACCTTGGTACCCGCGCCGGCGACGCCGGCCGTCTGTTCGGCTCCGTCACCCCCGCCGACATCGCTGCGGCGATCGAGGCTTCGGGTGGCCCGAAGGTCGACAAGCGTCGTGTCGAGGTGGGCTCGCCCATCAAGACCCTGGGCTCGCACCAGGTGACCGTGCGTCTGCACGCCGACGTTGTCGCCAAGGTCAACATCGACGTCGTCGCCGCCTGATCGCTGCGCTCGACTGAGTCGATGTGAAGGGCCGCACCCCCTCGGGGGTGCGGCCCTTCGCCGTTTCTCAGGGCTGCCGCGCCGTTTCTCAGGGCTGCCGCGCAGCATTACCGCTTCAGCGCAGCGCTACCGCACCGCGCCCGTGACGAGCCAGCGGCCGGAGCGGGTGCGGGTCCACAGGGTCAGCATGCGGACCGTCATCATCAGCGTCATCGCCCACCACAGTGCCGTCAGACCGCCGCCGAACGTGGGGACGAGCAGTGCGACGGGCGCGAACGTGGCGAGGACCAGCAGCATCGCCCGGGCGAGGTAGGGGCCGTCACCGGCGCCCATCAGGACGCCGTCCAGGATGAAGACCACGCCCGCGATGGGCTGGCCGATCGCCACCACCAGGAGCGCGGGAAGCAGCGCCTCCCGTACGGCCGGGTCGGAGGTGAACAGCGGGACGAACGCCGGCCGTGAGACCACGACCAGCAGGCCGAGCACCACCCCCGCGCCGATGCCCCACTGGACCATGCGGCGGCACACGGCGCGCGCCCCGTCGGGGTCGTCCGCCCCCAGATAGCGGCCGATGATCGCTTGCCCCGCGATGGCGATGGCGTCCAGCGCGAAGGCGAGCAGGCTCCACAGGGTCAGCACGATCTGGTGGGCGGCGATGTCGGTGTCGCCCAGCCGGGCCGCGACCGCCGTGGCGATCATGAGGACCGCGCGCAGCGACAGGGTGCGGACGAGCAGCGGCACCCCGGCCTGGGCGCAGGCCCGTATGCCGGCGGCGTCGGGGCGCAGCGAAGCGCCGTGGCGTCGTGCGCCGCGTACGACGACGGCGAGGTAGACGGCGGCCATCGCGCACTGGGCGATGACCGTTCCCCAGGCGGAGCCGGCGATGCCGAGGCCGACGCCGTGGACGAGGAGGACGTTGAGCGCGGCGTTGGCGGTGAAGCCGCCGACCGCGACGTAGAGCGGGGTCCTGGTGTCCTGGAGGCCGCGCAGCACGCCGGTGGCGGCGAGCACGACGAGCATGGCGGGGATGCCGAGCGAGCTCACGCGCAGATAGGTCGTGGCGTAGGGGGCGGCGGTCGGCGAGGCGCCGAAGAGGTCCACCAGCGCGGGGGCGCCGGGCAGGACGACGGCGATGACCGCGGCGCCGAGCAGGAGGGCGAGCCAGATGCCGTCCATGCCCTGGCGGATGGCGGCCGGGAGGTCCCCGGCGCCGACCCGGCGGGCGACGGCGGCGGTGGTGGCGTACGCGAGGAAGACGAAGACGCTGACGGCCGTCGTCAGCAGTGCCGCGGCGACGCCGAGGCCGGCGAGCTGCGGGGTGCCCAGGTGGCCCACGACGGCGCTGTCGGCCATCAGGAAGAGGGGCTCCGCGACGAGGGCGGCGAAGGCCGGCACGGCCAGGGCGACGATCTCGCGGTCGTGCCGGCGGAGGCCGCGCCGGTCGCGTATGTGGGCCTGGGTCATGGGCTCCAATGTAATCTTCCACAGGTAATCGGTGCAACTGTTCTGCGACCCTTACCGTTCGCTGCTGTGGGTGATCTTCTCTGCGTCGTTTGTCGTGATCTTCGGCCAGCTGGGAAAGTTTTTCTCCTCAACAGCCAGTGGACGGTAAACGTGCAGGTCAGAGGGGTGAACGCCAAGTGATTGTGTGTTTGTCCACAGTGGTTTCCCCCGTCCCGTGCACAGGTTCCACGGACTTCTCCACAGGATGGGGGCCTTCATCCACATGCCCTGTGGATAACCAGATTGGCTGACGGTGCCCGCGGGCCTACCGTGGACCGGCGCCCAGCGTCTGTTCCTGCCTCGGAAGCCCCGCGAGACCGGCATGAACTCGACGCGGCATTACCGGAGTCGGGCGTCCTAATTGTCAGAGCCGTGCCGTAAGAAAGAGTGGCACGGCGAGGTCCGCGTCGCGGACGGGAGGAGGTGGCAGGGTGAGCATCCCCGAGCCCATGGACGACCCCTGGGCGGACGCCGGCCCCGGCGACCGGCTCCCGGTCTCCCGCCCCCGCCGCGGCGACGGCGGCGGCCGCCGTGACCAGTCCGCGCAGCACGACCGCGGTGGCGACGACAGCGGCTCCTGGTCCTCCTCCCAGGGCGGCTTCGAGCGCGTCCCCCCGCAGGACCTCGACGCCGAGCAGTCCGTCCTCGGCGGCATGCTGCTCTCCAAGGACGCCATCGCCGACGTCGTCGAGGTCCTCAAGGGCAACGACTTCTACCGCCCGGCCCACGAGACCGTCTACCAGGCCATCCTCGACCTCTACGCCAAGGGCGAGCCCGCCGACCCCATCACCGTCGCGGCGGAGCTGACCAAGCGCGGCGAGATCACGCGCGTCGGCGGTGCCGCGTATCTGCACACCCTGGTCCAGTCCGTCCCGACCGCGGCCAACGCCGAGTACTACGCCGAGATCGTCCACGAGCGGGCCGTGCTGCGCCGCCTGGTCGAGGCGGGCACGCGGATCACGCAGATGGGATACGCGGCCGACGGCGACGTCGACGACATCGTCAACAAGGCCCAGGCCGAGGTCTACGCGGTCACCGAGCAGCGCACCAGCGAGGACTATCTGCCGCTCGGCGACATCATGGAGGGCGCGCTCGACGAGATCGAGGCGATCGGCTCGCGCAGCGGCCAGATGTCCGGCGTCCCCACCGGCTTCACCGACCTCGACTCCCTGACGAACGGCCTGCACCCCGGCCAGATGATCGTCATCGCCGCACGTCCCGCCATGGGTAAGTCCACCCTCGCGCTGGACTTCGCCCGCGCCTGCTCGATCAAGAACAACCTGCCGAGCGTGATCTTCTCGCTCGAAATGGGGCGCAACGAGATCGCGATGCGTCTGCTGTCCGCCGAGGCCCGGGTGGCCCTGCACCACATGCGCTCCGGCTCCATGACCGACGAGGACTGGACGCGTCTCGCCCGCCGTATGCCGGACGTCTCCACCGCGCCGCTCTACATCGACGACTCCCCGAACCTGTCGATGATGGAGATCCGGGCCAAGTGCCGCCGGCTGAAGCAGCGCGCCGGCATCAAGCTCGTGATCATCGACTATCTGCAGCTGATGCAGGCCGGTGGCGCGAAGCGCGCCGAGAGCCGCCAGCAAGAGGTCTCGGACATGTCGCGAAACCTCAAGCTGCTGGCCAAGGAGCTGGAGCTGCCGGTCATCGCGCTGTCCCAGCTGAACCGTGGTCCCGAACAGCGCACGGACAAAAAGCCGATGGTCTCCGACCTCCGTGAGTCGGGCTCCATCGAGCAGGACGCCGACATGGTCATCCTTCTCCACCGCGAGGACGCGTACGAGAAGGAGTCACCGCGCGCCGGTGAGGCGGACATCATCGTCGGCAAGCACCGAAACGGCCCGACGGCCACGATCACGGTGGCCTTCCAGGGCCACTACTCCCGCTTCGTGGACATGGCGGGCGCCTGACCGAGGCCGCCCGCCCCGCGGCATCGTGATTTCTCCGCGGTCTAACTCGGCTCGGCAGCGCCGTCCGAAAGCGTTCGCGGTTCCGCGTGGAGGATCTCGCGGGCCTGCTGCGCGGCGCGGGCGGTGCTTTCGCTGACGAAGTCGAGGAAGCGGGCGATGTTCTCCAGGCGGGCGCCGGCCGGGGTGCCGGGGCCGAGGACGGGGACGCCCTCCCGTGCGATCTCGACGATCTTGGCGATGGACCGGGCGCTGGCCATCATCGACTGGTACCAGACGTCGTCGTCGACGACGTAGCGCTCGCGGCGACGCTCATCGCGCTCCCGGCGGACGAGGCCCTGGCTCTCGAGGTACGTGATCGCCTTGGAGACGGACGCGGGGCTGACCTGGAGGCGCTGGGCGAGTTCGGAGGCGTTGAGACTGCCCGCGTCGGTGAGGGTGAGACAGGCCAGCACCCTCGACATCATCGTGGGCAGGCCCGACCCCATCATGACGGTGGTGAACACCTCCTCGTACTCGCGCACCGCCTCCGCATCGCGCCCGTAGGCCTGCGGTAGCGCCTCGGCCTCCCGGGGGGCGGCCTGCCTGCGCCGTTGGCTGCGGCGTTCCGTGGCGCGGTGGGCCAGGTCGGCGCGGTAGGCCGTGGGGCCGCCGTTGCGCATGACCTCGCGCGTGATGGTCGAGGTCGGACGATCGAGCCGTCTGGCGATCTCCGCGTAGGCAAGGCCGTCGGCCAGCCCCAGCGCGATCTGCTGACGTTCCTGCTGGGTGAGTCTGCCTCCCGGCATCGCGGTCTCCTTCGTGGTCCTTCATGCGCCCCGGCTCCTCCAGTATAGCGTTCACTTGCACTTCATTGCAACGCGTGAATGCCTGGCGTTGCATTACCGCGCATGAGCATTGCAACAACTTTACACCTCTGACCTGCATCGATGATGTTTGCGTGCAACGAAGTCGTTGCGCGATCCCCGAACGCAACGTAGCTTTTCTCATGTCGGAAACAACGACGGAAACAACGAGCCGAAGGAAGACATCATGCAGAAGTTCGACACCGCCGCCCCGATCGCCGCCGTCCTCGACATCCCCGCCGGGAGCGTCCGCTTCATCGCCGCCCACCGGGCCGACACCACGGTCGAGGTCCTGCCCGCCAACGCCGCGAAGGGCCGCGATGTGAAGGCGGCCGAGGGGATCACGGTCGAATACGCCGACGGCGTCCTGCGGATCGCGGCCCCCGCGGCGAAGAACCAGTACTTCGGCCCCTCCGGATCCGTCGAGGTGACGGTCCAGCTGCCCGCCGGTTCCCGCGTCGAGGCGAAGGCGGCCGCCGCCGAGTTCCGGGGTGTCGGACGGCTCGGCGACGTCGTCTTCGAGGGCGCGCAGGGTCCGGTCAAGCTCGACGAGGCCGCGAGCGTCCGCCTCACCGTCCTCGACGGTGACGTCTCGGTCGGCCGCCTGGGCGGTCCCGCGGAGATCAGCACCCAGCGGGGTGACATCCACATCGCCGAGGCCCTGAGCGGCACGGTCACCCTGAGCACCCAGCAGGGCGACATCTCGGTCGGCGCCGCCCGCGGTGTCCCGGCCTCCCTGGACGCCGGCACCGGCTACGGCCGGATCCACAACTCCCTCAAGAACGCCGAAGGCACCGTCGGCCTGAACATCCACGCCACCACCGCCCACGGCGACATCGCCGCCCGCAGCCTGTAAAGGAACGCACCTCTCATGACCACCAAGCTGGCCATCGCGGCGAACGGGCTGCGCAAGTCCTACGGCGACAAGACCGTCCTCGACGGTGTCGACCTGGCCGTCCCCGAAGGAACGATCTTCTCCCTGCTCGGCCCGAACGGCGCCGGCAAGACCACCGCCGTGAAGATCCTCTCCACCCTCGTCTCCGCCGATCCGGGCACCGGCGGCATCCACATCGGCGGCCACGACCTGGCCGCCGACCCCCAGGCAGTGCGTGCCGCGATCGGTGTCACCGGTCAGTTCTCGGCGGTGGACGGGCTGATCACGGGGGAGGAGAACATGCTCCTCATGGCGGATCTGCACCATCTGTCGAAGCGGGAAGGGCGGCGGGTCGCCGCTGAACTGCTGGAGCGCTTCGACCTGGTGGAGGCGGCGAAGAAGCCCGCCTCCACCTACTCCGGCGGTATGAAGCGCCGCCTGGACATCGCGATGACGCTGGTCGGTGATCCGCGGATCATTTTCCTCGACGAGCCGACCACCGGCCTCGACCCGCGCTCGCGCCACAACATGTGGCAGATCATCCGCGAGCTGGTCTCCGACGGCGTCACCGTCTTCCTCACCACCCAGTATCTGGAGGAGGCCGATGAACTCGCCGACCGGATCGCGGTGCTGAACGGCGGCCGGATCGCCGCCGAGGGCACCGCCGACGAGCTCAAGCGCCTGATTCCCGGCGGGCACGTGCGGCTGCGGTTCGCCGACCCGGCCGCCTACCGCTCCGCCGCCACCGCCCTGCGCGAGGTCACCCGCGACGACGAGGCCCTGGCGCTGCAGATCCCCAGCGACGGCAGCCAGCGCGAACTGCGCTCCCTCCTCGACTGGCTGGACTCCGCCGGCATCGAGGCCGACGAACTCACCGTCCACACCCCCGACCTCGACGACGTCTTCTTCGCCCTCACCGCCACCGACCAGCCCAAGGAGGCAGTCCGATGAGCTCCCTCTCCCTCGCCCTGCGCGACTCGTCCACGATGCTGCGGCGCAACCTCCTGCACGCGCGCCGCTACCCCTCCCTCACCCTCAACCTCCTGCTCACACCGATCATGCTGCTGCTGCTCTTCGTCTACGTCTTCGGTGACGTGATGAGCGCGGGCATAGGGGGAGGTGGCCGCTCCGAATACATTGCCTACCTGGTGCCGGGTCTGCTGCTGATGACCATCGGCAGCACCACGATCGGCACCGCGGTGTCCGTCTCCAACGACATGACCGAGGGCATCATCGCCCGCTTCCGCACCATGGCGATCCACCGCGGCTCGGTGCTCATCGGGCACGTCATCGGCAGCGTGCTGCAATCGATCGTGAGCGTGGTCCTCGTGGGCGCCGTGGCCGTGGCCATCGGCTTCCGGTCCACCGACGCCACGCCCCTGGAGTGGCTCGCGGCCTTCGGGCTGCTCGTGCTCTTCGCCGTGGCGCTCACCTGGATCGCGGTCGGCATGGGGCTGATCAGCCCGAACGCCGAGGCCGCGAGCAACAACGCACTTCCGCTGATCCTGCTGCCGCTCCTGTCCAGCGCCTTCGTCCCGGTCGACGGAATGCCGGGCTGGTTCCGGCCGATCGCCGAGTACCAGCCCTTCACACCCGCCATCGAGACCCTGCGCGGGCTGCTGCTCGGCACCGAGATCGGCCACAACGGGTGGCTCGCGGTCGCCTGGTGCCTGGGCCTCGCGGTGCTCGGTTACTTCTGGTCGGCGGCGAAGTTCAACCGCGACCCGAAGTGAACCGGGCGTCCCACCGGCAAGTGAACCGGCCGTCTCACCGGCACGTGACCGAGCGTCTCACCGGCTCAGCCGGGCGGCCCTGGCCGCGCGTTGAGCGAAGACCTCATCGCGACGGTCCGCCATCTGCCGCAGGGCGTCCTTGCGGTCCCGCTGGGACAGCCGGTCGAGATACGTGTGACCGAAGAGGTGGTCGGTCTCGTGCTGCAAGCACCGCGCGAAGTAACCCGTCCCCTCGATGACGAGAGAGTTGCCGTCCTTGTCGAGCCCGCGGACGACGGCACGATCGGTGCGGGGGACCGTCATGGTGGCACCGGGCACGGACAGACAGCCCTCGAAGTCGTCGACGAGTCGGCGGCTGCCGGGACCGGGCAGGTCGAGAACGGGGTTGATGATGTGGCCGACATGCCGGACCCCCTCGTCGTCCGGGCAGTCGTACACGAACAGCCGCAGGTCGACCCCCACTTGGTTGGCGGCCAGGCCGGCACCGTCGGCCACGCGCATGGTCAGGAACATGTCGTCGATCAGCGCCGACAGTTCCGGAGTCCCGAACTCGGTCGCCTCCCGGCACGGCCGGCCCAGGACCTCCTCACCCACCACCGTGATGCGGCGCACCGCACCCCGCTCCGCCTCCGGCGGCAGCTCGGGATACGAGTCGACGGGCCGCCCCTGCACTCGGACCCGCCGGTCCACGGGACGGGACGGAACGTGACGAACAGGCATCGCTGTCTCCCCTTCTGCGCACGCCACCAGCAAGCCCCCCTTGCCAAGTCCTTTGCAAAGTAGCAGACTTTGCAAAGTGACCGAAGACGACCTCGACTCCCCGTCCGGACAGCCCCGGGACACCGGCGACGCACTGCGCGAGCACGACGTCCGCACGGCCCTGCTGGACCTGCTGGCCGAAGTCGGCACCGTCACGGCGACCGAAGCCGCCGCCCGGCTCGGCTACAGCTCCGGGCTCTGCTCGTTCCACCTCCGGCAGCTCGCGCGCCACGGACACATCGAGGAAGCCCCGCACAGCGGGGGGCGGGCCCGGCCCTGGCGGCTGAGGCAGCACGACCCTGGCGCCGACGGGCCCGCGGAGGACGGGTTCGGCGACTTGGCCCGGGGGCTGGAGGACGAGAGCTGGCAGCGCTGGCTCTCCCGTCGCGACCAGGCGCCGGCCGCATGGCGCCACGACGAGGCCTTCAGCGCCGTCGCCTATCTGACCCCCGAAGAAATGAGCCGGGTCGCGGACGCCGTCCGACGGGCGCTCGCCCCCTACCGGGACCGCGAGCAGCGCCCCTTGGCCCGGCCTGACGACGCCCGGCCGGTGGCCCTCATCACCCGGTTGTTCCCGCTGCTGCCCGACACGGCGGACGAGACGGGCCGGTAGCCCGGCCGTTCAGCCGCGCGGGTGGGTGTGGAGCTCCAGCCCGCGCGTCCCCTCGGCCTCGACGCCCGGCAGCAACCGCATGTCGTGGTCGTAGTCGCCGCCGACGAGCGAACGGAACGGGACCGGCGCATCCGTGAAGAGCCCGTCGAGCCGGCGCCCGTACTCCCGCTTCGCCGCCTCGAACCGCTCCTGGGGCAGCTCGTTGGCGCCGTACACCGCGAAGGGTTCGAGCGGCGTCATGCCGGTGAACCAGAACAGGCCGTGCTGCACCGGGTGGAGGACGTCCGCCGGCCGCCCGTGGATGCCCCGGTCGGAGAACGACGACTCCCGCGCACCGGCAGTCACCGACACCAGCGCACGCCGTCCCCCCAGGGCGCCTTCGCTGTAGGGCGGCGGTACCTTCGGGCCATAAGCGAAGCCGCTGGTGAAGACCCGGTCGATCCAGCCCTTGAGTATCGCGGGCGTGGAGAACCACCACAGCGGGAACTGCAGGATCACCGCGTCCGACCAGCGCACCTTCTCCTGCTCCGCCGCGATGTCGGGCGACAGCCGGTCCGCCAGGGTGGCCCGCTCGGAGGCGGCCATCACGTTCAACCGCCCGTCCGCCGTGTGGTCGGGGAAGTCGTCGGCGTCCACCGTCGCCTTCCACTTCATCGCGTAGAGGTCCGACACCCGCACCTCGTGCCCCGCCGCGCGCAGGTGCCGGGCCGCGAAGGTGGTGAGAGCGGCGTTGAGCGAACGGGGGTCGGGGTGGGCGCTGACGACGAGGATCTTCTTCTGCTGCTGCGGCGTGGCTTCGTTCATGCCCCCACGTTCTCCCGGGCACGGCGGGGCAGCCAGCACCCTGACGGGCGGCGGAACGGCAGTCCTGGTACTGCGAGGGCCACCCATACTTGAGCGCATGGACGGCTTGGACAACCGCGTCGACAGCGGCGGCGGGACCGACGGGACCGGTGACACCGGGCGGGCGCTCGGCGACTTTCTGCGCGCCCGCCGGGGGCGCGTCGCGCCGGAGCACGTCGGGCTCACCGGCGGCCGTCGCCGCCGGGTGCGCGGGCTGCGCCGCGAGGAGTTGGCCCAGCTCGCGGGGATCAGCGTGGACTACTACGTGCGGCTCGAACAGGGCCGGGCCACCCAGCCGTCCCCCGAGGTGCTCGACGCGCTCGCCGGGGCGCTCGGCCTCGACGCGGCGGAGCGCGGGCACCTCGCCACTCTGACCGGCGCCCGGCGCGGTCCCGCGCCCCGGGCCCGGGTCAGCCCCCTGCTGCGGCGGATCCTGGACGGCATGACCGGACTGCCGGCCTTCGCGACGGACCACCGCCTCGACGTGGTGGCCTGGAACGACCTGGGCTCCGAACTGATCGGTGGCCTGGCCGGTCCGGGCCACCGCGACCGGAACAACGCCAGGTTCCTCTTCCTCGACCCCGCCTCCCGTCTCGTCCATCCCGAGTGGGAGGCCAGGGCGGCGGAGGCCGTGGGCCAGCTGCGGGTCGCCGCGGGCCGCTACCCCGACGACGTGGAACTGGCCGGGCTCATCGCCGAATTGGGTGCCGGCAGTGCCGAGTTCCGGCGGATCTGGGACAGCGGCGAGATCGTGATGTGCGCGGCGGGCCGCAAGCGGCTGCGGCACCCGGTGGCCGGGCTGCTCACCCTGGACTTCGAGACGCTGCACGTGCCCGCCGCGCCCGGCGAGACGGGCCTGGTGGTGCACGTGTTCAGCGCCGAGGAGGGCAGCCCGGAGGCCGCCGCCCTCGCCCGGCTGGCCCCGGCCGCTGCGGCGCCCGCCCGGCCGTAGCCGGGTGACCGGCCCCGCCCGTCGGCGCTGAGCTCCGTCAGCGGGGTGCGAGCCAGGGGAGTTCCTCCGCCAGGTCCTGGCGCAGACGGCGCTTGGGGCGGGCTCCCACGACGGACCTCACGGGCTCGCCCGCGCGGAAGAGGACGAGGGTGGGCATGGACAGGACGCCGTAGGCGGCCTGGGTGGCCGGGTTGGCGTCCACGTCGAGCTTCACGATCTTCAGGCGCCCGGCCTCCTCCGCCGCCAGCTCCGCGAGTACGGGCGCGATCATGCGGCAGGGCCCGCACCAGGCGGCGGTGAAATCGACGAGTACGGGCAGTTCGGAGGCCAGCACCTCGGCCGCGAACGTGGCGTCGGTGACCGAAGTGACGGGCGGGTGTGTTGCCGTGCTGGTCATGGCGTGCTGCTCCCTGGTTCGGTGTCCGGTGGGGTGAAGGCGCAGCGGGGCGGCGGGCCACCCGGAATATCAGCTTCCGCTTGCAGTGCGGCGCGGGTCCGCTCGGCACGGGACCGTTCGGCGCGTGCCAGCTGGGCGCCCACCTCGGCCCGTACGCGCTGGAGGTTCTCGATGCAGTCGTCGAGTTCCGCGAGCTTGCGTCGGTAGACCTCCAGCGAGGCCGGGCAGGAGTCGCCGGCCGGGTGACCGGCCCGTAGGCATTCCACGAACGGGCGGGTCTCCTCCAGGCCGAAGCCGAAGTCCGCCAGCGTGCGGATCTGCCGCAGAAGGCGCAGATCCTCCTCGTCGTAGGTGCGGTAGCCGTTGCCGGTGCGGCGAGCGGGCAGGAGTCCCAGGGACTCGTAGTGCCGCAGGGTGCGGGTGGTGATGCCCGCCTGTTGGGCCAGTTCCCCGATGCGCATGGCACGACCGTAGACCTTGACGTCGGCGTCAAGGCCAGCGTGCGGCAGGAGGCCCGGACGCGGCCGCCACGGCGTCCGTACGAAACCCCTTTGGGCGGCCCGGCGGGCCCTGGCTAGGGTGCGGGACATGATCTCCCCGTACGAAGTACCAGCCTCGAAGGAGCAGTTCGCCGAGCTGCTCCCCGCCACGCGCCGCGCCCTCCTGCACCGCCTCGCCGTCGGTCAGAACGCCGGCCGCGCGCCCTCCATGGTGGGCGCGGTGATGCGTGAGGGGCGCATGGTGTGGGCCGAGGGGTACGGCGCGGTCGAAGGGCAGGTGCCGGGCGCCGATACGCAGTACCGGATCGGCTCGCTCACCAAGACGTTCGTCGCCGTGCTGGTCCTGCGGCTGCGCGACGAGGGCCTGATCGACCTCGGCGACCCGCTGGGCAAGCACCTGGACACCCCAGAGGGCGGCGACGCCACCATCGCCCAGCTCCTCGCCCACACCTCCGGGCTCGCTGCCGAGGCGCGCGGCCCCTGGTGGGAGCGCACGGACGGGGCACTGCGCCCCGAGCTGGCCGACATCTTCGGCGAGCGCCCCCAGCGCCACCCGGTGGGCAGGCAGCACCACCACTCCAACCCCGGTTTCGCGCTGCTCGGCGCGCTCGTCGAGCGGTTGCGCGGGGACGACTGGAGCACGGTGCTGCGCCGGGAGGTGCTGGAGCCGCTGGGGATGGACCGTACGACGCTCGGCCCCGAGGCGCCGTTCGCGACGGGCTGGGCCGTGCACCCGTGGGCGGACGCGCTGCTGCCGGAGCCCGCTGTGCACACCGGGCTGATGGCGCCCGCCGGGGAGTTGTGGTCCACGGCAGCGGATCTGTGCCGCTTCGCGGCCTTCCTCCTGAACGGTGACGGCCGCGTTCTCGGTGAGCAGTCCCTCGCGGAGATGCGCGTCCCGGCGGTCGGGCCGCAGGACCCGGAGTGGGTGCGGGGCTACGGGCTCGGGGTGCAGGTGACCCGCCAGAACGGCCGGATCCTCTTCGGTCACTGCGGCTCCATGCCGGGCTTCGTGTCGGCGCTGTGGGTGAGCCCGGACGAGTCCCTGGCCGGCGTAGCGCTCGCCAACCTCACCAACGGCTTCGAGGTCGCCGCCCTGGCGTCCGACCTGGTCAGCACCGTCGCCGAGCACGAGCCCCGGATCCCGGCGCCCTGGCGGCCGCTGGACGAGGTCGCTCCGGAACTGCTGGAGCTGACCGGCCCCTGGTACTGGGGCGCCACCCCCTTCGCGCTGCGGCTGGGCGCCGAGCGCGGGCTGGAGCTGTCGCCGCTCGCCGGCGGCGGCCGGGGGGCGCGGTTCCGCGCGGAGGCGGATGCCACCTGGACGGGGCTCGACGGGTACTACGCGGGGGAGACCCTGCGCGCCGTCCGGACGCCTGCCGGGGCGCTGAGCCACCTCGACATCGGCACCTTCGTCTTCACCCGCGAACCCTACGAGCCGGGCGACGCCGTGCCGGGCGGTGTCGACAAGGGCGGCTGGCGGTAGGCCTGTCCGGCGGGCCGGGCGCGAGCGCCCGCCGGAACGCGCGGACGAGCGGTCGGCGGCCTCTGCGCCGCCGGCCGCGCGGACGTAGGGTCGTGGGGAGATTGGCGGGCGCCGGGACACGGCGCTACAGACCCCGGAAGGCCACCGTGACTGCGAACACCGCACCGGTCCTGCTCGACCTCGCGCCGCTCGGCGCCGGGCACTTCGCGCGCATCGAGGACAAGGTCGCCGCGCTGATGCGCACGCGCGAGAGCGTCGTCGCGATGCAGGGCGAGGCCCTGTTGCCGCTGGAGGCGTGCATCCGCTCGGCCGTACGTCCCGGCAGCACCGCGCTGAACATCATCACCGGCCCGTACGGCGAGACGTTCGGCGGCTGGCTGCGCTCCTGCGGTGCCGAGGTGATCACCGTGGACGCACCCTTCAGCGGCGCCGTCGACGCCGCCCAGGTCGCCGACGCGCTGCGTGCCCACCCGGCCATCGACTTCGTCAGCCTCGTCCACGCGGAGGCGGCCACCGGCAACACCAACCCCGTCGCCGAGATCGGCGCGGTCGTCCGTGAGCACGGCGCGCTGCTGATGCTCGACGCCGTGGCCTCCGTCGCGGCCGAGCCGCTGCTCACCGACGAGTGGGGCGTCGACCTGTGCGTCATCGGCGCGCAGAAGGCGATGGCGGGACCGGCGGGCGTGTCGGCCGTGTCGGTCAGCGCCCGCGCATGGGAGCGGATAGCCGCCAACGAGCAGGCGCCCCGCCGCTCCTACCTCTCCCTCCTGGACTGGAAGGAGCGGTGGATCGACGGCGGCCGGACGGCCCTGCCGCACGCTCCCGCGCAGCTGGAGATGCTCGCCCTGGAGCAGGCCGTCGACCGCATCGAGGCGGACGGCCTGGACTCCGTCATCGCCCGGCACCGCGCCGCCGCCGCGGCCACCCGCGCCGGCGTACGGGCCCTCGTCCCCCTCACGCCCTACGTCATCCGCGACGAGGACGCCGCCCCGGCCGCCACGACGCTGCGCGCCCCCGACGGGATCGACGCCCGCGAGCTCGTCACGAAGGCCCTCGCGGCCGATGCCGCCGTGCCCGTGCAGGCGGCGGCGGGCACGCTCGCCAAGGAGATGATCCGCGTCAACCACTACGGTCTCGCGGCGGACCGCGCCGTCGTGCTGGCCTCGCTGACGGCGCTGGGCGAGGGCCTGCGCGGGCTGGGCGTCGGGACAGTGGCTGTGGACGAGGCCCTGGAGGCCGCCGGTGCGGCGTGGGACGCCGTGATCGCCGGCTGATCACGCAGCGGTTCTTCCGAGGCCGCCGTCCGCGCTTCCGCGCCGACGGCGGCCTTTTGCGTTTCCTCATCCCTTTTTCCCGTTCCGTTCGTGGCTCGCGGCTCCTTGTCCAGATGGGCCGATAGAATCGGAACCCTGATCCCGTTTCGTCATTCCGCACGTGGAGCTCCCCGATGGCACAGCGAAGGCAGCCGCCGACACCGCCGGCGGTGCCCGCTCCGCGGCGCAGGGCGGACGCCCGTCGCAACAGGGCCCTCGTCCTGGAGGCGGCCCGATCCGCCTTCGAGGAGGCCGGGTTGGCGGTGCCGCTCGGTGCGATCGCCCGTCGCGCGGGGGTCGGGGCCGGGACCGTCTACCGCCATTTCCCGTCGAAGGAAGCCCTGTTCAGGGCGACGGTGGTGGACCGGATCCGGCTGTTCACCGATACCGCAAGGGAGTTGGCGGACGCGGCCGACCCGGGAGCGGTGTTCTTTCGCTACCTGGCGTCGGTGGTGCGGCTGTCGGCCCGGAACAAGGCGCTCTGTGACGCGCTGGAGGCGAGCGCCGAGGGGCGCTTCGAGCCGACGCCGGGCGTGGAGCGGGACTTCCGCGAGGCCTTGGAAGTGCTGCTGACGCGTGCTCAAAAAGTGGGCGCTGTACGGAAAGACGTGCTGATCGGCGACGTGATGACGCTGCTCGTCGGATGCCTGTCGATGGAGCTGCGCCGGGGCCCGGACGGGCAGCCCGGGAGGATCACGGCACTGGTGTGCGACAGCCTCCGCCCGGGGCGAGGTGTGACGAAACTACCGTCACCGACCCCGCCCGGCCGTAACGAAACCGGAATTGCGGGGGTATGCGCGGTGTGCGGGGGTCCTGTCCCTGCCGCGCGTACGGGCAGGCCCGCCCGGTACTGCGGGGGTGCCTGCCGTCAGCGGGCCCACCGCGAGCGGGCCCGGGCCCGTAGCGCCGAAGCCTGACCTTCAGACCTGGTCAGAGCTGGTACTTGAAGCCGAGGTGCGACGCCTCGAAGCCGAGCCGCTCGTAGAAGCGGTGGGCGTCGATCCTGGTGGCGTCCGAGGTGAGCTGCACCAACTGGCACCCCTCGCGGCGCGACGCGTCGATGGCCCACTCGATGAAGCGCGTGCCCAGCCCGCTGCCGCGCTCGTCGCTGTGGACGCGTACGCCCTCGATGACCGACCGCGTCGCCCCGCGCCGGGAGAGTCCCGGGATGATCGTGAGCTGGAGCGTGCCGATCGTGCGGCCGTCGCGGACGGCGACGACCAGGTGCTGGTTGGGGTCGTCGACGAGGCGGGCGAAGGCCGTGCGGTAGGGCGTCAGGTCGTCGGGGGACTCGCGCTCGGCGCCGAGGGCGTCATCGGCCAGCAGCGCCACGATGGCGGGGATGTCGTCGGCGGTCGCGGGCCGGATCTCTATGTCGCTCATGATCCGGACCATAGCGCTCGGGATCCGGTCTTAGTCGATCAAGAACGGAACCCGGAGGCCCCTGCCCGCTACGCGACCGGCGAGAGCGATTCCACGGCTGCGACCAGCGGTGCCAGCTCCGCGCGCTTCGACGCCTCCCGCAGCGCCTCGCTCAGCGCGGCGTCGTTGGTCGGCCGGGCCTCGTCGAGGAGGGCGCGGCCGGCGTCGGTGACGTCGGTGTAGATGCCGCGGCGGTCGGTGAGGCAGAGGTAGCGGGTGAGCAGGCCGCGGTCCTCCAGGCGGTTGACCAGGCGGGTCGTCGCGCTCTGGCTGAGGACGACCGCGTCGGCGACCTCGTTCATCCGCAGGTGGCCGCCCTCGCCGTCGTGCTGGCGGCTGAGCACGTCCAGCACGGAGAACTCGCGCACGCTCAGCTCGTGCCCGGCCTGCAGCGCGCGCTCGATGTGCGATTCGATCCGGCCGTGCAGCGCGGAGAGCGCACACCAGCCCTGTGCCAGGCCGACCAGAGCGGGGTCCGGGGTGCGGGACATGAGGTGGGCCCTCCTTCGCCTTCTGCGTCGCGTCGTACGCGTGCGGCGTCCGTTCGGCCGTCGCGCGGCCGCGTCGTCTTCGGGAACAGGATAGCTCGCCGGCGCAATAGCCCGCGCTTGCAATTAACCCGCGTCTGCAATTATTGTCGACGCTCGTAAGGTTCGCCTGCAACGAAAGCCTGCTCGCAGCGGGCCGCGCCCCCTTCCCTTCCTCCCCACCGCTCGAAGGACACCCCCGTCATGCCTCTCGCTCTGCTGGCGCTCGCGATCGGCGCCTTCGGTATCGGCACCACCGAATTCGTGATCACGGGCCTGCTGCCCGACATCGCCGCGGACTTCGGCGTCTCCATCCCCATGGCCGGCTACCTGACCACCGGATACGCCCTCGGCGTCGTCGTCGGGGCGCCGCTGCTGGCCATCGTCGGCAGGCGCGTCTCGCGCAAGCGGATGCTGATGGTCCTGATGGGGCTGTTCATCGCGGGCAATCTGCTCTCCGCCGTCGCCCCCGTCTTCGGGCTGATGCTGGCCGGCCGGATCGTCGCCTCGCTCGCCCACGGAGCGTTCTTCGGCATCGGTTCGATCGTGGCCGCCGGGCTCGTCGCCCCGGAGAAGAAGGCCGGCGCGATCGCGATGATGTTCACCGGTCTGACCGCCGCCACGGTCGTGGGTGTGCCCATGTCCACGCTGATCGGCCAGCACGCGGGCTGGCGCGTCACCTTCTTCGTCATCGCCGGCCTCGGCGTCCTGGGCCTGGCCGGTGTCGCCGCGCTCGTCCCGCAGCAGCCGAAGCCCGAAGCGGGCCGCATCGGCGGCGAGTTGGCCGCGTTCCGCAACCCGCAGGTGCTGCTCGCGATGGCCATGACCGTCCTCGGCTTCGGCGGCGTCTTCACCATGAGCACCTACGTCACGCCGATGATGACCGAGGTCGCCGGCTACGCGCCCGGTTCCGTCACCTGGCTGCTCGTCCTCTTCGGCGTGGGCATGCTGATCGGCAACCTCGTCGGCGGGCGGTACGCGGACCGGGCGCTGATGCCCCTGCTGTACGTGACGCTGAGCGCGCTCGCCATCGTCCTCGCCCTGCTGCCGCTGGCCGCGCACAACAAGATCGCGGCCGCCGTGGCCATCCCGCTGATCGGCGCCTTCGGCTTCGCCTCCGTACCGCCGCTCCAGAAGCGCGTCCTGGACCACACCGCCGACGCCCCGACCCTGGCCTCCGCCGTCAACATCGGCGCGTTCAACCTCGGCAACGCGATCGCGGCCTGGCTCGGCGGCCTCGTCATCTCCGCCGGCTTCGGCTACACCGCGCCCAACTGGGTCGGCGCACTGATGGCCGCCTCCGCGCTGGTCCTGGCCCTCATGTCGGCCTCGCTGGAGCGGCGTACGGGCGCCCGGAGCGGACGCATCGCCGCCGGGGCCACCCCCCTCTCCGCCGAGCGTGAGGCCGTGACGGCCGGGCACTGAGCCCGCCGAAGCCCCACCCGCCGAACCACCGCACCCCCGTATCACCGCACCACTGCAAGGAGCACCCCCCATGACCGCCACCGTCACCGAGACCGTGACCCCCGTCCGCCCGCTCACCACGCACGACGCGGAAGCTCTCGTCGCCGCCGTGCGCCGGGCCGCCGACGAGCAGGGCGTACGGGTCGCCGTCAGCGTGCTCGACGCGGGCGGCCACCCGCTGGCCTTCCGCCGGGACGACCGGGCCGTGCTGATCGCGGGGGAGACCAGCACCCGGAAGGCGTTCACCGCCCTGCAGCTGGACGCCCCGACCGCCGACGTGGTCGACGCCGTCCAGCCCGGCGGCCCCTTCCACACCCTGCCGACCGCACTCGACCGCCCGCTCCTCTTCATCGCCGGGGGCGTGCCCCTGCACCGCGACGGGCGCCTCGTCGGTGCGATCGGGGTGGGCGGCGGCGCGCCGGAGCAGGATCACCGCCTCGCGGTGTCGGCGATCGAGGACGTGCTGGGCGGCTGACCGCCGGGATCGGACGTCGGCGCGGCCGTGGGATTCCGCCCCGGCCGCGCCGACGCGCGTCCGCTTCCCTGTCTGTCCCCTGTCTGTCCCCTGTCTCTCCCCTGTCCGACCAGGGAAGTATTCAGGCGTAATCGGCGGCGCGTACGCCTACCCTCGGGTCTCATGACCAGACTGCATTTGTTCGATCTCGACGGCACGCTGATGTACGGATCGGCGGCGGCGATCGAGATATCCCGGCAGCTCGGGGTGGAGCGGGAGATCGACGAGCTGGAGCGGGGATTCGCGTCGGGGAAGCTGACGCCGCCGCGCTTCGCGGCGCTGGCCGTCGAGCTGTGGGCGGACCTGACCGAGGCGCAGGTGGCTGCGGCCTTCGAGGGGGCGCCCTGGCTCGCGGGCATCCGGGAGGTCTGGGCGGACATCCAGGCGCGGGGCGAACGCTGCGCGGTGATCTCCCTCTCGCCCGGCTTCTTCGTGGAACGCCTGCTCACCTGGGGTGCGGACGCGGCCCACGGCTCGCTCTGGCCCGCGGTGCCCTTCCGCGAGCCGGTGAACCCGGCGGGCATCCTCGACGCGGCGGCAAAGGTGCGGATCGCGGACGAACTCTGCGAGAAGTTCGGTCTGAGCCGGGGCGACTGTGTGGCCTACGGGGATTCGATGTCGGACGTCCGCCTGTTCGAGGTGGTCCCGGTGTCCGTGGCGGTCAACGCGGACCATCACGTACGCGACGTCGCCGTGCACGCGTATAGCGGACGGGACCTCCGTGAGGCCTACGAACTGGTCGGTTGCCAGGGGTAATTGGTGGGGCCCTTGTGGAACCGGTCGCGCCCTGTAGGGTCAACGCCGCCGGAGTGTGCGTCACTTGACGGTCGACTGTCCGGGAAATGGTTCAGTTTAACCTCAACGGGCCTGCTGCCACTTGAATTTCCGGCTAATCGCCCGTAGTCGGGTCAGACGGTGGAATGCTACGCGGACTGGTACAGCGGCCCGAGGCAAATCGGGGAATCGCGGCACTTTCCGGTTCCGGCGGGAGTGCGCACACCGACCGAGAGATGTTCGAGGCGAGGCACTGATGGATGCTCCGACCCCAACGTCGGCCGATGGAGGCTCGTTCGGCACCGCGGGTGAGCGGGGCTGGTTCACCCCACCGCGTCCCGTGCCGGACACCCCGGCGGTGGCCCCGGAGCCGTCGGGGGAGGTGACGGCCGGGGACACCGGAGGCAGCCGGGACCGGCCGCCCGGGTGGGAGCCCGTCGCCCGCGCGGTGGTGCCGGAGACGGAGCGGGACCCCGGGTACGGCTCCGGGCTGCCGATCAGCGCGGTATGGCAGACGGAGCCACCGCCGCCGGCACCTTCGAGCCGGTGGGCGCCGCTGTACCACTCGGGGTACGGCGGCGGTGTGCAGTCAGCGCCGCCGGAGCCGCCGGAGCCGCCGGATCGGCGGGAGCCGTACGCGCCGCCGGAACGGCGGGATCGCTACGCGCCACCGGATCGGACGGCGCCGCCCGATCAGCAGGTCCACCCCGGGCAACAGGCCCCACCACCGTCGCGAGGCACTCGCCACCGGCGCCCCGTAGAAACACAGCCCCCGGCCCCGGGCTCCGCTGCCCCGGCTCGCGATCAACTGCCCATCCGGCCGACGAGATCGGGTGCGTCCCCCGACACCCTGCTGATCCGCCGCACGCTGGCCGAGATCGCGCCCGTCGCCGACAAGACCACGTCGTACTTCTACGCGCTGCTCTTCATCCGCCACCCCGATCTGCGGTCCCTGTTCCCCGTCGCGATGGACGTCCAGCGCGACCGCCTGTTCAAGGCGCTGCTGACCGCCGCCGAGCACGCCGACGACACCGCGACGCTCACCGAATACCTCTCCCACCTCGGCCGTGGACACCGTAAATACGGCACGCTGCCCGAGCACTACCCGGCCGTCGGCGAGTGCCTGATCGCCGCCCTCACCCGCTTCGCGTCGGACACCTGGAGCGAGGCCACGGAGGCCGCCTGGGTGCGCGTCTACACGACCGTCTCCCAGATCATGATCGACGCGGCCGCCGAGGATGAGCGGAGCTCGCCCGCCTGGTGGCAGGCCGAGGTCGTCGGTCATGAGCTGCGCACGCGGGACATCGCCGTCGTGACCGTACGGCCCGAGGAGCCCTACCCCTTCCTCGCCGGGCAGTACACCAGCCTGGAAACGCCCTGGTGGCCGCGTATCTGGCGCAACTACTCCTTCTCGTCCGCACCCCGCTCGGACGGTCTGCTCTCCTTCCACGTGAAGGCCATACCGGCCGGCTGGGTGTCCAACGCACTGGTCCATCACGCCCGCCCCGGTGACGTCCTGCGCCTCGGGCCCCCTGCCGGTTCCATGATTGTCGACCACACCACTGACAACGGGCTGTTGTGCCTGGGAGGCGGTACCGGCATCGCACCGATCAAGGCGCTCGTGGAGGACGTCGCGGAGCACGGCCGCCGCCGTCCGGTCGAGGTCTTCTACGGCGCCCGGCACGACGACGACCTCTACGACATCGACACCATGCTCGGCCTCCAGCGGTCGCACCCGTGGCTGTCGGTGCGGCCCGTCGTCTCCGACGGGCCCACGCGCCGCCTGAGCGGCCAACTCACCCACATAGTGCGCGAATACGGTCCCTGGCCCGCCTACGACGCCTATCTCTCCGGCCCGCCGGGGATGATCCGCAGCGGTGTGGACACCCTTGTCGGCATCGGCATACCGTCGCACCGAATAAGGCACGACGGGATCGAAGAGCTGACGACGTCGTCGACGGGCCGGGGGTAGGACGGCGCTGCCTCAGCCGAGGTCGTCCGCGAGCAGCGCCCGTACGCCCTCGATGTTCGCTTCGAGATACGCGCGCAGCGACGGCGGCACCATGTCCACGGAGGTGACGCCTTCCCTGGTGAAGGGGACGCGCACCACCTCGTACGTCCCGCACGGCTCGTCCACCTCCGGGCCGTGCCGCCGGGAGAGGTCCATCGACGCCAGGCGGCAGACGAAGAAGTGCTGCACCTTCACGCCGTGCGCGGCGTGGTGGAGGGAGTGCGAGACGGTGTCGACAAAGGCGGGAACGACGTCGAAGACCTTCGCGCCGAGCTCCTCGTCGACCTCGCGGTGCAGAGCGGCGACGACGGTGGCGTCCTCCGGCTCCACGCCGCCGCCCGGGGTGATCCAATACGGATCCTCGCCGGGCTTCGTGCGTTTGATCAGGATCATCTGAAGGTCGGAACGGGACGTGGTGGTGCCGATGTCGCCGTCGAGCAGGATGGCGCGGGCGGTGCGTTTGACCACTGGACGTTCGGTCATACGGGACATCTGCCGCGTGGAACCCCCCGCGAAACCCTTTCCCGGCCTCCCCTTTCCCACCGGTTTCCCTGTCGGCGCTCACTGACTCTCGCTGACTCTCGCTGACTCTCACCAGGAGACGGCGGCACGCAGCAGCCACTCGTGGACGCGGGCCAGGTGGGGGTGGGCGAGGGTGCCGGTCCGTACGACCAGGAAATACGTGCGCAGCGGCGGTACGGGCGGGTCGAGCAGGGCCACGATCTCGCCCGTGTCGAGGGCGTCGGCACACAGATACCTGGGCAGGACCCCGAGCCCGGCCCCGGCGGCCACACAGGCGAGCACGGCCCGCAGATCGGGGACGACGACGGTGCCGGCGGTGACGGGCTTGCTGTCGAAGACGGCGGCCCAGTAGCGCGCCACGAACGGCAGGCACTCGTGCACCTCCACCACCGGCAGATGCTCCAGCGCCCGCACCCCCTTGTCCCGCACGACCGCCGCCCCGCCGAGCCTGGCCGCCCAGCGCGGCGCCGCCACCAGCACGTGCTCCTCGTCGCAGAGCGGGGTGGCCGTGAGCAGCCGGCCGCGCGGTCGTGAGGTGGTGATGGCGAGGTCGTGATGGCCCGCCGCGAGCGCCTCGAAGAGATCCTCCGCGATGCCCTGCGCCGCCCGCACGGTCATCCCCTGCGCCACGAGCGGCGTCAGCGCGGGCAGCGCGCGCACGGCGATGAACTCCGGCGGCCCGGCCAGATGCAGGGTGCGATGGGCCCACTGCTCGTCCAGGTCGGCCTCGGTGATCTCCAGCAGCGCGTCCACATGCGGCGCGATCTTGTGGGCGAGCTCGTCCCCGATGCTCGTGGGGCTCACGCCCCGCGCCTGCCGGACGAACAGCGGCCGCCCCAACTGCCTCTCCAGCGAACGGATCTGCCCGGTCACGGCGGGCTGGGACAGCCCGAGCAGTGTGGCGGCGCGGGTGAACGACCCGGCCCGGTGCACCGTGACGAACGTGCGTAAGAGGGCCAGATCCATGTCTTCTCCCCGGCTCGCCGCCAACCGCTCGTATCGGAACTATAAATAAGTCGATAGGGCTGTGTCGCTAGCGTGATTGGACACTGACGCAGAGTCAACTAGCCTTGGTCGCGCGGTTCCTCGCGCGTCGGAACCGCGACGGCTCGAGCCAAGAGGGGGGAGGCTCGAGCCGTCTCCTTGCCTCTCGGGGGCTGCTCCGGGTGCCTTCAGGGGGAGAGTGACGGCAGGCCGTCAACCCCGCTGCTGCGGGCGTGGGTCCTCCTCGGTAGCCGAATTCACCGAGGGACGGAGAAGCTCCCACATGGCTACGTACGCCTTACCCCGTGCTCTGGCCGCCCTGGCACTGGCGGGATCGGTCGCTACGGCTACGGTCGCCCCGGCGGCCGCCGCACCGCGTGTTGCGCCACGCCACGCCGATCACTCCGCGACGCAGCAAGCCCTCGACGCGATCACCGACGGGGGGACCCCCGGTGCCCTGGCCCGAGCGGACCGTGCGGGCGAGGTCTGGCACGGCACTTCCGGCGTGGCGGACCTCCGCACCGGCCGCCCCCGCCTTCCGCACGACCGGTTCCGCATCGGCAGCCTGACCAAGCCCTTCATCGCCACCGTCGTGCTGCAACTCGCCGCCGAGCCCCGGTACGGCCTGTCGATCGACGACACGGTGGAGGGGTGGCTGCCCGGCCTGGTGCGCGGCAACGACAACGACGGGCGTCGGATCACCCTGCGTCAGCTGCTCCAGCACACCAGTGGCCTCTACGACTACATCCGCGACGAGGGGTTCCGCGCCAGGTTCACCGGCAAGGCGTTCTTCACCCACCGGTACGACGGCGCCGCGCCGGAGGAGTTGGTGCGGATCGGCCTCGCCCACAAGCCGGAGTTCGCCCCCGGCGAGGGCTGGTCCTACTCCAACACCAACTACATCCTGGCCGGCATGGTCATCGAGAAGGCCACGGGAAACAGCTACGCCTCGGAAGTGGAACGGCGCATCATCAGACCCCTCGGCCTGCGCGGAACCACGGTCCCCGGCACGTCGTCCTCGGTCCCCGGCCCGCACGGCCGCCACTACTCCAAGCTCTACGTCGCCGACCCGGCCGCCCGGATCCACGATGCCACCGACTTCAACCCCTCGGTCTCCGGCGCCTCCGGCGAGATGATCTCGACCAGCCGCGACCTGAACGTCTTCATCCGGGCCCTCCTGCGCGGCGAACTTCTTCCTCCCGCCCAGCAGAAACAGATGTTCACGGGCCGCGACCTGGGTGACGGCAGGTCCTACGGCCTCGGGATCAGGTCGCAGACGCTCAAGGCGTGCGGCGTGAAGGTCTGGGGGCACAGCAGCGATATCACCGGCTCCCTGACCCGCACGGCGGCCACCGCCGACGGCAGGCACGTCATGACGATCAACCGGAACGGTGACTGGGGCGATCAGGCACTGGAGCAGTCGGCCATCGAAGCGGAATTCTGCGGCTGACCTGTCGCTGTTGATCCACAACCTGCGGGCCCGCTACAGCGCGGCCGTGAACGCGGCCCAGGCTCTGACGGAGATCGTCAGGGCCGGGCCGTTGGCACGCATCAGTCGTGCGTCTTGAGTGCTGCCACGAGGTGCTGTCCCTCCGGTGCTCCTTGTCGCAGCAACGCGGCTGCTGTCACGTGGAGTTCGTTCCACGCGTGCGGACGACCCACGACGGCCGCGTCCGGGATGGCGTGCAGCGCGACCGCCACGGATTGCTCCGCCTCTCCCGCACCGGCCGCCGCGTGCGCCAGGCAGGCGCGGTACCAGGCCTTGTCGCGCCGGTAGTCGTCGGGCAGGGCGGCCAGTCCGCTGGTGAGGTGATCGATGGCGGCCGGCCAGGCGCCGAGGTGCATTTCCGCCATGCCGCGTTGCAGGGCGAACCACGTCTCGTCGTAGAAGTACCTCCACGCCGGCTCGTCCTCGGGGTGCTCGGCGGCCCGGCTGATGAGGGTCCGGGCCTCGTCCAGGAGCCGGTGGGACGCGTCGGCGTCCCCGTTGAGCGCGTGCCCGCGCGCCTCCTCCCACTGCGGCCCGTCCACGCTCTCGGGAAGCGACAGCTGCCACATCAGCAGCCGTACGGCGTTCGCCGACAGGCGCGGGTGGCGGATGATCTCGTTCGATACCTGCGTGAAGAAACGCTCAGGGGCGATAACATGCCGAAGCATCCTGGGACTCCTTACAAGTCCTTGCGGGTGTAGGCCCTCGACCGGTGTTGGCGCACCGCCGAGGGCCGACTTCGTTCCGTGACGAAGTGGCTCAATTACCGTCACCGTATCGCGAGCCGGCCGTCCCGCGTGCGGCTTCAAACCCCGTTCGTTTGTGCGAGGTTGAGGGCCGTCAGTACGTCAGCGACCAGATCCTCCGTGTCCTCGACGCCCACCGAGAAGCGGATGAAACCGTCCGGCACCGCGTCCCCGCCCCACCGTCCCCGGCGCTCCGCCGTCGAGCGCACGCCGCCGAAGCTCGTCGCTTCGTCGACAAGCCGCAGCGCGGCCAGAAATCGCTCCGCGTGGGCCCGGTCCGGGAGGACGAAGGAGACCACGCAGCCGAACCGGCCGCCGTGCATCTGGCGCAGGGCGACCGCGTGCGCGGGGTCGTCCGGCAAGCCCGGGTGGCGCACGGCCGTCACTTCGCGCCGGTCGTGCAGGGCGCGTGCGAGAGCGAGGGCGGTGGCCGCCTGCCGGTCTACGCGGAGCTGGAGGGTGGCGAGGGAGCGGTGGGCGAGCCAGGCCTCCATGGGGCCCGGGATGGCTCCTGTGGTCTTGCGCCAGGCGCGTACGGCCGCTGCCAGCTCGGGGTCCGGAGTGGTCACATAGCCCAGGAGTACGTCACCGTGGCCGGTGAGGGCCTTGGTGCCGCTGGCGACGGAGAAGTCGGCGCCCAGCTCCAGCGGGCGCTGTGCGAGCGGCGTGGCGAGGGTGTTGTCGACGGCGACCACCGCGCCACGGCTGTGGGCGGCGTCGGTGAGGCGGCGGATGTCGCACACGTCGAGGCCGGGGTTCGAGGGCGTCTCGATCCACAGCAGGCGCACGCCGTCCAGGGCGCCCAGTTGCGCGTCGTCACCGGTCGGCGCGGTGCGGACCGTGACGCCGAAGTCCTCCAGGCGCTCGCGCAGCGCGGGCAGCAGTTGGTAGCCGTCAGCGGGCAGGAGCGCGGTGTCCCCCGGCCGCAGCTGGGAGAAGAGCACGGCGGAGATCGCCGCCATGCCGGACGGGAACGTGATCGTTTCGGCCGCCGGATCCCCCGGGTACTCCAGCTCGCTGATCGCCCGCTCCAGCGCCGTCCACGTCGGGTTCCCCTCGCGGCCGTACGTGTACGGGCCCGCGACCTCGCCCGGCAGGTGGTAGTGGGCGGCGAAGGCCGGGCCCGGGAGCGCCGGCTCGTTCGCCCGTGGCTCCGGCAGGCCCGCCCGTACGGCTCTCGTCCCGTCTCCGGTCATTGCCGCAGCCCCTCTCCGTCAGTCCTGTTCGTCCGGCAGGATCACATGCATCGCCCACGCCACGATCGAGATGATCAGACCACCGATCAGCGAGGTCCAGAAGCCCTCGATGTGGAACGCCAGATCCAGTTGGCCCGCGAGCCATGAGGTCAGCAGCAGCATCAACGCGTTGATCACCAAGGTGATCAGGCCGAGGGTGAGGATGAAGAGCGGGAAGGACAGCAGCTTCACGATCGGCTTGACCACGAAGTTGACCACGCCGAAGAGGAGCGCGACGGCCATCAGCGTCAGCACCTTGCGGGCGGTGTTCTCCCCGGACAGGGTGATGCCCTTGAGCAGCCAGATCGCGACCGCCAGGGCCGCCGCATTGGCAATCGTCTTGACTACGAAATTCTTCATGATGAGATCGTTGCAGACGGGATCGGCCCGGCGAGGATCGGCACTGCAAGGGGTGAACGACGGATGAAGGCGTTCCGGCTGGACGAGCTGGAAGCGGAGCGGGCCGCCAACGAGGGCGCTTATCTCCAGTTCCTGCGCGAACGGAACATGTCGGTCGGGCTGTACGCGCTGGACGCGGGCGACGCGGACCCGCAGAGCCCGCACGCCCAGGATGAGGTGTACCTGGTGGTGAGCGGCCGGGCCTCGATCACGGTGGGGCTGGAGACCACGGAGGTCGCGCGGGGCAGCGTCGTCTACGTACCGGCCGGGGTGGCGCACAAGTTCCACCACATCAGCGAGGATCTCCGGGTCGTCGTCGTCTTCTCTCCGCCTGAGAGCTGACCCCTTCCCCCGCCTACCCGTAGGGGGACGTTCAGGGATGGACGGGGGCTGTGGGGGCCCCGCGGACCCACCGGTCCGTCCTAGCATCGAAAGCAGGCCGGATCAGCCGGCTCCGGACGGACTCGTGAACCGTGCGGACTCGTGAGCGGAAAGCAGGGACGACATGGCCGAGAAGGGGATATTCGAAGGACTGCCCTGGTGGGTGAAGTGGATCGCCGTGCCGGTCCTCGTGCTCGCCGTGTTCGGCAGCCTGATCGTCAGCGTGCTGGGCTTCGTGCTCACCTTTGCCTTCAAGCTGCTGCTGCTCGCGGCGCTGATCGGCGGTCTGGTCATCCTCGTCAAGAAGTTCACGTCGTCGTCCTCGAAGGGCGACTGGTAGGCACCCGGCCCCACGCCGCCCGCCGCCCGGCCCGGCACTCCCGCCCGGGTCGGCGCCGGCCCGGCCCGCAACCCACGGCAATCCCGCCGCGCGATTAACCCGCGAGGCGGGTTTTTCCGTTTTCTGGCTTACGCCCATCTGCCGCGCGCCGCTTCGGGCCTTGCGCCCGACGCGACCCATCCGTCACACGGAGTCAACTCGACGAAGCGGACTAGCGGGATCATCCCTCCCTCTTCCCGGTATATCCCTCCATGCGGCACAGTGTGGGTGAGAAGCACCCTCTGCTCCGTCGCGGACCCACCCCGTTGTGATGTCAACCGGAGCGCGGGGCAAGGGAATACGCCCTCGTCACGCGCTTGCCGCCGCCTTTGTCGACTACCCGGACCCGTCCCGGTTCGGCGTCAATGGATCCGGCGACTCTGGCGATTTCTCAACTGTGGAATCTCCGGGATCGACTCCTCCCTGTAGTCGAGTCGCTACGCTCCAGAGTCAGGAAGCTCGTATGCTCACTCACGATCTCTATCAGTATCTGAAAAATCACTCCTTGTGGTCTGGTAGGCGTTGTTGTCAGACTATGGCGCCAATAGGTTCATGGGGATCCAATCCCGGCCAAAACCGACATAGACGGGACATTGGGCGATGCGCGAAACAGTTCAGGCGGAAGTGATCATGACGTTCCTCGTCTCCGAGGAGCTGTCCTTCCGGATCCCGGTGGCGCTGGATTACGACAGCAGCGACCCCTACGCGGTGAAGTTCACCTTCCACCTTCCCGGCGACGCGCCTGTGACCTGGGCGTTCGCACGGGAGTTGCTGCTCGACGGGCTGAGCCAGCCATCCGGCGAAGGCGATGTGCATATCTCCCCCGCCTCCGCCGAGCACCTGTCCGACGTCTTCATCCGGCTGCAAGTGGGCGGCGAAGGCGCGCTGTTCCGGGCCGGGGCCGCCGCCCTCGTGGCCTTCCTCGACCGGACCGACCGCATCGCCCCGCTCGGTGAGGAGCGTTCCGTCGCCGACTTCGACTACGAGCTGGCCGCCGCCCTCGACAGCATCCTCGCCGGCAACCCCGAGGGGCAGAACGCCGGTTAGTGGCCCCGGTCGGTCGCCCTGCCGGCGGGACCGCTCGCCCTCCCGGCGGGTCGGTCAGGTCATCGAGGCCGGTCGGGCCCGGGGTCGGCCAGGCCCCTCGTGGGTCGCCAGGCTCATCGAGGTCGGCTCGGTCACCGGGACAGGCCCGGTGGCAGGGATCCGCCCCGTCCTCGTCCCGCCCCGTCCCGCGCTCTCACTTCGCGCGGCGGCGCCTGCCGCCCTTGCCCCCGGTGCGCGCGCCGGGCTTCCCCTTGCCCTTCGCCGACTGCCGGTCGGCGCTGACGACGAGCGCCGCCAAGGCCGTCGTCACCGGGACCGAGGCCACCAGCCCGATGCTGCCCACCAGCGTCCGTACGATCTCCTCCGCGACGAGCTCACTGGTCGCGACGGCCCCCACTCCGGCGTCCGCGATCGTGAACAACAGCAGCAGCGGCAGCGACGCACCCGCGTACGCCAGTACCAGCGTATTGACCACCGAAGCGATGTGGTCCCGGCCGATCCGCATGGCGGATCCATACAGTTTGCGCCAACTCGCGCTCGGGTCGGCTTCCTTCAGCTCCCACACCGCCGACGTCTGCGTCACCGTCACGTCGTCGAGCACACCCAGCGAACCGATGATGATCCCCGCCAGCAGCAGACCCTGGATCTCGATCTGCGGATAGAGGCCGTGCACCAGGGCGGTCTGGTCGTCCGTGTTGCCCGTCAGATGCGCCCAGTCCATGAACAGGGAGCCGAGCAGCCCGATGACCACCAGCGACGTCAGCGTCCCCAGTACCGCCACGGATGTCCGGGCGGAGAGGCCGTGGCACATGTAGAGCGCGATGAGCATGATCGCGCTGCCGCCGACCACGGCGACCAGCAGCGGGTTCGAGCCCTGGAGGATCGCGGGGAGGATGAACATCGTCAGCACGCCGAAGCTGATGACCAGCGCGATCAGCGCGAAGAGGCCGCGCAGCCGTCCGACGACCACGACCGCGAGGGCGAACAGCGCGGCGAGGATGACCATCGGCATCGTCCGGTCCACGTCCGTGACCGAATAGCGCAGATTCTCCGGGGCCTTCGGCGCGTGGGCGAGCACCACCTTCTGGCCCACGGAGTAGCGGCGGGAGGAGTCCGGCCGCACGATCTCGGTGAAGGTCTTGCCCTTGTCCGGGCCCTCGGAGACCTCGATGGTCGCGGTCTCGCAGGACCCCGGCGGGGGCGCGGGCGCGCCGGGGCCGCCCTGGCCGCCGGGCTTCTGCTGCTGCGGCAGGGCGCCCACCTTGGCGCAATCGACCTCCTCGATCTTGACGACCCGGCCCGCCCGGGTCTGCTGGTCGAGGCCCAGCCCGGAGGGCTTGTGCGAGGGCGCGCCGCCGGGCCAGAGCACGATCAGACCGGCCACCACCGCGACGGCGAAGGGGATCAGCACCGCCGCGATCACCTTCCGCAGATGGGCGGAGACGGGGGCGGCCGGGCCGTGGCTGTGCGCGTGGGAATGCGAGTGGGACTGGGGACTGCGGTCTGAGCTGGTCACGCCACGCATCATCGCAAGCCCCACTGGTCCTCCGGACGGGGGAAGCGCTAGCGTGGTGCCACCTTTGCAATCGCGGGAGCTCGGAGCACCGGGCTGAGAGGGCGCTGACCTCCGTACGTACGTCGTACGGAAGCCGCTGCGCCGACCGCCGAACCTGTTACCGGGTAATGCCGGCGTAGGGAGTCTGGTCTCATGACCTCGCAGGATGCACGCACGTCCGAAACCGGCCAGATCGGCTGGCACAAGGACTACGTGACCGGCTCGCGGCCGGACCTTCGGGTCCCGGTACGGCGGGTCCACCTCACCAACGGCCAGGACGTACGGCTGTACGACACGTCCGGTCCGTACACCGATCCGTCCGTCGAGACCGATGTCCGGCGCGGTCTCCTGCCGCTGCGGGAGAACTGGATCGTCGGCCGCGGCGACACCGAGGAGTACGCGGGCCGCCCGATGCGTCCGGAGGACGACGGGCTCAAGCACACCTCGCCGCGCGGGGGTCTGAAGAACCTCGACGCGGTCTTCCCCGGCCGCCCCCGGCTGCCCCGCCGCGGCCGGTCGGGCGCCGCCGTGACCCAGCTCGCGTACGCCCGCCGCGGTGAGATCACCGAGGAGATGGAGTACGTGGCGCTCCGGGAGAACGTTTCTCCCGAGACCGTTCGCGAGGAGATCGCGGCGGGCCGGGCCGTGCTTCCGGCCAATGTGAACCACCCGGAGATCGAGCCGATGATCATCGGTAAGAAGTTCCTGGTGAAGGTCAACGCCAACATCGGCAACTCCGCCGTCACCTCCTCCATCGAGGAGGAGGTCGAGAAGATGACCTGGGCGACCCGCTGGGGCGCCGACACGGTCATGGACCTCTCCACCGGCCGCAACATCCACACCACGCGTGAGTGGGTGCTGCGCAACTCCCCCGTGCCGATCGGCACCGTGCCGCTCTACCAGGCGCTGGAGAAGGTCGACGGCAAGGCCGAGGAGCTGACCTGGGAGATCTACAAGGACACGGTCATCGAGCAGGCCGAGCAGGGCGTGGACTACATGACCGTCCACGCGGGCGTGCTGCTGCGCTACGTCCCGCTGACCGCCCGTCGCAAGACCGGCATCGTCTCGCGCGGTGGTTCGATCATGGCCGCGTGGTGCCTGGCGCACCACAAGGAGTCGTTCCTGTACGAGAACTTCGAGGAGCTCTGCGAGATCCTCGCCTCCTACGACGTGACGTACTCCCTCGGCGACGGGCTGCGCCCCGGCTCGATCGCGGACGCCAACGACGAGGCGCAGTTCGCGGAGCTGAAGACGCTCGGCGAGCTGAACACGATCGCCAAGCGGCACAACGTGCAGACGATGATCGAGGGCCCCGGGCACGTCCCGATGCACAAGATCAAGGAGAACATCGACCTCCAGCAGGAGATCTGCGAGGAGGCGCCGTTCTACACGCTCGGCCCGCTGACGACCGACGTCGCGCCCGCGTACGACCACATCACCTCGGGGATCGGCGCGGCGATGATCGCGTGGTGGGGCACGGCGATGCTCTGCTACGTCACGCCGAAGGAGCACCTGGGCCTGCCGGACCGCGACGACGTGAAGACCGGCGTCATCACGTACAAGATCGCCGCGCATGCGGCGGACCTCGCCAAGGGGCACCCGGGCGCGCAGGAGTGGGACGACGCGCTGTCCGACGCGCGCTTCGAATTCCGCTGGGAGGACCAGTTCAACCTGGCCCTCGACCCGGACACCGCCCGTGCCTTCCACGACGAGACGCTGCCGGCGGAACCGGCGAAGACCGCGCACTTCTGTTCCATGTGCGGGCCGAAGTTCTGCTCGATGAAAATTAGCCGAAGCATCACAGAGCAGTTCGCCCCAGATTTGGCCGTTTCGGCCACTGATGAGGAGGTCGAAGCGGGGATGCTGGAGAAGTCGAAGGAGTTCGCGGCGAGCGGCAACCGGGTCTACCTTCCGTTGGCCGATTGATCGAAGTGGAGGCAGGGGGCTCAGCTCGCGACACGAGCCCCCTGCTGCACCGCGCCCTAAGCACCGGCGCGGAGGGCTAAGGCCCTCAGGAAGTCAGCGGCTCCCCGTGTTCGAGGTACTGCGGATGGGACTCCCGTCGGGCAGTGATCGCACACTTGACCCGGCGTGCGAGCCTCGGGATCAGTAGCTGGTCGACCGCCTCTGTCGGGTGAAACTCGGCGGTAAGCAGCTCGTCCGCATCCAGCTTGATCACGCTGACGTCTTCCTGCTGTTGCTCGCTGCCGTCGAAGACGTGCAGCACCTTGTCTCCTTCGGCCTCGTTCGGCGCCCAGTCCACGACCAACAGATCGCTTGATCGGACGTTACCCACTTGGGGTACCCCTCTGGGATGCTGGATCCAGTTGGCTAGGGAGGGCAACGCACATGCAGTGGACGACCCATGGCGAGCGTCAGATCTACACGAACAAGTGGGTGAACTTGTGCCTGGTCGATGTTGAGCAGCCGGATGGCCGACGGTGGGAGCACCACGTTGTTCGGCTTCGTCACCTCGCCGTGGCGGCGGTAGTCAACGAACGCCGCGAGATATTGATGATGTGGCGCCACCGGTTCATCACGGATTCCTGGGCTTGGGAACTTCCCATGGGTCTGATCGAATTGGACGAGACTCCCGAAGAGGCTGCCGTTCGAGAGGTTGAGGAAGAGACGGGCTGGCGTCCTGACTCGGTGAGACCGTTGGTGTACGCGGAGCCTGCGAACGGCATCACAGACTCGCAGCACTACGTGTTCAGGGCCGACAGCGCCACCTACATAGGTCCTCCGACCGAGAAGAACGAATCCGATCGGATCGAGTGGGTGCCCCTGGACAAGGTCCGGGGCATGGTCGACCGACGCGAGATCGTCAGCAGCGGATCACTTGTGGGTGTGCTCTACGTGCTCATGGACGAAGCGATCCGCTGATCATTGAAGAGCAGCCCGGAGCCGTGTCCTGAAGGCCACAGCTTCGGGCTGTTGGCTGTAAGGGGCGAGCTGCGATTGGAAATCTCGCAGATGCCCCATGACCCTCTCGGAGCCGACGGACGAGGCTGTCTCCAGGGAAAGGGTGGCTGTGCTGCACGCTTGATCGACGTTGCCGCGTTGAAGCTGTGTGGTGGCTAACCAGAAAGCATGGAACGCGCGTCCACGCTGGTTGCGGGCATCCTCGCGCTGTAGGGCGTCCGCGATCAGAGGTTCCGCGACTTGGGCCTCGCCCAGTCGGCCGTGAGCGATCCCGGTGTCCACGATCAACTTGGGCTCATCGAAGTAGGTGACCCACGCTGGGTCCGGGTCCTCCGGAGAGATTCGCTCAAACTGACGATGGGCTTCGGCGAGCGAGGCGTGCGCGGCGAGCCTGGCTCCATGGCTACTCATGGAAGCGTGTGCGAACGCTTCGCGCATCGACAGCATGGACATCACGCGGGGCGTGGCGCCGTGCTCGCGCGCTGTGTCCTGAGCGGCGGTGGACAGTGCTACGGCGTCCGCCAGCTTGTCCTCGTAGGTGGCCTGCAAGCTCATGCACGCCAAAACGTTGGCCATGAATGGGCGATCGTTGATCGCCTTCGCCAGCTGCAAGGACTCGGCAAAGTAGGTGCGAGCCTGGCTGTACTGCCGGGCGTCGAAGTAGATCCAGCCGGTGAGCCGGGCCAGTTCGGCGGCGATCCCGAAGAGGCTGTCCCGGTACGCGCCCTCGCTGGCTTCCTTGATCAGATCTACCACGTAGCGGAGTTGGCCTACCACGGCAGGGCGGAGGACCTCGCCGCCGTGTTCGTCGTCCCTCCGCCAGTAATCCTCAATGGACGAGTGCAGCGCACGCAGCGTGGAAGGGCTTAACCGTGGTCCGGTGGCGGCGGTCAAAATGCTGTCCAGGTCCGTGCCGGGGATGGCACTCACGGGCTGCACCGTGTGGAGGGACGACGCGGGCACGACGGCCTCCGGCTTGGCGGCAGGGGACCCGGCGGCCGGCGCCTCCCATGGTCTCCTCGCTAAGCCAAGCATGTGCCCGGGAACCCGTAGGCCGTCGGAAACCCGTTCGATGACTTGCATGTCCCTGAGCTTGCGCTTTTTGGAGATCACTTCCCCGACGCGGCTCGGCGTCAGTCCCGTCCGCTGGGCGATCAGGTACGGGTAGAGGCCCGCGCGCCGCACAAGGGTGAAGATTTTCGAGAAGTCGCGATCACGGCACGCTGTGATCATCTCGGGGTCTGCCAACAACCTGGCGGGCAACTCAGGGATATGTGATGGGTTCGGCATGCACGGCGCTCCAGCTCGCGGTTGGCTTGCGCTGATCATTGCGGCGGTCCTACCTGACGTGATGCTACCCACTCTGGGTAAGCCGTTGGGCCTTATGCCTTGCCACTCTGCCCGTGAAGCTGAGGGGCATGGAGAGAAGACGGGAAGGTGCGAACGGGCGGGAGGGGGCGCGGCGTTGGTCTCGCCGTCCCCGTTCTGGCGGCCTGGCGCGGACTGAGCTGCGTAGGGCGCTTCCCCCTGGAGCGACAGCATCCAGTCCGCCTGTGCAGCGTTTCCGGTCGATGACGCTCTTTGCGGAGTGGCAGGACACGGTGTGGGCTGCTCGTAATCTGGCTGGGTCCGCCCTCGAAGACTGGGGCTTGCACGCCCTGGTGGACGACGTGCGGTTAGTCGTCTCGGAGCTGGTTGGCAATGTGGTGCAGCACGCGGTTCCTGACGATCGTTTGGCTTGTCCGGGTGCTCCTCGTCGGATCGATGTCACGCTGACGATGTGGCCGAAGTGGCTGTTCCTCGGTGTGGCTGACGAGGACTCCAGTCCGCCGACCTTCCCTCTTGGTGAGTCCTTCTCGCCTGAGCTCGCGCACGGCCTGCCGGAGGCAGTTCTTCCCGATTCGGGCCGTGGGCTGTTGATCATTCACCGGCTGGCCGACGCCCTGTGGTGGGCCCCGGAGGAAAGCGGCGGTAAGACGATCTTCTGCCGTTTCGACCTCGGCGAACGCTGCGCCGACGGTCCCGCCTAGACACATTCGTTCGATCGACCTCGCGCCAGATGAAGGGTGGCAGACGTGAAATTCCGAGTGTGGTCACAGCAAGTGGAACGCGGTGACGTGGTGATCGACAGGGGTCGTGGGCGTGAGGTCAAGGCCGTGCGCCGGAACGGGCGGGGTGAGACCGTGCTTGTCTTCAAGGACGGCGGCGCCCACCAGTGCGTCGCCGCGACGGCATGCCTCGTAGTGGATCGCGACGAGAGGCGTTCCCGTGCGCGGTAGGGCGGCGCTCAGTTCCGACGCCCAGAAGGGCCGGTGGGCGCTGGAATGGGACATGTCGGGGAGCGGGCCGATATACGAGGTTGAGTGCACGACCTGCGGGAGATCCTCGGAGGCGTCGGAGGGTAGTGCAGGGCCGGACGCGTGGGCCCTTGAGCACGCGGACCGGACCGGCCACACCGGCTACCGGAACATCCTCACGCGCTTCTCGCGGGCCTCGCGCTCGGCGGGCACCCCCTAGACCGGGTGAGGGCCGTGCCCTGGGGATAGATCAAGCGGCCCTCATCCTTCAACTCCCTCAGTGCGTAGACCGTGGCGCGGCGGGCCGTTCCTCCCGCCGTGCCGTGGGAGCGGACGCTCATCCCGCGTGCCGCATATGAGGGGGCGGCGGGCTCCGTTCACCCCGTCGTCAGCGGTCCGGCCCTGATCCCCCGCGTGAGAGGCCGGACCGCGCACAACATCCGCAGAAGCAAGACCGGACCACCCCCAGGCCTGGAAGCAAGAGGGGTGGTCCGGAAGGGATCGCGAGGACCCCGGTGCCGATGGTACCGGGGCTCTCGTCGTGCGTCCGTGCGATAGCCCAAGAAGATCCAGATCAGTCAAGGACTTTGAGGGGTGGCAAGTTGATGTCGGGGCCTGAGCGTGAGGCGTTGGAGGGTGGCGTCGGAGGGTCGGGGGCTGGGGAGTTGGCCCCGGACACGGTGGGAGCGTGGGTGCGCGGCGTGGACTACGTGGCGGGCTGGCGTGAGGCTACGGAAGCTGTAGTAGAACTCACGGAGGCACTGGCGGCTGCTGGGGTGGCTGAGGCCGCTGTGCGGATGCGTGCGGGGGCGCAAGAAGATGGTTCGGGCGTGGTGCGACTGGAGTTGGCTGTGTCGGCGGCACGCGAAGTGACAAAGCTGGCCCGAATGGCAGGGGTGCGCCTTGGCGGAGCGAGCTGAAACTTCGTTCTCGACCTCGATTAGCTGACTGGCGGCGGGTAGATGCGGTGTGATGAGCCATGCGCCCGCATCAGGTGGTCAGACGATTCCTCGTAGTTCTTGGGTGCTGTGGAGGCGTATGCGTAACGGCCGGAGCGGTACTGCTGGTTTGGCGAGGGCCATGGTGGCTGGATGGCCAGTATCTGAGTACCGAGCACCTACGCTCGGGCTCGGCCGCTCTGGTCACGGGGTTCCGCACCACTGTGGTGCAGCTACTCGCGGTCCTCGGAGCCGGCATTGCCCTGATCTTCACCGCGTTCAACTACCGGCTGACCCGGCGCGGACAGGTAACTGATCGTTTCATCAAGGCCCTGGAACGCCTCGATTCCGAAGAACTCTACGTCCGGCTCGGCGGCGTACTAGCTTTGGAACAGATCGTCCAGGACGCCCCCGACCAGGCCACCCATGCGGCACAAGTTTTGAGCGCCTTCCTCCGGCGCCGCGCTCCTGGACAGACGCCGACGGCACCAGCTTCAGCCCGACGGGACCGCATCGCCGCTGCCCGCCGATCAGCCCTACGCGGAACTGAGCCACCCCCAAGGTTGCCTAGCCCTTCACCGAGCAGCCCCGAAGCCGACGTGCAACACGCGCTGACCGCACTCACTCACCCCTCGATCCGCAAAAACGTCGCCCCAGAGCAAGAGCTCGTCCTCGACGAACTCAACCTTGCCGGCGTCAAGCTCACCGGGGCGAACCTTTCCTACATCTGGCTCAACAAGGCGAACCTCTCCAATGCCTGGCTCAGCAGGGCGAACCTCAGCGGCGCTTGGCTCAGCAAGACGATCCTCACCGGCGCCTGGCTCGTTCATACAGACCTCACCCACGCCAGGCTCGACGGAGCGAACCTTAGTGGGGCTCGCCTAACCGATGCGACCCTCACGGGCGTCATTCTCGACGGGGCGAACCTGACTGGGGCTTGGCTTGAGGAGGCGGACCTCACGGCAGCCTGCCTCAGGAAGGCCGACCTCACGGCGGCCCACCTAGAGGATGCGACCCTCATCCGGACCCGCCTTGAGAAGGCCGACCTCACAGCGGCCCACCTAGAGGAGGCAAACCTCACCCAGGCCCACCTCGACGAAGCGAACCTAACCCGGGCTCGGCTCGACTCAGCTGATTTCAACGGGGCTGATCTCACTGCGGCTCGGCTTGACGGGGCCTATCTCGGCGGAGCGGACTTGAGTAACGCCCTGGGATTAACACCTACGCAGGTATGGAAAGCCGTCATCACATCGTCCACCCGACTGCCAGATGTGATGGCGGGCCACCCGCTTATCACCGCCCGCGTGCGAGAGATCGAGCATAGGTTCGATCTCTAACGCTCTTGCCCTACAGGGAGCCGGTGCCCGGGTGGCTCGTTTCGCTCAGTTCACCAGGATGGGGCGGCCGGACGCTCAGCCGTGACGGTGGCTAGCCAAGCGGAGCGCCCATGGCGGGCTCAGCCGCAGCGCGGCAGCTGCCCGCTCCCCCTCAGCCACGGCCAGGCCGTGCGGTCTCCTCACGCTCCCGCATCCATGACGGCGCGAGTACGGCGCCTGACCCCACGACGCATGCTTTCTGGGCTCCGGCCCCGCCCCCCCCACCTGTCCACTCGCTGCCAGCTGTCTGGGCGTGCGCAACGACGATGCGGCGGGTCGGCAGGCACCCGCCATATGTACCGCTCAGCGCTGCCGCCCCGGACCGTCGCCGGTCGGCCGCCTTCGGAGTTGAGGGCGTGTCGGGATGTGGGCGGTGGGCGTCCGGCGGGACCGGCCGTCAGGCCGCAGCCCGCCGGGGCGGCCGGACCGCCCGGCGCGCCGCAGGCGCGCCCTTGAGTAAGTGAAGAAGGTTTCGACCGATCCCGCTTTCAGGCGCGGGTGCGGCGTGCGGTGGGGGGCTTCTCGGCGGTGATGCGGTAGGCGAGCTGGGCGCGTTCGGCGCTGATGCGCAGTTCTTCGAGGATCAGGGGCTGGTCGTTGGTGCCGTGGGTGATGCGGGCGGTGTGGAGGACGGGGGTGGCGTCGGGGATCTGCAAGGCGCCACGTTCGGCAGGGAGCGGCATGCGGGCTTGTACCGTCTCGGCCCACCACAGCTTGTGCCCGGTCTTGCTGAGCAGCTCGTAGATCGCTGTGGGTTCGGTGTCCGGGGCCTGGGCGAGTTCGGTGTCCTCGGCGGTGGCGAAGGGGATGAGCGTGCGGTGCAGGGCCCTGGTGCCGGTCGCCGGATCCGTGAGCAGTCGTTCGCAGCCGAAGAGCGCTTCCCCCTCGCCCAGTCCCAGCGGCGGGCCGGTGATCGCGGTTGTCTCGGTGCGGTAGATCTTCGGTTCGCCGGGCTGTTCCCAGGCGATGCCGTCGTGGGTGACGAACGGGCCTGATCCGGTGCGGGTGATGCGGCGGTCGACGGTGACCGGCGGCAGACCGGAGGTGCGGACGAAGCTGCCCTTGCCGTGCTGGACATCGATCAGCCCCTCGGCGCGAAGCGCGGCGACCGCGTTGCGCACGGTCGGGCGGGAAACCTTGTAGCGCTCGATGAGCTGCGCCTCGGACGGCAACGGGGCTCCGGGGGCGAACTCGCCGGACAGAATCGCGTCCCGGATTGCGGCCGCGACCTGCTGGTACAGCGCTCCGGGGCGCTTGATCTCCGTCATGCCTGGGTCCTTCGCTTCGGCGGTGGTCGGCGGTGACCATGTCACTCGTCGCTCATAACTCGTCAGCATAAGCACTTGCGCTCCAGCCCGACAGGGCCTCATAGTCTCAACTCGTAAGGACGAGTGACGTCAGCCGGGTGGTTTGGCGTCTGAGGCCAAGGGAGGCCCACACCCCATGCAGTCCATCCCTGTGGACACAACCCGGCTCGGCGTACTGCGGTGCGCTGTCGCGCCGGAACCGAAGATGTCTGGCTTTGAGACGAAGGAGGTGAAGACGGACCGGGACGGCAACACGATCTACACCGTTGCCGTGATGGTCCGGCAGGACGGTCGGCGGGTCTCGGTCATCGAGATCTCGGTGACCGGCGAACCGAAAGGCGTCGTGGAGGGCGCTGAGGTCCGGGTGACGGGCCTGGAGGCGTTCTCCTGGGCCATGGGCGACCGGCACGGAATCAGCTTCCGCGCCGCCGCCATCACCCCCGCACCGGCCGCTGCTCCGGCGGGCAAGGCGGGTGGTGCGTGATGGGACCGATCACCTTCGCGTTCCTCCTGGCGGCCCTGGCCTGGGTCCTGGTGGCCGGCGCCCGACTGAGGGATCAGAACCCGGTGTGGTTCTGGTACCTGACCGGCTACCCGGTCGTGGCCGTCCGGGTGCTGACCACGTGGCGGAAGGTCGCGCACCTGCATGACCTGTCGGTCTCGCGCCGTCCGGCACGCGGCCTCGTCGGGGACCTGGTGGTGAAAGGGCAAGCACTGCGGCCCATCGCACCCCGCATTTCCTTCCCCAGGGCGACGCGTACGGGGTTAACCCTGGTCGTGCGCCTGCACCCCGGCCAGACACCCGCCCCCTTCATCCAGGCCGCCGACGCCCTGTCCCACGCCTGGAGGGTCCACGCGGTGCGGGTGACCTCTCCGCATCGCGGCCTGGTCCGCCTGACGGCCACTGTCACGGACCCGTTGGAGCGGCCCGGGATCGCGGTAGCGCCGGTGGTGCTGCTGTCGGCTGTGGTCGGGATCCTGGAGAGCGGCGGGGCGTGGGTGATGAACCTTCGCCACGTGCCCCACTGGCTGATCGTCGGCGCCACCCGGTCCGGGAAGTCCGCGCTGCTCGCCCGGCTGGTGAAAGAACTCGCCCGGCAACCGGTGGCGCTGGTCGGGATCGACTGCAAGGGCGGCATGGAGCTGAACTTGTTCGCCCGGCGCTTGTCCGCGCTGGCGACCACCCGCCCCGAAGCCGTCGCCACCCTCGGCGCCCTGGTCGCCGACATGCAGGACCGCATGCGCACCTGCCGCGACGCCGGAGCCCGGTCGATCTGGGAACTGCCGGAGAAGCTCCGCCCGGTCCCGGTCGTGGTGATCGTCGACGAACTAGCAGAGCTCTACCTCACGGACGGCACCCGGGCGGCAAAGGCGGAGGCCGAGCAGTGCTCCACGTTCCTCCTGCGCCTCGCGCAGCTCGGCGGCGCCCTGGGCCTCCACCTGGTCATCGCCGGACAGCGCGTCGGCTCCGACCTCGGTCCCGGTGTCACCGCCCTGCGGGCGCAGCTCGGCGGCCGGATCTGCCACCGGGTGCATGACTCCGGCACAGCGGAAATGGCGCTCGGTGATCTCAACAAGGACGCCGTGGCGGTGGCCCTGTCGATCACGGAGGCGGAGAAGGGTGTCGCTGTCTGCACCGGGCCGGACGGTGGCTGGGTGCGGGCGCGTTCGCATCTGACGTTCACCACGGAGGCCCGGGACGCTGCCGCCAGGCATGAGCACCTGCCCCCCGAACTCCCCGGCGTTACCCGCGCCCTGGAGACCCTCACCAAGGAGGCAGGCGCATGACAGAGAACGCGGCATTCCCGCTGGTGCTGGTCTTCGGGATCATCACCGTCCTCCTGGTCCGCTCCCGCGATGTCCGCTGGTGGCAAGCCGTGCTGGTCGCTCTGTTCGGCGTCTACATCGGCCAGACCCCCGTCCTCTTCACCATCCACGGCCTTGTGGCCTGGTTCCTCTCCCTCTTCCCCAACAGCTAGGCACCGGAGGCCCTGCCATGCCCATGCGCCGTGTGCGCTGCCCGATCTGCAAGGGCGAACGACGCACCAGGAAGACCCGTTCCGGCCGCTGGCACCGCTGCCGCTGCTGCCGGGGCACCGGCACCATCCGCTAACCCCACCCCCGACCGCACAAGGAGTGAGCGCCATGGACGACACCGGCCCACCAACCACCACCTGTGCCGCTTCGGCGGCCCACCCCGGGAGGTCCCCACCATCCCCACCAGCAACCCGGCTGACAGGCGCGCCGCCCTCGACCGCGCGGCGCGCCTGCGTCATCTCTCCGACGTCGACCAGGACGTCATCCGCCTCGCCCAGGACCCGTTGTTCCCCCGCTTCCTGGAACAGATCGCCGCCACCGGCGGTTGCGCCCACCCCGTCCACCTCTCCGGCTCGACCACCACGCGCGACGTCGCCACGGGGGAGGTGCTGCACCACTACGACACTCGCACCGAACCGGGTGAGCGGCTCTTCGTCCGCTGCCGCAACCGCCGAGCGTCGGTCTGCGCACCGTGCTCGCGCCTCTACGCCGGAGACACCTTCCACCTCGTCCGCGCCGGACTCACCGGCGGCAAGAGCGTCCCGGTGCAGGTGCGGGAGCGGCCCCGGCTCTTTGTCACCCTCACCGCGCCGTCCTTCGGCCCCGTCCACCGCGCCACCACCGACGGGCAACGCTGTCGCCCCCGACGCAATGCCGGGACCTGCGAGCACAACCGCCCGGTGAGCTGCGGAGCCGTCCACGACGTCACCGAATCGGTCGTCGGCCAGCCGCTGTGTCCGGGGTGCTACGACTACCCGGCGCACGTCCTGTGGCACGCCCACGCCGGACAACTGTGGGACCGCTTCACCCGCGCCACCCGCCGTACCCTGGCCTCGGCCGTCGGCCTGGCGCAGGCCCGGTTCCGCGACCATGCCCGGCTCTCCTTCGCTAAGGTCGCGGAGTACCAGAAGCGCGCCGCCGTCCACGTCCACGCCGTTGTACGCCTCGACGGCCCCGACGGACCCCACACCCCGCCCCCGGCCTGGGCAACCCCCGAACTGCTGACCAGCGCGGTTCACACGGCGGCACGGTCGGTCCTCGTGCGCAGCCCCTACAGCCCGTCCATCGGGGAACTCGAACTCCGCTGGGGCACCCAGCTCGACGCCCGGCCCCTGCGGGCCTTCGGCGACACCGACGGCCTGGCCGACGACGCCGTCGCCGCCTACGTCGCGAAGTACGTCACCAAAGGCGCCACCGACACAGCAGCCGGCACCGACTACCGGCTCCTGACCCGGGACGACATAGACGCGGCAGCGGTGTCCCCGCATATCCGGGCCCTCATGCGCACCTGCTGGCACCTCGGCGGCCTACCCGAGTACGCCCCCCTCCGGCTACGAGCCTGGGCCCACACCCTCGGATACCGAGGCCACATCCTCACCAAATCCCGCGCCTACTCGACCTCCTACACCGCACTACGCACCCAACGTGCTGAGCATCAACGCTCCACGGAGACGCGCGTACCTGACGGCCCCGAAGTGGCCACCGATTCCCAGTGGCGTTACGTCGGCTCCGGCCACACCCCCGGCGCGACCCTCATAGCTGCCGGAATCGCCGACGACCTCGTCCTCAACCGCGAGCTTGCGCGTGAAGACCTGAGGGCGCCTGGTGGTGAGGTGGAGTGAGCCATGCCAGCACTGGAAGGTTAAAAACAGAGCGGGAGAAGGACGAGGAAGCGGCGGCACGGGCATGGATTGAGCGGCACGTGCGCGAATCCCCGCCCTTCTCGGAAGATCAATTACGCAGCATGGGGGAGATTTTGGGGCTGAGGCTCACTCGGAGGAGCGCCACACCGGCTTGAGCAGGTCAAGGTCAAAGGCCTTGTTTCCCTTGCCTCCAGGCATGGCAGTGACGGCGTGCAGCGCCTTCTTGATCAACTCTCGCTTCTGTGTGAGGGTGCGGGACTTCCACGACGTGACGATGTCGGCCTCTGCGGCTTCGGCTGCTGCCTTCATCGCCAAGTGCTCTGCCTGCTCGGCGCGCAGCTTCTTGACCCGGGCTTCGAGCGCCGGGAGGTTGCGGAAGAACGTCTCGTCATCAACGTCGGGGTCGCCGTTCTGCCAGCGGTTCTCAAGCTGCTTGCGGCTCTGAATCGCCCGCTCAAGATCCTCGGCCTTGCCCCAGTCGGGGATGTCCCGGTTGCTGCTGGCTGCTTGAGCTTCAAGTTTGGCGATAACTAGATCCTCGACGTGCTTGTCGGTCTTGTCGCCGCGCTTGTAGGTCTTGTTGCATCCGCCGTCTACGGTCTTCTTGCACATGTAGGCGTGCTCGTACTTGAGCCAGGTGTTCGCCTTAATGCCGATCATCTTGTTGTTGCAGACGCTGCCATCCTCAAGGGTGTTGCCGCACCGCAAGATCCCCGTGAGCAGGTACTTGTGTACGACTCCCCCGAGAGGGATCCCGGCACCGTGCCCGCGATCGTGGATCGCCGCTGTGACGGCGTACCACTCCTTGGGCGTGATGATCGACGCCCACTCGCCCACGATCGGTTGGTCGTCGCCGTCGCGCACCAGCTCTCCCTTGACCTCTCGGTAGCCGCACAGGCGGGCGTTCAAGAGCACTTGCTTGACGGTCTGGTACTGGAAGGGGTTGCCACGGCTCGTGATGAAGCCGATTTCCTTCCACTGCTTGGTGATCTCCGAAACGGATGCCCCGGCGATTACGTCGCGCACGGCTTGCCGGATGGCCGCTGCTTCGGCGGGGCGGAGAGTGACCTTGTCGTCATCCCAGCCGAAGGGGCGCCATGCGGCTGTGGACTGGCCACGGATCGCCCGGTTGCGGTGGCTGTTGCGGGCCCGACGCTGCTTCTTCCTGGTCTCGGCTAGGGACATGGCCACGCCTACAAGGCCCTTGATCTCGAACCCCTCGGCGTAGAGATCTTGCATGCCGTTCGAGTCGTGATAGACGCGATCTTCATGGGCGGTGAACGCGCTTAGGTAGCGTTCCCAGTCCCCGGGCCGCCGGTAGAGGCGGTCATCGTTGACGGCCATCACGCCATGAATGGGGTAACCCTCGGGCGTCTGCCCAGTCGTGAGGTCGTTGATCATCTGCTCGAAGTCGTCTCGGATCACCTCCTCCTTGCTGGCGCTCTTGTCGTTGTCGGTGTAGCGGTAGACGATCAGCCACCCGAACTTTCGGGAGTTGTCGGTCATCTCGCGGTGCTGATCTTCGATGCCGTGGGCGTCCTTGGCCCGCCCATCGAAGGAGATGCGGGCGTAGCACACCACGCATTTGAGGGACGGATCTGCGGCCAGCATGGCCCGCACTTCCTCGACGGACGGTAGGCCTTCAGGCGTGCCCCGAAGCTTGCTGATGACCTCTTCGCGCTTGCCCACGTAGTCCTCCTCAGGTCCGTGTGGAAACGGGCTGGTGGAACGACGCTAGCGTGTGTGAGGTCTGTTGAAGTTCTGTTCGATGAAGATCTCGCAGGACATCCGGCGTGAGCACGGCGGGGATCTGGCCGTCGACCCGGAGGCGGGCATGGCGGAGAAGTCCAAGGAGTTCGCCGCGAGTGGCAACCGGGTCTATCTGCCGCTGGCCGACTGACCTCGCCACGGACCTCCTGGGGGAGAGCCACCGCGCGCCGTGCGGTGGCTCTTCCACGTCCCGCACCCTCCCGTGGTGGGGGGAAGGAAACCCCCGGTGGTCCCGGACGTCGTAACGGTGCGGGTCACCCCTGCGCCCCGGGTCAGTCCGGCCGGTGGTCCGGACCGCCGTAGTCGGGGCTGGTGAAGTCGGGGCGGGAGTAGCCCGGGCGGGGGCTGGGGGAGGACTCGTCGTCCGGGCTGGAGAAGCCGGGGCGGGAGTAGCCGAGGTTCGGCGTACGGCTGTGGGGGTCGCGGGCCCGGGGAGGGGGTGTCGGCGGAGTGGGCGAAGGGGCGGGCGGTGTGGGTGGTGCCAACGGGGCGTTGGCGAGGGATTCGCGCAGGAACGGCAGCATGCCGCGCTCCAGCAGCGCCTGCCGCCAGGCATCGCGCGCCCGCTCGGCGTCCTCGCTCAGCCGGAGGCCGCGCGCGTCCTGGGCCAGGCCCGAGCCGTTGCGCAGGGCGGTGACCAGCATGGCGGCCATGGCGACGAACACCCCGGCGACGGTGAGGCCGGCGAACCACCAGCCGACGGTGACCATCGGGTCCGCCACGGCCTCGTTCGACGCGACCGTGCGCAGGACATAGCCGACGAGGAGGAAGAGCAGCGCCGCGATCCCGGCGAGGACCGGGGCGAGTACGGCGAGCACCGCGCCGGCGCCCGCGCCCGCCGCTTCGGACACCTCGCCGACGACGGTGAGGGGCGCGACCCCGCCACCGCCGCCGTCGGTGCCGCGCGGGACGGTGCCGACCGGCTGGGGCTGGGCGGCATTGGAGGGCGCGCGCAGTTCTTCGCGCGCCTTCAGAAAGCTCTGGTATTCGCTCGCCGCACAGGCCGCGATCGCGGCCATGGCGCTCCGCGCCATCGTGCGGAGCTGTTCTGCGTCGAGCCGCTGTCCTATCGCGGCGGCCAGTTCCGGGTCATGGTCTGCGGTACGCAACGCTTGGTCGAGGACGCGCTCGAATTCCGGGCGGTCCTCGGCCAGCAGGTGCGGAGCGCTGTTCATGTGCATCCCCCGATGCTCCGTAGGGCCTCGTCGCCGGCTTGGCACCGGCTGTGGGCGGAAACGGAGGAGAGCCTGCTACGGATAAGCCGATGGTAGAGCCGTTCTGTCGCGAGGTGACAGAGAGTTTGCCGAATTACCCCGCGCCAGTGGAACCCCCTACCTGCCCGTGCACCTGCCCACTGAACCCTCAGGCACCCAGCGGGAGTTGCACCACCAGTAGCTTTCCGGCCATTGTGACGCCGCCGTCCATCGCGACCGCGAGCCCGTCCGCGTACAGGTGCGGGCCGTCGACGAGCGGGCCGCCGCCCTCGTCGCCGTCCTCCTCCTCGGTGCCGACCTCGCCGAGCAGATAGGGGATGGGGCTGTGGCCGTGCACGATGCGGCCGCCGCCGTAGGTGTCGAGCAGCTCCCGCACGGCCATCGGGCCGGCCTCGTCGTCGCGGAAGGCGAACCGCTTGGTGAACTTGCGGAACAGGTCCCAGACCTCGTCCGGGTCGTTGCGCTGCAGGGCCTCGGTGACGGCGTCGTTGACGGCCTCGATGGAGTCGCCGTAGTCGAGGTAGGCGGTGGTGTCGGAGTGCACGAGCAGGTGCCCGTCCTCCTCGGCCATCGCGTCGAGCCGGGACATCCACTGCATGTGGTGGTCCTCGAGCCGCTCCATGTCGGTGCGCTGGCCGCCGTTGAGCAGCCAGGCCGCCTGGAAGGAGGCGGTGCCGGCACCGGACTGGACGGGGGTGTCGGCGAACCGCTTGGCGCCGATGAGCAGCAGCTCGTGGTTGCCCATGAGGGCCTTGCAGTAGCCGCCGGCGGCCGCGGCCTCGGCGGACAGCCGCATGACGAGGTCGATGACCCCGACGCCGTCCGGGCCGCGGTCGGTGAAGTCGCCGAGGAACCACAGCCGGGCGTTGCCCGCGGCCCACTGGCCGTTCGCGTCGATGAGGCCCTCGGCGGCGAGCGCCGCGTAGAGCTCGTCGAGGTAGCCGTGGACGTCGCCGACGACGAAGAGCGGACCGGGACCGCCGGGCACGGGCGCCGCCGCCTGCGGGTCGGCGATCGGCGTCAGCTTGACGGTCGGCACGTCCCGCGGGGCGGCACTCCGGCTGATGACCGGCAGGTCACGGGCGGTCGGGGTGTAGCCCGGGGGGTACTCCGAGGGCGGCTCCGCGTGGGCGTACGCGGGCATGGGAGGCGGCGCGGCGTACCCGGGGAAGGGCGGCACCGCCGCCGTGGTCCGTACGGGTCCCTGACCGGCCCCCTGAGTCATCGACCCCTCCACCATCGCGCCGCCGTGCACCTTGTGGACCTTGCCTGGTCGACGGCGGTCCGTGGTGTCGTGCGCCCATCATAGGAATGACCGTCGTGGCTTGTGCACGCACCAGGGGCTGTCAATCGAGGAGGGCGTACGAGGACGCCGGTCATTTCTCCCCAATTGAGTCGTTCGCTCCCCCTGGCGGGGGCCCGGAGAAGCCGTCCTGGGGTTGGTGACGGACCTCTCCTGTGGCTGATGGATTTCTGCCGTGGCCGATATACGCCGTTGTCACGGCGGTCCGCTCGGCTCGCGTGGCTCCATTTTCGTCCGTGGTCCGGTGGTTCGGCCCCGGTGCTCGGGTTGACCGTTCAGGGCTTCGGGTGACCGGCTCGTGCTCTGGGTTGACCGGCTGCGGTCAGGGCGTGGCGGGGCCGCGCGGGGGGCTGACGGTGGTGCGCGGCGGGCGGCGCTCGGAGGACGTGCGCACGATCAGCTCCGTCGGTATGACCTGCTCCACCGGCCGCCCGGTGTCGAGCCCCTCGATGGCGTCGATGAGGAGCTGGACGACGGCCGTGCCGATGCGCCGCGGCTTGAGGGAGAGGGTGGTGACGGGCGGCTCGGTGGTGGCGTAGACCGTGGACTCGCTGCAGCAGACGAGCAGCAGGTCGTCCGGTACCCGCAGGCCGTAGCGGCGGGCGGCGGCGAGCAGATCGGTGCCGTTGGGGTCGAACAGTCCGTACACGGCGTCGGGCCGGTCGGGGCGGGCGAGCAGCCGGTCGGCGGCCACCGCCCCGGCGCAGGGGTCGTGGGCGGGGTACTCCTCGTAGACCGGGTCCTGGCCGACCCGCTCGCACCAGTGCAGATAGGCGGTGGTGGAGAGCCGGGTGTAGGTGTCGGTGGTGGTGCCGGTGAGCAGCCCGATGCGCCGGGCGCCGGCGGCGGCCAGGTGGTCGAGGATGCCGAGGACGGCCGCCTCGTGGTCGTTGTCCACCCAGGCGGTGACGGGGAGGGTGCCGGCGGGGCGGCCGTCGGAGACGACGGGGATGCCCTGGCGGACCAGGTCGGTGACCACGGGATCGTGGTCGGAGGGGTCGACGACGACGGTGCCGTCGAGGGCGACGTTGGACCACACGTCGTGACGGGAGGTCGCGGGGAGGATGACCAGGGCGTAGCCGCGGGCGAGGGCGGCGGAGGTGGCGGCCCTGGCCATCTCGGCGAAGTAGGCGAACTCGGTGAAGGTGAAAGGTTCATCCCCGTACGTGGTCACGGTCAGGCCGATGAGACCGGACTTGCCCGTGCGGAGGGTGCGGGCCGCGGCCGACGGGCGGTAGCCCAGCCGGTCGGCGACCTCGCGGACATGGCGTCGGGTCGCGTCCGGTAGCCGGCCCTTGCCGTTGAGCGCGTCGGAGACGGTCGTGATCGACACCCCGGCGGCGGCGGCCACGTCCCGGATACCCGCACGGCCTTGCCGGCTGCCTCTGCGGGAGAGGTCAGTGCGGCTCACCTGGTGCTTCCCTGCTGCTGTCATGGCGAGCCGATAGTAGGGCTCGGTTGGTCCGTTGGCGGGGATCCGGTTTTCACTGTTGACAGGCACGTTTCTGCACGACCGATTCCCTGTAATGACCATGGAAACAAAGCCAGTTGGTGGTGTGCATAAGGGGCCGCGCTCCTCTGGTCTCTCCGCCTCTCATGAATGGTTCAGGTCTCGAAGAGGTCTCAACTCACCTTCACGGGGGATGCGCGCCACGGCGCCCGCCACCGGCGCACGGGGAAAAGGGGAGCGCTCCCCCGGCGCGTGAAGCCGTGCCGCGCGGAGCCGTGCCGCGCGGATTCGAGCGGGCGGTCACGGATTCGGGCGGGCCGTGGCCGCCGAGTGCGGCACTCGCACGCGATGCTGGACGCCGCCCGGGGCAATCCTCTTAAGGTGTGCAGTATTCATGTCCGCTATTCGTGTGCGCTTTCCCCGTGCGGCGCGCCCGCGCGCACGGGATGTCGAGGAGGACCTGCGGTGACCGAGAAGACCCCGAAGCTGCGCGCAGCGCTGGACGGCGTTCCCACCTACAAGCCGGGCAAGCCGGCCGCCGCCGACGGCCCCGTCGCGTACAAGCTGTCCTCCAACGAGAACCCCTACCCGCCGCTGCCCGGTGTGCTGGAGACCGCGATCGAGGCCGCGGGTTCCCTCAACCGCTACCCCGACATGGCCTGCACGGGCCTGATGCTGGAGCTGGCGGAACGTTTCGGGGTGCCCGTCACGCACATCGCCACCGGCACCGGCTCGGTCGGCGTCGCACAGCAGTTGATCCAGTCGACGGCGGGCCCCGGCGACGAGGTCATCTACGCCTGGCGCTCCTTCGAGGCGTACCCGATCATCACGCAGGTCTCGGGCGCCACGCCCGTGCCGGTGCCGCTGACCGACGGCGATGTGCACGACCTGGACGCGATGCTCGCGGCGATCACCGACCGGACTCGGCTGATCTTCGTCTGCAACCCCAACAACCCCACCGGCACGGTCGTGCGGCGGGCCGAGCTGGAGTCCTTCCTGGACCGGGTGCCCGCCGACATCCTGGTGGTGCTCGACGAGGCGTACATCGAGTTCATCCGCGACGAGAACGTCCCCAACGGCATCGACCTCTACCGGGACCGGCCGAACGTCTGCGTGCTGCGCACCTTCTCGAAGGCGTACGGGCTGGCCGGGCTGCGCGTCGGTTTCGCGATCGCCCATGAGCCGGTCGCGGCGGCGCTGCGCAAGACGGCCGTGCCGTTCGGGGTGACCCAGCTGGCGCAGGACGCGGCGGTCGCCTCGCTGCGCAGCGAGGACGCGCTGCGCGAGCGGGTGGACGCGCTGGTGGGTGAGCGGGCACGGGTGGTCGGCGCGCTGACCGCGCAGGGCTGGACGCTGCCGGAGTCGCAGGCCAACTTCGTCTGGCTGCCGCTGGGGGAGCGGTCGCAGGACTTCGCGGCCGCGTGCGAGCGCGCGGGTGTGGTCGTACGGCCGTTCCCGGAGGGCGTCCGGGTGACGATCGGCGAGACCGAGGCGAACGATCTCTTCGTGCAGACGGCCGAGGCGTTCCGCAAGGAGCTTTAGCCCTCCCGACCGGACGGGCTGGTGGTGGCTGAGCTCAGCCACCACCAGCCCGTCCGGCGTTTGAGGACACCGCCGCGCAGCGGTGGTGCGGGGCGGCGTGGGCCGCCCCCCCGGCCCGCTAGGGCCGAACGGTACCCCCCGGTGATTGTCCGAAAAGCGGGTGCGCCATAATGCTTGTGAATGTGAACGCGTTCACAAGCTCGTCTCTTATGCCCTGCTTTCACTGGGGCAAAGGGGTGCAAACCACCGGTGGCGTGAGTCGCCGGTGTCGCAAGAGGCAAGGAGAGACCACGTGGACCTGGCTCTGGCGCCGGAAACGCTGGCGCGCTGGCAATTCGGTATCACCACCGTTTACCACTACCTCTTCGTACCGCTCACGATCAGCCTGGCGGCCATGACCGCCGGGCTGGAGACGGCGTGGGTGCGCACCGGCAAGGAGAAGTACTTCCACGCCACGAAGTTCTGGGGAAAGCTCTTCCTCATCAACATCGCGATGGGCGTGGTCACCGGCATCGTGCAGGAGTTCCAGTTCGGCATGAACTGGTCGGACTACTCCCGGTTCGTCGGTGATGTCTTCGGGGCGCCGCTCGCGATGGAGGCCCTGCTGGCCTTCTTCTTCGAGTCCACCTTCATCGGGCTGTGGATCTTCGGCTGGGACAAGCTGCCGAAGAAGATCCACTGCGCGTGCATCTGGATCGTCGCCGTCGGCACGATCCTCTCCTCGTACTTCATCCTGGCCGCGAACTCCTGGATGCAGCACCCCGTCGGCTACGTCATAGACAAGGCGACCGGCAAGGCCCAGCTCACCGACATCTGGGCGGTGATGACGCAGAACACCACTCTCGTCGTGGTCTTCCACACCCTCACCGCCGCCTTCCTCACCGGCGGCGCGTTCGTGGTCGGCATCGCCTCGCTCCATCTGTGGCGCGCCAAGCGCAAGCAGCTGCGCGGCGAGGAGCTGGGCGAGAAGCAGCGGCACCAGATCGGCGCGATGCGGGCCTCGCTGCGCGTCGGGCTCGTCGTCGCGGTCATCGCCGGGCTCGGCACCGCCATCAGCGGTGACAGCCTCGGCAAGGTGATGTTCGAGCAGCAGCCGATGAAGATGGCCGCCGCCGAGGCCCTGTGGGAGACCAAGGCACCGGCGCCGTTCTCGGTGTTCGCGGTCGGCGATGTCTCCAAGGGCCACAACAGCGTCGAGATAGAGATCCCCGGCCTGCTCTCCTTCCTCTCCCACAGCAACTTCACCGACCCGGTCCCCGGCATCAACGACATCGCCGCACGGGAGGCCGCCCTCTACGGCGGCGAGCCCGAGGACTACATCCCCAGCATCTTCATGACCTTCTGGGGCTTCCGCCTCATGATCGGCTTCGGGATGACGTCGTTCGTGGCCGCGCTCATCGGGCTGTGGACCACGCGCAAGAAGTTCTGGCTCGCGCCGCGGTTCCGCACGGGCGAGAACGAGGTCCCGCGGCTGATGCTGACGCGGACCCGCGAGATGAGCCCGTTCTTCACCACCTGGTCCTGGCGCATCGGCATCCTCACCATGGGCTTCCCGCTGATCGCCAACTCCTTCGGCTGGATCTTCACCGAGATGGGCCGCCAGCCGTGGGCCGTCTACGGGCTGATGAAGACCGGCACCGCGGTCTCGCCCGGCGTCAGCCAGACCGAGGTCCTCGTCTCCATGGGCATCTTCACGCTGCTGTACGGGATCCTCGCCGTCGTCGAGGTGAAGCTGCTGGTGAAGTACGCCACGGCCGGCCCGGACACCGATGAGAAGCCGCCCACGAAGGACCCGAGGCTGCGGCTCCCCTCGCCGGGGGCCGGCGAGCCCGAGGACGCCGACAAGCCGATGACCTTCGCGTACTGACGCGGCGGAACGGAGACACCGACCATGCACCTCCACGACCTCTGGTTCCTGCTGATCGCCGTCCTGTGGACGGGCTACTTCTTCCTCGAGGGCTTCGACTTCGGCATCGGCGTCCTGACCAAGCTCCTCGCCCGGGACCGCACGGAACGCCGGGTACTGATCAACACCATCGGGCCCGTCTGGGACGGCAACGAGGTCTGGCTGATCACCGCGGTCGGCGCGACCTTCGCCGCCTTCCCCGACTGGTACGCCACCCTCTTCAGCAGCTTCTACCTGCCGTTCCTGCTCATCCTGGTCTGTCTGATCCTGCGCGGCGTCGCCTTCGAGTACCGCCACAAGCGCACGGGCGAGCGCTGGCAGCTGAACTGGGAGCACGCGATCTTCTGGTGCTCGCTGCTGCCCGCCTTCGTGTGGGGCGTCCTCTTCGCCAACATCGTGCGCGGGGTGCCGATCGGGCGGGACAAGAACTTCGCCGGTGACGTGCTCGACCTGCTGAACCCCTACGCCCTGCTGGGCGGTGCCCTCACGCTCGTGCTCTTCACCTTCCACGGCGCGGTCTTCGCGACGCTGAAGACGGTCGGCGACATCCGGCACCGGGCGCGGTCCCGGGCGACCGTCCTCGGCATGACCTCCGGCGTCCTCGCCGTGACCTTCCTCGGCTGGACGCAGATCGAGTCCGGCAACGGCCGCAGCCTCGTCGCGCTGATCGTCGCCGGGGCGGCCCTGATCGCGGCGCTGGCCATGAACCACTTCGGGCGGGAGGGCTGGACCTTCGCCTTCTCCGGGGTGACCGTTGCGGCCGTCTTCGCGCTGCTCTTCCTCGCGCTCTTCCCCGACGTCATGCCGTCGTCGCTGGACCCGGCCTGGAACCTCACGGCGGCGAACGCGTCCTCCAGCCCGTACACGTTGAAGATCATGTCGTGGGTCGCGGTGCCGATGACGCCGCTGATCATCGGCTATCAGGCGTGGACGTACTGGGTCTTCCGGAAGCGGATCGGCACCCAGCACATCCCCGCTGCCGCGGCGTAGGCCGTGTCCGGCCGCACCCCCGCTGCGCGCTGGTGTCCTCAATCGCCGGACGGGCTGCTGTGCTGTGTCCACAATCGCCGGACCGGCTTGGCGGCTGAGGCCGGCCACAACAAGCCCGTCCGGCGATTGAGGACGCGCCCGCAGGGCGCCCGCCGCAGGCGGGTAAGACGGCCGGTAGTCGAGGACCCGCCGGCCAGGCGAGAGGCGCCCGCCGCCGCAGGCGGCAAGACGGCCCGCAGCCGAAGAACCGACAGATGAGCCACCGGGGCCACCGATCCCGCAGTGAGGACTGATCGCGCATGAAGCCCGTCGACCCACGACTGCTCAGGTACGCCGCCGCGACCCGCTTCTTCCTGGCTGCCTCCGTCGTGCTCGGACTGGCGGGGGCCGGTCTGGTCATCGCCCAGGCGATGCTGGTCGCCGAGGTGGTGACCGGGGCCTTCCAGCACGGGCGCACCACCGCTGACCTGGCCACGCCGCTCGTCCTGCTGGCGGCCGTGGCCGTCGGCCGGGCGGCCGTGTCCTGGCTCACCGAGCTGGCCGCGCACCGCGCGAGCGCGGCGGTCAAGTCCGAGCTGCGCGGGCGGCTGCTCGCGCACGCGACCCGGCTCGGGCCCTCCTGGATCGCCACGCGGCGCACCGGGGAGCTGACCGCGCTCGCCACGCGCGGAGTCGACGCCCTCGACGACTACTTCGCCCGCTATCTGCCCCAGCTCGGCCTCGCGGTCGTGGTGCCCGTCGCGGTGCTCGCCCGTGTCGTCACCGCCGACTGGGTCTCGGCGCTCGTCATCGTCCTCACGCTGCCGCTGATCCCCCTCTTCATGGTCCTCATCGGGTGGGCCACCCAGTCCCGGATGGACAAGCAGTGGCGGCTGCTGTCCCGGCTCTCCGGGCACTTTCTCGACGTCGTCGCCGGGCTGCCCACCCTGAAGGTCTTCGGGCGGGCCAAGGCGCAGGCCGAGTCGATCCGCGCCATCACCGCCGACTACCGGCGCGCGACGCTGCGCACGCTGCGCCTCGCCTTCCTCTCCTCCTTCGCCCTGGAACTGCTGGCCACGGTGTCGGTCGCGCTCGTCGCGGTCGGGATCGGCATGCGGCTCGTGCACGGCGAACTCGACCTCTACACCGGTCTGATGGTGCTGGTCCTGGCGCCCGAGGCGTATCTGCCGCTGCGGCAGGTGGGCGCGCAGTACCACGCGGCGGCGGAGGGGCTGGCCGCCGCCGACGAGGTCTTCGCCGTCCTGGAGACCGAGCCCGCCCCGGCCGGGACCCGGTCCGCGCCGGACGCCCGGAGCGCGGCGCTGAGCGTCGAGGGACTCGTGGTGCGGCACGCGGGGCGGGCCGAACCGTCGCTGCCCGAGGTCTCGTTCGAGGTGCGGCCCGGGGAGACGGTCGCGCTCGTGGGGCCGAGCGGCGCCGGCAAGACGACCCTGCTGAACGTGCTGCTGGGCTTCGCGCGGCCCACGGCCGGGCGGGTGTGCGTGGGCGGTGCGGATCTGTCATCGCTCTCCCCCGAAAGCTGGCGGGACCAGGTGGCCTGGGTCCCGCAACGGCCCCGTCTGTTCGCCGGAACGGTCGCCGAGAACGTCCGGCTGGCGCGGCCGGACGCCACGGACGCGCAGGTGCGGGACGCACTGCGGGCGGCCGGTGCGCTCGACTTCGTCTCCATGCTGCACCAGGGCACTGACACCCGCCTCGGCGAGGACGGCGCCGGGCTCTCCGCCGGTCAGCGCCAACGCCTCGCGCTGGCCCGGGCGTTCCTCGCGGACCGTCCCGTGCTGCTGCTCGACGAACCGACGGCGAGCCTGGACGGCGAGACGGAAGCCGCCGTGGTGGAGGCCGTGCGCCGGCTGGCCGAAGGCCGCACGGTGCTGCTGGTCGCCCACCGGCCGGCGCTGCTGTCGGTCGCGGACCGGGTGGTCCGACTGCCGTTGGCCTCCGGCCCGGTTTCCCGCCCCGAGGGTGGCCTTGTCGACAACCTGTCCGCCGCGTCGGCCGAACGGGGCGAGGACGCGGCTCCCGGCGAGCCCGGCGCGGTGGCCGACCGCCCGGCAGTGGTGGGTCCGGCCACACCGGCCGGCCACGGTGGCGGCGTGGCCCCCGCCGACGGCGACCGGGCGGCCGCGCCCGCCGGGCACCGGCCCCTCGTTCGGGTGCGGGCCGCCGGCAGGCCCTGGTGGGGGCGGTTCGGGCTGGCGTTGTTGCTCGGGAGCCTCGCGCTCGGGAGTGCCGTCGGGCTGATGGGGGTGTCCGGGTGGCTGATCTCGCGGGCCTCCGAGCAGCCGCCGGTGCTCTATCTGATGGTCGCCGTCACCGCGACCCGCGCGTTCGGGATCGGCCGGGCCGTCTTCCGCTACGCCGAGCGCCTGGTCTCGCACGACGCCGTGCTGCGCGCCCTCGCGGGGCTGCGGGTCGCGGTGTACCGGCGCCTGGAGCGGCTGGCCCCGGCGGGGCTGCGGGAGACGCGCCGCGGTGATCTGCTGTCGCGGCTCGTCGCGGACGTGGACGAGTTGCAGGACTACTTCCTGCGCTGGCTGCTGCCGCTCGGGGCGGCCGTCGTCGTCGGTGCCGCCTCGGTGGGGTTCACCGCGTGGCTGCTGCCGGAGGCGGGCGCGGTGCTCGCCGTCGGGCTGCTGGCCGCCGGGGTGGCCGTGCCCGCGCTGTCGGCGGCGGTCGCCCGGCGTGCCGAGCGGCGGCTGGCGCCCGCGCGCGGCGCGCTGGCGACGCAGGTGGTCGATCTGCTGGCCGGGGCACCGGAGTTGACGGCGGCGGGAGCGATGCCGGCCCGGCTGGCCGAGGCGGGGCGCGCCGACGGGGTGCTCACCGGCATCGCCCGGCGCGCATCGGCGGCGGGGGCGCTCGGCGCGGGGCTGTCCGCCCTCGCCTGCGGGCTGACCGTGGCCGCCGCGGCCTGGGCGGGTGTGGAGGCCGTGCACGACGGCCGGCTCGGCGGGCTGTGGCTGGCGGTCGTCGTGCTGATGCCGCTGGCGGCCTTCGAGGCGGTGTCGGCGCTGCCGCTCGCGGTGCGCCACCGGCAGCGTGTGCGCCGCTCCGCCGAGCGGGTGTACGAGGTGCTGGACGCCCCCCTGCCCGTACGGGACGGCTCGCGGCCCGCGCCGCGGTCCCCGTTCCCGCTGCGCGTCACGGAGTTGACCGCGCGCTACCCGGGGCAGGACGTGCCGGCCCTGGACGGGCTGTCGATGGAGCTGGTGCCGGGCCGCCGGGTCGCGGTCGTGGGCCGGTCCGGTTCGGGCAAGACCACGCTCGCCCAGGTGCTGCTGCGCTTCCTGGACGCCGAGTCCGGCGCGTACACCCTCGCGGGCGAGGACGCGGCCGCCATGGACGGCGACGCCCTGCGGCGTCTGGTGGGGCTGTGCGCGCAGGACGCGCACCTCTTCGACAGCTCGGTGCGGGAGAACCTGCGGCTCGCGCGGCCGGACGCGGACGAGGCGGAGCTGCGCGCCGCGCTGCGGGCAGCGCGGCTGCTGGAGTGGGTGGACTCGCTGCCGCAGGGGCTCGACACCCTCGTCGGCGAGCACGGGGCGCGGATGTCCGGCGGCCAGCGGCAGCGGCTCGCGCTGGCCCGGGCGCTGCTCGCGGACTTCCCCGTGCTGGTGCTGGACGAGCCCGCCGAGCACCTCGACCTGCCGACCGCCGACGCGCTGACCGCCGATCTGCTGGCGGCCACCGAGGGGCGTACGACGGTGCTGATCACGCACCGGCTGGCCGGGCTGGCGGCGGTCGACGAGGTGATCGTGCTGGAGCGGGGCCGGGCGGTGCAGCGGGGGACGTACGAGGAGCTGGCGGCATTCGACGGCCCGTTCCGCCGGATGCTGGAGCGGGAACTGGTGGCGGACACCAGCGGCAACGCTCTTTCCCTGACAAATGGGACTTACTAGGCTCAGGGGCATGGCAGCGACGGAAGAACCCCCCGCGGAGTCCACGGGCTCCGCGGGTACCCCCGGCGGCGGGGAGGTGCCGCGGCGCATGGACCCCCTGGAGATCGCCACCGAGGCCACCCGCAGTCTCCAGGGCATGTCCACGGAGCTGAGCGCGCGCGTGCCGCAGCTGCTGGAGGCCATGCGCTCGGTGGGCACCGGGCTGGAGCTGCACAGCGTCCTCGACCGGATCGCCGCGACCGCCGCCGACCTGGCCGACGCCGAGTACGCCGCCATCGGGGTCATCGACTCCACCGGCGAGGGGCTGGCCGACTTCATCACCTACGGCGTCACCGAGGAGCAGCATGAGCGCATCGGCGCCCTGCCCGACGGCCACCACGGGCTGCTCGGCGCGCTCATCCACCAGCCCGCGCCCGTCATGCTCCAGGACCTGGCCAACGACCCGCGCTCGGCGGGCTTCCCACCGGAACACCCGCCGATGCGCAACTTCCTGGGCGTTCCGATCCGCGTCGAGGACGAGATCTTCGGCAACCTCTATCTCACCGAGAAGCGCGGCGGCCGCGAGTTCAGCATCGCGGACCTGCACATGGTGAAGATCCTGGCGACCGAGGCGGGCATCGCGATCGGCAACGCGCGCGTGTACGAACAGGGCCGTCAGCGGATGCGCTGGATCGACGGTTCGGTGGCCGTCACCACGGCCCTGCTGGCGGGCAACGACGCGGAGGACGCGCTCGCGGTCGTCGCCGAACAGGCCCGCCGGCTCGCGGACTCGGCGGCGGGCATCGTGCTGCTGCCGGACGGCGAGGGCGGACTGGAGATGGTGGCGGTCTCCGCCGACGAACCGGCCGGGCTGCTGGGCACGGTGATACCGCCGCACAGCCCGGTCGCCTCCCAGCTCCTCGCGGGCGAGCCGGTCTTCATCGACGACTCGGCCACCGACCCGCGCATGATCACCGAGGTCGCGCCCCGGTTCGGGCCGAGCATGCTGCTGCCGCTCAAGAGCGGCGACCGGGTCCTCGGCACGCTCGCGACGCCACGCGCGCGTGGCCAGCGGAAGTTCACCGACGCCGAGCGCACCCTGGCCGGACAGTTCGCCGCGCAGGCGGCCCTCGCGCTCGTCATGGCCGAGGCGCAGCGCGACCGGGAGCGGCTCGCCGTCTTCGAGGACCGCGACCGGATCGCCAGGGACCTGCACGACCTGGTCATCCAACGGCTGTTCGCCACCGGGCTGATGCTGGAGGGCGCCGCGCGCAAGGCCGTCGTCCCGGAGGTGCGGGAGCGGATCGGGCAGGCGGTCGACGAGCTGGACGTGACCATCCAGGAGATCCGTACCGCGATCTTCGCCCTCCAGCAGGGCCCCGGTGAGGCGCCCGCCGGGCTGCGCACCCGGGTGCTGCGGGAGATCGGCACGGCGGCCGTGCCGCTCGGCTTCCAGCCGTCCGCGAATTTCATCGGCCCGGTCGACGCGAAGGTCGGCGAGCTCACCGGCAAGAACCTCATCGCGGCGCTGCGCGAGGCCCTCTCCAACGCCTTCCGGCACGCCGGGGCCTCCCGTATCGAAGTGGTCGTCGACGCGACGGTCACCCTGCCGGACGGGCGGGGCGCGGTCCGGCTGACCGTCGCCGACGACGGGGTCGGCATTCCGGAGGGCGGGCGGCGCAGCGGGCTGCGCAACCTCGCGAAGCGGGCCGAGTCGCTGGGCGGCTCCAGTACGTACGGTCCGGGGATCGGCGAGGACGGGCGCGGCACGCGGGTGGTGTGGGAGGCGCCGCTGTAGGCCGTTCTCGCGGCAGGTGCCGCCCTTGTAGCGGTATCGGCTCCCCCGAACGGGCCTGTGCGGGGGCGTACCGGTGGCGTGCGGGAAACGATCTCGTTCATGCGACGCCCGTATCGCCCTTCCCGTCGGCCTCACCGGCCCCGTTGGAACCGTTGGAGCTGTTGGACCCGTCGCGCGGTGCTGTGCGCATTCTGCGTGGCGGTCTGTCCGCTGGGGACGCCGGTGGTTCCGGACGCCTCGGCCGCCGCCAGGGCACCGGACCGCCTCGTACGCGTCAGCTCGGAGGTGTTCCGGCTGGCGGAGGAGGCGGGGCGGGCCCGGCAGCGGTACGAGACCCGGGTGCGGGAGGCGAAGGAGCAGACGGCGGGCGTCCGCCGGGTCGCCCGGCAGCTGCGTCAGCAGCGGATCGTCTCCTCGGCGCTGCGCGAGGACGCCGGGGCGGCCGCCCGCGCCCAGTACCGCACGGGCGGGTTCACGGCCGCCGAAGCCCCCGTCGCGGCCTCGGACGACCCGGTGGACCTGCTGGACCGCCAGTCGACCGCCGAGCGCCGCCGGGAGCTGCTGGCGGCGTCGCTGGGGGAGACCGACCGCAAGAGCCGGGAGCTGGCGGCCCGGGAGCAGGCGGCGGCGGCCTCCTGGCCCGCCGCCGAGGAGGACCTCGCGCGGCTGCGCGCGGAGCGCCGGGTGGCCGACCGGCGGCTGGCGGCGGCGCGCGGCAGGCTGGACGCCATGGCCCGGGCCGCCATCGCCCGGGGGCGGTGCGAGCCGCTCGACCGTGAGAGGTTCACCGCCGCGGCGGGCGCCTACGGCCCGGCCGCCGTGGACACGGCGGGGGCGGCCGAGGAGGCGGAATGGGCGCGCCCGGTGCTGGCGTACGAGCTGTCGGCCGGGTACGGCGACTCGGGCGCGAGCTGGGCGCGCGGGCACACCGGGCAGGATTTCGCGGTCCCGATCGGCACCCCCGTGCGGTCGGTCGGGGCGGGGACGGTGGTCTCCGCAGGCTGCGGCGGACCGTTCGGCATCAGCCTGGTGATCCGCCACGCCGAGGGCTGGTACTCGCAGTACGCGCACCTGTCGGCGTCCTTCGTGGTGCCGGGGGAGCCGGTGCTCGCGGGCCAGTGGATCGGGCTGTCCGGGAACACTGGGAACTCCACCGGGCCGCATCTGCACTTCGAGATCCGTACGAAGCCGGGGTACGGGTCTGCCGTTGATCCGGTGGCGTGGCTGCGAGCCCGGGGTGTCCGGTTGTAGGGCGGGCCGCGGCGGGCGGCCTGCGGGCGCGTCCTCAAGCGCCGGACGGGCTTGATTCGGCTGAGCTCAGCCCGTTGAGCCCGGCCGGTGCTTGAGCCCGCGCCCGCTAGGGGAGACCGTGCAGGATCTGTTCGATGACCGCCGCGACGCCGTCCTCCGTGTTGGCCGCCGTGCGGTTCGTGGTGGACGCGAGCACCTCGGGGTGGGCGTTGGCCATCGCGTACGAGGTGCCCGCCCAGCTGAGCATCTCCAGGTCGTTCGGCATGTCGCCGAACGCCACGACCTCCTCGGGGGATATGCCGCGCTCGGCGCAGCACTGGGCCAGGGTGCTGGCCTTGCTGACGCCGAGGCCGCTGATCTCCAGCAGGGCGGTGGGGCTGGACCGGGTGAACGAGCCGTGCGCGCCGCCCGCCGACCGGGCCCGGGCGAGGAAGTCGTCGGGGCAGAGGTCGGGGTGGTGGGCGAGCAGCTTGAGGATCGGGCCGTCGGGGGTGTCGGCCGAGGAGCCGTTGGCCAGCAGGTGCTCGGCGGAGTCGATGACCGCGCCAGGGTCGAGGTAGAAGGGCGGGTACCGCGTCTCGTAGAGGATGCCGGTGGTGTGCTCCACGGCGAAGGACACGCCGGGGACGGCGGCGCGCACGCTCTCCACGGCGGCCAGGGCGGCGGCCCGGTCCAGCGGGCGGACCTCGACGAAGCGGCCCCCGTCGTGCAGATCGACGACCGCGGCGCCGTTGGCGCAGATGGCCAGGCCGTGGCCGTGCACGTGGTCGCTGACGACGTCCATCCAGCGGGCCGGGCGGCCGGTGACGAAGAAGACGTCTATGCCTGCCGCCTCGGCGGCGGCCAGGGCGGCGACGGTGCGGTCGGAGACCGTTTTGTCGTCGCGCAGCAGGGTGCCGTCGAGGTCGGTGGCGATCAGCCGGGGCGTGGCGGCTGGCCGGCGGAGGGCCGGGGTCTCGGGCTGCTCGGTCGCTGAAGTCACGGTCCCATTCTCGTTGACAGACGGGCGCGATGGCGCACAAGTGTGCGTTTGGCCCGGTGGGCTGCGGTGCGCTTGCGGAGGGCCGGCGGGTCAGGCCCCGCATCCAAGGGCGGCCGGCCAGGCCGTAGGCTCGGTTCATGCGACTGAGCACCGTGATCCTTCCCGACCGCCGCTGGTCCGAGGGCGGCCGCGAGACCTGGCAGCGAGCCGAGGAACTGGGCTTCCACACCGCTTACACCTACGACCACCTGTCCTGGCGCACGTTCCGTGACGGGCCCTGGTTCGGCGCGATACCGACCCTGACGGCCGCCGCGACCGCGACCTCGCGGTTGCGCCTCGGCACGCTCGTCACCTCCCCCAACTTCCGGCACCCGGTGACGCTCGCCAAGGAGCTCATCTCCCTGGACGACATCTCGGGCGGCCGCATCACGCTCGGCATCGGCGCGGGCGGCTCGGGCTTCGACGCGACGGCCCTGTCCAAGGACGGCGAGGGCGCGTGGACGCCCCGCGAGCGCGCCGACCGCTTCGCGGAGTTCGTGCCGCTGCTGGACCGGCTGCTCTCCGAGGACGTCGTCACGGCCCCGGGCGAGCACTACTCCGCCTTCGAGGTCCGCAACATCCCCGGCTGCGTGCAGCGGCCCCGGCTGCCCTTCGCGGTCGCCGCGACCGGCCCGCGCGGCCTGAAGCTCGCGGCCCGGCACGGTCAGGCGTGGGTGACCACGGGTGACCCGAAGCTGTCGGAGACGGGCACGCCCGACCAGTCCCTGGAGGCCATCGCCGGGCAGATCGAGAAGCTCGGCGCGGCCTGCGCCGCCGAGGGCCGCGACGTCGCGGAGCTGGAGAAGGTGCTGCTCACGGGCTTCACCCCGGACCGGCCGCTGGCCTCCTTCGATGCCTTTGTCGACTTCGCCGGCCGGCACGCCGAGCTGGGCTTCGACGAGATCGTGGTGCACTGGCCGATCGCGGACTCGCTCTTCGCGGCGGACGTCGCCGTCTTCGAGAAGATCGCCACCGAGGGGCTCGCTCAGTTGGGCTGACGGGGGCCGGGGGCGTTTTGGGGCGGGTTTCGGCCCGCTCCGGGCGCCTTTACTCCGCCGATATCCGGCAAAGAGGGAGAATCGGGTCAGAGGCTGTTTCCGCGGGCACCCGCCCGCAGAGCCCTGGAGGTCCCATGCCAGGCACCCGATTCGCCCCCGACCGCGGGCTGACCACCCGCATGGTGAGCACGATGTTCCTCATCGGGCTGCTCTACGTGGTCTTCGTCGGCGTGCTGCTGGCGCTGCTGCGCGGGGCGTGGCCGATCATCCTGCTCCTGGCCGGCGGGCTGTTCATCGCGCAGTTCTGGTTCAGCGACCGGATCGCCGCCTTCGGCATGGGCGCCCGCGAGGTCACCCCGCAGCAGGCCCCCGAGCTGCACGGGGCCGTGGACCGGCTGTGCGCGCTCGCGGACATGCCCAAGCCCCGGGTGGCCATCGCCGACAGCGATGTGCCGAACGCCTTCGCCACCGGCCGCAATCAGAAGAACGCGCTGGTGTGCGCCACGACCGGGCTGCTGCGCAGACTCGAGCCCGAGGAGCTGGAGGGCGTCCTGGCGCACGAGCTGTCCCATGTCGCGCACCGCGACGTGGCCGTCATGACCATCGCCTCCTTCCTGGGCGTCCTGGCCGGGATCGTGACCCGGATCGGGCTGTGGGGCGGCTTCCGTCAGTCCGGCGGCCGCGACAGCAGCGCCGCCATCCTGGTGGTGCTGATCCCGCTGATCAGCGCCGTCGTCTACGCCATCAGCTATCTGCTCACCCGGATGCTGTCCCGCTACCGCGAGCTGTCCGCCGACCGGGCCGCCGCACTGCTGACCGGCCGCCCCTCCGCGCTCGCGTCGGCGCTCACCAAGGTCACCGGGCAGATGGCCCGGATCCCGACGCGGGACCTGCGCAAGGCCGAGCCCTTCAACGCCTTCTACTTCGCGCCCGCCTTCTCGAAGGAGGGCATGAGCCGGCTGCTGTCCAGCCATCCGACGCTGGAGCAGCGGCTGGACCAGCTCGGCCGGATCTCGGCCCAGCTCGGCCGGGCCTGACAACCCGCATCAGTCCGGAAGGAGCGCCCGTGGGATTCCTGGACACCCTCCTCGGCCGCAGCAAACCCGTCCGCCCCGACCTCGACCGGCTCTTCGCCCTGCCGTCCGCCGCCGTCACCCTCCAGGCCGGCGCCGGGTTCACCCCGACCGGCCTGGGCTCGGTGTGCTTCGCGAGCGTGGAAGGCGGGGCGTTCCAGCGGCTCCAGCAGGACGTACGGGCCCTGCTGGACGCCGACACGGGGCGCGGCGGGGTCCCGGTGGAGTTCCGTCAGGACGGCTACGGCTACACCTGGCTGCTCGCGCGGCAGGAGGGGGGGCAGGAGGGCATCGCCGCCCTGGTCAACGACCTGCACGCGGTCAATACGCTGCTCCAGGAGGGCGGCTTCGGCCCGCAGTTGCTCTGCTCGCTGGTGGGCTTCCGCGACGCGGAGCAACGCCCGCTCGCGCTCGTCTACCTCTACAAGCGGGGGACGTTCTATCCCTTCGCACCGCTGCCGGGCGGGGGTGAACGACGGGACAACGCCCTGGAGTTGCGGGCCCGGGCGCTGCTGGTTGACGACCTGCGGACCGAGGAGGACCTGAGCCGCTGGTTCCCGGTGTGGGGCGCGCCCGGGCTGTGAGCCCGTGCAGACATCGATCGACGCCCAGCCCTGCGCGTCCATACCCATATCCGCCCGCCGGGTGGGGAACGCCCTGCTCAGCGGCGGGTGGCGAGGGCGTCCATGGTGCGGGCCCGGACCTCGCGTTCGGCGGCCGCGGCGATGAACGCGGCGGTGTGCTCCGCGCCGACCAGCTCGCGGACGGCCCGCACGGTCGCGGCCGGCAGCGGCACCGGCTCGGCGGCGTCAGCGGCGGGGGCGGGCGAGGTGGTCGCGGGGGGTGCGTCCGCGGGTGCGGATATTGCCGTCTCTCCCAGGTGCCGGCGGAGATAGCGGGTGGCCAGGGCCCGCATGGCGCGGGCGAGTTCGGCGTCGACGGTCTGCTGGGCGAGGGGACGCAACCGGCGCACGAGCGAGGCGGCTTCCGTGGCCTCCGCGTCGGTCGGAGGGTGGTCGAGGTACTGCTGGAAGACGTACTCGGTGGTGAAGTCGAGGAACCGGCCGGCGATGTGCTCGACCTGCGCGCGCAGCTCCCGCAGATGGCCCGAGATGGCGAGCAGCGGTACCCCGGCGGCGTGCAGCTCGGCGGCGACGGCCAGCTCCTGCGGGCTGGGGACGAGGAATTCGTCCGGGGTCTCCGGCAGACGGACCAGCACCCCGAGCTCCACCGCGTCCTCGACGGCCGCGTCGTCCCGGGTGCCGCCGAACTTCTCGTTCAGCTCGGCCCGCGTCATCCGCGCGGCCTCCTCGTCGGACCAGGGCCGCTCGACCTCGGCGACCAGGCCCAGGACGCCGCCGAGGCCGCGGCCCGCGTCCCAGGCCTCCAGCAGTTCCTTGATGCTGGCCAGGGTGTAGCCCCGGTCGAGGAGGCCCGCGATCTGGCCGAGCCGCGACAGGTGGGTGTCGCGGTAGACGTTCGCCCGGCCGCGCCGCTCCGGCCTCGGCAGCAGCCCGCGGTCCTGGTAGCCGCGGATGGTGCGGACCGTGGCACCGCTGTGCCGGGCCAGGTCCTCGATCCGGTACTCGGCGGGCCGCGACGGCCCGGGACGTTCCGGAACGTCCGACTGCCCAGGATGAGGCTGCGGAGACTGCCGGCGCTGCTGGGGCTGCTTGCTCAAGGGGGCTGGCTCCTTACGAACTCCTCAGGCCAGGGCGGCGCGTCCGATCGCGCCCGCCGCGGACCGTGCCGCGGGTGAGGTCGCCAGGTAGTCGACGGCCCTGCGCAGCGACCCCTCCTTCGAGGGATGGTACGACCGTCTGAGGTAGCGGGGGACGGCCGAGCCCAGTTCCCCCCACCGCGGCAACAGGCCCTTGGCCACAGCACGGTTGTGGTGGCGGAGCGTGTATCGCAGCCGGCCCGCGAGCGGCGGGTCGTTGCGTATGAGATAGCGGGTGCCCCACCCCCACAGGTAGAACAGCACGGGCGCGGTGACCGCCATGCCCAGTACCCGGCGGGCGTAGCGCCCCGCGCCCTCGCCGCCGCAGTGCTCGTACATGTCGAAGGCCACCGCGCGGTGCTCGACCTCCTCCGCACCGTGCCAGCGCAGCAGGTCCAGCATCACCGGGTCCGGGCCGGCCCGGTCCAGCCCGTCGGCGTGCAGGATCCAATTGCCCATGACGGCCGTGAACTGCTCGACGGCCGCGATCAGCGAGAGCCGGAAGCGCAGCCACTCCCGCTGGGAGAGCGGCAGGCCGAAGGGCGGGGTGTCGCCGAGCAGCGAGTCGAAGAAGAAGTCGATGTGACGGGTGTACGGCGTGGTGTCCAGGCCCTGCTCGGCGAGGTGGTCGAGGACGTACGCGTGCTGGACGCTGTGCGTGGCCTCCTGGCCCATGAAGCCCTTGACGTCCCTCAGCAGGGCCTCGTCCCGGACGAGCGGCAGGGCCTCCTTGAAGACCTTGACGAACCACCGCTCGCCCGCGGGGAGCAGCAGATGCAGGACGTTCATGACGTGGGTGGCGGTGGGCTCGTCCGGTATCCAGTGCAGCGGGGTCTCCCGCCAGTCGAACGAGACCCGTCTGGGGGCTATCCGATGGCTGCCGAGCTGGTGGGGGTGGCTCATCTCGGTCCTCTCCTTGGGTGGGGGCCCTGGTGGGGGTGCGGGCCCGTCACAGCCGGGGCTCGATCCGGGCGAGGGCGCGCAGCGCCCGGGGCGAGAGCCGGGACAGCAGCTTCAGGCCCCGGGCCTCCGGGGTGACCGCCACCACGGCCTGGTCGTGGAACACGGCCCGCAGGATGGCGTCCGCGACCTTCTCCGGGGGGTAGTTCCGCTTGCCGTACGCCCGCGCGGTGCTGTCCCGGAGGCGCTGCTGCTCCTCCTCCGGGACGCCGGTGAAGCGGGCCGTCGCGGTGATGTTGGTGTTGACGATGCCGGGGCAGATCGCGGAGACCCCGATGCCCTGCCCGGCCAGCTCGGCCCGCAGGCATTCACTCAGCATCAGGACGGCGGCCTTGGACGTGCAGTAGGCGGGCAGGGCCCGGGAGGGCTGGAAGGCGGCGGCGGAGGCGGTGTTGACGATGTGGCCGCCCTGGCCGCGCTCGGCCATCTGCCTGCCGAAGGCCCGGCAGCCGTGGATGACGCCCCACAGATTGACGTCGAGGACCTTCTTCCAGTCCTCGGTGCTGGTGTCCATGAAGGAGCCGGAAAGCCCGATCCCGGCGTTGTTGACCAGGACGTCCACCACGCCGTGCTCGGCGGCGACCTTGGCGGCCAGCTTCTCCATCGCCTGCTCGTCCGAGACGTCGACGACCTCGCTCCACGCCTCGGCCGCGCCGAGCAGCCGCGCCATCTCGGCCGTCCGGGCGGCGCCCGCCCCGTCCCGGTCGACGGCGACGACCCGCGCGCCCGCCTCGGCGAACGCGAAGGCCGTGGCCCGGCCGATGCCGCTCGCCGCGCCCGTCACCAGCACCAGGTGCCCGCCGAAGCGCTGCGCGTACGGCCCGGAGGGTGCGGGGCGGCGGGCGGGGGCGCCCTCCTCCTGGGCGGTGACGAATTCCGCGATCCAGGAGGACACCTGGTCGGGCCGGGTGCGCTGCACCCAGTGCTTGGCGGCCAGGGTGTGCCGCACGAGCCGTGGTGCCCAGCGCTCCAGGTCGTCGTAGAGCCGCTCGGACAGGTAGGCGTCACCGGTCGGGGTGATCAGCTGCACCGGCACATGGGCGAAGGCGTCCGCGCGGGGGCGGCGCATCCGGGGCAGCACGTTGTCGCGGTAGAGCCAGGCGCCGTGGGCCGCGTCGACCTGCAGCGAGGCCGTGGGGTACGGGCCGCTGGGCAGCTTCTCCAGCCGTGCCACCATCTTCGGCCAGCGCTTGCCGAGCGGCCCGCGCCAGAGCGCTTCGGGCAGCGCCGGGGTGTGCAGCGCCCCCACGTACCAGGACCGGGTGCCCTGGCCGAGGAGCTGGGCCACCCGGCGCGGGGTGGGCCGGGCGACGCGGTCGTTGATCCAGTGACCGAAGTGGTCCAGCGACGGCCCGGAGATGGTGGTGAAGGAGGCGACGCGCCCCTCGGTGCGCGGGACGGTCACGAACTCCCAGCCCTGCACGGAACCCCAGTCGTGCCCCACGAGATGCACCGGCGCGTCCGGGCTCACCGCGTCCGCGACGGCCAGGAAGTCATCGGTGAGCTTCTCCAGCGTGAAGCCGCCGCGCAGCGGCCGCGGCGCCGTGGACCTGCCGTGGCCGCGCACGTCGTACAGCACGACGTGGAAGCGGTCGCGCAGCCGGCCGGCCACCTCGGCCCACACCTCCTTGCTGTCGGGATAGCCGTGCACCAGCACGACCGTGGGCCGTGAGGTGTCACCCAGCTCCGCGACGCACAGCTCGATGCCGCCCGTCCGCACCCACCGCTCGCGCGCGCCGTCGAGGCCCGCGCCACCCGTGCCGTCCGTGCTGCTGCTCATGCGGCCTTCTCCTCCTGCCGGCGCCGCACGTGCGGCAGATCGTCGTCGAGCCAGAAGGCGCTCTCCTCGGGGTCCCGGGAGTCGGTGACCACCAGGAGCTCCTCGAACTTCGCGCCCGTGCCCCGGAATCCGAGGTGGGGTTCGACCGCCCACAGGCCGGGCCTCGGCGGGTGGTCGGAGAAGCGGTACGGGCTCCACAGCGGCGACCAGCCCTCGCGGTGCCCGTGGACGGCGTCGGACGCCAGCCCCTTGAGCGACTGGGTGCCGAAGCCGAGCACGTGCGGCGACCAGCGGCGCTGCCGCACCCGGTCCACCTTGTGCGCGATCACGCCGAAGGGGTACGCGCGGTGCCGGTTGGCGTAGCCCTGGCGGGCCATGAGCCGGTCGACGTCCTCATAGATCTCGCGCAGCGGGCGCCGCTCGCGCACCTCGCGCAGGATCAGCTCGCGGTGGGGCCCGAGATCCGCCAGCAGCCGGTCGTGCAGCGGGTTGAGGCCGAGGCAGCCCGAATAGCCGATGTCGGCGGTGAAGCCCTGGTGGATGGGTGCCATGTCGAGGATGAACGGCATGCCCGGCTCCAGCCGCCGCCCGGTGGGGAAGAACTGGAGCGGCACCCGGAAGCCGGTGAAGGCCGTGCGGTCCCCGAACCAGGCGAAGGGCAGATGGAACCAGTCCCGCACGCCGTGCCCGCGCAGCCACTCCCGCTGCATCCGGGTGGCGTCCCGCTCGGTCATCCCCGGTGCGAGCTGCGCGGCGACCTCCTCCGCGCAGGTGTACGCCAGGCGCTGCACCGCCCGGAACCCGCGCAACCCGTCGGCCCCGATGCCCGCCGGCCGTCCGGGGCCGTGCCCCCGCCTCTCGACCCGTCCCGCCACGACAGCCGCCATGCCCACCCGTCCGTCCCTGTGCCGGGGCAGGGGCCCCGGACGGTGAAATCCGGGGACCTGCCCGCGAGTTGACCACGTACGAAAGTTGACAATGATGAATGTGACAATGTCCGGCGGCTGCGTCAAGGGGCTCGCCCGCACCTGTGGAAAACCCGCGCACGACCCGCCCGGCCCCTGCCGTCCCGCCTCCCGCGCCCCTCCCGTCACCCGGAGACCGCCCCCTCCAGGGGTACCGCACCCCTACGGGCACGTCAGACCCGAGGACTAGGCGCATCCAGCCATCTGGTCTGACGACTCCTGTGGCGCGCGCCACTAACGTCGAACACGTGACTGTGATCGCCACCGAAAGCCTCAGCAAGCGGTTCCCCCGGGTGACCGCTCTTGACCGGCTCTCCGTCGACATCGCCCCGGGAGTGACCGGCCTGGTGGGCGCCAACGGAGCCGGCAAGTCCACGCTGATCAAGATTCTGCTCGGGCTCTCCCCGGCCACCGAGGGCCGCGCCGCCGTGCTCGGCCTCGACGTCGCGACCGAGGGCAGCGCGATCCGCGAGCGGGTCGGCTATATGCCCGAGCACGACTGCCTGCCGCCCGACGTGTCGGCGACCGAGTTCGTCGTCCACATGGCGCGCATGTCCGGCCTGCCGGCCACCGCCGCCCGCGAGCGCACCGCCGACACCCTGCGCCACGTGGGGCTCTACGAGGAGCGGTACCGCCCCATGGGCGGCTATTCGACGGGCATGAAGCAGCGGGTCAAGCTGGCCCAGGCGCTCGTCCACGACCCCCAGCTGGTCCTGCTGGACGAGCCGACCAACGGCCTCGACCCCGTCGGCCGCGACGAGATGCTCGGCCTGATCCGCCGGGTCCACACCGACTTCGGCATTTCGGTCCTGGTCACCTCGCACCTGCTCGGCGAGCTGGAGCGCACCTGTGACCACGTCGTGGTCATCGACGGCGGCTCGCTGCTGAGGTCCTCCTCCACCAGCGACTTCACCCAGGCCACCGGCTCCCTCGCCGTGGAGGTCACGGACACCGACGCCTGCCCGGACGGCGTGGCCGCGCTGCGCGCCGCCCTCGCCGGGGCGCGGCTGACGGTCCAGCCCGCGGGCCGGGCCCCGGACGGCTCGCCCGCCTCCGGGCGGGTGCTCCTCGTGGACGTCGTCGACGAGGGCACCTACGACACGGTCCGCGACGCCGTCGCCGAGCTCGGCCTCGGCCTGGTCCGCATGGAACAGCGGCGCCACCGCATCGCGGAGGTCTTCCGCGACGAGCAGAACGGAGGCGCCCCCGATGCCGCCTGAGACCACCGCCGCCCCGGCGCAGGACGTCATTCACAACATCGGCTACCGTAATTACGCGGGCCCCCGGCTCGGCCGCGCCTACGCCCGCCGCTCGCTGTTCTCGCAGAGCCTGCGCGGCGCGTACGGCCTCGGCCGCTCGGCGAAGTCCAAGGTCCTGCCGATGATCCTGTTCGGTGTCATGGTGCTGCCCGCCGCGATCATCGTGGCGGTCAGCGTGGCGACGAAGATGGACAAGCTGCCGCTGGAGTACACGCGGTACGCGATCCTCCTCCAGGCCGTCATCGGCCTGTACGTCGCCTCCCAGGCGCCGCAGTCCGTCTCCCGCGACCTGCGCTTCAAGACGGTCCCGCTGTACTTCTCCCGCCCCATCGAGCGCGTCGACTACGTGGCCGCGAAGTTCGCGGCGATGGCGTCCGCCCTCTTCATCCTGACCGCCACGCCCCTGCTGCTGCTCTATGTGGGCGCACTGCTCGCCAAGCTCGACTTCGCCGACCAGACGAAGGGCTTCGCGCAAGGACTGGTCTCCGTGACCCTGCTTTCCCTCCTCTTCGCCGGGATCGGCCTGGTGGTCGCGGCCCTCACCCCGCGCCGCGGCTTCGGCGTGGCCGCCGTGATCGCCGTGCTGACGATCTCCTACGGGGCCGTGTCCACCATCCAGGGCATCGCGCTGTCCCAGGACAACACCGAGGCGGTCAGCTGGATCGGCCTCTTCTCGCCGATCACGCTCGTCGACGGGGTGCAGACGGCGTTCCTCTCCGCCACCTCCGCCTTCCCCGGCGGCCACGGCCCGTCGGCCGGCACCGGCGTCGTCTATCTCCTCGTCCTTCTCGCCCTGGTCGCCGGCTCGTACGGGCTGCTGATGCGCCGCTACCGAAAGGTCGGGCTGTGACAGCCCACCCGTCGCCCGACCACCACCCCTCACGGAATGGGCTGCGCCCATGAGCACTCTTCGCATCGACAACGTCTCGCGCTGGTTCGGCAATGTGGTGGCCGTCAATGACGTCTCCATGGTCATCGGCCCCGGTGTCACCGGCCTGCTCGGCCCCAACGGCGCCGGGAAGTCCACCCTCATCAACATGATGGGCGGCTTCCTGGCCCCCTCCACCGGCACGGTCACCCTCGACGGAACGGCGATCTGGCGCAACGAGCAGATCTACCGCCACATCGGCATCGTCCCCGAGCGGGAAGCCATGTACGACTTCTTGACCGGCCTGGAATTCGTGCGTGCCAACGCCGAGTTGCACGGCCTGGGCGCCAAGGAGGCGCAACGGGCGCTCGCCACGGTCGAGATGGAGTACGCCCAGGACCGCAAGATCGCCACGTACAGCAAGGGCATGCGCCAGCGCGTGAAGATGGCGTCCGCCCTCGTCCACGACCCGTCGGTGCTCCTCCTCGACGAGCCGTTCAACGGCATGGACCCGCGGCAGCGCATGCAGCTCATGGAGCTGCTGCGGCAGATGGGCGCGCAGGGCCGCACGGTCCTGTTCTCCTCGCACATCCTGGAGGAGGTCGAGCAGTTGGCGGCCCACATCGAGGTCGTCGTCGCGGGCCGGCACGCCGCGTCCGGTGACTTCCGCAAGATCCGCCGGCTGATGACGGACCGCCCGCACCGCTATCTCGTGCGCTCCAGCGACGACCGGGCGCTCGCCGCCGCGCTCATCGCGGACCCGTCCACGTCGGGCATCGAAGTGGACGTCCAGGAGGGCGCCCTGCGCGTCCAGGCCGTCGACTTCGGCCGCTTCACCGAGCTTCTGCCGCGCGTCGCCCGCGCGCAGGGCATCCGCCTCCTGACGGTCTCGCCCTCCGACGAGTCGCTGGAATCGGTCTTCTCCTACCTCGTCGCGGCCTGAAAGGAGCCCTCAGCGATGTCAGCGTCCTCCGGGCTGTACCACCCCACCGTCGCCCGGCTCACCTACCGGGCCCTCCTCGGCCGCCGCCGGGCCGCGATCCTCTTCGCCCTGCCCGCCCTGCTGCTGATCATCTCTGCGGTGATCCGCGTCATGACCGGTGCCGACGACGAGACGGCCACCACCGTCCTCGGCGGCTTCGCGCTCGCCACGATGGTCCCGCTCATCGGCGTCGTCGCCGGTACGGGCGCGATCGGCCCGGAGATCGACGACGGCTCGGTGGTCTACCTCCTGGCCAAGCCGATCAAGCGGCCCACGATCATCTTCACCAAGCTGATCGTCGCGATCGGGGTCACCGTCGCCTTCTCGGCGGTCCCCACGCTCGTCGCGGGCTACATCCTCAACGGCAACAGCCAGCAGATCGCCGTGGCCTACGCCGCCGCCGCTGCCGTCGCCTCCATCGCCTACAGCGCGGTCTTCCTGCTGCTGGGCACCGTCACCCGGCACGCGGTCGTCGCCGGCCTCGTCTACGCCCTGGTGTGGGAGTCGCTCTTCGGCAACCTCATCCCGGGCGCCCGCACCCTCAGCGTCCAGCAGTGGTCCCTGGCGCTCGCCCAGAAGATCGGCGCGGAGGGCGCGATCAGCTCGGACGTCGGCCTGCCGCTGGCGCTCGTCCTGCTGATCGGCGTCACGGTGGCGGCTACGTGGTTTGCGGGGCGCAAGCTGCGAACGCTGACCCTCGCCGGGGAGGAGTGAGCTGGGCTGCGGGCCGGTGTTGGGCGCACCCCCGCTGCGCGGTGGTGTCCTCAATCGCCGGACGGGCTGGATGGGGCTGACCTCAGCCGCTGCGAGCCCGTGTCGTTCGGACCCCCGCTGCGCGGTGGTGTCCTCAATCGCCGGACGGGCTGGATGGGCTGAGCTCAGCCTTCAGCTGTCCGCCGCCGCAGGCGTTCAGTAGCCCAACAGCACCCGGGCGATCAGGACCTGCTCGGGTGCGAGGGTTTCCTCGCCCTCCTCGCAGTCCTCCACGTCCCACAGGGCGTTCTGCAGCACGCGGGCCAGCGTCCAGTTCACCGCGCGCCGCCGGTCCAAACCCATGGTCTCGGTCATCAGATCGAAGCGGCGGCGCACCGCGCGTTCCACGTCACCGGTCCGGACGACGTCGTCCCAGCGGTTGCGGAGCGCGGGCAGCAGCTCGAAGCCGGGGTCGCCCGCGAGCGGCTTCGGGTCGATGGCGAGCCACGGCTCGCGGCCGCTATCCGGCAACGGCGCCAGCACGTTCTCGTAGTGCAGATCCCAGTGCAGCAGCCGGTCACCCGCCTCGCCGGCCACGTCCCGCACGGCGGCCGCGCAGGAGCGCAGCAGCTCCCGTTCGGCCGGGTCGGCCAGGGCCGGGAGCGCGTCCGGCACCTCGGCGAGCATGTCGGCCGCGAGCTCGGCGAGGGTCCGCAGACCGGCCGGTGCGGGGGCCGAAACCAGGCGGGCCAGCAGTTCGGTGAGCGTCAGCAGCGCGGCCTCGTCGTACTCCACCGAGGCCAGCGAGCGCCCGGCGTCCAGCCGCTCCAGCAGCATCGTGCCGGAGGCGTCGTCGTGGCCGAGGAGCCGGACCGCGCCGCCGCCGCCCCACGCGCGCAGCGCGGCGGGCTCCCCCTCGGTCTCCTCGTCGACCGGCTGGAGCTTGAGCACGGCCGGGGTGTCGTCCGCGCGGCGCACGGGCAGGACGAGCGCCACCGCCCCGTGCGCCGGGGGACCGTCGAGCCGCAGCTCCCAGCGGTCCAGGAAACCGGCGGCCAGCCCGGGCAGCCCGGCGATCCAGGCGCGGCCCTCCTCGTCCTCGTACGACTCGTGGTACTCCGCCAGTTCGGCGGGGACGGTGATCCGGGAAGCGTCGAACACGGCGGTCGGTCTCCTCGACACGGGTGCGGGTGCGGGTTCGGGACAAAGTGGTGGTTCCCGGTCGTGGGGGGAGCCACCACCGGGAACCACCACCCTGTTCAACGTCTCAGATCTTCCGATCGCGCCCGGCGCCGAGCCCGAGCATCACCAAGCCCGCGCACACCACCAGGAGCAGGATGATCGGGATGTTCCAGCCGCCGGTCGCCTGGTGGACGGCGCCCAGCGCGAACGGCCCGACGGCCGCCAGCAGATAGCCCCACGTCTGCGCCATGCCGGAGAGCCGGGCGGCGGTGTGGGCGTCGCGGGTGCGCAGCACCATCATCGTCAGTGCGAGGCCCAGCGCACCGCCCTGGCCGATGCCGAGCAGCACCGCCCACAGCCACGCACCGGCGACCGGGGCCACGAGCAGCCCGGTGATGCCCGCCGCCATGAACAGCACCACGGAGACCGCCAGCAGGCGCTGCGAGCGCATCCGCCCGGCCAGCATCGGCACGACGAACGAACCGGCCATCTGCACCAGGGTGCTGAACGCGAAGACGAGACCGGCCTCGGCCTTGCTCATGCCGTGGTCCGTGAAGATCGTCGGCAGCCAGGCGATGCAGACGTAGGCCACGAGCGACTGCGACCCCATGAAGAGGGTGATCTGCCAGGCCAGCGGCGTACGGACGAGGTCGGTGCCGGCACTGGGCACGGGCTTCGCCGAGGGCTGCCCGTGCCCGGTGCCCCGGCGCGAGATGACCACCTGCGGGATCCACACCGCCGCGGCGAGCGCCGCGAGCAGCGCCCAGGAGGCGAGGGAGCCCTGCCAGCCGCCGAGGGCGTTCTCCAGCGGCACGGCGGAGGCCGCGGAGACGGTGGCGCCGAGGATCATCGCGGTCGAGTAGAGCGCGGTCATGCTCGCGGCCCGGTCCGGGAAGTCCCGCTTGATCAGACCCGGCATGAGGACGTTGAGCAGGGCTATCGCGGTGCCGACGAGCGCACAGCCGACGAAGAGCGCCACGACGGGCGGCGCGACGCGCAGCACGATGCCGCCGCACAGCAGCACGAGCGCGCCGCAGAGCACGGCCTCGGTGCCCCAGCGCCGGGCGAGCTTCGGCGCGACGATCGAGCCGAGCCCCATGAAGACGAGCGGAATGGTCGTCACCAGGCTGCTCGCGGCGGCGGCCAGGTGGAAGTGGTCGCCGATCTCGCCGAGGAGCGGCGAGACCCCGGCGAGCGCGGCCCGCATATTGAGCGAGGCGAGGACGATGCCGAGCATCACGAGCGCGGGATGGGCACGCAGCCGCCGTCTCGCGGCGGCCACGGGCGCGGTGGGCGCCAGGGCCTCCTCCGCGTCGATCAATGGTGCTTCGGACCTCGTCTCGGACATGGTGGTGCCTTTCCCAAAGGTGGTGCGGTGGTGCGGGGGGCGGCCGGGCCGTCGGGTCAGCGCTCGGCCAGCAGGGACTCGACGGCCTGCTTCGGGCGGTCGAGCAGCGCCCGGGCGGCGCGGGCGGCGGCGTCGGGGTCACCGGAGGCGATGGCGTCCATGAGCGCGTGGTGGTCGCCGTGGACGATGCGCGGCATCTCGCGGTCGCCGAGCGCGGTGACCAGCGACTCGCGCACCGAGCTGCTGAACCAGCCGTAGGTGGCGGTCAGCGCGCTGTTGTGCGCGGCCTCGACGACGGCCTTGTGGAACGCGATGTCGTGATCGGCGTACAGCTCCAGATTCCCGGAGTCGGGCTGGCCGTCGGGGTCCTCGAACGCCGTCTGCGCGTCCAGCGCGGCGCGCATCCGCTCCAGGTCGGCGGGCTCGTGCCGGACCGCCGCGAGCCGCGCGGCCTCGGCCTCCAGCGCGATGCGCAGCTCCAGCACGTCCCGCACGCCGGCGCGCTGCAGACCGCGCATGATCTCGCCGGGGTCGGCGGTGGAGACGACGAACGTGCCCTCGCCCTGCCTGGAGCGCAGCATTCCGGCGTGCACGAGGACGCGGACGGCTTCGCGGACGGTGTTGCGTCCGACCTGAAGCTGCTCGGCGAGCGCGTGCTCGGTGGGGATACGGCCGCCCACGGCCCATTCGCCGGCGGTGACCTGGGCTCGGAGCTGGTCGACGACGGTGTCCACCAGGGACTGGCGTCCGGCTGCTCTCAAGGTCATTTCGTCCTCCGGACGGGGGGTCTGGACGGGGTTTGCCCGGTTGCCCAGTCATCCTACAACTGGGCCGCTCAATCGCCGGACGGGCTTGAGGTGGCTGGATTCGTCGGCGCGCGGAGTTCTGGAGCCGCGGCTACCTTCGAATGGTGACAGCCGCCGATCGGATACGCCGCTGGGTCTGCTCGTCACCCGGTACGCACATCTGGCTGCTGATCATCGGCATCACCAGCCTCGTCATCGCGGCGGCCAGCGAGGGGCTGGAGACGTTCCTTCTCCACCGCACCAGCAGCAACATCCACGCACTCACCAAGCACCCGTTGCAGTCGCTGCTCATCAGTGGGTTCTGGATCGAGAGCCCGTCCTCGTTCCTGCTCTACGCCGTGCTCTTCGAGGTCTTCCACGCCAACGTCGAACGCTGGCTCGGCACCCTGCGCTGGCTGGTCACGGTGGCCGTCGCCCATGTCGCGGCCACGCTGATCAGCCAGGAGGTGCTGCTGCTGTCGATCCAGGAGCACGCGGTGCCCCGGTCGATGAAGCACGTTGTCGACATAGGGGTCTCGTACGGGCTCGCCGCTTCCGCCGGGGTGCTGGCCTACCGCCTGGCCCGGCCCTGGCGCTGGGCGTATCTGCCGGCGGTCACGCTGTTCTTCGGGCTGCCGCTCGTCACCGGGGGGACGACGTACACCGACCTCGGCCACGCGATCTCCGTGGCCGTGGGGCTGGCCTGCTGGCCGTTGACGCGCGGCCGGGGCACCTGGGGGCCGGTGCGGTGGCCGAGAGGACAGCCGGTCGGCGTCAGCCGAACAGCCGCTCCAGAACGGCCGCGATCCCGTCGTTCTCGTTCGAGTCCGTGATCTCGTCCGCGACGGCCCGCAGTTCCGGATGGGCGTTGGCCATGGCCACCCCGTGCGCGGCCCAGCCGAACATCGGGATGTCGTTGGGCATGTCACCGAAGGCGATGGTGTCGGCGGCCTTCACACCCAGGCGGCGCGCGGCCAGCGACAGACCCGTGGCCTTGCTCAGGCCCAGGGGCAGCAGCTCGACGATGCCTGCGCCCGCCATCGTCACGCCCACGAGGTCACCGGCGACCCGGCGGGCCACCTCGACCAGCTCGTCGTCGCCGAGGTCGGGGTGCTGGAGGTAGAGCTTGTTGAGCGGGGTGAGCCACAGCTCGGCCGGGTCCGTGATCGGGACGGCCGGCAGCGGGCCGTCCTGGATGCGGTAGCCGGGGCCGATCAGGACGTCGCCGTCCATGCCGTCACGGCTGGCGGCGAGGTAGAGGGGGCCGATCTCGGCCTCGACCTTGGCGACGGCCAGCGCGGCGAGCTGCCGGTCCAGCGTCACCGACGTCAGCAGCCGGTGCTCGCCCGCGTGGTAGACCTGCGCGCCCTGGCCGCAGACCGCGAGGCCCCGGTAGTCCAGGGCCTCGAGTATCGCCCGGGTCCACGGGACGGACCGGCCGGTGACGATGATGTGCGCGGCACCGGCCGCCGTGGCCTGGGCGAGGGCGGCGCGGGTGCGCTCCGAGACGGTGTCGTCGGGTCGCAGCAGCGTGCCGTCGAGGTCGGTCGCGACAAGGCGGTACGGCGGCGGGGCGGCGCTCACGGCGTCTTCCTCTTCGTTTCTCCGCCCGCGCGGCACCGTGGCGGCGCGGGCAGGGTGGTCGTGGGCAGCCCGCGCGGCGACCCGGAGGCCGCGCGCGAGCCGCCCGTACGCCTCACTTGGCGACCGGCTCCAGGAACTCGCGACCGCCCAGGTACGGGCGCAGCACCTCGGGGACGCGCACCGTGCCGTCGGCCTGCTGGTGGTTCTCCAGCAGCGCCACGATCGTGCGCGGCACCGCGCACAGCGTGCCGTTGAGCGTGGCCAGCGGCTTGACGTGCTTCCCGTCGCGCATGCGCACGGAGAGGCGGCGGGACTGGAACTCGTCGCAGTTCGAGGTGGAGGTCAGCTCGCGGTACTTGCCCTGGGTGGGGATCCACGCCTCGCAGTCGAACTTGCGCGAGGCGGACGAACCGAGGTCGCCCGTGGCCACGTCGATGACCTGGTAGGGCAGCTCCAGGCTGGTGAGCCACTGCTTCTCCCACTCCAGGAGACGCGCGTGCTCGGCCTCGGCGTCCTCCGGGTCGACGTAGGAGAACATCTCCACCTTGTCGAACTGGTGGACGCGGAAGATGCCCCGGGTGTCCTTGCCGTACGTACCGGCCTCGCGGCGGAAGCACGGCGAGAAGCCCGCGTAGCGCAGCGGCAGCTTCTCCGCCTCGATGATCTCGTCCATGTGGTACGCGGCGAGCGGCACCTCGGACGTGCCGACCAGGTAGAAGTCGTCCTTCTCCAGGTGGTAGACGTCCTGGGCGGCCTGGCCGAGGAAGCCGGTGCCCTCCATGGCGCGCGGCTTGACCAGCGCGGGCGTCAGCATCGGGATGAAGCCGGCGGCGGTGGCCTGGGCGATGGCGGCGTTGACAAGCGCGAGCTCGAGCAGGGCGCCGACGCCCGTCAGGTAGTAGAAGCGGGAGCCGGAGACCTTGGCGCCGCGCTCGACGTCGATCGCGCCGAGCGACTGGCCGAGCTCCAGGTGGTCCTTGGGCTCGAAGCCCTCGGCGGCGAAGTCACGGGGGGTGCCGACGGTCTCCAGGACGACGAAGTCGTCCTCGCCGCCGCGCGGCACGTCCGGGTGGACGAGGTTGCCGATCTGGAGCAGCAGGCGCTGCGTCTCGGCCGCGGCCTCGTCCTGCTCGGCGTCGGCGGCCTTGACGGCCGCGGACAGCTCGCCCGCCTTCTTCAGCAGCCCGGCCTTCTCGTCACCGGCGGCCTTGGGGATGAGCTTGCCGAGCGCCTTCTGCTCGGAGCGGAGTTCGTCGAAGCGGACGCTGGACGACCTGCGTCGTTCGTCGGCGGAGAGCAGCGCGTCGACGATGTCGACGTCCTCTCCACGGGCGCGCTGGGAGGCGCGCACACGGTCGGGGTCCTCACGAAGCAGGCGAAGGTCAATCACCCCTCCAGGCTACCGTTGCGGGCTGCGCCTGCCGCACGCGATATTCCTCTTCGTGTCGATATGTCCCATATTGAGGCGGGTGGAAAACGCTGTGAATAAGGAGGGCGCGCGGGTGCCGGGGAATTCGCGCGCATTTGCTGAAAAGGGGCATAGGGGCGGCACCTGACGCTGACACCCCTTGCGGCGGGCGGGAGTTGGCGGCCCGTTGTCCACAGGGGTGAGGGGTTCCGATTCTTTATCCACAGGCTGTGCGTGGAATCTGTGGATGCCGGAAGGGATCGTTCCGCCTCTACTGTCCTGTGCCGCAGTTTCTCCGGGTAAACGTCGCGCGAGTGCTCATTCGGGTGGTAATTGCTCGCCCTAAAGGGTTATTCGAAGGCGTTCAGGTGACGAAGGGGGCTCGGGGCGGGCGTGAGTGCGGACGGTCGCCCTGTGGACGGCCGCCTCATAGCTAGAGAGATTTGTCGACCTTGACCGATTCGTCTGATGCGGAGAGGGGTGACCGTGTCGACTTATCCCCAGGTCGAGTCGCGCCCTGTGGATAACTTCGTCGACTATCCACACCACCGCTGTGTGGAAGGCCACGCCACGCCACGCCGCTGCGTTGCGCTGCCTCGGAGCAGTGCCCGCCCGCCGATCAGGCCCGGCCGTCCTGGCAGCGCGTCAGCCAGTCCGCGGCGGCCACGAAGTCGTCGTCCGACGTCCCCGGCCGCGGCGGAACGCCGGCGTCCACCCCCGCCTGCGGGTACGAGCCGAGGAACCGCACCTTCGGGCACGTCCGCTTCAGCCCCATCAGCGCCTCGCCCACCCGGCGGTCGGTGATGTGCCCCTCACAGTCGATGGAGAAGCAGTACTGCCCCATGCCCTCGCCCGTGGGCCGCGATTCGATCCGCATCAGGTTCACCCCGCGCGAGGCGAACTCCTGCAGCAGCTCCAGCAGCGCGCCCGGGTGGTTGTCGCGCAGCCAGACGACGAACGACGTCCGGTCGGCACCCGTGCGCGCCGCGGGCCGCGCCGGACGGCCGGCCAGCACGAAGCGGGTCTGCGCGTTCTGCGCGTCGTGGATGTCGGTGTACAGCGCCTCGAGCCCGTACGTCGCCGCCGCGAACTCCCCGGCGAACGCGGCGTCGTAGCGCCCCTCCTGCACCAGCCGCGCCCCGTCCGCGTTGGACGCCGACGACTCCCACAGCGCGTCCGGCAGGTGCTGCGCCAGCCAGTTGCGCACCTGCGGCTGTGCGACGGGGTGACCGGTGACGGTCTTGATGTCCGCGAGCCGGGTGCCGGGGCGGACGAGCAGCGCGAAGGCGATCTGGAGCAGCACCTCTCGGTAGATCATCAGCGGTGCGCCGGTGGCGAGTTCGTCGAGCGTCGCGGTGACGCCGCCCTCCACGGAATTCTCGATCGGCACGAGCGCGGCGGCGGCCTCGCCGTTGCGCACGGCGTCGAGCGCGGTCGGCACGGAGACCATGGGCACGAGTTCGCGGGTCGCGGCCTCGGGGAGCGTACGGAGCGCGGCCTCGGTGAAGGTGCCCTCGGGGCCGAGATAGGCATAGCGGCTGGGGGACATGTGCGCTCCTCGCGGGTGGTTTGGGGGCAGCGTCGTCACGATATCTTCCGGCCGGGACGGTCGGTTCGTACCGGGGCTCGAGGACCGCGAAGCCGGCCGGCACGCAGCCGACAAGGCCTGCGCCCAGGGGCCCGGGGCGGAGCCCCGGTTTCGGGAAGGGGCGGGACTGGGGAAGAAGCCTCACCCCTCCAGCAACCGCTGCCCCACATACTCGCCCGGCGCGCAGCCACCCGGCACCGCGTACAACCCACTCGCCTCGTGCCGCAGGAACCGCGACAGCCCGTCCCCCCGGTCCAGCTTCCGTTGCACGGGGACGAAGCCCTTCAGGGGGTCCGCCTGCCAGGCGACGAACAGCAGCCCCGCGTCCGGGGCGCCGTCGTCCAGGAAGCCGTCGTGGTAGGAGAACGCCCGGCGCAGCATGGCCGCGCCCCGGTTGGACTCCGGTGCCGCCACGCGGATGTGCGCGTCGCCCGCGATGGCGAGCGAGCCGTCCTTCTCGATCTTGGTCAGGTCGACCGGCGTCGTCTCCGTGCCGCCGGACAGCGGGGCGCCGTCCGACTTGCGGCGGCCGATGACCTTCTCCTGGCGTTCCAGCGACAGGTGGTCCCAGCTGTCGAGCAGCATGCGGATGCGCCGGACGACGGCGTACGAGCCGCCCGCCATCCAGTCGCCGTCGCGGTCCGGCACGAAGACCCGGGAGGCGAAGTCGGGGTCCGACGGCTTGGGGTTGTTGGTGCCGTCCATCTGGCCCATCAGATTGCGGCCGGTCAGCGGTCGCGCGGTCGCGCCGGGCGACCGGTTGAAGCCGTTCATCTGCCAGCGGACGCGTGCCGTGCCGGCGGCCTGCTTCTGGAGCAGGCGCAGCGCGTGGAAGGCGACGAGCGAGTCGTCGGCGCCGATCTGTACCCACAGGTCGCCGTCGCTGCGCTTGCGGTCGAGCGCGTCGGCGGTGAAGTCGGGCAGCGGCTCCAGGGCCGCCGGCCGCTTCGCGGTCAGCCCGGTGCGGTCGAAGAAGCTGCGGCCGAAGCCGAAGGTGACGGTCAGCGAGGACGGGCCCGCGTCCAGGGCGATGCCCGTGTCGTCGCCCTTCGGCGCCTCGCCCGCCGCCAGCTCCGCCGCCGTCGCCGACCAGCGGCGCAGCAGCGCGGCGGCGGCCTTGCGGTCGGCTCCCGGGGCGAGGTCGAAGGCGACGAGGTGGCCGTGCGCCTGCGCGGGCTCGGCGATGCCGGCCTGGTGGGTGCCGTGGAAGGGCAGGGTCGCGGAGCCGACGCCGGCCAGCGCGGCCGGTGCGTCCCGTACGGCCTCGGCCCCGAACGCGCCGGCCGCGCCGCCCGCGACGAGCCCGGCCGCGCCCGCGGCCCCGGCGGTGCCCAGCAGACGACGGCGGCTGATGCCGTGGTGCTGCTCGGCCCGCGTACTCTCCCCGGCCTGCCCGGCCCGCGGGCTCTTCTCAGCCTGCCCGGCCTGCTTGCCCGGTCCGGCCTGTCCAGCCAGCTTCGTCTGCCCGGCCTGCTTCGCCTGTTCAGCCATCAGTTGATCTTCACGTTCTTGATCTCGGTGACCTGGTCGATGTCGGAGGTCCGTACGGTCAGGGACAGCTGCCATTCGCCGGCCATGGGCAGCTGGAAGCCGGTGGCCTGCCAGCGGCCGCCGGGGCGGCGTTCCAGCGTGGCGCGCAGCGGGCCGATCTCCTTCGCCTTCTCGGTGAAGGACACCTCCAGCTCGGGTACGTCCACCGGCCGCCCGGCGGCGTCGGTGACGGCGACGTCGAGGGTGTTGCGGCCGGAGCGCCCGGGGTCGAGGGTGATGCGGGCCGTGCCGCGCCCGTTCGTCCCGCCGGTGTCGTAGGGGATGCGCGCCTCGGCCGGGCCGGTCGCGGCCGGGGCCGCCGCGCCGGACGCGGCCCGCTGCTGCTCGGCCTCGGCGCGGCCGGGCTGCGTGCCGGTGAGCACGGTGGTGACGGCCAGCAGCACGACCGCCACGGCGGCCTCGGCGCCGACCGAGCGCCGCAGCCCGCTGCGGTTCTCGTCCGCGTCGCGCTCCCGCTTCCCGGCGGCCTTCTCCAGCGCGGCCCGCTGCCGGGCGAGCTGGGCGGCCCGCTCGGCGGAGTCGGCGCCGCCGCCCTTCGCGGCGGCCGTGACCTTCTGCGCGGCCGGCTTGGCCGACTTGGTCCTCTTCGGCTCCGGGCCGTCCGTGAGCCGGGCCGTCCAGCGCCGCGAGAAGTACGCGACGCCGACGAGGACGATCACCAGCCCGGCCTTGACCAGCAGCCACCGGCCGTAGGAGGTACCGGTGAGGGCGTCCCACGAGCCGACCTGCCGCCAGGACTGGTAGAGCCCGGTCGCGACCAGCGCGCACACCGACGCGAACGCGAGCCGCGAGAAGCGGACCACGGCCGCGCGCTTGAGCGGTTCCCCGGAGCGCAGGGCGGCCAGCAGCGCGGCCAGCCCGCCGAGCCACACCGCGACGGCCACCAGGTGCACCACGTCGACCGGCATCGCCAGCCACGCCTGTATGCCGACCGACGCGTGCTCGGCCATCGCCCACGTCGCCGCCAGCCCGACCGCGACGACGGTGCCGCCGATCCCGAGCCCGTAGGCGACGTCCCGGCGTTCGCCGCGCGTGCGGTCGTCGTCCTCGCGGGCGTACGAACCGAACAGCACGGCGAGGAAGACGGCCGCGGCGCTCAGCAGCAGCAGCCGCGACAGCAGTGCCGCCCCCGGCTTGGTGGCCAGCACGTCACCGAGCAGCGCGAGATCGAGGACGTCCCCTGTCCCCTTGCCGCTCGTGTACGCGCCCCGCAGCAGCAACAGCGCCGCCGTCGACGCGAAGAGGGTGATCCACCCGCCGACCGCGATCCGCTGCACGGACCGCGAGGAGCGGCACACGCCCGCGAAGACGCAGCCGCCGACGAGCAGCACGAAGCCGGCGTAGGCCGCGTACCGGCCCGCGTCGTAGAGGACCTCGACCGCCGGATCGACCTCGGTGACGGTGGCCGTGGCCTTCACCGTCGTCTTCGACGGCGCCCCGATGGAGAAGGTGAAGGCCCCGGCCACGGGGTGGCTGTCGGCCGAGACGGCCTGCCACGCCACGGTGTACGTGCCTCTCGCGAGCCCGGCGCGCAGCGCGACGGCCGCGGAGTCGGACTTGCCGTCCACGTGCTCGGGACCGCCCTGCTCGACCCGCTCGCCGCCCGGGTCCAGGACCCGTATCGAGTCGGCGTTGAGCATGACCCCCTCGGAGAAGCGGAGCGTGATCCGCTGTGGCGCCGTCTGCACCACCGAACCGTTGGCGGGGTCGGTGGAGGTGAGCGCGGCGTGCGCCGACGCGGGGGTGGCGCCGAGGCCGAGCGCGCACAACAGTGCGGCGAGCAGGGTGCCCAGGACGGACAGCACCCGCCTGGCGGTCGGGGTGGGCAGGGCGGTCGGGGTCGTCATCGCACGTCAGTCCTTGGGACGGAAGGTCGCGGTCTCGACCGGCACCTTGATCTTGACGGGTGCCGACGTGGCGAAGTGCAGGGTGAATTCGATCCGCTCGCCCACCTTGGGCTTGTGGTCGAGCTTGCCGAGCATGAGGTGGGTGCCGCCGCGGGCGAGCGTCAGCTTGCCCTTCGCGGGCACGTCCAGCTTCGCCGCGTGCTTCATCGCCGTGCCCTCGGTGGTGTGCATGGTGATGTCGCGCGAGAGCGGGCTGGTGACGGACGTGAGTTGGTCGGCCTTGCCGCCGTCGTTGGTGACGGTGAGGTAGGCGGCGGCCATGTCGGTCATGGCGGGCTGCGGCAGGTAGGCGCCGCTGACGGACAGCTGCGCCTTGTCGCGGCCCAGGGCGTTCTTCTCCGACTGGCAGCCGGTGACCAGCAGCAGACCCCCGGCGAGCACGAGGGGCAGGACGGCGGCGGTGGTGGCGGTGGACTTGGTGATCACGGGTTCTCCCCCTTGATGATCTTGGGAAGATCCTTGGAGTATTCGGCTGCTGTGGTCGTGGTCGTGTAGACCCAGTGCGCGGCGTCGTCCTTCGGCGAGAAGCCGATGACCTGGGCGCCGTGGTTGACGGTGATGGAGCCGTCCTTCTCCTTCTTCGGCTTCTCGACCAGGATGCCGAGCGGTTTGGCCGCCGCCTGGATCGTGTCGAAGCCGCCGGTCAGGCCGACGATGTCCTGCCCGCCCTGCGCGTCGAGCCACTCGCGCATCCGCTTGGGGGTGTCGCGCTCGGGGTCGGTGGTGACGAAGACGACCTGGAGCTTCTCCTGGTCGGCCTTGGGCAGCTTCTTCTCGGCGGCGGCGATGTCGGCGACCACGGTCGAGCAGACGTCGGGGCAGTAGGTGTAGCCGAAGTAGAGGAGTACGGGCCTGCCCTTGGTCTCCTTGACCAGCTCGTACTTCTTGCCCGCCGTGTCGTCGAGGACCAGGTCCGGCTTGTCCTTCGGGTTGTCGAGGACGATGGCGGCCTTCTTGGGCTCCGCGGACACGTCGGCCGCGGGCTTGTCGCTGTTGTCGGCTTCCCCGCCACCGTCACAGGCGGTCAGGGTGAGCGCGGCGGCGGTTGCCAGTGCCGCGCCCAGGATCTTGGTGCGCATGGAGTTCTTCTCCGTGGTCGGTCCGAGGTGCGGGGCGGCGGGCGGTACGGGCCCCCGCCGCCCCGGTCGTTCCGCCGGGCGTCAGATGTCGATGTCGGATTCGGACGTCGGACGTCGGACGTCAGGCGGTCACGTGGTGGGTGGGCCCGGCTCAGGCGTTGCGGCGGCGCCCGGCGACGATGCCGAAGGCGGCACCGGCCACGCCGACGACGATGCCGACGATGCCGAGCACCCGGGCGGTGGTGTCGGACGCGTCCTTGTCACCGGAGTCGGAGGCGGTGGCCTCGCCCTTGTTGTCCTCGGCGTCGCTGTTCTTGTCGCTCTTGGCGTTCTTGTCGTGGTGGTCGGGCGACGTCTTCTCGACGAGCTTGAGGGTCGGCGCCGGGTGCTCGGCCTCGTGCCCGCCCGGCTTGGACGGGTCGATCCAGCGCACGACCTCGTCGTCGGAGTAGGTCTGGAGCGCCTTGAAGACCAGCTCGTCGGCGTCGGTGGGCAGCTGGCCGACCGACAGCGGGAACTGCTGGAACTGGCCCGGCTCGATCTTGCCGCCGGACCAGGTGATCTTGGTGACGGCCTCGGTGATCGTCTTGCCGTGCGTCTTGAGCGGCTTGTCGAGCTTGGACTTCTCGACCTTCACGTCCCAGCCCGGGACGGGCTGCGGCATCACGGACGACAGCGGGTGCTTCGGGTCGAGGGTGACCTCCAGCTTGACCGTGGAGGCGTCGTCCTTCTCGTTCGGCACCTTGAGGGCGATGGTGCCGTAGCCGCCCTTCTCGGCGGTGCCCGGGATGCTCACGTGCGCGGAGGCGGGACCGGCGAGCAGCACGACGGTGCCGGCGGCGAGGGAGCCGATGACGGAGAGACGGCGCAGACGAGCGCTATTGGTGTTCATGGGGGTACTCCACAGGCAGGAGGGGACGAAGAGGGTGATGGCGCGCGTGCGGTGACAACACGACCGCCCTCCCGTCCGAATGCCGGAGTGCGTCGCGTGGTCAGGCCGCGAGGTCGAAGCGCGGCGGTCCCCGCCTGATCACGAAGTGCTGGAGCGCGGGCTCGGTCGCCGGACGCTCCTCGTCCCCGGCCGCCCGCCGGACGGCCGTCACCGGATGGTGGACCGCCTGGGCGCCCATGGCCCGTACGAGCACGAGCGCGGCGCGCAGCGCCCCGACGAGCGTGATCTCCGCGACCTCCCGCGCCGACCGCTGCGACAGCCGCACCAGGCGCCACAGCGCCTGGTCGCCGCGGCGCAGCAGCCAGCCCGCGGCCAGCGCCGCGAGCAGGTGGCCGAGCAGCATCGGCAGCGAGGGCGGCAGCAGGTGCGAGAGCGGGGAGCCGCCGGTGGCGGGGGAGTCCATCGGCGCGGTCATGACCATGCGCGACGGGTGGACGGCGGGGTCGAGCCCGGCGTCGGTGATGACGCGGCGCGCGTCGGCGCCGGACAGCGGATGGGACTGATTGCAGATCAGCTGGGCGGCGAAGTTGATCAGCCGCCCCTCACCGCCCGCCTGCTCGCGGGTGACCGCGGCGCCCTGCCGTCCGAGCGCGCCCAGCTGGCCGAGCCCGAAGAGGGTGTGCAGGGCGAGCTGGCCGACGGCCAGCCCGGCCGCGATACCCGGCAGCGAACGCTCCCGCCCGGCCAGGGGCACGGCGATCGCGAGGACGACGAGGAATCCCGCGCCCAGCGTCCACAGCGGCACGCTCGCACAGGAGGCCAGCACATGCCCGCCCGCGGACAGCAGAACACAGACCGCGGTGAACACCGCGGCCCGGAGCAGTCGCAGATCGGCGCCGACGCGCGCGACGGGGTGAGGCATGGCTGCGCCATCATCCCACCGCCCTTACCCCCTACCTACGGCAGGGGTCGGCCCTTTCGCGCTGCGAACGCGCGCCCGCGTGCGCCGGTGTTCGTCTCATATACACCGGTGCACCGCCACGCCGCGTCGTCCGAATGAGCGGACTCACACACTCCGGAGGCTTACGAGCCCCCACCCCTGGCTATACGTATCGGTATGTCGAGCCGCAGCCAGGAGGCTGAGCATGAGCATTTGGTGGTCACTCCACTTGCGGCGCGAAGCTGCGAGCGTTCCGCTCGCCCGGCGGCTTCTGATCGGCACCATGGAGACGGCCGGGGTCGATCCCGAAATCTCGTACGACCTCTCGGTTGCCCTGAGTGAAGCGTGTGCGAATGCCGTCGAGCACGGCGGTGATGCTTCCACGGACTACCGCGTCACCGCCTTCATCGATGGTGACACCTGCCGCATCGAGGTGACCGATTCGGGCCCCGGCTTCGCCGACCGCCCTCGCGAACCCCGCCGCACGAAGCGGCACCTCCCCCCACCGCAGACGAAGACCCCGGTTTCGGCTCACGAGGAGCACGGCCGGGGTCTCTTCCTGATCGAGTCCCTCACCGACCACGTCCGCGTGCGCAACCGGCCGGGCCGGCAGGGCGCCGTGGTGAGCTTCGACAAGATCCTCAAGTGGAGAGAGGGCGCGGCGCTCCTCCAGGCGTCGTAACCGTCCCCGCCCTCTGAGATCCAGCCCGCCCGGCGGTTGAGGCGTGGTCCCGGCGACAGCCGAGCCGTGTCGAGCCCCCGCCCGGCCAGGGCCCTGCATCAAGCTGCACCGCTCCGCGGCGAAGGCTGCAGCAAGCTGACATCAAAGTCCATGGAGAGCGGCCGCGCCCGCTGGCAATCTTTTCTCGTACCCAGAAAACGGGTCGGGGAAAAACAGCCAGGGGGAATCATGAAGAAGGTAATCCGCAACGCGACCGTCGCTCTCGTCCTCACCGCGGGAATCACCGCGGGAACGACCGGGATCGCCGCCGCGAGCACCGCTCATCACACTGCCGCTTCATCGATTCCCGCTGAGCAGACCCCTGCCGGGGAGACGCTGCACCAGGTCAAGAAGATTGTCGCCGACATCAAGCCGGTCAACGGCTGGCAGGTCAATGGCTGGCAGGTCAACGGCTGGCAGTAGGCATCGCCCGAAAGGCGATGGGCCGACGGCGATATCCACCCGGTGCGCAATCCATTTCGCGCCCCGCATTCTCTGAGGGTTACGAAAAGTCATGGCAGTGAAGGAAGCGGCGGCGGACGTACCCGCGTACAAGCCGCGCGATCTCGATGAATATCCGGCGGTCGACGCCCTCCTGGAGAGACTGGGCCTCGGGCCCTACCTCCGGGACACGCTCTCGGCACCCGTCGGGCGCAACGACTGCTGGGCCGGCGAGACGGCCGGCGGGGGCAAGGCCTTCGTCAAGCACCTGGTCGGGCCCGAGCCGGATGTGAAGGCGCGGATGCGGCGGCTGAAGGCGTTCGAGCAGTGCTCGGCGGCGATGCCCAGCTCGGCGCTGCGGGGCCCGCGGTTCCTCGGCTTCGACGAGGAAGCGGATCTGGTGGCCTTCGAGTACGTCGAAGGCGCGCGCAACGGCGCTCAGCTGATGGTCGACGAGACCTTCGACGGCGCCCTCGCACACCGGGTCGGCCGGGCGATCGGGCTGCTGCACGAGGCACGTCCGCCGGGCTGGGAGGACTTCGACGACTCACCGCCGTCCCAGCCGTCCGTGCGACTGCTGCACGGAATTCCGCTGCCGATGTTCGAGAATTTCAGCTTCGGCGAGGTCCAGAGCTGGCAGCTCATGCAGCAGGACGAGCAGCTGGTCAAGGCCGTCGAGGCGCTCCGGGAAAAGGAGCGGGCGGCGCCGAAGGTGCCCTCGCACTGCGATCTGCGGGTCGACCAGTTCCTGGTGAGCGATGACGAATTCCATGTCACGGACTGGGAGGAATTCCGGCTGGCGGACCCGGCCCGCGATGTGGGTGCCTTCGCCGGTGAATGGCTCTACCGTTCCGTGCTCGACATCGTCACCGACCGCGGCGACACCGTCTTCCTCGACGTCGAACTCACCCATGAGCTCGTCATCGAGCGCGGCGTCGAGAAGATGCAGCGACTGCTGCCGCTGGTCCGGGAATTCTGGCGGGGATATCGCGAGGTGCGCCCCGTCGTGGACGAAGGGCTCGCCCACCGGGCCACCGCGTTCGCCGGCTGGCACCTGCTGGACCGGCTGATGGCGAGCTCGCAGAAGAGCGCCCGGCTGTCGGGCATCGAGCGCGCCGCCGCCGGCATCGGCCGGGCGGCCCTGCTGGCCCCGCACAGGTTCGCCACGACTTTGGGATTCGAGGAGACGACATGAGCACCGGCACCACCACGCTGCCGTCCCGGCTCACGGACGCGCTGAAGGACGTCCAGGTATCGCCGGACGGCTCCGAAGCCGTCGTCCACGGCCGGGAGGTGACCTCCGACAACCCCCGTGAGATGCGCAGACTGCTCTCCGAGGCGCTGTACGACGTGCTGCACGCCGGCCGGACGCTGGAGAAGGGGACCATCTCGTTCCGGATGCGGGACGAGGAGTTCGAGCGCGAACTCGCCCACGGCGTACCGCACCGCGAGACCACCACCCGGGCACGGGTGTGCGCGGCCGAGGGACACGGCGGGACCGAGTCCGCACCGCTGCTCGTCGAGCGGGACGGGGTGCGGGTGTGGGTACCGCGCGCCCTCGTCGTCGACGGGGACTCCGGGACCCCCGGCGCGGTCGTCACCCTGCGCACCGCCGCGCTGCGCCCCGCGCTGTCGCCCGGCTTCTTCATGGTCGACGGCTCCCGCCCCCGGCCGCCCGGCCGGGACGTGCTGCGGGTGTACGTCAACATCACCTCGTGGCAGGAGGCGCCCGCGGTCTGGGCGACGGTCCTCGGCCACCTGGAGGACACCGGGACGGCGTACCGGGCGAAGGTCCTCTCCGCCAAGCCGCTGTACCCCCGCCGCGACTCCCTCGTGGTCTATCTCGCCGGGGACACCGCACACGCCGCCCGCGGCATCGCCGACGCCGTCGCCACGACCCCCGGCGTCGGACACGAGACCTCGGTCTACACCGAGGAGCTGGCCCCTGGTGTGGCCACCGCCTGGGAGCCGGACGACCGCCGCCCCGGCATGACCGGCCTCAGCTTCGGCCAGCACCGGGCCAGCATCACGGCCCACGCGCTGCTCGACGCCGCCAAAAGCGGAGAGCCCGTCGAGGCCCTGCTCACCGCGGCCTTCGTCGAGGCCGGTGTCGACCCGGCCAGCCCCGCCCGGAATTCCGGGCCCCGAGCCTGAAGTGATTGCAGGGAGTGACCCTGCGCACTCCCTGCTTTCAGTTCAGTCCTTACTCAACAAGGCCTTCTCGACAAGGCCTTACTCAACAAGGAGAAAAATCATGGACAAGACCGACGCGATCATGGACCTCGTCTCGAACTACGACGCCTACGCCGACGTGGCCGAGCTCAACGTGACCGCCGCCGCCGACGCCCCGGCCACCACCCCGGTCTGCGCCGCCACCCTCGCCAGCTCCGGCTGGTGCGCCGCCGGTGCCTCCGCAATCTCCGGCGCCACGTACGAAGCCGGTTGCTGACCCACCTCACACCCCGGGTGCCCCGCACCCACTGTGTCCGACTCAGCGCAAACAGAAGGGAGATCGCGATGGAGAAGTCCGAGGCGATCATGGATCTGATGGCGGGCTACGACGCCTACAGCACGGTCGACGAGCTGAACACCACCGCGGCCGCCGACGCCCCCGCCACCACCGCGCCCTGTGGTGCGGCAACCGTCAGCTGGCTCGCCAGCCAGTTCACCGTCAAGACCTACAAGGATGGGTGCTGATCATGGAGAAGTCCGAGGCGATCATCGACCTGATGGCGGGCTACGACGCCTACAGCTCGGCCGACGAGCTCAACACGACGGCGGCCGCCGAGGCCCCCGCGTCCACTCCGGCATGTGCCGCCGCCACGATGAGCTGGCTCGGTAGCCAGCTGACGGTGAAGACGTACAAGGACGGCTGCTGATCTCAGCGGTCTTGCCGGGAGCCGGGCGCGGTTCCGTCCCCCGCGGAACCCCGCCCGGCCCCGCCGGAACGGCAACACCCCACGTACGAAACTCCGTCGCACGACCCACCGTTGCGAGAAAGGCCGGCGATCGCGCCATGGCTACGACAGCACTCCATGAAGACCTCGTGAGAATGGCCGATCTCCTCCAGCCGGCCACGATCCGCGCCGCGGCCACCCTGCGTCTGGTGGACCACATCGAAGCCGGATCGACCACCGCCGCCGACCTCGCGGCCCGCACGGACACCCACCCCGACCTGCTCGACATGCTGCTGCGCCACCTCGTGCACCTCGGCCTTCTGCGCCGGGACGACGCCGGGAGCCACGAAGTCACCGAACTGGGCGCGCCCCTGCGGGACTCGGACCCGGCCGGGGTACGCCGCCACCTCAGCATGGACGGCCTCTTCGGCAGGACCGACCTGGCCTTGGTCAACCTGCTGCACACCGTACGGACCGGTGAGCCCGCCCACGCCTCCCTCTTCGGGCGCGGCTACTGGGAAACCGTCAACGAAGATCCGCAGTTCGCCCAGGCGCTGAGCGAGGAGAGCCCCAGGGAGCTCGGCTGGGACGCCGAACTCGTCCGCGACGGCTACGACTGGTCGACGGCCGGCAGCGTCATGGACATCGGCGGCCACAACGGCACGCTGCTCATGGAGCTCGCCCTGCACCACCCCCATCTGCGGGGCGCGGTGCTGGACCTGAAGAACGTCGCCGAGCTCGCCGGGCGCCGTTTCGAGGAGAGCGGCCTCGCCGACCGCTGCACCGCCGTCGTCGGCAGCTTCTTCGACCCGATCACCCCCGGGTTCGACGTCTATCTGCTCTCCGCGATCCTCGCCGACTGGGACGACGAGAAGGCCGTCGCCCTCCTCCGCCGCGTCGCCGAGGCGGCCGGTGCCGACGGCCGGATCCTGATCGCCGACGTGAACATCCCCGTCCACAGCGCCGGGACCGCGTCCGCCGCGATGGAGCTCTACCTCCGGGTCGTCATGCCCAAGCCCGTGCGCACGGTGGAGGAGATCAAGGCGCTGGGCGCCGCCGCCGGGCTCACGGTCTCCTGGGAGGGGCCCGTCACCCCGGTCAGGACGCTGCTGGAGTTCCGCAATGCTTGAGTTCGACTCCGTGGCCAAGAGCTTCGGCGACAAGCGCGTCCTGCGCGAGCTGTCCCTCGTCGTGAAGCCGGGCGAGCTGTACGGCTTCTGCGGCGCCAACGGCGCGGGCAAGACCACCGCGATGCGCATCGCCCTCGGGGTGCTGACCGCCGACTCCGGCGACGTGCGCTGGCAGGGCCGGCCCGTGGACGCCGATTCCCGCCGCCGGTTCGGCTACATGCCCGAGGAGCGCGGCCTCTACGCCAAGATGACGCCCCGCGACCAGCTCGTCTTCTTCGCCGGCCTCAGCGGGGTGGCCCCGGCCACCGCCCGCCGGCGCGCGGACGAGTGGATCGAGCGGCTCGGTGTCGTCCTCGGCCCCAAGGACATGCTCGAGAAGCTGTCGCTGGGCAACCAGCAGAAGGTCCAGCTCATCGCCTCCCTGATCCACGACCCTGACGTTCTCGTCCTCGACGAGCCCTTCTCCGGGCTCGACCCGGTGGCCGTGGACGCCATGGCGGAGGTCCTCCTGGAATTCGCCCGCAAGGGCGTACCGACCCTCTTCTCCAGCCACCAGCTCGACCTGGTCGAGCGGCTGTGCGACCGGGTCGGCATCATCCGCGACGGCGCCCTGGTCGCCGAGGGAACGGTCGACCACCTGCGCCGCAGCGCGGGCAGCGGTCAGCTGGAGATCGCCCTCTCCGGCGCACCCGACGACTGGGCGGCTTCCGTCCCCGGCGTGCGGGTCGTCGCCACGACGGGCGCGAAGGTCACGCTGGAGGTCGAGGACGGCGTCCCGGCCCAGCGGATCCTGGCCGCCGCCCAGGAGCTGGGCCGGCTGGAGCACTTCGGCCGGCGCGACCCCGCGCTCGCCGACATCTTCCGGGAGTCGGTCGCCGGGAGCGCCCGGTGACCGGCACGGCAGGGGGAGGGACGGCGATGGGAAACGCCGCGCTGATCAAGGTCGTCGCAGCCCGCGAGATCACTCAGCAGATGCGCAGCAAGGCCTTTTGGATCTCGGTGGCGGTGACGGCGCTGATGCTGGCCCTGTCCTTCGGGGCCACCACGCTCTTCCAGGGCGGCGGCGAAGGCAGGTCCACGGTCGGTGTGGTCGGCCGGCAGGCCGCCCTGACGCCCGCCCTGGGCGACCGGGCCGAGGTCAGCCGCTACGACAACGACGAGGCCGCACGGCAGGCGGTGCGCGACGGCAAGGCCGACGCCGCGGTCCTCAGCAGCGACCGGATCGCGGTCCTGCGGGAACTGCCCGAGGACCTGGGCCGGGCCCTCCAGGAGGCGCACCGCGCGGCCGGTCAGGCCGACCGGCTGGCGGAGCACGGAGTACCGGCCAAGGACGTTCCCGGTCTGCTCACCGTCGAGCCGCTGAAGGTCACCACCCTCGACCCCGACGCCGAGCGGGTCCAGCAGCGGACCATCGCCGCGGGCACGGGCGTCTTCCTGCTCTTCATGCTGATGCTCGTCTCCGGCCTGGCCGTGGCGCAGGGCGTCGCGGAGGAGAAGGCCAGCCGCATCGTGGAGGTGCTGCTCGCGAAGGTCCGGCCCTGGCACCTGCTCGCCGGGAAGATCACCGGACTCGGCGCGGCGGCCCTCGTGCAGATGCTGGCGCTGGCGACCGCGACCCTGAGCGCGGCGATCGGCTTCGGTGTCTTCGAGACGCCGTCCGACGCGCTCGGTACCGGCGCCAATCTGCTGCTGTGGTTCGTCCCCGGCTACCTCCTCTTCATCACGCTCTACGCGGTGGCCGGCTCGCTGGTCTCGCGCCCCGAGGACGTCAACCACGTCGTCGGCCCGGTCAACGCGCTCCAGATGGTCGGCCTCATCGGCCCCGTGCTGGCGGTGTCGGGCAGCACCGACTCGTCCACCCTCCGGATCCTCTCGATGGTCCCCGGGACGTCCTGGGCGTCGATGCCGGTCCGCATGGCGTACGAGGACGTGGCGTGGTGGGAGATCGGTGCCGCCTTCGGGCTCATGGCCCTGGCGATCGCCGTCCTGGTCCGCGTCGGCAGCCGCGTCTACACCGGCGGGCTGCTCCAGTACGGCGGCATCGTCAAGGTCAAGGACGCCCTGGCGGGCGCGCGGCAGTGACACCGCCCGCACCGCGGTCCCGGTCGAACCATTCGTAATTTCCATTCCAGGCAAGGGAGTTGGGGCGCCATGAGTGGCGTACTGAAGAGCGGGACAGCGGCCGCGGGCCCTGACCCGAAGCTGCGGATCCTCACCGAGCTGTCCCGGGGCAACGGCCCGGCGCTCGTCCTCGTCGGGGTGCTCGCCGTGCTGTCCACGGCGGCCACCCTGGCCCTGCCGATGGTGGTCGGCAAGCTGCTGGCCGCCATCCAGAACGACGAGGGGCTGGCCCTGTGGGCCGCGGTGATGGTGGGTGTCGGCTTCGGCTCCGCCGCCGCCGGCGCGCTCGCCGCCTTCCTCCTCGGCCGGATGGGCCAGGAGCTGATCTACCGGCTCCGGGTCCGCACGATGGACCACGCCCTCGGACTGCGGCTCGCCGACGCGCAGCGGGAGGGCGGCGGCAATCTGACCGCCCGCATCACCGCCGACGCCGCCCGGGTGAAGAGCCTCATCGACATCGGCCCGATCCAGCTCCCCATGGCGGGCGTCACCGTCGTCGGCACCCTCGTCATCATGGGCCTGCTGGACTGGGTGCTGCTGCTCATCACCGTCGGCGCGTTCCTCATAGCCGTCGGCGTCATCACCGTCGTCATCAAGGGGCTGCGCCGCAAGTACGCGGCCCTCCAGGACGAACTCGGCGGCATGGCCCAGAACTTCGTCTCCGCGATGGAGTCCCTGACCGTCATCAAGGCCTACCGCGCCGAGCGCAGGACCTCCCGCGCCCTCGCCGGCCGCGCGCGCAAGCTCGCGGACCTGGAGATCGAGGCCGCCAAGATGGAGTCCCTGATGGTCCCGGTGATCAACCTGGGCCAGCAGATCGCCCTGGTCGCCGTGGTCGTCGGCGGCGGCGCCCGGATGCTCGACGGGCACCTCACCCTCGCCGACTTCGTCGCCTTCCTGCTCTACCTCCTCCAGCTCACCGCCCCCCTGATCATGGCCGCCTCGGGCGTCAGCGGACTCCAGACCGGCCTCGTCGCCCGCAAGCGCTTCGAGGACGTCTTCGCCCTGCCCACCGAGGACGTCGAGGCCCCCGCCCCCGAGAACGCCGCGCCCCTGCGCAACGCCCCCGCCGTCCGCTTCGAGAACGTCACCTTCGGCTACGGCGACGACCGGCCCGTCCTGCGCGGCGCCGACCTCACCGTCCCCGCCCGCGGACTGACCGCCATGGTCGGCCTCTCCGGTTCGGGCAAGAGCACCTCGCTCGCGCTCATCGAGCGGTTCGTGGAGCCGGAGTCCGGCCGCGTCTCCGTCTACGGGCGGGACGTCGCCGAGTGGCCGCTCGGCGAGCTGCGCGGCCAGATCGGCTACGTCGACCAGTCCAACACCCTGCTCCAGGACTCCGTGCGCGGCAATCTCACCCTCGGCCGCGACGAGAGCCGCCCCGCCGACGACGAGGAGCTGTACGCCGCACTGGAGAGCGTCGGCCTCGCCGAGGAGATCCGCTCCCTGCCCGACGGCCTGGACACCGTGCTCGGCGGCGCCGACAACCTCTCCGGCGGCCAGCGCCAGCGGCTCGCCCTCGCCCGCGCCACCCTCTCCGACACCCGCCTGGTCCTGCTCGACGAGCCGTCCTCGCACCTGGACAGCATCAACGAGCAAAGGCTGAGGAACGTCGTCGACTCCCTCGCCGCCGACCGCGCCGTGCTCGTCGTCGCCCACCGGATCTCCACCATCCAGCACGCCGACCACGTGATCGTCATGGACGCCGGCCGGGTCGTGGACCAGGGCGACCACGACGCCCTGCTGCGCCGCTGCCCCGCCTACGCCGAGCTGGTGAGCGGCCAGGTGCTCAGCACCGGCACCCCCGCCCCCGCCCCCGCGCTCGCGTGACCGACGAGGAGAGCACCACCGTGTCCGTACCGTCCGTACCCTCCGCTTCCGTCACCCCGCGCACCGGCTACTCCGTGCTGATGCCCTTCACCCCCGCCCGGCACGAGCAGATCCTGCCCTTCGCGGCACTCACCCAGTGGAGCGCCGCCCACCGCCTCTGGCAGGGCCAGTCCTCGGTGGGCGACCCGCACCAGACCTTCGCCTACGCGGCGGCCTCCGGCTTCCACGTCCCCGTCGGCACCGGGGTGACCGTGATGCCGCTGCGCCACCCCTTCGAGGCCGCCCTCCAGGCACAGGCCCTGGCCGTCGCCATGGGCCATCCCGTGGTGGCCGGCTTCGGCCCGGGCGCCGCCGTCTTCCAGCGCAACATGCTCGGCGCCCCCTACCGCAGCCAGCTCGGCGCCTGCCGGGAGTACGTCACCGCCGTCCGCGGCCTGCTCGACGGCGAGGAGGTCGACCTGGACGGCGAGTTCTTCCGCTGCCGCGGCAGCCTCCCCACCCTGCCCCGCCCGGGGATCGAGATCGGCCTCGGCGTGCTGCGCCCGGGCATGGCCCGCCTGGCGGGCGAGGTCGCCGACACGGCCATCACCTGGCTGACCCCGGCCCCCTATCTGCGGGACGTCGTCGTCCCCGCGATGCGCGAGGGCGCGGCCGCCGCCGGGCGGCCCGTGCCCCGCCTGGTGGCCATCGTGCCGGTGGCGCTCGACAAGCCCGGCCGGGACCCCGCCGCCGTGGCCCTCGCCAGCAACTCCGGCCACATGAGCATGCCGCACTACACCGACATGCTCCGCCGCTCGGGCATCGAGGTCGACATGAAGGCCGACCCGATGGCCAGCGCCAAGGCCCTCATCGCGGGCGGCGGCTTCCTCAGCGGCGGCCCCGCGGAGATCTCCGCCGGGCTGGAGCGCTACTGGGAGGCGGGCGTCGACGAGATCGTCATCAACGTCACCGGAGTGCACCTCACCCAGGGGCCGCGCGTCGCGCTGAAGGAGCTCGAAGAAGTCCTGAGAGAGGTGGCGTAAATGACCGAACCCCCGTACCCCCTCGTCCACGTGCCCGAACTCGGCGTGGACCGACTGCTGTTGGTGGTCACCGGCTCGACCTTCGCCACCGGCCTGCCGTTCTGGGCCGACTGGCTGCGGATGTCCTATCCGCACCTGGAGACGTCCGTGGTGCTCACCCGCAGCGCCCAGCGCTTCGTCACCCGGCAGGCCCTGGCCCACCGGGTCGGCGGCGAAGTGCTCACCGACGTCTGGCCGGAGGAGGAGGCCCGCGCCCGGCACGTCGAACTCGCCGAGTGGGCACAGGCCTTCGTCGTCTATCCGGCGACCCTGCACTACACCGCCCGGCTCGCCCTCGGCCTCGCCGACAGCCCGTCGCTGCTCGCCGCCCAGGTCACCAAGGCTCCCATCGCGCTGGCCCCGTCGCTGCCGCCGGGCGGGCTGGACAGCGCCGCCTTCCAGAAGCACTGGGCCACGCTGTCCGCCCGACCGAACGTCGTGATGACGGCGCCGGAGCCGGGCCGCAGCGCGACGACCGGGCGGATGGAGGCGTGGGTCCCGCCGCCGATGCCCGACGTCATCGAGGCGCTGGAGCAGCGCCGCGCCGAACTCGCGGCGGACCGCTCCGCCCACCCCGCGGAAAGGGCCCTGCTGTGACCGTCACGACCGTCCGCACCGAGCCGGAGGCGGAGGACACCCAGGCCCCGCCGCTGACGGAGTACGGCACCGGCCTGCTGCGCACCACCGTCCTGCCGCTGCCCGACGGCACCTACGAGTGGCGCCGGGCCCCGGGCCCGCTCGCCCCCGCCCCCTTCGTCCGGCTGTCCCCGGAGGCCGTCGCCCGCCTCGCGGACGCGGCCGGGCGGCCGGCGCCGGGCCAGGTCCTCCTCGCCCCGGCCCGCCCGGACGGCGAGGCCCGGACCTACCGGGTCGCCGGAGCCGAGTCCGTGGCGTTCGTCCTCCTCACCACCGGGGTCACGCCCGCCCTGCACGGCCCGCTGCGCGGCCTGGGCCGGGCGCTGCGGACCCTCCACGAAACGCCCCTGGACGAGCTGCCGGCCGGCCGCCGCTCCCGCGGCCTGGACCGGCTCGTCACCTGGCTCGACGGGCACACCCCGAGCCCGCGCGCGGCCCATGCCCAGGCGCAGGTCCGCCGGGCGCTGGGCCCCGGGCGCTGGGCGCGGGTGCGCGGCTGGGCCGAGGAGGTCACGGGCGACGACCGGGTCGTGTTCGCGCACGGCGCGGCGGGCCTCGGCTCCCTGGTGATCGGCGGGCCGCCCGGCACCGCCGCGCTGCTGACCGGCGAGGACGTGTGCGCCGCCCCCTGGTACGTCGACCTCGGCTGGGTCGTCGGCGAGCTCGTGGAACTCAAGTGGCAGCTCGGTGGCGACCCGGCCACCTGGCAGTTGCTCATCGACGCGCTCTTCGACGGCTACGGACGCGACCTCGGCACCGACTGGCGGAAGCTGGCGGCGCTGCGCGTGCTGCTGCACGTCCACGACATCGCGGCCTATCTCGACGACCACCAGGGCGGGTTCGACCACTACTCCTCGTTCCTGAAGTTCCTGACCGACCTGTGACGCCTCGGCCCTTTCAAAGACTTCGTCACGCCCGACCCCCGATGCGGAGGACCTCTCCACCATGACGGAAAGCCGCGGACACTCCGCGCTGTGCCGATTCACGCTGCCCAACGGTCTGCGTGTCCTTCTCGAGCCGCAGCCCGGGGTGCCGCGCGCTGCCGTCTCCGTGCACTACGGGGTGGGGTTCCGCTCCGAGCCGCCGGGCCGTGAGGGATTCGCCCACCTCTTCGAGCACTTGATGTTCCGCGGCAGCGCGAGCCTGCCCGACGGGCGCTTCTACGACCATGTGCACCGCCTCGGCGGCCAGGCCAACGGCACCACCCACCAGGAGTACACCGACTACTACCAGGTCGCCCCGGCCTCCGCCCTGGAGCAGGCGCTGTTCGCCGAGGCCGACCGGATGCGCGCGCCGACCTTCACCCCCGAGGCGCTCGCCGAGCAGCTCGACGGGGTCGCGGAGGAGATCCACCAGGCCGTGGCCGGGCGCCCGTACGGCGGTTTCCCCTGGCCGCTGCTGCCGGGCGTCCTCTTCCGTTCCTTCGCCAACGCCCATGACGGGTACGGCGACGCGGAACGGCTGCGGCGGACCACCCCGGCGGACTGCGCCGAGTTCTTCGACGCGTACTACGCGCCCGCCAACGCCGTGCTGACCGTGGTCGGTTCGGTCGACCCCGTGCACACGCGGGCCCTGATCGAGCGGCACTTCGGTGACATCCCCGCCCGGCCCGTGGCGCCCGTCCCCTCCCGCGAGGAGCCGCTGCCGACCGCCGACCGCTGGGCCGCCTGCACCGAGCCCGGCGTGCCGGGCACGGCCCTGGCCCTCGGCTACCGCCTCCCCGACCCCGAGCAGGACCTGCCCGGCTATCTGGCGCACACGGTGCTGGCCCGGCTGATGAGCCGGCACGGAGGCGCGGCACTGCGCATGCCCGCCGTCAGCGCCGGCTGTGGCTTCTTCGGCCCGCTGGACGCCAAGGACCCCGACGCGCTGGTCGTCACGGCCGTGCTGCCCGCCGGCACCCGGCCCGAGGACGCCGTGGGGGCCGTGGCCGGGCAGTGGGCGGCCTGGGCCGCGGACCCGGGCCTGCCGGACGCGGTCGCCCGTACCGCCACGGCCCTGGTCTCCGAGCACCATCGCGCCCACGCCGACATCCAGACCAGATCCCGCGCGCTCGGCCGGCTGGAGATCCTCTTCGGCCGCGCCGAACTCCTGGACGAACTACCGGTCCTGCTCGCTGGACTGGATCCCCGACGGGTCGCCGAGGCGGCCCGTTCGCTGTCTTCCGCGCCCAAGGCCGTGCTGGTCATGGAGCCGGGCGAGGTCCGTACCCGGCCCCGGCGGACCGAGGCCGGGTCCGCCGCCCGCCCGGCGGCCGCGGGCGTCCGGGCTCCCAGCGCGGCGGAAGGCTCCCGCCCCGTGCCCGGCCCCGGCCCCCAGCCGGCGCCCGCCCACGCCGGGCTGCGCGACACCGTCGTCCCCGGCGGCCTGCGGGTCGTCGCGGTGGCCGACCGACGGGCCCCCTTGGTGGAGCTGCGGCTGCGGCTGCCGCTCGGCCCCGCGGGCTGGAGCCGGCCCGGGCAGAGCGCCGCGCTGCTGCGCGCGCTCGCCACGCGCTCCCGGGCGGCGGTCCGGGCGGCGGCGCTCGGCGGCAGCTTCGAGCTGTCCACGGACGGCGAGTGGGCCGACGCCACCGGCTACGTCCCCGCCGCCGGCACCGAGAGCTGGCTGGAACTCCTCGCCGAGATCCTCACCGGCGCCCGCGAGGTGCCGTCCTGGCCCGCCGCCATGGCGCGCACCCCCGATCAGGCACTGGACGACGCGGTACGGTCCCGATGGCTCCAGGCACCCGCCCCGGACGCCGCTTTCCTGCCACCGGCGGGCGGCTCGCTGGTGGCCGTCGGCGACCTCGACCCCGAAGGGTTCGCCGACCTCGCGGCCCGGGCGCTGTCCTCCTGGCAGGACGGCTTCGCGCACCTGTCCGACGTCGCGTGGCCGACCCGCCCCGGCACTCCGCCGGCCCCGGGGGAGCCGCTGGTCCTGCGCGACGACCATCAGCCGGACGTCCAGCTGATCGTGGGCACGGCCGAACCGGCGGGAGCCGGTGAGGAAGCCGCGCGCTTCCTCGCGACGGCCGTGCTCGGTGGCTGGTTCCGGGCCCGTCTCGCGGAGCGCTTCGCGCGCCGGGCCGACGCGGGCTTCGAGCTGTACGCGGGCCGCGACACCGTCGTCGGCATACCGCGCGCCTATGTCCGGGGGAAGGTTCCGCGGGGCCTGGAGGAAGAGACGCTCTCCGGAATCCACGCGGAGCTGGCCCGACTGGCCGAGGAGCCCATCGGTGCGGCCGAGTTGGACCCGGCGCGGGACTTCTGCGCCGCACAACTGCTGGGTGCTTTCGACTCTCCCGAGGCGCACGCCGATCTGTTGCGGCGGGCCGTCGGGGCGGGCGGGAATCCGCTGGAGCTGTACGGGCTTCCGGAGCGGCTGCGGACCGTGTCGGCCGATGAGGTCGCGAAGGCGGCGGTGGAGCTCTTCCCGGTCGGCGCGTTGCGCGCGGCGGGGGATGCGGCCGGTGCTCCGGCCGTCGTGCCGGTCCGGCTGTGACGGGCGAGGGGGCCGTCCGGGCGGGACCTGTGGTGCTCGGGTGGGTGGGGCAGGCCGGGTCAGAACCCGGCGCCCTCGGCCCCACCGGCCAGGTTCGCGATCCGCCGCAGCTCGGCGAGGTGTCCGGCCAGGGCCTCGCGGCCGGCCGGGGTGAGCGAAAGCCATGTGTGCGTACGGGACTTCAGCGGTGCCTTCTTGACCGCCACGTACCCGGCGGTCTGAAGTACCTTGACCTGCTTGCTGAGTACGGAGTCGCTCACCCCGAGGGTGTCCCGGACCACCGAGAACTCGAGTGCGTCGACGGATGCCAGGCTCGCGCAGATCTGCAGCCGGTTGGTGGGATGGATGATCTCGTCGAATGCCACGGCGGTCAGACCCCGGCCCGGACGTCCTGGGTCAGCGCGTCGTCGGCTCGACGGCTGACCACGGTGGTGAGGACGAAGGCGAGCACCCCGGCGACGCTCATCGGTCCGTCCAGGCCGAAGCCGATCTGGAGCACCAGCCCGACGGCGGCGAGGACGCCGAGCAGCAGCAGGTAGAAGCCGTAAAGGCCGCGCGCGCCAGGGGTGTTCAGCGGATTGGCGATCGCGACACCCCGGGAGCGGGCCGCGGACCAGGCCAGCGCGGGCGGGGCCAGTACGGCGCCGACGATCAGGCCGGAGGGCATCATGCTGCCGCCCACGTCGATCGAGGTGAAGGCGAGCGCGACGGACGCGCCGAGCCCGACGTGGTACCACCAGGGGCTCTCGACCCGGCTCGCGACCTGGGCGCGAGTGGCGGAGACGCTGTCGAGGGCGGCTTGGGCGGCGGTCGCGGAGTACGTCTTGTCGTTTTCCATGATGGAAAGCGTAGCGGCGACTTTCCACCATGGCAAGTGTGTGGAGGGTGTCGGGTGAGAAGTCATAGTGAGAAGGGCGCAAGGGAGTTGAGCGAGATGAATGACCGTCATGACCCGCAGGTGGTGATCACCGCGGTCCGGCACGATCCCGGTGCGGCGCCGGGCCAGACCACGGTGATCAGGGTGCTGAGCATGCTGCCCGCCCACTGGGTGTGCACGCCGGTGGCGGACCAGGACGGCTTCGAGCTGCGCGTCCGGCTTCAGGGCGCGGCGGAGGCGGAGGAGGCCGAGGCCGTGAGAGCGTGCGTGGCCCGTGTCTTCGAGGACCCGGCGCTGCGCGGCTGGCGACGGACAGGCTGAACGGCATGGCGGTACACGGGGCGGCCGGGGCGCGAGGCAGGACGGCCGGGACGGAACGCGGGACGGCCGGGCCCGGAGCCCGGGCCCGGCGCCATCGGCGCGTCTCGCGTCAGATCCAGCCCCGCTCGCGGGCCAGCAGCGCCGCGTGCGGCCGGCTGCTCGCATCGAGGATCTTCAACAGGTCGGCGACGTGCCGGCGGTACGTCCGTACGGAGATCCCCAGGTCGCGGGCGCCGATCTCGTCCTTGCCGACCTTGCACATCGATTCGAGCACCTGCTGCTCGATCTCCGAGAGCCCGCCCTCGCCGACGTCGCCCGTCACCTCGCGGTCGACCAGCGCGGCAAGATCCGCCGCCTCGTTCCAGATCTTCTCGAAGAGCGCCAGGATGTTGGCGACGAGGCCCTCCTCCTGGGCGACCAGCGCGCCGCGCGAGGTGTCCGCCGGATCGACGGGGACCAGCGCCGTGCGCCGGTCGTAGACGAGGATCCGCTCGGAGATGTCGTCCGCCACCCTGATCTCGGCGCCCTGCGCGGCGAGTTCGAGGAGATAGCGGACGGTCGGCGGGTCGGTGAGCGCCTCCTTCAGCACGACGCTGCGCACCCGCACACCGCGCCGGAGGCACCGCCGGTCGAGCGGCCGGGCGTGCTCGATGTTGGCGGGGGTGAGCGCGGCGTACGGCTCGACCGACAGGATCTCCTCCCGCGCGAAGAACGCGAGGTCGTCGATGCGGTCACGGATCTCGGCGACGTTCTCCATCCGCTCGACCCCCTGCGGGGGCAGCGTTCTGGCGCCCTGTTCCGCCCGCAGGTCCGCGATCACGGCCCTGGACCGGGTGACTTCCTGGAGCTGGCGGTACAGCTCCGCCATCCGCACCTCGGTGAGCCGGTCCACGGCCACTTCCGGGTCGGCCGGGGCGATGGTCCCGCGTTCCGTGCGGCGCAGCACGCCGAGGTCGGAGAGCCGGGTCACGGCCTCCTGGGCCCGGTCCTGTTCGACGTGGAGACGCAGATGGATATCGTCGGGCGCCGTATCAGGATTTCGCAGGAAATGTCGGTAGAGACTTTCCTCCATGGCCGAGATCCCGAATACGGCCAGACTGGTGCCGCACATGTCCGCCCTCCCCCTTGTTGAGCACCGTGCGCGCGGGTCAGGCGGGCACGGCATGAGTGACCGCTGCTTCCGGTCACTTCAAGGATGGTAATGCCGAGGCAAAGTCCCAGGTCAGGGGCGAAAGTACGGTTGTGACGCGGTTGTGACGCATGATCATTCGGCCACTTCCGGATCCGCGTCCCGGCGGACGTTGACCGGCGGTTGATCACTCCTTGACGGCACTGCGCGAGGGTGGGGCCGTCGGCGCGGGCGCACCGGACTCGCGCGTGGTTCAGCGAAGCAGAGGTACGAAGTGATCACGTTTCCGCAGGACGCACAGATCCCCGTCGAGCCCTTCGCCCGCGCTCAGGAGGACACCGCCCACGGCCGGGTGGGTGCCCGGGCCGTACGGGAGGACACCGGCGGCTCCTGCTTAACGGCGGCCGGCGCGGGCGACGGCGGGCTCTGGCAGGCGCGCATCTACGCGTTGGTGAACGACCACCGCGCCGCCCGGGGCCTTTCCCCCCTCCGCCCCGACGACCGGCTGGCCGGGGCCGCCGCGACGAGCAGCCGGGAGCAGGCCCGTCGCCGGCGCCAGGGTCACTACGTCCCGCTGCGGGCCGCGGCCGACCGGTACGGATACCCGGTCGCCGGCATCGCGGAGAACACCGGCGGTTGCTTCGACGACCCCGAGAAGGTCTTCGCGGACTGGCTCGGGGAGCCCGACCACGAGCGGGCCCTGCTCAGCGCGGAGTTCACGCACATGGGGGCGGCCCTGACCGTGGCCGACACCCCGTACTCGTCCCTGCTCATGGCCGGCACCTTGTGACGAAAGCCTGACGTGGGACGGGAGTGGTCCTGTCCCCGCGATACCCCACGACAAGCCGAAGAGCCGCGCCCCGCACGAAGCGGGACGCGGCTCCGATGTGTCTTGGGATCAGCCCTTGAGGCCGGCCATCCACGCCTCGACGTCGGCGGACGTCCGGGGCAGACCGTCGGAGAGGTTCCGGTTGCCGTCCTCGGTGACGAGGATGTCGTCCTCGATCCGGACGCCGATGCCGCGGTACTCCTCGGGCACGGACACGTCGTCGGCCTGGAAGTACAGGCCGGGCTCGACGGTCAGCACCATGCCGGGCTCCAGGACGCCGTCCACGTAGGTCTCCGTGCGGGCGACCGCGCAGTCGTGGACGTCCAGGCCGAGCATGTGGCCGGTGCCGTGCAGGGTCCAGCGGCGCTGGAGGCCGAGCTCCAGGACGCGCTCGACCGGGCCCTCGACCAGGCCCCACTCGACGAGCCGCTCGGCGAGGACGCGCTGGGCGGCGTCGTGGAAGTCGCGGTACTTCGCGCCGGGCCGGACCGCCGCGATACCGGCCTCCTGGGCCTCGTACACCGCGTCGTAGATCTTCCGCTGGAGGTCGGTGTACGTGCCGTTGATCGGCAGCGTGCGCGTGACGTCCGCGGTGTAGAGGGTGTGCGTCTCGACGCCGGCGTCGAGGAGCAGCAGCTCGCCGGAGCGGACCGGGCCGTCGTTGCGCACCCAGTGCAGGGTGGTGGCGTGCGGACCGGCGGCGCAGATGGAGCCGTAGCCGATGTCGTTGCCCTCGACCCGGGCGCGCAGGAAGAACGTTCCTTCGATGTAGCGCTCCGAGGTGGCCTCGGCCTTGTCGAGAACCTTCACCACGTCCTCGAAGCCGCGGACCGTGGAGTCCACCGCCTTCTGCAGCTCGGCTATCTCGAAGGCGTCCTTCACGAGCCGCTGCTCGCTGATGAAGACCCGCAGCTCCTCGTCGCGCTCGGCGGTGACCTTGTCGGTCAGGGCCGCTTCGACGCCCGCGTCGTGGCCGCGGACGGCCCGGACCGGGCCGGAGGCGTCGCGCAGGGCGTCGGCCAGCTCGCGGACGTCCTGGCAGGGCATGCCGTAGAGCCGCTCGGCCTCGGAGAGGCTGTGGCGGCGGCCGACCCACAGCTCGCCCATGCCGTCGAGCCAGAACTCGCCGTTCTCGCGGTCCGAGCGGGGCAGCAGGTACAGCGTCGCCTCGTGCCCGCTCTCACCCGTCGGCTCCAGGACCAGGACGCCGTCCTGGGTCTGGTCGCCGGTGAGGTACACGTACTCGGTGGAGGCGCGGAAGCTGTACTCGGTGTCGTTCGAGCGGGTCTTCAGATTGCCCGCGGGGATCACCAGACGCTCACCGGGGAAACGCGCGGAGAGGTCCGCACGGCGGCGGGCGGTGTCCGGCGCCTGGGCTATCGGCCGCAGATCGCGCAGCTCGGTGTCGGCCCAGCCGGACTTCATGTTCTCGGCAAGCTCGTCGGAGACGGCCGGATACAGACCGTTCTTCCGCTGCTTGATCGGCTCGTCACCCTCGGGGTTCTCGGGCGCGGGCTGCTGCTCGGTCACTGCATTCCTCCTCGGACGGGGCCGCTACCCATCGTAAGTGCGGAGGAAAGCGGCGGAGAAGGTTACGTCGGAAGGAAGGCCGTACTGACTGTCATATGGATCAGCCGTGCGGTTCGGCGGTGGGGATCAGCGGTACGGATCAGTGGTTTTCGGACGCGTGCAGTGGGGCTTCCCGTACGGCGACGGCGACGTCACTCGAAGTGGGCGACGAGCAGGATCACGTCCTCGCCGCTGTCCCCGGCCGTCGCCGCCGCGGCGGCGGCCAGCGCCCCGGCGGCGGCCCGGTCGCGCTCCGCGTCGGCCCCGGCGGTCCCCGCGAGGGGCTCCGCGGGGCGCTCCGGCGGCAGCACGGCCCGCAGGACGTGGTCGGCGATGGCGTCCGGGTCGTGCCGCAGGGCCCGCGGCACGCTCGCCGCCGCCTTGTGCAGCCGGGTGAAGGCGCGGTCCATGGCCTCGCCGGTGCGGTGCAGCAGCCCGTCGCTGTAGAAGAGGAGCGTCTCTCCCGGCGCGGGCTCGATCTCCACGCTGGGGGCCTCCCAGCAGGCGAGCATGCCCAGCGGCGCGGACAGCGAGGTCTCCACGTACTCGGTGCGGTGGTCGCCGATGATCAGCGGCGGACAGTGCCCGGCCCCGGCCAGGACGACCTTGCGCGCCCGGTCCCCGGTCAGGGGGTCCTCCACGGTCTCGCAGTAGGCGAAGAGCGCGGTGGCCGCGCGGGCGGGCTCGGTCAGCCGCAGCAGGAGTTCGAGGTCGGAGAGGACGGCGACCGGGTCCTCGCCCTCCATGACGGCGTACGCGCGCAGGGAGGCCCGCAGCCGGCCCATCGCGGCGACGGCACTCGGACCGGAACCAGTAATTCCGCCCACGGCGAGGCCGAGCGCGCCCTCGGGCAGCGGCAGCGCGTCGTACCAGGCACCGCCGCCGCGCGGCCCGGGCCGGTGCCGGACGGCGAGCCGGACCCCGGCGACCCGGGGGAGACGGCTGGGGAGCAGCTCCTCGCGGAGGGTGGCGATGGTCTCGCGGGCGCGGGTCAGCTCGACGAGACGGGCGAGGTGCTCGGTGGCGTAGCCGCAGTAGAGGCCGATCAGGTGCCGCTGGCGCTCGGTGGGTTCGGCCGGCTCGTCGTAGAGCCAGACGGCCGCGCCGAGCCTGCCCGTGGCGTCCTCCGGACCGGCCGACGGGCCCGGCGGGTCGGACTCCAGCGGTACCGCGTAGCTGGCGGCGTAGCCCAGGCGGGCCGCGACCTCGCGGTAACGCGGGTCGAGACCGTCCTCGCCCGCGATGTCGGGGTGGGCGGTGCCGGACCGGTTGCCGACGGGCGGGAGGTCGTCGAGCAGTTGCCCGTAGGAGGGGGGCGCGCCGGGGGAGGGGGGCGCGGAGGAGGCGGGCCGCGGGATCGTCTCGATGTGGCCGAGGTCGGAGCGGCCGAGGCCGAGGCCGACGGTCACGGGAGGGGCGAGCCCGTCGTCGGGCCGCAGGGTGACGAGGCCGCGGCGGGCGCCGACGAGCGTGGACCCGGCGCGCAGGAGTTCGTGCAGGGCGTCGTCCAGCGTGCCGGTGCGGGCGAGCCGCTCGGTCAGCTCCTGGAGCGTGGTCAGGTCGTAGATCCAGCCGGCGAGGCGGTCCTGGACCAGGGCGTTCAGCGCGAGGGGGGAGAGCGGGGGCTCGCCGGGCGGGCCGGTGGCGGGCGCGGGGAGGGCGGCCGTGGTGGGGGCCGGGCCGGTGTTCTCACCGGCGAGGGCCGAAGGCGCGACAGGGGCGGAAGTGTGCGCGGGTGCGGGGACCGGGGAGTCGATTCCGGCCACTTTCGGCAGGTGGGGGGCAGTCATGGCCTGCTGCCCGGTGCAAGGCGTACGCCAGTGCGAGAGAAGGGGCGGCGGGGGACGGTTCGGGGCACCCGGCCAAGCCATCGTGACCAGCCCAGCGGCCTGTGCGTGCTGCTCAATAGCATCGCAAACCCCCTGTCGTGTTGCGCGCTATCAATGCCTCCACATGTACACGCCCGAGTAAGGGGATGTCCAGCATTGGACCAGTGGGATTGGTGGTGTCTGGGAGGTTTCCAAGTTGGCCGGAAAATAGTCCTGAGGCCTGTGATTTGCGGTCGACTGGCGTTGTTCAACAGTGCGTCATGCCGACCGCGGCGGGTACGTACTCGGTGAAGGCCAGGGGTAGTTGGGGCCGCCCCGCAACCCGGCGGCGGGCCCTGGCGTCTTTACCGTCAACGGTCACGCCCGTCCCTCATGGCGAGGGGCAACCCACGCCGCGGGCGAGGGGTGCACGGCCAGCACGAAGCGCCATGCGCGCGCCACCCCTCGCCAGGTTTCACGCTCGGCCCGCGGCGTGATGCGCTGCGTCGTACGCGCAGTGACTCGTGATCCATGTGGTGTGCAGGCCTCGAAAGGGCCACGGCGCGTCGCGCGACGCGCCACGTAGTGCCCGTAGTGCCATGTAGTCCCATGAAGACGCAGTTTCACGAAGACGCAGTTCACGGAAGACGTAGTCCCACGAAGGCCCACGGAGTTCCCCAGCAGTTCCCCAGCGGTTCCCGTTCAGTTCCCATGCGGACCGTGCGAAGTGCCGTGTAGTGCGATTCAGGCAGTGCGATTCAAGTAGTGCGATTCAGGTAGTGCGATACGGCCCCTGTCCAGGACCGGGGCCCCACCTTCGGCGTTTACGGAAAGGAACGAGCGCTCATGCGCGAGATCCTCGGAAGGCGACGCAAGCTCTCGCTTCGGCGCGGTGGCCGGTCGGCGGTACTCACCGCGGCCCTGGCCTACGCCACGGAGTGGCAATGGCCCGTACTCCCCGGCGTCGGGCTGCGGCCGGGCGGCCGGCCGCGCGAGTGCGGCTGCCCCCAGCCGGACTGCGTGGTCCCCGGCGCCCACCCGTTCGACCCGGGCCTGCTGGCCGCGACCACGGACGCGCGGATGGTCCGCTGGTGGTGGACCAACCGGCCCGACGCCCCCGTCGTGCTCGCCACGGGCGGCAAGGCGCCGTGCGCGGTGAGCCTGCCGGCCGTCGCCGGGGCCCGGGCCCTGGCGGCGTTCGACCGCGCGGGCGTGCGGATCGGCCCCGTGATCGCGACCCCCACCCGCTGGTCCCTGCTGGTGGCCCCCTACTCCCTCGAAGTCCTCGGCGAGCTGCTGCACAGCCAGGACTGGGTGCCCGGGTCGCTGCGCTTCCACGGCGAGGGCGGCTATGTGGTCCTGCCGCCGTCGCCCACCGCCACGGGCCGGGTCCGCTGGGAGCGGCCGCCGGTGCAGCCGGGCCAGGACGGCACGGAGGGCCGCACGGCTTTCGGCGGCAGGGTCGGCGCGGCCGTGGCGCTCCGCGTGGGCCGGACGACCGGACAGCCCACGGCGCGGCCGTGGCTGCCCGACGTGGCCACGGTGGTCGACGTCCTGGTGGAGGAGAGCGCGGGCACGCCCGGGGGCGGCAGCAAGCTCGCGTACTGATCACACAGTCCGGTGGGGCCGACGGGGTTGACGGGGCGCGGAGCAGTGGATGCCGCGTGTCGCCGGTGTGCCGGGGTGGGTCCTGTGGGCGGACGAGAGCGCGTACGGACGGGAGACGCACGCGCTCTCACTCCTTGGAGTGAAAGCCGACAGAAGAACCACAGCAACGGCCGCGCGGTCGCCCTGCGAGCCCTACCGTGCCCGCTATCTTGCGGATGAGGGCCTGCGTCGGATGCCGTGCCGGGCGCCGTCGGTCCGGCGGGGGTGTGGGTCGAATCCGCCCCCGCGATCCAGCGTCCGCGGCGAGTTGCAGGTGGTCCCCATGGAGCGTGCGTCCCGTCTGCCCGGAGAGCCCAGCGCGGCTCAGCAACGGGCGGCGAATCTGCGGATGGTCGCGCTCGCGAGCGCGGTGGCCCTGGCCGTCGTCCTGCCGCTGGCCGCCGCGACGGCGGGCCCGGCGGGCAGCGCGGGCGCGCAGGGCCCGGACAAGGCCCAGGACATGACCCGTGACGAGGCCCGGGGCACCTCCAGGGACGCGGCGCGCGGTGCGGGTGAGGCGGAGGAGCCTCTCGCGCCTGGAGGGCCTTCTGAGGCCGGTGGGGCCAGTGAGGCTGCCGGGAGCGCCGCGCTTCCGGAGAACGCCGACGGCAAGGCCCGGGACGGCCGTCCGGAGGGCGGACCGTCGTCGACCGATCCCGATGACGCGGTGGCGGTCCTCCCGGCCCGCAGCTCGGCCCAGTGCGGCCCCGAACTCTCCTCGCCCGACGGCGCCGAGGCACAGACCTGCGTCCTGACGCAGGGGAGCGAGACCTGGGCCCGCACGTACTACCGCAATGCCACGGGCGAGCCCCTGACGGCCGTGCTGACCCTCATGGCGCCGGACGGGCGGACGGTCCAGGTGCACTGCCGGCTGAGCGCCTCCGATGATCCCGACGCCTGCGAGACGCCCCGCGAACCGACGGTTCGGGGACATGGCTCGTATACGGCGGTCGCGGAGATCGCTTCAACGAAGGGGAACCTCATGCTCCGGTCCGGGAGCAACTCGCCGGAGCCCGAGGAGGATTAGCGGCCCGCGGACGTACGGGCGTCCGGTGCCCGGGCCAGGGCTGCGGCGGGGGGCCTCGCGGGGGCTGGAAGGCGTCATGGAAGGCCATGTGAACAGGCACGTGGGACGCGGTGCGGCCGCTCGACGGCCGGGCCGGGGACCCGGCCGATCGGCGGGCCGGATTCCGGGCATGGAAACGCCCGGTCGCTGGCGACGGGGGATGCACCAGCGACCGGGCTCCTAGAACCGTAACAAGAGATCGGCGGTTCGCAAATTCGATCGCGGATTTCCGGACGCCGATTTCCGGGCTGACAGCGGGAGTTGTGACAGGAGTCACGTGAATGACGCCCTCCGGAAGCGGATACGGATCCTCCTGAGGGCTCGGCGGGGTCCTCGGTGCGGACGGCTGGGCTCCCCGGTGGGGACGGCTGGGGCCCCCGGCGGAGACCGCCCGGGGGCTCCGGCGGGCATCAACGGGGGCCACCGGCGACGCCCGGGGCTCACGGGTGGAGGCCACCGGCTTCCCCGGTGGGGGAGTCCGGGGCTTCCGGAGGGAACCACCGGGCTCGCTGGGGACCGTCGGCCGTTCGAGGGGAACCGCCGACGGTCCCCGGTGGGTTCACCGGGGCTTCCGGCAGGCGCGGGCAGGGCTTCCGGTGTGACCGCCGGAGGCCACGGCCCCCAAGCCGTCAGTTCAAGGTCACCTGACGGCTGGTGAGGCCGCCGCGGGCGCGCCGCTCCTCCGCGGTCAGCGGGGACTCGTCGGCGAGCGCCTCGGCCAGCCGCTCCGCGAAGGCCGCCGCCGGCTTCTCGACGTCCTGGGCGCCCATCTCGCTCGGCAGGTCCCAGACGGGGACGATCAGCCCGTGCGCGCGGAACGACCCGACCAGGCGCGTTCCCTCGCCGAGCGAGGTCGCGCCGGTGACGTGCAGCCGGGCGAGGGCGTCCAGCAGCTTCTCCTCCGGGACGGTCATGACCCAGCGCAGGTGGTTCTTGTCCGGAACCTCGCACCAGTACGCGGCGTCGACCCCGGACAGCCGGACGGTCGGGATCGCGGCGGCGTTGGCCCGCTCCAGCGACGCGGCGACGTCACCGGTGGCGTTCTCGGCGTTCTCGACCCAGAACTCGAAGCCCGTGTGGACGGCCGGCTCGAACGGGCCCTCCGGGTCCAGCAGGTCCTGGAGGCGCGGGCCCTCCGCCCCGGTGCGCTCGGCGGCGACGGGGCTGCCGGGGGCGGCCTCCAGGGCGCGCTGGAGGGTGGCGGCGAGGTCGCGGCTCAGGTCGCCGGACGGGGTGTCGTTCTGCAGACCCAGCAGCACGGCGCCGTTGTCGCGGCGCAGCGCGGGCCAGGCCATCGGCAGCACGGTGGCCAGCGTCACCGACGGCACGCCCTCGGGCAGCCCGCCCTTGAGCTTGAGCTCCACGGTCGCGGCGGGCACCAGCTCGCGCAGCGCGACCCAGTCGGCCTCCCCGGGCAGCCCCTCGAAGGGCCGCTGCACGAGCTCGACGACGGCGTGCGAGGCCTCGCGCCCGTGGCAGGCCTTGTAGCGACGGCCCGAGCCGCAGGGGCAGGGCTCACGGGCACCGACGACGGGGATGGTGCCGTCGCCGGCCTGCGGCGTGGCGGCCTTGTTCTGAGGGCGGCGCTTCTTGGCCATGGCTGTGCATCTCCCGTATCGGTCCTACCGGCTCGTACGGGCCGGCGCGTACGAGCGCGAGCCTAGCGCGGGGTCGCTCGCGCTCAGCGGCAGCCGACGGGTGGGCTTGCTGAGGCACATAGCAGCCCGTCCGGCGTTTGAGGACGCGCCCGCAGGGCGCTCGCCGCCGCAGGCGGCAACGACGGCCCGCAGCCGAAGGCCGTCATGGCCCGGGGGACGGTCGGCGATCCCGCCGAGGGACGCGACCGCCGGTCAGGCAAACGGCAAACGGCTACCGCCGTCTACGCGCGTCGCGGTTCTACGTCAGACCGTCGAGATCCGAGAAAGCGAGCTCCGGGTCGAGGGGGATGCGCGAAGAAGGAAACTCATGCGCGGCATGCGCGGTAGCGGAGAGCGCGGCCCAGACGGTCACCTCGCCGGATGCACCGGCGTCCCGGACGCCCCAGTCCTGGGAGATCGCGCTGATGATGTTCAGACCCCGGCCGCCGCGCGCGGTCACCGAAGGGGTGGCCGGAAAGGGCCGGGTCGGGCCGCCACCGTCCGTGACCTCGACGGTCAGCCGGCCGCGCCGGTCCATGTGCCAGGCGGCGCGTATGCCGCCGTTCTCCGCGCCGTCGCACTCGCCGTTCGACAGGCTGAGCGGTCGTCCGTGCCGGTACGCGTTGCTGAGCAACTCCGAAAGGACCAGCACCGCGTCGTCGATGACCGAATCCGGCACCCCGCTGACGCGCAGGTCCCTCCGCATCCGGTGTCTCGCCTCACCCACGCCGGCGGGACCATGGGGTACGGCCATGATCGACGACGTGGCCACCTCCTGTGCCACCATCAACGCCACCCCCGAGACCTCCTTTGCCCCACGTCAGGGGATGGATGCCCCAATGGCCTGGACCGGAAACCGGCCATCCTGGACGGGGTGAGGCACTTGTGGCGGCCGGATACGCACCGAACGCGCCGGTGCACTCCATGTAATGGGCACTAGGGGCGCCCGAGTTGGGAAAGTACCGCCTTGGGCCGGTTTGTGATCACCGCGTCGACCCCGAGCCGGGCGCACAGCTCGACGTCGGCCTGATCGTTCACGGTCCAGACGTGCACCTGGTGGCCAGCGCGGTGCAGCCGCGCCACGTAGCCGGGGTTGTTGCGGATGATCCGGATGCTCGGGCCCGCGATGCGCACCCCGGGGGGCAGCCGTCCGTCGCGGAGGCGCGGTGAGACGAACTGCATCAGATAGACGGTCGGAATGGCGGGCGCGGCCGCCCGCACCCGGTGCAGGGACCGGGCCGAGAAGCTCATCACCCGGACGGGCGAGGGCTGCCCCACGGCCGGGGCGGCGAGCCCGAAGCGGCCGAGGAGGTCGAGCAGCCGCTCCTCGACCTGGCCCGCCCAGCGGGTCGGGTGCTTGGTCTCGATGGCGAGCTCGACCCGGCGCCCGGAGTCGGCGACGAGTTCGAGGAGGCGCTCGAGGGTGAGGACGGACGTACTGTCACGGTCGGGCGCCTCGGCGTCGGTGGCCTGGCCCTTCCAGGATCCGAAGTCGAGGGCCGAGAGCTTGGACAGCTCCATGGTGGAGACGGCCCCGCGCCCGTTGGAGGTGCGATTGACGCGGCGGTCGTGGACGCAGACGAGATGCCCGTCGGCGGTCAGCCGCACATCGCACTCCAGCGCGTCGGCGCCGTCCTCGATGGCTTTGCGGTAGGCGGCCAGGGTGTGTTCCGGGGCATCCTCGGAGGCCCCGCGGTGGGCGATGACGGCGGGGGGCTGGCGCTCGGAAGGAAAGTCCCGGGCCGGGTGCGCATGGGTCACCGCGTTATCGTGCCACCGCCTGGCACAATCGCGCATGCGGTCCATTTTGTCCGAGGTAAAGGACGATGGACGAGGGCACAGTCTCCGCTTACGGCGGTCTGACGTGCCATGGGAAAAGCTGTTAGCGGAAAACTTTCTGTTGTTGATTGAGGAGACAGCTGTGAGCACCGAGAACGAGGGCGCCGCCGTTCCGCATGCGGCTGGGCGGGATGCGGAGTCTTCGACGCCGGCCGCCGAAGCGGAGCGCCCCACTCCGGCCGCTCCCGAGGCTCCTCCGGTTCCGCCCGTCCCCACGGAGCCGCCCACGGCGGAGCCGGTGCGGGACGCGGTCCCCGCTGACGCGGATCACGGGCAGGCCGAGCGGACGACACAGCTCCCGCCGGAGGAGCGGACCACGCAGCTCCCGGCGGCCGAGCAGACGTCGCAGCTTCCGCCCGTGGAGCAGACGACGCAGCTCCCGGCGGCCGAGCGGACGTCGCAGCTCCCGGCCGTCGAGCCGAAGCCGATGACGGGCCCGTCGTCCGCACCGGCGGCGCCGGCAGCTCCAGCTGCCCCTGAGCCCCAGACGCACCACCAGCAGCAGCCGCAGGCCCACCCGCAGCCCATGTACGCGGGCGCCGGAGCCGGAGCCGCCGGCCAGGGCGGTGGCGGCTGGTACGGCGGTGGCGGCGCGCCGCAGCAGCCGTACGGCGGAGCCGGTGGCGCCGGACCCGTGGGTCCGGGCATGGCGTGGGGCGCCCCGCCGCCCCCGCCGGCGCGCAAGCGCTCCGGCGGCCTCGTGGCGGCCGTGCTCGCGGCGGCGCTCGTCGCGGGCGGTGTCGGCGGCGGCATCGGCTACTGGGCGGCCGACCGCAATGAGTCGGGTGACTCGACGACGATCTCCGCATCCGGCGACCCCAAGGTGGAGAGCCGCTCCCCGGGTTCGGTGGCGGCCATCGCGAACAAGGCGCTGCCGAGCGTCGTCACCATCGAGGCGCAGAGCAGCAGTGGCGAGGGCGGCACGGGCACCGGCTTCGTGTACGACAAGGAAGGCCACATCCTCACCAACAACCACGTCGTCGCGTCGGCGGCCGAGGGCGGCAAGCTCCGTGCCACGTTCTCGAACGGCAAGAAGTACGAGGCCGAGGTGGTCGGCCGCGCTCAGGGCTACGACGTCGCGGTCCTCAAGCTGAAGGACGCCCCCGCGGGCACCCTCAAGCCGCTGCCGCTGGGTGACTCCGAGCGGACGGCGGTCGGTGACGCGACGGTCGCGATCGGCGCGCCCTTCGGTCTGTCCGGCACGGTCACCACGGGCATCGTGAGCGCGAAGAAGCGCCCGGTGGCCTCCAGCGATGGTGGCGGCAGCGGAAACGCGTCGTACATGAGCGCGCTCCAGACGGACGCCTCGATCAACCCGGGCAACTCCGGCGGTCCGCTGCTCAACGCCCAGGGCGCGGTGATCGGCATCAACTCCGCGATCCAGTCCGCCGGTTCCGGCGGCGGCTTCGGCGGCGGACAGCAGCAGTCCGGCAGCATCGGCCTGGGCTTCGCGATCCCGATCAACCAGGCCAAGAACGTCGCGGACACGCTCATCAAGACCGGCAAGCCGGTCTACCCGGTCATCGCCGCCACGGTGAACATGAAGGACACCGGCGCGGGCGCCAAGATCGCCCCCACCGGTGCCAAGAACACCCCGGCCGTCACCCCCGGCGGCCCGGCCGACAAGGCGGGCCTCAAGCCGGGCGACGTGATCACCAAGCTCGACGACACGACGATCGACAGCGGCCCGACCCTGATCAGCGAGATCTGGACCCACAAGCCGGGTGACAAGGTCCAGCTGACCTACACCCGCGACGGCAAGTCGTCCACGGTGGAGATCACCCTGGGCGAGCGCGACGGCGACAACTGAGTCTCCATGCCTCCCCGCGCCGGCCAACGGACGGCGCGGGGAGGCATATCACTCACCCCGCACATTCACTCCGGTCGCTCACTCCGCGGAGAGCCGGCTGCTGAGCCACCGCAGCGAGGGCGGTATCTCGCGGTTCCAGGTCTTGAAGTTGTGACCGCCGCTGTCGAGCGTGATCGATGAGACGCGTGCGGGCGCTTTCACCTTCGAGATGAACCGCTGGGTGGCCTTGAAGTTGGACTCCCCCTGCTTGGACGTGGTGACCAGGAAGGACGAGTTGCCCTGCGGCAAGTGGTCCAGGCTCCACAGCAGGTCGGCCCGCTTCTCCTCGCGCTTGTTGCCGTGGAAGAGGTCGCCGGAGTCCTTGTCTATCTCGGGCTTGTAGTCGGCTGACAGGCCCACGCTGGCCGCATAGGTCTCCGGGTGCTCCAGGCCGATCTTCAGTGCGCAGTAGCCGCCGGTGGAATCACCGATGAAGCCCCAGTTACGCGCCTTGGTGCCGGTGCGGTAGGTGCCGGAGAGCGCCTTCGTGAGGTCCTTGCCGAAGAACGTCTCCGTCTGCGGACCGCCGGGAATGTCGACGCACTGGGTGTTGCGCGGCGGTGCGACGGTGGGCCGCATCATGACGAGGATCATCGGCTGCATCTTCTTCTGCTTGACCTGCGTCCACGCCGTCTTCGGGTACCGCAGCCCCTTGAGCAGGTTCTCGGCGGTGCCGGGGAATCCGGTCAGTACCACCGCGGCGGGAAACGTCTTCTTCTCGTATGCCTTCTGGAAGTACTCCGGCGGCAGATAGACATAAGCGGGGGTGGCGATCCGGGACCGCTCTCCCTGCACGTTGATTTTCTGTATCTCGCCGCTGATGTGGGGCTTTCCGGCGCCGGGTACATCGGGTTTCTGCTTCCCGATCAGCTGCACGCCCGAGCCGCCGGCCGACTTCTCGTCGAAGTCCACGCCCTTCTCCCAGCCGAAGAGCTCGTCCCAGGACCCGTAGATGAGCATGTCCCTGTTCACCGCGAGGCCGATCGAGGAGAACAGCAGCGCCTGAATCGCGCAGACCAGTCCGACCCGGCTCAGGACCGGTCGCCACCCCCGCCGTGCCAGGCGTGGCCAGCACCAGACGGTGAGAGCGAATAACAGCACCGTGCCGAGCACGGCCACCACCACAGCGCTGGTACTTGTCATTCCCATGGTTCAGAAAACTCCCTGCCGGACCTCGTCCCGGGCGTCACCGCCCGGACGCACCGCCAGGGGGTGCGCAACGGGGTAGATAAAAGTCCGGCACGATGCGTTCCACCGGCATGATCACTCGCTCATCAACCGTGATGCGCTTCGCCGTCAGCGGCGCAAGCGCAGGGCTGGGGCGGGACATGGCGGGAGTTGAGCCCGAGGGACTGGGCTCTGGCCTCCATCGGTCCTGCCATGTAGGCGAGGATGCACGCCGAGAAGATGAAGGCCATGTGGATCGTGGTCCCCCAGATGAGCTCACGCTGGGAGGCGTCGTGGATGCTGACGAACATCTGCAGCAGGTGGATCGAGGAGATCCCGACGATCGCCATGGCGAGCTTGACCTTCAGCACGTTGGAGTTGACGTGCGACAGCCATTCGGGCTGGTCCCTGTGACCGTGCAGGCCGATGCGCGAGACGAACGTCTCGTAGCCGCCGACGATCACCATGATCAGAAGGTTGGCGATCATGACGACGTCGACGAGCTTGAGCACGTTGAGCATCACCATGTCCTCGTCCGCGTGCCCCGTCACCACCCCGTGGATCAAACTCCACAGCTCGCCGAAGAACTCGTAGACATACACGGCCTGCGCGGCCACGAGCCCGAAGTACAGAGGAGCCTGCAGCCAGCGGGTCGCGAAGAGGGCATAGCCCAGCGACGGGACGGCCTCACCTGCCCTGCCCGAGACCTTGGGCCCGCCCCTGCCGCGAACAACCGCCACGACCCCGCCCCCTTTTTGCGGCCTTCAGCCCACAATGCCCACACGGTTGCCGCTTAGAGACGGTCATCCAAGACTTCCCCCATGTGGGTGATCGGCCCGGACGGGAAGCCGGGGCAGGCCACGGTGTTCCTGCGGCACGGGGACGGCTACGCGCTGACCTTCCGTCCCATCCCTCGACCAGGGCCGCACAGCGGATTCGTCCACCCGGTAGGCTGTCCCCGCGTCGCCCAGTGGGTGGCGTGGGGAGAGTTGCCCGAGCGGCCTAAGGGAACGGTCTTGAAAACCGTCGTGGCAGCGATGTCACCGTGGGTTCAAATCCCACACTCTCCGCCGTGTGGCCGTCCGGCCAGGTGAGAAGGGGTGCCCCGAGTCCGGGCGCACCCCTTTCGCATGAGGTCGGGCAGTGAGCTCGGCAGGCGCCGCGACGTCCCGAGTTCTCCCGGCCCGCGCATCCGAGGGAACGACGCCGGCCCCTCCGCCGTTTCCCGACCGTCAACTGTGTTGAGGGTGACGGGGGTCAGCCGTGGCGATGTGGGCCGTGTCGTTGGTGCGCTTGATGCCGTGGCTGCGCAGGCGTACGGGGCGGTCGTTTGTGTTGCCGACGGTGAAGCGCGAGCCAGGGGGAACGGACGCGGGGCAGCCCGCGTTGTGGGGGCGCGTCGCAGGCGGCTGGGCGGTCGCCTTCGCCGGGTTGCACTTCTACTGGGCCCTCGGCGGTGACGTGGGGCTGAGCGTCTCCGCCGGTCCGCTGGCCGCCGAGCGCCCGCTGTGGTTCGTCGTGGCCGGTCTGTGGGGTGTGGGGGCGCTGTGTCTCCTCGGTGCCCTGCTGGCGTGGCTGCTGCCCCGGTCCGTGCCGGCGAGGTGGCTGGGGTGGGGCGTCAGTGCGCTTCTGCTGGCCCGTGGCATCGGTGTCGAGGTGCTGTTGCTGACCAACGCCACGCCGCTGGACGCCTCCGTGAGCGAGGGGCAGCGGGCCTGGACGCTGGCCCTCTGGAACCCCTGGTTCATCGTCGGTGGACTGGCCTTCGGCCTCGCCACCCTCCGCGCCGGCAGGTCACAACCGCAGCCCGCCACCCGGTGACGTGAGAGTGCCGGGTTCGGGTCCCGGCCCGGCCGGCCACGGGAGCCCGCAAGGGTGATGGGTGAGCGGCGGAAAGTCATCACACGTACTGGTAATCACACATAACTACTTCCGGTCGTCCCTGGTTACAGGGGTGTCGCTCTCGGGTTGTCCGGGGGTGATCGACGGCTGGAGGTCGAGTGGTCATGAAGAAGCTTTCCGGTGTTGTTGGGCTCGTTGCGGCTGTGGGGGGCCTTGCCGGTGCGCTGGGGCTGGCCGCGTCGGGTACGGCTGTGGCGGACACGAGCGTCTGCTCGGACACCGTTCCGGCGCACACGAACGGCAACCCGGCCAACGATGTCCCGCAGCAGTCCAACAAGTTGACGGGCACCCTCCTGGACACCGCGACGTGCACCGCAGGGCAGGCGAACTCCGGGCTGAACGGTGCCGACAACGACAGCAACGGCTCATGAGGGTTGGGCAGCGCCTGTCCAGGCGGGCGGTGTCCACGGACACGCGGTCATCCGGGTGAGCGGACATTGCACCTCTTTGTGGGCGGACAGTTCATCTCCTTGTGCGGTGTGACTTTTCGTCCCTCGACTGGCTCAGTGCAGTGGCTTGACGCCCTTGCCCGTGGTTGCCTGGGTGAGCCGGAGGCTGCTGCCCTCGGTCAGGACGATGTGCGCGTGATGCAACAGCCGGTCGACTGCTGCCGTGGCGAGCGTCTTGGGCATGATCGAGTCGAATCCCGACGGATGCAGGTTCGAGGTCACGATCACGGACCTGCGTTCGTAGGCGGCATCGATCACCCGGTAGAACGCCTCGGCGGCGGCCTGGCCGGACGGCAGCATCCCGATGTCGTCCAGGATGATGAGGTTGGCCCGGGTGATCTTCGCGATCGCCTTCGCGACGGAGTTGTCGACGGTGGCCCGGCCGACGTGGGCGGTCAGCGATTCGAGGCTGAACCAGGCGACTTGCATGCCCCGGTCGATGGCCTTGTGGGCCAGGGCCTCGGCGAAGTGGCTCTTGCCGGTGCCCGACGGGCCGGCGATGGCGAGGTTCTCCGACCGGCCGACCCATTCCAGCGTCATCAGGGCCTGCTGGGTCGGAGCGGGGATGGAGGAGTCCTCCTCCCGCCAGGAGCTGAACGTCTTGCCGGTGGGCAGGTTCGCCTGCTTGCGGTGGCTGCGGCGGGTCGCCGCCTCCCGGCCCTTGATCTCCTCTTCCAGCAGGATCCGCAGCACTTCGGCCGGGTCCCAGCGTTGCGACCGGGCGGTGGCCAGCACGTCCGGGGCCGCCTTGCGCAAGTAGGGGAACCGCATCCGCTTCAGGACGGATTCCAGATCGGCCGGGATCGGCGGCGGGGCCGGTGAGGAGGGGACCGGAGACGGGGCCGGGACGGGCTGGTCGGTTTCCGGGTCCAGCAACGCGATGCCGGTCATGGAAGATTCCTTTCTGCCGGGCCGCCGTTGCGGCCGAAGTCAGCCCAGGCGGAAGTGCCGGGCTGAACGGAGTGGGCCTCGTCGGCGACGACGAGGTCGGCGGGACGGACGCCGGACTTGCGATGCTGGACGATGGAGAGCAGGTCGTCCTCGGCGAATCGGCCCGCGGTCGCGGCAAGCCCCAGCGACATGTCGACCTCGGCGACACTGACCAGGGCCGCGAGCTCGACGGCGGCGGCCATCTTCACCCGCATCCGGGTGGTCCCCGCCGCAGCGGCCTCGATCAGCCAGGACTTCGCCCCGGGACCGAGCGCGAGGAAGGCTTCCTCGGCGGCATCGACGGGCCGGGGCCGCGGCGGCTTCGGTGAACCGTCCATCTCCTGCGGGTGGTTGGGATAGTGCTCGGCGAGGATGACCGGACGGCCGGGCAGAGCGATCTCGTGCCGGGCGACTTCCGCCAGGCCGGCCGGGCCCTGCATCCATTCCGGCCGGTGAGCCAGCTTCGACAGGTCGGCCACGACGACCAGCTCGTCGCCGTCGACCCTCACCCAGGCTTCCTGGCCGACCAGCCCGGACGGCGTCGAATAGCGCACGGACCCGAAACGGACGGTCTGGTCCCGCAGCACCTGTCTCGACTCGCCCAGCGCGAGCGTGTGAGGCGCCGGCGGCAGCGGATGCAGCCTGGTCCGCTCGACGTCGAGCATCGAGGACGGAGCCTTGCCCGTCTCGCGGTGGGTCCGGTTGTTCACCGTCTGGCAGAAGATCGCGCACTCGCCGCGGAGCTCGGCGAACGAGTCGTACTCCTTGCGGAGATTCGCCGTCGTGGGCACCAGATCCGCCTTCGCGATGCGGACCGTCGCCTCCGACCCGCCTTTGGACTCGGGATCGAAGGGGACACACGTGTGAACCTGCATCCCGTAATGCCGCCCCGTCGCGACGACTTGGGGATGACGGACCGCGATGCCGGCGACCCGGTCGATCGTGACCGTCTTCTCGTTGTCGGTCAGCGCATAGGTCGGCGCCCCGCCGATCGCCCGCAAGGTCGAGTCGATGCAGGTCACCAGCGTCGGCAGAGTCCGGTCCCAGGTCGGGATCACCACCCGGAACCGCGACCAGGCCAGCCACGCGCAGAACAACAGCGTCACGCGGGGCTCACCGCCGCCCGGGCCCGGGACCTTCGGCCCCCAGCCCCAGTCGAACTGCAACCACAGCCCCGGCTCGGTGATCCAGGGCCGATAGGTCCGCTGGTTCCCGGCCCGCCAGGCTTCCTTCGCCTTCGCCACCGCCCGCCGGGTCGTGCGCTCATCACCGGTGAACCCCAGCAGGACCAGGCGGTCGTGGAGCTTGTCGGCCCGCACCCTGCCCTGCGATCGGTCGACCCACTCCTCGATCTTCGGCATGAACGGGTCGATCATCTTCGGCCGGCGGACGAGACCGGTTGGCCGACCGGTGTCCCTCATCCGTGCGTAACGTCGCACGGTCTTGGGATCGACCCCCGCCAGCGCAGCCGCGGAATGCGCACATTCAGTGGCGTCCAGGGCCTCGAAGATTTCCATGATCTCCCTGTCAGACTTCTTCAACGTCCCTCCGGGTGGTCGGTCTCAATGCCAGGCAGCACTGAGCCAACCCCCGGAGGGATCGTCTGTTCGGAACCGACACGAATGGGTCCACGGAGAGGGAGATCAGCTGTCCGCCCAGCGGGGGCCGTCCCGTCCGCCTACAAGGATCTTGCGCTGTCCGCTCTCAGGCGGCAACCTTGTCCGCTGCGGTACTGCTCGCGTCGGCCGTCCCGGTTCTGACCGTGCCCGCGGCGCAGGCGGCATCGAAGGCGCCCGAGCCGTTCACGATCTTCAAGAAGGACACCAAGTTCAGGGTCCCGAAGGGGGTCACTCAGATCACCGCCTTCGTATGGGGGGCCGGAGCCGGTGGCGGGGGCGGTGGCGGAGGTGGCGGCGGCGGAAGGGGACAGGCTGAGGCCGACCCGAGCAGGGGCGGTGGTGGCGGCGGTTCCGGCGGGGTGGGTGGAGGCGGCAGCAGTGGGGCCTTCGTTCGGTGTGTCCTGAAGGTCAAGCCACACCAGGTTCTTGCCATCAAGGTAGGCAAGGGCGGCAAGGGCGGGAGCCCCGGCGATGGAGGTCCGAGGGGCGGACGCCGCGTGGCCACCTCTGCGCACACTTCCTATTTTGAGGAAAATGGGGGCAACGGTACGGCTGGTGCTCCGGGCAAGCCAGGCGGACGCAGCAGCCTCGGCAGCCTTGTCTGGGCCGACGGTGGCCGGGGGCCCGGCGCAGGCGGTATGGGCGGCTCCGGCGGAAGTGCTGGTGAAGACGGCGGGGCAGGTGGCGCCGGCGGGCGCGGAGGCGCACCGGCCGGGGCCGACAGGGCGTCTTTGGGCACCAAGTGCGCTGCCCGGAACGGAACGTACACGGCAGCCCTGGGCAAGACCGGAAACGCGGGAGCTACGGGCGCACAAGGAACGCGTGCAGCGGCGCGCAGCGGTGGCGGGCAGGCAGGGAAGGGAGGAGCCCGGCAGCTGTCCGGCGGTGGCGGTGGCCGGGGCTACGCGCTGTATCCGAACCTGGCCCCGTTCGACTTCAGTTTCGGCAGCGGGGGGAGAGGGGCACTCTCCGGCGGGGGCATCGACGGCGGCCATGGAGCGAACTCCGGCTCGACCGGTAGCAACGGAGGGCCAGGCGTGGGTGGCTCGACGGGCGACTCGGGGAGCAACGGCGCCGTCATCCTCGACTGGTAGTCATCCGTCCCGCATTCCCGTTCAGGAAGCGGGGGCGTGAGCCCGGTCTGTCATAAGCAGCAGTGCAGTCCACCGCTTGCTGGGCGGTGGACTGCACTTCAGGCTGCCGCCGGGCAGGTGACGCCGTGTCGGAATGCGCTCAGTTCCAGGGGTCGGTGAAGGAACGGCCGGGGACCGGCTTGGCTATGAGGGCGATCGGGATGAAGAAGTTGACCTGCCCGATCGCGATCGTCAGGGTGGCGAGCGCCTTGGCGTCGTAGTGTTCGGCCACCTCGGCGTAGAGCTCGTCGGAGACCCGCTCACCGTGCGCGGAGGGCTGGAGCACGGCTTCCACCAGAGCCAGCGCGGCGCGCTCGGCCGGGGTGAAGTACGGCGAGTCCTGCCAGGACGCCACCGAGGTGATGCGCTCGTCCGTCTCCCCGGCCTTGCGCAGGAAACCCGTGTGCAGAACGGTCAGGTACGTGCTGCCGACGATCTGGCCGGCGCGCAGCTGGACCAGGCTGATCGTGGTGCGCGGCACCGAGCGGTTGCCGGTGGCCTTGAAGAGGGCCGCCGAGACCTCCGCCACCTCGGGGACGAGCTGCGCCGGGTCCTCGGACATCCGGGGGGTCATCGGAACCTCGGCAGTGATCGAACGCGCGGTCATTGTTGTCTCCCATCGGGCTGGTGCGTTGCTGTCACTGCCCTGACGGATCGCGTCGAAGGAATGTGACCGATGGCGGCAGTTTTTTCCGACCAGGAGTCCAGAAAACGCGGGCGGCGGCCGGGAGAAAGGGCCCTTACGGCCACGGAGAGCGGCTCGCACGGCGTCCTCAGCCGTCGCCGAGGGGGTCGGGTCGGGTCCGCCGCGATCGGCGGCCAGCCGCCCCGCAGGGCGTTCCGCAGGGCCCGCCAAACCCGCCCTGACCTGCATAAATAGCCAATAATAGGAACGTCCGAACGCGCCCGTACGACGACAGGAGCGATCCCTTGACCGGCACCCCCGGCACCCCCGACCCCACCCCGTCCGACCTCAACAGCCACCGCTCGGCCTCGCCCCTGCACGACCTCATGTACGGGCACATCCACGCGTCCGCCCTGCGCGCGATCGTGCTGCACGGCATACCCGATCTCCTGGCCGACGGGCCGCTCACCGCCGAGGACCTGGCCGCCCGGTCCGGCACCCAGGCCGGCCCCCTGCGCCGCGTGATGCGGCTGCTCGCCATGCGCGGACTGTTCCGCGAGGCCCAGGACGGCACCTTCGCCCTCACCGGGAGCGGAGAGGTGCTGCGCGCGGACGTCCCCGGCTCGCAGCGGGCAGCGGTTCTACTGTTCACCGGCGAGATGTTCCGCCGTTCCGCCGACGGCCTCACGGGCACCTTGCGTACGGGGCAGACCGGCTTCGACGCCGCCTACGCGGTCCCGTTCTTCGATCACCTGGGCACCGAGCCCGACGAGAGCCGTCTCTTCGACACCGCCATGAGCTCGCTCACCTCCGGAGTGAACGAACAGATCACCCGCAGCTACCCGTTCCCGGACAGCGGCACCGTCGTCGACGTGGCCGGAGGCCGGGGCGGGCTGCTCCGGGAGATCCTCACCCGCTTCCCCGGCCTGCGCGGGGTCCTCTTCGACCGGCCCGAGACGGTCGCCGGCCACCTGCTCGACACCGAGGAACTGAAGGGCCGTTGGGAGACGGAGGGCGGGGACATCTTCGCCGCAGTGCCCCGGGGCGGGGACGTATATCTGCTGAAGAACATCCTCCACGACTGGCCCGACGAGGACTGCCTGCGCATTCTGACCACCGTCCGCCGGGCCATGGATGCCGGAACCCGCCTGCTGGTGATCGATGCCGTGCTGCCCGGCGACGGCACCCCGCACCCGGCCGTCGCCCTGGACATCGTCATGCTGATGACCCTCCAGGGCCGCGAGCGCAGGGCCGCCGAGTTCGAGGACCTGCTCACCCGCTCCGGGTTCCGCCTGAACCGCGTCCTGCCGACCCCGGCGCTGACTTCGGTCATCGAAGCCGAGGCCGTATGACCCGAGGCCGGGACGTGAGGGAGTGCTGGGAGTTGCTCGCGCTCCTGACAGCTTCCGCACCACCTGGGGGCCGTGTGAGCCCGATGCAGTGACGGGGAAGCATCGGTGGATGAGGAATATCTTGCGCACCCTGCTCTCGACGGTGGCCGTCGCGGCGGCCACCGTCCTGCCGGTCTCCACGGCCAGTGCGGCCGACGGGTACGACCGGTGCCCTGACGGCTACTACTGCATGTTCTCGGGCCTCGACGGCACCGGCGACATGATCGCGCTGAGGACGAACACGCCGGACCTCGCGGCGCTCGGCATGAACGACCGGGCCAAGTCGGACTGGAACCGGACCGCTTCGACCATCTACCTCTGGTCGGGCGCCCATTACACCGGCTGCACTGCCGTCACGTCCTCCGGCCCGACCGGCAAGGGCAACTTCTTCCCCACCTACCAGGACTTCTTCAGCTCGGTGCAGTTCGACGGGCCGGGCGGCCCGAGCTGCGGCACACCGCCCGGCGAGGGCGGCTAGCCCTTCGGCTGGGTGAAGCGGATGCGGTTGCCGAAGGGGTCGCGGAGGCCGCAGTCGATGCCGTGGGGCCGCTCGGTGGGCTCCTCGGTGAACTCGACCCCCCTGGACAGCAGCGTCTCGTACGTCTTGCGGCAGTCGTCCGTGGCGAAGATGAGCCAGCCGCCCATGGCGCCCTTGGTCACCAACTCACGGACCTGCTGCGCGGTCTCCTCGGACATCGCCGGCACGCCCGGCCGCTCCAGCAGGATCTCGCGCTCCGGGTGGCCGGGGACGCTGACGGTCAGCCAGCGCATGAAGCCCATGTCGACATCGGCGGCGACCTGCAAGCCCAGCTTGTTTACGTAGAAGTCGAAGGCCTCGTCCTGGTCGAGGACGTATATCTGCGAGTGCGTGATGGCGTTGAACATGTGGATCACGCTACGGCGCAGGCCGACCGGAAACTTATCCAAAACTGCTCAGCTTGCCCGTCAGGGGCAGAGCGCCGCCGCCCGGCGGCGGGTGGCCGGTTTCCCTTCTTGATCACGTTTCTTGTCCGGGCCTACGGTCGGGAGTTCACCGGCCGTGATCAGGAAAGGGGGGCTTCGTGCCCAAGCTGCGAGCCCACGTGGAGGGTGACGAGTACATCGAGGTGGAGGTGCCGGACGAAGCGGTCATCACGCTTGCGGGACACCCCGACCTCACCTTCGACGTGGCGGGCGCTTCGAAGGAGGCGGGCGCCCCGGTCATCCTGTGGAAGCTCCACCGTGGGGACAACCAGCGGTGGAGGATCCATCAGCCCGACCGCTACGGGTGGTTCCACCTCGTCAATGTGCACAGCGGGCTGTGCCTGACTCTGGCCGATGGCACCGATGGCGCTCCCGTGACCCAGGCCGCCGTCGTCGACAACGACCGCTCCCAGAAGTGGTGGTTGCGCCAGGTGAAGGGCGGCTACCACATCGCCAACGGGACACTGCGGCGCATCGCACCGGAGGCGGCCGCCTCCGGTAAGCCGCTGAAGGGGCTGCACGGCTCGGCCGAGGACGACAGCTGGACCTGGGTCTTCACCGCCGCGTAGCACCCGCGTGTCAGGCGCTCGGCCGCGTCCACGCCATCGTGAAGCACGTCGGTACGCCCGTGGGAGCGGCCTCCTTGCGGTAGGCCCTCGGCGACCGGCCGACGATGTCGCTGAACGTACGGCTGAACGTCCCCGGGCTGCCGAAGCCGACCTCGAAGCAGATGTCCGTCACACTGCGGTCGGTCTCGCGCAGCAGGAACATCGCCCGCTCGACCCGGCGGCGCTGGAGATAGCGGTGCGGCGTCTCGCCGAACGTGGCGCGGAACGTGCGCGTGAAGTGCGCCTGCGACACATGGGCGATCCGCGCCAGGGCCGGCACGTCCAGGGGCTGCGCGTACGCGCGGTCCATCGCGTCCCGGGCCCGCAGCATGCGGCGGTTGGTGTCTTCGGTAGCGCTGCTCACGACGCCATTCTCTTGTCCGCGAGCGACCGCGTCAGTAGGGGGTGGTGCCGGATGCCCGACCGGCACCACCCCGGTGGAGCCGCGTGGGTCAGAGGATGTCTGGGGCGACATTCGGCACGGAGAGGAGGACTCCGCCTCCGGGCCCGGAGATGTCGACGGTGCCGTTCGAGTCCGCGCCGACCAGGTTCGCAACATCGAGGTGGACGTCCGCGTGGGCCGGTGCCGCCAGGGCAGCCGACCCGACGGTGAGCAGGATGCCGGTGGCGAAGGCGACGGCAGCGCGCTTGAAGGGGGTCATGGGGGGCTCTCCTTTGTCGATCACGCGTGGCGGGTGGACGAGTCCTTTCCGCCAGGTTGTCCGACAAACGGCGCTCCCCGGGGGTGCGGTGGTGCGTGGCCCGCACCCGCACGCGGGAGAGCGCCGGTGCTCATCGCTCCACACCGGCGCTCGTACGCTTCCCGCGCGCTGAGCCACGCCCCCACGGCCGTTACGGGATCGGGACGGGTACGGCGAGCGGTCCCGGGCCCTTCTGCGCGGTGGGCACCTTCGCCGCCACGCCCTTGAGGTCCGTGGCGAACTGGTTGGCCGCGACCGTGGTCCCGGCAGCGTCCCTCTGCGCCACCTCATCGATGATCTTGGTGACGTCCTTGATCAGCTTGTCCAGCGCCTGCCTGAGCTCGTCGAGGGGGTCCGGGTCGGAAGGGGCGAGCAGTGGTCCTGCTGATGCCCGCAGCTGCTGCTGGAGGGCGGTGAGCTTCGCCGCGTCGGGAGACGCGGACCGCGCTTCCCGGACGATCCGGTGGCCCACGGAGACGGTCTCCGCCAGGGCGCTCGGTGCGTGGGCCACGGTCGCGCGGCCGGTCTCCGGCGCTGCGGCCAGTGCCGGGGCGGTGACGCCCAGGGCAAGCGAGCCGCAGACAGCGGCCATGGCAGTGGATGCGAGCGTGATGCGCATGCTGGGCGCTCCCCATCGGTTCGGTGTGCTCGGTTGGCTGTCCGCTCAACCTGCGGTGGCCTCACGCACCCCGCAACTCGGCACAGGCCCCGTTCGGGCGAGCCGGGGAGCCGAAGTCGCCCCACCGATGTGCCTCTGACCTGGGGATTTGGCATTTGAACCCGACATCGGCACAAACCATCACTGAACCCGCCGTCCGGACGACGGACGGCAGGCGAACGTTTTGGGTTGGTTTGTATGCCCGTGGAATTTTTCATCACCGGATCGGGAACGCGACGGCCCGATTCGGCCATCCCCTAGGGCACATCAGGTTGTCATGTGCCCTCCCTCGGGGGCAGCCGAACCATGCGGAGCGACGCGGATGACGTATTCACCTTCTGGCCACCACCCGCCCCACGGGCGTCGCCAGCCGTCCCGCGCCAGGCGGTGGATCATCGTCGTGGCGTCCATAGTCACGCTCGGGCTGATCGCCTGGCCCGTGATGACTCACTACGAGATACCTCCTTTCACGGACAAGGGCGACCCCGTCAGCTACGGCGACGTCGACCCGCAGCCTCCCGCCGGCGGTGGAAAGCAGGAGGTCGTCGACTCCAAGGTCCTGATGCCGACCGGACCGAAGGCCGCCTTCAAGAACGCCCGGACCCTCAAGGACGGCACCCACGTCAGCGTCGTCACCCTGGACGGCAAGAAGTCCGGCTTCAAGGGCAAGGTCTGGGTCTGGGCGCCCAAGGAGTACACGGACGACCCGAAGTACGCCACGCACGGCTTCCCCGTCATGATCGCCCTGCCCGGCGGCCCCGGCTTCGGCACCAACTACTGGTGGGCCGGCTTCAACTTCCAGGAGAACATGGCCAAGTGGTACAAGGAGGGCAAGAGCAAGCCCTTCCTGCTGGCCATGCCGGTCCTGAACCCCGGCCCGGACGACAAGGGCACCTACTGGGACGGCAGTGACATCCCCGGCCAGCCGAAGATGGGCACCTGGCTGACGGAGGACGTCCCGGACCTGATGAAGGCCAACTTCCGCACGATCAAGTCACGTGACGGCTGGGCGTTCATGGGCTCTTCCACCGGCGGGTTCGCGGGCCTGAAGGCCGTTCTGAAGCACCCGGACAAGTTCAAGGCAGCCATCGCGAACGGTCCGGACTTCGTCCCGGACTCCCTCCTGTGGCGCGGCCACGAGAAGGAGCAGCGGGAGAACACCCCCTCGGTCCTCGCCAAGCAGCTGATCGACACCAAGGGCCCGGACGTCTACCTCGCCTTCCAGGTCGGTACGCGGGAGGGTGCGGCGACCATGAAGGGCGTGAAGGACTTCATGGCCCAGTCCGGCAAGGGCCCGGTCCACACCTACCTGCGGCCCATCGAGGGCGGCCGGCACGATGGCGCTTCCTACGCGCCGAACCTGGGCCTCGGGCCCATCCAGTGGATCAGCGAGCAGATTTCGGGGCCGATTCCCGCGTCCTGACGGTTGCCGCTCCACGGCGCGCGGGTGCCGGAACGCGCGGTTAGCGTGGCGTCATGGCATACGACGAAGTGCTGGCGGAGCGGATCAAGGAACGTCTTGAGCCCGAGGGCGTGACCGCGAAGAAGATGTTCGGCGGGATCACCTTCCTCCTACAGGGCAATGCGCTGGCCAATCTGTACGAAGAGGGCCTGATGGTGCGCGTCGGGCCGGACGGGATGGATGAGGCCCTGGCCCGGCCCGGCACCAAGCAGCTGGTGTTCAGGGGCAAGGAGCAGAACGGCTGGGTGGTCCTCGCGGAGGACACCCTCGACGACGACGTTCTGGACGACTGGCTGAAGTGGGCCATGGAGGTCACGGCGGAGCTTCCGCCCAAGAAGTAACCCGGCTTGCCCGGCCGCCTGCGGCGCCGGGGACCAGTGCTCACTGGTCCCCGGCGCCGTTCTTGCTGATCCCGTCGTCGCCGTCGTCGCCGTGGTTCTCGTGCTGCCGGGTGAGGGCGTGGGCGGCGCGCAGCAGGCGGCTGCCCAACTGCTCCAGGTGCGGAGCGAGGTCAGGGCTGCCGTGGATGGTGTCCTCGGAGCCGAGGTCGATGGCGACCGGGTCGGCGGCGACCAGGGCGTCCAGGAGTCCGACGCCCCGGTGCCGAGTGCCGGCAGCGGGGCGTCGAAGGAGCCGGACGACCTACTTCAGGGGGCCTTTGGCGAGACCGAAGAAGATGCCGGTGGCAGTGTCGAACTGGGACTTCGGAGGATCGGGGAGCACGGCGGTAAATCCTGCCACGGCGTTCTCCGCTGTTGTCAGGGCCTCGGCGGGGTTAGGGGCGGGTGCGGCGTGGGCGGCAGGGGTGGCCAGGCAGAGGCTGGCGGCGGCAAGCGCGGCAGCTGAAATGATTTTCTTCATGATCTGCCAACGAACCTTGCAGGTGAAGGGCACGGGCAGGGTGCCGGCCAGTGCGTCAGACACTTGCCTGCGCCGCGGGGCCTGACCCAGCTCACGTCGACGTACCGAGGGGCGGGAGGGCGGTACCGCCCTCCCGGGGGCCCTGTGCCGCCGGGCCCGAGGCCCGAGCAGCTCTTGACCTCGAGTTCTGTTGAGGTACCAGACTTTCGCTCAGGAGATCCACTCCTCCCGGCCGTGCCGATCACACCAGGAGAATCACTCATGTCGAACGACCTCGGTTTCAGCTCGATCATCGAGTACGCCGTCGACGGCCCCGCGACTCAGTCCGAGCTCGTGAGCGCGTTCGCCAAGATCCAGGAGCAGTGGGTGAGTTTCTACCCGGGCTACCTCTCGGCCCGGTTCCACGTGAGCACGGACGGCACTCGCGTGTACACCGTCGTGCACTGGGCGACCGAGGCGGACTACCGCAACTTCATCGAGACGTCCGACATGGAGGGCCGCATGGCGGCCATCGAGAAGGCACTGGCCGGGCTCTCCGGCAAGGCCGAGCCCCGCATGGCGGGGGCCCCGACGTACACGGTCGTGCGCGAGATCGGTCCGGCGGCGGGGAACTGACTTTTACGTTCGTAGCGTGGCTACGAAGACGGCCCAGGCCGTGGCGGGGATCGCCAGGACTGGGCCGTCGGGGTTTTTGGAGTCCCGGACCGGGACGATGCCGGGTATGTTGTCGGCGATCTCGACGCAGTCGTCGCCGAGTTCGCTGCTGTGGCTGCTCTTGTGCCACCTGGCAGCGCTCAGGTCGGGTCGTACGGTGCGCATGGGTAGTGCGCCTCCATTACCTTGCGGATGAAGTCTTCGGATGCCGCTGGCGAGAGTGCGTTGGCCTGCATGCGGTCGTAGGCAGCCGCATACTTTGCAACCTCCTCCGGCTCTTCGATGATCCCACCGGATCGGATCCCCTCCATGTAGACGACCTCGCCCTTCTTCGGGAGTGTCAGGATGGTCAGTGAACCGCCCATCGCGACCGGGTCGGGACTCTCATACGGGAGGATCTGGACGTGGACGCGCGGTCGTTCTGCCAGAGCCAGCAGGTGGGCCAGTTGGCCCCGCATGACGTCGCGCCCGCCCACGATTCGGTAGAGAACCGCCTGATCCAGGATGATCCACAGCCATGGGGGCTCAGGCGTATCGAGCCGCGCTTGTCGGCTCAGGCGAATCGAGACCTTCTCCTCCAGATTCGACGCGCCGTAGTTCTCCCCAGCCTGGAACAGCGCCCGCATGAACTCCTCTGTCTGGGCCAGCCCTGGAATCACCTGCGAGAACTTGTGCATCCTCGTCGCCTTGGTTTCGTACTCGAAGAAGCGCCGGGACCAGAAGGGAAACGGCGGCGTGTAGCCGATGTGCTCCCAGAGATCGCACAGGTCGCCGTCTGCCCCTAGGACTTCGTCCAGGGCGTTGGACAACTGCCTCGGCAGCGACTCTGTCCCCAGCTCGATCTTCGCGATGCGGCTGTGTGTGACGTGAACTTTTTCGCCCAGCTCGCGCTGCGTCCATCCGGCTTGGATGCGCAGCTTGCGGACCTTCTTGCCGTAGAGCGCGGCGAGGGAGGTCGACGGATCAAGTTCCTTGGGTGCGGGCATCGTTCCTCTCGTTTTCGATAAAAAGCGTCCCAAGCCATTACCCCTGGTCACCGTACCGCTACGGCCCGATGCTCGTAAGGAAAAGTCGGGTCAGGGCGTGCGGAGGCAGGATGTGATGACGTACCGGGAAGGTGCGTACGTGGTCGATACGCGCAACGGGACGTTCGCGCAGGTCATGGGCAGGATCGGGCCCCGGGTGCAGGTGCGCCGGCCCGGGGGCGGGCGGGAGTGGGAAGTACCACCCACGGCCTTGCGGCTGGCTACGTTCGAGGAGTGCCGGGCGGCCGATCCTGCCGACCGGTGTGATGAATGCGAGGGGATCAGGGACGGGCGGCGGGCCGCCGAGGCACGTGGCGACAAGTCGGCGATGACCGACGCTGCCGTGCTCATGGGGCGCCACCAACGCGAGGCCCACCCGTGACGCGCGTGGTGGGCCGTGTCGTCTCCGCCTGCTCGCATCACGCCGAGTGGACGCGCACAGCCGACAAAGCCACTTGTAAGAGGTGTGGTGTCGAGCGGTACTCGTCATATCGGCTGCTCAGAATGCCGGTTGAGCAGTCATTCCTCCCACGCCGCCAGCGCTGAGCGTCGCCGCTTCCTGGCGGCAGTCGCGGCATTTGGTCTCGTCCGCCACCGGGCGGAAGACGCGGTCGCAGGTGCCTGCGCAGGAGCGCAGCGGCTGTGGGGCGGTCACGGGGGCTGTGAAGGGCGGGATCTCCGGCATCTTGCGGGTGAGGCGGTTGTGGGCCAGCGCGGCGGGGGAGTGGACGCGGGCCGGAAGGCCGTCCGTCAGGGCTTCGCGGAGGTCCTTGGCTGTGGCGCCGCGCAGGAGCCATTCGCCTGCGAGGGCGGCGAGTTGTTGGATGTCGCGGCCGGTGAAGCGCAGCCGGTGTTCCTGGTGGGAGACGGAGGCGAGGATGAGGCCTCCTCGCTCGATGAGCGGGGTGGGGACGTGGGAAGGCTGGGAGGGCTGGGAGGGAGGGTTGTCTTTCTTTCCCTCTGTGTTTGTTGGGTGACGGCCGATGGACCGGTCTGTCGGTTCGCCGGTGGCCGGTTTCTGGGCAGTCGGTGTGACCTGCGGGAATCCGTCCCGCACCGCCACTGCTTCGGTGTCCGTGAGGACCACGGGCGAGACCAGCTGGGTGGTCCTCCACTTGCCGCGCTCGACCTGGAGCCGCCACTCGTGGACGTAGCCCTCGGCCTTCAGTTCCCGCTTCGCGCGGGTGAAGGCGCCCTTCGTGATCCCTGCGGCCTTCCCCGCTTCGCACAGGGGTGCGTCCACACTGGCCGGGAGGGACAGCTGCCAGATCAGCAGCCGTACGGCGTTCGCCGACAGGCGCGGGTGGCGGATGATCTCGTTCGATACCTGCGTGAAGAAACGCTCAGGGGCGATAACATGCCGAAGCATCCTGGGACTCCTTGTGTAAGTCCTCGTGGGTGTAGGCCCTCGGCCGGTGTTCGCTGCACCTGCCGAGGGCCGCTTCGTTTTCATGACGAAGCAGCCGATTGCCGGTCACCGTACCGCAATCTCCAGGGCCGCCAGGGGCGCTCAACTCCCTTGCCTTCGAACGACGTTCCTGGCGCACCTTCTGTTCGGTTTTCTTCGTGAACTGTGCTCATTCGGGTGAGTGCCGCATACACGGTCATCGGCTTGGGCATTCGAGAGGAACTCGACGACCGCGACTGCCGAGTCGAGCGCCAACTACCCCGCCTCGAAGGGCACATCGCCATGCGTCGCATCGCTGCCGTATTCCTGGGAACCGCCGCGCTCCTCGGCGCTCTCGCCACCCCCGCCTCCGCCGCCCCCTCGGGCGGCACCGTCGAAACCGCTGCCGCCAACCTCGTCGACGTGGCCCGCAACGCGATCACGGGCGTCGAGGTCACTCTCGACAACGTCACCAGCGGCGCGTAGCCGCCCCGGCACGTGAGCGCCTGAGCCAAGCCCCACCCACTCCACGTGAGGACCACACCTTGACGCGCCTACGCGCCATCGCCACTGCCGCCGCCTGTGCCTTGGCACTGGTCATTGCCACCCCGGGTACCGCCTCCGCCGAGGCGATCGGCGACCTCCACTACACCTACACCGACGCTCAGGGCACCGAGCAGAGGGAGAAGCTGTCGGACCCCGACCTGCCCTCCAGTGAATGCCTCGACGTCAAGCAAGCGCAGGGTGATGACACCAAGCCCGCGCATTCGCCGTACAACAACACCGACACGACCGTCTGGATCTTCCCGGACCGCGACTGCGAGGGCGACCGGACCATCTTGAAGGCGGGCGCGAAAGGCGGAGTGAACCTGAAGTTCCGCTCCTTCTACTACCACCACAGCTGAGACCCGCTGCCCCGGTGCGACCCCACCCAGGGCTCGCACCGGGTCACCGTCCATCAGATGGGGAAGGCTTCACGGAGTCGCGGTTCCTGCGCTGCTTGGCGCGCTGGGCGAGCACAGCGAGGATGCGTTGCCACGTCGGTGATGTCTCAGTGATCCGGGAGAAGACGAGTGCCGCGCTTGTCGCCCGGTCGCTGTCCTGATCGTGTTCGATCTCCCATGCGTCCAGGTCATCGATGAGCTGGTCCACGCGTGGATCGTGCGGGTTCCAGTCGAGGGACTGATCGCAGGCGAGATAGAGGCGCGTCGTCTCCGGGTCGTCGAAGCTGGCGGCCTTGTCCTGTATGGCCTGCGGCATGGATTGCGGCTCCAGTGCCTGCATCAGGATCCACACGTCGCGTTCGAGCCGGACCGTTCGTTCGCTGACCCCGAGACTGCGCATGCGATTCAGGTTGGCGACCGCACCGGGAGGCAGCACGAGGCTTTCACCGCCGGCCAGTTCAGCGATCCGACGGCGGTGTTCGGTGAGCTGGTCGATCTTGCGCTGCAACGCGGCGTCGATGTCGGTGATGGCGGCGGCGAACTCGTCCGGCTGTGCGTGCAGCAGTGCGTCGATACGGGCCAGGGGCACCCCGGCGTCGGCGAGGGTCCTGATGCGGATGAGGTCCACCGCCGCTTGCGCGCTGTAGCGGCGGTAGCCGGAGGCATCACGCTCGGGCTCGGGTAACAGGCCGACGTGGTGGTAGTGGCGAACGGTGCGCACGGTCACGCCTGCGGTCGCCGCGAGTTGGCTGATCGTGAGCACCGTTCACCTCGGATCGTTGGGCCTGGTCCTGCCGAGCCTAGGGGCGGTCCGCCCGGTCGACGACGTCGCGGACCGCCTGGACCACGGCTTCGGAGCGCTCGTAGACGAGCTGGCTGTGGCCGGTGTCGGAGAGGACGCGCTGTTCCCCGTGCGAGACCGAGGCCGCCATGGCCGCGTACAGCTTCGTCTTGCCGTCGTGCATGGCCTGCAACGTCTTCTCCGACATCAGCGCCTGCTGGCCGGGGTCGATGCCCAAGGGGGTGACCGCGATCAACGGGACGTCGGGGATGCCCGGCCCGGCCCGCAGCTCGGTGGCGAGCTCGGCCAGCGTGCTGCGCTCGGCCATGCCGGCGTGGATCCACCTGTCGCTCACGTGGTAATCGATCACTGCTTCCCGCACGTCCTCCGGGAAGTCCGTGAGCAGCTGGGCGCACATCTCGCGTATGGCCGGGAGTCCCTGCCGGAGCTGTTCTTCCGTAGGCGACAGCCGCACGCTCTCGGCCAGTCGCGCCTCGGGAGGCATGAAGTCGTCCCAGTCGCGGTGGAAGGCGTCCAGCCAGACCAGCCCGGCGACCTCCTGCGGGTACAGCTGCGCGAACCGATGCGCGTAGGCGCCACCGAGGGAGTGCGGCACCAGAACGTACGGTCCGGGGATGCCCTGGGCGTGCAGCAGATCGTGCAGCTCTGCCGCGACTGCTGCGGCGGTGCACGGCAGCGGGACGTCATCGCTGTAGCCGGTGCCGCCGCGGTCGTACACGACGGCGGTGGAGAACTGCGAAACGCCTTGCTGGACGCCGAAGTAGTCCAGACCGACCGCGCTGGCGCCCGGCAGGAACACGACGGCCGGTCCGCCGTGTCCCACCCGATGCACGAAAACGCGGCGGCCGTCGATCTCCTGGAACCCTCCGACGGGAGGGGCGAGCGGCGCTGAGGACGTGTTGTCGTTCGTCATGCGACAACGCTCCAACCCTGACGCAACGGCAGGGTCAACCCCGGCTCGGAGCCGGGCAGGCACATCGTGTGCCAGACCGCGGACGTCGCGTGCCCTACGCTGCCGGGCCAGGAGGTGGGCTCATGGAGTGGATCAATCCGGAGTACGAGGACGTAGTCCGTCAGTACGAGGCCGCTGCGGAGGCGGCGGGCTCGGCTGATGACTCCGGCCGGCCCGTTCGGGGGTTCATCGTTCCCGAGGCGGCCGCCGAAGGCGGTTGAGCGGAGCTCGATCGCCACGTGGCCCACGGCAAGTGGCCCGTGCTCCGGTGGGAACACGGGCCACCTGCTTGTCCGCCCACCCTCGGACCGGCTCACGCCCCGCCCGTCAGGCATGGACGAGCGGGCTCCCCTTTTGCTCGTCACGCGTTGCCGGGCCGAGGCCCCCGCGCGGCCGTTCACCTGCGATTATTGGACCCATGGCTAGTCGTAGGGGCGCCTGTAGGCGCTGCGGGGGAGAGCGACGGTTCTGGCGGCGTGAGTGCACGTTGTGCCGGAGGTCGCGCGGGGACCGGGGAGATCTCGTCGGGGACGCGGCGGACGCGGCCGTCGAGTTCGGCGCGGTGAGCTGGATATGGCGCGGCCTGCGCGGTGTCGTGCGGGCGCTGACCGACTGACGGTCCGCTCGGCGGCCGCGCCTTGTGGGATCCGGTCAGCGCACGCTCCGCGCGGCGGCGTTCGCCTGCCACTCGCGGCCGATGGACCGCATGAGCGCCGGGTATACGCCCACGTACCGGAAGGGCTTGATGGCGGCCATGTAGAGCGTGCCGAACAGCCCGTTCGGCTTCACCAGGACGGCCATCTGGCCGCGGTAGCCGCCTGATCCGTCCGGGACCCAGCCGATGTGCATCACCCCGTGCACGGTCTTGTTGCCCATCTCGGCCGCCCACTCGTCGTCCCTCTCGTAGAGGGGCTTGAACGGGGACGAGCCGAGGTCGGGGCCCTGCGGGCCCTCGCGAAGGTCGGCCGGCAACCGGTCACGCAGGGAAGGCCGCCGGGCGCCGATGCCGGCATCGGGCTTGTCCCAGCCCAGCAGTGCTCCGAGCTTCCAGCGGATGGCGAAGAGCGCGCGGGAGACGAGACCGTCTCCGCTCACTCCGTCTTTCATGCCTTCGGCGAACTGGCGCACCAGCCACACCAGGTCATCGGGTCCGCCGGGGGTGGGCAGTGCCCACACATCCTCGACCGTGAAGTCATAGGCGATCTCGTGGATCCGCCAGGGGCGGTCGGTGTGGGCGGTTCGGGGAAGTCGCATGAGCAGGCCCCATATCTATACGGTGGCGTATAGATCGAGTCTAGGCGCGTCTATACGCCCCCGTATACTCGGCAGGGTTGTGAGGAGGCACACGCCATGGGAGCGACCCGCACGCCGCGCGGCAAGTGGATCGAGGAAGGCCTGCGGGCCCTGGTCGCGGGCGGCCCCGAAGCCGTCCGGATCGAGGCACTGGCGCAGGCGCTCGGCGTCACCAAGGGCGGCTTCTACGGGTACTTCCGCAACCGGGACGCGCTGCTCACCGAAATGCTCGACACCTGGGAGTACGAGGTCGCCGAGAGCGTGATCGAGCAGGTCGAGAGCGGTGGCGGAGACGCCAGGGCCAAGCTGGAGCGGCTGTTCGCCATCGCCTCCGCCGCCACCGACGGGCCGGTGCGGGGCGTCACCGCCGATTTGGCGATCCGCGACTGGGCCCGCCGCGACGCGGCGGTCGCCGAGCGGCTGCGCCGCGTCGACAACCGCCGTATGGACTACCTCCGTTCCCTGTTCTCCGCCTTCTGCCCCGACGAGGACGAGGTCGAGGTCCGCTGCCTGCTCGCCGTCTCGGTGCGCATCGGCCATCACTTCAACGCGGCCGACAACGGCAAGCGCAGCCGGGCGGAAGTGATGGAGCTGATCAGACAACGGCTGCTGGCGTAGCCGCCCCGCCGCCGTTCGGCACGCCGTGATCCGTCACGAAGAACGGTGCATCTTCACCGCCTTGCCCGCAGTCCCGGGGGTCAGGGCGGGCCGACCGGGCCATCGGGGACAGGCGCCGGGGGAACCGTCCGACCTGCGCAAACGTCGGTTACGGATGTGACTGAAGTGACGCCCACGCTGCCTGCCGACCTCCGCGAACTGATCTCCGACCTGTCCGGGATTGTCAGCGACTACCCCTACGTTGACCCCGAATCGACCCTCGCAGGCCTCGCGGACGACGCGGCGGAGGCGCTCGGCCGCGACGCCACCCCGGAGGGCCGCCGGGAGCGGGCCGGGTACACGATCCTCCTGCATGCCACCTGCTGGTACGTCTCCGCACGTGTCTTCAGTAAGTCGGTGTTCGCGTCGTACATACGGGCCCTGGAAGGGTTCCGTGCGCAGTTGGACCGGGCCTCCTGCGCCTGCCCGGCCGGCGCCCACCCCATGCAGCTGGACTCGGAGTACCAGGTCGAGGCCGGGGTGAGCATGCTGAGCGAGGCCGGACGGGCCGCATTCGCCGAGGACTACGGTCTCGACGAGGAGGAGTCGGCGGTTTTCGACTGCGAGGGGTTCCTCGCGGACCTCGCTGATGAGGCCCTGGGCCGCTTGCGCGAGGCGCACCGGGAGCTCTTCGGCGGCATCGACGTCTCCCACCTGGACGCGCGGTTCGTCGCGGACGACGGCCGCCTCGACATCGTCGCCATGCAGGCGGCGATCCGCCGTACGTGGGAGAACAACACCGGCCCGGTCGCCTTGTGGTCCGCCCGCCGTTGGCTCACCGGGCAGGGGCGGGAAGAGGAGCGGATCGGCCTGTTCCTGTGCCTGTGGATGGGCATCGCCCAGACGTACGAAGGCCTGCCGCCCTCGTACGCACGCGACTTGGCCGCCGCGCTCGCCACCATTGACCTGGACGTCTCCTGCGAGCATCCGCAGCATCCCTGGTCCACTGCCGATTCCACCGTGGAGTCCCGGTACCGCGCGGTGCTTCACCTGTACGCGCCGCAAGACCACCCCGACACCCCCGTGCCCGCCGAGCTCTCGGCCCGCGAACTGTGGGAGTGCCCGGTGCAGTACGCCCAGTTGACGCGGGCGGCGTTGGAAAACCTTGAGGGATGGCGCACCATGCGCGGCGGCGAGGACGAGGACTGGGAGGGCTGAGCGGTACGGGGCCGCTGCTGCGCTCGTACCAGTGGAGGCCGTCATGGAACGCGGCGCAGCGGTTCACTCGCGATTACGTGGCCGTTGGCATGCCCAGGGAGGGGGCGACCATGGCGAGCTGCATCAGTCGGCTCGCCACGGTGCCCGTTCACGGCTGCTCAGTCGAGACAGAACTCGTTGCCCTCGATGTCCTGCATCGCGATGCAGGACTCGTTCACACCATCGGCATGCAGGACGTACATGCGTACCGCGCCGAGCGCGACCAGCCGTTCGCATTCGGCCTCGAGCGCGGCCAGGCGCTCGTCACCCACGAGCCCGGTGCCGGCCCGCACATCAAGGTGCACCCGATTCTTGGCGACCTTGCCTTCGGGGACGCGCTGGAAGAACAGTCGCGGGCCCGCACCGGTGGGATCGACGCATGCGAACGCCGATCCCTGACGCTCGGGCGGCAGAGTGCGATCGAAGTCGTCCCACGTGGCGAACCCCTCCGGCGGCGGCGGTACGACGTACCCCAACACCTCGCACCAGAAACGGGCGACGCGCTCGGGGTTCGCGCAGTCGAAGGTGATCTGTACCTGCTTGATCGACGCCATCGGCCCACCATAGAGGCGGCATCTTTCGTTGTCGCCAGGTTTTCCCGGGGGTGCGCGTGGGGCGGCCCCCGGACACCGTGGAGGTGTGTCCGGGGGCCGCCGTCTCGGGGCGAAGCGCTTACCCGATGGTCGCGCCGAAGGCGGAAAGCGCCTCCGTGACCGGCTGGTAGTACGTGACGGCCGGTCCGCCGCCGCAGTCGCCGCTGCCGCCCGAAGTGAGGCCCAGGGCCTGGTTGCCGGCGAAGAGGGCGCCGCCGCTGTCGCCGGGCTCGGCGCAGACGTTGGTCTGGATCAGGCCGGTGACGCGGCCTTCCTTGTAGGTCACCGATGCGTTGAGTCCGGTGACCGTGCCGCCGTGCAGGCCGGTGGTGATGCCGCTGCGCTGGACGGGTTCGTCGATGACGGCGTCCCGGGCGCCGGTGATGGCCTGCGTGCCGTTGTAGAGGTTCACCTCGCTCGGGTGGGCGACCGCTCCGGCGGCGGGGTAGGCCGCGATGGCGTAGTCGTCGCCGGGGAAGCTCGACCCGTTGGCGGGGACGAGCGCGATCTCCGTGCCGCCGTCGGTCTCCGCCCAGCTCTTGATCGGGCCGCCGCAGTGCCCGGCCGTGAGGAAGGCGTCCGGCAGGCCCGCCCGCTTGACGTTGAAACCGAGCGAGCAGCGTCCCCGGAGGCTGGAGGTGCTGGAACCGTAGATCGCGTCGCCGCCCCGGACGAACAGCTTGAGCTCCGTGGTGGTTCTCTGCAGCTCCACCGTGTCGCCGAGGGGCTTGAGGACCGCGTTGAGGCTGGTCAGCTTCTCGCCCGTGACCGTGGGGTCGGCGGTGACGACGATCTTGTTGCTCTTCGGGTCCGAGACCCACGCGGTGCCGGGGATCTGCTCACTGGAGTTCAGGGTCGCCATGGTGGCGGCCAGCGTGTCGTCCGCGAAGCGGGCGGCCCGGGGCTGGGCGGCCGAGGCGTCGGCGCTGTACGGAGTGAGGGTGGCGGCGGCCAGTAAGGCGAGTGCGGTGGCTGCCAGGGCGGCGGCGCGGCGGAGTGGTGCGGATCGTTGCAAGGCATCTCCCGAGTGAATGCCGGAACCACGAGTCCGGAAGGCGAGCCCCCACGCCATGCGGCGCGGAAGCGGTCTCTATCCTCACAACGAGTGAATGGTCGATGTGCGCAGCGTAGTCGTGCGGCCGTCCAAACCGCTCGGAAAAGTGACAGAACCGCCAACTGGCGTTCGTCGGCCGACCGTCAGCCCGCGTCCGCTGCCCGGTCCGGCCGCCGTGTCGTCAGGGCGCCGTCCGACCCGTGGTCCCAGCGGTCACGCATCCCGTGGCGGCCCGTCGTACGGAACTTCCGTCGGCGGGCCGCCACGCGGCGTTCGTCATGAAGCGGTCCTGCGGGCCGTCGGGGCCAGCAGGGTCAGATGCGTGCCGGGACGGCCGGACCGGCGGCCGTTCGTGGTGCCGTAGACATCGGCCGGGCCGGCGGGCTGCCAGTGCCGGCCGAGCCGCTTGGCGGTGTACATGGCCTCGTCCGCGCCGCGCAGCAGATCCGACAGCCCGGCGCCCGGCCGGTCGGCCGTGCGGCACACGCCGATCGAGGCCCGGGGCGAGAGCGTGACGCCGCCGGTGTCGAGCGGGGCGGACAGGGCGGCGGAGAGGCTGTACGTCATCTCCGCGTCGACGTCCGCGTCCGGGGCGAGACGGACCAGGGCGGTGAACTCGTCGCCGCCGAGGCGGGCCGCGAAGCCGCCCCGCGCTTGGCACCACGCGCTCAGCCGCTTCGCGACCGCCGCGAGGACCTGGTCGCCGACGGCGTGACCGTGGGTGTCGTTGATCTGCTTGAAGCCATTGAGGTCGAGGAGCAGCACGGCCGCCTGCGGGTGCCGGATGGCACGCAGAGAGCGGGTGGTGAATTCCTCGCGGCACATCAGGCCGGTCAGCGGGTCCCTGCGGGCGCTGCGCAGCCGACGGACCAGGAAGCAGGCGTGGACGGCCCAGCCTATGGACGGCGCGGCGATCGGTAAGGCCTGGAGTATGAGGTTCATCTGACACCTTCCTGGAGGCGGCCGACGGCGGCGCCGACGGCATGGAGTCTGCGCGAAGCGGGCCGAACGGCGGTCGAGCGCGTCTCGACCGTCGCTGGAGCGCGTGGTGCGTGTGTCGGGCGCGCGTCCGAAGTACGAGTCGACGTGCTGATCCCGGCGGCGGGCGGGCCGGTCGATGACGGGCCGCCCATGCTGGACGTCCCCCGTTTCCGCGGTGAGGGAGCGCGAGGGAGCGGGGGCGGCGGCGCGGATCTCCCGGGCGGGCGGCGCAGGGCCATGGGCCCTGGGGCGGGCGGCGTGGACCATCCCATCGTTCGACCTGCGCGGGGAGCGCCCGGGGCCTTGTCCAAGATTGGCCACAATCATGCCGAAACGTTTCAGTGACTGGGGTGTACGGGCTCCGTGGGCAGGGTGAGGGGCTCGGGCGGGGGCTTGAGGGAGTGGTCGGGGTTTATTCCTGAGTGCTCATGCTTGAGAGGGAATGGTGAAGGACGGGTGATTCAGTGGGGATTCGGTGGGCAACTCTTGGAGCGCGACGTCGAACCATCGCCTGGCGGTCGGCCAACTGCCCGGCAGTAAGCAGTAGTTCTGCTCTGGAGGAAATTGACATGGCAAGTACCCGTACCGCCGCCCGCGTCGCCGCCGCTGTAGCGGCCCTGCCGATGGCCGCCGTGCTGTTCTCCGGTGTCGCCCAGGCCGACGACGGCAACCAGGTGGCGAACCGGGGGTCGAATGCCGCAGCCGCCGCGATCGTGGGCAGCGGTGTCGGTGACGACAACGAGGGAAACTCCACCACCGGCCAGCAGCAGGCCACGGGCACCGGAGCCTCGAACCAGAACAACACGGCCAGCGTGATCAGCTCCGGCCCCACCGAGATCCGTCAGCAGAACATCGAGGTGATCTTCGCTGACTGATTGAACCCGAGGCGCCGCCGGGGGCAGGGGTGACCCCGGGGTGGCGCCGCTCCATGGGGAGAGAGTGGACAGGGTCCGGAAGCGTGGCGGCACGGTGTGCCGCTGCGCTTCTGTTTGTGTGTGCACCTCCGCTGCGCGGCGGTGTCCTCAATCGCCGGACGGGCTGGTTTCGGCTGGGCTCAGCCACATCCAGCCCGTCCGGCGATTGAGGACGCGCCCGCAGGGCGCCTGCCGCCGCACGCGGCACGGACGGCCCGCCGTCGTCAGGGCAAGCTCTTGACGTTGACGCTCATCTGACGGACAGTCAGTTACGTGGGCGGCGCGACCGGAGGGAGCCACCGTGAGCGACCTGTACCGACGGCTGCGCGCCTTCGAGGGCCGCCCGGCCACCGTTTCCGGGGAGGGCCGGGAGCCCGTCAACGTCTCGATGATCAGGCACTGGTGCGAGGCCCTCGGTGACACCGGGCCCGCCTACACCGGCAAGGATCCCGTCGCCCCCGCCACCATGCTCCAGGCGTGGACCATGGGCGGACTCTCCGGTTCCCGGAGCCGCTCGCCCGCCGTCGACGAGCTGTTCGCGCTGCTCGACGACGCGGGGTACACCGCCGTGGTCGCCACCGACTGCGAGCAGGAGTACCTACAGGCGCTGCGGCCCGGCCAGACGATCACCTTCGATTCCGTCATCGAGGCGGTCTCGCCCCGCAAGACCACCCGGCTGGGGGCCGGGCACTTCGTCACCACACGCATGGAGATCCGGGCCGACGGCGAGCCCGCCGGTACGCACCGCTTCCGCGTCCTCAAATACGCGCCGCGCAAGACCGCCAAGACTGCCAATGCCGACAATGCCGACAATGCCGACAATGCCGCCAAGGCACAGGCGGCCGAGCGGCCCCGGCCCGTGATCAACCGGGACAACGCCGGGTTCTGGGAGGGCGTCGCCGCCCACCGGCTGCTCTTCCAGCGGTGCGACGCGTGCGGGACGCCACGCTTCCCGTGGCTGCCGGGGTGCGGGAGCTGTGGTTCGCCGGAGTGGACGGCGGTCGAGGCGTCCGGTGCAGGGACGGTCTACTCGTACGTGGTCATGCACCACCCGCCCTTCCCCGCCTTCGACCCGCCGTACGCGGTCGCCCTGGTCGAACTCGCCGAGGGGATACGGATGATCAGCAACATCACCGGGGTCGCCGCCGACCGGGTGCGGGTGGGGATGCCGGTCACGCTGGAATTCCTGCGGGTGGCCCCGGACCAGGAGCTGCCCGTCTTCCGGCCCGCCCCCATGGAGGTGGAGACGTCATGAAGCCGGGCGACACCCTCCCGCCGCTCACCGTCCCCATCACCCGGACCCTGATCATCACGGGCGCCATCGCCTCCCGGGACTACAAGGACGTCCACCACGACCCCGAAGCCGCGCGGGCCGCCGGGTCCCCGGACATCTTCATGAACATCCTTACCACCAACGGCCTCGTCGGCCGCTACATCACCGATCACCTCGGCCCCGGGGCCGTCCTCCGCAAGGTCGCCATCCGGCTCGGGGCGCCCAACCACCCCGGTGACGCGATGGCCCTGACCGGGACGGTCACCTCCGTACGCGGGCGGACCGCCGAGGTCGCGGTCGTCGGGGCCAACAGCCTCGGGCGCCACGTGACGGGAACGGTCACCGTCACCCTCCCGGAGCCCGAGGCCGAGACCGAGCCGGAGGCCACCGCGTGAGCGCCCGGCGGGCCGACACCCTCGGCGGCAGGGCGGCCGTCGTAGGGATCGGCGCGACGGACTTCTCCAAGGACTCCGGGCGCAGTGAGCTGGCCCTCGCCGCCGAGGCCGTGCGGGCCGCGCTCGCCGACGCCGGTCTCACGGCCGCCGACGTCGACGGCATGGTCACCTTCACCATGGACACCAGCCCCGAGATCACCGTCGCCCAGGCGACCGGCATCGGCGAGCTGTCGTTCTTCTCCCGCGTGCACTACGGCGGCGGGGCCGCCTGCGCCACCGTGCAGCAGGCCGCGCTGGCCGTCGCGAGCGGGCTCGCGGAGGTCGTCGTCTGCTACCGCGCGTTCAACGAGCGCTCCGGCCGTCGCTTCGGCGCCGGGGTCCAGCGGCGCGAACCGTCCGCCGAGGGGGTGGCGCTCGGCTGGGCGCTGCCGTTCGGGCTGCTCACGCCCGCGTCCTGGGTGGCCATGGCGGCCCGCCGCTATCTGCACACGTACGGCCTGGAGCCCGAGGTCTTCGGGCACGTCGCCGTCACCGCCCGCCGCCACGCGGCCACCAACCCCGCCGCGCACTTCCACGGCCGGCCGATCACGCTCGCCGATCACGCCGCGTCCCGCTGGATCGCCGAACCGCTGCGCCTGCTGGACTGCTGCCAGGAGACTGACGGCGGCCAGGCGCTCGTCGTCACCTCCGTCGAGCGGGCCCGTACCCTGCGGCATCCGCCCGCCATGATCGCCGCTGCCGCGCAGGGCGCCGGCCGGGCGCAGGAGCAGATGACGAGCTTCTACCGCGACGACCTCACCGGGCTGCCCGAGATGGGCGTGGTGGCCCGGCAGCTGTGGCGCACGAGCGGGCTGACGCCGGACGACATCGACGTCGGCATCGTCTACGACCACTTCACGCCGTTCGTGCTGACACAGCTGGAGGAGTTCGGGTTCTGCCCGCCCGGCGAGGGGGCCGCCTTCGTGGCGTCCGGGGCGCTGCCGCTCAACACCCACGGCGGGCAGCTCGGCGAGGCGTACCTGCACGGCATGAACGGCGTGGCCGAGGCCGTGCGGCAACTGCGCGGCACCGCGGTCAACCAGGTCGCGGGGGCGCGGCACGCGCTCGTCACGGCGGGGACGGGCGTCCCCACGTCGGGGCTGGTGCTCCGGGCGGACGCCTAACGCGCGGACGCGTAGCGCGCGGCATGTGTTCGTCACGGCGGGCACGGGCGTCCCCACGTCCGGGCTGATTCTCCGCGCAGACGGATGACACGGAGGGCGTGTCGGCACGGGTGGCCGGAGCCGGGCACCTTCACTCGCGGTTATGGACCGACGAAGAAAGATCATCGGATATCTCGTCGCCCTGACGGCGGCGGCGGCCCAGGTGGTCGGCGGGGCCGGACCGGCGTCGGCGGGCGATCGCGGCGACCCCCGGAACGAGGGGGCGGTGATCTTCCGTGGCAAGGGCATCGACGCCTGCCAGGCCCCGTCACTGAACACCCTCAGCGCCTGGCAGAGCTCCCCCTACGCGGCGGTGGGCGTCTACTTCGGGGGCCGCGCCCGCGCCTGCCCGAACCAGCGCTACCTCAGCCGGAGGTGGCTGACCGGCGCCAAGGACCTGGGCTGGCGGGTCCTGCCCGTCTACGTCGGCTCCCAGTCCCCGTGCGCCTCCGCCGTCCACAAGCGTGGCTACGCGATCAGCGACGACGAGCCCTGGGACCAGGGCATCGAGGAGGGCGAGGACGCCGTGCGCCGGGCCTCCGCCTACGGCATCGGCCGCCACAGCCCCCTCTACCTCGACATGGAGGCCTACAACTACCGCAACGCCGACTGCGCCCGGGTCACCCTGTCCTTCATCCGCGGCTGGACCCGCGCGGTCGACCACCTGGGCTACATCCCCGGCTTCTACAGCAGCGCCAACGCCGGCGTACGGCACATGGACCTCGCGCGGCGGGACGGGCGCACGTCCCTGCCGGAGGTGATGTGGTTCGCCCGCTGGGGCGGCTCCCCCTCGACCGCCGGAGAGCCGAACCTGGGATCCCGGGCCTGGACCCCGCACCGGCGCATCCACCAGTACGCGGGAAACGTCACCGAGACGTACGGCGGGCGCACGCTGACCATCGACCGGAATCAGATCGACGCACCCGTCGCCATCATCAGATGAGGTCACCCGCTCCGTGACGTACCCCAATACCGACCCTGACCCCCATCCCCCTCCAGGAGGTGGGGACAGCCCCACCACTACGACCTGAGGCTGACCGTTCTTCGGCACCTGCGGCCGATCCGCGCGGACGGGCGCACTCCTAGCGTTGAAGACATGAACACGTCCGTGTGCACCAGCGCATCCACCGCCGTGTACCCGTCGTTCTCGTCGTACGTACGGGCGCGTGGACCGGTCCTCCAGCGCACCGCCCGCGCGCTCACCTCGAACCCGTGCGACGCCGAGGATCTGCTGCAGACGGCTCTCACCAAGACGTACCTGGCCTGGGAACGCATCGAGGACCACCGCGCCCTCGACGGCTACGTACGCCGGGCGCTGGTCAACACCCGCACCTCGCAGTGGCGCAAACGCCGGGTCGACGAGTACCCCTGCGAGGAGCTCCCCGAGCGTGAGGCGGCCCCCCAGGCCGACCCCGCCGAGCAGCAGGTGCTGCGCGACGCCATGTGGCGCGCGGTGCGCCGGCTCCCGGAGCGGCAGCGGGCCATGGTCGTCCTCAGGTACTACGAGGACCTCACCGAGGTGCAGACCGCCGAGCTGCTCGGCGTCTCCGTCGGCACGGTCAAGAGCGCCGTCTCGCGCGCCCTCGGCAAGCTGCGCGAGGACCCCGAACTGAGCCATGCGGCGTGATGCGTCCGTCACCCCGCGGGTAGTGACTTACCGGGAGACACCACAGCACAATCAGCGGACAAATACCCGTCCGTAACCCGGTCTTTCGGGAGGCCCCCGGTGCTGAGCACGATGCAGGACGTACCGCTGACAGTGACCCGCATTCTCGTCCACGGTGCGCTGGTGCACGGGGACGCGAAGGTCACGACCTGGACCGGGGACGGCGAGCCGCACCGCCGGACCTTCCGGGAGGTCGGCGATCGGTCCTCGCAGCTCGCCCACGCCCTCCGCGACGAGCTGGGCGTGACGGCCGACGAGCGGGTCGCGACGCTGATGTGGAACAACAGCGACCACCTCGAGGCGTATCTCGCGATCCCCGCCATGGGCGCGATCCTGCACACCCTGAACCTGCGGCTGCCTCCCGAGCAGCTGGTCTGGATCGTGCGGCACGCCGCCGACCGGGTCGTGATCGTCAACGGCACGCTGCTGCCGCTGCTCGCCCCCCTGCTGCCGCACCTCGACTCCGTCGAGCACGTCGTCGTCTCGGGCCCCGGAGACCGGTCCGTGCTGGAGGGCTGCCGCCCCCGCGTGCACGACTACGACGAGCTGATCGCGGGCCGCCCCACCGAGGGCTACGACTGGCCGGAGCTGGACGAGCGCCAGGCCGCCGCCCTCTGCTACACCTCCGGGACGACGGGCGAGCCCAAGGGCGTCCTCTACAGCCACCGGTCGATCTACCTGCACGCCATGGAGGTCAACGCCGCCGCGTCCTTCGGGCTGACCCCGGCCGAGATCTGTCTGCCGGTCGTGCCGATGTTCCACGTCAACGCGTGGGGCCTGCCGTACGCCGCGTTCATGGCGGGCACCTCGCTGCTGATGCCCGACCGCTTCCTGCAGCCCGCGCCGCTCGCCGCGATGATCCAGAGCGAGCGCCCCACGGTCACCGCCGGCGTCCCCACCATCTGGCAGGGGCTGCTCGCCGAACTCGACACCAACAAGCAGGACGTCTCCTCCCTGCACACCGTGATCAGCGGCGGTTCCGCCTGCCCGCCCGCCCTGATGAAGGCGTTCGAGGAGCGGCACGGGCTGCGGCTCATCCAGGCCTGGGGCATGACCGAGACCTCGCCGCTGGGCTCCGTCGCCCGCCCGCCGGCCGGCCTGAGCGAGGACGAGGCGTGGCCGTACCGCGTCACCCAGGGCCGGCTGCCCGCCTCGGTGGAGTTCCGGCTGGCCGGGCCCGGCGGCGGCTACCTGCCCTGGGACGGCACCTCGGCCGGTGAGCTGGAGGTCCGCGGCCCGTGGATCGCGGGCTCCTACTACGGCGGCGCGGCGGACGAGCCGTTCCGCCCCGACGACAAGTTCAGCCCCGATGGCTGGCTGCGCACGGGCGACGTCGGCACGATGACCCCCGACGGCTTCCTGACCCTCACCGACCGGGCGAAGGACGTCATCAAGTCGGGCGGCGAATGGATCTCCTCGGTCGAGCTGGAGAACCACCTGATGGCCCACCCGGAGGTCGCCGAGGCCGCCGTCGTGGCCGTCCCGGACGACAAGTGGGGCGAACGCCCGCTGGCGGCCGTGGTGTTGAAGGACGGCTCGGTCGTCGAGTACGCCGCGCTGCGGTCGTTCCTCGGCGAGCGGGTCGCGCGGTGGCAGCTCCCGGAGCGCTGGGTGCTGATCCCCTCGGTGCCGAAGACGTCGGTGGGCAAGTTCGACAAGAAGGTGCTGCGCAAGCAGTACGCGGAGGGCGAGTTGGACGTCACTGTCCTCGCCTGAGCCCCGCACGGAGCCCCCGGCAGCCGCCGGGGGCCCGACTGTGTGAGGTGTACGGGGAGGGGAGGAGGCGGCGGCACTGGGCGGGTGCCGCCGCCCGGGGAACCGGCTTACCCGGCCCGGCTCTTGGTGTGCCTGGGCAGGCAGAACATCAGGGCCCACATCAACGCGAGGATGCCACCGACCCACCAGAGGACGCCGGTGAACGCGTCGCGGTTGATCGCGCCGTCGGGTGAGCCGCCGGTGGCGGCGAAGAACACCAGGGCGGTCAGCGCGGTGCCGAGGGCGATGCCCAGGTGCATCGCGGTGTTGAACAGGCCCGAGGCGGAACCGGCACTCTCGTGCGGCACCTTGGCGAGGGACATGTCGGCGAGCGGGCCGCCGACCATGCCGAGGCCGAAGCCGATCAGCACGACCGGGATGGCCATCGCGAGGAGGTTCAGGTCGGCCTGTCGGCTGCTGATCCGGAGTCCGTAGGCCGCCATCGAGGCGAGTGTGATCAGGGCTCCGGCCTGGGGCAGGCGGCGCCCGAAGCGCCCGGCGGTCTTCATCGCGGTCGTCGCACCGGCCAGCTCGCCGAGAGCGAGCAGCACGAAGGCCGCGGCCGCCATCAGCGGATTCATGCCCAGGCCGCGCTGGAGGTACAGCGTCCAGGTCATGAAGAACAGGCCGCACAGCAGGCCGAGCATCAGCTGCGCGGACAGGCCGCCGGAGAACTGCTTGCCCCGGAAGAGGGCAAGTGCCACGAGCGGGGAGTTGTCCTGCCTGCGCTGCTGATGGCGCAGGAAGACGCCGAGCACGAGGAGACCTGCGGCGAGCATGGCGAAGCACCACAGCGGCCAGTGGTGGGTGTGACCCTCGGTGAGCGGGAAGAGGACCAGGACCACGGCCACTGCGGACAGGAGCATGCCGGTCAGGTCGAGCCGGTCGGCCTTCTGCGCGGTCGACTCGGGGATGAACGTGCGTCCGAGGACGATCACGGCGAGGCCGACGGGCACATTGATCAGGAAGATCGGCCGCCAGCCCAGTCCGAACAGGTCGGCCTCGGTGAGCACGCCGCCCAGGACCGGGCCCAGGACGCCCGCGAGCGACAGGACGGCCCCGTAGAGGCCGAAGGCCCTGCTGCGGTTCTCGCCGTCGAAGGTGACGTGGAGGGTGGCCAGGACCTGGGGGATCATCACGGCGACGCCGGCGCCCTGGATGACGCGGGCGGTGATCAGCACACCGGGGCCGGTGGCGATGCCGCACAGCAGCGACGCCAGGGTGAACACGACGGTGCCGATGAGAAGGACCTTGCGCCGGCCGTGGATGTCACCGAGCCGTCCGCCCGTGATCAGCCCGACGGCGACGGTCAGCGAGTAGCCGGCGGTCAGCCACTGCACTGCCGCCGGTCCGGCGCCGGTCGACTCCTGGACGGCGGGCAGGACGGTGAGGACGACCGACTGGTCGAGGATGTCCATGAGCTCGGCGACCAGGAGCACCACGAGGGCGATCCGGGCGGCGCGGGTCATCTTCGACGACCGGTCCGGTATGTCATGAGCCTGATGCTCGGGGGTGTGCTGCGGCTCGTTGCCGAGCGCGGGGGAAGGCACTGTGGGGCTCCTGATTCAAGGGATCGGGGAGCCCTGCCGTCAGCCGCGCAGGGGTCGAGAAACGCAGAACCCGGGGCAGTCGGCAGAGCTGCACCCGGAAAATGACAGGGAAATGCGGGGGTGGGTGACGCAACTCAGGCCGGTGCGACGTCCGCCCCCGGACACGTTCGAAGCATCGGAACGTGGGGAACTGCGGACGGCTACTTGGCCTGGGAGATAAGTCGTCACCTCGAAACACAGCGCCGGGCCCCGGAACGGGCACAGACGGAACTCAAGCAGGCTAAACGCCCCTCCGGCGTCCGTGCAACGCGATATCTCACCCACGCCCTTCCGGTTTCACCGGGGCCGGGGAGGATGCCGAGGGCGAGTCGGACGTCACCGTCCTCGCCTGGTGGTCGTGTGGGCAGGGGCCCTGGGTTACCGATGTGCCCAGGGCCCCTGCCAGGGCCGCGCCGCCTGCCGCGGGGGTCGGCCGGGCGCGGGGTCTGTGGGGGTGCGTACGGATCAGATCTGGCGGGCGATGTGCTCCGCCGCGGCGATCACCGTGAGGTTGGTGGCGGCCGAGGGCACGTCCGGGAAGATCGACGCGTCCACGACGCGCAGTCCCTCGACCTCGCGTACCGCGCCGAGCCGGTCGGTGACGGCGGTCGGGTCGTCGTCGGCGCCCATCGGGGCGGTCGACGTGGGGTGGTGGTACGTGTCGAGGGTCGCGAGGACCGAGCGTTCGATCTCCTCGTCGCCCCGCGCGCCCGCACCCGGGCTGATCTCCTCGGTGATCAGGCCCGCGAGCGGTTCCGCGGCGCCGATCCGGCGGGCGAGCCGCACCCCCTCCAGCAGCCGCCGCCGGTCGGCGGGCTCGGCGAGGAAGTTCAGGTCGATGCGCGGCGGCGCCCCGGGGTCGCGGCCGGTCAGCGTCAACGTCCCCCGGGAGCCGGGCCGTACGAGCGCCACGGCGAGGACGAAGCCGATGCCCGTCGGGCTCTGATCGTGGTCGTACAGGTGCGTCGCGGTGATGTGCAGATCCAGCTCCCCCTCGCCCGCCTCGGAACTCGCCGTCCATACCTTCGCGCCGATCACGGGGATGCTCGCCCCGAACCTCTCCGGGTCGGCGGCGTAGGCGTTGCCGGAGAAGGGGTGGTCCTGCAGCCGCCGCCCCACGGGCAGATCGGCGACGAGCGGGATGCCGAGGGCGGCCAGGTCGTCCGCCGGGCCGATCCCCGAGCGCAGCAGGACGGCGGCGCTGCCGTACGTACCCGCCGAGAGGATCACCTCCGCGGCGCGCAGCTCCGTGCCGTCGGCGAGGACGACGCCCCGCGCGCGGGAGCCCCGGAAGAGGACCCGGTCCACGAGGGACTCGCCCCGGACGATGAGATTGCCCCGGGAGCGGACGGCCGGCGTCAGATAGGCCATGCCGGTGTTGACGCGCACGCCGTCGCGCACGTTCATCGGATACGGGCCGACGCCCTCGGGATCCGCGCCGTTGAAGTCGTGGCAGGCCCGGATGCCCACCGACCGGGCCGCCTCCACGAAGGCGCGCTGCATGGGGCTGACGTCGTCGAGACCGAACTGCTCGACGGGCAGCGGGCCCGTGCGGCCGTGGAGCGCCTCGTCGCCGCCGTCCGTGGACTCCAGGGCGATGAAGGCGGGCAGCACCTCCTCGTACGACCAGCCCTTGAGCCCGGCCTCGGTCCAGCGGGCGAAGTCCGAGGGCAGCGCGCGGACGGCGACCGCACCGCCCGTCGCGGAGCTGCCGCCCAGCACCTTGCCCCGGGAGGCGTCGATGGGGTGGCCGATGGAGCCCGGCTCGGAGCGGTAGCCCCAGTCGTGACCGGTGGCACCGCCGAACACATTGCTGGAGGCGACGGCCTCGGGATAGGCGTGCGGCCCGTAGACGGGACCGGCCTCCAGCAGCAGCACCACCCGGGAGGGGTCCTCGGAGAGACGAGTGGCGAGCACGGCTCCGGCGGAACCGCCGCCGACGATGATCGTGTCGTAGGTGCGGTCACTCATGACGTCTCTCCTCCGTCGTCCTCGCCGACCGGGGTCGGCCTGACGGGATCCGACGCTACGGAGAACGGCTGATTCGGGAATCTGTCATCGCATCGGTCAGTGGGCCGGGAAATGACCTGCGCCGGGGCCGGACGGTCGCCGGGGAACGGCAGGTGGCCCGGCGTCCTGTGGCGCGCATCACATCCGGCCCGTGTCACATCCGGGCCGCCTGCTCCCATCTGGTGGGCGTCAGCAAGCGAGCCGAGGAGACGGAACGATGAGCGCACAGCAGGAGACCGGTACGGCGACCGCGCACCGCGTGGTGATCCTGGGGGCGGGATACGCGGGCATGGCCGCGGCCGTTCAGCTCGCGGCCAGGGTGAAGGGGTGCGAAGAGGTGCGGGTGACGGTGGTGAACGCGCAGGAGCGGTTCACCGAGCGCATGCGGCTGCACATGACGGCGACCGGGCAGCCGCTCGCCGAGCTGAGCGTCCCGGAGCTGCTGGAGGGCACGGGCGCGCGGTTCGTGCGCGGCTGGGTCACGGCGGTGGACGCGGACGCGAAGACGGTGCGGATCGACGACGACCGGGTGCTGCCCTACGACACGCTGGTGTACGGGCTGGGCGGGGTCACCGACACCTCGGCGGTGCCGGGGGCCGAGGACCACGCGTACACCCTGAGCAGCGCTCAGGACGCCGAGTTGCTGGCCGACCGGCTGGCGGGGCTCAGGAGCGGCACGGTGGTGGTCGCGGGCAGCGGGCTGACCGGCGTCGAGTCGGCCGCGGAGATCGCCGAGCGGCACCCGCGGCTGAGCGTGGTGCTGCTGGGCGGGCAGGAGCCCGGTGCGGCCATGAACCCGAAGGCCAGGGCGTATGTGCAGGCCGCACTCGACCGGCTGGGCGTCCGGGTGCGGGCCGGCGCCGAGGTGGTGAAGGTGCTGCCCGGCGCGGTGGAGCTGGCGGACGGGGAGAGCATCGAGACCGACGCGGTCCTGTGGACGGGCGGCACGCGGGTGTCGCCGCTGGCGGCCGCCGCCGGGCTGGCCGTCGACGAGCGCGGACGCGTCGTCACCGATGCCGCGCTGCGGTCGGTGTCCCACCCCGAGGTGTACGCGATCGGCGACGCGGCCGCGATCCGCCAGGGGTACGGCGTCATGCACGGCACCTGCCAGGGCGGCATGCCGACCGGGGTGCACGCCGCGCTGTCGATCGACCGGATGCTCAGGGGCAGGCAGCCCAAGCCGTTCCGCTTCGGCTACTACCACACGCCGGTGAGTCTGGGACGCGGTGACGCCGTGGTGCAGTTCACCCGGCCCGATGACAGCCCCCGCCGGTTCTGCCTGGTCGGCCGCATGGCCGTCCGGTACAAGGAGACGGTGACCGCCTCCCCTTGGCCGACGTACGGCCGTATGAAGAAAATGCCCGCCTCGGGCGCGTTCTGGCCCCGCGGGGGCCGCTTCACCCGGGCCCGGGGGACCAAGTGACCGATCTGTCCGCCCACCTCGGCCAGCAGGTCTTCCACGAGCACCGGCGGCTGCTGTTCTCCGTCGCCTACCGCCTCCTCGGCAGCGCGGCCGATGCCGAGGACGTGGTCCAGGACGCCTGGATCAAGTGGTCCGCCGGGGACCGCTCGCAGGTGGCCGACCCCAAGGCGTACCTGACGCGCATCGTCTCGAACCTGGCACTGGAACGGCTGCGCTCCACCCGGCACAAGCGGGAGACCTACGTGGGGCCGTGGCTGCCGGAACCCGTCCTCACCGGCGGGGACGCCTCCGAGATCGTCACGGACGCCGAGTCCGTGTCGATGGCCATGCTGGTGGTGCTGGAGACGCTCAGCCCGCTGGAGCGCGCGGTGTTCGTGCTGAAAGAGGTCTTCGGCTTCAGCCACGCCGAGATCGCCGAGGCGGTGGAGCGTTCCGAGGCCGCGGTGCGGCAGGCCGCGCACCGGGCCCGCGAGCACGTGCGGGCCCGGCGACCGCGCTTCACCGCCGACCGGTCGCGGCAGCGCCAAGCCACCGAGCGGTTCTTCGCCGCCGCGACCGGCGGGGACGTCAACGCCCTGATGGAACTGCTCTCCCCGGACGTCACGCTGTGGACCGACGGCGGCGGCAAGGTCCGCCAGGCCCTGCGTCCGGTGGTGGGCGCGGCCACGGTGGCGGCATGGTTCGCGGCCATCGGCACCGTCACCTACCAGGGCGTCGAGCCCGCCGACATGAAGGCCGAACTCGTCGGGATCAACGGGGGGCCGGGCATCGTGTTCCGCGGGCCGGGACGCGTGATCGCCACCGTCACCTTCGACTTCGACGCCGACGGTCGCATCACCGCCATCCACAATGTGGCCAACCCGGACAAACTCCAGGCCGTCGCCGACGGCGCCGCCCACGACCTCGGAACGCGGTGAGCGTCGTCGTGCCGTGCGCGGGCGTCGGCGCCCGCGCCGTCCGTCAGTTGGTCCCTATCTTCGCCAGCAGGTCCACGATGCGCCCCTGCACCTCCGTGCTCGTCGACCGCTCCGCGAGGAAGAGGACAGTCTCGCCCGAGGCCAGCCTCGACAGTTGGGCCGGGTCGGTGTCGGCGGAGGTGTAGACGACGAGCGGCGTGCGGTTCAGCAGGCCGTTGCCGCGCAGCCAGTCGACGATGCCCGCGCGGCGGCGCCGCACCTGCATCAGGTCCATGACCACCAGATTCGGGTGCGTCTGCGCCGCGAGCGCCACCGCGTCCGCGTCCGTCGCCGCCCGCGCCACCTGCATGCCGCGCCGCTCCAGCGTCGCCGTCAGGGCGTCGGCGATCGGCTCGTGCTCCTCGATCAGCAGCACGCGCGGCGGGTGCATCTCGCTGTCGCGCGGGGTCAGCGCCTTCAGCAGGACGGCCGGGTCGGCACCGTACGCCGCCTCCGCCGTGGCCTGCCCGAGCCCCGCCGTCACCAGCACCGGCACCTCGGCCGCCACGGCGGCCTCGCGCAGCGACTGCAGCGCGGTACGGGTGATCGGCCCGGTCAGCGGGTCGACGAACAGCGCGGCCGGGTACGCCGCGATCTGCGCGTCCACCTCCTCGCGCGACTGCACGATCACCGGGCGGTAGCCGCGCTCGGTCAGCGCCGCCTGCGTCGAGTCGTCGGGCGCCGGCCACACGAGGAGGCGCCGCGGGTTGTCCAAGGGCTCCGGCGGCAACTCGTCGTCCATCGGCGGCCGTCCGGCCGGGGCGGCCTCGGTGACCTCCACGGCGCCGTTGGGTCCGTCGAGCAGCTCGGGCCCCTCGGCGGCGCCCTCGTCCGGTGCTCCTATGGCGAAGGCCCGGCCCTCGGAGGCGTCGCGCAGCCGTGGCCGCGCGGCGGGCGCCGGAGCGCCCTGCGCGTCGGCGGCCTGCGCGTTGCCCTGCGCGGGCTCCCGCTCGCCCTCGGCCGGATTCCCGAGCTTGCGCCGCCGCCCGGACCCTCCGGCGGGCGTCCCCGCGGCGGGCGTCCCGCCGAACGGCACGCCCTGCCCCAGCGTCCGCACGCTGAACCCCCGCGAGGCGTCGGCGCCGTGCGGCTGCTGCGCCTGCTGGGCTGCCGCTCCCGGCTCCTCGGCGAGCGCGCGCCGCGCGCGGCGGCGGCCGGTGGGCGGCGTGGCGTCGGCGACGGCCTGCGGTTCGGCTGCGGCGCCCGCGCCGGGTGCGGGCGCGCCCGATACGTCCTGGCCGGGGCCGGACTGCGCGGGTGCGCCCGTGCCCGGGCGGGCGAAGGCCGGGGGACCTGCCGGGGCGTTCGCTCCGGGTTGCTGGGGAGGAACGGCCGCGTCGGCCGCCTCGGTGCGCGCAGCCCCTTGCGGGGCAGCCGCGTCAGACGCGGTCCCGCGCGGATGCGCGGGGTTGGCGCCCGGGAGGGCGAACGGGGCGGGACTGTCGGGGCCCGCGCCCGGCGTCGTCCCGGGGGTGTGCGGCGGGGCGACGCCCGCGCGGCCGAACGGTGCCGGACCGTCGGGGTCTGCGGCACCCTGCGGACCCGCGTGGGGCCGGGGAGACGTACCGGCCCCGGACGCGTCAGGTGTCGACCCGTGCGGATGCGCGGAGTTCGCGCCCGGGAGGGCGAACGGGGCGGGACTGTCGGGGCCCGCCCCCGGTGCCGTCCCGGGGGTGTGCGTCGGGGCGATGCCGCCGAGGCCGAAGGGTGCGGGCCCGTCCGGGCCGGTGGTCCCCTGCGGGGTGGCCGGGTCGGCGTGGGGCCGGGGAGGTGTGGCTGTCCGGGCGGTGTCGGGTGCCGTCGCTTGTGGAGGTGCGGAGTCCGCGCCCGGGAGGCTGAACGGTGCCGGACGTTCGGGGCCTGCGGCACCCTGCGGGCCCGTGTGGGGCCGGGAAGGCGTGCCCGTTCCGGCCGTGTCGGGCGTCGACCCGTGCGGATGCGCGGAGTTCGCGCCCGGGAGGGCGAACGGGGCGGGACTGTCGGGGCCTGTGGCACCCTGCGGGCCCGTGTGGGGCCGGGAAGGCGTACCGGCCCCGGACGCGTCAGGTGCCGCCCCGTGCGGGCGCGCGCCCGACTGCCCGGCGCCGGGCGCCGCGGAAGGCCGCTGCGGGGGCGTGGGGGCACCCGGTGTCCCCGGTGTCCCCGGTGTCGGTCCGGGGGGCTGCGTCGGGGCGATGCCGCCGAGGCCGAAGGGGACGGGCCCGCTGGGGCCCGCGGTCCCCTGCGGGGCGGTCGGTCCGGCGTGGGGCCGGGAAGGCGCGCCCGCCTCGGACGCGTCAGGTGTCGCCCCGTGCGGATGCGCCGCGAGGCCGGCCGCACCCGTGGCGGGCGGGCCGCCGGGGGCCGTGGTGCCGGGGCGTCGCGGAGGCCTGGAGTCACCCGGCGCGCCCGCCACGCCGCCTCGTGTTGTCCCGGGCGGGCGTGCCGGGGCGACGCCCGCGATGCCCGCGAGGCCGAACGGCACGGGTCCGACCGGAGCCGGGCTCCCCTGGCCGGGGCGAAGTGCCGCGCTTTCGCCGGTGTCCGCCGGGTCGGCCTGACCGGGCGCCCCGCCCATGGTGAACGGGCCGCCCGGAGAAGAGGCGGCACCGGCTGCGGTGCCCGGGCGCCGGGAGACGCCCGGGTGCGGCGCGGCGCCGGCCCGGGGAGAGCCGCCGGGGCCCGCGTGCGGGTCGGTGTGAGCGTCCGGCCCGTTCCCGGTCCGCCGACGCGCGTCGGCGTGGGCTTCCCGCTCGGGAACGGGCTTGCGGTCGGCGTCGGCCGGGGGGAGGGCGAACGCGGCGCGCGGGGCGTCCGGTTCGGCGCTCGTCTGGCCGGGGATCGGACGGCTCGGGGCCTCCGCGAGAGCGCGGCGGGCACGGCGGCCCGTGGGGGCGCCGGCCGCGCCGGAACCGTCCGGGGCATCGGACTCGGGCGTCCGGTCGGCCTCGGCGGGCGGCAGCGCGAACGCCGTCCGGGGCCCCTCGGCCTGCGGGGCCTGCGCAGCCTGCGCGGGCTCCCGCCGCGCCCGGCGCCCGGTCGACGCCGTCGCCTGCGGGGGCACCAGCCCGGCACCGTCGGTGCCCTGGTCCGCCGTTTCCGAACCGCCGCCGCGACCGTGCCGGTTGGCCCGCGCGGCTTGCTGCGCCTCGGCGTCCGCCGCCACGGGCGGCTGCTCCTCCTCGGAGCTGCGCCGCGCCCGTCGCCGCCCGGTGGGCTGCGGGGCGGCCGGCTCGCCGCCGCCTTGCGGCTCCGCCGGCCCGCCGGGCTTCTCGGCGGGAGCCAGGAACGCGTCGGTCCGCGACTGCCCCCTGCCGTCCGTCGCGGGCGCACCCGCGTCCCGGCGGGCCCGCCGCCCGGAAGGCCGGTCGGCGGCAGGCTCCTCGGCGGGAGCCTCCGCCGTGCCCCGCGCGCGCTGCGCGGGCAGCGGCATGACCGTCGTCGCGTTCTGCGTGTCCCCGGCCGTCGACCGCTCCGTGGACTCCGGCACCGGGCCGCCCTCCGCGGCGACCGGCACCTCCAGGACGTACGCGTGCCCGCCCGCCGCACCCGGCACCTCATGCGTCTGCAGCACGCCGCCGTGGCGGCGCACGATGCCCTCGACCAGGGGGGTGTGGACCGGGTCGCCACCGGGGAACGGCCCCCGGACCTCGACGCGGACGACCTCGCCGCGCTGCGCCGCCGCCACCACGATCGTGGAGTCACCGGCGGCACCGGTCGTGCCGCCCGTCGCGTCGACACCCGCCACGTCCGCGATCAGGTGCGCGAGCGCCTGCGCGAACCGCTCCGCGTCGACCTCGGCCTCGATCGGCGGCGCGTGCACCGCGAACTGCGCGCGCCCCGGCCCGATCAGCTCGATCGCACCCTCGACGCCCGCCGCCACGACCGTGTCGAGCGCGACCTTCTCCCGCACGAGCTTGCTCTCGCCCGCGTCCAACTCCTGATAGGCCAGGACATTGTCGACAAGCGTCGCCATCCGCGCGTACCCGGCGGACAGGTGATGCAGGATCTGATTGGCCTCGGGCCACAGCTGTCCGGCCGGGTCGGCGGCCAGCGTGCCCAGCTCGCCGCGCAGCCGCTCCAGCGGGCCGCGCAGCGAGTCGCCCAGCACCGCCAGGAGCTGCGCGTGCCGGGCGGCGAGGGCGTCGTACGCGCGGCGGTCGGTGAACGTCATCACCGCGCCGACGAGCTGCTCGCCGTCCCGCACGGGCGCCGTGGTGAGGTCGACGGGCACCGAGCGGCCGTCCTTGGCCCACAGCACCTGCCCGCGCACCCGGTGCTTGCGACCGGAGCGCAGCGTGTCGGAGATCGGCGACTCCTCGTACGGGAACGGGGTGCCGTCGGCGCGGGAGTGCTGGATCAGGGGGTGCAGCTCCTGGCCGCCGAGATCGCTGGCGCGGTAGCCGAGGATCTGCGCGGCGGAGGGGTTGACGAGGACGACCTTGCCGGCGATGTCGACGCCGACGACGCCCTCGGCGGCCGCGCGCAGGATCATCTCGGTCTGGCGCTGCTGGCGGGCCAGTTCGGCCTCGGTGTCCACCGTGCCGGTCAGGTCCCGCACGACGATCATCAGCAGTTCGTCGCCGGTGTAACTGGCGTGGTCCGCGTACGGGGTGCGGCCGTCCTCGAGGTTGGCGCTCGTGACCTCGACGGGGAACTCGGTGCCGTCCGTGCGGTGCGCGACCATCCGGGTCGGCTTGGTGCGCGCGTCGGCGGTGTCCGGCAGCCGCATCGAACCGGGGATGCGCCGGGAGTCGAATTCGGGCAGCAGGGAGAGCAGTCCGCGCCCGACGAGCCCGGTGCCGGGCACCTCGAAGGTCTCGAGCGCGATGTGATTGGCGTTGACGACCGTGCCGTTGCAATTGACGAGCAACAGGGCGTCGGGCAGGGCGTCGAGTATGGCTGCGAGGCGAGCAGCGCCTCGGGATGGCCTGCTGCTCACGACGACGCTTCCTCCCTGGGTTACCGCACCTTGCCGACCCGCTCGGGCGGCTCGGCGCTGCCCGCTGGCGTGTCACTGAGGGGAGTCTACGGGCTGTGGAGGCGGGCGCGACGGCGGATGGCGGGTGCGGTGGGATACGTCTCCGGGCACCTCCGGGGCGTCTCGGCGCAGGCCCGACATGCCCCCCGTGTCAGTCCTTGGGGGTGCTCCTGAGGTCGCCGAGCAGCTCGGAGAACTTGTTCCACCGGGCGATTTCGCACCCGTTCGTCCGGTTGAATTCGGCATTAACCGGGCGGCCTGCCCAGGTGCCCGTCACCCGTGCCTTCTGGTCGCCCCCGTAGATCATCGTGCACATCGCGTCGGCGGGTACGGGCGCGAAGGTGTCCTTGCCCCACCGCGTCTGCCCGTCGAGCTGGGCGCACGCCTTCTTCGCGCGCGGGTGCGTGCCGCCCGCCGGGTGGCAGTACAGGTCGTACGTGCCGTCGAAGGAGCCGCTGTCGGTCACCGTGACGGTGAGGTGGTCGCCGTGCTCGTGCGGGAGGGGCAGCGGCATGGGGGCGGCCACGGCGGGGACGGCGAACAGGGCCGGGGCCAGCGCGGCGACGGCGGCGAGGGTGAGACGGCGGAGCGGCATCGCGGTACTCCAGAGGTGCGGACGGGGCTGGGGCCGCGGCGTGGTCCGCCGGGCCCTCACTCCTGACTAACGCGCCGGAGGGCCGGGCGTTGCGCACGAAAGAGCACCAAGTGAAGAGGGAGAGGGGAGAGCGGGGGAGGGGGGAGGGAGAGGGGCGGGGAAATTGCCAGGGGGAATTGCTTTGCCCAGGAGTCGGGAAGCCCGGTACCGTAGACCACGATTGGTGGCGAGCCGCTGGGCTGTGTCATCATCGGCACGCACCACCTCACGCATGCGCGGGGTGTGCTGGAGGCTTCGCCTAGTCTGGTCTATGGCGCCGCACTGCTAATGCGGTTTGGGGTAACCCCCCATCCCGGGTTCAAATCCCGGAGCCTCCGCTCGCTTCAAGAGCCCCGGTCGTCTCGGAAGAGACGGCCGGGGCTCTTGCGTATGCGTATGTGCGTGCGGACGGCGGGCGGCCGTCCCCGCCTCTCACCGGTCGCCACGGGAGGGCGCTCCGCCGGTGCTTCCAGGGGTGTTTGCGCAGGTCAGGCGGGGTGAGGGGAATGGATTTCACGTCGCGGCGCAGTTCATGTAATGTTGTCCACGCAACGCCGACCGGCAAGAAAAACCGCCGGGAAGCCGAGCGCTCGTAGCTTAACGGATAGAGCACTTGACTACGGATCAAGAGGTTGCAGGTTCGAATCCTGCCGAGCGCACAGCCGAGGGACCGGTACCCACTTGTTGGATCCGGTCTTTCGACCGTCGCGGGGTGGAGCAGCTCGGTAGCTCGCTGGGCTCATAACCCAGAGGTCGCAGGTTCAAATCCTGTCCCCGCTACTTTGATCACAGGTCCGGCACCTCAGGGTGCCGGACCTGTGGCATTTCCGGGGACGGACGGGGGCGGCCGGAGTGGACGTGGCGGATGACGAGAACGTGGCCCGCTTCTGGCGGGAGCTGGGGCTGCCGGGCCTGATCGACATCCATACGCACTTCATGCCCGAGCGGGTGCTCGCGAAGGTATGGGCCTACTTCGACGCCGCCGGCCCGCTCACAGGCCGCCCCTGGCCCATCGCCTACCGGCACGCGGAGAGCGAGCGGCTCGCGGTGCTGCGCGGCTTCGGCGTACGGGCCTTCACCTCGATGATCTATCCCCATAAGCCGGGCATGGCCGCCTGGCTGAACGGCTGGGCGGCGGACTTCGCAGCCCGCGTCCCCGACTGCCTGCACACCGCGACGTTCTTCCCCGAGCCCGGCGCCGGCCGCTATACGGCCGAGGCCCTGGACGCGGGCGCGCGGATCTTCAAGTCGCATGTGCAAGTGGGCGCCTACGACCCGGGCGACCCGCTGCTGGACGACGCCTGGGGGCAGCTCGCCGACGCCGGGACGCCCGTGGTCACGCACTGCGGCTCCGGCCCGGTGCCCGGCCCGCACACCGGGCCGGAGCCCGTGGCCCGGCTGCTGGCCCGGCATCCGCGGCTGCGGTTGGTGATCGCGCACATGGGGATGCCGGAGTACACGGACTTCCTGGACCTGGCCGAGCGGTACGAGGGCGTCCACCTGGACACGACGATGGCGTTCACGGACTTCTCCGAGAGCACCGCGCCCTTCCCGTCCGCCGAGCGGCCGCGGCTGGCGGCGCTCGGCGACCGGATCCTCTTCGGCAGCGACTTCCCCAACATCCCCTACGGCTACGCGCACGCGCTCGACGTCCTGACCGGCCTGGGCCAGGACGACGGCTGGCTGCGCGGCGTGTGCCACGACAACGCTGCGCGGCTGTTCGGTCTGCCGGGCCGCCTGCCGCGGGCGGGCTCCTAGGGCGCACCCGGCGGTCGGTGCCTGGTTGCCGCTGCCCGGCCGGCGCCGGCGGCGGTGGCGCCCTGCGGGCGCGTCCTCGAGCGCCGGACGGGCTCGATGTGGCCGATGCGGGTGCGTATCCAGCCCGCCGGACTCGGCCTAGCGGCCTAGCGGCAGCGCCTCGGCGAGTGTTCGCCACTCGGGGCGCGGCAGGGCGGTCATGCCGCCCTGGGACTCGGGGCGGACGACCTGGACGGCGAGGTGGTCGGCGCCGGCCGCGAAGAACTCGTCCGCCTTCGCCCGCACCGCCGCGGCGTCGCCGAGGGCGAAGACCGCGTCGAGCAGCCGGTCGCTGCCGTTGCCCGCGAAGTCCTCCTCGGTGAAGCCGAGCCGCAGCAGGTTGTTGGTGTAGTTCGGCATCGGCAGATAGAAGGCGAGATAGGCGCGGGCGGTCTCGCGGGCGCGGGTGAGGTCGTCGTCGAGGACCACCTTCAGCTCCGGCGCGAGGAGCACGCCCTCGCCCAGGGCCTCGCGGGCCCGGGCGGTGTGCTCGGCGGTGACGAGATACGGCAGGGCGCCCGCCGCGCGGTCGCGGGCGAGGCGGACCATCTTCGGCCCGAGGGCCGCCAGCATGCGCCGCCCGGCGGGCAGCGGCACGGGGGCGGCGTCCAGCGCGTCCAGGTACTCCTTCATCGCGGAGTACGGCTTCTTGTACCCGTCGACCATGTGGCCGTGGCTGACACCCAGGCCGAGGACGAAGCGCTCCCGGTCGGCGGGGGCGAGCGCCGCGTACTGCGCGGCGACGTCCGTCGCCTCGTGCTGCCAGATCGACAGGATGCTGGTGCCGACGCCCACCCGCTTCGTGGCGGCCAGCAGTTGCGCCGCCTCGTCCACGCGGGCGTTGCCGCCGAGCCAGATCGTGCCGTAGCCCAGCTCGTCCAACTCGGCTGCCGTCTCGTGTACTTCTGCGGACTTCTCCGCGTCGTCCGAGCGGAGCGCGGTGCTCCAGATGCCGATCCTGCCAAGATCCGTGGTGAGTGCCATGCGCCCGTCAACCGGAGGTGTCATCCGGTTATTCCCGGGATTCTCAGACGATTCACAGAGGACGGAAAGGGGCCTCTCACGGGCCGGGGCCACTCTCGGGACCCATGACCACCACCACACCGCACGGGCGGGCCGAGCTGACGCACGACGACGGAAGTGCCGTACGGGTGCTGGTCGTCGACGACGAGGCGCCGCTGACGGAGCTGCTGACCATGGCCCTGCGCTACGAGGGCTGGGACGTGCGGACCGCGGCCGACGGGGCGACGGCGCTGCGCCGCGCCCGGGAGTTCCGGCCGGACGCCGTCGTGCTGGACGCGATGCCGCCCGACGCCGACGGGCTGTCCCTCCTGGGGCGGCTGCGGCGCGAACACCCCGACCTGCCCGTGCTCTTCCTGACGGCGAAGGGCTCCGCGGACCGCGTCGCCGGGCTCACGGCGGGCGGCGACGACTACGTCACCAAGCCCTTCGGCCTGGAGGACGTCGTCGCCCGGCTGCGCGGACTGCTCCGCCGGTCGCGGGCCGCCGCGCCGCACAGCGATTCCGTGCTGACCGTCGGGGACCTGGTGCTGGACGAGGACAGTCACGAGGTGACCCGGGGCGGCACGGAGATCCGGCTGACGGCCACCGAGTTCGAGCTGCTGCGGTTCCTGATGCGCAACCCGCGGCGGGTGCTCAGCAAGCCGCAGATCCTCGACCGGGTGTGGTCCTACGAGTTCGGCGGCCGGGCCAATGTTGTGGAGCTCTACATCTCCTATCTGCGCCGGAAGATCGACGCCGGCCGCGAGCCGATGATCCACACCCGGCGCGGCGTCGGCTATCTGATCAAGCCCGCGCCCGCGCTCGCCGAGGCCGCACCGAAATAATTCCTTGTACGGCGTAGAAGGGCTCTTGTACGGTGTATGACGCTACTAGTCGCACACCGCACCAAGGGAGCCCGTCATGACGGCGACGACCGCCGCCCAGCGCGACGCCGGAGACCGGAAACCGCAGCGTCATCCCACCCGTTGGGTGATTCTCGGCGTCATCTGCCTCGCCCAGCTCACCGTCCTCCTCGACAACACCGTCCTCAATGTCGCGATCCCCTCCCTCACCGAGGAGATGGGCGCCGCGACCTCCGACATCCAGTGGATGATCAACGCCTACTCGCTGGTCCAGGCCGGTCTGCTGCTCACCGCGGGCAGCGCCGCCGACCGCTACGGGCGCAAGAAGCTGCTCGCGCTCGGCCTCGCCCTCTTCGGGATCGGCTCGCTGCTCGCCGGGCTGGCCGAGACCACCGGACAGCTGATCGCCGCCCGCGCGGGCATGGGCGTCGGCGGCGCACTGCTGATGACCACCACGCTGGCCGTCATCGTCCAGGTCTTCGACGAGGACGAGCGAGCCAAGGCCATCGGCCTGTGGGGCGCGGTGAGTTCGCTCGGCTTCGCCGCCGGGCCGCTCGTCGGCGGGGCGATGCTCAACCACTTCTGGTGGGGCTCGATCTTCCTGATCAACGTGCCGGTGGCGCTGCTGGGGCTCGTCGCCGTGCTCAAGCTCGTACCGGAGTCCAAGAACCCCACCGGGGACCGCCCGGACCTGCTCGGCGCGCTGCTCTCCACCATCGGTATGACCTGCGTCGTCTTCGCGATCATCTCCGGCCCGGAGCACGGCTGGACGTCCGGGCGGGTGCTGCTCTCGGCGGGCATCGGCGTGATCGCGCTCGCCCTCTTCGCCCTGTGGGAGCGGCGCGTCCCCTTCCCCATGCTGGACATGCACTTCTTCCGCAACCGCCGCTTCGTGGGCGCCGTCGCGGGCGGCATCCTCGTCGCCTTCGGCATGGGCGGCTCGCTCTTCCTGCTCACCCAGCACCTGCAACTCGTCCTCGGCTACGACCCCTTGGCCACGGGCCTGCGGATGTCGCCGCTGGCGCTGGTCATCGTCGCCCTCAACCTCACCGGCGTGGGCGCCCGGCTGCTGCCCAGGCTCGGCACCCCGACGCTGATCATCGGCGGCATGAGCATGCTGTCCGCCGGGCTCGCGGCCATCGCGGTCCTCGGCGCGCACGGCTACGGGGGCATGCTGCTCGGTCTGGTCATGATGGGCACCGGCATCGCGTTTTCGATGCCCGCCATGGCAAACGCGATCATGTCCGCGATCCCGCCGGAGAAGGCGGGCGTCGGCGCGGGCGTCAACGGCACGCTCCAGGAGTGCGGCAACGGCCTGGGCGTCGCGGTGCTCGGTGCGGTCCTCAACTCGCGCTTCGCGGCCCTCGTCCCGGCCGTCGCCGCCGGGGCGGGCTCGCTGCCCGCCGCGCTGGCCTCGGCCCGTACGGACGCGGAGCGGACCGCGATCGAGGACGCCTTCGCGGGCGGTGTGCAGACCAGCCAGCTGGTCGGCGCGGCCGCGGTGCTCGCGGGCGGCATCGTCGCGGCGGTGCTGCTGCGCCGCGCGGAGCGGGCCACGCCGGACGCCGCCGCGGCCGGGGCGGGCGCGGCCGCGTAGGCCGCCCCCACGTCGCGGCCGGGTCCCTGGCCTGGGCATAGCATCGGTTACGTACCACCGGCGCAGGAAAAGGAGAGCGCGTCATGACGAGCGGGAAGCGCGCCGGAAGCCCCCGGGCCAGTGTCTGGCTGGCGGCGGAGCCGGCCCCGAAGCGCAAGGCGGAGCAGGCGGAGCGCAAGCAGGGCGAGGGCCATGAGCAGCGGCCCGGGGCGCTCGACCGGCAGCGCATCGTCGAGGCCACGGTCCGGCTGCTGGACGCCGACGGGCTGGCCAAGTTCTCCATGCGGCGGCTGGCGGACGAGCTGGACGTGACCGCCATGTCGGTCTACTGGTACGTCGACAGCAAGGACGACCTTCTCGAGTACGCCCTCGACGAGGTGTGCGGCGAGATGGTCGTCCCCGATCCGGCCGCCGAGGGCGGGGACTGGCGCGATCAGCTGCGCGCGCTCGCCGTCGAGTACCGCAACATGCTCGTCGCCCACCCGTGGATGCCCTCCCTGCTGGGCAGCTACCTCAACATCGGCCCGCGTTCGATGGCCTTCTCCGACGCCATCCTCGCGGTGATGCGGCACAGCGGGGTGCCGAGGGAGGGCATGACCGGCGCCCTCTCGGCGGTCTTCCAGTTCGTCTACGGCTTCAGCGCCATCGAGGGACAGTTCAAGGAGCGCTGCCGGGGCACGGGGCTGACCGAGGACGAGTACTACCGCCAGGTCATCACCACGGTGAAGGACCGCCCGGACTTCGCTGAGCAGCACCCCGAGGCGCTGGCGATGACCGAGGAAATGGCCGGGACGACGCTCGCCGAGGCGCGGGAGCGGGACTTCGGCTTCGCCCTGGACACGGTCATCGCGGGCATCGAGGTCATGCGGGACCGGGCGGCTGCCATGAGCGACCGGGCGGGTTCGGGGCGTTCCTGAAGGACGGGCTGGGTGGGGCTGACCTCAGCCCCTTCCAGCCCGTCCGGCGTTTGAGGACGCACCCGCAGGGTGCTTGTCGGCGCAGGTGGCAGAACGGGCCGGTAGCCGAAGATCTGCCACATACGCCGAGGGGCCCCGATGGGTGGCGTGCAGGCCGTCCCCTGCCTGTGCGCACACCCCCACCGGGGCCCGTCGTCCGGGACCGTCCATGCCGTTCAGGTCCCGGTGCCGGCGTCCGGGGGCGCGTATCCGCTCGAGCCGCGCCCCCGCCGCCGGGGTCTGTCAGTCGCGGGCCGCCGCCGTCGCGGGCGCGGCGTCGGCCGGTGCCGGTTCGGCCGACGGGTGCCCGCCGGGCCGGCTCTTGAGCGCGACCTCCTTGATGAAGAGGGTCAGGATGAAGGCCAGCAGGGCGCAGGGCGCGGCGTAGAGGAAGACGTCGCCGACGCCGTGCCCGTAGGCGCTCTCGATCACCGTGCGGACCGGGGGCGGAAGCTTGTCCAGGTCGGGGATGCCCCCGCCGCCCGTACCGCCGTGGCCCATCGCCGCGGCGGCCTTGGGGCCGAGGGCGGCCATGCCGTCCTTGACGTAGTCCGTGACCCGGTTGCCGAGCACCGCGCCGAGCGCCGAGACGCCCACCGCGCCACCGAGCGACCGGAAGAAGGTGACGACGGAGCTGGCGGCGCCGAGGTCCTCGGGGGCCACCTGGTTCTGGGCGGCGAGCACGAGGTTCTGCATCATCATGCCGATGCCGAGGCCCATGAGGACCATGTAGACGGCCAGGTGCCAGTACGGGGTGTCGTACCGCATCGTGCCGAGCAGCCCGAGACCCGCGGTGAGCAGCACACCACCGACGACGACCCAGTTCTTCCAGCGGCCGGTCTTGGTGATGATCTGCCCGGAGACGGTCGACGAGACGAACAGACCGCCGATCATCGGGATCGTCATCACACCGGACATCGTCGGCGACTCGCCGCGCGCCAGCTGGAAGTACTGCGAGAAGAAGACCGTGCCGCTGAACATCGCGATACCGACGAAGAGGCTCGCGAGGGAGGACAGGGTGATCGTCTTGTTGCGGAACAGCCGCAGCGGGATGATCGGCTCGGCCGCCTTGGACTCGACGTACACGAAGACCGCGCCCAGCAGCACCGAGCCGCCGACCATGGCGTAGGTCTGCCACGAGATCCAGTCGTAGTTCTTCCCGGCCAGCGTCACCCAGACCAGCAGCAGCGTGACGGCGGCGCTGATGAAGAACGCGCCCAGCCAGTCGACCTTGACGTTCCGCTTCACCACCGGCAGCTTCAGGGTCTTCTGCAGGACGATCAGCGCGATGACCGCGAACGGCACACCCACGTAGAAGCACCAGCGCCAGCCGAGCCAGCTGGTGTCCGTGATGACACCGCCGAGCAGCGGACCGCCGACGGTCGCGACGGCGAAGGTCGCACCGAGGTAGCCGCTGTAGCGCCCGCGCTCACGCGGGGAGATCATCGCGGCCATGACGATCTGGGCGAGGGCCGACAGACCGCCGACGCCGATGCCCTGCACGACACGGCAGGCGATGAGCATGCCGCTGTTCTGCGACAGACCGGCGGCGGCCGAGCCCAGGACGTAGACGACCAGGGCTATCTGGACCAGCAGCTTCTTGCTGAAGAGATCGGAGAGCTTGCCCCACAGCGGGGTGGACGCGGTCATCGCGAGGAGCGAGGCCGTGACGACCCAGGTGTAAGAGGACTGGCTGCCGTGGAGGTCGGAGATGATCTCGGGCAGGGCGTTGGAGACGATCGTCGACGACAGGATCGCGACGAACATGCCGAGCAGCAGCCCGGACAGTGCCTCCATGATCTGCCGGTGGGTCATGGGGGCGTCGGAGCCCTGCGGGTCCCCGGGCTTGGCGTGGCCGCCCCGCACACCGGCTGGTGTGGTCTTAGCCATGAACTTCCTTTTCTCTGTCTGAGGGTGGTGCGGGTGGTGCGGGTTACGCGGACGTATGGGTGAGGGAGTCGGCCGGGTGCGGCGCGGACGCGTGCTGGGGAGCGCGCGCCCGGCAGTCGCCGAAGCTCCGGCGCAGGCGTCCGAGCAGCTCCACGAGACGGCCGACGTCGTCGTCGGACCAGTCCTCCAGGCAGGAGGCGAGCGCTTGGGTGTACCGCGCCGACACCTCCTCCAGCAGCGCCTCCCCGGCGGGGAGCAGCCGCAGCAGCCGGGACCTCTTGTCGGCGGGATCCGGCTGCCGGTCGATCCAGCCGCGCTCGGCCGCGTAGGACACGTGCCGGCTGGTCACCGACATGTCGATGGCGAGCAGCTCGGCGAGCTTGCTCATCCGCATCTCGCCGTACCGGTGGAGCAGGGTGAGCACGATGGCCGAAGCGGGCGAACAGTCGTGCGGAAGTACCCGCGCCAGATCGCGCTTCACCGCGCCGACGGCGCTGAGCTGCCGGGCGAGCTCCTCGTACTGTTCCTGTGCGGCCATCGACCCCTCGCTGCCATCGGTTGCTTAGGGCAACGATAGAGGTGGTTGGTTGCCGCAGGCAAATGAAAATGGGGTCGTTTCGGGTAAAGCTCACCCCAAGGGTTCGTCAAGCCCGTCCGGCGTTTGAGGACGCGCCCGCAGGGCGCTCGCCGCCGCAGGCGGCAGCCGAAGATCCGCCGCGGACACCACCCCGCGCGCGCGAAGCGCAACCGTTTCGCTAGGGTCCTGGCCTATGGCCAATCACCGTCAGCAGGGCCCCGAGGGCAACTACGACCCCGCGGGCAGCACCCAGATGTTCCGTGCCTTCGTCGACGAGGGCCAGTCCGGCGGTCGTGCCGCCGCGCCCGCCGCCGCCAGGCGCTCCGGTCCGGGCGTCGGCGTCATCGTCGGTGTGATCGTCGCGATCGCGGTCGTGGCCGGCGTGGCCTGGCTCGCGCTTCGCTGAGCCCATGTCAGGGCGGGCCGGCCGGCCCGGTGGACCCGCCGTGGCTCACGTCCACTTCACCGAGACGTCCCGGGTCTCGACGCGCATGCCCGGCGGCACCCGCCAGGCATCGACGCACACCGTCCAGGTCTTCTCCCGCGCCCGCCCCGGATCGATCGGCACGGGCAGCGGCTCCGACGAGGTGAGCGTCGCCCAGTCGGTGCCGAGCGGGCCGATGATGTGGGTGCCGAAGGTGACGGTGCCGTCCGTCACGGGCCGTCCGCCGGTGTTGGTGAAGGTCACGGTCACCTTCTCGCACCAGCGGCGTTCGTCGTCCGGCTCGCGGCGCGGGGTGCCGATGTCGAGCACCGCCGGGGTGCCGGGCGGGGTGCCGGTGGAGGGCGAAGGGCGCGGACGGGACGTCGGCGGAGTGCTCGAAGGGGGCGCGGGAGGGGCGGGGGAGTCGCTGCGTTCACCGCTACTCGCCGGGCCCGCACCGCCGGGAGGGCCGGGATTCCCCGGGACCGTCATCGGGCCGGGCCAGGCGCCGCCCGTAGCGACACTGATCGAGGGCGCGCCCCGGGATGTCTCCTGCGCAGAACCCGGTGAACCCGGTGAACCCGGTGAACGCGACGGACCCGGTGTTCCGGAAGGGCTCCGGCGCGGCCCGTGGGACGACGGCTTGCCCGTCTCGCCGTCCAGCGGCATCAGCCGCACACCGCCCGTCGGCGGCACGACCCCGGAGCGGGATGTGCCGGGCCCGGCGGCCCCCGTCGCGACATAGCCGTCGCGGTCACTACCGCCGCAACCCGTGAGAAGCGCTCCCAGGCAACCGAGGCCCGCCAGCCAGCGCGCGGCAGCCGAAGCGGAGACGATCGTCTTCCGTCGCATCGGCTCAGTGTGGCTGACGTACCGTCAGGAGTACATGCCCGGGAAGCGGAAGGGCAGGATCAGTCGGCGATGAGCCCCTCGCGCAGCTGCGACAGCGTCCGCGTGAGCAGCCGGGAGACGTGCATCTGCGAGATGCCGACCTCCTCGCCGATCTGCGACTGGGTCATATTGGCGAAGAACCGCAACATGATGATCTGCCGCTCGCGGGGCGGCAGTTTGGCCAGCAGGGGCTTGAGCGACTCGCGGTACTCCACGCCCTCCAGCGCGGTGTCCTCGTAGCCCAGGCGGTCGGCGAGCGAGCCCTCGCCGCCGTCGTCCTCGGGGGAGGGGGAGTCGAGCGAGCTGGCGGTGTAGGCATTGCCGACGGCCAGGCCGTCTACGACGTCCTCCTCGGACACCCCGAGGCACAGGGCCAGTTCGGGAACGGTCGGCGACCGGTCCAGCTTCTGCGCGAGCTCGTCACTGGCCTTGGTGAGGGCCAGCCGCAGCTCCTGCAGGCGGCGCGGTACCCGTACGGACCAGCTGGTGTCCCGGAAGAAGCGCTTGATCTCGCCCACGACCGTCGGCATCGCGAACGTGGGGAACTCCACGCCCCGTTCGCAGTCGAAGCGGTCGATCGCCTTGATCAGGCCGATCGTGCCGACCTGGACGATGTCCTCCATCGGCTCGTTGCGGCTGCGGAAGCGGGCCGCCGCGTAGCGCACGAGGGGGAGGTTGAGCTCGATCAGGGTGTCGCGGACGTACGTACGCTCCGCGCTGTCCCGCTCCAGCGTGGCCAGTCGCAGGAAGAGCGATCGGGAGAGGGTGCGGGTGTCGATGGCTTCGCAGTCGTCGAGCACGGCGTGCGGTGCGTCATTGGCGAGCACCTTCGCGCTGCCCAGGTCTACGGACATGCCACCCCCTTGAGGTCGCGGACGGGTCACAGCGGTGCCCCTGCCGAGGGTACGGACGAGGGGTTCAACCTCCACCTGAATACCGGAGGCCGCGCTGTGGCAAACGCAGTTCCTGCAGAATGTCACATGTCGGCAACACGCTGTAGCGTCAAGTCGATATATCTGCCCCATCACCGCAGGAAGGTGTCACCCGTGAGGGTTAGGCGTCGATTCGATTTGCGGATCGCAGTCGGGCGAAGCTCCGCGAGAGCAGCCGGGACACATGCATCTGCGAGACGCCCAGCTCGGCGCTGATCTGCGACTGCGTCAGATTGCTGTAGTAGCGCAGCAGCAGAATGCGCTGCTCGCGCTCCGGCAGCTGCACGAGCAGATGGCGCACGAGATCCCGGTGCTCGACCCCGGCGAGCGCCGGATCCTCGTAGCCGAGCCGGTCGAGCAGCCCCGGCAGCCCGTCGCCCTCCTGCGCCGCCTCCAGCGAGGTGGCGTGGTACGAGCGGCCGGCCTCGATGCACGCCAGCACCTCGTCCTCGCCGATCTTGAGCCGCTCGGCGATCTCGGCCGTGGTGGGGGAGCGGCCGTGCAGCACCGTCAGGTCCTCGCTGGCGCCGTTGACCTGCACCCACAGCTCGTGGAGGCGGCGCGGCACATGGACGGTGCGGACGTTGTCCCGGAAGTAGCGCTTGATCTCGCCCACGACGGTCGGCATCGCGAAGGTCGGGAACTGCACCCCGCGGTCGGGGTCGAAGCGGTCGATGGCGTTGATGAGCCCGATCGTGCCGACCTGGACGACGTCCTCCATCGGCTCGTTCCGGCTGCGGAAGCGGGCCGCCGCGTAGCGCACGAGCGGGAGGTTGGCCTCGATCAGGGCGGCACGGACCCGGGCGTGCTCGGGGGTGCCGGGCTCCAGGGTGGAGATCTCCTTGAAGAGCACCTGGGTCAGCGCCCTGGCGTCCGCGCCCCGGCTCTCCCGGGTGCGCGGGGCGCTCTGGGTCTCGGAGCCGGGGTCGGGGGCGGAGCCGGCGTCGGGGGCGGGGCTCGGGCCGGCGTCGGCACCGGGGCCGGGAGCCGGGCCGGGGCCGGCGGGAGTGCCGGGGGAGGCGGGAGCGTCGCCGGGGCCGGTGGCCGGGGAACCGGCGGCACGGGGTCCGGCGGGCCCGGCGGCGTTGCCGGGGTTGTCGCGTTGATGGGGGGCTTCGGGCACGGTACGGGCCGACACGGTCACGCCACCCCTTCACGTCGACGCATTCAATTCACTCAACTCATCCGGGAAAAGCGGTCATAGCATCACAAGACATGTGCACTGTGTGCAAGCACCCCATAACACCGTGTTGAACGCAAAAATGACCCCTCACCGTGGTGGTGAGGGGTCTTGCGGTGCCTACGGCGCGAACGGCCCGTACGAACCGCTCAGAACGCGTAGTCGGCGATCACCCAAGTGGCGAACTCACGCCACAGCGCGACGCCCGCCTGGTGCTCGGGGTGGTCGAGGTAGCGCTGGAGCGCGGCGGTGTCCTCGACGGAGGAGTTGATCGCGTAGTCGTAGGCGATCGGCCGGTCCGTGATGTTCCACGCGCACTCCCAGGAGCGCAGCTCGGGCACGAGACCGCCCAGCTTCTCGAACGCCTGCACACCGGCGACGACGCGTGGGTCGTCGCGCTCGACGCCCTCGTTGAGCTTGAACAGGACGAGATGGCGAATCACGGGGCTGCCCTCCGTACGAGCGACGCGGCGTCGGTCAGTTGATCAGCTGGGTCATGAACTCGCCGATGCTCTTGGCGGCGTCCGAGATCCCCTCGAAGCCTAGCTGGACGAGCTCGGCCGACCGTGCGGGGGAGGTGATGATCGTGTACCCCACGAAAATGATGACGACGTAGGTGGCGATCTTCCTCGCTTGCGCCATGACGCGCTGCCTCCCCGGCTGCTCCCCTGTGCGGTCGCGAGAGTCTATCCGTACGTACGGTCGAAGATCGGGAGCGCGCGCGGTACTCACGTCATCTTTAGGGACCAAAGGCCCGGTAAGCAGGGCCGTTCGCCCGCCTGTCGAGCCTCCGGGTGGGCGGAGGATGGACCGTACGCCCAACGGGTCTGGCAGGAATCCGGAGGGTGAGGGACATGGCCTCGCTGCGGGGTCCGGGCCGCGCTTTCCCCTGACTGCGGCCCGTACTTGGAGACCGTGTCCTCGTCGGGGGAAGCGGCTTGTCCCCCCGATCGCCGCTTCCCCCGTACCAAACGCCGGAGCCCCGGCTTCGAGCCCGTTCGATCACGGGTTCGGAGCCGGGGCTTTTCGGTGCCCGTGCGCCGCGCGCGCGGGCGCGGGGGGAGCGCGACGGCCACGGGCTGGCCTGAGGTGGGCGGTTACGGGGTCGGCAGGTCCTCTCCTCCTGCCGCGCCGCCGCCCTCGGTGCGGCACTCGCCCCGCTGTCCGCCGTCCGGCTGACGGGGCATCCGCGCGGAGGGAGCCGGCACGGGAGCGGCGACCGGGACGGGTGGTGCCGTGCGGCCGGGGACCTCGCCGAGGGTCGCGTACAGCGGAATCGATTCGTTGAGCCCGGTGATGACGAAGGACTTGCGGGCGAGTGGCGCCGGCGCCACCACGTACAGATCCATCCCCTTGCGCCGCGTCCGCCGCCGGGCCTCCACCAGGACCGACAACGCGGTCGCGGTGGCGAAGCGGGAGGCCGACAGATCGGCGATCAGCGCGTCGCAGGTATGCGCATGGGCCTCGATGATCCTTTGCAGTGCGGTGCGGAGACCGGGGGCGTTCTCGATGTCGACCACGTCGGGGAAGGCCACCACGCAATGGGCGGAGATGATCTGGGTGGGCACCTGCATGAGGTCCTCTTCAGGGTGCTGGTTCTGACCCGGAGAAGGCCGCTTTTTGACCTGGGGCGATTTCACCACAATCGCGCCTGGCATGGGGGAAAGCCGGAATTTACCGTCAGGCGTGCCGGTCCCGGCAGTAGAATCCCCGCCCTTGTGGTGGATTTCGACCGTGGAGCGGTCGTACTCGACGGTCCTCCGAACGGAAGTTGCCGGTTGGGCGCGAGTCCATCTCAAAGGCATCCTTTGGTTCGATGTCTGAATCTGTTATTCGACTTATGGAGCGGGTCTCGGTAGCTTCGGGAGCGTCCGAATCCGGCCGACCGTGAGGCGGTAACACCATGCCGGGCGAGCGCCGAGCAGTGACTCCGTGGAAGTTCATGGCCGCGACGGCCCTGTTGTGGGGATCGGCCTTCCCGGCCATCCGCGTCGCGCTGGAGGGGTACTCCCCGACGGCCATGGCGGTTCTGCGCCTCGTCTTCGCGCTCGTACTCCTGCTGCCGTGCGTGTTCACCGGCCGCATCAGCCGACTGCGCCGGGGCGACCTGGTGCGCATGGCCGGCTTCGGCGTCACCGGCATGACGGCCTATCAGCTGCTCCTCTACGCCGGTGAACGGCACGTCGAGGGCGGCACGGCGGCGATGCTCGTGGCCACCTCCCCCGTCTTCGCCACGGCGCTGGGCATGCTCGTCCTGCGGGAGCGCCCCGGCGCCTGGGGCGTCGCCGGGCTCGTGGTGGCGCTGTCCGGCGCGCTCGTGGTGGCGACGGCCGGCGGCGACGGCGGCGGCTCGTACTCCGGCATGGCGATGATCGTCCTGGCGGCGGCGGCCCAGGCCACGTCCTTCATCCTGCAAAAGCCCCTGCTGCGCCGGTACTCGGGCATGGACTGCATCTTCTACGGCAGCCTCTTCGGCCTCGTCCCCCTGCTCACCTTCACCCCGGGCGCGGCCACCCAGCTGATCGCGGCCGACTGGCAGCAGACCGCCGCCGTCGTCTGGCTCGGCCTCGCCTGCACGGTCCTGGCCTTCTGCACCTGGTCCCGCGTCCTCGCGGCGGCCACGGCGTCGACCAGCTCCCTCGTCCTCTACGCGGTCCCCGTGGCGGCCCTCGCCCTGGACGCGGCCCTCCTCGGCGCCGTCCCGGGCCTCATGTCCGGCGTGGGCGGCCTGATCGTCCTGGCCGGAGTGGCCCTGGCCGCCTTCCGCCGCCCGGCACCCGGGACGCCGTCCCGGGCGGTCGCCTGCGGCGGTCCGTCCACGGGCACGGCTGCGGAGGGGGATGCCGCTGTCGAGACTGCGGAGCGGAAAGCGGTAGCGACGGGGGCGCGCGGCTCTGCCGACCGCTGACGGGCCTCCTGCCGGGCGGTTCCGGACCACTCCGCAGGGCAGGGCCGTCCGGGTGCCGGGCGGCCGACGCCCGTTCCGCCGACGTGTCGGCCGTTGGGCGAACAAAACACCCCCCGACCGCGTTTCCGCAGGTCGAGGGGTGTTCATGGCGGTAGCGGTGGGATTTGAACCCACGGTGGAGTTGCCCCCACACACGCTTTCGAGGCGTGCTCCTTAGGCCGCTCGGACACGCTACCGAGAGGAAGCTTAGCGGACAGTTGGCCGTGCTTTGTAATCGGCCTCCGTCAGGGGGCCCGGGGCGGGGTCAGCGGGTGCGGAAGAAGTCCGTCAGGAGCGTCGCGCACTCGTCGGCGAGGACGCCGGTGACGACCTCGGGGCGGTGGTTCAGCCGGCGGTCGCGGACGACGTCCCAGAGGGAGCCGGCCGCGCCCGCCTTCTCGTCGACCGCGCCGTAGACGACCCGGTCCAGCCGGGAGAGGACGATCGCGCCCGCGCACATCGTGCACGGCTCCAGGGTGACCACGAGCGTGCAGCCGGACAGGCGCCACTCGCCGACGGCGGCCGCGGCCTCGCGGATGGCGAGGACCTCCGCGTGGCCCGTCGGATCGCCGGTGGCCTCGCGCTCGTTGCGGCCGCGGCCGATGACGGCGCCGTCCGGGTCCAGCACGATGGCGCCGACCGGCACATCGCCGGTGGCCGGGGCCTGGACGGCCTCCGCCAGCGCGACCCGCATGGGGCCGCGCCACGGGTCGCGTACGGGGTCGTGCGGAGTGTTCTCGGCGGCTGCGCTCATGGCACCAGTGTGAGCGAGCGCGCCCCGGGGGCCGTCAGCGGACGGCCTCCAGGACATCCGTGCAGCCGAGCATGTCCGCGATGTCGCCGAGCGCGTCCCCGCCGAGGGCCTTCAGCTCCTTCTCGCTCATCCCGAGATCGGCCATGATCTCCGGGTCGCCCAGCGGACCGGCCGGCACCGGCTCGGCGTCGCCCGAGGCGTCGTCGGCCGTGCCCTCCGGCTCGCCGTCCTCCGTGCCGTCGAGATCGACCAGGCTGTCGAGGTCGCTCTCGCTCTCCTCACGGCCCAGCAGTTCATCGGCGAGCATCGCGCCGTACGAGCTGCGGCTGGCCGCGACGGCGTCCGAGAGGTAGATGCGCGGGTCCTCCTCGCCATCCACCCGGACGAGACCGAACCAGGCGTCCTCCTGCTCGATGAACACCAGGACCGTGTCGTCGTCGACCGAGGACTCCCGGGCCAGGTCGGCGAAGTCCGACAAGGTTTCCACGTTGTCGAGGTCTGTGTCGCTCGCTTGCCACCCGTCTTCGGTGCGCGCGAGCAGTGCGGCGAAGTACACCGTGACTCTCCCACTGGTCATAGGCGGTGCCGGGCCGGACGGGGACACCACCCCGCCCACTCGGAATCGTGGCAGAAACCCGGCCGTTGCGAGAGGTCTTCCGCGCTGCGTCGTGCAGCAGTCCGAAGAGATGTGGCTCACGTGGCCCGTACGGGCGCCGGTGCGTCGCCCGTACGCCTCACCTGGCAGCCCGGACGTGTCGGGTGAGCCGCCCGCCCGTGTCGCGGGCCGTCCGGGGCCCTCCCCGTCACCAGCGGAACGTCCGCATGCGCATCTGCTGGCGCATCCGCGCCGCCCGGGCCCGGCGCGGCTGCACCCGGTCCCGCAGCTCCTTGGCCTCGTTCAGCTCGCGGAGGAACTGGGCGCGTCTGCGCCTGCGTTCCCCTTCGGTCTCCGAGCCCTCCGCCCGGTCCAGGGGCTCTGTCGGTCTCCCCGCCTCCCGGGCCTCCGGGTCCGGATCGGTTCCGCGCTTGTCACGGTCAGCCATGGGCAGCACCACCTCGCGCCGAGGTCCTCGCCCGGAGCGTCAGTCCAGGCGTACGTGCCCACTTTCCCCCTTAGTGGTGGTTTGATGCCACTGAGGCGACAGACCGTCGTCGGGCACCGGGCGGACGCTGATGCCCGAAAGCTCGGTTAATGTCGATGTCATGCGGATCCACGTCGTCGACCACCCGCTGGTGGCGCACAAACTCACCACGCTGCGCGACAAGCGCACCGACTCCCCCACCTTCCGGCGTCTCAGTGACGAGCTGGTCACCCTGCTCGCCTACGAGGCGACGCGCGACGTGCGCACCGAGCAGGTCGACATCGAGTCCCCGGTCTGCGCCACCACCGGCGTCAAGCTGTCCCACCCGCGCCCGCTCGTGGTGCCGATCCTGCGTGCCGGGCTCGGCATGCTCGACGGCATGGTGCGGCTGCTGCCCACGGCCGAGGTCGGCTTCCTGGGCATGATCCGCAATGAGGAGACCCTCAAGGCGGAGACGTACGCGACGCGGATGCCCGACGACCTCTCGGGTCGCCAGGTGTACGTGCTCGACCCGATGCTCGCCACCGGCGGCACGCTCGTCGCCGCGATCAATGAGCTGATCGAGCGCGGCGCGGACGACGTCACCGCGATCACGCTGCTGGCCGCGCCCGAGGGCGTCGAGGTCATGCAGCGCGATCTGGCGGGCGCGCCCGTCACCGTCGTCACGGCATCGGTGGACGAGCGGCTCAACGAGGCGGGTTACATCGTCCCCGGCCTCGGTGACGCGGGCGACCGCATGTACGGGACCGCCGCGGGCTGAGCGGTTCACCGGGCCGCTCAGGTCTGACTTTTCCGTGCCCCGGGCCGTTCTCGTTGCCCCCTGCGGCGGCGAGCGCCCTGCGGGCGCGTCCTCAAGCGCCGGACGGGCTCAATGCCTGTCCGGCGCTTGAGGACACAGCACAGCAGCCCGTCCGGCGCTCAGCACTTCCGCGCGGACGGCGACGGCTTCGGCGGCGCGGTCAGCTCGGCCACGGCCCGCTCGGCGTCCGCCGGCGACGACAGCTGCTTGAAGGCCGTGCCCAGGATCAGATCGATGTCCGCGTCGTCGTGCCGGCCGGCCTGCGCCTCCGTGTCGGTGAGCTGGGCGCCCACGAGCTTCAGCGCGCCGTCGGATTCCGGTCCGCCGAGCAGCAGCCCGGCCTTCGCGACCTTCTTGTCGTACGCGGCCGGGGCGTTCCCCACCTTGCCGATCTTGAAGCCGCGCTTCACCAGCTCGTCCGCCGTGGTCTTGGCGAGACCGCCGCGCGGCGTGGCGTTGTAGACGTTGACGGTGATGTCGGAGGGCTTGGGGAGTGGCTTCGGGGCCGCGGGGGCGGTGGCCGCCCGTCCCGCCGTCCCGCCGTCGGCGGGCTTGCAGTCGCCCTCGCCGCCCTTGGGGGCCGCGCGGGTCTCGGTGCTGCCGCCGCCGGAGAAGACGTCGACGAGCTGGACCGTCCCCCACCCGCCCAGACCGAGCGCGACGGTCGCGGCGACCGCGGCGAGCACGATCCTGCGGCGGCTTCGAGGGCGGCGCATGTGCGGGAACCGGCTGCCCGTGATGCGGTACTTTCCGCCCATGCCGGGAGGGGTGAGCATGCTCATGGGCGCAGCGTAGTGCGGGCCGGAGCCGCTGCCTACTAGATGATCAACGGGTTGCGGGCACCCCAACCCAAAAGGGCCAATATCGGCCGGGGGCGGGTGGTGGCGCGGGGGTATCGCGGCCGGTGCTCAGCCCAGTTCGAGTACGCGGGCGTGCAGGACCTGGCGCTGCTGGAGCGCCGCCCGCACCGCGCGGTGCAGACCGTCCTCGAGGTAGAGGTCGCCCTGCCACTTCACGACGTGGGCGAAGAGGTCGCCGTAGAACGTCGAGTCCTCCGCGAGCAGCGTCTCGAGGTCGAGCTGCTGCTTCGTGGTCACCAACTGGTCGAGGCGCACCGGGCGGGGGGCGACGTCCGCCCACTGCCGGGTGCTTTCCCGGCCGTGGTCGGGGTACGGCCGCCCGTTTCCGATGCGCTTGAAGATCACACGGAAAGCCTACCGGGCGACAGGCTCCGAGCGCAGCCATGGCGCGGTAGTGCGAAGGCGACAATCAGCCGCATACCGGGAGTGTGTATGGGCCCGCTTGTGTGACTGACAGCCCTTTTTCCTCGGATTCGGCGCGCCGGAACGTTATGCACAGGCTGTGGATGACGGATCGCGGCGCCGGGGGGAGGGGCCTTTACGGGCCTCACGTCTTCTTCGCGGCCGCGGCCCGTTTCATCTGCTGCTTGTGGGCGCGGACCTTCTCCAGCGACTCCGGGCCGGTGATGTCGGCCACCGAGCGGTGCGAGCCGTCCTCGCCGTACGGGCCCGCCGCCTCCCGCCAGCCGTCCGGCGTCACCGTGAACTGCTTGCCCAGCAGCGCCAGGAAGATCTGGGACTTCTGCTTGCCGAAACCGGGCAGCTCGTTGAGCCGCTCCAGCAGTTCCCGGCCGGTGGCGGCGTCGCGCCAGACCGCGCTCGCGTCCCCGTCGTAGTGCTCGACGAGGTACTGGCACAGCTGCTGGACCCGCTTGGCCATGGAGGCCGGATAGCGGTGCACGGCCGGTTTCTCCGCGAACAGCGCCTCCAGCTCCTCGGGGTCCTTGGCGGCGATCTCCCGCGCGTCCAGGTCGTCGTGGCCCAGCCGCCGCGCCACGGTGTACGGCCCGGTGAAGGCCCACTCCATGGGGACCTGCTGGTCCAGGAGCATCCCGACCAGGGCGGCCAGCGGGCTGCGGGAGAGCAGCTCGTCGGCTTCGGGCTGCTGCGCGAGCCGGAGCGAAGGAGACATAGGTCGATGATCCCCCGTGCCCCGGGCCGTCGCACGCGCGCGGCGCGGTGGCGCTCACGGCGGCGGGGGCGTCAGCCGGGCCGCGCGGGCGCGGAGGTAGCGGGTCTCGGGGACGCTGAGGGTGTGCCCGGCCGCCCGTCGGTAGGCGGCCCTGGCGCCTTCGGCGTCCCCCGCCTTCTCCAGCAGATGGGCGCGGACGGCGTCGAGCCGGTGGTGGCCCGCCAAGCGGTCCTCCAGCGCGTCGACTTCGGCGAGCCCGGCCCGGGGGCCGTGCACCATGGCGACGGCCACGGCCCTGCCGAGTTCGGCCATGGGCTCGGGGGAGCGGCGCACGAGGACGTCGTAGAGGGCGAGGATCTGCGGCCAGTCGGTGTCCTCGGCGCGGGCCGCCTCGTCGTGCAGCGCCGCGATGGCCGCCTGTAGCTGATAGGCGCCCGCGGGGCCCTGGGCCAGGGCTTCCTCGACCAGGGCGGTGCCCTCGGCGATGGCGCGCCGGTCCCAGCGGGTGCGGTCCTGCTCGTCCAGCGGGATCAGCTCGCCGTGCGGTCCGGTGCGGGCCCGGCTGCGGGCTTCGGTGAGCAGCATGAGCGCCAGCAGCCCGGAGACCGCGCCCTCCCGGGGCAGCAGCCGGCGTACGGCTCTGGTCAGCCGGATCGCCTCATGGGCGAGGTCCGCGCGGTGCAGCGCGGTGCCGGAGGTCGCCGTATAGCCCTCGTTGAAGATCAGGTAGAGGACCTGGAGCACGGCGGCGAGGCGCCGGTCGCGGCCCTCCGGACCCGGCTGCCGGAAGGGCTGGCCCTTGATCTTCTGCTTCGCCCTGCTGATCCTCTGTGCCGTCGTCGCCTCCGGCACCAGCAGCGCGCGGGCGATCTCGGCCGTGGTCAGGCCCCCGACGGCGCGCAGCGTCAGGGCGATCTGCGCGGGTGGGGTGAGCGCGGGGTGGCAGCACAGGAACAGCAGGGTGAGCGTGTCGTCCTCGGACGGGGCGCGGCCCTCACCGGGCGGCGGGGCGGTGAAGGCGTCCCGGGGCATGAGCGCCGCGGCGCTCTCCTCGCGTCTGCGCCGGGCCTCCTCGGAGCGCAGCGCGTCCATGAGGCGCCGGGAGGCGACCCTGATCAGCCAGCCGCGCGGGTTGTCCGGCGGGCCGGTCTCCGGCCACTGCCGCGCGGCGGCGAGCAGCGCCTCCTGTACGGCGTCCTCGGCCGGCCCGAAGTGACCGTAGCGACGCACCACCGCGCCGAGGACCTGCGGCGCGTGCAGGCGCAGCAGGTCCTCGACCTCGGTCGTACGTCTCACCCCTAGCAACCGCTTTCGTCGATGGGACGGATCACCACCGGGTACACGGGGGCGCCCGCCGGGGCCGGGCACTGGGTGACGCGTGCGGCGATCTCGGTGACCCGGTCCAGGCTCGCGCAGTCGAGCACCCAGTACCCGGCGAGCAATTCCTTGGTCTCACCGTAGGGGCCGTCGGAGATCACCGGGCGGCCGTCCTCGCCCGCGCTCACCGTGCGGGTCCGGGCCGGCTCGACCAGGCCCTGGGCGTCCACGAGCTCGCCGGATTCGGCGAGCTCGTCATTGAGCTGTCCCATGAAGGCGAACATCGTCTGCACGTCCTTCTCGCTCCAGGCCGGGCTGTGCGCGGACTCCTGGCCGCGCATCGCCTCGTAGTCGGCCTGGGTTCCCTGCACCATCACCAGATACTTCATGACTTCGCTCCCTCGGCTGCCTCGTCACCTCGTGCGGGCGACTCTCACAGGGGACGTCGTGGCCGACGACGCGTTCTCGACACCTCGCTCGCCACCTCGCGGAAAATTTCCCCGGAATCACTCTCCGGGACTACCGCGCGGTACGCAGGGGCCGGCCGCTGCCGCCTCGGTCCGGACGGCTCGGAAGGCCCGGTGGGTAGAGTTGACGGGCGCCGACGGCCGGTCCGTTCTTCGAGCGCCTCCCGCCCGGCCGCGTGCCGGGCCTCGCACGGCTTCCCCTCCCGCCCGCCCCGGCCCCGCCGACGGGGTGCGCCCGAGCACGATGAGGTTCCTCCTCCCTTGCCCTCTCCCGCACTGTCCCCCGTCGCGCGGCTGCGCGCCGTCCGCCCGCCCCGGCTGTCCCCGAAGCTCCTGCGTACCGAGGTGCTGGCCGGACTTGTGGTCGCGCTGGCGCTGATCCCCGAGGCGATCTCGTTCTCGGTGATCGCCGGGGTCGATCCGAGCGTCGGGCTGTTCGCCTCGTTCACCATGGCCGTCACCACGGCGGTGGTCGGCGGGCGGCCCGCGATGATCTCGGCGGCGACCGGGGCCGTCGCCCTGGTCATAGCCCCGCTCAACCGCGAGCACGGTCTCGGGTACCTGATCGCCTGTGTGATCCTCGCCGGTGTCTTCCAGATCGCGCTCGGCGCGCTCGGGGTCGCGAAGCTGATGCGGTTCGTGCCGCGCAGCGTGATGGTCGGCTTCGTCAACGCCCTCGCGATCCTGGTCTTCCTGGCCCAGGTGCCCGAGCTGCGGGACGTGCCGTGGGCCGTCTATCCGCTGGTCGTGGCCGGTATCGCGCTGATGGTGTGCTTCCCGAGGATCACCCGGTCGGTGCCCGCGCCGCTGGTGTCCGTCGTCATCCTCACCGTCGTCACCGTGGCCGCGGGGATCGCGGTGCCGACCGTGGGCGACCGGGGTGACCTGCCCTCCTCGCTGCCGGTGCCGGGCCTGCCCGACGTGCCGTTCACGCTGGAGACCCTGACGACCGTCGCTCCCTACGCGCTGGCGATGGCGCTGGTCGGGCTGATGGAGTCGCTGCTGACCGCGAAGCTCGTCGACGACATCACCGACACCCGCTCCGACAAGAAGCGCGAATCGATCGGCCAGGGCATCGCCAATATCGTCACCGGTCTGTTCGGCGGCATGGGCGGCTGCGCGGTGATCGGCCAGACGATGATCAACGTACGGGTGTCCGGTGCCCGCACCCGGCTGTCGACGTTCCTCGCGGGCGCGTTCCTGCTGGTGCTGTGCGTCGTCTTCGGCCCGGTCGTCTCCGACATCCCCATGGCCGCTCTCGTCGCCGTCATGATCATGGTGTCGGTCGCCGCGTTCGACTGGCACTCCATCGCGCCGCGGACCCTGCGGCGCATGCCCGCCGGGGAGATCGCCGTCATGGTGATCACCGTCGGCTGTGTGGTCGCCACCCACAACCTCGCCGTCGGTGTGGTCGTCGGCTCGATCACCGCCATGGTCATCTTCGCCAAGCGCGTCGCCCACGTCGCGGACGTCACCTCGGTCACCGACCCCGACGGCGGCCGGGTCGTCCACGCCGTGACGGGCGCGCTGTTCTTCGCCTCCGCGAACGACCTGGCGGCCCGCTTCGACTACGCCGGCGACCCGGACGAGGTCGTCATCGACCTCACCGGCGCCCGCATATGGGACGCCTCCTCCGTGGCCGCGCTGGACGCCGTCACCGCCAAGTACGCGCAGCGGGGCAAGACCGTCCGGATCACCGGCCTCGACGAACACAGTGCCCGGCTCCACGGCACGCTCAGCGGCGAGCTCGCCGCGACCGGGTGACGGGCGGCTGACGGGCTGCCGAGGAGTGGCTGACGAGCGGCGCCGGGCGCCGCTCGTGCTTGTCCGGCCCGATGTCCAGGGCAATTGCAAAGAAATTCCGCCGGGGGAGCGCGAAAACCTGTCATGGTGACAGTAGACATGGACTTTGCGCGGGGCTAGGCTTTTTCCCGTAACCGGTGTGAGCATCACCGGCACCGGCAGTGAAGCGCCGGAGGCGGGACATACGCCGCCCTCCTGGGCCGACACAAATCGGTGGAATTCGGCGCACACTGCCGACGCGGATGGTGCTCAAAAACGCCTCGGGATCCCGGTGCCGCAAGGCGCCGGGGGCTTCGACGCGTCCCAGAAAAGGTGCGAATGCCCCCAGAGAATCAACCGTCCGCCACCGATCGACTCGACGACGACGACTACCCCGCCTACACGATGGGGCGTGCCGCGGAGATGATCGGGGCCACGCCCGGCTTCCTCCGGGCCATCGGGGAGGTCGGGCTGATCACTCCGCTGCGCTCCGAGGGCGGCCACCGCCGCTACTCCCGCTATCAGCTACGTGTCGCCGCCCGGGCCCGGGAGCTCGTCGACAGCGGCACGCCGATCGAGGCCGCCTGCCGCATCGTGATCCTCGAGGATCAGCTCGAGGACGCCCTCCGGATCAATGAGGAGCTGCGCCGGACCGACCCCGAGGGCCCGCGGAAGGCCGGCGGCGGCTGACGCGGGACGCCCGACGCAGGGCGTCCGGCGCCCGCACACGCGAACGGCCGGGCGCCGACACGAACGGCCGGGACGCCGAATATCTATTGCCGCAGCCACAGAAATCAGTGCAATGCGCGGTAAGGATTTATGGCACAGCGGGCGGAGTGAAATTACTTCCCGTGCCCGGCCGCTCGCGCCGTGCTACTCTGGATTCCAGTTGCAGTTGTGGTTACCCAAGGACTTCAAGTGCGCTTCCCGGCATTCCATGCCGGAGAGTGCTCTTTCGTATTTCCGGTGCTTTCCGGCCGGGGCGATCATCACAGCGACGCGAGATCCGCACAGTGCGGGTCTCGGGCAATGCCCCGAAGGAGATATGACATGGCTACTGGCACCGTGAAGTGGTTCAACGCGGAAAAGGGCTTCGGCTTCATCGAGCAGGAGGGTGGCGGCCCGGACGTGTTCGCCCACTACTCGAACATCGCCACCCAGGGCTTCCGTGAGCTCCAGGAAGGCCAGAAGGTGAACTTCGACGTCACGCAGGGCCAGAAGGGCCCGCAGGCGGAGAACATCGTCCCCGCCTAAGCGCCCGGACGCATGACGTAGCTGGGGCCCGCACCTTGGGTGCGGGCCCCAGCTCGTTGCTTTTTCAGGGGTTCGCCCGCGGTGCGCCGCACGGGAAATCCCCTTTTCCCGGATCATGGCGGACAAACCGCCCGTGACTCCGGCCGCACAGCCCGCCCATGGTTTCGCCGTACGGCGCACAGCCGGGCGCACGCCGGTCCCGATCGAGGCGACCGGCTTCGATTTCGTCTTTTCTTCGGTTCGTTCTTGCGATCTCTGAGCGGCTCATCGCAGGCCGCCGGGAATTCCTCGATACGTGCCGTATCGAGGAAGGTTCCACTTGAACCGCACAACCCGTTCGAACGACCGTTACGCCCGCTCCGGCAAGGGCGGCTCCGCAGGCTCCGGCCGCGGTTTCCGCGAGCAGGCCCAGGGCCGGTCGGGCGGCCAGGGCCGCTCGCAGTCCTCCGGCCGCTCCGGTGGCTACGGGCGGCGCCCCGCCGCACGGCAGGGAGAGTTCGCCCTGCCGGTGACCATCACCCCGGCGCTGCCCCCCGTCGAGGCGTTCGCCGAGCTCGGCCTGCCCGCCGAGCTGCTGACGACGCTCACCGGCCTCGGCGTGACCGAGCCCTTCCCCATCCAGGCGGCGACGCTGCCGAACTCGCTGGCCGGCCGGGACGTCCTGGGCCGTGGCCGCACCGGTTCCGGCAAGACGCTGGCGTTCGGGCTGGCGCTGCTGGCCCGTACGGCCGGGCTGCGCGCCGAGCCCAGGCAGCCGGTCGCCCTGGTGCTCGTACCCACCCGCGAGCTGGCCCAGCAGGTCACCGACGCGCTCACCCCGTACGCCCGGGCGCTGAAGCTGCGCATGGCCACCGTGGTCGGCGGCATGTCGATCGGCCGCCAGGCCAGCGCGCTGCGCGGCGGCACCGAGGTCGTCGTCGCGACACCGGGCCGGCTCAAGGACCTCATCGAGCGCGGCGACTGCCGGCTGGACCGGGTGAACATCACCGTTCTGGACGAGGCCGACCAGATGGCCGACATGGGCTTCATGCCCCAGGTCACCGAGCTCCTCGACCTCGTGCGCCCCGAGGGCCAGCGGATGCTGTTCTCCGCCACCCTGGACCGCAACGTCGATCTCCTGGTCCGCCGCTACCTCCACGACCCGGTGGTCCACTCCGTCGACCCCTCCGCCGGTGCGGTGACGACGATGGAACACCACGTCCTGCACGTGCACGGCGCGGACAAGTACGCCACCACCACGGAGATCGCCGCCCGCGACGGGCGGGTGATCATGTTCCTGGACACCAAGCACGCCGTGGACCAGCTCACCACCCACCTCCTGAACTCCGGGGTGCGGGCGGCGGCGCTGCACGGGGGCAAGTCCCAGCCCCAGCGCACCCGGACCCTCGCCCAGTTCAAGACCGGGCATGTCACGGCGCTGGTGGCCACCAATGTCGCCGCCCGAGGCATCCACGTCGACAACCTCGACCTCGTCGTCAACGTCGACCCGCCGAGCGACCACAAGGACTACCTGCACCGCGGCGGCCGTACCGCCCGCGCCGGCGAGTCCGGCAGCGTCGTCACCCTGGTGCTGCCCAACCAGCGCCGGGACATGGTCCGCCTCATGGCCGACGCCGGGATCACCCCGCACATCGCCCAGGTCCGCTCGGGCGAGGCGGAGCTGAGCCGCATCACCGGTGCGCAGGCGCCCTCGGGTGTCCCCGTCACCATCTCCGCGCCGGTGGCCGAGCGCCCCAGGCGCGGCTCCTCGGCGCGCGGCCAGCGCAGCCGTCCGGCGCAGGCGCGCCGCTCCGCCGCCTCCGCCTCCGCGCGGGAGCGGTCCGGCGGCGCCGCCCAGCGCCGCACCCCGCCCCGTAACGCCGCCTGATCCCCCCGGTCCGCATCCGCTACCGGTCTTCCCTCCCACCCTGTTGAGGCACTATGCGCTGCGTCATCGCCCGCTTCCCCTTCGACCTGGTCAAGAGTGAGGTCGAGCATTCGATGAAGGGCGTCAAGCCCGAACCCGTCACGGGCCCGTCCGTGACCATCGGCCGCCGCACCTACCCCGTCAAGCAGGTGGGGGAAGTGATCACCCGGCAGGACCGGCGTGACTTCACCGCGGGCGAGGTGACCCGGGCGCTGACCCGTCTGGGCTTCACCTGCCACGATGTCCCCGCGCCGGTGCCCGCCGCCGCCCCGACCCCGTTCGAGACGGCGTCGGCCCTGCTCGGAGCGCCGCCGGTCGTCTGACGGCCGGACTCCTCATCGCCCCGGCCCGCACGGGGTGAGCACGGGGTGAAGGAGAACTCGCGGAGGAGCTCCGCTAGTTCACAGCCCGGGGAAGCGGCACGCCGCCCCCGGGCAGCGGCATGTCCGATGCCGACAGGACCCTGAGGGCCCCGGCCGGTTCCACCGGCCGGGGCCCTTCGCCGTCCTCACAAACGTCACGCGGGCACTCTGGCGTCACGTCTCCCTCAGCTCTACCTTGACCGCGGTGGGGCACTCCCATCGAACGGCTTGCCATCTCCTCGTCCGATGACTTCAGACAAGAGGTGAGTCTTGTTCCTCCGCCGCAGACGCGTCCGTCGCTCACGTCGGTTACGCGCGCTCAGCGTTGTCGCTCCGCTCCTCGGTGTCCTGGCCGTCGTCGCCGCCGGGCCCGCACGGGCGGTACCCGACACCGGCCCCCGGCCGCGCCCGCCCCTCGTCCAGCCGATCGACCCACAGCGCTGGCGCAACCCCGACGACATGACCTGGGCCGAGTACCGCCCGGTCCCCGGCACCGACTGGGCCAACCCCGACGTCAAGCCCACACAGCGCACGTTCAAGGGCGCCCTGGTGCTCCTGGACTACCCCGATGAGGAGTTCTCGGTCAGCAGGCCGCCCGGGTCCGGCATCTTCGGCAATCCGCTGCCCGCCGCCTCCAACATCCCCCGGGCGCAGGTGCCCGGGTTCTACCAGGACTTCCTGAACAAGCCCGGCACGCTCAACCGCGGTCACACCATCAACGAGTACTGGATGGAGGACTCCGGCGGCCGCGTCGGCGTCGACCTGACCGCCTTCGGCGTGTACCGCATGCCGTGGAAGTCCTACCAGTACGGCATCGAGCCCGGGATGAACCCCGGCGCCTGCCCGGTGGGGGACACCTGCGGCAAGGACATCCGCGCCGACGGCAAGCGCCTGTGGACCGCCGACGTGGGCGCCGACCGGGTCGACGACTTCGACTTCGTCTTCTACCTCACCGCCGGGGTCGACGAGTCCTCCGCCTGGCAGGAGTTCGGCCAGATGAAGTTCGCCTCCCCGCAGGACGTGCCGGCCGCCTGGGGGCCGCCGTCCCCCATCCCCGGCGGCGGGAACGCGGCCAGGACCCGCTACGTGCCGTGGACGTCCTGGCAGGCGGCCGCCCGCATCTGGCCCAACGCGGCGAACGGATCGTCCACCCAGGCCGAGAGCTCCGGCATGGCCACGTTCGCCCATGAACTCAGCCACATCCTGGGCATAGGGGACAACTACAACAACCCCTACGGCCAGCCCTTGAGCCGTGCCTACACCGGCATCTGGGGCATGCTCTCGCGCGGCTCCTTCAACGGCCCCGGGGGCCCGCACACCCGCTGGCAGGTGCCCGCCGCGGCCGGCGGCTCGATGGGCGCCCAGCACGTCCTGCGCGACAAGCTCAAGCTCGGCATCGTCGACGAGAAGAACGTCCTGCGTCTCGACCGCGACGCCCTGAAGAACTCCGGCCTCGTCGTCGCCCGCGTCACCGCCCGCTCCGCGCCACCCGGCGAGAAGGGGCTCACCGGCGTCAACATCACCATGCGCCGCGACCTCTCCCCGACGTGCGACCGGGCCACCGACCCGCTGTGCGACGGCGGCGGTTACGAGAACTACACCGTCGAAGTCGTCGACCGCATGGGCATGGACTCGTTCACCCCCGACAGCGGGGTGCTGCTGAGCAAGACCAAGAACGCGGACCGGGCCCCGTTCGTCTGGGCGGTCGACGCGCATCCGGAGGACATCGACCTGGTGGACTTCACCCGCCCCGACGGCACCCCACAGAAGATCACCATGGGCGACTACCGGCAGCTCAGCGACGCGCTCTTCCACGCGGGAGCGGACTCCGGCAGCTCCTACGAGTACGTCGACGAGGCCAACCGGCTGCACTTCTACATCCTCGACGTGCGGCGCGACGCCTCCGGCGTGCTCTCCTACGACGTCGGCGTGAAGTCCCTGGACGGCGCGGGACCGCAGAAGCGCGGGCTCGCGCTCGGCCGGGGCACGGCGAAGGGCGATCCCGCGAACGGCCGGGCCCTGTGCGTCTTCGACCTCCGCAACACCGGGCGCGCCACCTCCGCCGACCCCCGGCTGTCGTCCGACGTCTACCGGCTGTCGGCCACGGCCTCCGGGCGCGGCTGGTCCGCCTGGCTCCCCAACCGGCTCACCGCCGCCGCGTCCGGGACCACCGTCCCCGTCGGCGTCGCCGTGACCGCGAAGCCGGGGGCCGAACGGAACGGCAAGGTCGTCCTCACCGCCCGTTCGGAGAGCGACCCCGGCAGGACGGCCACGGCCACCTGCACGCCGGCTCGCGGCAGCGCGTCGGGCGGTTGAGGGCAAGGCTCGGTGGCCCGTCGGGCGATGGAGGAGGGGCTCCTGGCGGAGTCCCGGTTGCCCCCTGGGCCCGCCGCTAGGACCGCCGCCCGAAGTGCACGGTCTTCGCGGTCAGCAGGAACAGGTCCTCGCGCTTCTCGATACCCGCCGGGTCGGCCGGGTCGAGCAGCCGGTCCAGCGTCGCCAGGTCCTCCGCGTCCAAGAGCTCGTCGAGCATCTTGCGCTGCCGCTCCAGCGTGCTCCGCACCGACTGCCGCGGCCCGTCGGCCAGCGGCGCGGGGTGGTCCACGAGGAACGTCCGGCTGCGGACCCCGGTCAGCCCCGCGGCCCGCAGCATGCCGGGCCAGTCCTCGACCACCGCCACCGATCCGGGCAGCTCGTCGCGCATCCGGTTGTACCGTTCGGCCATCATCACGTCCAGCCGGGTCTGCAGCCCGGGACGGCCGAAGCCCAGGTCGCGGGGGAGCTGGCGGGCCGGCAGGCCGCCCTCGACGACGGCCAGCACACCACCGGGCTCGAGGAGCCCGGCCAGCCGGTCCAGCGCGCCCTGCTGGTCACCGACGTGGTGCACGACCTGCCCCGACCACACCAGGTCCGCCGTGCCCAGGTCGGCGAGGCCCTCCGGGAAGTCGGCCACCTGTGTGCGCAGCCGGACCCCGAGCCGCTCGGCCCGTTCCCCGGCGCGGGCCAGCAGCTCCGGTGACCCGTCCACGGCGGTGACCTCGGCCTGCGGGAAGCGTGCGGCCATCCGGCAGGCCGCGACCCCGGGGCCGCTGCCGATGTCCAGGATCCGCCGAGGCGCGAGGTCCCCCAGCTCCTCCAGGGCCTGGCGTACGTAGGGGCTGTGGGTCTCGCCCTCGAGTTCCAGCAGATCGGCCATCGCGGCCCAGTCGAAGTCCTTGTCGCTCATCGCGCGTACTCCTCAGCTCTTCCTCGGTCATGTCCGGCTCGCGACCGACTCTGCGCCCCGTCCCGCGCGATTGACAAACCTTGTTGCCATTCCTGCAATAGGGGAATGGAAGACGTGCTCGCCGCCGTTGGTACGCGGCTCAAACACATCCGCCGGCAGCGCAACTGCACCCTCGCGGCGCTGTCGCAGACCACCGGCATCTCCGTCAGCACCCTGTCCCGGCTGGAGTCCGGGCAGCGGAAGCCGAGCCTGGAGCTGCTGCTGCCGATCGCGCACGCCCACCAGGTGCCGCTGGACGAGCTGGTCGGCGCGCCGCCCGTCGGCGACCCGCGCGTGAGGCTGAAGCCGATCCGGCGCGGTGACTCGACCGTGGTGCCGCTGACCCGGCAGCCGGGCGGGCTCCAGGCGTTCAAGATGGTCATCGCCGCCACCCGCAGCACGCCCGAGCCGCGCACGCACGAGGGGTACGAATGGCTCTACGTACTCAGCGGGAAGCTGCGGCTCGTGCTCGCCGAGCACGACACCGTGCTCACGGCGGGGGAGGTCGCGGAGTTCGACACCCGGCTGCCGCACTGGTTCGGGAGCGCCGGGGAGGCGCCGGTGGAGATCATCAGCCTGTTCGGGCCGCAGGGCGAACGGATGCACGTCCGCGCGAAGCCCCACGGCGGCTGACGGCCGGTCGTCGCGGCGCGCGGCCCCGGCCGTCGCCGCGCTGAGGCCCCCGGCCAGGGAGTTGGGGCGTCCGGGGGATACGGCCGCCGCGCCGCGCCCCGCCGGTGATCGCGAGCCATACCCTCAAAGCGCCCATTTCGGGCCCTCGCGCATCACCACACCACCGGTGGAGTCCGTATGTCACCAGCCGCCACGCGACGCCGGAGCCGACGGCGCGTCCTCAGCACCCTGAGCCTCCTGCTGGCCGGCAGCATCACCGCGACCGGCCTCGCCCAGGCGACGCCCGCCCCGTCGGGGAAGCACCACGACCTCGACCCCCGCATCTCCTCGATCATGGACAAGCCCGCGTACCGGCACGCCCGGTGGGGGCTGTTCCAGCAGGACCCGGAGAGCGGCGAGGTGACGCACTCCCGCAACGCCGACCAGTTCTTCATCCCCGGCTCCGCCGCCAAGCTCTTCAGCGTCAGCGGCGCCTGGAGCACCCTCGGCGGCGGTCACCGCTTCGTCACACCGGTGCGCGCCGTCGGCAAACGCCGGGGATCGACCCTCAAGGGCGACCTGGACCTGGTCGCCCAGGGCGATCTGACCCTCGGCGGCAGAACGCGCGCGAACGGCAGCGTCGCCTACACCGACATCGACCACACCTACGCCAATGACGTTCCCGGCGCGACGCTCACCCCGCAGAATCCGCTGGCCGGCATCAACCGACTGGCCCGTCAGGTGCGCGCCTCGGGCATCAGGCACGTCGACGGCGATGTGGTCGTCGATCCCCGGCTGTTCCGCCCCGATGCCACGCTCGACCCGACGCCCAGGCCGCTGATCATCAATGACAACGTCATCGATCTGCTGACCACTCCGGGCCGCCGCGCCGGTCAGCCCGCCCGTCTCGACTGGCGTCCGAAGGTCGCGCCCTACCGCGTGACGTCCACCGTCAGGACGGTGGCGGCGGGTAAACCCACCGACATCAAGGTGCGGACCTCCGCCGACGGCACCCGCATCCGGCTGTCCGGCACCATCGCCGCCCGCTCCGCCCCGGTCCTGCGGGTGTCGGACATCGAGGACCCGAACGCCTTCGGCCGGACCGCCCTGATCCAGGCGCTGGAGAGGGCCGGGGTGCAGGTCCGCGCGAAGACCGTCGGGCCCAACCCGACGGGCAGACTGCCGCACTCCTACCGGGGCGCGCCCAAGGTGGCCCGGTACACCTCCCCGCCCTTCGCGCAGTACGCCAGGCTCATCTTCAAGGTCAGCCACAACCTCGGGGCAAACCTCGGGATCTGTCTGATGGCCGTCCACGCGGGAAGCCGCGACTGCCAGGACGGATTCCCCGTCCTCGCGAAGTTCCTGGACCGCGCCCACGTGGACCGCAAGGCGGTGCAACTGGCCGACGGCCGGGGCGGAAACCCCAACGACCGCGCCACGCCCCGCGCGCTCGCGCAGATCCTGACGTACTGGCAGCACACGTCCCAAGCGAGGCGGTTCCGCGAGGCGCTGCCCGTCCTGGGCGTCGACGGGTCCCTCGCGGACAACTGCCGGCGCTGCCCCGCCCGGGGCAAGGTCTTCGCCAAGCCGGGCACCTTCGCGGGCGCCGACGAGCTGAACAACCGCCTGGCCGTGGGCGGGGACACCCTTGCCGGGTATCTAGAGACGAGCCCGGGGCACTACGACGTGTTCTTCGTCGGGGCGAACGGCGCCTCGGCCCGCGACATCCAGGGCCTCCTGGGCATCCTGAACGACATGGCCGACATCGCCGCGTACCTCCAGCGGAACGCGGCGAGACGGCGCTGAGTGGTTGGGAGGCGCTGAGCGACTGGTGGTGTCGAGCCCCGCGGCTCGACACCACCCACCCGGCTACCGCGCCACGAACTGCGTCAGGATGGCCTGCACCTCGTAGATGTCGACGCCCTTGGTGAAGGTCTTCTGGATCGGCGTGGGGCTGCCGGAGAGCCAGATCTTGAGCTCCGCGTCGAGATCGAAGTGACCGGCGGTCTCCACCGCGAAGTGCGTGATGCTCCGGTACGGGATGGAGTGGTACTCCACCTTCTTGCCGGTGATCCCCTGCTTGTCGACGAGGACGAGCCGGCGGTCGGTGAAGAGCATGGTGTCGCGAATCAGCAGGTAGGCGGCGTGCACCTGCTCGCCGTGCCCCAGCAGCCGCGCGTAGTCCTGCTGCGCCGACACCGGATCGACGGTGTGCGCGTTTCCGAACAGACCCATGTCGGCCCCCCATTTATCGAACTCGACTGTCTCAACACTGTATAGGGCGCTTAGCGCGGAGGGTCCCCCGCGCCGAAGCGTGCTGCCCGGCAGCGGTGTTCACCGTGCCACGGACACCTCGGCGCGCTCGGTGGTGGTGCCGGACGCGACCTCCCGGCCGCCCGCCCGGGACCGCAGCCCGAAGGCGCCGACGAGCGCGGCCAGCAGGGCCGCGGCGAGCGGGACGACGAGCGCGGCGTGATAGCCGTCGAGCAGGGCCGCGGGCGCGTCCGAGTCGGTGGCGGCGACGTTCACCGCGGTGACGGCGGAGAGGCCCAGCGCCGCGCCGAACTGGAAGGAGGTGTAGAGCAGACCGCCGGCCAGCCCCTGTTCCTCCTCCTTGACGCCATCGGTGGCCACGATGGTCAGTGGCCCGTACGTCAGCGCGAAGGCCAGCCCGAGGACGATCAGGCTCGGGAACATCGCCGGATACGTCCAGTCGGCGCCGACCGGCAGGAACAGCGCGTACGACAGCGCCGCCAGCAGCAGCCCGCCGAAGATCACCCGGGCGTTGCCGAACCGGTCGACCAGCTTGGGCGTGAGGGTGGGCGAGAGGACCGCGTCGATGCCGATGATGATCATCGCGAAGCTCGTTTGAAGCGTCGACCAGCCGCGCAGCTCCCGCAGATACAGCACCACCAGGAACTGGAAGCCGAAGAACCCGGCGGCGAAGAGCAGCCCGACGAGGTTGGCGCGGACCAGGGAGCCGGAGCGGAACACACCGAGGCGTACGAGCGGTGAGGACGAGCGCCGTTCGACGGCAACGAAGGCGGCCAGGGAGACCAGGCCCGCACCGAGCGTGCCGAGGGTCCAGCCGACACCGGTGTGGGTGGCCCGCTCGACGCCGAGGACGAGCAGCACGACGGCGGCCGTGACGGTGGCCCCGCCCAGCAGGTCGACGCCCTGCCCGGTCCGCTCGGGGCGCGGTGACTTCGGTACGAGCGCGAGCGCGGTGACGAGGATCAGGAAGGACAGTGCGACCGGTGCGAAGAAGACCCACCGCCACCCGACGGAGGTGAGCAGCCCGCCGACGACCAGGCCGATCGAGAAGCCGCCCGCCGCGGTGCCGGAGTAGATGAACAGGGCCCTGTTGCGCTGCGGCCCCTCCTCGAAGCTCGTGGTGATGACGGACAGCCCGGCCGGGGTCATGAAGGCGGCGGCGACGCCGGTGACGAACCGGGCGACGATCAGCATCCAGCCCTCGGTGGCGAGCCCGCCGAGCCCGGAGAACAGCAGGAAGACGGTGAGCCAGAGGACGAACATCCGGCGGCGGCCGAAGAGATCCGCCGCCCGGCCGCCCAGCAGCATGAAGCCGCCGTAACCGAGGACGTAGGCGCTCATGACCCACTGGAGCTCGCCGGTGGACATGCCGAGATCGGCACGGATGGACGGCAGGGCCACATTGAGCATGGCCACGTCGATGCCCTCCAGAAAGATGGCGCCGCACAGGACGAACAGCACGCCCCGGCTGCGCGGGCTCAGCGCACTCATCTGAATTCCTCGGTGGTGTGGGGAAGCGGTCGGTTCCACCACCCTCGACCAGGCGCCACGGGGGAACAACGGCGAAGATCGCAACGTTCGTTCAGCCGGGCTTACCGATCCGTAGGCCGGAGGGGGCGGCCGTGGAACGCGATGAACTCGAGTGCTTTCTGATCCTCGCCGAGGAGCTGCACTTCGGCCGCACGGCCGACCGTATGCGGCTGTCCCGGGCCAGGGTGAGCCAGCTCGTCCAGCGCTTGGAACGCCGCGTCGGCGCCCTGCTGTTCGACCGCACGAGCCGCCGCGTGGCCCTCACCGTCCTCGGTCGGCAACTGCGCGACGACCTCGAACCGCACCACCGCGCGATCGAGGCCGCCGTCTCCCGCGCCACCGCGACCGCACGCGGCATCGACGGGGTGCTGCACGTCGGTTTCTCCACCCCGCCGGCCGGGGAGATCGTGCTGAAGGCGGCGGAGGCACTGCACACAAGCCACCCCGGGCTGGCCGTGGAGATCTGCGAAGTGCCGCTGTCGGACCCGTACGGGCAGCTGCGAAAGGGCGAGTTCGACGTGCAGCTCACCGAGTTCCCGGTGCGCGAGCACGACCTGGGGGAGGGGCCCGCCCTGCTCACGGAGGAGCGCGTGCTCGCGATCGCCGCGGGCCACCCGCTGTCCGCGCGCGCGGCGGTGTCGCTGGAGGACCTGTCCGCCGTGCCGCTGCTGACCGTCGCCGGCGAAGTCCCGGACTACTGGCTGGAACAGCACGCCCCGACGCACACGCCCGGCGGCCGGCCGATCGCCCGTGGCCCGGCCGTCACCAACATGCAGGAAGCGCTCACGCTCGTCGCGGGCGGCAAGGGCGCCCTGCTGGCGGCGGCACACACCGCCACGTACCACGCCCGGCCCGGCGTCGCCTACGTCCCGTTCGCGGACGCCGAGCCCATCGGCTACGGCCTGGTGTGGCGGGCCGCGGACCATACGACCGCGGTCCGGGCCTTCGCCCGAGCGGCGCTGAAGGCGGTGACGGGGGCGTAGCGCGGGGGCCCGGACCCGGGCCGGGCCCCCGGTGCCTCAGGCGTCGGGGGAGGCCTGGACCCATTCGACGAGCTGAATGACGACGCCGTTGGGGTCGGTCATCTGGAACAGGCGCTCGCCCCACGGCTCTTCGCGCAGCGGCATGGTGATGGGCGCGCCCTCGCTCCGCAGGCGCTCCTCCTCCGCCGCGAGACCGGTGACCGTGAAGGCGACGATCAGCCCGGACGCGTGCTGGTCGCGCTGCTCGGCCGGGAGGACCTCCGTGCCCCGGCGGAGCAGGACGATGTCGACGGCCGCGTCGTCACGGGTCAGGGACGCGAAGCCGTCGTCGGCCATGGCCACCCGGTAGCCGAGGTGGGTGGTGAAGAAGTCACGGGAGGCGTCCACATCGGCGACGGTCAGGGAAAGGGTGGAGACGGAGACGTTCACGGCAGCTCCTCGGCGGGGTTTGGGAAAGTGCGGGGGCGGGGGCGGGGGCGTCAGTAGGTGCGGCGCGGTGCCTGGTGCTGCGTACGGACGACCGTCCGGCGGCCGGTGCGGGGCAGCTCGCGGGTCGGGCGGCGGGTGGTGGCGGAGTTCGGGCCGGCGCCCTGGGCGGCGGCGAGCTTGGCGGTGTCGGTCTTTCGCATACGGACTCTCTTCCGTGAGGATTTCGCCGAGGCGATTTTTGCAACGGACGTAACTTTACGCACGGCGCAGAAGATCCGTCAAGCATAAATTTGCTACGGGGGTAAGATTGCCCCATGGGTATCGAGACACCGGGGCTCCGTGAGTCCAAGAAGCAGGAGACCAGGCAGCTGATCTCCGACCACGCCACGCGGCTCTTCATCGAGGAGGGCTTCGAGCGGACGACCATCGCCGAGATCGCCGCTGCGGCCCGGGTCGCCAAGAAGACGGTCACCAACTACTTCCCGCGCAAGGAGGACCTGGCTCTCGACCACCACGAGGAATTCACCGCGAGCCTGGCCCGCGCCGTCGCCGGCCGAGCCGACGGCGAGTCCGCCCTCGCCGCGCTGCGCCGGGAGTTCGACGCCGCGCTCGGCCGGCGCGACCCCGTCGCGGGCTTCGCCGGCCCGGAGTTCGCCCGCATGATCGCCGACAGTCCCACCCTCACCGCCCGGCTGCGCGACCTCCACGACCAGCGGGAGGAGGCCCTCGCCGCCATCCTCGCGGAGGCCGCTCCCGACGCGGGCTCGGCCATCGCCGCCCGCGCCGCCGCGGCCCTTCTCGCGGCCGCTCAGCGTCTGCTGTTCCAGCGCATCCAGGAGCTCACCCTGGCCGGCCACTCCAACGACAGCATCGCCGCCACGGTGGCCCCGGAGGCGGCGCACGTCTTCGACCTCCTCGCCGGCTCCCTCGGCGACTTCCCCGCCGCGACGGCCTGACGGCGGCTGCCCGGGAACGGGCAAGCAGGGCAAGCACGAAGGCCCCGGCCGGGTTTCCGGTCAGGGCCCGAGGTCGGTCGCTGCGGCAGCGGGCGGCGGTGTCAGACAAGGGCCGCGCCGGTCAGTGCGAGGGCGGAGCCGGCGAAGACGACCGTGTGACGGACGTTCTGCAGGACGCGGGTCCAGGCGGGGAAGGCGCCCTCCGCGGCCTTGAGGAAGGCCGCGACGTCGACCCGCAGCAGCTCGGGGTCGCCCTTGCGGCGGAAGGCGGCCTGGACGGACTTCACGGCGCCGAGCTGGCTCTGCAGGATGGCGAGGTTCGCCAGGAGCGCGATCGAGGAGAAGACCCAGGTCAGGGTCGTGCCCCAGGGGTTGCCGGCCAGGTTGAGGACGGCGGTGGTGAGCGCGGCGGCAGCGAAGCTCCCGGGCGCCCACCACTCGTGGCCGCTCGCGTCGAAGCGCAGCCTGTTCTCCTCCAGGACGGCCGGGCGGATGCCCTGGCGCTCCAGCTCCGCGACGGCCGCCGCCTTGGCGACGCCGCCGAAGCGGTGCCGCAGGAGCGGGATGGAGGCGAAGGCGGCGGCGACGAGGATCTGGGCGACGGCGGTGAGCGTGTTCACGGGGCTTCTCCTTCTCGGCGCGGTGGGGTTCCACCGAGGACTTGAACTTAGTTCAAGTCCCGACGAGAAGAACTGTAGGGGCCGACTTGAACGGTGTGCAAGTCTCCTCCTGAACTTTGTGCAAGTCCCGCCGTGGGTGACTTATCGTGAGCGCATGCCACGCGACACGCTGACCCGGGAACAGATCGTCCGAACCGCCGTCGAGCTGCTCGACTCGGACGGACTGGAAGGCCTCAACATGCGCAGCCTCGGCCAGCGCCTGCGCTCGGCCGCCACCGCCGTCTACTGGCACGTCAAGAACAAGGACAACCTCGTCACGCTCGCCGGCGACCAGGTCTGGGACGAGATCCGGCTGCCCGATCTCGATGCCGTCGACTGGCGGACGGCGGCCACCGCCATGGCCGCCGACCTGTACGCGATGTTCACCCGCCACCCCTGGCTCGTGCAGGCCTTCGCGACCCACCTCTTCCACGGCGAGGGCAAGGCCCGCCACGACGACCACAATCTCGCCGTCTACGAGAAGGCCGGCTTCGTCGGCCCGGAGGCCGACCGGGCCGCCGCCGCCGTCTTCACCTACGTCCTCGGCAACGCCTCGGGCGCCGCCGCCACGGCCTCGCTGACCCGGCGGATCGAGCGCGAGGGCGGCGACGCCGGGGAGGTCTTCGGTGCCACGATGAAGGAGGCGGCCGAGGTCGCCTCCCGTTTCCCGCGCCTGCGGACCCGTATCGACTCCACCGACTACGCCGAGGCCCCGGAGGACACCTTCGACTTCGGCCTCCAGTCCCTCCTCGACGGCCTGGAGGCCCGCCTGCCCGGCGCGACCGCCTGACGCGGGCGCCCCGGGGCCTGCGGTCGGGGGCCCGACAGGACTTCTTGCACAGTGTTCAAGAAAGTACTTGCACAGCGTTCAATCCTTCCTCTAACGTCCTGCTTGTACTTAGTGCAAGTCGTGGGCGCGGAGGGGGAGAGCGGGATGGCGCAGGAGACACAGCAGACGCTGTCGGAGTTCGTCGAGGCGGCGGCCGGGAAGTTCGGGGTGCCCGGGGTCGCCGTCGGAGTGTGGGCCGGGGGCCGGGAGCTCTACGCGTGCCACGGCGTGACGAACGTCGACAGCCCGCTGCCCGTCGACCAGGCCACGCTGTACACGCTGGGCTCGGTCACCAAGCCCTTCACGGCGACGGCGCTGATGCGCCTGGTCGCCGACGGGCGCGTCGAGCTGGACGCGCCGGTGCGCCGGTACGTCCCCGAGCTGGTGCTCCGGGACGAGCGGGCCGCGGCGGAGATCACCGTGCTGCAACTGCTCAACCACACCGCGGGGCTCGACTGGAGGATGAGTGTCGACACCGGCGAGGGCGACGACGCCCTGGCCGCGTACGTGGCGGAGATGTCCGGCACGGAGCAGATCGCGCCGCCCGGCATCCGGGCCTCCTACAGTCAGATCGGCTTCAACCTGGCGGGCCGGATCCTGGAAAAGGTCACGGGTCTGACCTACGAGCAGGCCGTCGCCTCGCTCGTGCTCGAACCGCTGGGTCTGTCGCACACCACCTTCTCGACCGCGGACACCCTGACCGGGCGGTTCGCGGTGGGGCACAACCTCACGGCGGACGGAACGCTCGTCACCGCGCGGCGGTGGAAGGACAGCCGTGCCAACAACCCCGGCGGGGGCGGCGCGTCCTGTGTGGCGGACATGCTGCGCTGGGCCCGGTTCCATCTCGGCGACGGACGCGCCCAGGACGGCACCCGGGTGCTGCCCGCCGAACTCCTGCGGCGGATGCGGGAGCAGACGGTCGCGCTGCGGGGCAGCTCGCTCTGCGACGCCTTCGGCATCAGCTGGTTCCTGCGTGACGTGGACGGCGTCCGCACCGTCGGCCACGGCGGGTCGGCCAACGGCCAGTTCGCCGAACTGCTCATCGTGCCCGAACGCGACTTCGCCGTCGTCGCACTGTCCAACGCGGGCCCGGACAGCGGCCTCGCCTTCAACCAGTCCGTCGTCGAGTGGGCCCTCGAACACCACCTGGGAGTGGCCCACCGGGACCCGGACCCGCTTCCCTACGACGCGGCACGGGCCGGGGAGGCCGCCGGGAGCTATGAGAACGAGGTCATGACGCTCACCATCGCCGACGCCGGGACCGGACTGACGATCGAGTGCGCGATCAAACCGGAGATCCGCGCGGCGGCGGACACCGAACTGCCCCCGGACCTCCCCCCGGCCGACCTCGGCCTGCTGCCCGGCGACGCGGACGGCTACATCGTCACCAACGGCGGCCTGAAGGGGCAGTGCGGCTACTTCACCCGTGACGAGAGCGGCGCGATCACCGGCGCCGACCTCGCCGGCCGGCTCTTCAGCCGCGTCACGGTGGCCGCGTAGGCCTGCCCGGCGGATCCTGGCTGAGCTCCAGGCCTCACGCGGGCTCCAGGCATCACTCCCGCCCGGGGCCGCGATCCGCGAGCCCCTCCCCGGGGCCGAGGTCCGCGAGCGCGGCTCCCAATCGCCTTGCCCCCTCGGCCAGTTCGCCGAGGCCGGCCGTGGCGGCGAACCCGATCCGCAGGTGCGCCGCCGGCGGCTCGGTGGCGAAATAGCGGCTGCCGGCGCTCACGGCGACGCCGCGCTGCCGGGCGGCGCTCGTCAGTACGGCGTCGTCCGCACCGGGCGGCAGGCGAAGCCACAGGTGGAGTCCGCCCGTGGGCAGCGTGGCCAGGGTCGCGCCGGGGATGTCCCGGGCGACCGCGGCGGCCAGCACGGCGCACCGCTCCCGGAGCGCCGCGCCGAGGGACCGGACGTGCCGGTCCCAGGACGGGGAGCCGATCACCTCCAGCGCGGCCTCCTGCAGCGGGCGGGAGACGAAGAAGTCGTCGACCAGGCGCACCGCCCGCATGCGCTCCATCACCGGCCCGCGGGCCACCAGGGCCCCGATCCGCAGGCTCGGTGCCGCGGGCTTGGTCAGTGAGGTCACGTGGACGACCGTGCCGTCGCGGTCGTCGGCCACCAGGGGCCGCGGCACCGGGCCGCCGTGTCCCAGGTGCCGCGCGAAATCGTCCTCGATCACGAACGCGCCCGAGGCGCGCGCCACATCGAGGACCTGGCGGCGACGCTCGGGAGCCAGCACGGTGCCGGTCGGATTCTGGTACGTCGGCTGGCAGTACAGCAGCCGTGCGCCGGTCATCGCGAAGGCGTCGGCCAGCAGGTCGGGCCGTACGCCGTCCGCGTCGAGCGGTACCGGCACCGGCCGCAGCCCCGCGGCGCGGGCCGCGGCCAGGGCCCGGGGATAGGTGGGTGACTCCACGAGGACCGGGCTGCCGGGCCCGGCGATGGCCCGGAACGCGATCGACAGCGCGCTCTGCCCGCCCGCGGTGATGAGCACGTCCTCCGCCGCCACACTGCCGCCGACGATGTGGGCGAAGACGGTGCGCAGCTCCGGCAGGCCGCCGGCCGGGGCGCGGTCCCAGGCGTCGGGACGGCGTGCCGCCCGTGCCAGCGCCGTGCTCAGGGCCCGGGCGGGCTGGAGCGAGCGGTGCACATAGCCGCCGTCCAGGGGAATCGTCCCGGCCGGCGGCGGGCCGAGCGGGTCGGCGATCAGGTGGGTGTCGACGGTGCGGTCGGTGAGGGCGACCGTCTGCCAGGACGTGTCGGCGGCGGGGGCTTCCGCGTCGAGCCGGGTGCGCTGCGCCACGTACGTCCCACTGCCCGGGCGGGTGACCACCGCGCCCTCGGCGGCCAGTGCGGCGATGGCCCGGGCCACGGTCGCCGGACCGACCCGGTACTCCTTGATCAGCTCCCGGCTGCTCGGCAGCCGGTCGCCGGGCGCAAGGCGGGCGAGCAGCGCCCGGAGACTATTGGCCAACTCCCCAGAAGTGCTACCGTCATTCATGAGAGACAACAGTAGCGCTATTAGTTCTGCTCGGGAAGCACTTCAGCTGGACGTCGCCGCTCTGCGGGCCGACACCCCGGGGTGCCGACGGGTCATCCACTTCAACAACGCGGGCTGTGGCCTGCTGGCGGCCCCGGTCCTCGACGCGATGGTCGGCCATCTGAACCTCGAGGCGCGGATCGGTGGTTACGAGGCGTCGGCCGCGCAGGCAGCCGAAGTCCGCGGTTTCTACACGGAGATCGCCGCCCTCATCAACACCACGCCCGACAACATCGCCTTCGCGGGCAGCGCCACCCACGCCTACGCCAACGCCCTGTCGTCGATCCCGTTCGAGGCCGGCGATGTCATCCTCACCACCCGCGACGACTTCGTCTCCAACCAGATCGCCTTTCTGTCCCTGCGCAAGCGGTTCGGCGTACGCATCGTCCACGCGCCCGACACCCCCGAGGGCGGGGTCGATGTGGAGGCGATGGCCGCGCTGATGCGGACCCTCCGCCCGCGCCTGGTGTCCGCCACCCATGTCCCCACCAACTCGGGTCTGGTCTCGCCGGTCGCCGAAATCGGCCGGCACTGCCGCGAGCTGGACCTGCTCTACCTCGTCGACGCCTGCCAGTCGGTGGGCCAGTTCGTCATCGACGTGGAAGGGATCGGCTGTGACTTCCTCACCGCCACCTGCCGCAAATTCCTCCGCGGCCCGCGCGGTTCCGGCTTCCTCTACGTCTCCGACCGCGTCCTGCGCGCGGGCTGCGAACCGCTGTTCATCGACATGCACGGCGCCCGCTGGACCGAGCCGGGCGGCTACGAGCCCGTCGGGACGGCGGCCCGCTTCGAGGAGTGGGAGTTCCCCTACGCCACGGTGCTCGGCAGCGCCGCCGCGACGCGCTACGCCCGCAAGGTCGGCATCGAGGCCATCGAGCAGCGCACACCGGCGCTCGCGGCCCGGCTGCGCGAGCGGCTCGCACCCCTGTCCGGGGTGCGCGTGCTGGACCGCGGCCCGCGCCTCGCGGCGCTCGTCACCTTCGCCGTGGAGGGATGGCAGCCCCAGCCGTTCAAGGCGGCCCTGGACGCCCGCGGCATCAACTCGGCACTCAGCTTCCGTGAGTTCGCGCAGCTCGACTTCACAGACAAGGGAGTCGAATGGTGCCTGCGTCTGTCGCCGCACTACTACAACACCGAGGAGGAGGTGGACCACGTCGCCGAGGCGGTCGCGGACCTCGTCGGCCAGGGACGGCGATGACCGCGGCGCCGACACGCACCGTGGAACCACCCGAGGAAAGCCTCTGGCGCAACCGTGACTTCCTCACGTTCTGGCTCGGCGAGACCCTCTCGCTCCTCGGCACCCAGGTCACGAACCTCGCCCTGCCGCTGACCGCGATCACCTCTTTCCACGCCACCGACGAGCAGGTCGGTCTGCTGCGCTTCCTGCAGCTCGTCCCGTACCTCGGCCTCGCCCTGGTCTTCGGGGTGTGGGCGGACCGGGCCCGGCGGCGTCCGATCATGCTCGGCGCCAACTTCGCCCGGATGCTGCTGCTGGCGCTCGTACCCGTCCTGTACTGGACGGACGCGCTCAGCACGGCCTCGCTGCTGGTGATCGCCTGTGCCGTCGGCGTCGCCTCGGTGCTGTTCGACGTGAGCTGGATGGCGTACGTGCCCACGCTCGTACGCGACCCCGCGCACTACGTCGAAGCCGGCGCCAAGACGGGGATGAGCTCATCGGCCGCCGATGTGGCCGGGCCCGGACTCGCGGGTGTGCTGGTCGGCGCCCTGACCGCGCCCGTGGCGCTGATCGTCGACGCCTTCTCCTACCTGGTGTCCCTGATCTCGCTGCTGCTCATCCGCACCCCCGAGCCCCGCCCCCGACCGCCTTCCGCACGACGGCACCTGCCGACCGAACTCCGGGACGGCCTGCGCTGGGTGCTGAAGAACCCGGTCCTGCGGTCGCTGGCCCTGATCGGCTTCTGCTGCAACTTCTCCATGGTCACCGTATGGACGATGTTCCTGCTGTACGGAACCCACGACCTGCACCTGGGTCCGACGACCCTCGGCACCATCTTCGCCACCGCCTCCGTGGGCGGGCTGATCGGTGCGGCGGTCTCCCGGAAGGTCATCCGGCGCTTCCGGCTCGGACCGGTCTACTTCGTCGCCCAGGCGGTCCTTCTCACCGGCCCGACGCTGATCGTCCTGGCGGCCGGCCCCCGGCCGGTGATGGTGGGGATGTTCGTCCTCTCCTTCTTCACCACCTACCTCGGGCTCGGCGTCGCGGGCGTCGTCATCGTCAGCCTGCGCCAGGCGAGTACCCCGCAGTCGATGATGGGCCGGATGACGGCGGTCTTCCGCACCCTGCTGTTCGGCGGAGGCGCCCTCGGCGGCCTGTCCGCGGGTCTGCTGTCCGGCCGGATCGGCGCCCATGGCGCGCTGACCGTGGCGGCCATCGGCTCCGCCGCCGTACTGATCGCGCTCTTCCTGTCCCCGGTCAGCCGGCTCGCCGGCCTGCCGACGGCACCATCGGCACCGGAAGAACCCGTCACGACGGGGGCGGCCGGTCGGGCCGCGGGCTGAGCGGAACCGGAAAACACGAAGGCCCCGGCCGGTTTCCCGGTCGGGGCCTTCGTTAGTGCCCGGTGAGGCACTGTGCGGAGGATACGAGATTCGAACTCGTGAGGGGTTGCCCCCAACACGCTTTCCAAATGTTCGTACGGGGGTCCGGAGGGGGCCGTGGGCGTCCTGACCTGCGGCGGAGCGTTCGGGGTGACCTCGTGCGGACGGGCCCGGACGGGGGCGAATGAGACCAGAACTGAGACCGGGACTGCTGCCTGTCCCTGCCGGCGCGAACTCGGCGAGCTGTTCCTGTTAACCGACTCTATCTGGGGCGCTGAGCTGGAAACATCCTGCTGCTCCGCAGCCGCGGTGAGCGGTCCGGCCTTGCCTTCAGGCCGGCAGCCATAGGTCGCCTTGAACACCCTTTGCAGATACGAAAGATGGTGTTGACTGTCTGCCAGGTAGCCGATCACACGGGGTGAGAGAGATCGGGAGGCAGTAGTGGAGCAGGTCGGGGGCGGAGAGGGTGCTCTCCGGAAACCGCCTCATGTCAGCAATGAGCTCTCCGGGCAGGTAGATGGGCCTGCCGTCCAGGCAAGGGATATTCACGGCGACGTGAACATCACGATGACAGGACCACCGTCAGTAGCCGAGGTTACTGACGAGGCCCTCGCTGAGGAGTTGCGCAGAGCATCACAGATCTGGAGGGCCCGGTTCGCCAGTGTCGACTTGGTCAACCTGCCAAGGATGGCGATGCTCGCGCAGACCAACGCGGTGGCGACCGCAGCAAGAAGAGCCGGACTCGACGGCACGAGGCCATTTGCCGGGCAGGGGATGGCGCCTGGAGAGTTCGTCCGGATCGTTCGCCCGTTGTTCGAGACGTGGGACGCGGAGGCGGTGACGCTCAGCGAAGGCACGGCAGAGAAGGTGCATCGTGGCCTTCTGGTCTGTTTTGAAGGGGCTATGCGTTGCAACAACCCGCCCGAGCCTCCGCTTAAGGAACCGACTGGAGTGCTGACCAAGGATCCTCACCTTGCCTTCTCTATTGGGGCGAGGAGGGTGGTCGTCACCTTCGACCCACGTTGGCTAACGACGGCGACGGCGACTACGACGCTCCATGAAGCTGCTCAGGAGCCGCTGGTCTTCTCGGGTATCGGCACTGTGGCATCGGTATCGGAAGGAGGGAGGATTCGAATCTCCGCGCTTGCGTTCGGGCAGCCGGAAACTCTGGCACAGGCTCAGTTGGAGTACGCAAAGCAGTCTCTTGTTCCGGAGCCGCCCGGGTTGACGTGGATGGACTTCCGTAACGAACTGTCAAAGTCGGAGCTCTCGCAGCTCCATTTGGGTCAATCCCGGGAAAGGGAAACTGTGAGCCGCAAGAGTATCGCTCTACTGTTTGATGAGGATGAGGTACTGCCTGGGCAGATCGACCGAGACGTGTTGACGCAGGTCTCGCGGGTTGTCCCCGAGTATCGGCGTGATCTGGGTGTGGCCGTCGCGAGTCTGCTCTTCAACGACAACGGGGTTGCGGTTGCTGACCTCGCTGCTCATTTCCTAGCCCGGGAACCCGCACTCTGGAAGACCCTCACGGTTCCTGGGCTTACCACTCTGATCAAGTCCTTCAACATCGCTGTCTCTACCGTTTCTGGGCTCAGCGAGGAGCAGGCGGCGGACCTAGACGCGGCGATGCGTGAAACGGTTTCCAGCTATCTCGGCTGTGTTGAGGTGGATAGAAGCCTGCCCCTGCATGATCAGCTGTTGCCGCCGTATGACGATTATCATGTTGCCGGTGCGGAATTGCGGCTGGTTTATAGCGCGGCAAGGCGGCTTCAGGATGAGGCTAATGGCGAGGACCTCGAAGAACCGTTGAATGAATGGCGGGAGAGGGGGCTGTTTCGCACCGTGGCATGGGAAGAAGATCTGGAACAGTCTGCAGCCGAGGAAAGGGATGCATCGATTCTTATCCAGGCTTGGCTGAATTCGCAGTCTGAATGATTCCCTCGGAGTGATCGATCAGGAGCGCTCTGCTGTAGCGGGGTCGTGTGTCAGAGCTTAGGTTCAGGACCGAGTGAAGCTGACGCGATTACGACATCGGCTTCAAGAAACGGACAAGTAGTTGCCACGTACATGGCACTCCAACCAATGTGCACCGCCAAATCTCCCGGTCGTCTGGCCTACGACCGGGACGCTGCGAGTTTGACGAGCCCCTGCCGATCAGTCCCTGTTGGGTGAGCCTGTGGTGCGTGTCATGTTGAAGGTGAGGCTTGAGAAGTCCCGCCCTTGAAGCACCGGACCGTTCTGGGTGCCGCCGCTGATGCTGTTGTGGACATCGCCACTCGATGAGCTGGGCTGTGCTCGCTGCCACCACTCCTCGAGCAGTACGCGGAACTCTCCATCCAGGGCCGCTCGTACGCCGAGGGCAGTGGCCAGTGCCTGCGCGCGCATCGGGTCGACAGGGTCTCCCTCCAGCGCGGCGACTTCCAGTTCGCCGGAGCTGACCTGCGGTGTCCCGTCTTCTTGCGTTCCCTGTGCCGCGGCTCGCCCGAACGGACGCCGCACCAGTGCGGTAAGTCCTTGCCACGCCTGACGACCGGCTTCGCCGCCGAGCCCGCCGGCCAGCGCGGCGAGGGCCGCTGCGGTGATCGGGTCCATGCTGGGGACTCCCTCGTTTGGTAACGGATCCCACCTTAAGTTGGCCTCACAGCCTCCCGAAGCGGTTCCGGCATATCCAGGTCCGCACGGGCCCGGACTGATGTAAGTGAGACCAGAATTGAGCCGGGAGGTGGCCCTCAGGGTGAATCGATGCTCACGCTGAGGCAGTCGTTTGAGTCCACCGCCATGCTAGTCGGAGTGGTGACGATGATGCCGTATTCGGTCCCGGCCAGTGCTCTCGCGGCGGTGCAGTGTTGGCCGGCGTCGCCGCCGGTGAACTCGATCTGAATCGAGTCGCGGCGGTCAGCTGGGTTCGCTTCCTCGGGGTTACCGGGCTGGATGTACGCCGCCTTCACGTCCTGGAGGTGCCTGACCCATGCGGGCACCCCAGCTCCATAGCTGGGGGCCACGGATGGAGTGGCGTCACCGGAGCCGCCGAGGTCTGCCGTGGCTGTTGGCACTGCCTCCGAAGAGGGAGCGGGTACTTCCACCGTCGGTGATGTCTGTGGGGCTGCCGATGCGGGCTCGCTGCTATCGGTGTCGAAGAGCCCGTAAATCACCGCCAGGGCGAGTACACCGGCTACCCCGACGCCGACGAAGATCAGTCCGGTCCGGGAGGGCCTTGGTGGGGCGGGGGTCGTCAGGGATGACAGCCTGCTTGGAGGGACGGAGAGCTCGCTTCCCGTGTTGAGCATGCGTATCTCGACGTCGCCGTCGGCTGTGTAGCCGGTGACGTTGGCGCGGTTTCCCAGGTACAGGACGATCGAGCCGATCGGGAAGCTCTGTGTCGCGGGCGTCAAAGCGGAATCCTTCGGTGAACAGGGTGACTGCCTGGGGGAGATGCCTGGCGCGCACGTCTCACGATGTTGCGGTCGGTGCGATCACGTGACTGGGCTATTGGACTGCTTGGACGGCTGCTGCCGTGAGCACCATTCGGCCAACTGTCACGGAGGAGCTGTCCTGGCTGGGGAACCCCAGCAAGCGCTGCCATCCAGCGCCTGTTTTTGCAATGGCTGGGCGATGGTGTGAACCGAGCTGGCTGAATAGACACATGGAGATTGGTGAGCACTGGGCCTATCGCGCCAGGCCGAAGGAGCTGGGTGCCTCGGTTCGCCGGGTTGAGATCGTTCGCGTGGGCGGGAGCGGCAGGTCCGGGTGGCTCCACGTGCGGTTCCTCAAGGGGGACGACGCCGGGCTGCAGGAGTGGGTCAACCCGAGTTCTCTCGTGGCACGCTGGGAGGACGTCGAGGCATTCCGAGCGGACGACGGGAGCGAGCTCGGGCTGGCCGAGGTGTCGCGGGGCGTCCGAGGAAGTGTCGACTTTGAGGCGGCGCGGTTCGTCCTTGGATTCGTTCGCCCGAAGAGCAAGCTGCGCCTGCGGCGCGGCGCCGCTGACGCCGGAATCTTGGAAATGAGCCGTCTCGACGAAGGCGCCAGGCTTGTCGGGGTGGAACCCGATGAGCTGCGGGGCGATCCGATGGTCCACGAGAACCGCGAGGGGCTCTGCCTGGCAGGGTGGCCGGTCACGGAGCGCATCGCGCGCCTCGTGGCTGGCCGCCTCGCCGAGGACATCCTTCCAGAGGTGGACCGCAGGCAGCAGGCCATCGATCAGGAGCGCACGCAGTCCTCCTGGTACTGCTACAGCCGCCGGGACGACCGCAAGCTGGACACGGAAGCGGCCGTCCTGCGGACCGTCCGGGAGTGGTGTGGTCAGGACAAGGCCGAGCGCTACGACGAGCTGGTCGCTCTGCGCGAGGAGGTCGTCCGGCTCGGGAAACTCGTGGAGAAGTCGGTGAAGGCCCTACGTGACCGCGGGCACGGCGTCATCGCCTCCACCATTGAGCGCGACCTTGGGGTCCATATCTCCAGCCTTGGTCCAGACGTTCGTCGGTGAAGCCACGCCACGGCTCCGGCTCCGGCTTGGGCGGTTCGGCCTCTGCCTTGGGTTCTTCCTGCTGCGGAGGCTTCTCTTTCTCTGGCCGCTGCGGGTGCCAGCCGTCGAGGAAGGGCCTTAGCTGGTCGTCCGTGGGTTCCGCGTGGAGGCTGTGGCCGGTCAGGCTCCTGCCGGCCACGGTCGGGTCGAGCCGGTCGGCCTCCGTCTTCCCCCACGTAGACCACTCGCGCAGCCGCTCGGCTTCGTGGGCGTCGTCCGAGGCGGAGGCAGCCTCGTCGAGCGCGGCGCAGAAGGCCCGCATCTCCCCTGCGGTCCGCCACTGCGCCAGCGCGGCGCCGAACCGGTCGACCCGTACGGCGTTCACCGCCTTGATCGTCGCGACGCTGACCGCCGCTTCCCACTTCCGCTGCGTGCGCTCCTTCTTCTCCGCCTCCCGCCGGCGGTGTTCCTCTTCTTCCTTGGCCTCTCGCAGGCGGCGTTCCTCCTCCTGCCGCTCCCGCTCCTCACGCTGACGCTGCTGTTCCGCCTCCCGCGCCAGCCGGGCCTGCTCCTCTTCCTCCGCGCGGGCCTTCAGTGCTCGGAGGACGGCATCGATCTGGTCCTCCAACGGCTTCTTGGCGGTGTCGGACCATTCCTTCTTCCAGCCGTAGCGGTAGCCGTAGCTGTACCCCGATTGCTGGGCCACCTGCAGCTCCAGCTCGCCGGACGGTTCGAGCCGGTGGGCCGGGGTGACCCGCTGCCAGTCGTACGTCCGCCGGCCTGGCTGCGTGGGCACGTATCGGACCTGCTTCTGCCGTTCTTTGAAGCTGATCTCGTACGTCCTGCCGTGGACCGTGAGCAGCGGCCGCACCTGCCTACGCTTCTTCGACACCGCGATATCACCGTGCCGTGCCAGAGCCTGCTCGGCGAGGAGTCGAAGGAGGGCAAGCACCCGTGGCAGTACCTCATCCGAGATCTCGAAGGCGCTGTGGTCCGCGGTGACCGCCGCGATCACGTCCTCGACGTCGGTGATCACGCGGCTGCGTGCCAGGCGGATCCGGTTCCACTCGGCGTCGTCCTCGCCCGTCACCCGGAGTAGTCCGAGGAAGAAGTCTCCCTTTGCCCGCCCGCTGTACTTTAGGTGGAAACCGTCCGGGGCACACTGCCGCGCGGCGTCGAAGGCCCGGCGATAGCGGGCCCGCTCTTCGGCACTTGGATCGGGGATCCGAAGGAATCGGCCGGCCTTCTGCACCTCCGCGATCAAGGCCGCGCCGACTTCCGCCGGTGACCGGAGTGGCGGCTTCGCAGGGCGCGCTGGCGCCAGCTTTGTCTCAGGCGGGGGTGCCACCCGCTGACGGGGAGGCGTCGCGGCCTCCGGCTTCGGCTTGGCGGCTGCCGGTCGTTGCTTGCGCGGGGCTGGCTCGGGCCGGTCCGGGTGGTGGCCGTGTTCCAGGTAGAAGCGACCGTCATCGGTGATCTCCGCCTGCCACCTCCCACCGTGCTTGGGCATGGTGATGAGGCCCCGGCTCTTGAGGGCGCGGGCGGTGACGGCAAGTTCCGGGCTCGCGGAAGTAACGGGATCCGTTCCCTCTTCGATCCGGGTGAGCGTGGCTAACTGTCGATCGTTGAGCGGCGACCATCGGTACATGGTGACCGTCGTACCGGCCCCACCGAGCGCTCACAAGCGGAACGCTGACATTCCCGACCCCCACCTGTCTGAGTGTCAGGTGCTGAGCGGCATCTCCACAGCTGGCGTCGCGAGACTGGGGACCGCGCTCAGAACCCGGGAAAGTACGGCGACACCGACGACTGGTAGTGCTCCGGAACGCCGCCCACCGCAGCGAACCCCACTGGAGCGTCGGCCAGGTGGCCAGGGCGCGCGTCAGGCCCGCAGCACGAAGAGGCCCGGCAACCGCCACAGGTTGCCGGGCCTTCGCGCATTCGTCAGTCCACGACCACCCCGGAGGTCCTCACGAACCCGGTCGGGGACCACAACGTCATCAGCGCCGCGCGTCGGTCCCCGGGTACGGGGTGGTGAACATGGCCACTGGCTAGACGGCCTTGTCGCGGTTCCTCAGTTCGAGCGTGAGCCCGAGAGCCTGGGCGATCTTCGCGATGGTCGCGGTTGTGACGTCATGGTTCGCCTCGACTCGAGCGATGGTCGGGCGGGAGACGCCCGATTTTTCACCGAGTTCCGCCTGCGACCACCCGTGCTTCCTTCGAGTCTCGCGGATGGTGTCGCCGAAGTTCACCTGCTCGGGCTCGCTCATGCCCCCGGCTCCTCGCTGCCGGACTTCGCATTCGGGACGGAGCGGTGCTGGGCGTGAAGTGCGTCCGCAGCGATATCCGCGATCTGCTCAAGGAATGCCGGGTCAGTCATGTACGACTGGATCTCCTGCGACTCGCTGACCGTCTTCAGCACGGCGAGCCCGACGGCTCCGCTGAATCCCTCGGACGCTTTGAGTTGTGCGATGGTGTTGTTCTTTGCCATCGCCACGGCCTCCTCGTTTGCGTCGAGGAATCCCCAGAACGTCGTAATGAATCCAGAAACGCTCTCCGGGCTCACGTCGACGCCCTTGGCCCGGAACATCTCGTTGACCTTGTCTATGGCCTCGTCTAGCGGACCGCGCTTCGGCGCGGCCTCGCCCTTGTACTCGCCGTCGAAGCTCGGGAGCTTGATGGCATCACCGCTGCCCTCGCTCAGCGAGTGGTCCTCGTTGATGGCGGACGGAACGAGCTTGACCCCCGAGAGCTGCACTCCTTCGAGGTAGCTGTCGTCGTAGTTGTTCCCGTTGGTGTGGAGATTGCGGGCCAGCAGCGTCGCGAGGATCGCGCGGCGGTGCAGCTCGGGGTCCTGGTAGTCGACGATCTGGCTGAGGAACTGCCAGGCATTGCGGTAGCCGAGCACATCCACGCGGAAGCCCTGCAGCGCCTCCTTCCGGGCCTTGTCCTTGGACAGTACGGCTTGCCGCCACTGCCCAGTCCAACGGTTCTTGATCGGCGAAAGAGCCTTGGCAATGGCCTCTCCGCCGGCATCGTCCAAGAAGGCGTCAGCGACCGCGTCCATCTCCTCGTGGGAGTAGAGCCCCGCAGTGTCGAGCCGCTCGCCAATCGTGACCAGTGCATTGGGATCGACGTCGCCGTCGACGTGCGCATCGGAGTAGTAGAGCTTGAAGTCTTTTTGGATGCTCGCCGGAGTGTTGCGGAAGTCGACGACCATCGGGGCGGTCTTGCCAGGGTAGATGCGGTTCAGCCGCGAAAGCGTCTGGACCGTGGCGACGCCGGAGAGCTTCTTGTCAACGTACATGGCCATGAGGCGCGGCTCGTCGAAGCCGGTCTGGAACTTGTTGGCGACGATGAGGACCCGATAGATCCCCTCCTCGCGGAATGCCTTGGCGACATCGCCGCGGCCGTTGAGCGAGACTTCGGTGACCGTATCGCCAGCCTCGTCGGTGAGCGAACCGGAGAACGCGACCAACGTGCTCATGTCGGTGTAGCCCTGGGCCGCGATGTAGTCGTCCATCTTCCTCGACCAGCTGAGCGCCTCGATGCGCGAGCTCGTCACGACCATCGCCTTCGCTTCACCGTCGAGCATGTGCATCACGTTTCGGCGGAAATGCTCGATCACGACGCGGACCTTCTGCGCGATCGCGGTCGGGTGGAGGCGGGCATAGCGCACGATGTTGGAGACAGCCTCACCGGTGTTGACATGGATTTCGGTTTCGCCTTCCTCCCCGTCAAGGGTCTTCTTCACCCGGAGGAACATGTCGTAGGTCGAGTAGTTCGTGAGCACGTCGAGGATGAAGCCCTCCTCGATCGCCTGCGCCATCGTGTAAGTGTCGAAGGCCTCCCAGCGACCGTCGCGTTCAGTACCGAACAGGCGCAGTGTTTTCGCCTTAGGCGTCGCGGTGAGCGCGATGAAAGTGATGTTGCTGGAGGCGGCAATGGCCGAGTCCTTGGCCAACAGCAGGTCGTCAGCACCGATGTCGTCTTCATCCACGTCGAGCTCGATGTCGGCGAGCAGCTCCTTGAGCTGACGAGCGGTGGAGCCCGACTGAGAGGAGTGCGCCTCGTCCGCGACCACGGCCCAGCGCCTGCCGCGCAGCTCCTGAGTGTCCTCGATCAGCTTCATGACCTCGGGGAAGGTCTGCAGGGTGCAGGTGATGATGTGGTCGCCCTCGACGAGCGCCTTCTTCAGCTGCGGCGACTTCGCACCGGACTTCTCGCCGACGGTGACGACCAGCCCCTTGCTCGACTGCACGAGGCTCATGTCGTCGCGGATGTTCTCATCGAGGACGGTGCGGTCGGTGACGACGATGACAGAATCAAAGGTCGACTTCGAGTCGGCGCTCATGTGGCGGATCAGCCTGTGGCTGAGCCACGCGATCGTTTTCGTCTTCCCCGAACCGGCCGAGTGCCAGATCAGGTAGCGCTTGCCCGTGCCGTTTTCCTCGATGTCGGCCACAACCCGCTCGACGGCGCGCAGCTGGTGGAAGCGGGGGAAGACCAGACGGCCATCGCCCCTCTTGCCGGACTTGCTCGGCTCGAAGAGCGCGAAGTCCTTGAGGATGCGCATGAACATCGGGCGGGCGAGGATCTCGCGCCACAGATAGTTCGTCGACGAGCCGGTGCCCGACGGCGGGTTGCCCTCATGGCCCTCATTGCCCTGGTTGAAGGGCAGGAACATCGTGTCCCCGGCCTCGAGCTTCGTGGTCATGTAGACGAGGTCGTTGGACACCGCGAAGTGCACGAGAGCTCGGCCGGGCGCGAGCAGCGGACGGTTCTTCCCGGGCTTGCGGTCCTCCTTGTACTGCCGGATCGCGTGGTTGACCGTCTGCGTGTTGTCGGTCTTCAGCTCCAGCGTCGCTACAGGCAGACCGTTCGCGGTGAGCACGACGTCAAGGGTCTCGGTGGTCGTGGTGTCGAAGCGGACCTGGCGAAGGATCCGCAGGCGCACGGCGGCAGCGGCCTCGACTACCTCGGTGAGGTTAGGGTTCGCCGGCGGGAACGCCATCATCGGCCCGAACTTCGCGGTGGGCCGTCCGACCTGGGCGTAGGTGAAGCCCTTGCGCAGCACGCCGAGCAGCCCGCCCACCGGATGCCCCGTGGTCGGGTCCATCCTCGTGACCTTGGCAAGCTCTTTGGTGATGTGCTGGAGCAGCTTGCGCTCGGCGTCGGTCTTCTGACCCTCGACCAGGTCGCCGGGCACCGCCTTCTCGTACTCGTCCGGGTACTGGGTGCTGAGCCAGTGCAACACGTCGCTGGGAATCATCGCGAGTCCGACGTCCCAGCTGGTCGGCTTGCCATCGCCCTCGTAGAGCCAACCCCGCTCGGCGAGCTCGGCGCAGAGGTTGCTCTCGAACTCCAGCTCCATCAGCTGCGCGTGGCTCATACGACTTCCTTCCGTCCGGTCACCACATCGGTGATGAGCGCGGTGCGGCGCTCGATGAGCAGTTCCTTCAGCTCAGCAACCTTCGCCAGCATTGCATCGGTTTTGGCAGTAGCCGCGTCAAGCTCGTCCGCGATACGAATCTGTTCGTTAAGCGGCGGCAATGGGACGGGCGTCGCGTCGAGCACTGTCTTAGTGACCCGCTGAGCATTGGGGCGGACACCAGTTGCGATGGCTGCGAAGTAGTCGATGTACCGGGAGCTGCGGAAAAGGTGGTGCACGTAGCGCGGCTCGAACCTCTTCGAGATCCAGAACGCCTTGTAGTCCGGGCTGATGTAGCCCGTCAGAGACGACACGCCGAGCCCGCCATGATTGAGCCACATCATGTTCGCGGCGAGCTGGCCGGGCCTCACGACGCGGTACTTCGAGACGTCGAGAGATGCCTGCTGCCCGTCGGTGCGGGTGTTCAGTTCGACTCCTCGGTACTCCGAGATAGAGAGGAGCGGACCCGGCGGGTCATCGCCGTTCCGCTCGGTGCTCTCGAAGAAGTCGTATCCGAACTTCGTGCGCTCCCAATGGTCGGGAATGCTCGAGGTGGGCGAATGAGCATCCAGAGGAGCATTGCTATGCCCCCCCAAAAGGCCGCAGACCATGCCAGTGCGAACCACAGCGTCGCGGTGTCGCAGCACGCTTGCCAGATCATCGAGCCTGCTGATTGTCTCCTCGATCTCACCCGTCTCTCGATCAAGGTATTTGCTAATGATGGTCTGAACATCGCGCGACACATCGAGCACCTTGTACTCCTGCACAAAGCGCGGTGTAATTCGCCGGAGGTTCCCCACGCCTTGCAGCGAATGCGCTCCTTCGTTCAGGAAGGGCTGACTCTGAAATGAATACTGCAGGAACCTCGGATCGGTTTCATCGTTCGCTCTAACGACGTGAACCTCGGTAGAGGCGAGACCACAGGTAGAGGGGATATCCGCGATGATCGTGCGTCCAGCTTCGAACGTCGGCGTGATCTTCGGAACGAGGATATCCCCTCGTCGGAACTGCGTGTAGCTCAACTTCGACGACCATGGCAAGGTGCGGCTGTAATCGCACTTTGCGCCAGGCCAAATCGCCTCCAGCGGCATGAAAGTGACGACGGTGCCGTCAGCCATGGACTTGAAGTCAGCAGTTACGGGATTGACTTCTGCAAACTTCCAAACCGGGGCAAATGATTTCACTCCGCGCTCACCGCCCGGAACATATCTCCCAGCTCGCCCATGATCTTTTCCACGTCGGAGTCGATCTCTGCGAGAGGGCGAGGTTCCTTCGGAACGTAGAAGAGCCGCGTGAACGGAATATCGGTACCCTGCTTCGCCTTGCTCTCGTCCCACTTCGCGCCGGGAGCGTACGGCAGCACTTTGCGTGCCATGTGGTCGTCCAAGTCTTCGCTCAGGGGCACACGCTCCGTGAGCTTCCAGCCCGGGACGATTACAGGCTTGCCCTTTCGGTCGACAGCGAGCGGCGCGGAGTCATCAGGCACGCCCATGGCCTTCATGACCGCGTCAACGAGGCCCACGGGGGCTTTCAGCCCAGCTGCCTTCGCGGCTTGAGGGAATGTCTTCGGGAGGTCGTTCCACGGCATGTCGTCAAGAGAGCGCAGGACCGCGACGTGGTCTTCGGTGAAGTCTCGGCGACTGCGCAGCGCCTCGACTGCTGTATCGCTGAAGCGCGTTGTGAAGCGCGCCTGCTTGTACACCGGCACGTCACGGAACATGAAGTCTTCACGAGCCATTACACGAGAGATCGCAGGATCGGCGTACTCGAACGCCTTGTAAGCTTCAAGCAGCCGGGCTCGATGGTCCTTCCCCATCTCGCGGCGCTTCTCGCCCATGGGCTTCCGCAGCGAGTCCCACTGGTCGGAGCCGTCGATGAGCTGGATCTTGCCCTTGCGCTCGGATTCCTTGTTCGTGTCGAGGATCCAGACATAGGTTGCGATGCCCGTGCCGTAGAACATGCTCGTGGGTAGCGCGATGATGGTGTCAATGAGGTCCTCTTCGAGGAGCCACTGACGGATTGCGTTCGGGCCGTTGTCGCTATTGAACAGCGGCGACTGGTTCGAGACCACTGCAGCTCGCCCGCCCTGACCGTTCTTGGTCGCAGGGCTAAGTTTCGAGGCGCAGTGAGCCAGGAAGAGCATCTGTCCGTCGGATGTGCTGGGAAGACCGTGGCTGAAGCGGGAACCGTGCACCTTCGCCTGCTTCCGCACCGACTCCTCCTCAACCTCCCAGTCGATGCCGAACGGAGGGTTCGAAAGCACGTAGTCGAAGGTTTGCCCCTCGTAGAGATCCTCCACGAGGGTGTTGCCCTTCTTGATCGCGTCGGGACGGCCGCCCTGGATGAGCAGGTCTGCCTTACCGAGCGCGAACGCGGACGGCATGAGTTCCTGGCCGTAGAGAGTGACGTCGACCTTCTCGTTGGTGCGTTTCAGCGCCTCCTGCGCGATCAGCAGCATGCCGCCGGAGCCAGCCGTCGGGTCGTAGACCGAGCGCGCGGCATGGTCGGACGCAATCGTGTCGTCGTCGTTGCTGATCAACACGTCGACCATGAGCCGGATGGCGTCTCGCGGCGTGTAGAAGTTGCCGGCTGCCTTGCCCTTCTTATTGAAGGCCCGGTACATGACGTCCTCGAAGACGTCACCCATCCCCATGTTGCTGAGCCTGTTCGGGCTGAGGTCGAGTGTGGAGAAGTGCTTGACGACGGCGTGCAGGCGGTTGGCGTCGGCGAGGACCTTCGCGCGCCGGTTAAAGTCGAACGAGACCCAAATGTCAGCGATGTTGTGCGAGAACCCGTCAACGTAGCTCTTGAGGGACTTGTCCACGTTGTCATCGACCGAAGCGATCGCGGCGAGGTCGAGCGGCGAGACGTTGTAGAAGCCCAGCCCGAACTTGTCCTTGACCGCGATGTCGATCAGATGCGGGGGCAGCGAGCCGAGCGAGGCGACGAACTTCGCCACTTCCTCCTTCGAGTCGGCGAGCATGCACTCTAGTCGCCGGAGGACCGTGAACGGCAGGATGTAGTCGCCGTAGTCTTCCTCGTCAACGATGTTGCGCAGGTACTTGTCCGCCGTATCCCAGACGATGCGCGCCGTCATGCTCCTGGATGACATCGTGTGATCTACCATGCCTGCTCGTTCCTACTCGTCACCGCCATCTGATGTATCAGAAACATTACATGAGCGCTGTATCAGGAACGTGTCATTTACGTGGTTCTGAGGCAACGATGGTCCTGCTTGGCGTTAGCGGACATTAAGTCCGTTTCTGGTAGTGGCCTCGTCCTGACTGGGTGAGGAAGCCCTGGCGGGTGAGGCATCCGAGACGGCTGCGGGTGATGCTGACGGATGCCTCGTCGGTGGGCATGCCGAGGAGTTGGTGCAGCTTACGAGCTCGGAACGCCTGGCCGAGGTGCTGGTTGAAGCGTTCACGATGGCCTGGTAGGCGGTGTTCGTCTCGGGCGGTTCGGGTTCGGCGATGACCTTCCGGGTGGTGGCCAGGTCCGAGAGTCGCGCCTCGGTCTCGGCCAGGAGCGCGGTCGAGTGCTCGATCTGATCGCGCAGTTCACTGGCCCGGGCTGTGGTCTCGTCATGCTGGGCCTGGAGTCCGCCAGGGGCTCGATGACGTCCACCCGGCCAGTCCGAGGGCGTTGCGCCAGGCGGGACTCGGTGTGGCGAGGCGGCGGGCCACGTTCGCGATGGAGGCCAGTGGACGCGAGAGGCGGAGGTGTCGGGGTGGTGGTCGTACTCGCGGGCCGGGCGGCGGTGCAGCACCAACGTGCCGTTGACCTGCTCCGCGATCCACCGCTTGGGCTGCGGGACGAAGCCCTTGTCCTGGTCTTCAGGGTTGCAGCGGACGACCTCGATGTCGCTGTCCAGCAGGACCCCGTGGACGGTGACCTCGTCCTTGAAGCCCTGATCCGTCAGGACCTTCTCCAGGCGGTTGTCGCACCGCTCGGCGGCCTGGTCGAGCAGGGCGGTGCCGGCGGCAATGTCGTGCGTGGAGGCGGCCAGGACCGCGACGCCGATCAGCCCCAGAACGTCGACGTCCAGTACCCGCTTGATGCCCGACATCTTCTTGTCGGCGTCCAGTCCCGTCGTAGTCTTCGGGACACCCGCAGCCGCGCGCACGGACTGGGTGTCGACGATCATGAGGGACGGGCTCTCTCCCGCACCTAGCAGCGCAGGAGTTCCCGGATCCGCTGATCCAGCCCGTCCTGGCGCCAGAGCGTGGTAGTAGAAGACCGCCGACCAGGCCGGGAAGTCATTGGGCGGATAGCGCCACTGGCACCCCGTTCGGCTCTGGTAGAAGATCGCGTTCACGGCCTCCCGCAGGTCGCAGGCCCCGGGTCCCCGGTCGCCGACCGCGCCACCCGGTCCTGCCTCCAGGCAGTGATCATCGGATCGATCAACACCGACTGCTTGTCCGACAAGTCGCTGCGGTACGGCTCTCGCTCCCTGGTTCGCATCTCGGCATGAACACGCCCGGCAGGTAGACGACGTGGCGATCAGTACCACGATCAAGCGATCACGGACCGAGGGAGATTGGGCTTAGCGGCAACTGAGACCAAAACTGAGACCACACACGTTGAAGGGCCCCACCGCAAGCGGTGGGGCCCTTCGACATCGTGCCCGGTGAGGCACTGGCGGAGGATACGAGATTCGAACTCGTGAGGGGTTGCCCCCAACACGCTTTCCAAGCGTGCGCCCTAGGCCACTAGGCGAATCCTCCGCCGCAAACAATACAAGACGTTGAGGGGTGCTCGCGAACACCTCCCTCGGAGGTGGGTGCCGGGGAGAGGTCGAGGGAGGTTCGGGAGAGGTTCCGGGGGAGGGGAGGGCGCGAGCATCGCCCGGGATCGGCTAGGCTGAGGGCAAGCCCCTCACGTGGCGCTATCTCACCTAACTCCCCCAGGGCCGGAAGGCAGCAAGGGTAAGTGGGCTCTGGCGGGTGCGTGGGGGGCCCTTGCGTTTCCCGGGGGCCGCAGCGGGCTCCCGGCGGGGGCCCGGGCTGTGATCGAGACCACTTGTCAGTGCGGCCCGATATCGTCGTAGGTGTGTCGTCCCTCGCGCTATACCGCCGCTACCGCCCCGAGTCCTTCGCAGAGGTCATCGGGCAGGAGCATGTCACCACCCCGTTGCAGCAGGCGCTGCGCAACAACCGGGTCAATCACGCGTATCTGTTCAGCGGTCCGCGCGGCTGTGGCAAGACGACCAGCGCGCGCATCCTCGCCCGCTGTCTGAACTGCGAGCAGGGCCCCACGCCCACGCCGTGCGGCGAGTGCCAGTCCTGCCAGGACCTCGCGCGCAACGGCCGCGGTTCCATCGATGTCATCGAGATCGACGCCGCGTCCCACGGTGGCGTGGACGACGCCCGTGAGCTGCGCGAGAAGGCCTTCTTCGGGCCCGCCTCCAGCCGCTACAAGATCTACATCATCGATGAGGCGCACATGGTCACCTCGGCGGGCTTCAACGCCCTGCTGAAGGTGGTCGAGGAGCCGCCGGAGCACCTCAAGTTCATCTTCGCGACCACCGAGCCCGAGAAGGTCATCGGCACGATCCGGTCGCGTACGCACCACTACCCCTTCCGGCTCGTCCCGCCGGGCACGCTGCGCGAATACCTGGGCGAGGTCTGCGGCCGCGAGGCGATCCCCGTCGAGGACGGCGTGCTGCCGCTGGTCGTGCGGGCCGGTGCCGGGTCCGTGCGTGACTCGATGTCCGTGATGGACCAGCTGCTGGCCGGTGCCGCCGAGGACGGTGTGACATACGCCATGGCGACGTCCCTCCTCGGCTACACGGAGGGCTCGCTGCTCGACGCGGTGATCGACGCCTTCGCGGCCGCCGACGGCGCCGCGGCCTTCGAGGTCGTCGACCGCGTCATCGAGGGCGGCAACGACCCCCGCCGCTTCGTCGCGGACCTGCTGGAGCGGCTGCGCGATCTCGTGATCCTCGCCGCCGTGCCCGACGCCGTGGAGAAGGGGCTCATCGACGCCCCCGTCGACGTCGTGGAGCGCATGCAGGCGCAGGCGTCCGTCTTCGGCGCCGCCGAGCTGAGCCGCGCCGCCGACCTGGTCAACGAGGGCCTCACGGAGATGCGCGGGGCGACGTCCCCGCGGCTCCAGCTGGAGCTGATCTGCGCGCGGGTGCTGCTGCCCGCCGCCTTCGACGACGAGCGGTCCGTACGGGCCCGGCTCGACAAGCTGGAGCGCGGCGCCCTCGCCGGTGCCTTCGTGAGCGCGCCGCAGGGTGCCCCCGCGATGGGCTACGCCCCGGGGCCGCAGGCCCACGACCCGGCGGCCGCCGCGGGTCTCACCGGCCCCGCCGCCGCCCGCGCGGCGGTCTCGGGCGCACCCGCCGCGGCTCCGGCCGCGCCCGTCGCCCCGGCCCCGGCCGCCGAGCCGCAGCCCGTACAGCCCCAGCCTCAGGCCCAGCCCCAGGCCGCGGCCGGCGCCTGGCCCACCGCGGCCGGCAGTCCCGAGAACGGCGCAGCGGGCGGCACCGCAGCAGGTGGCACGGCGAGCGCCCCGGCGAGCGGCAGCAGGCCCGGCGCCTGGCCGTCCGCTGCCGCGCCCGGCGCGCCCGCCCCGGCCGCACCACCGGCCGCGCCCGCCCCGGCGCCTCAGGCCGGAGCCTGGCCCTCCGCCGCGGCTCCCGGTCAGGCACCGCCCGCGCCCGCCCCGGCGGCGGCCCCGGCCGCGCCCGGTGGCTCGTACGGCCAGCAGCAGCCGCAGAGCGGCGGTGACCCGTCCCAGGTGCGGCAGATGTGGCCGGACATCCTGGAGGCGGTCAAGAACCGCCGCCGTTTCACGTGGATCCTGCTCAGCCAGAACGCCCAGGTCGTCGGCTTCGACGGCAGCACGGTCCAGGTCGGCTTCTCCAACGCCGGAGCGCGTGACAGCTTCGCCAACAGCGGCAGCGAGGACGTCCTGCGCCAGGCGCTCAGCGACGCGCTCGGCGTGCAGTGGAAGGTCGAGCTGGTCGTCGACCCCTCCGGCGGCGGCAGCGCGCCCGGCGGTGGCTTCGGAGGCGGCCCGGCCGGTGGTGCGGGCGGCTTCGGCGGGTCCTCCGGCGGCGGGGGCGGCTTCGGCCAAGCCGCACCGGGTGCCCCGGGCGGCTTCTCCGGAGGCCAGGGCGGCGGCGCCCCCGCCGCGCCCCGGCCGGCACAGGCCGCCACCGCGGCGCCCGCGGCCCCGCCCGCCGCCCCCGCTCCGCAGGCGCGGCAGGCCCCGGCGGCGCCCTCGGCCGGGCAGTACCAGCCGTCCCAGCCGCCCCGGGAGCCCGAGCCGCGGCATGTCGCGATCGAGGACGACATGCCCGCCGAGGACGACCCGGATCTTGATGACACCGCGCTGACCGGCCACGATCTGATCGTGCGCGAGCTGGGCGCGACCGTCATCGAGGAGATCGCCAACGAGTAGGCGGCGCGTGGGAGCCCGGGGCCACGGACCGCGGGCGACGCGAGGGCGCCGCCCGCGCCCCCGGGCGCTCCCGGACTTCTTCCGACGGCGTAGGGCGCGGCGCGCGACGAGCACGTAGGCTCGGGCTACCGAAGCAAATCGTCGTCGACAGCCAGGAGCTAACCCGTGATTCCCGGTGGTGGCCAGCCGAACATGCAGCAGCTGCTCCAGCAGGCCCAGAAGATGCAGCAGGACCTCGCCGCGGCCCAGGAGGAGCTGGCTCGGACCCCGGTCGAGGGCACGGCGGGCGGTGGCCTGGTGAAGGCCACGGTCACCGGTGCCGGCGAGCTCCAGGCCCTGGTCATCGACCCCAAGGCCGTGGACCCCGAGGACACCGAGACCCTCGCGGACCTCGTCCTCGCCGCGGTGCGCGACGCCAACGCCACCGCACAGCAGTTGCAGCAGCAGAAGCTGGGCCCGCTGGCACAGGGCCTGGGCGGCGGCGGCATCCCCGGTCTGCCGTTCTGACCGGTCTGCCGTTCCGGCCGGTCCGCCGTTCCGGTCCCGGGCGGCAGCGGGCCGTCCGACCGGCGGTCCGCGACCGCTGAAACATCCGTAAACCGAAGAAGCGAAGAATCGAAGAAGGAGAATCCGATCCGTGTATGAAGGCGTGGTCCAGGACCTCATCGACGAGTTGGGCAGGCTGCCCGGCGTCGGTCCCAAGAGCGCGCAGCGGATCGCCTTCCACATCCTCCAGGCCGAGCCGGCCGACGTCCGCCGGCTCGCCCACGCACTGACCGAGGTCAAGGCGAAGGTCCGGTTCTGCGTGGTCTGCGGCAATGTGGCGCAGGAGGAGCGGTGCCGGGTCTGCTCCGACCCGCGCCGCGATCTCGCGGTGATCTGTGTCGTGGAGGAGTCCAAGGACGTCGTCGCGATCGAGCGGACGCGGGAATTCCGCGGTCGCTATCACGTGCTCGGCGGGGCGATCAGCCCCATCGAGGGCGTGGGCCCGGACGACCTGCGGATCCGTGAGCTGCTGGCGCGGCTCGCGGACGGCACGGTCACCGAGCTGATTCTGGCCACCGACCCCAATCTTGAGGGTGAGGCCACGGCCACGTACCTCGCGCGCATGGTGAAGCCCATGGGTTTGAAGGTCACGAGGCTGGCCAGTGGTCTGCCTGTGGGTGGAGATCTGGAATATGCCGACGAGGTCACGCTCGGGCGTGCCTTCGAAGGGAGACGACTTCTCGATGTCTGACGCAACGCTTCACGACGCCAAGCGCGATCCGGATGATTTCGCGGTCCAGATCGCGGACTCGATCGAGAGCTTCATCGTGGCGGTCGCCGAGGTGTCCCGAGGCGACGAGCCCGACAGTGCTGTTCCCTTCCTGCTGCTGGAGGTCTCCCAGCTCATCCTGACCGGTGGTCGGCTGGGCGCCCACGAGGACTTCCTGCCGGACGAGCGGTACGAACCGGACGTGGGCCCGGAGCCGGACGTCGACGAGCTGCGCGAGCGGTTCGCGCGGCTGCTGGACCCGGTCGACGTCTATTCGGAGGTCTTCGACCCGTACGTGCCGCGCAGCATGCCCGTCGCGTGCCGGATCTCGGACGACCTGGCCGACATCATCACCGACCTGCGGCACGGCATGGCGCACTACCGCGACGGCCGCGTCAGCGAGGCGCTGTGGTGGTGGCAGTTCTCCTACCTCTCCAACTGGGGCCCGACCGCCTCCGCCGCGCTGCGGGCGCTGCAGTCGCTCGTCGCGCACGTACGCCTGGACCAGCCGCTGGACGAGCTGGGCGGGCTGGACACGGACGACGCCGCGGCGGAGGAGCAGCTGGCCGAGGAGGCGGGCAAGGTCATGGCGGCCGAGATCGCGGGCCCACTGGGACTGCGCTCGATCTGAGCCGTGTGAGCTGGCTTACGTTCCCGTGTGCGCTCCGGCGATACGGGCAGGGACCGTCGCGGACGGGCGCGGCCGGGTGTGACAGGGACGTCGCACGCGCTGCCGCGCCGGTCATGTGGTGAGCATGGTGTCTCACCATGTGATATTGGCGAGGTGGATTCGGCCTGCTCGTTAGACTGGGTCGACCTCATTACATATAGCTGCGAGGAGCGCACGTGGGCCTTGTCGTGCAGAAGTACGGAGGCTCCTCCGTTGCCGATGCCGAAGGCATCAAGCGGGTTGCCAAGCGAATCGTGGAAGCCAAGAAGAACGGCCACCAGGTGGTCGTCGTGGTTTCCGCGATGGGTGACACGACGGACGAGTTGATCGATCTCGCCGCGCAGGTTTCGCCGATCCCTGCCGGGCGCGAGTTCGACATGCTGCTGACCGCCGGAGAGCGAATCTCCATGGCGCTGCTGGCGATGGCGATCAAAAACCTCGGTCACGAGGCACAGTCGTTCACCGGCAGCCAGGCCGGAGTCATCACCGACTCGGTCCACAACAAGGCGCGGATCATTGATGTCACGCCGGGCCGCATCCAGCAGTCCGTCGACGCGGGCAACATCGCGATCGTGGCCGGTTTCCAGGGTGTGTCCCAGGACAAGAAGGACATCACCACCCTGGGCCGCGGCGGTAGTGACACCACCGCCGTCGCGCTGGCCGCCGCGCTGAACGCCGAGGTGTGCGAGATCTACACCGACGTCGACGGGGTCTTCACCGCCGATCCGCGGGTCGTGAAGAAGGCCCGGAAGATCGAGTGGATCTCGTTCGAGGACATGCTGGAGCTGGCGAGCTCCGGGTCCAAGGTGCTGCTGCACCGCTGCGTCGAGTACGCACGCCGTTACAACATCCCGATCCACGTGCGCTCGTCCTTCTCGGGGCTCAAGGGCACATGGGTCAGCAACGAACCGCAAGGGGACCAGCCGATGGAGCAGGCGATCATCTCGGGGGTTGCCCACGACACGTCCGAGGCGAAGGTCACGGTCGTCGGGGTGCCGGACAAGCCGGGCGAGGCCGCGACGATCTTCCGCGCGATCGCGGACGCCGAGATCAACATCGACATGGTCGTGCAGAACGTCTCGGCCGCGTCCACCGGTCTGACCGACATCTCCTTCACGCTGCCGAAGACCGAGGGCCGCAAGGCCATCGCGGCGCTGGAGAAGACGAAGGACAGCATCGGCTTCGACTCGCTGCGCTACGACGACCAGATCGCCAAGATCTCGCTGGTCGGCGCCGGTATGAAGACCAACCCCGGGGTCACCGCGACGTTCTTCGAGGCGCTGTCGAACGCCGGCGTGAACATCGAGCTGATCTCGACCTCCGAGATCCGCATCTCGGTCGTCACCCGCGCCGACGATGTGAACGAAGCGGTGCGTGCCGTGCACACGGCCTTCGGCCTGGACACCGAGAGCGACGAGGCGGTCGTCTACGGGGGCACCGGTCGATGACCGACGGCCATGCGGCCCGTACCGCGCGTACGGGCCGTAAGCCCACCCTCGCCGTCGTCGGCGCGACCGGCGCCGTCGGGACGGTCATGCTCGAGATCCTGTCGCAGCGCGAGGACGTCTGGGGCGAGATCCGTCTCGTCGCGTCCCCGCGCTCGGCGGGCCGGAAGCTGACCGTCCGGGGCGAGGAGGTCGAGGTCGTCGCGCTGAGCGAGGAGGCCTTCGAGGGCGTCGACGTCGCGATGTTCGACGTGCCCGACGAGGTCTCCGCGCGCTGGGCGCCGATCGCGGCCGCCAAGGGCGCGGTCGCCGTGGACAACTCCGGCGCCTTCCGGATGGATCCGGACGTGCCGCTGGTGGTGCCCGAGGTGAACGCGCACGCGGCCCGGATGCGGCCGCGCGGGATCATCTCCAATCCCAACTGCACCACCCTGTCGATGATCGTCGCGATGGGGGCCCTGCACGCCGAGTTCGGCCTGAGCGAGCTGATCGTCTCCTCGTACCAGGCGGCTTCCGGCGCGGGCAAGGACGGCGTCGACACCCTGCGCGCGCAGCTCGCGGCCGTCGTCGGCACGGAGCTGGGCACGCAGCCCGGCGATGTGCGGCGCGCGGTCGGGGACACGACGGGGCCGTTCCCGGCTCCGCTGGCGCTGAACGTCGTGCCGTGGGCCGGTTCGCTCAAGGAGGACGGCTGGTCCTCCGAGGAGCTCAAGGTCCGCAACGAATCCCGCAAGATCCTCGGGCTGCCGGACCTGCGGGTCACCGCGACCTGTGTCCGGGTTCCGGTGATCACCACGCACTCGCTGACCGTGCACGCGCGGTTCGAGAACGAGGTGACGGTCGCCCAGGCGCACGAGATCCTCTCCAACGCGCCGGGGGTCGTGCTCTTCGACGATCCGGCCGAGGGCGAATTCCCCACGCCCGCCGATGTCGTGGGCACCGACCCGACATGGGTCGGCCGGGTGCGGCGCTCGCTGGACGATCCGAAGGCGCTCGAACTCTTCGTCTGCGGCGACAACCTGCGCAAGGGCGCGGCCCTCAATACCGCCCAGATCGCAGAAGTCGTGGCGGCGGAGCTGACGGCCCCGTAATACTTGGGGGACGTGTGAAGGTCCTGTGATCAAGTCGTTGGTCCGGACCTCTTGAACTGGGCAGACGATCTGTTCGACGATTCGCTCCCCGCCCACTGCAACCACAGCAGGGCGGGGAGCGTCTTTGTTGCCGTCTCTCGCGGCGGTACCAAAATCGGGGTATTCGGGAAGAGCTGGTACGCATGAGGGCATATGACGCATCGTCATTCGGCGCGTCGACAAACGCGGTGCCTTGCGCGTACAACCCTGACGGGGGGAAGCGTGTCCAACAGGCGTGGCAGAGGTCATCAGCATCGCAACCGCCCCGAGGCGGAGCAGCGCCGCGGCGCGCCCGCGTTCGCGCACGTCGGGCGGCATGCCGGTGATCGCCCCCTGGTCCGCCACCCGCCCCGCGCAGATTCCCCCGCAGCGTGGGGACGCTGACGAGGCGATGGCTGCGGGCACCACAGTCGACCACCTCACCGAGACCTACCGCGCCCATTACCGGTCGCTGCTCGGCCTCGCCGCCCTGCTCCTGGACGACACCGCCTCCTGTGAGGACGTGGTGCAGGAAGCCTTCATACGGGTGCATTCCGCACGCAATCGGGTCCGTGACCCGGAAAAGACCCTCGCCTATTTGCGGCAGACTGTCGTCAATCTGTCCCGCTCCGCGCTTCGCCGCCGCATTCTCGGGCTGAAGCTTCTCTCCAAGCCGATGCCCGATATGGCGAGCGCGGAAGAGGGCGCGTACGAACAGCTGGAGCGCGACCAATTGATTCAAGCGATGCGTGGACTGCAGCGCCGCCAGCGCGAGGTCCTGGTCCTGCGCTATTTCGCCGACATGACCGAGGTGCAGGTCGCCGAGACGCTGGGCCTTTCGCTCGGCTCGGTCAAGGCGTACGGCTCGCGGGGCATCGCGGCGCTGCGCGTGGCCATGGAGGCCCCGGCATGAACCACCACTTCCCGGGCGGTCGCCGGAACCAGGACGTCCGTAAGGATCAGGAGCCTGGCCAGGACTGTCCCATCGATCAGGTCGGTCAGGTCGGTCAGGGCGGTCACGTCGGACAGGGCTTCGGTAGGGGTACGACGGCCGGCGGCGGCGTGAACGGCGGCGGCGTGAGTGATGTCGGCGTGGGCGATGCCGATGTGACTGATATCGATGTGAGTGATGTCGACGAGCAGGCGCTGCGCCGGCTGCTGCACGGCGCCGTCGGCGACCTCGAGCCCTCCGCCGACGCGCTGGAGCACCTGCGGCGTGCCGTCCCCGCCCGGCGCACGCGGCGTCGCCAGGTCGTCGTCGGCGTGGCGGCGGCCGTGATCCTCGGCGGTACGGCCATGCCCGCGCTGCTGCGCGTCGCCACCACCGGCGGCACCGCCGACGACCATCCGGCCAACGCCGCGAGCAGCCAGCAGACCGAGGCGGGTGCCGCCGAGGGGCGGCGCAGCGGCGGTGAGGGCGAGGAGCCCGAGAAGGGCTCTTCCCACCCGGCCGACCGCAAGGACGAGGAGCACAAGGAGGAGCGCAAGGGAGAGGACGCCCGCCCCGAGAGTCACGCGGGCGGCGCCACGGGCGGCCCCCTTCCCGGCCCCACCAGCACCCTCGCCGCGACCTCGCCGACCTGTGACCGCAACCAGCTCGGCAACGGCGCGGGCAGCGTCGGCGTGGCCGACCGTGAAGGCCGTGTCTACGGCTCCTTCCGCGTCGTCAACGTCTCCCACGCCGTGTGCACGGTGGGTGGCCCGGGCGCCGTCGACGTCGCAGGCCAGGGCAGCGCCGACACCTCCCGCGTCTCCGTCGTGGACCACACCGCCGGTGACGCCGCGACCGGGCTGCCCGACCCGTCCACCGAGCCCAGCGAAGTGATCCTCCAGCCCGGACAGGCCTATGAGGTCAAGTTCGCCTGGGTCCCGGCGTCCGGCGGCGGGCCGAGCGGCTGCGCCAGCGAGGGCGGAGGCGGCGCCTCCCCGTCGCCCGTCGCGAGCACGCCCCCGGCCTCCGGCACCACGGCCATGGACCAGCCGACGGGCCAGGACACCCCTGAGCCGAAGCCGCCGGCGAGCGTCGTCATCAGCCACACCCCGGACACCGGCGAGCCCACCGCCGCGGACGCGAAGATCAACGACGCCTGCGCCGGCACGGTCTACCGCACCGGTCCGCTCGCCACCAAGCCGTAGCGCGCGGCCCTGCGGGGCCGGTGCGAGCGTGCGGCTCCTCCGGGCCTCCCGGCCGGACCGGCCCTGGTGGGGCTGCGCCGGATCGGCTGCGTCAGGTCGGGCCGGGTCGGCTGGGCCGGACCGGGGAACGGGAGCGGAGCCCGGCGGAGCGGCCCGGCCGCCCGGAACGGGAGGGGCCGGTGCCACCCGGTGGATCCGTGCCCGTACCGTGGTGGTGTGTATCGGTTCCTGCTGACTCCCCGCTGGTGGGGGATCAACGTCTTCGCCGTGCTGGCCATCCCCGTGTGTCTGTTCATGGGCAGCTGGCAGCTCGGCCGCTTCGAGTCGCGCGTCGACTCGCACCGCGAACAGCAGACGCAGGCCGACAGCGCCCGCACCGCCGCTGCCGAGCCGCTGCGCGATCTGCTGCCGGTGAGCACCGAGACCTCCGGCCGCCAGGCCACCGCGACCGGCCGCTACGACGCCGCGCACCAGCTGCTCGTACCGGACCGTGACCTCGAGGACCGCAAGGGCTTCTACGTCCTGACCCTCCTCCGGACCGACGGTGGCAAGGCCCTGCCCGTCGTACGGGGCTGGCTGCCCGGCGACGCGAGCTCCCGGGCCGACGCCGCCAAGGTGCCCGCCCCGCCCGCCGGCCACGTCACCGTGACCGGCGCGCTCCAGGCCTCGGAGAACGTCGGCTCCAAGGGCGTACGGGCCGGCGGTGGCCTGCCCCAGGGGCAGCTCGGTGTGATCAGCGCGGCTTCGCTGGTCAACCTCGTGCCGTACCAGGTGTACGACGCGTGGATCACTGCCCCCGAGGCATCGGGCGCCATGGTCCCGGTGCCCCCGTCGGCGGCCCCCGGCAGTGGCCTCGACCTCAAGGCCTTCCAGAACCTCGGCTACACGGGCGAGTGGTTCGCCGTCGCCGGCTTCATCGTCTTCATGTGGTTCCGGCTGTTCCGCCGGGAGACGGAAGCCGCCCGGGACCTGGCGCTCGGCATCACCCCCGAGCACCCGGACGGTCCGGGCGGCTCAGATGGCGCTCCGCAAAAGCGATCTCCAGCCGAAGCTGCTTGATCCGCTCCTCCACCACCAGCGAGCCGTGCCCCGCGTCATAGCGGTACACCTCGTGCGGATGGCCCCGCTCCGCGAGCCGGTCCACGTAGTTCTCGACCTGCCGGATCGGGCAGCGCGGGTCATTCATGCCGGCGGAGATATAGACCGGGGCCCGGACGTCGTCGACGTACGTCAGCGGTGACGACGCGGCGTAGCGCTCCGGAACCTCCTCCGGGGTGCCGCCCAGCAACGTACGGTCCAGGGCCTTCAGCGCCTCCATCTCGTCGTGATAGGCCGTCACATAATCCGCCACGGGGACCGCCGCGAGACCCAGCGCCCAGGCGTCCGGCTGGGTGCCGAGGCCCAGCAGGGTCAGGTACCCGCCCCACGAGCCGCCCGCCAGGACCAGCCGGTCCGGGTCGGCGAGCCCGCTCGCCACGGCCCAGTCCCGCACTGCCGCGATGTCCTCCAGCTCGATCAGCCCCACCCGGTGCTTGAGCGCGTCCGTCCACGCCCGGCCGTAGCCGGTAGAGCCGCGGTAGTTGACCCGCACGACCGCGAAGCCGTGATCCACCCAGGCCGCCGGGCCGGCGGCGAAGGCATCGCTGTCGTGCCAGGTCGGACCGCCGTGGATGTCGAAGACGGTCGGGAACGGCCCCTCGCCCGCGGGCTTCTGCACCAGCGCGTGCACATCGCCGCCCGGCCCCGGCACCCACGCGTCGCTGACCGGCACCGAGTCCGGGGCGCTGCCGACCCCGTGGGCCGGCGTCGGCGGGTCCAGCACGACCCGCCCGCTCGTGGACCGCACCACCGGCGGCTTCGCGGCCGAGGACCAGAGGAACTCCACGGTCCCGTCCGGACGCGGCAGGGCCCCGGACACCGTGCCCTCCGGCGTCTCCAGCCGGGTCAGCCCGCCGCCTGCCAGGTCGTACCGCCACAGCTCGCTGCGCGCCTGGTAGCTGTGCTCGATCAGCAGGGCGGAGCCGTCCGGATACCAGTCCGCGCCCAGGTCACCGGGCAGCTCGACGGAGAGCGTCGTCTCCTCGCCCGTCACCGGGTCCCACAGCAGGGGCTCCCAGCGGCCGCGTCGCTGGTGCCCGACGAGCAGCCGGGAGTCCCCGTCGACGGGCGCGAAGCCCATGACGGACAGCCCCAGTTCCTCGGTGCCGCCCCGGGTGTCGTCCAGCTCGGCGACGGGCGTGCCGTCCGCCCGGACGACACGGATCGCCGAGTGCATGGCGTCGCCGTGCTCGGTGTGCTCGATCGCGATCAGCGTGCCGTCGTGGGAGAGGTCGCCGACGCCCGCCGACTCCGCGTGGCGGTAGATCTCCACGGGCTCGGCCCCGGGCCGCACGACGTGGATCGTCGAGCCGCCCTCGTCCGTGGACCGCCCTACGACGGCCGTGCCGTCCCGGCCGAGGGCCAGCCCGTCGGGGTAGGAGGGATCGAGTCCGGGCGTCGCGGGCTCGTCCTCCCCGCCGTGGAAGGGCTGCCGCATCCAGACGCCGAACTCGTCGCCGTCCTTGTCCGAGAACCACCAGATCCACTCGCCGTCCGGGGACAGCAGGCCGCCCGTCGTCCCGTTCGGCCGGTCGGTCGCCTGCCGCTGCGCGCCCGTCGCCCGGTCCCATGCGTACAGCTCGAAGGTGCCCGTCACGTTCGACGTGAAGAGCGACCGGTCCGGGGCGTCCTCCGCCCACCTCGGCAGCCCTACCCGCGGCGCCCGGAAGCGCCTCTCCCAATCCGGCATGGACCCGTCGGCCCCCATGGACCCGTCGCCCCGCTGGGGCCCGTTGCTCTCAGTCATGCCCCCCATTCTGCGCCGAACGGGCGACAACGTGCTCGGAGCTGCCTCAGCCTGTGGATAACTCCCCCGTCGCCGACGCCAACTGCCAGGACCCGGAGGCGGACCGGCCAACCGGGCCCGGCAGATCCTCATCGGCACCGGCACCAATCCCGCCTCCGGAACCCCCGGGGAATCCACCCTGCCGACGGTGAGAACCGATGCCCGCAGCGGGCATCCATTCGGAGGTGCGGCGGAGTAGGCTCGGCTCACCGGGAATTCTTCGCGCACCGGCTTCACGCAGGTGCCGTTCTCGGCGAGCCATCAGTCCGGGCAGGCGGAGACGCGCCCGGAGACGGGCCCGCGTCATGATGACGACCCATACCTCGACGACGCCCCTGATCGATGGCGCGCCGTCGCTGCCGGTGCGCTTTTTCCTCAATACCGCCCCCACCGGGACGGGGCCGGTGGACGGTGCCTGGTGGCCCTACTCCCGCGATCTCACCGAGGAACTCCCCGCCCTGGCCGCGGCGTTGGAGCTCCCCTGGGGGCGCATCACCCGGGTCGCGGTGAACCCCGCCCACTGGCCCGTCATCCCCGGCAAAGTCCCCGTGGGCACACGGGTGGTGCACGTGGGCTGGTTCGTTGAGCAGGACCCCCACGATCTGCTGCTGCTCTCCTTCCGTGTCGGTCGCTGGGACCTGCTGGTGATCCCTCCGGAGACCGCCCCCGAGACCGCCGCCCGCCTGATGGCCGCCGCCGGCGACCCCCACAACCGGCTCAAGGCGAGCGGCCTCATGGCCGCGGCGCAGGACGACTGAACGAGGGAGACGACAGGGGAGTCCGACAGCGCACACAGCCAGGGGCAGACGCTGCCCCGCCGACCTCGCGACGACATCTGAAAGGCTCACCACGTGACCGGCACCACGAGCGAACCGACCATCGCCCCGCAGCAGGCACTCCTACCGGCCCGATTGGTCCTGGCGGGGCCGGACACCGGACTCCGCCGGACCGACGGAGCCTGGTGGCCCCGCTCGCACGACCTGGCGGGCGAACTGCCCGCTCTGCTCATGGCGCTGAACGCGCGGTGGGGCCGCATCACCCGGATCACGGTCGACAGCGGCATGTGGCCCGTCAGTCCCCGCCGGATGACTCTCGCGGGCCGGATGGTGCATCTGAGCCGCTGCGGTACCCCGGCCGGCCGGCACAAGATCTGTCTGCTGTCCTACGGCGTCGGCCGTTGCGACCTGCTGGTCGTGCCGCCCGAGTCACCACCGGACGAAGCCCGCCACCTCATGGACGAGGCCCGTGACATGCCCTCTTCCCCAAAGAGCCCCCGATGAGGTTCACAAAGCACCCCGGAAACCATTCAGGGGCCTTACGAAGAAGGGGTGGCGGGGTTACCTGTCGCCCTGATGCCTTGGCGAGTTGCAGGTCGCGTTGCGTCCGGCACGGGCCGCGGTGCCCGTGCCGGAGCTCGGCGGGTCGCCGTCTGGTTCCACATTGATGAGGTGCTGTCATACCGCTCACGCCGTGGGCGTGGCGTGGGTTTCGATGAAGTCGGTCACGAGCTTGACGAAAGCGTCCTCCTGCTCGAAGAACATCACGTGACCCGCGTCGAGCTCGGCGTAGCTGCTGTGCGGGATTGCGGCGTGCAGGGCGCGGCTGTGCTCGACGGGGACCGTGATGTCCTGGCTGCCGCCGAGGACGAGGGTGGGGGCCTGGATACGGGGCAGCAGGTGGCGGATGTCGACCTGCAAGTCGTAAGCGATGTGGCGCAGGGTGCCCTTGGTGGGTGGCATGTTGGGGATCAGGGCCTCGAACTGTTCACGGCCGATGGTGTTGAGGAAGCCACGGCTGAAGCCGGTCATCGCTACGGCGCGGCCGAACGACGCAGGGTCACTGGTTCCCAGGTTCTGCCACAGGGTGAAGAGGCTGGTCAGGTACTCGTCACTGTCGGTGTGGGCCCAACCGGCCACCAGGATCAGCCGTCGTACGAGGTCGGGGCGCAGGGCGGCGACGGTGGCGGTGACGGTGGAACCCATGGAGAAGCCGAGCAGGTCGACCGGTCCGTCGGCCACGTCCTCGATGACGGCGATGACCTGGGCGGCGAGCCCTTCGGCGGTCAGTGGGGCACCATCATCGAGGGTGTTTTCGGTGCCCGACAGGTCGGGTGTGATCACCGTGCGGTGGGCGGTGAACCGGGGCTTGGTCCGACCCCAGTTGACGGCGGCGCCTGCTGATCCGGTGCCGTGCACCAGGACGAGCGCGGGGCCGGTGCCGGTCTTCTCGTAGTGAACCTGTGCGCCGCCGACGGTAATGGTGGCCATGGAACGCTCCCTGTGTGGTGGTCGGGGCACGGTGCTCCCGGGCCCCGACTCACACTGCCGCCGTGGCGGACGGGCCGGGAGAGGCCTCTTCACCCTGGGATCGGGGGTCCCTGGTTGAGCCGTCGAGGGTGTAGCAGGATGATCACCATGACGATCGACCGTGACGGACTCGCCGACTTCCTGCGCCGCTCCCGCGACCGTGTGCGCCCGCAGGACGTGGGGCTTCCCGTCGGCACGCGGCGCCGTACCCCGGGCCTCCGTCGCGAGGAGATCGCCCAGCTTGCCGCGATGTCGGTCGACTACTACATCCGTCTCGAACAGGGCCGTGGCCCGCAGCCCTCCCCTGAGATGCTCGCCGCACTGGCCCGCGCCCTGCGCCTGTCCGACGACGAACGCGACCACCTCCACCTCCTCGCCGGCCGGCGCCCGCCCGCCGGCCGCATCTCCGGCGACCACGTGAGTCCGGGACTGCTCCACCTGCTGGACCAGCTGCCCACCACCCCGGTCCAGGTACTCGGCGACCTCGGTGACGTCCTGGCTCAGAACGCTATGGCCGAAGCGCTCCTGGGCGGGGTGTGCACTGTGTCCGAGCACGGGCGCAACGTGGTCTGGCGCTGGTTCACCGACCCGGCGCAGCGCACCGCGTACCCGGCCGACGAGCACGACCACTACAGCCGGCTCCACGTGGCCGATCTGCGGGCGGCCGCGGGCCGCCGCGTGGGCGACCCTGCCGTGACGCGCCTGGTGGAGCGGCTGAGGAAGGCGAGTGAGGAGTTCTCCGGCTTGTGGGAGCTGCACGAGGTCGCGGTGCGCAGAGCATCGCGCATGCGCATCGTGCACCCGCTGATCGGCCCCGTCGACTTGGACTGCCAGGTGCTGTTCGCGCCGGAGGGCGACCAGCGGGTGGTCCTCCACACCCCGCCCGTCGGCAGCGACACCGCCGAACGCCTCGCCCTGCTGAAGGTCGTTGGCACCGGCCAATTCTCCACGCCCCGCTGACAATCAGGCGCCACCGAGGTCCGTACCCGGAGGATCACTCGCTGGTCCTCAACCGCACTTCAGGTCTTACGGCCTTCGCATGACCTGCACGGCGTGCGGGGTCCGCACCGAAGTGCACCCCATGACGACCTCAGGGCCTGCCCCCCAGGGGATGCGTGTTCCGGCTACGGAGCCGAAGCGTGCCGGCTCCGTATCGCGAAGGGAATCACCCGTACGGGCTCCGGCACGCCGACCGGACATGGATGGAGGAGCTGGGGACGGAGAAGGTGCTCATGGATGAGCGCATGGGTCACATCGACGGTTCGGTCTCGGCTCGCCATTCCCATGTGACGCAGGCCATGCGCGACCTCTGGGAGACGATCCCAAGATCATCTCCCGGTTTCTCCCAAGGCCTTCCGGAAACGGATCAGGGGCCCGACTCTCGATGAGAGTCAGGCCCCTGACCTGGTGTTTCAGCTGTCGGGGTGGCGGGATTTGAACCCACGACCTCTTCGTCCCGAACGAAGCGCGCTGCCAAGCTGCGCTACACCCCGATGTGCCCCCGAGTTTCCGCTTTCGCAGCTCCCCGGCGCAACGAGCTCTACTTTAGCGGACCCGGGCCCGGAGACGAAATCCGATTCCCGGGGCCGCTCGCGCGGGGCTCAGTCGCGCGCGGTCAGGGTGAGCAGGGTGGCCTCGGGCGGACACGCGAAGCGGACCGGGGTGTAGCGGTTCGTGCCGCAGCCCGCGGAGACATGGAGGTAGGAGCGGTTGCCGCCGGCCCGGTGGGTGGAGAGGCCCTTCACGCGCTTCGTGTCGATGTCGCAGTTGGTGACGAGAGCGCCGTAGAAGGGGATGCAGAGCTGGCCGCCGTGGGTGTGCCCGGCGAGGATCAGCGGGTAGCGGTCGGCGGTGAAGGCGTCGAGCACCCGCAGGTACGGGGCGTGGACGACGGCGAGCGAGAAGTCGGCGTCCTCGCGCGGGCCGCCCGTGACGTGTGCGTACCGGTCGCGCTTGATGTGCGGGTCGTCGAGGCCGGTCAGGGCGATCTCGTAACCGTCGATCTTGAGGCTGCCCCGGGCGTTGGTGAGGTTGACCCAGCCCGCGCAGTCGAAGCCGTCGCGCAGGTCCTCCCACGGGTTGTGGATCGCGGCGACCGCCGGGGCGTTGCCGTTCAGCCCGTGCCGGCCGCTGGCCTTCTCCAGCAGGTAGCGGGCGGGATTGCGCAGCTTGGGGCCGTAGTAGTCGTTGGAGCCGAAGACGTAGGCGCCGGGAAACTCCATCAGCGGACCGAGGGCGTCGAGCGTCTCGGGCACGCCCTCCGGGTCGGAGAGGTTGTCTCCGGTGTTGATGACGAAGTCGGGGCGGAGCCCGGCCAGGGACTGGAGCCAGCGCTGCTTCTTGCGCTGCCCGCCGACCATGTGGATGTCGGAGACCTGGAGGACCCGCAGCGGCCGCATGCCTCGCGGCAGCACGGGCACGGTGACCCGCCGCAGCCGGAAGGAGCGGACTTCGAAGCCGGCGGCATAGGCAATGCCGGCGGCGCCGACGGCCGTGATTCCCAGGGGTACTCCGTATCGCGCGCGCATGCTGCCCATGGTCGCAGACCGCGGGGGCCGCCGGGTCACGGGCCGGGGCCAAGGCGGGAGTTGCCTGCGGCGAGGGCGGGCCACCGGGCGGCTGGGTGGCCTGGACCGGGCGCCTTCAGGCTCCTGCACGGGCGTTCTCATCGGCCGTCCGGGCCGTTAATGCGGAGCGCACGCGTGGGCCGGGTGCGAAGATTGCGCCATGACCACCCTCAAGTCCAAGCTCCACGATGACCTCACGACCGCCATCAAGGCGCGCGACGAGCTGCGCTCCTCGACGCTCCGCCTCACCCTCTCCGCGATCGCGTACGAGGAGACCGCGGGCAAGTCCGCCCGTGAGCTCTCCGACGACGAGGTGCAGAAGGTGATCACGCGCGAGGCCAAGAAGCGTCGCGAGGCGGCCGAGGCCTTCGACAAGGGCGGCCGGGCCGAGTCGGCCGAGCGGGAGCGCGCGGAGGGCGAGGTGCTCGCCGAGTACCTTCCCCAGCAGCTGACGGACGAGGAGCTGGCCTCGATCGTGGCGGCCGCGGTGGCGGAGGCCCGGGCCGGCGGCGCCGAGGGGCCCCGTGCGATGGGCGCGGTCATGAAGATCGTGAACCCCCAGGTGGCGGGCCGCGCCGAGGGCGGCCGGGTCGCGGCCCAGGTGAAGAAGCTGCTCGCGGGCTGATCACCGGATACCTACGACGGAGGGGCGCCCGGACCGTATCGGTCCGGGCGCCCCTCCGCACATCGAGGCTCCCGCGGGCTATCGCCCGTCGTTGCCGCCGATGACGCCCGGCGGGATGGAGAACCGGGGCCACGGCTTGTTCTTGCCGGGCTTGTTCGGCTTGTTGGGCTTGCCCCGGCCGCCCTTGTCCGAGCCCTTGGGCTTCTCCGGCTCGGCGATCGCGACGGTGTCGAAGGTCGGCGCGGGCTTGCCCTCCAGCGCCCCGGCCATGGCATCACGCCAGATGGGGCCCGGGGTGTCACCGCCGTAGACCTTGTCGTGGTACTGGCCGCCGATGGTGATGCCCTCCATCTCGACGTCCTTGCCCGAGCCGCCGACCCAGACCGCACCGGCCATGTTCGGGGTGTAGCCGACGAACCAGGCGGCCTTGCGCTCGTCCGTCGTACCGGTCTTGCCGGCGCTGTCCCGGCCGCTGAGCCCGGCCTCCTTGCCCGTGCCGTCCTCGACCACGCCCTTGAGCAGGGTGTTGACGGTGTCGGCGGTCTCCTCGGACATGGCCCGGGAGCAGTGCGACTTCGGCACGTTCAGGCTCTTGCCGTTCGGACCGGTGGCGGAGCCGATGAGGACGGGGGTGCAGTACTTGCCGCCATTGGCGAACGCGGCGTAGGCGGCGGCCATCTTGAGCGGGGACATGCCCTGCGTACCGAGGGCGATCGACGGCACCTGGTCGATCTTCGCGCCGGACGCGGGCTTCAGGCCCAGCTTCGTCGCCATCTTCGTCACCGGGCAGACGCCGATGTCGCCGATCATCTGGATGAAGTAGGTGTTGACCGACTTCCCCGTCGCCTCCCGCATCCCGTACGGGCCGACCTCACTGCGGTTCTCGTTGCTGACCATGTCACCCCCGCCGTTCTTCCAGGGGCGGCCGCAGGTCTCGACCTCGTCCGGGTAGGGCATCTGGTACGGCGACGAGTAGACCTTGTTGGGCGAGATGCCCTCTTCCAGGGCGGCCGCCGCGAGGATCGGCTTGAAGGTCGAGCCGGTCTGGAAACCGAAGTTCGACCCGCTCATGGCCTTGTCGGCCGAGAGGTTGATCTGCGTCTGGTACTCGCCGAAGCCGTACGGGCGGGACTGCCCCATGCCGAGCACCTTGCCGGTGCCGGGCTCGACGATGGAGACGGCGGTGGCCACCGGGTCCGACTGGTAGACGTGGTCGGTGATCGACTTCTGCACGGACTTCTGGGTCTGCGGGTCCAGGGTGGTCCGGATCGTCATGCCGCCCTGGTTCCACCGCTTGGCCCGCGCCTCCTTCGTCTTGCCGAAGACGGGGTCCTGGAGGAACACCTCGCGCACGTAGTCGCAGAAGAAGCCGGCGCCGTTGACGGCGGTGATGCAGCCGCTCTTGGGGCGGCTGACCTTCAGCTTGAGCGGCTTGGCCTGGGCGGCGGCTGCCTCGGCCGGGGTGATGTTCTTCGTCTCGGCCATGCGCTGCAGCACGATGTTGCGGCGCTTGGTGGCTTCCTTCGGGGCGTTGACCGGGTCGAAGCGGCTCGGCGACTGGACGATGCCGGCCAGCAGCGCGGACTCGTCGAGGCTGAGGTCCTTGGCCCGCTTGCTGAAGTAGCGCTGGGCGGCGGCCTCCACGCCGTAGGACTGCTGCCCGAAGAAGGTGATGTTCAGGTAGTTGTTGAGGATGCGCTCCTTGCCGAGTTCCTTCTCGACCTGGATGGCGTACTTCAGCTCCTTGACCTTGCGGCCGATGGTCTGCTGAGTGGCGACGGCGACCTTGGCCGGGTCGTCGCCCGCCTCCTCGACGAAGACGTTCTTGACGTACTGCTGGGTGAGCGTCGAGGCGCCCTCGGAGACGCCGCCCGACTGGGCGTTCTTGTTGAGCGCGCGGAGCACGCCCTTGAGGTCCACCGCGCCGTGCTCGTAGAAGCGGGCGTCCTCGATCGCGACGATCGCCTTCCGCATGTACGGAGAGATCTGATTCAGCGGCACGACCGTGCGGTCGCGGGAGTACACCTTTGCTATCTCGCCGCCCTGGGCGTCGAGGATGGTGGTGCGCTGGCTCAGGGGCGGGGTTTTGAGATTGGCCGGGATCTCGTCGAATCCTTCGACGGACTCCTTGGCCGCCAGCCCCATCGCCCCGATCGCCGGCAGGGCCAGACCCGCCAGGACCGCTCCGGAGAGCACGCTGACGCCTAGGAATTTCGCGGCCTGCCGGGTCACGGTGGGACCCTCGCCCGAGCGCTTCTTAGCCATAGGAGGAAGCCTACGTTCTCATTCGGCGGACAGACGCCCGTGTGTTCGCCTACGCTGTTTCACGCCAGTAACTGTGGTGCGGTTCCGCATCACCGCCGCTCTCACTCTTGTGAGTGATGAGACGTGTCCGTATTGCCGCCTGTGTTACCGGGTGCCCGCCACGACAAGGGCGGACCGTCCCGCTATGCGGTGGTTGGTCGCTGATGTCGCCAGGTCACTCCGTTGGGTGATCTGCCGCGTACGCATAGTCCGTTCGGGCCATTCAAGATTGGGCCCGAAGGGGGTGTTGCCCCCTGCCTGCCTTCCGTAACGTCCTCAACTGGCAACGGTGAATATGCCGCTGCCGCCGTGGGGGAGCCTCGATTCGGGAGAGGACGGCGCCAGCATGAGCTGGGTAACCGACTGGAGTGCGCAGGCAGCCTGCCGCACTACCGATCCGGATGAACTATTCGTTCAGGGCGCAGCGCAGAACAGGGCCAAGGCGGTCTGCACCGGGTGCCCGGTGCGTACGGAGTGTCTGGCCGACGCGCTGGACAACCGTGTGGAGTTCGGCGTGTGGGGTGGGATGACCGAGCGCGAGCGGCGGGCGCTGCTGCGCCGTCGGCCCACGGTCACGTCCTGGCGCAGGCTCTTGGAGACGGCCCGTACGGAGTACGAGCGCGGTTCCGGGATCCTGCCGCTGGGCGACGAGGAGTACGACGAGTACGCCGCCGTCGGGTAGCCGGCGAGTGGTGGACGGCGGGTAGCCGAGGGCGCCCGTGCCGGTGCCCGTGCCCCTGTCGGTACCGGCGTCGGTCGCGGTTGCGCGCATACCGACGTCCTTCAGCGCCGGCCGACGTCCTTCAGTGACGTCGAGCGGTGACGGCGGGCGGTCGTCAAGCGGTGACGACGCGCGTGGTGGCACCCGAGCAGTCGTCCGATGGTGACGACGATGCCGGTGCCCACGATTCCGGTTCCGTGCCGACTCGGTGCCGGGGCGCGTCCGTGCTTCTCGCTGCGTGCTTCTCGCGGCGCCCTGAGCGCCCATTGCCGTGCTCTGCGGGCCCTCTCCCTACGGGCTTGTGTCTTCTACGGGCTCTCGGCGCCCTTGCCGTCCGCGGTGGCTTCCGCGGAGGCGGTGTCGTGCCGGGCCGACTGGACCGCGAGACGTTCACCGATCGCCCGCAGGCCTGCCAGATCGTGTACATCTCCGGGCAGGGCGGCCACCTCGGCCACAGGGACCTCGGGGTGCAGCGAAGTGAAGCGGTCGCGCGTACGACGCTCACGGGCGAGGACCTGCATGCGCTCGGCGTGCAGGCGCAGCAGTCCCGCGGTGAGGCGCGCGGTGGAGTCCTTGGACGGCGCGGATGGTGCGGGTTCTCCTGAGGGCGCGGGCTGGGGGGAGCCGCTCCTGGGAGAGGACGTGTCGGAGGGAGTGCGGGTGCCGGGGTCGTCGGCGGTACGTGACCCAGTCTGCCCGCTGTCTCGATCCACAATGCCGACGCCATCAAGATTTTCTGAGGAATCCGGGGTGCGCGGGACTCCCGAGCCGTCCGCCAGGGCCTGCGCCGCGGCGAGGGCCCGTTCGGCCGAGAGGCGTGCCGCCCCGCTGCCGTGGACCCGGTTCAGTACGAGCCCGGCCAGCGGCATCCGTTCGGCGGCCAGCCGTTCGACGAAGTAGGCCGCTTCCCGCAGGGCGTCCCGCTCCGGAGCGGCGACGACCAGGAAGGCCGTACCGGGGGCCTGGAGCAGCCGGTAGGTGGCGTCGGCGCGGGTACGGAACCCGCCGAACATGGTGTCCATGGCGGAGACGAAGGTCTGTACGTCCCGCAGGAGCTGTCCGCCCATCAGCTTGTTGAGCGGCCCGCTCATCATCGACATGCCGACGCCCAGGAACTTCATCCCGGCCCGGCCGCCGATCTTCGCCGGCGTCATCAGGACCTTGATGAACTTCCCGTCCAGGAAGGAGCCCAGGCGGCTCGGCGCGTCGAGGAAGTCGAGCGCGGAGCGGCTCGGCGGGGTGTCGACGACGATCAGATCCCACTCGTCACGGGCGCGGAGTTGGCCGAGTTTCTCCATGGCCATGTACTCCTGCGTACCGGCGAAGCCGGCCGACAGCGACTGGTAGAAGGGGTTCTCCAGGATCGCCCGGGCGCGCTCCTTGTCGGCGTGCGTCTCGACGATCTCGTCGAACGTCCGCTTCATGTCGAGCATCATGGCGTGCAGTTCGCCACCGGCGGATTTATCAATTCCGGTTACTGGGCGGGGCACGTTGTCGAGTTCGTCGATGCCCATCGACTGGGCCAGCCGACGGGCCGGGTCGATAGTGAGGACGACGACCTTCCGGCCGCGCTCGGCAGCCCGCAGGCCCAGCGCGGCGGCGGTCGTGGTCTTGCCGACCCCGCCCGAACCGCAGCACACCACGATGCGGGTGCGGGGGTTGTCCAGGACCGGGTCGATGTCGAGGGCGGACGCCGCGTCGAGGCCGTTCGTCCAGGCGCCGGCGGCGCCCGCCGTGGCCGCGTCCTCTGCGGTGACACTCACCGAGCCACTCCTTGCTTTCGCAGTTCGCGCGCCATGCGGTACAAACCCGCCAGGTGCACGCCGTCGCCGAGCAGTTCCAGTTCGTACGTGGGCAGGCCGAGCCCGGATATCTCGGCGCGGCCGCGACGCTCCAGGGCGACCCGCTCGGTGTGCTCGCGGGCCTGCTCGACCAGAGGGTCGACCAGCTGCTCGACGAGGCCGGCGCGGTCCGCCCCGGCGAATCCGGTCTGGGCCAGGGCGTCCGACAGCGCCCGCGCCACGGCCGCCCGGCGACCGTTGGCGGCGACGTCGACGGCTGCCGCGTCGAGTATTTCCGGCCGCACCATGTTGATGACCACGCTGCCCACCGGCAGCTTCGCGGCACGCAGTTCGGCGATGCCGTCGACGGTCTCCTGGACGGGCATCTCCTCCAGCAGCGTCACCAGGTGCACCGCCGTCTCGGGGGACTTGAGCACCCGCATGACGGCCTGCGCCTGATGGTGGATGGGGCCGATCCGGGCCAGCCCCGCCACCTCGTCGTTGACGTTGAGGAAGCGGGTGATGCGGCCGGTGGGCGGGGCGTCCATGACGACGTGGTCGTAGACGAAATTGCCCAGGCGGTCCTTGCGGCGCACCGCCTCGCACGCCTTGCCCGTCAGCAGGACGTCCCGCAGTCCGGGCGCGATGGTTGTCGCGAAGTCGATGGCGCCGAGCTTCTTCAGCGCCCGCCCGGCGCTGCCGAGCTTGTAGAACATCTGGAGGTAGTCCAGGAGCGCGCGCTCGGCGTCGATGGCGAGCGCGAAGACCTCGCCCCCGCCACCCGGCGCGACCGCGATCTTGCGTTCCTCATAGGGCAGCGCCTCCGTCTCGAAGAGCTGCGCGATGCCCTGTCTGCCCTCGACCTCGACCAGCAGGGTGCGCTTGCCCTCGGCGGCGAGGGCGAGCGCGAGGGCGGCGGCGACCGTGGTCTTGCCGGTGCCGCCCTTGCCGCTTACGACATGGAGCCTGCTCATGATTCGGAGCCTAACGAGTCCCGGAGCGGGCTACGCACGAGGCTGTCGGTGGGAGGCATTACAGTCGGGCCCATGACCAAGTGGGAATACGCGACTGTGCCGCTGCTCGTCCATGCGACCAAGCAGATTCTGGACACCTGGGGCGAGGACGGCTGGGAGCTCGTCCAGGTCGTGCCGGGGCCGAACAACCCCGAGCAGCTGGTGGCCTACCTCAAGCGGGAAAAGGCGTGAGCGCCGTAGAGAAGCGGCTCGCCGAGCTGGGCCTGACCCTGCCGGACGTCGTGCCGCCGCTGGCCGCGTACCAGCCGGCCGTGCGGACCGGCGATTACGTCTACACCGCCGGCCAGCTGCCCATGGTCAAGGGCTCCGTGCCCGCGACCGGCAAGGTCGGCGCCGAGGTCAGCGCGGAGCAGGCCAAGGAGCTGGCGGCCGTCTGCGCGCTCAATGCCCTGGCCGCCGTGAAGTCGGTCGTCGGCGACCTCGACAAGATCGTGCGTGTGGTCAAGGTCGTGGGCTTCATCGCCTCCGCCCCCGACTTCACCGCACAGCCGGGCGTCCTCAACGGCGCCAGCGAGCTGCTGGGCGAGGTCCTGGGCGACAAGGGCGTGCACGCGCGCTCCGCCGTGGGCGTCACGGTGCTGCCGCTGGACGCGCCGGTCGAGGTCGAGATCCTGGTGGAAGTACAGGACTGACCGCAGGAGGGGCCCCGAGCGGCCCCCTCGAACATCAGCGCGTGAGCGCATAGCATCCGGCCATGTCGACTTCGAACGGCCAGTGGTACCCGCCGGAGTGGCCGGACCGGATCAGAGCGCTCACCCGCGGGGAGCTCCGGCCCGCCGCGCCCCGTCGCGCCGCGACCGTACTGCTGATGCGTGACACCACCGGCGGCCCCACCGTTCATATGCTGCGCAGACGCGCCTCCATGGCTTTCGCCGGAGGCGCGTACGCGTATCCGGGGGGCTCCGTGGACCCCCGTGACGAGCGGGACGTGCCCTGGGCCGGGCCCTCGCGCACCGAGTGGGCCCGCCGCCTCGGTGTCGATGCCGCCGGCGCCCAGGCCATCGTCTGCGCCGCCGTCCGCGAGACCTTCGAAGAGGCGGGCGTGCTGCTGGCGGGCCCGACACCGGAGTCGGTCGTCGCGGACACCACCGGCGCCGACTGGGAAACCGACCGCGCGGCGCTCGTCACCCGCGAGCTGTCCTTCGCGGACTTCCTCGACCGGCGCGGTCTGGTGCTGCGCAGCGATCTCCTCGGTGGCTGGGCGCGCTGGATCACCCCGGAATTCGAACCGCGCCGCTATGACACCTGGTTCTTCGTCGCGGCGCTCCCCGAGGGCCAGCGCACCCGCAACGCCTCCACGGAGGCGGACCACACGGTCTGGGCCGCGCCCGCCGACGCGGCCGCCGGCTACGACCGGGGCGAGCTGCTGATGATGCCGCCGACCATCTCCACGCTGCGCGCGCTCCTGCCGTACGGGACCGTCGCCGAGGTCCTGGCGGCCGCGCGCGAGGCGGACCTCACACCCGTGCTCGCGCAAGCCCGCCTCGTCGCGGGCGAGATCGTGCTGAGCTGGCCGGGACACGACGAATTCACCAAACACATCTCCTCAGGGGCCGACGCATGACGTTCGCAGCAGCTCTTCCCGGCAAGCCGCGCGAGGGTGCCATCGGCGGCCCCGCGACCGCCCGCGCCGTCTGCGTGCTGGCTTCCAACCCCTCCGCCATGACGCTCGACGGCACCAATACCTGGATCGTCTCCGAGCCCGACTCCGACCTGGCCGTCGTCATCGACCCGGGGCCGCTGGACGACACCCATCTGCGGGCCGTCATCGCCACGGCCGAGTCGGCGGGCAAGCGCGTCGCGCTGACGCTGCTCAGCCACGGCCACCCCGACCACTCGGACGGCGCCGGGCGCTTCGCCGAGCTGACCGGTACGTCCGTACGGGCACTGGACCCCGCTCTGCGGCTCGGCGGCGAGGGGCTCGGCGTGGGTGACGTGATCACCACCGGCGGCCTGGAGCTGCACGTCCTGTCCACTCCCGGGCACACCGCCGACTCCCTGTGCTTCCACCTGCCCGCCGACCGGGCGGTCCTCACCGGGGACACCGTCCTGGGGCGCGGCACCACGGTCGTCGCCCACCCCGACGGGCGGCTCGGCGACTACCTGGACTCGCTGCGCCGGCTGCGCTCGCTCGCGGTCGACGAGGACGTCGTCACGGTGCTTCCCGGCCACGGGCCCGTGCTCGACGACGCCCGGGGAGCCATCGAGTACTACCTGGCCCACCGCGCCAAGCGCCTCGCCCAGGTCGAGACCGCCGTCGAGAACGGCCACGGCACCCCGGAGGAGGTCGTCGCCCACGTCTACGCGGACGTCGACCGCTCGCTGTGGCCCGCGGCGGAACTCTCGGTGCGGGCGCAGTTGGACTACCTCGGCGAGCACGGGCTGATCTGACGGGGCCGCAGTCGAACGCGCTGTCGGACCCGCTGATGAACCCCAGGGCAGCGCTCCGGCGGCGCACAGGTTGATCTGAGGGCACGGCGGGCGCCTCCCGGCCCTGGGTGCGCGAAAGCCCCTGCCGCGCGCCTGAGCGGGCGGCAGGGGCTTTTACGAGCGGGCGTACGCGCGTACGTACGCCCCCGGGTCAGCGGGAGCGCTTGGCGAGCCGCTCCACGTCCAGGAGGATCACCGCGCGGGCCTCCAGGCGGAGCCAGCCGCGGCCCGCGAAGTCCGCGAGCGCCTTGTTGACGGTCTCCCGGGAAGCGCCGACCAGCTGGGCCAGCTCCTCCTGGGTGAGGTCGTGCACGACGTGGATGCCCTCTTCGGACTGGACGCCGAAACGGCGGGACAGGTCGAGGAGGGCCTTCGCGACACGGCCGGGGACGTCGGAGAAGACCAGGTCCGACATCGAGTCGTTGGTGCGGCGCAGTCGGCGGGCGACCGCGCGCAGCAGGGCGGTGGCCACCTCCGGGCGGGCATTGAGCCAGGGCTGGAGGTCACCGTGGCCGAGGCCGAGGAGCTTGACCTCGGTGAGGGCGGTGGCCGTGGCCGTGCGCGGGCCGGGGTCGAAGAGCGACAGCTCGCCGATCAGCTCGCCCGGGCCCAGGACGGCCAGCATGTTCTCGCGGCCGTCGGGGGAGGTGCGGTGGAGCTTCACCTTGCCCTCGGTCACCACGTAGAGCCGGTCACCGGGGTCCCCTTCGTGGAACAGGGCGTCGCCCCTCGCGAGGGTGACCTCGCCCATGGAGGCGCGCAGCTCAGCGGCCTGCTCGTCATCGAGCGCCGCGAAAAGCGGGGCGCGCCGCAGAACGTCGTCCACGAGTTCTCTCCTTGTCGACATGCACAGAGGACCGTGGTCCCCATGATGCCCGTCGGTAAAACTGTGTGATCAAACACAAGTGTGGCGCATCGTCGACCGAAGCCCTACGGCAGGGGTCCGATTGGGCTGCGGTTTTCCTGCGGCCGGGGCGGATGTCAGTGCTGGGCTCTAGTCTGGCCGGGTGTCCAATACGCCGGTGAGAGCACAGGGCAGGGGGGCCGGGAGGGTGATCCCGGCCCGCGATTCCGCTGTGGGCGAACGCGTGTCCGTGAAGAAGACGAATGCCGCGACCGGGCCCAAACCGCCGGGTGGCGCAGCGGCCGCGAAGATCGGCGAGGCCGACGGACCACTCGCCGCTCCCGCCCCGGGCTCCGCCTCCGGACCGACCGGTTCCGTCAGTGGATCCGGCGCCGGGCCCACCTCCAGGAGATCAGTGAAGGCCGCTGCCGCCAAACCGGCGAAGCCCGAGTCCCGGACCGCGCTCGTCCGCCGGGCGCGTCGTATCAATCGCGAGCTCGCCGAGGTCTATCCGTACGCCCACCCCGAGCTGGACTTCGAGAACCCCTTCCAGCTGCTGGTCGCCACCGTGCTCTCCGCCCAGACCACGGATCTGCGGGTCAACCAGACCACCCCCGCCCTCTTCGCGGCCTACCCCACGCCGGAGGACATGGCGGCGGCCGACCCGGAGACGCTGGAGCAGCTCATCCGGCCGACGGGCTTCTTCCGCGCGAAGGCCAGATCGCTGCTCGGCATCTCCGCCGCGCTGCACGAGCGCTTCGACGACGAGGTGCCGGGGCGCATAGAAGACCTGGTGTCCCTGCCCGGCGTGGGCCGGAAAACCGCCCATGTGGTGTTGGGCAACGCCTTCGGGCGGCCAGGAATCACCGTCGACACGCACTTCGGGCGACTCGTCCGGCGCTGGAAGTGGACGGACCAGCAGGACCCGGAGAAGGTCGAGGAGGAAATCGGCTCGCTCTTCCCGAAGAGCGACTGGACGATGCTCTCGCACCGCGTGATCTTCCACGGCCGGCGCATCTGCCACTCCCGCAGGCCCGCCTGCGGTGCCTGCCCGATCGCGCCGCTGTGCCCGTCCTACGGGGAGGGTGAGACGGACCCCGAGAAGGCGCGGAAGCTGCTCAAGTACGAGAAGGGCGGCCAGCCCGGTCAGCGGCTCAAGCCCCCGCCCGACTACCCGGGCCTGCCGGCCCGTCCGCTGGGAGCCGAGTGACCGCACGCCCGCCCGTGACCGCACACACGCCGAGGGGACACGCATGACGAGCACGTACGGCGGTGGGACCGCCATCACCTCCGAGGGGCTGCCCGAGTGGCTCGCGCCCGTGGCCCAGGCTGCGAGAACGATCGAGCCGCACCAGCTGAGCCGATTCCTGCCGCCGGAGACGGGCGGTCGGCAGTCCGCCGTGCTGGTGCTCTTCGGCGAGGGCGAGCAGGGGCCCGAGCTGCTGCTCCTGGAGCGGGCAGGGACGCTGCGCTCGCACGCGGGCCAGCCGTCGTTCCCCGGCGGCGCGCTCGATCCGCAGGACGGCGATCCGGCCGGTGACGGGCTGCTGCGGGCCGCGCTGCGCGAGGCCGAGGAGGAGACCGGGCTCGACGCGTCCGGCGTGCAGATCTTCGGTGTCCTGCCGCAGCTCTACATCCCTGTGAGTGGTTTTGTCGTGACGCCGGTGCTCGGCTGGTGGCGCGAGCCCAGCCCGGTCGGCGCGGTCGACGAGGCCGAGACGGCCAGAGTGTTCACGGTCCCGGTCACCGAGCTCACCGACCCGGGGAACCGGGCGATGGCCGTCCACCCGAGCGGTCACCGGGGTCCGGCCTTCCGCGTCGGCGGCGCGATGGTCTGGGGGTTCACCGCCGGGGTGATCGACCGGATCCTGCACTTCGCGGGCTGGGAGCGCCCGTGGGACCGCGAGCGCCAGGTCTCCTTGGACTGGCAGGGCTGATCCGCGTGAGACGGTGGCCTGCGAGCCACCCGACCCGAGGCCGACGACCGCGCCGGCCCCTTCAATGCGAGGCATTTTTCGGTGAACGTGCTGGACATCGTGCTGCTGCTCGCCGCCGTGTGGTTCGCGGTCGTCGGCTACCGCCAGGGCTTCGTCGTCGGCGTGCTGTCGGTGATCGGCTTCCTCGGCGGTGGCCTGGTCGCCGTCTACATCCTCCCGGTGATCTGGGACAGCGCCACCGACGAGGCCACCCCGGGCACGCTGGCGGCCGTCGCGGCCGTCGTGATCGTCATCGTCTGTGCCTCGGTGGGCCAGGCCGCCACCACCCACCTCGGCAGTAGGCTCCGCCGCCACATCACCTGGTCGCCGGCGCGCGCCCTGGACGCGGCGGGCGGCGCACTCGTCAATGTCGCCGCGATGCTGCTGGTGGCCTGGCTGATCGGCTCCGCCCTCGCCGGCACCTCCCTGCCCACGCTCGGCAAGGAGGTCCGCAACTCCAAGGTGCTGCTCGGCGTCGCCCGGGTGGTTCCGGCCCAGGCCAACACCTGGTTCGCGGACTTCAGCACGGCCCTCTCCCAGAACGGCTTCCCGCAGGTCTTCGCGCCGTTCTCCAACGAGCCCATCACCTCCGTCCCCGCGCCCGACCCCAGGCTCGCCGGCAGCCCCGTCGCCACCGCTGCCCAGCGCAGCATCGTCAAGGTCGTGGGCACCGCGCCCAGCTGCGGCAAGGTCCTCGAGGGCACCGGCTTCGTCTTCGCACCGCACCGGGTGATGACCAACGCCCACGTCGTCGGCGGCGTCGACGAGCCGACCGTGCAGATCGGCGGCCAGGGCCGGCGCTATGACGCGACCGTCGTCCTCTACGACTGGAAGCGCGACATCGCCGTCCTGGACGTGCCGTCACTCGACGCGCCCGTGCTGCGCTTCGCCCGGGACGATGCGGAGAGCGGCAAGAGCGCCATCGTCGCGGGCTTCCCCGAGAACGGCTCGTACGACGTGCGCGCCGCCCGCGTCCGCAGCCGCGTCCAGGCCAACGGCCCGGACATCTACCACCGTGGCAATGTCCGGCGCGATGTGTACTCCCTCTTCACCACGGTCCGCCAGGGCAACTCCGGCGGCCCGCTGCTCACCCCGGACGGCAGGGTCTACGGCGTGGTCTTCGCGAAGTCCCTGGACGACGCGGACACCGGCTACGCCCTGACGGCGGACGAGGTGCGTGAGGACGCCGTCGTCGGCAGCACGGCCACGGGCAGGGCGGACAGCCAGGGCTGCGCGCTCTGAGGTGGTGGTTGCCGGTCCGGAGCGGTCCGGGGGTGGTCAGCGGCCGCGTGGATGGCGCAGCCGCGCCGACACCCATCGGGCGCGGCGGCGGATGATGCGCGGAATGCCGATGTGGGGGTCGTGACCGGCCTCCGGCCCGTGATCACCCCGCATCGCGCTCTCGGATACCTCCGTCACGGCCAGCGCGGCATCGCCCTCGGCGCCGCGCTGCTGCGTCACATCACGGTAGTCGTGCGTCCAGCCCATACCGAGGTCTGTGCCCGGCCCCAAAGGTCCGTAATCGCCTGGGGGTCCGTCAATTGGCCTATGCGCCAGGCAATTGGCCATTCGGCGGACGGATGTTCCCGTGTGTTCGAGGGTGAGCCGGAGGTGAGAGGGGCCGACGGTGCGGCTCCGGGGGACGGGGTGCCGTTCCCCTCGGGGGGTGCCCCTGGCCCCCCGGCCCGGCCCTCTGTCGTGGTGGCTAGCGGTCCGGTTCCGGGTCCTTCAGCCAGTTGACCAGCTCGGTCGAGTACGCCACCGGGTCCTCCTCATGCGGGAAGTGCCCGAGTCCGTCGAACAGCCGCCAGCGGTACGGCGCCTCCACGTACTCCCCGGAGCCCGCCGCGCTGCGGGTGCGCATCACCGGATCGAGGGACCCGTGCAGGTGCAGCGTCGGTACCCGCACCGGCCGCTTCATCCGGCGGTTGAACTGGATGCCGTCCGGGCGTGCCATCGACCGCACCATCCACCGGTACGGCTCGATCGAGCAGTGGGCCGTCGAGGGGATCGACATGGCCCGCCGGTAGGTGTCGACCGCTTCGTCGTCCGGCAGCCGGGGCCCCGACCACTCGCGGATCAGCCGGCCCACCAGCGCGGCGTCGTCCGCGATGAGCTGGCGCTCCGGAAGCCAGGGGCGCTGGAATCCCCAGATGTACGAGCCTGCCGCGCTCTGCTTGAGGTCGGCGAGCATCGACGAGCGCCAGCGGCGCGGATGCGGCATCGAGGACACCACGAGCCGCCGTACCAGCTTCGGCCGCATCACGGCCGCCGTCCACGCCAGATAGCCGCCCAGATCATGGCCGACGAGCGCGGCGTCCGGCTCGCCGAGGGAACGGATCACGCCGGTGATGTCGAGGGCGAGGTTCGCCGGGTCGTAGCCCCGGGGTGTCCGGTCGCTGCCCCCCACGCCGCGCAGATCCATCGCCACCGCCCGGAACCCCGCGTCCGCGAGCGCCGGCAACTGGTGCCGCCACGTCCACCAGAACTGCGGAAAGCCGTGCAACAGCAGCACCAGCGGCCCCTCGCCCATCTCGGCGATATGGAACCGCGCACCGTTGGCCGCGACCTCCCGGTGGGTCCAGGGCCCGTCGGGGCGTACGACCGCCGTGGGCGAGGACGCGGAGCCGGTGGGCGCGGGCGGGACGGCCGGTGAGTCGGGTTCGGGGGACGCGGGCGCTGCGGAAGTATCGGGCACCGTCATACGGACGAGCGTGTCACAGATGCGTCCGCCTGGCTCGTGCCGACCAGCGGACGCGGGTGCGGCTTGACCGTGCCCAGCACGGCCGCCGTCTCCTTGGCGGAGGCGATGCTCTTCTCCGGCTTGCTGACCTTCTTGAACTTGGCCACCGCCAGCAGCCCGAGAATCGCCGCGATCACCAGGAAGGCGCCACCGACGATCAGGAAGGACCAGGCGAGCCCGAGGCCCAGGTTGTGGATCCCGTACGCCGCCGCGAAGCTCAGCACCGGCAGCGAGAAGAGCGCCAGGGTGCCGGCCGCGGCGATCGCACCGCCGCCGATGCCGACGCGCTTGGCGTCCTGCCGCAGCTCGGCCTTGGCCAGTGCGATCTCGTCGTGCACCAGCGCGGACAGCTCGGTGGTGGCCGTCGCCACCAGCTGGCCGAGGCTGCGGTTGGCACCGTCGTCGGCTGCGCTCATCGGCTGCTCCCTCATCTTCATCAGCTTCGTCATCTGCGGGTCTTGGGCGCGTCTTCAGCGGATGTAAAGACCCTTAGATCATGCCGGACCATCGTCGCCGGTGGTGTGCCCGGAGGCGACTTCGGCCAGCCTGCGGTGTTCTGCGGCCTTCGCTTCGTGGATGGCCGCCATCCGAAGGTGGTAATCCGGGTTGCCCTGCTCGTAAATGTCCGGTATGCCGTCCTGGTCCTCGTCCCGATCCTCATCCGCGCACAGCTTCTTGTACTTGTTGTCGCGCAGCTTGAGCAGTGTGCCCGCGATGACGGCGGCTATCAGCGAACCGATGAGTACGGCTGCCTTCACCTCATCGGTCAGAAGTTGGTCGCCGGCGAAGGCCAGCTCGCCGATCAGCAGGGACACGGTGAAGCCGATACCGGCCAGTGAGGCGACGGCCAGTACGTCCGGCCACTCGAGGTCGGGGTTCAGCTCGGCCTTCGTGAAACGCGCCGCCAGCCAGGTGCCGCCGAACACGCCTATCGCCTTGCCGACGACCAGGCCGAGGACGACCCCGAGCGTCTCGGGCTTGCGGAAGACGTCCGACAGCGCGCCGCCGGAGAGGGCGACGCCCGCTGAGAACAGCGCGAACAGCGGCACGGCCAGCCCGGCGGACAGGGGGCGGACCATGTGCTCGATGTGCTCACCGGGGGAGTACCGCTCGCCCTCGTGACGTGTGCAGCGCAGCATCAGGCCCATGGCGACGCCCGCGATGGTCGCGTGCACGCCGCTGTTGTACATCAGTGCCCAGTTGACGATCGCCAGCGGCACGTAGACGTACCAACCCCGGACGCCCTTGCGCAGCAGCAGCCAGAAGACGGCCAGGCCCAGCACGGCGAAGCCGAGAGCGGCGAAATTGAGCTCCGAGGTGAAGAAGACCGCGATGATCAGAATCGCGAAGAGGTCGTCGACGACGGCGAGGGTTAGCAGGAACGCGCGCAGTGCCGAGGGCAGGGCCGTGCCGATCACCGCCAGTACGGCGAGTGCGAAGGCGATGTCCGTGGCGGTGGGCACGGCCCAGCCGTCCAGCGCGCCGCCGCCCGTCTTCGCGACGGTGAAGTAGACCAGCGCGGGGGCGGCCATGCCGCAGATCGCGGCGATGACGGGAAGGGCGGCCGCTTTCGGGTCGCGCAGTTCGCCGGCGACCAGCTCGCGCTTGAGCTCGATGCCCGCGACGAAGAAGAAGACGGCCAGCAAACCGTCGGCGGCCCAGTGCTGCACCGAGAGGTCGAGGCCGAGGGAGCCGGGGCCGAGGTGGAAGCCGCGTATGGTCTCGTAGCTGTCGCGCAGCGGGGTGTTCGCCCAGATCAGCGCGGCCACGGCCGCGACGAGCAGCAGCACGCCGCCGACGGTCTCGGTGCGGAGGGCCTCCGCCAGGTAGTTGCGCTCGGGCAGCGGCAGCCGTCCGAGGAAGACGGAACGGCGGTTCTTGGGCGCGGCCACGACGGTGGACCTCCTGGGGCGACTGGATACACGTGTGCTGTGTGCCGACCAGACTTCCCGGCGCGCCTTTGATTCTTGTCGCGATTTTTACGCGATGAGTACTTACCTTAACCGGAACGAGTGAAGGGCACCCGGTCGCGCCGGGTGCCCTTCATCGGATCGCCTGCTTCCGCGTGCCTTCCGTGTGCCCGACTTCGGGCGGCGGCCGCGTGGCTCGGCCGGGTCAGTCCTCGCTGCTCGCGGCGGGGAGCTGCGACTGGATCAGGCTCATGACCGAGGAGTCGGTCAGCGTGGTCACATCGCCGAGCGTGCGGTTCTCGGCGACGTCACGCAGCAGACGGCGCATGATCTTGCCCGAGCGGGTCTTGGGCAGCTCGGCGACCGGCAGGATCCGCTTGGGCTTGGCGATCGGGCCGAGCTGCTTGGCGACGTGCGCCCGCAGCTCCTCGACCAGACCCGCTTCCTCGGCGTCGGCGTTGCCCCGCAGGATGACGAAGGCGCAGATGGCCTGGGTGGTCTGCGGGTCGTTCGCACCGACCACGGCGGCTTCGGCGACCTTGGGGTGCGAGACGAGCGCGGACTCGACCTCGGTGGTGGAGATGTTGTGGCCCGAGACCAGCATCACGTCGTCCACCCGGCCGAGCAGCCAGATGTCGCCGTCGTCGTCCTTCTTTGCGCCGTCACCCGCGAAGTACCGGTGCTCGAAGCGCGACCAGTAGGTGTCGATGTAGCGCTGGTCGTCGCCCCAGATGGTGCGGAGCATCGACGGCCATGGCTCGGTGAGGACGAGATAGCCGCCGGCCCCGTCGGGCACCTCGTTGGCGTCGTCGTCCACGACGGTCGCCGCGATGCCGGGCAGGGGCACCTGCGCCGAACCGGGCTTGGTCTCGGTGACCCCCGGCAGCGGGCTGATCATCATGGCGCCGGTCTCGGTCTGCCACCAGGTGTCGACCACGGGCGTCCGGTCGGCACCGATGTGCTTGCGGTACCAGACCCAGGCCTCGGGGTTGATGGGCTCGCCGACCGAGCCGAGGATCCGCAGGCTGCTCAGGTCGAACTTGGCCGGGATGTCGTCGCCCCACTTCATGGCGGCGCGGATCGCGGTGGGGGCGGTGTAGAGGATCGTCACGCCGTACTTCTGGACGATCTCCCACCAGCGCCCCTGGTGCGGGCTGTCCGGGGTGCCCTCGTAGAGGACCTCGGTCGCGCCGTTGCTCAGCGGTCCGTAGACGATGTAGGAGTGGCCGGTCACCCAGCCGACATCGGCCGTGCACCAGAAGACGTCCGTCTCCGGCTTGAGGTCGAAGACGGCGTGGTGGGTGTACGACACCTGGGTGAGATAGCCACCGGTGGTGTGCAGGATGCCCTTGGGCTTACCGGTGGTGCCCGAGGTGTAGAGGATGAACAGCGGGTGCTCGGCGTCGAACGCCTGAGGCGTGTGCTGATCGGACTGGCGCTCGACCAGATCGTGCCACCAGACGTCACGGCCCTCGGTCCAGGCGACGTCCTCCTGGCCGGTGCGACGGACGACGAGGACGCTGCGGACGTCCTCCGTGCCGGGGCGGGTCAGGGCCTCGTCGACGGCGGGCTTGAGGGCGGAGGCCTTGCCGCGCCGGTAGCCACCGTCGGCGGTGATGACGACGCGGGCATCCGCGTCCTGGATGCGGGTCGCGAGGGCGTCCGCCGAGAAGCCGCCGAAGACGAGCGAGTGCGGGGCGCCGATGCGGGCACACGCCAGCATCGAGACGACCGCTTCGGGGATCATCGGGAGATAGATGGCGACCCGGTCCCCGGTCTGGACGCCGAGCTCGGTCAGGGCGTTGGCGGCCTTGGAGACCTCACGCTGCAGCTCGGCATAGGTGATCGAACGGGTGTCGCCCGGCTCGCCCTCGAAGTGGATGGCCACGCGGTCGCCGAGGCCGTTCTCCACATGGCGGTCCACGCAGTTGTACGCCACGTTGAGCTTGCCGTCGGCGAACCACTTGGCGAACGGCGGGTTCGACCAGTCCAGGGTCTCGGTCGGCTCGGTCTCCCAGCTCAGGCGGCGGGCCTGTGCGGCCCAGAAGCCCAGCCGATCAGCCTTCGCCTCCTCGTACGCCTCCGCCGAGACATTGGCCTTCGCGGCCAGGTCGGCAGGCGGTGCGAAGCGGCGCTCCTCCTTCAAGAGGTTGGCCAGGCTTTCGTTGCTCACGACATCTCCCTTTCCCAGGGTGCCCGTTGCGTCCCGGCCATAGCTCATCAGCCCGGGGCACACCCTGACAAGGGGTGTGGACAAAAATTGGTTTAGACCTGTCCTTTGTTGGGGTTCCACGAGGTCAGACGGGTCGGCGGGGCACGGGGACACGCGCGGGGCCTTGCTTCCGCGTCGCCCGGCAGCGCAGCGTCACACGGCGTCCAGCACCTCCGGGCGGACCGCGGTGAAGGTGCGCGACCGCTCGTCCAGCACATACGCCTGCGCTTCGGCCACATGGAAGTACATGCCCTGCAGACGCAGCGCACCCTCGGCCACCCGCCGGGCCACGCAGGCGTGGGCCCTCAGGTGGTCGAGCTGCTGGAGGACGTTGACGAGGGCGAGCCGTTCGACGTCATCGGACACGGGCCGGTCGGCGAGTGCGACTTCCCCGCGTCCGAGCCGTCCGATGCGCTGCATACGGGCCACGCTCGGCCGGCCGTGCCGGAGCCAGCGGCCGAGCGGGGTCGGTGCGCCGGGCTGGGGGGCGGAGGTGTCGAGGAGCGCCTGCATCGCGCCGCACCCCGAGTGCCCGCACACCGTGATGCTGCCGACCTTCAGCACCTCGACCGCGTACTCCACCGCGGCCCCGACCGAGTCGCATGTGCCGTCGCTGCCGGGCGGCGGCATCAGATTGCCGACGTTGCGCACGGTGAAGAGATCACCGGGGCCGCTGGAGGTGATCATGCTGGTCACCAGCCGGGAGTCGGCGCAGGTCAGAAAGAGCTGGCTGGGGGTCTGCCCCTCGCGGGCGAGCCGCGCCAGCTCGTCCCGCACGAGGGGTGCCGTATTGCGCTGGAACGCGCTCACACCGCCGAGGAGTTGCTGATCGCCGCTGTGCTTGACGCCGGGCTTCACGACTGCGGGGGTGCGGGTGCAGTGGTGGTTGTGCCAGGGGGTCCAGGGGCGGCACACGTGCGTGCTGGCGGGCTCCGAGATGGGCCGGCCGTGACGGCCCCGCAGCGTGACCCAGCCGCCACCCGCCCGATGGGCATTGGACCAGGTCTGCAGCGCGTCGTACGCCGCGTGGTCCATGAAGGAGCCACCCAGCTCGACCACCGCGTTGGCCTCGGCGGGCACCTGGGCGAGTGCCCGGGACAGCCGGGGGACCGCGAGGAACGTCAACTGGCCATTGACGCGCACCCGGTGGCAGTCCCTGTCCGCGTCCACGGTAATACGGGTGTGGGCGAGGCGCCGCAGGGAGAGGAAGGCCGCGATCGCGATGCCGACGGCGACTCCTTGCAGCACGCCCAGGAGCACCACGGATCCGAGCGTGGCCGCGTACATCGGGAATTCGCGGTGCCGCTGTACGTGCTTGATGTGCGCGAAGCTCACCATCCGCACGCCGACGGCCATCACCAACGCGGCCAGCGCGGCGAGCGGGATCAGCTCGAGCACGGTGCTGAGCAGCGCGGCGCACACCAGCACCCACACGCCGTGCAGGACCGTGGCCTTCCGTGTGGCGGCGCCCGCCCTGACGTTGGCCGTGCCGCGGATCGCGCCGCCCGCGATCGGCAGCCCGCCGAGCAGCCCGGACACCACGTTCGCCGCCCCCTGGCCCGCGAGTTCGCGATCCAGTGAGGCGGGAGGGTGCTCTCCGCCCGTCCGCGCGGCGCGCAGGCGGTCCACCGCGACGGCGGACAGCAGCGACTCCATGCTGGCCACGAGGGTGACGGTGAGGACGGCCGCGAACACCCCGAGCACCGGGCCGTCCGGCAGCGCGGGCAGCACGCGCAATTCCCACTGGGGAAGATTGACCCGGGGCAGATCCATGCCGACGCCGGCCGCGGTGGCGGCTGCGACGGCGGCGAGCGGCGCCGGAAGCGTACGGGCCCACCGCCCGGCCCGGCCGGGCAGCTTCGGCCAGCCCGCCACCACGGCCACCGTGATCCCGCCGACCAGCAGCGCGGCCGGGTGCGGGTCCGCCAGCCGCGAGGGCAGCGCCGCGAGGTTTTCCAGCGCGGAGATATTGGGGCTGTCGCCCAGCACGACGGGCAACTGGCCGAGCGCGATCGTGACGCCGATGCCGGCGAGCATGCCGTGCACGATGGCCGGGCTGACGGCCAGCGCGCTACGGGCCACGCGGGCGGCGCCGAGGGCGAGTTGAGCCAGCCCCGCGAGCGCGGTGATCGCGCACGTCGCCCGCCAGCCGTAGCGCTGCACCAGCTCGGCAGTGACGACCACCAGGCCGGTGGCAGCGCCGCTGACCTGGAGCGGGGCCCCACCCAGCAGACCGGCGACGATCCCGCCGACCGCCGCCGCGACCAGCCCCGCCTGGAGCGGCGCGCCCGTCGCGAGCGCGATGCCGAGCGAGAGCGGGATCGCGATCAGAAAGATGACCACGGAGGCGGAGAGGTCCTGGCGCCAACTGCGCGGGCGCCGGGCCGGCAGGTCCTGGCCGCCCGGCTGGGCCGGGGGTGTGGGATTCGTCTGCGTCGGCTGAGCGTGCATGGGCGTTCCCGTCTTCGTCGGGGCGGCGCGGCCGCGGTGGGGGCGCGGCCGGGGTCACGGCGTGCAGCGGCGGGAGCGGCTGCGATGGCGGGCTTTTCTCAACTCTGAGTAAACGAATCGTAATGGAGAGTAAAGAGACGGGGAAGTTCGCCAGGGCTGGCGGAAGGTGACTTCCTTCCAACGAGTGAATCCGTACGCCTATCTGCTTGTCGTTCCATACCTCTATCGGTCTCATGGCGTACTGGCGTTGAGTGGGGCCGGACAGGGTCGGGCGTCGGGGCGAGAGTGGGGGAGGCCCCGGGTGGTTCGAGGTGTAGGGGGAGGGATTCGGAGTTGGCCCGCCCGCCGGTGCGCGGGTTTGCTGTACGCGATCGGAATTCACCCTTGGTCGGCATAAAACCGAACATCCAGCACCCCGGTGCGGCGAAGGGGTTACGGGCGAGTGAATGGCGTGTACATGCTCTTGGTCGCGGGCCGCTCTCAGCGACGCCGAGGAGTGCGAGTCCGTGGCTGAATCGACTGGGGTGGGGCTGAAAGTCGATGAAAACGGGACCCATTTCAGCCCTTGCTTCCGTGGGCCCGTAGGCGGGCCGGCCGGCTGGCCGACCGAGAAGTGGACGGGATAAATCCGGAATGCGGCTCCGTCGGCCAAGGGCGGAAGCGTCGGCACCGCTTTCGGGGACGGGCCACCCCTGGTCGTTCCTTGAACGGTGAGAAATCCGCTCGCCGGGTTGCGTCATCGCCCCGGAAGGCCGCCGGAAGCGCTATTCCGGCGGCCGGGCCCCTCTCGTGGGCCCCCGCTGCGACGAGTTCCTCAATTGCCCTCGGCAGGAGGTTGATCGGTGAGTTCAGGCGGGCTGCGGAGCGGCCAACAGCCGCTCGTCCAGCACAAAACTGGGGTCGACCTGAGCCGCCAGGTCGGCTCCTGTCTTGGCGTTGCCCCAACTCTCCGCGTTCTTCAGGTGGAAGTGCACCATCTGGCGTGTGTAGCGCTGCCAGTCGCGACGCTCGTACGCGCCGTCCGCCGCCTCGCGCAGCGTGCGCAGCGCCTCACGGTTGGGCCCCTCGAGGAGTTCGAAGAGAGGTGGCCGGCCCTTCTCCATGGCGCGCACCCAGTCGGAGTGGGCCAGCGTGGTGAGCAGGTCCTCGCCGACCTCCTCGCGCAGGAAGTCCAGGTCGTCGGCGCCCTGCACCTTGTTGCCGACCACCTTCAGGCAGACGCCGAAGTCGCGGGCGTACTCCTTGTACTGGCGGTAGACCGAGACGCCCTTACGGGTGGGTTCGGCGACCAGGAACGTCATGTCGAAGCGGGTGAACATCCCGGAGGCGAAGGAGTCGCTGCCTGCCGTCATGTCGACGACGACGTACTCACCGGGCCCGTCGACAAGGTGATTGAGGCACAGCTCGACCGCGCCGACCTTGGAGTGGTAGCAGGCGACGCCGAGGTCGGACTCGGTGAAGGGGCCGGTCGCCATCAGCCGGACGGCGGCATCTTCGTCCAGCCGGACGGTTCTGGCACAGGTCTCGAGGATCGGGTTTTCCTCGCCGATCCGCAGCAGCCGCGAGCCCTCACCCGGCGGCGTTGTCTTGATCATGGTTTCGGCGGAGGCGATGCGCGGGTTCGTGCCCCGCAGGTACTCCTTGATCAGCGGCAGGTGTGCGCCCATCGCGGGGAGTGCGGCCGTCTCCGCCTCGTCCAGACCGAGCGCCGCGCCCAGGTGCTGATTGATGTCGGCGTCCACCGCGATCACGGGGACCCGGTCGGCGGCGAGATGGCGGATGAACAGTGAGGACAGCGTGGTCTTGCCGCTGCCGCCCTTCCCTACGAAAGCGATCTTCATGTTCACCAAGCGTAGGTGCGCAAGCGCGGAAAGTGAGAGATGTGAGTGAAGAAAACCACTCCTTCGAGGGGTGTGAGGCCGAAGTGCGTACTGTCTTACCCATGAGTACGACAGCCGATCCGCTCGCCGCCCTGGGCTCGCTTCCTGGCGTTGCCGACTCCGTGGACTCCGTGCGCAAGGCGGTGGACCGCGTGTACGGCCACCGGGTGATGCGCCGCCGCAGCAACGAGGTCACCGCCGAGGCGGCGCTGCGCGGCGCCCGGGGGTCGGCCGCCCTGTCGGGGGCCGACTGGGCGCTCGAGGAGGTGCGCCGGCGGTCCGACTTCGGTGTCGAGGGCGAGCCGCGCACGGTGGGCGCGGCACTGCGGCTGACCGCCGAGTCGGGGCAACTGCTGAGTGTGTGGCGGCAGTCGCCGCTGCGCGTGCTGGCCAGGCTGCACCTGGTGGCCGCGGGTGGCGCCCGGCCGGACGACACCGTGGGACGCCCCCGGCTGGCGGGTGAGCCGGTGGACGAGCCGCTGATCGAGCTGGCGCTGCCGGGCGCGGATGAGGTGGCGGGTCGGCTCGAAGGGCTGGCCGGGCTGCTGATCGCGGGCAGTGAGGCGCCCGCGCTGGTGACGGCGGCGGTGGTGCACGGCGAGCTGCTCGCGCTGCGCCCGTTCGGCTCGTGCAACGGCCTGGTCGCGCGGGCCGCCGAGAGGATCGTGTTGATCGGCAGTGGGCTGGATCCCAAGTCGATCTGTCCGTCGGAGGTGGGGCACGCGGAGTTGGGGCGTGCGGCCTATCTGGGCGCGCTCGACGGCTACGCGTCCGGGACCCCGGAGGGTATGGCGGCCTGGATCACGCACTGCGCCCGTGCTGTCGAGCTGGGTGTGCGGGAGAGTACGGCCGTGTGCGAGGCGCTCCAACGCGGCGCGGCCTGACGGTTCTCCGTCGCAGCGGTGCTCGGGGGGCGGCCCTCGGGCGTCGGCAGGAGGCGGACAGGGTTGCGGCGGTACCCATCAAGCTCTGGTACCGCCGCTGGCACGTCGGCCGAGTTACCATGCGTGCACGAGATTTGCCCATCAGGCCGGGATCTTCGCCCGTTACCTGGTGCGGCTGGCCCGTAATCGACGGGTCGGCGTCGCGTGGGTGCTCGGCTTCCGTGCTTCGGTCCGTGGGGCCTACTGCGTTGAAGGCATCCTCTCGGATGTCCCTGGTCTCGCGGGCCGTCAACTCCTTTCTACTCCTGTCGTGGTGGAAGCGGAAGCCCAAGCCATGGTTTCTTTACTTTTAGCGCGAAAACCGGTCAAGGCGGACGTGGGGCGGCCGTCGTCGGCTGGCGAACCAGACCAGGCCGGCCGTCGCGGCCGCGCCGACCGCGGCCGCAGCCACCAAGGCCGGGCGTGAGGGCATCGGCAGGGTCGACACGCGCTGCTTGAGTCGCACCGGGCGGGTGAAGGTGAGGATCGGCCAGTCGCGGGCGATCGCCTCGCGGCGCAGTGCGCGGTCCGGGTTGACCGCGTGCGGGTGGCCGATCGATTCCAGCATCGGGATGTCGGTCGCGGAGTCGCTGTAGGCATAGCAGCGCGCCAGGTCGTAGCCCTCCGACTCCGCGAGCTCGCGGATGGCTTCGGCCTTGGTCGGGCCATAGGCGTAGTACTCCACCTCGCCGGTGAAGGCGCCGTCCTTGACGACCATGCGGGTGGCGACGACGCGGTCGGCGCCCAGCAGCTCGCCGATCGGCTCGACCACCTCGGCGCCGGAGGTGCTGACGATCACCACGTCGCGCCCGGCTGTGTGGTGCTCCTCGATGAGGGAAGCGGCTTCGTCGTAAATGATCGGATCGATGAGTTCGTGCAGGGTCTCGGCGACGATCTCCCGCACCTGGCGGACATTCCAGCCACGGCACAGTTCGGAGAGATACTGACGCATCCGCTCCATCTGGTCGTGGTCGGCTCCACCGACCAGGAAGACGAACTGGATGTACGCGGTGCGCAACACGGCGCGCCTGTTGATCAAGCCGCCTTGGTAGAAGGACTTGCTGAAGGTGAGCGTGCTCGACTTCGCAATGACCGTCTTGTCCAGATCAAAGAACGCGGCTGTCCGAGGGAGCGAGTGGTTTTCCACGTCGCCGAGCATAGGCCGCCCTCCATTCGGCGTAAGCTGAGGCGTGTGGGTTTGCCTGAGAAGGCTCTCGGGTACACCATGGAAGTCACGGATCGTTCGCGACCGTGTCTAACCCGGTCCGACTCCTCCCCCCCCGAGTCGGCCGTGGGGACGACCCCCGCTCTCCCCCCCGGCGGGGGTCGTCGCATGTCCGGATGCATTTTGAGCGCCCTCATCCCGCGTTCCTCCCTCTGGTTCGGCCCATCCGGCCGTGGTCTCTCCTCCTTCATACACGTCACGCAGCGTAATCGGCGTGCTGCTCTCCGGAAGTCACCGGTATAGGTGAGCGGGATATTCACAACCGTTGAGTTGTCCACAGTTTTTGTCCAAGATCCACAAGGTTTTCCAGTTCGATGCACGGTGATTCCCCGCGAGTTCCGCGATGTTCGCGGAAGAGAGCGCGTAGTGGGAGGGGGAGACCGTGACCGGATCCATCACATCCGATTGGCGGACGGACGCCGTTGCCGGAAGGCCGGGCGGACCGCTGGTCGTCACGGAGGACGAGGGGCTGCTGGATGACCTGCTGCGGCTGTGCGCCGCCGCCGGGGCCGTGCCCGAAGTCGCTCAGGGAATGCCCGCGCGCAGGGGGAGCTGGGAAAGCGCGCCGCTGGTCCTGGTCGGCGACGACTGCGCGGCCCGCCTCGGGGGCGCCATGCGCAGGGAGGGGGTGGTGCTGGTCGGCAGGGACCAGGACGACCCCGGGGTCTGGCAGCGCGCGGTGGGCATCGGAGCCCGCAATGTGGCACTGCTGCCCGACGGCGAGAGCTGGCTGGTCGACAGGATCGCCGACGCCGTGGAAGGCGTGGGCCGCCCGGCGCTCACGGTTGGGGTGATCGGCGGACGGGGCGGCGCCGGGGCGAGCACGCTCGCCTGCGCGCTGGCGGTCGGCGCCGCCCGCGCGGGGCAGCGCACGATGCTGATCGACGGCGATCCGCTGGGCGGTGGCCTCGATGTGCTGCTCGGTGGAGAGAAGGCCGAGGGGCTGCGATGGCCGGCCTTCGCCGACTCGCGGGGCCGGGTGGCCGGGCGGGCGCTGGAGGAAGCGCTGCCCGAGCTGCATTCGCTGCGGGTCCTCAGCTGGGACCGGGGCGACTGTCTCGCGGTCTCGTCCGACGCCATGCGGGCCGTGCTGGCAGCGGCCCGCAGGCGGGGCGGGGCGGTGGTCGTGGACCTGCCGCGCCGGCTCGACGACGCGGCAGTGGAAGCCCTCGAACAGTTGGACGTGGGGCTGTTGGTCGTGCCCGCCGAGCTGCGGGCCGTCGCGGCCGCCCACCGGGTGGCCTCATTGGTCGGCATGGTCCTGAGCGATCTCCGGCTGGTGACGCGTGCGCAGGCCGGCTCGGGGCTGCGGGGCGAAGAGATCTCGAACCTCCTCGGCCTGCCCCTGGCGGGCGAACTCCCACCGGAGCCCGGCCTGTCGGACGCCCTGCTCACCGGCCGGCCACCGGGGAGCGGTGAGCGCGGGCCGCTGGCGCGCTTCTGCGCGGAATTCTGGGCGCGGACGTCGGCCGACGGCACGGGCGTGCCGGCATGAGCGCCGACCTGCTGGACGCGGTGCGCCTGCGGCTGGCGGAGAGCGGGGTGGAGCCGACACCCGCGCGGGTCGCGGAGGCGTTGCGCCGGGAAGGCCGGCTGCTCGGCGACGCCGAAGTGCTCGGCGTCGCGTCCCGGCTGCGGTCCGAGCTGATCGGCACCGGGCCGCTCGAGCCCCTGCTCTCCGCACCCGAGGTCACCGACGTCCTGGTCACCGCGCCCGACCAGGTATGGGTGGACCGCGGAGCGGGCCTGGAGCGCGCTGATGTGTCCTTCCCCGACGCGGCGGCGGTGCGCAGACTCGCGCAGCGGCTCGCCGCGATCGCCGGACGACGACTCGACGACGCCCGGCCCTGGGTGGACGCCCGGCTGCCGGACGGGACGCGTTTGCACGCCGTGCTGCCCCCGGTGGCCGTCGGCTCGACCTGTCTCTCGCTGCGCGTGGTGCGACGCCGGGCCTTCGCGCTGGACGAGCTGGTCTCCGCCGGTACCGTGCCGCCCGGCGGGCAGCGCCTGCTGCGGGCCGTGGTGGACGCCCGGCTCTCCTTCCTCATCAGCGGCGGCACGGGGACGGGAAAGACGACTCTGCTGTCCACCCTGCTCGGGCTGGTCGCGCCGGACGAGCGGATCGTGCTGGCCGAGGACTCGGCCGAGCTGCGCCCCGAGCACCCGCATGTGGTGCGCCTGGAGACGCGGCCCGCGAATCAGGAGGGCACGGGCCTGGTCACCCTGCGGGACCTGGTCCGGCAGGCGCTGCGGATGCGGCCGGACCGGCTGGTCGTCGGCGAGGTGCGCGGCCCGGAGGTCACCGATCTGTTGGCCGCCCTCAACACCGGGCATGAGGGCGGGTGCGGCACGGTCCACGCCAACGCGGCGGCGGATGTGCCCGCGCGGCTGGAAGCGCTGGGTTCGACGGCGGGGCTCGACCGAGGGGCGCTGCACAGCCAGTTGGCGGCCGCGCTGTCGGTCGTGGTCCACCTGGCGCGGGACCGGGGCGGGCGGCGGCGGATCGCGGAACTCCACGTCCTGGACCGCGATCCCGGAGGCTTCGTGACGACCGTACCGGCGGCCGTGTGGGGCGGGAGCGGCTTCGAGCGGGCGCGAGGCTGGGACCGGCTGGCCAAGCTGTGCGAGCGGGGCGGTGGTGCGCTGTGATCGGTTCCGTAGCGGCGTCCCGGGCCGTGGCCCCGGTGTTCGGGGCGGCGTTGTGCGCGGTGGCCTCGCTCTGGGGCTCGATGTGGCCGGGGCGGGAATCGCGCCGGGCCAGAGCCCTGTTCGCCGGCTGTGGAGGAGGGCTGTCCGGTGGAGCGTCGCTTTCGTGGGTCGGAGAGCGCGTCGGCCGATGGCGTCGATGGGGGCGGGAGAGGCGTGAGCTGCTCTGCCTTCCGCTCGGTTGTGCCGTAGCGCTGCTGGGCGAGTCGATGCTGCCGTTGATCGGCGCGGTGGCCGCTGTCCCCCTCGTGAGACGTGGTCTCGCCACACGGCGACGCAAGCGCGAGCGGGATCGGCGGGAGGCGGCCGTGATCGACCTGTGCGGGGCCGTCGCGGGCGATCTGCGCGCCGGGCGACAGCCCGGCGAGGCACTGGTGGGGCTGGTGGTGGATCTCGGGGCGGCATGGTCGGCCGTTCCGGCAGCGGCGAGGTTCGGCGGCGATGTGCCCGAAGCCTTGCGAAAGGTGGCGCGGCAGCCGGGGGCCGAGGGGCTGAGCGGGGTGGCCGCCTGCTGGCAGGTCTCGGTCGACGGCGGGGCGGGGCTCGCCGCCGGACTCGAACGGGTGGCGGCGGCGCTCAGCGCCGAGCGGGACCAACGGGAGGACCTGCACGCCCAGTTGGCGGGAACGAGGTCCACCGGCGTGATGCTCGCCGTGCTTCCGGTGCTCGCCCTGCTGATGGGCAGCGCGCTCGGGGCGGCCCCGTTGCGGGTGTTGCTGCACACCTCCGCCGGGCTGGGCTGCCTGGCGCTCGGTGGTGCTCTGGAGTGCGCGGGGCTCGCGTGGACCGCTCGGATCGTACGGGGTGCCGTGGGAGCGGACGGGGGTGGGAGGGCGTGAGCGAAAAAGTTATCCACAGCCTGGGGATATTTATTTCGATCGTCATCGCAGGTGTGGGCCTGGTGATTGTCCTGGGCTGGGCGGGCCGGGCGCGCGGGGCCCGCTCGGTTCGCCGACGGGCGGCGTCACTGCTCAGGGAGAGTGGATCGGCCGGTCCGGTGGGTCGACTGCGGAGGTGGTCGGGGCGGGCGGCGGTGGCGCGGGCCGGACTCCCGGCCGTCGGGGCGGGGCTCGCCGGTCTCCTCCTCGTCGGGGGGATCGCCGGGTGGGTGGCGGGGCTCGGGGTCGCGTACGGCGTGTGGCGGCGGCAGCGACGCGACAAGCGTACTCGTGGTGAGCCGGTAGTGAAGGGATCGGAAGTCCAACTTCCGTTCGCGGCGGATCTCTTGGCGGCCTGCATGGCCGCGGGGGCCGGTCCCCGGGAAGCCGCCGCGGCGGTGGGCGCCTCGTTGGGCGGACCCGTGGGCGAGCGACTCGCCCAAGCCGCTGCCGAGGTACGGCTCGGCGGGGAGCCGGGCACGGCCTGGGGCCGGCTGGGAAGCCTTCCCGGCGCCCGCGGGCTCGCGCGCTGTCTGGAACGGGCCCAGGCGACGGGCGTGCCGGCGGTGGAGCCCATGTCGCGGCTGGCGGGACAGTTGCGCGCCACCCGAGGGCGGACGGCGGGCATACGGGCCCGGCGCGCCGGAGTCCTGGCGACGGCCCCGCTGGGGCTGTGCTTCCTGCCCGCGTTCTTGACGGTCGGTGTGGTGCCGGTGGTCATCGGCCTGGCGAGCGGGCTCCTGAAAGGCAATTGACGGTGAGTGAGGCACATGCGGCGCATGAGGCGCACGAGGCAAAGAACAAAGGACAGGGGGATCAAGTGATGGTCGTGCAGTGGTGGTCGAAGCGTTGGGCCCGGCTGAGGGTGGCCGGCGAGGACGGAATGACGACGGCGGAGTACGCCGTGGGGACGCTGGCGGCATGCGCGCTCGCGGCGGTGCTCTACAAGGTGGTCACCGGTGGGGCGGTCGGCTCGGCGTTGCAGTCGCTGATCGTGAAGGCCCTCCATGCCTCGTTCTGACGGCGGCTATGTGACGGCGGAAGCCGCGTTGGTCCTCCCGACGCTGACGCTGTTCGGCATGGCACTGCTCTGGGGGCTGATGGCGGCGTCCGCACAGATCCAGTGTGTGGACGCGGCCCGGGCGGGCGCTCGGGCGGCGGCCCGGTCGGAGCCTGCGTCGGCGGCGGTCGCCGCCGCCAGATCGGCCGCTCCGGCCGGGGCCCGGATCGCGGTGGCAAGGGAGGGCGACCTGGTGCGGGTGCGGGTCGATGCCCGGACCGTGGGCCCGGGACCGCTGACGGTGCGGCTGGGCGGGGAGGCGGTGGCCCTTGCTGAGGAGACGGTGGGGTGACGGGGGCATGGCGTCGGCGTGGGTGGCGATCGCCGCGGCGGCTTTCTGCGCGGTGTTCGCGGCGACGCTGGCCATGGGACAGGCCGTGGCCGCCCGCCACCGGGCGGGCGGCGCCGCGGACCTGGCGGTGCTGGCGGCGGCCGACCACGCCTTGTCGGGACACCGGACGGCGTGCGGCTTGGCCCGGAAGGTGGCCGCCGCCCAGGCGGCGCGGGTGGTGCGGTGCGCCGTGAGCGGTGAGATCGCCGAAGTGGCGGCCGAGGCACGGGCCGGGCCGTACACCGTCCGGGTGAGTTCCCGCGCCGGCCCTCCGGGCCTCACGGGCCCGCTCGTCGCACCTGAGCCGGCGGGCGGCGACGGTCCGGGCCACCACGGGGTCGGGCCCTGACGGTCCGGGGCCTGCTCCTCCACCGGCAAACAACACTCCGCCGTACGACCGGCCGTGGGTGCTACGGAAGCGGGGCGCCCGGCTCCTTCTCGGTGGGGGCGTCGGCGAGAAGGCGGGTCAGGAGGCGGATGGCGGCTCGCTTGTCGAGTGGGTCGTTGCCGTTGCCGCACTTGGGGGACTGGATGCACGAGGGGCAGCCCGTCTCGCACTCGCAGGCGGCGATCGCCTCGCGGGTGGCGGTGAGCCAGCTCGCGGCGGTGTGGAAGGCGCGCTCGGCGAAGCCGGCGCCGCCGGGGTGGCCGTCGTAGACGAAGACGGTCGGCAGGGCCGTGTCGGGGTGGAGGGGCACCGAGACGCCGCCGATGTCCCAGCGGTCGCAGGTGGCGAAGAGCGGGAGCATGCCGATCGAGGCGTGTTCCGCGGCGTGCAGGGCGCCGCCGACGGCCTCGGGGTGGACACGGGCCTCGTCGAGGTGGTCCTCCGTGATCGTCCACCACACGGCGCGGGTGCGCAGCGTACGGGGCGGGAGGTCCAGCTTGGACTCGCCGAGGACCTCGCCGGTGATGAGTTTGCGGCGGAGGAAGGAGACGACTTGATTGGTGACCTCGACGGAGCCGAAGCACAGCCGCGCCTCCCCCCAGGGGATCTCGGCGCTCGTCTCCAGGATGGAGATGGCCGTGGTGTCGCGGGCCGTCGTCGAGTACGGCGGGGCGGCCTCCTCGACGAGGGCGACGGAATCCTCCAAGTCGAGGTGGCGGACAAGGTAGGTGCGGCCCTGATGGAGGTGGACGGCGCCCTCGTGGACGGCCGTGTGGGCGGCGGACGCGTCCACGGTGCCCAGCAGCCGGCCCGTGCCCTCCTCCACGACCTGGACGGGGCGGCCGCCGCCGCCCCGGATGTCGGCCAGGTCGACGGCGCGCTCGCGGCGGGTCCAGTGCCAGGCGGAGCCCCTGCGGCGGAGCAGTTTCCGGCCTTCGAGCCGGGACAGCAGGCCCGGCGTCTCGGGGCCGAAGAGTGACAGGTCGGATTCGGTGAGCGGCAGCTCGGCGGCCGCGGCACACAGATGGGGGGCGAGGACGTACGGATTGTCCGGGTCGAGGACGGTGGACTCCACAGGCTGCCGGAAAAGGGCCTCGGGGTGGTGGACGAGGTAGGTGTCCAGAGGGTCGTCGCGGGCGATGAGGACCGCGAGAGCGCCCCGGCCCGTACGGCCCGCGCGGCCGGCCTGCTGCCACAGGGAGGCGCGGGTGCCGGGGTAGCCGCAGATGAGGACGGCGTCGAGGCCGGCGACGTCCACGCCGAGTTCCAGGGCGGTGGTGGCGGCCAGGCCCAGCAGTTCGCCGGTGTGCAGGGCGCGCTCGATGGCGCGGCGCTCCTCCGGGAGGTAGCCGCCGCGGTAGGCGGCGACCCGGGAGGGGAGGGAGCGGTCCACCGCTGCCAGGCGTTCCTGGGTGATCAGGGCCACGAGCTCGGCGCCGCGCCGTGAGCGCACGAAGGCGACGGTCCGGACGCCCTGGACGGCGAGGTCGGTGAGGAGGTCCGCGGTCTCGGCGGTGGCCGTACGGCGGACGGGGGCGCCGCGCTCGCCGTGGAGCTCGGTGAGCGGGGGCTCCCAGAGGGCGAAGACGACTTCGCCGCGCGGGGAGGCGTCCTCGGTGACCTCCACCACCGGCAGCCCGGTCAGCCGGGTCGCGGCGGTGGCCGGGTCGGAGGCGGTGGCGGAGGCGAGGAGGAAGACGGGATCGGCGCCGTAACGGGCGCAGACACGCCGAAGCCGTCGCAGCACTTGGGCGACATGTGAACCGAAGACGCCGCGGTAGGTGTGGCACTCGTCGATGACGACGTAGCGCAGGGTGCGCAGGAAGGAGGCCCACTTGGGGTGGGCGGGCAGGATCGAGCGGTGCAGCATGTCCGGGTTGGTGAGCGCGTAATTGGCGTACTGACGCACCCACTCGCGCTCCTCGACGGGCGTGTCGCCGTCGTAGACGGCCGGCCGGATGCCCTTGCCGAGCGGGGCGGCGAGGGCCCGTACGGCGCGCCGCTGGTCGGCTGCCAGGGCCTTGGTGGGGGCCAGGTACAGGGCGGTCGCTCCGCGCCCGTTGGGCGCCTCGGAGCCGTCCAGGAGCGCGCTGAGGACCGGGGCGAGGTACGCGAGCGACTTGCCGGACGCGGTGCCCGTGGCCACCACCACCGACTCGCCGCGCAGGGCGTGCTCGGCCGTCAGAGCCTGGTGCGCCCACGGACGGTCGATTCCGGCGGCACGGATCGCGCCGATCACTTCCGGCCGGATCTTCTCGGGCCAGGGGGCATGACGTCCCGGACGAGGGGGCAAGTGCTCCGTATGAGTGATGCGTGCAGCCCGGCCTGCCCCGGTGGCGAGTCTGTCGAGGACCACCCGGGGAGCGGGATGTACGCCCGCCTCCGGCGGGAGTTGATCGTGGGCCATCGACATCGAGTGTGTCATTGGCGTGACGGACAATGGACTCAAGGCGTCGTGCGCGCCTGCCGGTAAGTGATTGAATGCCATCGCGGCTGCCGATCCATGGGGGGCGACCGCTCGATGCAAGGTGCTGGAGGATCCGTGGACCTGTCCCTGTCGACCCGGACCGTAGGCGACCGTACGGTCGTCGAGGTCGGTGGCGAGATTGATGTGTATACCGCGCCCAAGCTGCGTGAGCAGCTGGTCGAGCTTGTCAACGACGGCAGCTATCACCTCGTCGTGGACATGGAGGGCGTCGACTTCCTCGACTCCACCGGGCTCGGCGTGCTGGTCGGCGGGCTCAAGCGTGTGCGTGCCCATGAGGGCTCGCTGCGCCTGGTCTGCAACCAGGAGCGCATTCTCAAGATTTTCCGTATCACCGGCCTGACCAAGGTGTTCCCGATTCACACCTCGGTCGAGGACGCGGTGCAGGCGACCGACTGACGGTCGCCGGACGACACTGCCGCGCGGGGGGCACCGGGCTGTGAGGGCCCGGCCCCTCCGTGAGTTCGCCCTGTTCCAGGACCGGGGAAGAGGGCACGTGCGACCGAGGGGGATGGCATGGCCACCGTCGAACTGCTGTTCAGTGCCCTTCCCGAGCATGTCCGCACCGCCCGGTTGGTAGCCGCCGCGGTGGCTCGCCGGGCCGGGGTCGACGAGGCCGTGCTGGACGAGGTGCGCCTGGCCGTGGGTGAGGCGTGCACGCGCGCGGTGGGGCTGCACGCCGGTCACGGTGTGACCACCCCGGTGCGGGTCGTGCTGATCGAGGACGAGAAGAAGTTCTCCATCGAGGTCGGCGACGACGCCCCCCATCTGTCCGCCGCCGATGCCGCCGCGGGCGGCCCGGGCGAGGCTTCCGGCGCGCCGGAAGAGGGCGAGGACGACATGGGCCTCGCCGTCATCAGCGGGCTGGTCGACGACGTCGAGGTGACCGCGGACGAATCCGGCGGCCTCATTCGGATGAGCTGGCCGACGATCCCCGCCCCCGTGCTGCCCTAGCCCTGCACCCCGAGGCCCCGGCGCCCCGGCGCCTGGGTTCCCGGCGTCCCTCGGCGTCCCTGCCCCTGCCGTCGGCGTAGGCCGGCTGCCCCGTTCCGCTGCCCGATTCCGGCTCACGTTCACCACCGCCGTAGCCCCGCGTCACCCGTTTGTCGTAGTCAGGGCTCCTCGATTCGGCCTGAATCGACGTCATCACCACCCGGGCCGGTAAATCTCCTTCACTGCCGCTGCCGATGGCCGAATTCCTCCCCCCGTCAGGGTGCGGTTTCAGCCGTCGATCTTCTCCGGGACGGCATCGCGCGGATTCCTCCCAGCGCCGCAGATCTTTACCGCCGCGCTTCCGCCGCGCCTCCGCTCGACGATCTCCTTCGTCGATCTCTTCTTCGGATCTTCACCCGTAGATCGGGAATCCGGCGGATCATCCATCCGCCCTTCACTTGCGCAGGCTCATTCCGTTTGCCGCGCTCTGTTTTGATCTCGCCATGCTCCCTACAATCCGTCCATCTTGAGCTCAGGACGCCTGAGCGTGGCGGCTGCTCCGCGGTCGCGGGTCAGCCGCGCGCCCATGTGCCAAACGTCAAGGAGGACGAATGGCGGGGCCCCTTACCCCTGAACAGGTGGACTTCACTCAGAACCTCGCGGTCGAGCTGACCGAGGGCAACCGCACGCTGGTGCTGGTGATCGCGGCCGTCGCGATCGCGGCACTCGCGGTGGCCGTGGTGCTGGTGCGTCAGGTGCTTGCGGCAGGCGAAGGCACCGACAGCATGAAAAAGATCGCCGCGGCGGTGCAGGAAGGCGCGAATGCCTATCTTGCCCGGCAGTTGCGGACGCTCGGCGTTTTCGCCGTGGTCGTCTTCTTCCTGCTCATGCTGCTGCCCGCCGACGACTGGTCACAGCGCCTCGGGCGTTCGGCCTTCTTTCTGATCGGCGCGCTCTTCTCCGCGGCCACCGGTTATATCGGCATGTGGCTCGCGGTGCGCGCCAATGTGCGGGTCGCCGCCGCCGCTCGTGAGGCCACTCCCGCCGAGGGCGAGCCGCAGAAAGATCTGACGGCCGTGTCGCACAAGGCCATGAAGATCGCGTTCCGTACGGGCGGTGTCGTCGGCATGTTCACGGTGGGCCTCGGTCTGCTGGGCGCCTCCTGCGTGGTGCTGGTGTACGCGGCCGACGCGCCCAAGGTGCTGGAGGGATTCGGCCTCGGCGCGGCGCTCATCGCCATGTTCATGAGGGTCGGCGGCGGCATCTTCACCAAGGCCGCGGACGTCGGCGCCGACCTGGTCGGCAAGGTCGAGCAGGGCATCCCCGAGGACGACCCGCGCAATGCCGCCACCATCGCGGACAACGTGGGCGACAACGTCGGCGACTGCGCGGGCATGGCGGCGGACCTCTTCGAGTCCTACGCCGTGACCCTCGTCGCCGCGCTGATTCTCGGCAAGGCCGCCTTCGGCGACGCGGGCCTCGCCTTCCCGCTGCTCGTTCCCGCCATCGGTGTGGTCACCGCGATGATCGGCATCTTCGCGGTCGCGCCCCGCCGCACCGACCGCAGCGGCATGACCGCCATCAACCGCGGCTTCTTCATCTCGGCCGTCATCTCACTGGTCCTGGTGGCCGTGGCGGTGTTCGTGTATCTCCCGTCGAGCTACGCGGACTTGAAGGGCATCGGGGACAACGCCATCAGCGGCCACGACGGGGACCCGCGCGTCCTCGCGCTCGTCGCCGTGGCCATCGGCATCGTGCTCGCGGCGCTCATCCAGCAGCTCACGGGCTACTTCACGGAGACCACGCGGCGGCCCGTGCGGGACATCGGCAAGTCGTCCCTGACCGGCCCCGCCACCGTCGTCCTCGCCGGCATCTCCATCGGCCTGGAGTCGGCGGTCTACACGGCGCTGCTGATCGGGCTCGGCGTCTACGGGGCGTTCCTGCTCGGCGGCACGTCGATCATGCTGGCGCTGTTCGCCGTCGCCCTCGCCGGTACGGGCCTGCTGACGACCGTCGGCGTGATCGTCGCCATGGACACCTTCGGACCCGTCTCCGACAACGCGCAGGGCATCGCCGAGATGTCCGGTGACGTCACGGGCGCGGGCGCGCAGGTGCTGACCGACCTCGACGCCGTGGGCAACACGACCAAGGCCATCACCAAGGGCATAGCCATCGCCACGGCGGTGCTCGCCGCGTCGGCCCTGTTCGGTTCGTACCGGGACGCGATCGCCACGGCCGTGGCGGATGTGCATGCCAAGTCCGGGGAGTTGGGGCTGAGCCTGGACATCTCGCAGCCCAACAACCTGGTCGGGCTGATCCTCGGCGCCGCCGTCGTCTTCCTCTTCTCGGGGCTGGCGATCAACGCGGTGTCGCGGTCGGCGGGTGCGGTGGTCTACGAGGTGCGGCGGCAGTTCCGCGAGCACCCCGGGATCATGGACTACAGCGAGAAGCCGGAGTACGGGCGCGTGGTGGACATCTGCACCAAGGACGCGCTGCGCGAACTCGCCACCCCCGGCCTGCTCGCCGTGATGGCGCCCATCGCCGTCGGCTTCTCGCTCGGGGTCGGTGCCCTCGGCTCGTATCTCGCCGGCGCGATCGGTACCGGCACCCTGATGGCGGTGTTCCTCGCCAACTCCGGCGGTGCCTGGGACAACGCCAAGAAGCTCGTGGAGGACGGGCACCACGGCGGCAAGGGCAGTGAGGCACATGCCGCGACGGTCATCGGCGACACGGTCGGCGACCCCTTCAAGGACACCGCCGGTCCGGCGATCAACCCGCTGCTGAAGGTGATGAACCTGGTGGCGCTGCTGATCGCTCCCGCGGTGGTGAAGTTCTCCTACGGCGACGACGCCAACAGCGGGCTGCGGATCGGCGTCGCGGTGCTCGCCATCGTCGTCATCGTGGCCGCGGTCTACGTCTCCAAGCGGCGCGGAGTCGTCGTGGGCGACGACGAGGAGAGCCCCGGTCCGGCGGCGAAACCCGTCGACCGGGCGGTGGTGTCCTAAGCGCCCGGGCAGGAGAGAGCGCCGGACGGCAGGAGACAAAGCCGGAGGACAGCAGAGACAAAGCCGGAGACGGCAGCAGACAACGGGGGCGGACGGCGTGCGCGGGGCACGCCGTCCGCCCGTTCGTGCGAGTGGCGCGTGAGCCGTCCGGGGTGCGGTGAACGCCACGCCGAGTTTGGTGCAAATGGCTTCAAAAGGGGGCGCATGGTGTGCTCGGCTCATGGGCCGCACGGCTCGGACGTGTAAGTTCCGGGCCGAGAGCCATCGAAGGGACCAATCCGGTGAACAAGAAGCTTGTGGCTGCACTGTCCGGCGGTGCGGCGCTCGTTATGGCGCTGACCGGTTGCAGCGACAGCGACAACGGTGACAAGAAGCTCGACGACTGGGCCAAGAAGGTCTGCGACCAGATGCAGCCCCAGGTGAAGAAGATCCAGGACGCCAACTCCTCGATCGCCTCCGTCCAGAACGAGGAGGACTCGAAGAAGATCCAGCAGACCGACTCCAAGGCCTTCCAGGCCAACGCCGACGCCTACAAGGCGCTGGGCTCGGCCGTGCAGAACGCGGGCGCGCCGCCCGTCAAGGACGGCGAGACCAGCCAGCAGAACGCCGTCAAGGCGCTCAACGACCTCTCCGCGGCCTACACCAACCTGAAGAAGCGGATGGACGGTCTGGACACCGGGGACAAGGGCAAGTTCGCCGCGGGGCTCAAGAGCATCGCGGGCGACATCGGCAAGCTCAGCAGCCAGAGCGACGAGGCCCTCAAGAAGCTGCAGTCCGGCGATGTCGGCAAGGCGATGGCGAAGCAGCCCGGTTGCCAGAAGACGTCGACCTCGGCCACGCCGACGAAGAAGTAGCCGCACAGGCAGCCACCGGTACAAGCAGCTCCGACGCACGCGTGGCCCGGCCGGGCAGCAGGAACGGTTCGGGTCCGAAGTGCACGGGAGGCAGCCGCGGTTGGTTCCGCCCGGCGCCACGCCCCGGCAGGGCGCGGCGCCGGGCTTTCGCCTTTTGTCAGTGGTGCCCCCGACAATGGTCCCGTGAGTACGAACCTGCCCGCCGCCTCCGACCGCGCGCGCACCGCCCGGTTGCGCGATGCCCTGCTCGCCGCCGCCTTCACCGCCGACGGCCTCCTCGACCTGCTCGGCGCCCCCGCCTACGCCGCGCTCGCCCGCAGCGAGACCGTCCCCGCCCTGCGCGCCACGCGTGGCGACAGCCCGCTGGAGACGCTTATCCGGCTCTTCCTGCTGCAGCGGCCGGTCGAGTACGGGCGGGCCGCCGCCGCGCTCCCGATGGACGACTGCCTCGCCGACGGCTGGCTGGTCCGCGAGGCCGGTGACCTCGTACGGGCGACCGTGGACGTCCGCCCGTTCGGCGGCCCCGAGGGGCAGGACTGGTGGATCGTCTCCGACCTCGGCTGCGCGGTCGGCGGCGCCGGCGGCATCGCCGGGGGCGCGGACGCCCCGGGCGGGGCGGCCCGTTCGGAGCTGGTCCTGGGCGTCGGCGGCGCGTCCACGACCCTCGCCGGGATCACCGTCCGTACGCCCGTGGCCAGCGCCCTCGACCTGGGCACCGGTTCCGGCATCCAGGCGCTGCACGCGGCCCAGCACGCCACCCGGGTCACGGCCACCGACCTCAATCCGCGTGCCCTGCACATGACGCGGCTGACCCTCGCGCTGTCCGGAGCGCCCGAGGCGGATCTGCGCGAGGGCTCGCTGTTCGAGCCGGTCGCCGATGAGACGTACGACCTGATCGTCTCCAACCCGCCCTTCGTGATCTCCCCCGGCGCCCGGCTCACCTACCGCGACGGCGGCATGGGCGGCGACGACCTCTGCCGCACCCTCGTCCAGCAGTCCGCCGCCCGGCTCAACGACGGCGGTTACTGCCAGCTGCTCGCCAATTGGCAGCACGTGGAGGGCGAGGACTGGCGCGAGCGGCTGACGTCCTGGGTGCCCCGGGGCTGTGACGCGTGGATCGTCCAGCGCGAGGTGCAGGACGTCGCCCAGTACGCAGAGCTGTGGCTGCGCGACGCCGGCGACCACCGCACGGCTCCGGCCGAGTACGCGGCCCGCTACGACGCGTGGCTGGACGAATTCGAGGCCCGCAAGACCAAGGGCATCGGATTTGGCTGGATCACGCTGCGTAAATCCGGCTCGGACCGGCCGTCCGTGATGGCGGAGGAGTGGCCGCACCCCGTCGAGCAGCCGCTCGGCGCGTCCGTGCGGGCCCATTTCGAGCGGCAGGACTTCCTGCGCGCGCACGACGACGCGTCGCTGCTCGCCGCCCGCTTCAAGCTGGCCGACGAGGTCGTGCAGGAGCAGGTCGGGCTGCCGGGCGCGGAGGATCCGGAGCACGTCGTGCTCCGCCAGAACCGCGGCATGCGCCGGGCGACCAAGGTGGACACGGTCGGCGCGGGCTTCGCGGGCGTGTGTGACGGCTCACTCAGCGCGGGCCGGATCCTGGACGCCATCGCCCAGCTCGTCGGGGAGGACGCGGTGCTGCTGCGCGACCGTACGCCCGACTCGATCCGGCTCCTGGTCGAACAGGGTTTCCTCACGCCGGTGGGCGACTGATCGATGCCCGTGGGGGCTGATCGGCCGAACGCGCGAGCGTCGGTCGGTCGGCCTCGCCGCCGACGGGCATCCGGCGTCGCCCCGACTCATGAGGGGTGGAAAAGGAGGGGGCGGGTTCCCGTCATGTTCGACGGGTTCACATCAGGTTCGCCTGGATGCCGTGTGCGGGTGCCAGGCTGCGCGGCATGGAGAGTGCGCCCGCGGGCTTCGCCGGTACGGCCTTCACGCTGTTCGGCGGGGCGCTGCTGCTGTGGACGGGAGCGCGTGCGGTGCTGGGGGCACCTGTGGTGGAAGGGGCGAGCCCACGCGTCGCCGTGCCCCTCTCCTTCCTCTTCGGCGCGGGCGCACTCGCCACCGGCCTTTGGCTGCTGCTCGGCGTCTGAGCCCTGGCGCGCCCCTGCCGCGCGGGCGGCGCCTGCCCCGGAGGGCAAGGTTCCGCCGACCGTCGACACGCAACGCGCCACGAGCCGGTACACCCGATATAAAACGTGTCGCTTACCGCCGGAAACCCCCGTACGCACCGCTTTCCACACGGTCCCGAGGTGGCCTCCGACGCCCCCTTCGCACCGGCGGTGTGCCGGTCCGGGCGGCAGACAGGACGCTTGTCGGGTTACCGTTCGAGTGGCGTTGCGGGCTTTTTCCGTTTGACACGGGGGCGGGATGTACCGTCACACTCCGCAGCGTCACCGCAGCGCCCACACCGAGTGCCGACCGGAAGAAGAGCGAAGTTGTCCCCGACCAGCGAGACCGCACAGGGCGGCCGCCGACTCGTCATCGTCGAGTCGCCTGCCAAGGCGAAGACGATCAAGGGCTACCTCGGCCCCGGATACGTCGTCGAGGCGAGCGTCGGGCACATCCGTGACCTGCCGAACGGGGCCGCCGAGGTCCCGGCCAAGTACAAGGGCGAGCCCTGGGCCCGCCTCGGCGTGAACGTCGACGCCGACTTCCAGCCCATCTATGTCGTCAACCACGACAAGAAGGACCAGGTCAAGAAGCTCAAGGACCTGCTGGCCGAGTCCGACGAACTCTTCCTCGCCACCGATGAGGACCGCGAGGGCGAAGCCATCGCGTGGCACCTCCAGGAAGTCCTCAAGCCCAAGGTCCCGGTCCGCCGGATGGTCTTCCACGAGATCACCAAGGACGCGATCCGCGAGGCCGTGGCCAACCCGCGCGAGCTGAACAAGAAGCTCGTCGACGCCCAGGAGACGCGCCGCATCCTCGACCGCCTCTACGGCTACGAGGTCTCGCCGGTCCTGTGGAAGAAGGTCATGCCCCGGCTGTCCGCCGGCCGGGTGCAGTCCGTGGCGACCCGCCTCGTCGTCGAGCGCGAGCGCGAGCGCATCGCCTTCCGCTCCGCCGAGTACTGGGACCTCACCGGCACCTTCGCGACGGGCCGTGGCGGCGACGCCTCCGACCCCGGCACCTTCGGCGCCCGTCTGACCTCCGTCGACGGCCGCCGCGTCGCCCAGGGCCGTGACTTCGGCTCGACCGGCGTGATCAAGGAGGGCTCCACCGTCCTCCACCTGGACGAGGCGAATGCCCGCGCGCTCGCCGCGGCCCTCGCCGAGACCCGGTTCTCCGTCCGGTCGGTCGAGTCCAAGCCGTACCGCCGCTCGCCGTACGCGCCGTTCCGTACGACCACGCTCCAGCAGGAGGCCTCGCGCAAGCTGGGCTTCGGTGCGAAGGCGACCATGCAGGTCGCCCAGAAGCTGTACGAAAACGGCTTCATCACCTATATGCGTACGGACTCCACCACCCTCTCCGAGACGGCCGTCCAGGCCGCCCGGGCGCAGGTCACGCAGCTCTACGGCGCCGACTACCTGCCGGAGAAGCCGCGCACGTACGCCGGCAAGGTCAAGAACGCGCAGGAGGCCCACGAGGCGATCCGGCCGTCGGGTGATCGTTTCCGCACGCCCGCCGAGACCGGCCTGACCGGTGACCAGTTCCGTCTGTACGAGCTGATCTGGAAGCGGACCGTCGCCTCCCAGATGAAGGACGCGGTCGGCAATTCCGTCACCGTCAAGATCGCCGGTCGCGCGAGCGACGGCCGGGACGCCGAGTTCAGCGCGTCCGGCAAGACGATCACCTTCCACGGCTTCATGAAGGCCTACGTCGAAGGCGCCGACGACCCGAACGCCGAGCTGGACGACCGCGAGCGCCGGCTCCCGCAGGTCACCGAGGGCGACCCGCTGACCGCCGAGGAGATCTCCGCCGACGGTCACGCGACCAAGCCCCCGGCCCGCTACACCGAGGCCTCGCTGGTCAAGGAGCTCGAAGAGCGCGAGATCGGCCGCCCGTCGACCTACGCGTCGATCATCGGCACGATCCTCGACCGCGGCTACGTCTTCAAGAAGGGCACGGCGCTCGTCCCGTCCTTCCTGTCCTTCGCCGTCGTCAATCTGCTGGAGAAGCACTTCGGCCGGCTGGTCGACTACGACTTCACCGCCTCCATGGAGGACGACCTCGACCGCATCGCCCGCGGCGAGGCCCAGGCCGTGCCGTGGCTGCGCCGCTTCTACTTCGGTTCCGAGGGCGGGACCGAGGAGAGCCAGGTCGCCTCCGCCGCCGACGCCGGCAACGGCGACGGCGACCACCTCGGCGGCCTCAAGGAGCTGGTCACCGACCTCGGCGCGATCGACGCCCGTGAGGTGTCCTCGTTCCCCGTCGGTGAGGGCATCGTGCTGCGCGTCGGCCGCTACGGCCCGTACGTGGAGCGCGGCGAGAAGGACTCCGAGGGCCACCAGCGCGCCGATGTCCCGGAGGACCTGGCGCCGGACGAGCTGACCGTGGCGTACGCCGAGGAGCTGCTCGCCAAGCCGAGCGGCGACTTCGAGCTGGGTACCGACCCGGTCAGCGGGCACCAGATCATCGCCCGCGACGGCCGCTACGGCCCGTACGTCACCGAGGTCCTGCCCGAGGGCACCCCGAAGACCGGCAAGAACGCGGTCAAGCCGCGCACCGCGTCGCTCTTCAAGTCCATGTCCCTCGACACGGTCACCCTCGACGACGCCCTCAAGCTGATGTCGCTGCCGCGCGTCGTCGGCAAGGACGCCGAAGGCGTGGAGATCACCGCGCAGAACGGCCGCTACGGCCCGTACCTGAAGAAGGGCACGGACTCGCGGTCGCTGGAGACCGAGGACCAGCTCTTCACGATCACCCTCGACGAGGCCCTCGCCATCTACGCCCAGCCCAAGCAGCGCGGGCGGGCCGCGGCCAAGCCGCCGCTGAAGGAGCTGGGCACCGACCCGGTCAGCGAGCGTCCGGTCGTGGTCAAGGACGGCCGGTTCGGCCCGTACGTGACCGACGGCGAGACCAACGCCACGCTGCGCCGTGACGACGACGTCGAGACGATCACGCCGGAGCGCGGTTACGAGCTCCTCGCGGAGAAGCGCGCCAAGGGCCCGGCCAAGAAGACGGCCAAGAAGGCCCCGGCGAAGAAGACGGCGGCCAAGAAGACCACGACGGCCAAGAAGACCGCCGCGAAGAAGACGGCCGCCAAGAAGACCACGACGGCGAAGAAGACGACGACGGCCAAGAAGGCCACGACGAAGAAGGCCGCGGCGAAGAAGACCACCGCTGCCGCTTCGGCGGGGTCGGCTTCGGACGAGTAGCGACGTCAGCCGGTCGGGCGCCCGGTGAGCGCGTCCTCAATCGCCGGACGGGCTGAAATCAGCCCGTCCGGCGATTGAGGACACCGCCGCGCAGCGGTGGTGCGGACGCCACGGGACCGCAGCCCGGCACATGATCCGCCGGAAGGGCCCCGGTGGCGTGTGGAGTCAACGTGGAGCCCGGTCATCGCCCGGTCATATGGGTGCCTTCGGGCAGAGGATTGTGATTCGGTCCGTCCGGATAGGCTGGCAGGATGACGCGAGCCGAGCAGCCAACAGTGGTGACCCCCACATCCGGCGCCCTAGCCGCGGATTCCCGCGAGCGCGCCGTACGGGCCCTGCTGCGCTTCCCGCCGCTCCGGCGGTTGTGGCGCGCCCAGGCCGTCGGCGGGATCGGGGACTCCCTCGCCCTCCTCGTCCTGATGCTGCTGTCGCTGCAAGCGGCGGTCGCGGCGGGTTCGTTCGGGGGCGGCTACCGAGGTGCCGCATTCGCCGTCGCGGCGGTCCTCGGCGCGCGGTTGCTCGCGACCCTGCTCTTCGGCGCGGTCCTGCTCGGCCCGCTCTCCTCCCTCATCGCCCCGGCCGGTCCCCTCGACCGCCGCTGGACCATGATCGGCGCGGACGGGGTGCGGCTCGCGCTGCTCGCCGTCGCACCGCTGTGGATCGACTGGACCGAGGGCCGGGCGCTCGGCTGGCTGCTGGTCTCGGCCTTCGTCGTCGGCGTCGCCGAGCGCTTCTGGACCGTCGCCCGGGAGAGCGCGGCCCCCGCACTGCTGCCCGCGCCGCCTGCCGAAGGCGCGGCCGTGCGGCCGCTGCCGGACCACTGTGACGCCCTGCGGCGGCTCTCGATCCGTACGAACTTCGTCGCCCTGCCCGTCGCCGCGGCCGTGCTCGTCGTCGTCACGCTCGTCGGCAATCTGCTCGGCTCGGGGATCGACTGGTTCCATCTGCACCAGGCGGCCCTCGGCTCGTTCGTCGCGGCCGGGCTGTTCGCGACGTCGATCGCGCTCCTCCAGGCCCTCGAACTCCCGGCCACGCAGACGCCCCGCACACGTTCCCCGCTCGAGGGGCTGCGCCGTCCCAAGACCGCCCAGGGCCCCGACAAGGGCCGCACGGGCGCGATCCCGGTGCTCGTCCCGGCCTGCGCGGCCGTCGCGGGCGCGATCGCCGCGGCCGTCGGCGTCGCCGCCCTCCAGGCCGTCGATCTCGGCGGGGGCCCGGTCGGCTTCGCGCTGCTCGTCCTCGCGCTCGGCGGCGGCCCGGTCATCGGCATCCGCACGGCCCGTAAGGTGCTGCCCGGCTTCTCGCGCCGCCGTCTGCTGGTGCTGGCCATCGCGGTGACGGGCGTGGCGCTGCTGGCCGCGGGCCTGGTGCCCGACCCCACGACGGTGTTGCTGCTCGTCCTGCTCGCGGGCGTGTCCGCGGGCGTCGCCGCCAACACCGGCCACTCCCTGCTCGACCAGGAGACCGAGGAAGCCCGCCGGGCCCGCACGACCGAGCACCTGCACGCCGTCGTCCGCGTCGCCGTCGCGCTGAGCGCGGTCGTGGCGCCCCTGCTCGCCGCGGCCATCGGGCCGCACCGGCTGGCCAGCGGCAGCTTCGTCTTCGCGCACGGCGGGGCGGCCTTCACGCTGATGCTCGTCGGCGCGCTGCTGCTGCCCGTGGCCGCGCTGGTGCTCGGCAAGATCGACGACCGGGACGGGGTGCCGTTCCGGCGCGACCTGCTGGACGTGGTGCGCGGCGGCGACCCGGACCAGACGCCCTCGGGCACCGGCTTCTTCATCGCCTTCGAGGGCGGCGACGGCGCGGGCAAGTCGACCCAGGTCGAAGCGGTCGCCGAGTGGATCCGCGGCAAGGGCCACGAGGTGGTCGTCACCCGTGAACCCGGCGCCACCTCGATCGGCAAGCGGCTGCGCGCGATCCTCCTCGACGTCTCGTCGGCGGGCCTATCGGACCGCTCCGAGGCCCTGATGTACGCGGCCGACCGCGCCGAGCACGTCGCCTCCGTCGTCCGGCCCGCCCTGGAGCGCGGCGCGGTCGTCATCTCCGACCGCTACATCGACTCCTCCGTCGCCTACCAGGGCGCCGGGCGCGATCTCTCGCCGACCGAGATCGCCCGTATCTCGCGCTGGGCCACGAACGGGCTGGTGCCGAATCTGACGGTCCTGCTGGACGTCTCGCCCGAGACCGCCCGCGAACGCTTCACCGAGGCCCCGGACCGGCTGGAGTCGGAGCCGATGGAGTTCCACCAGCGGGTACGGACCGGCTTCCTGACCCTCGCCGCCGCCGACCCGGCGCGCTATCTGGTCATCGACGCGGGCCAGGAGCCCGCGGCCATCTCCACGGTCGTACGCCACCGCCTCGACCAGGTGCTGCCCCTCTCCGAGGCCGAGATCAAGGCCCTGGAGGCGGCGCGGAAGGCGGCGGAGGAGGAAGCCCGCCGCAAGGCCGAGGAAGAGGCCGCCCGCAAGGCGGAGGAGGAGCGGCTGGAGCGCGAGCGCCAGGCCCAGCTCGCCAAGCTCCGCGCCGAGGAGGAAGAGCGGCAGCGCCGCGAGCGCGCGGAGGAAGAGGAGCGCCAGCGCCGCGAGCTGGAAGAGGCCCGGCGGCGCGAGGAGGAGCGGCTGGCCGAAGAGGCCCGGCAGGCGGCCGAGGAAGCCCGGCGCCTGGCGGAGGAGGAGCGCAAGCGCCGCGAGGCGGAGGAGCGCGCCCACGCCGCCGAGCAGGAGCGGCTGCGCAAGCAGGCCGAGGAAGAGGCGCGACTGCGCGCGGAGGCCGCCGAACGGCGCCTGGAGAAGCAGCGCAAGGCGGAAGAGGCCCTGCTGAGGGCCGAGCAGGCGCGGATCGCCGAGCAGGAACGGGCGGCCGAGCGGGAGCGGCTGGCCGAGGAGGAGCGAGCGGCTGAGCGGGCGCGGGTCGCCGAGGAGGAGCGGGCGGCCGAGCGGGCACGGGTCGCTGAGCAGGCGCGCCTGGCCGAGCAGGCCAGGGCCGAGGCCGAGGCGAAGGCCGCGGCCGACGCGGCGGCCGAGGCCGAGGCCGCGCGGGTCGCCGCGGAGGCTGCCGCCGTCGCCGAGGCGGATCGTTCCGGTAGGGGTCTTTCCGGGGCGGACGATTCCGAGGCGCCGACGGTCGAGCGGCCGGCGTTCCGGCCGTCCGACGCGCGCAAGGGCGCGGACACCCGTCGGGGCGCGGACACCCGTCGGGGCGCGGACACCCGTCGGGGCGCTGACGGACGTCGGAGTGCGGACGCGCGGCGTGCCTCGGACGAGACGCAGACCGTTCAGACGCCGGCGGTCCGTCCCGCCGACCCGCGTGAGAAGGACTGGTCGCGGAACGCCGATACGGCGGTGATGCCGGCTGTCCCGCCCGTCCCGCCCGTACCTCCCGCGCCGCCTGCTCCGCCCACGACTCCGCCTGCGGCGAGTGATGGCGGACCGGACGACCAGCGGATCACGTGGGGCGTGGGGGGACGCGGCGGGCGAGCGGCCGGTAAGCCCAAGGCGGCCCGGCCCGAGTCGGAATCCGAGGAGACCGCGGTCCTTCCGCAGCCCGACGCCGACGCCACCCCGCCGAAGCCGTCCGTACCGCCCGGCGCGATGGACGACACGGCGGTGCTGCCGCCCGTGAAGCCCGAGCGGCGCGAGCGGTCCGAACGGTCCACGCGGTCCACGCGACCCGAGCGCGTCGAGCGTCCGGCGGACCCGGCGGACCGGGTGCCGACGTGGCTCTTCCGGCCCGAGGACGACGAGCGGGGCCAGGCCCCGGCGGAATCGGACAGCGAGCGTACGCGCGAGCTGCCGCAGGTCGGCGAGAGCCGGACCGATGCCGACGAGCCGGACGGCCGCGCGGAGCACACGCGCACCGACCAGCGGCGCCCGGGGTGGGCCGGCCGGACTCCGAAGAAGGACGCCCCCACGCTCGCGGACGAGCTCTTCGGCGACCGCGACGAGGAGGACGAGGGCCGCCGCCGGCGCAAGGGCAGGTAGGACGGGGCAGTCGGCCGGTGGGACCCGCTGCCGGCCCTGGCTGCCCGGCCGACGCGGGGATCGTTGTCAGTGCCGTGTCCCACAATGGGTAACCGCAGGACCAACAGCGCGGAGGACAGCCATGGCGGTGTGGGACGACCTGGTCGGCCAGGACCGGGTGCAGGAGCAGCTCGCCGCTGCCGCGCGGGACGCGGACGCCCTCGTCACGGGCGTCGCGTCGGCCACCGCCTCGTCCCCGGCGCCCGGCCCCGCGAGCAGCGGCGGTTCCATGACGCACGCGTGGCTGTTCACCGGCCCCCCGGGCTCGGGCCGGTCCACCGCGGCGCGGGCCTTCGCCGCGGCACTTCAGTGCGTCAGCCCCGACCGGGCTTTCAACGGCCCCGGCTGCGGCTTCTGCGACGGCTGCCACACCTCGCTCGTGGGGACGCACGCGGACGTCGAGATCGTCCGTACGGACCAGCTGTCGATCGGCGTCAAGGAAACCCGTGACCTGGTCCGCCGGGCCCAGCTGTCGCCTGCCACCGGCCGCTGGCAGGTGATCGTCCTGGAGGACGCGGACCGGCTGACCGAGGGCGCGGGCAACGTCCTCCTCAAGGCCGTGGAGGAGCCCGCCCCGCGCACGGTGTGGCTGCTGTGCGCGCCCTCCCTGGAGGACGTGCTGCCGACGATCCGGTCCCGCTGCCGCCTCCTGACCCTGCGCACCCCGCCCCCTGCCGCGGTGGCCGACCTCCTCGTCCGCCGCGACGGCATCGAGCCCGAGCTGGCCACGCAGGCGGCCCGCGCCACCCAGGGCCACATCGGCAGGGCCCGTCGGCTCGCCACGGACGAGCGGGCCCGCGCCCGTCGTGCCGCCGTCCTCAAGGTGCCGCTGCGCGTGGACGACATCGGCGGCTGCCTCAAGGCCGCGCAGGAGCTGATCGACGCGGCGGGGGAGGACGCGAAGCAGGTCGCCGAGGAGGTCGACACCAAGGAGACCGAGGAGCTGCGCGCGGCACTCGGCGCCGCCGCCGGCACCGGGGGCCGGCTCCCGCGCGGCACGGCCGGCGCGATGAAGGAGCTCCAGGACCGGCAGAAGCGCCGCGCCACCCGCACGCAGCGCGACAGCCTCGATCTCGCCCTGATCGATCTGACCGGTTTCTACCGCGATGTGCTGGCACTCCAGCTCGGCTCCCGGGTGGAGATCGCCAATATCGACGCGCGGGACGCGCTGGAGCGCATAGCGTCGGCCTCCAGGCCGGAGCGGACGCTGCGGCGCATCGAGGCGATCATCGAGTGCCGCCGCGCACTCGACAGGAACGTGTCGCCGCTGCTGGCGGTCGAGGCGATGACGGTGGCACTGCGGGCGGGGTGAGCGGGGCCCGGTAGGGGCGGGGTGTACGGCATCCGGCGGCGGATCGCTCCGTACTGGCGCGTACCTCACTCGTACGAGGACTAGTGGGCCTCGGGATGAGCCACCTTGGGCATTCCTGCGGATACGCTCCGTATGCCTGCAATGGCCCTGCGTATGTCCTGTGCGTATCTGTCCACCCGCCCCCACCCCGAGGGAACAGCTTTGGACACCAGCCGTCTGCTCCGCACCTCCTCCACCGTCGTCGTGACGGCGGCCCTGCTGATCTCCGGGTGCGCTTCGGGGACCGCGACGCCGAGGGCGGCCGCGTCGGTGAGATCGCAGAGCCCGGCGGATACGGGGGACGCCGCCGGCCCGGAGCAGCGGTTCGCGCCGCTGCCCACCGATCTGCCCGTCGAGCTCCGGCCGTATTACGCGCAGAAGCTCACCTGGCGCTCCTGCGCGGGCGACCGCTTCGAGTGCGCCACGCTGCGGGCGCCGCTGGACTACGACCGGCCCCGGGCGGGCGGCGACCTCAAGCTCGCGGTCTCCCGCAAGAAGGCCACCGACCCCGGCAAGCGGCTGGGCTCCCTGCTGGTCAACCCCGGCGGCCCGGGCGGTTCGGCCGTCGGCTACCTCCAGGCGTACGCGGGCACCCGCTACCCGGCCGCCGTCCGTGCCCGGTACGACATGATCGCGGTGGATCCGCGCGGCGTGGCAGGCAGCGAGCCCGTCAGTTGCCTGTCCGACGCGGACATGGACGCGTACACCCGGGTCGACATGAGCCCGGACAGCCCGTCGGAAGTCGGCGAACTCACCGACGCGTACCGGGCCTTCGCCGACGGCTGCGCCAAACGCTCCGGCAAGGTCCTCGGCCATGTCTCGACCGTCGAGGCGGCCCGCGACATGGACGTCCTGCGTGCCGCTCTGGGCGACGACAAGCTCCACTACGTCGGCGCCTCGTACGGCACCTTCCTCGGTGCCACCTACGCCGGACTCTTCCCGTCCCGCGTCGGGCGCCTCGTGCTCGACGGCGCGCTGGATCCGTCCCTCGACGCCCAGCGGGTGAACCGCGACCAGACGGCCGGCTTCCAGACGGCCTTCGAGTCCTTCGCGAAGGACTGCGTCGGGCGCGCGGACTGCCCCCTGGGCACCGGAAGCACCGCCGCCGCCGGCGACCGCCTCAAGGATCTCTTCCAGCGGATCGACACCCACCCTTTGCCGACCGGCACCCCGCGCGAGCTCACCGAGAGCCTCGCGACCACGGGTGTGATCTCCGCCATGTACGACGAGCGCGCCTGGCCCCTCCTCCGCGCCGCTTTGCGCGCCGCCCGGAACAACGACGGCAGCACGCTGCTCAAGCTGTCCGACGCCTACTACGAGCGTGATCAGCGCGGCTCCTATGCCAACCTCATGTACGCCAACTCGGCCGTCAACTGTCTGGACCTCCCCCCGGCCTTCCGCAACCCGGCCGAGGTCCACAGCGCCGTCGCCGACTTCAAGGAGGCCTCCCCGGTCTTCGGCGAGAGCCTGGCCTGGGCGGCTCTGAGCTGCGCCTACTGGTCCGTACCCGCCACGGGCCGCCCCCACCGCATCGAGGCCCAGGGCGCCGCCCCCATCCTCGTTGTCGGCACCACCCGCGACCCCGCCACCCCCTACGCCTGGGCCCGCGCCCTCGCCTCCCAGCTCTCCTCGGGCCACCTCCTGACCTACGAGGGCGACGGCCACACGGCCTACACCCGGGGCAGCGAGTGCGTCGACACGACGATCAACGACTACCTCCTCACCACCACCCCGCCCCCCGCCGCCCGGAAGTGCACCTGACCTGCGCTTCCCCCTCGCACCTACGCGGTACGGGGCACCCCTGGAAACTGTGTAGACTAGGCCGCGCTGCTGATGCCAGTCAGGTGTCCGGCAGCTTGCCGCCTTAGCTCAGTTGGCCAGAGCAACGCACTCGTAATGCGTAGGTCTCGGGTTCGAATCCCGAAGGCGGCTCTGTAGAAGCCTCAGGACTCACTCGCCGTGACCTGGGGCTTTTGCTTTGCCTGGCCTCCGCCGTGATGCCTCGTGTCGTTCGGCCGGCTCCGCCCGCTCAGACCTTGATGACGTGGACGCCCGGGCCGCACAGCATCTCAAGGTCCTCGGGGTCGGAGGTCAGTACGGTGACCGGGGGCGGTGAGGCCAGTGCGGTAGCCGCCACGATCGAGTCGAGTGCGTACTTGTGGCCGTGCAGGGCCGCTGCGGCGAGGAGTTTGCTCGCGTGCCGGGCGATGGCTTCCGTGGGCGGGATGATGGTCACGCGTGAGACGGCGTAGTCGAATCGCGCCTGGTTCACTCTCGGGTCGCGCGCTTCCACGAGCGTGACGGAGCTGATGACTACGCGGATGTCCTCTGCCTCGGCTGCGGACAGCCACTCGGAGAGTTCGGGCGAGCGCTGTACGAGCTTGGACAGCCCTTCGCAATCGAGGACGAGCGTCCCGCTCACGCGGCGTCTGCCGAGTTGCGTGCCTCACCGCGCAGGACGGCCCGCTTCGCCTCGACCGCGGCCGGGTCGACCGGGCCGTGCTCGGCCTCGGCGGCCTCGATCAGTTCGCGCAGTCGGTCGCGCTCCAGCTGGCGCTGGATGAGGGCTTCCACATACGCGGACATGCCACGCCTGCCGGTGCGCTCCTTGAGGGCTGCGATCGTGCCCTCGTGGAGGGAGACGGACACCGGCCGGATGGGGCCTTCGCCGGGGACGGGGGTATCAGCCATGTGAGGAGTTTAACAAAATTATTGTTATTTGGCGGGGGCAGAATGATCACCACGCCCGTACGCGGCGCCGACGTCGGATCGTTCGAACAGGGGATCTTCGTTATGCGTATCGCCGTCATCGACGACTACAACAGCGCCGCCGCCGCTCTTCCCTGCTGGGCGGGGTTGCCCGGCGGGGCTGACGTTCGGTTCTTCTCCGATCATGTTGGCGATCCCGCTGCCCTGGTCGAGCGGCTCGCGGAATTCGACGCCGTCGTTGCCATGCGGGAGCGGACGGCCTTCGGGGCGGAGGTGTTTGCCCGGCTTCCGCGGTTGAGGTTGCTCGTTACCGCCGGGATGCACAATGCCGCGATCGATCTCTCCGCCGCCGCGCGGCATGGCGTTGTCGTGTGTGGGACGCGTATGACGCCGTTCCCGGCGGCCGAGCTGACCTGGGCGTTGATTCTGGAGCTGAGCCGTCGGGCCGGGGCGCAGGATGCGGGGGTGCGGGGCGGGAGTTGGCAGAGTGGGGTGGGGACCGGGCTGGCCGGGGGGACGCTCGGGGTGGTCGGGTTGGGGAAGCTCGGCACGCGGGTTGCTGCCGTGGGGGCCGCGTTCGGGATGGATGTTGTTGCCTGGAGTCCTCATATGACCGCTGAGCGGGCGGAAGCCGTCGGGGTGCGGGCCGTCGGTAAGGAGGAGTTGTTCTCCTCGTCCGACGTCGTCAGCTTGCATCTGCGGCTGTCCTCGGCGACGACCGGGCTCGTCGCCGAGGACGATCTGCGGCGGATGCGGCGCACCGCGTTCCTGGTCAACACCTCTCGCGCGCAGATCGTCGACGAGGATGCGTTGAACAAGGCCCTCGGCGAAGGCTGGATAGCCGGTGCGGGGCTCGATGTGTACGAGGAGGAGCCGCTCCCCGCCGGGCACCGGCTGCTCGATGCCCCCAACACCGTGCTGACCCCGCACATCGGCTATGTGACCGGCGACAACTTCGCGCTCGTCTACGGCGATTCCGTCGAGGCCGTCAACGCCTACCTCGGCGGGTCGCCGGTCAGGGTGCTCACCGGGGCGTGACGGGTCGGGCGCGGTTCTCAGTGGCCCATGCCCAGCCCTCCGTCCACCGGGATCACCGCGCCCGCCACATACGCGGCCGCGTCGCTCGCCAGCCAGGTCACCGCGCCGCTGACCTCGTCGGCCGTGGCCGTGCGGCCGAGCGGGATCTGGGCGCGCTGTTCGGCGAGGTGGGCCTCGGAGAGGCCGGCGGTCATGTCCGTCTCGATGAGTCCGGGGGCCACCACGTTCGCGGCGATGTTGCGGGCGCCGTACTCGCGGGTGAGGGAGCGGGCCAGGCCCACCAGGCCCGCCTTGCTGGAGGCGTAGTTGGTCTGGCCCGCGCTGCCGAGGAGGCCCGCGACCGAGGAGATCAGGATGATGCGGCCGCCCCGCTGCCGCAGCATCTGGGGGACGGCGCGCTTCGAACAGCGCCATGCGCCCGCGAGGTTGGTGTCGAGGACGCGCAGGAACTGTTCCTCCTTCATCCGGATCAGCAGGCCGTCCGCGGTCATCCCCGCGTTCGACACCAGCACCCCGACCGGGCCCAACTCCCGTTCCACCGTGGTGAAGGCCTTGTCCACCGACGCCGTTTCCGTGACGTCGCACTCGACGCCGAACGTGCCCTCGGGGGTCTCGCTGCCGCGGTGGGTGACCGCCACCCGGTCGCCCAGGGCCACGAAGGCCCGGGCTATCTCCGCGCCTATGCCCCGGTTGCCGCCGGTGATCAGCACCGTGCGGGGTTCCCGTTCTTCCATGGGGTTCCTTTCGCTTTCGTGCCGCTCCCACCACTACGTCAGTGGCGCCGGCTCCGAATCCGTGATCGTCCGCGACCAGTCGAACTCCAGGTCGTCCTCCACGCCCAGCCGCTCCGCCAGGCCCCGCAGCCCGCTGTAGTCGTGGATCAGCGGCCGCTTGCCCGTGGCGCTCTCGATGTCGTGGAGCATCTCGTGGCCGCCCGGCAGACCGGTCTGGTCCATGATCCGGTGCCAGGTGGCGAAGTCGTTGGCCACGAAGCCGTCCAGCCCCGCCACCAGGGAGTCCAGGAAGAACCGGCGGCCCTTCTCGTCCAGGTCGCCGTAGACCTGCTCGGCGAGGACGGTGGATATCGACGCGTGGCAGTACTCGTCGCGGTTGTGTATGCGGACGGTGGCGCTGTTCACCGGCTGTATCTCCGTGTCGTCCGCGATCAGGTTCAGATACGCGTTGATGGAGATCTCCGCGACCGTCGCGAAGCCCAGGGTGGTCAGCGAGCGCTGCCACTGCTCCGGCCAGGAGTCGCGCAGCCGCGCGTGTTCGCGGGCGACGCGCGGCAGGGGCAGCGCGGCGTCCGGGAACGCCTCGCGCCGTCGGCGGCGGGTGACCGCGCTCGCGTTCATGTGCATGAGGGTGTGGTACTGCTCGTCGACCATCGCCTGGGCCACCGAGCGCTGCAGCTTCTCCCCGCCCAGGCTGGGGAACCACCCGTCCAGGGCCAGTTGGAAGGCCGGGTTGACGACCTGGCCCTCCAGCAGCACCGTCGTGCGGTTGTAGGCGACCCACGCCCAGCTGAGCAGCCGGGAGCGCTCCTCCGGGCCCAGGGCCAGGTACGTGGGGTGTTCGCGGAACGGCAAGATGCGCTCGGGGTAGTCGAGCTTGTCGACGTCGAACAGCTCGTCCAGCTCAGGTTCCTCGCGCTTCACCGCCGCCCTGCGGTGCCAGTTGCCCGCCAGGCGGACGATGACCGCGTGCTCCGCCGGGTCGTTCTCGTCGTGGTCCGGAACACCGTCCGGAACGCCGTCCGGAATGCCGGCCGGGATGCCTGCCGTCACACCGTCCGGCCGCTTCGGGTTGTCGCTCTTCATGTCACTCCTCCGTTGCGAATCAGTGCTCCGCTTCCCGCTTCGGGTCCGTCAGCCACAGCGCCGCCACGGCCGCCAGGGCCGCGAGGACCGTGCACATCACGAACACCTGCCGGAAGCCGTCGAGGGTCTTGCCGCTCTCGCCGCCCAGCACGGCCATGAGCGCCGCGAAGGCGGCCGTGCCCAGGGCCGCGCCCACTTGCCGCGCCGTCGTCGCCAGGCCCGCGCCCGCCGCGAACAGGCGGGGCGGCAGGGCGGTGGCCGAGGCGCTGGACAGGCCCGTCATCACCGCGCCGATGCCCACACCGCCGATCAGGGTGGCGGGCAGCCAGATCACCAGGAAGTCCGGCTTCGACTCCAGGCCGATCATCCAGATCCCGCACTGGACGGCGAACAGGATGCCGCCCACGACGACCGCCACCCGCTGGTGGGCGCGGGCGTAGCGGCCCGCCAGCACCGAGGCGATCACGGACATCACCGCGCCGGGCGCGAGCGCCAGCCCGGCCTGCACCTCGGAATAGCCCCAGATCTCGGTGGCGAACAGCGGCGCGGCCAGCAGCCAGCAGTACATCGAGCCGCCGAACAGCACGAACGCGATGTTGGCGACCCGGAACTTACGGCTGCGCCACAGCGAGATCTCCACGGCCGGCGCCGGGTGGCGGCGGGAGCGCAGGAGAGCCAGGGCCAGCAGTACGGCGCCGCCCAGCAGTGCTCCGAGGAAGGCGGGGGAGGTCCAGCCCCAGCTGCTGCCCTCCGTCAGGGCGGCGACCACGCCGCCCACGCCGAGCGCCACCGCGAGGGTGCCGATCAGGTCGGGCATCCGGCCGGCCGGGCCCGTCCGGGGCGGCAGGATCCGGTACGAGGCCACGACCAGCATCACACCCAGCGGCACGTTGATCAGGAACACCGACGGCCAGCCGAAGCTGTCGACCAGCAGGCCGCCCAGCGGCGGGCCGACGGCCGCCGCGGCCGAGCTGCTGGCGCCCCACAGGCCGATGGCGCTCGACCTGTGCTCCGGCGGGCGCGAGGACAGCACCAGGCTCAGTGCGGACGGGATCATCCCGGCGGCGGAGATGCCCTGGAGCACCCGCATGCCGACCAGGAACTCCACCGTGGGCGCGATCGCGCACAGACCTGAGGCCAGGGTGAATCCGGCGACGGACCACAGGAACAGCGCCCGCCGCCCCATGACGTCGGCCAGCCGCCCGGCGGGCGCGAGGACGGCGGCGAAGACGACGGTGTAGCTGCTGACGACCCAGGAGAGCGCCGACAGGGAGGCGTCGGGGAAGCTCTTGTGCAGGCTGGGGAACGCGACGTAGGTGACCGAGACATCGAGGAACGCGACGAACGTCGCGCCGCACGCCATGAGCAGCGTCAGCCCGCCGCGCGCGTAGGCGGCGTCCTGTCCGGTGTCCGGTGGCGGGGCGGTGGTCTTCGGGGGGACTAGCTGGGCGGCGGCATCCGAACCGGACATGGAACTCTTGCGACCTTTCTTGACCTGTACCTCGCGTCCCGGCCCGGTGGGCCGGTACGCGTCAACTCGCCTGTTCTGCGGGAAGCTCTGCTGAAACCTCGGCGTGTGCCGTCGCCTGTGCCTCGGTGTGCGGCTCTCTGCGGACCTCCGTGTGGAACCGGCACGCGCTGCCCCCGGTGCGCATGCATTCCACGGTGGTCTCCTCGACCTTCACCCCGAGGCCCTCGAACCAGCCGCCCCGCATGTCCAGGCAGGGGCATTCGTAGCCCTCCAGGGAGCGGGCGGCCTTGAGCATCCGCAGCGCGAAGAACTCGGTGACGACCGTCTCCAGGCTCTCCTCGCCGATCTCCTCGACGTGGCTGCGCATCATCTGCTCGGTCGTCATCGTGCGGGTCAGTCCCGCCACCGCCTCCGCCAGCTCGGCGGGCGAGGAGCCGTCCGGTACGCCGTGGGTGTTGGCGTACCAGGTGCCGACGCGCCGGCCGACGAACCGCAGCGCCTCGGCGTTGATCTCGTTGGCGACCTCCTGCCCGAAGCGCTTCTTCACGCCCTGGTACCAGCGGGCGTCGTGCAGCCACCAGAACTGCCGCAGCGCCACCGTCAGTTCGTTCTCGGAGAGGTCCCGGACGCTCTTGAGGTCCGGGAGCTTGCCCGGGAGCCTGTCCGGGGCCTCCTTGCCGTCGTCACTCACGCTTCCACCTCGTTCGCTCGGCCCGGCCCGACCAGCAGGGCCGTGGCCGTGTCGTGCGCGCCGTCCTCCGACGCCAGCTCCAGCAGCACGATCAGCGCGTCGTCGGCCGCGTCGTCCAGCAGGAGCAGGTCGGCCGTCGCCAGCGCTTCCTGTTCGGGGTCGCCCGCCGGGCTGAGGCACACCACGGGGCCCACCAGGCCCCAGCGCTTGGCCACGTAACCGATCACGGCGTTGGGCACGGACTGGAAGAACAGCAGCGGCTGGACGGACCGGCCGGCGTCCACGGCCTTGGCGACGGCCCGGTCGGTGGCGGTGTCACCGGCCTTGCTCACGACGAGCACGGCCGTGCGCCGGTCCCGTCCGGGCTGCGCGGGCGGCTCGCCGTAGGCGCGCCTGAGGCAGCGCTCGGCTGCCTCGGCGGCCAGCGGGGCGAACGACGACACCACGAACCCGGCCAGCTTCGGCGGCCCCTTGACCGGGTCGTCCCCGGCCTCCGGCCACTCGGCCCGGGACAGGACCGAGATCCCTGCTGCCGACAGTTCCGTTACCGACAGTTCCGTCATGCCGCCACCGCCCCGAGCACCAGTGCCGTGTTGGCACCGCCGAAGGCGGCGTTGAGGGAGAGCACAGCCCGGGGCGCCACCCGCTGGGGGGCGTCCACCACCAGGTTCAGCTCACAGGCCGGATCCGGCCCGAGGTAGCCCGCGTTCACCGGGAGGGTTCCTTCCTGGAGCGTCAGCACGGACACCGCGAACTCGACGACCCCGGAGGCCTCCAGGGTGTGGCCGTGCAGCGACTTCGTGGAGCTGACCGGCACCTTCCCCGCCGCCTCGCCGAACGCCCGCCGGATCGCGGCCGTCTCGGCGGAGTCGTTGAGGGGGGTGCCGGTGCCGTGCGCGTTGATGTAGTCGATGTGGTCGGGGGCCAGCTCCGCACGGCCGAGCGCCGCCTCGATGGCGGCGGCCATGCCGAGCCCCTCGGGGTGCGGCTGGCACACGTGGAACGCGTCCCCGGCCCGTCCCCAGCCCAGGAGCCCGGCGATCGGGGTGGCTCCCCGGGCGGCGGCCGCCTCGGCTGACTCCAGGACCACTGCGCCGAGGCCGTCGCCGAGCAGCAGCCCCTTGCGGTCCTGGCTGAACGAGCGCAGGTGCCCGTCCGCCGCCAGGGCCCGTCCGGCGTCGAAGAGCGCGTAGGCGTCGGCGTCGACGAAATAGCCCGCCGCCACCACGACCCGCTCCTCGCGCCCCGCCGAGATCAGGGCCGCCGCGTCCGCGATCGCGGTGCTCGCCGCGACACAGGCGTTGGTGTACGTACGGGCCGCGTCACGCAGCCCGCACCGCTCGGCGATCTCGGTGCCGCTGGTGTGCTGCGCCTGTGCGTGGTGCTCGGGCAGTGCCAGCCTGGGCGGCACCTGGTCGGCGTGCCGGGCGAAGAGCAGGGGCGTGCGGGCCGTCGTATCGGCCCCCAGACCGGCCTGGCCGATCGCCTGGGTGACCGCGTCGGTGATCTCGTCGATGAGGTTCGGGTCGCCGGGCAGGGTGGCGGCCCGGTCCACGCGCCGCTTGGCCACGTCGAAGCGGGTGACCGGCCCGAAGGCCGGCTGCCCGGCGGCGAGGCCCTGCCGCAGTGCTTCGAGGCCGCGCCCGAAGGCCGTGGTCACGGAAAGCCCGGTGACGACGACGGGTTTACGCGGCTTGCGCTGCCTTACGGTCACTCCCCTCACCCCCTGTCTCGGCTCCGTCGCCCGAACCGCTCTCCGGAGAGGGAATCTCCGGGGAGGGAAGAACCTCGCCGAGGACGGCCAGCGCGGCGTCCAGCGTCGTCATCCGGGCGAGCTGGACGTCGTCGAGGTCCAGCTCCAGGCCGTACCGCTCCTCCAGCGAGTGGACGAGCCACGCCAGCTCCAGCGAGTCCACGCGCTCGGCGATGTCGTCGGCCTCCCGCTCCCCGTACTCGGCGAGGATCTCGACCAGCAGTTCCTTGGTCAGGGCGGGTGCGGTGGTCATCGGCTCTGGCCCGCGGTCGCGCGGTCGACTATCTGGGAGACGAAGTCGCCGAGGGTCACCTTGGCCAGCCCCTCCAGCTCCTCGTCGGTGAACTGGACGTCGTACTTCTCCTCCAGCCGCATCGTGACCTCGGCGAGGGTGAGCGACTCCAGCTCCAGGCCCTCGTCGCCGAGCGGGGTCGCGTCGGTGACGCCGTCGACCTCGTAGTTCAGCTCGCGCAGCACGTCCAGAACGAATTCGCGGGTTTCGGTGCTCACTTGATTGACTCCTGACCTATGGGCGTGTGTTCACGTGTGGGTGGGTGACGTATGGGTGAGGTCGTGTCGAGTGCGGTACCGGGTGCCCCGGAGCCGGTCGGCCCGGACACCGCGGTCGTCGTCCGGCTGACTCCCAGCCGGGAGCGGAGGCCGGACAGCGCGCCGCTGGTGCGGGAGGCGGCGGCGGACGCCCTGCGGGTGCCGCCGGGGGAGATACGGATCGGGCGGGAGCCCGGTGGCCGTCCCCGGCTGGGCGGCGCGGCCGAGGGGGTGCACGTGAGCGTCAGCCATTGCGCCGGTGCGGTGGCGGTGGTGCTGAGCCGGCTGGGCCCGGTGGGAGTGGACGTGGAACGCCTGCGTCCGCTGCCGGCCGTGGCACTGGGACGCCGCTGGTTCTCGGCGGCCGAGGCCCGGTGGCTCGCGGACCGGGCGGCCGAGGAGCAGCCCGCCGCCTTCCTGTGGCTGTGGACGCACAAGGAGGCCATCGGGAAGGTGCGCGGCCTCGGGCTATCCGAAGGCGGACTGCGCCGTCCTGTGCCGTACCCGGACGGGCGTTGGACGCATGCGCCCACGGACGCCCCCCACCCCGCACAGGTCGTGCTGGAACCCGTGCCGGGCGATCCGGGAATGAGTACGGCCGCCCCCCGGGTACCCGGCGGGTACCTGCTGGCCGTCGCCGCCGCCGGACCCGCCGCGACGGGCGCGCCGGTCGTGCTGACGGGCCCCGCCCCGTCGCGGTGAGCCCGTGACACCTGAGCTCGTGCATCCCCCCGAACACGCCTTGCCCCCCGTGTGATTCATCGCGTGTACCCGTCCCGCTCCGCGGCTGCCCGCAGGGCGTCCTGGTCGTGCAGTGGCTTGCCCGTCGCCGTCCGGGGCAGCTTCGGCATGACGTACCAGCGGCGCGGCAGCTTGAAGTCGGCGAGCTGCCTGCCGAGCGTCTCCTCGATCCCGTCGAGCGTGGTGGCGTCCTCCAGCTCGACGTAGGCGTTGATCCCGTCCCCGAACAGGACGACCGCCTCCCGCACGCCCGGCAGGGCGGTGAGGGCGTCCTCGACCTCGCTCAGGTCGACCTTCAGGCCCCGGACGGAGACCTGGGAGTCGAGCCGGCCGCGCACGGTGATCAGGCCGGTGATGTCGTCCATCGCTCCGGCGTCGCGGGTGCGCAGCCAGCCGTCGGCCCAGCGGCCCGACGGCAGGTCACCGATGTGGTCGCTGAGGTAGGGCGATTCGGGTGTGGCGACAAGGAGTTCGCCCTCGTCGACGCGGACGCGCACCCCCGGGGCGGCCCAGCCGGTCGCCGGGCGCATCGCGCCGCTCATGTCGGTGGCGATGACGCCCGTCTCGGTCATGCCGTAGCAGTCGCCGAGCGGGGCGTCGAAGCGGTCGGCGAAGGTGGCGGCGAGCTCCGGGCGGGTCCGGCCGCCGCCCGACAGCGCCTGGACGAGCTGGGGCATGCGCGGCGGCTCGGCCACCGACCCCAGCAGGGTGAACTGCGCGGGCACGCCCATGAGCATGGTCGGCGCGGAGTGCGCGAGGACGGTGTCCATGACCCCGGCAGGGGTCGTGCGGGCCGGGAGGGTGAAGCGGACGTTGTTGTGAAGGCTGTGCAGCAGCCCGCCCATGAGGCCGTAGGTGTGGGTGAGTGAGGTGAGCGCGATCAGTCGTCCGCCGGGGCCCGGCATGCCGTCGATCCGCGCGTAGCTGTCGAGCTCGGCGGTCAGGCTCGCGGCCGTGCGGCCGATGGCCTTCGACGGGCCGGTCGTCCCGGAGCTGAGCTGAAGGAGCAGATGACCGGTCGCGGCGGGCCGGCCCGGGTACGGCGTGAGGTCCACGTCCACCTGGTGGAAGCCGCGCAGCGCACCACCGGATTTCGTGGTGGAAATGAGGAGTTGGGGCGCCGCGGTGTCCAGCGCGCGATCGGTCTCGGGGACGGTGAGCCGGTGGTCCAGCAGCACCGCCTGGGCGCCGAGCCGCCAGACGGCGAGGAGATGGACCACGTACGCCAGCGAGGGCGGCAGCCGCAGTGCGGCCGTGCCGCCGGGCCTCAACCCCGCCTCGGTGAGGGTGGCTTCGCAGTCACGCACGGCCCGTCGGAGGGTGCCGCGGTCGATCTCGCGGTCGAGGACGATGCAGACGTCGTCCGAGGAGCCGCTCAATAAGGTGTCGTCGACCCAGTCGGCACCGGTTGCGGCGCCGGGTAACTGCGTTGCTGCCCCGTGATACATCGATGCTCCAGAGTGTGAAGCCCGCGGCGGCGGGCGCCCGTTTCCGGGCCGCACAGAAGGTTGCACGGAGGCTGGCGACTTACGCGAGTGAATTATCGAAGGTGCGCCTGCGTCTTGCGGGATCGAGCCGTCTTCCCCCGTCTCGATCCATGACGCCGTGTCCCCCGGCCATGGTTGCCCCCGTACCCGAAAGCAACCGTAGACGCGGCCTCGCGAGTGCGCAACAACTGTCCGAGAGCACTCGATGTAACCCACCGTTACCTGTCCGTAATACGTACGGATTTGGCCGCTCCGACTGGAAACATGCCATCGTTGCGGACCTGGCGGAATGGATCAAATGACGTGCGTCACATTAGGGCAAACTTCCTGCGGATGTTGCTAGGTTGATTTCCCGTCACCGCCGGGCCCCGTCATGGGAGGTGGGCGGTCGAGGGGTCAACTCCGCTTGGACAGTGCCGTGGTACGGGGGTATGAGGGCCATGTTCACGAGTAGCGAGCAGCGAGAAGTGCGGGGCCGGCGGGTGGGGGAGACGCGCCGGGCCGCGAAGATCATCCGGGTCGTCGAAGCGGAATGTATGGCTTCCGGTTTCCCCTGGATGTGATCTTCCCATCCATTTGGCCGTGGTCCGTCACTTCACCGGATGGTCGTCTTCCGTGCGTCCGTCCCATTCGGCGCCATGGTCGCCGTCGTTAATTTCGTGTGAATTATTTTCTGCGCTGGGAATAGTCGGCCGAAGGTCGGCTCCGCCATTGACATTTTCGGCCTCGATTCGGCCCGCTGATTCATCCAGGGAGAGTCCTTGTATGCGTACGCTCATCGTGGACAATTACGACTCGTTCACCTACAACCTTGCCCACTACGTGGCGCAGGCCACGGGTTACGAACCCGTCGTGGTCACCAACGACGACCCGCTCTGGCGGCCTGAGCACCTGGCGGAGTTCGACAGCGTCATCATCTCCCCGGGGCCGGGCACCCCCGAGCGGGAGGGGGACTTCGGGATCTGCCACGACATCATCCGTGACTCCGAAGTGCCGCTGCTCGGCGTCTGCCTGGGGCACCAGGGCCTGGCCCACGTACACGGCGGCACGGTGGAGCGGGCGCCCGAGCCCCGGCACGGCAGGTCCTCTCCGGTGCTGCACGACGGTACGGACCTGTTCGCCGGGCTGCCCTCGCCGTTCGAGGTGGTGCGCTACCACTCGCTGGCCGTCAGCGCCCTGCCCGACGAGCTGGAGGCGACGGCCTGGACGCCGGACGGCATCCTGATGGGGCTGCGGCACCGCACCCGCCCGCAGTGGGGCGTGCAGTTCCACCCCGAGTCCATATGCACCGAGCACGGCCATCAACTGCTCGCCAACTTCGCGCAGTTGTCCGCGCGCCATGGACGCCCGGGGCGCCGCCGTGTCCAGTCGGCCGCGCCCCTGGGTCACACCACCGCGCCCGTCGCCCACGCCCCGGAGGCCGCACCGGTGTCCGGGCCGCGGCTGCGGGTGCACGCCACCGCGCTGCCCACCCAGTGGGACCCCGAGGTGGCCTACGACCACCTCTTCCGTGCCGCCCCGCACGCCTACTGGCTCGACAGCAGCCGCCCCGACGAGCGGCTCGGCCGGTTCTCCGTCATGGGTGATGCCACCGGCCCGCTGGCCGAGGTGGTGCTCGCCGACGTCGGGAACTGCACCGTGACCCGGCAGAAGTCCGACGGCACCACCGAGGTCCTGAACACCCCGTTCCTGGACTGGCTGGACGCCGATCTGCGCGCACGGCACGTCGAGGTCCCCGAGCTGCCCTTCGAGTTCGCCCTCGGCTGGGTCGGCTATCTGGGCTACGAGCTGAAGGCCGAGTGCGGCGGCAGGGCCGCCCACGCCTCGCCCAATCCCGACGGCGCCCTGATCTTCGCCGACCGCGCGGTGGTGTTCGACCACGCCACCTCCACCACCCACCTGCTCGCCCTCGCCCCCGCCGACGACGACTCCCAGGCCCGTACCTGGCTGGACGCCACCGCCGAGCGGCTGGGCCGTCTCAAGGGGCTGAGCGCCGATGCCACGGCGGCCGAGCCGGGCGCGTCGCTGGAGGTGAGCCTGCGCCACGACCGGCGCGCCTACCTCGATCTGATCGGTGCCTGTCACGAGGCGATCAACGCCGGCGAGACGTACGAGGTCTGCCTCACCAACATGATCGACGCCGAGGGCTCGATCGACCCCTGGGACAGCTACCGCTTCCTGCGCCGCACGTCCCCGGCGCCCTTCGCCGCGCTGCTGAACTTCGGCGCGCTGTCCGTGCTGAGCACCTCGCCCGAGCGGTTCCTGCGCATCGACCGGCACAAGGTCGCCGAGTCCAAGCCCATCAAGGGCACCCGCCCGCGCGGCGTCACGCCCGCCGAGGACCGGGCCCTGACCGAGGACCTGCGGGCCAGCGAGAAGGACCGCGCCGAGAACCTCATGATCGTCGACCTGGTCCGCAACGACCTCGGCCGGTGCGCGGAGGTCGGCTCGGTCTCGGTGCACAAGATGTTCGACATCGAGAGCTACGCGACCGTGCACCAGCTCGTCAGCACCGTCCGCGCCCGGCTCAAGGCCGCCGGTTCGGCGGTGGACTGCGTGCGCAACGCCTTCCCCGGCGGCTCGATGACCGGCGCCCCCAAGATCCGCACCATGCAGATCATCGACGAGCTGGAGGCGGGCCCGCGTGGCGTCTACTCCGGCGCGATCGGCTACTTCTCCCTCAACGGCGCCGCCGATCTGAGCATCGCCATCCGCACCACCGTCATCACCCCCGACCGGGTCCGCTACGGCGTCGGCGGCGCGATCACCGCGCTGTCCGACCCCGAGGAGGAGTACGAGGAGACCGCCGTCAAAGCCACTCCCATCCTGCGGCTGCTCGGGGCGACCTTCCCCGAGCGCGCCCTCGAGACGCCCGGTCTGCGATGACCACGACAGCGACGCCGACCGTATTCGTGGCCGGGCCCTCGGGGCGGCTGACGGAGGAGAGGACCCCTGTCGCCACCCGGCTGCTGGCCGCCGACTCCTGGCTCGTCCAGGAGGGCGCGGCCCGTGCCGTCGAGGGTCACCGGCGGCGGTTCGCGGCCGCCTGTGCCGAGGCCGGCGGCCCGCCCGCCGAGCAGGTGGACGCGTTCTGGGAGGCGGCGCTGAGCAGGCTGCCCGCCACGGGGGAGTGGTTTCCCAGGGCGGAGCTGGTGGCGGACGGAGCCGGGGCACGGCTCCAGTTCCGGCTCCGCCCCGCCCCCGCCCGCACCAGCTCCGTGCAGGTGTGGGTCTCCGGGCGGAGCGATCAGCGGACGCTGCCCCGCCGCAAGGGCCCCGACCTGGACCACCTCGGCGAGCTGCGGGCCGCCGCGATCGCGGCCGGGGCGAACGAGGCACTGCTGACCACCCCCTCCGGCCTGGTCCTGGAGGGCGCCACCGCCAATCTCCTGTGGTGGGACGGCGACGCGCTCTGCGCCGTCGATCCCACGCTGCGCGTCCTGCCCGGCGTCACCAGCGCCTGGGTGCTGAGGCTGGCCACCGAGCGGGGCATCCCGGTGCGCCTGCGCCGTGCCGTGCCGGCCGACCTGGCCGGCCGCGAGGCGTGGTTCACCAACGCCCTGCACGGCATCCGCCCGGTCACCGCGTGGGTGGGTTCCGACATCCGGCCCGGCGCGCCTCGGCTGGCCGCCGCATGGCAGGCGGAGTGGCTGGCCGCGGCGACTCCACTGGCCGCGACTCCGCTGGCCGCGACCGCCCCGCTGTCCGGGGGCACCCCACCGTCCGGGGCCACCCCACCGTCCGGGGCCGTCCCACAGCCCCGCCTCGATCACCGGAGCGCCTGACATGCCCCTGGACCCGGTCTTCGTCGGCCGCTCCTACCCGCCCACCGCGCCGTACGAGGTGAGCCGCGAGAAGATCCGCGAGTTCGCCGAGGCCGTGGGCGACGCCCACCCCGCCTACACCGACCCCGCCGCCGCCCGCGCCCTCGGCCACGACGACGTGATCGCGCCGCCCACCTTCCCCTTCACCATCGCCCACCGGGCCGCCGACCAAGTGGTCAAGGACCCGGAGCTCGGTCTGGACTACAGCCGTGTGGTCCACAGCGACCAGCAGTTCAACTACACCCGTCCGCTGCGGGCGGGCGACCGGGTATCGGTCGTCACCACCGTCGAGTCGGTCCGGTCACTGGGCGGCAGCGACACCCTCGGGGTGCGCGGCGATGTGATCGACGCGGACGGGGAGCACGTCGTCACCGTGCGCATGAGGATCGTCGCGCGCGGCGCCGACCGGAAACGCTGACGGCGGGCCGGGCCGACGGACATGGCAACTGCCCCACAGGAAACGGATACCGGAACATGACCGCGTTCACCTTCGTATCGAACCCTTTCGGCACCCCGTCCACCCCCACCACCCAGGACGGCTGGAACCCCGGCTCCTGGCAGGAACACCCCGCCGCCCAGCAACCCCCATGGCCCGACACCGCCGCCCTCGATACCGTCATCGATCAGCTCGCCCTCCTCCCGCCGCTGGTCAGCGCGGCGGAGAGTGCCCGGTTACGCGCCGCCCTCGGCGCGGCAGCCCTGGGCGACGGTTTTCTCCTCCAGGCCGGTGACTGTGCGGAGTCCACCGGCTCCTTCCATGCCGACGCCGTGTACAACAAGGTCAAGGTCATCCTCCAGATGTCCAGCGTCCTCGCCTTCGGCAGCGGCCTGCCCGTGGTCAAGGTGGGCCGCATCGCCGGCCAGATGGCCAAGCCGCGCTCCAACCCGGTCGAGCCCGTCGACGGCCCGTCCGGCCCTCTGCTCCTGCCCAGCTACCGCGGCGAGATGGTCAACGGCAGCGCGCCCACGCCCGAGGCGCGCCGCCCCGACCCCGACCGTCTGCTGTACGCCTACTACCGGTCCGCTTCCAGCTTGAACCTGCTGCGCATGTTCACCGCGGACGGCTTCGCGACGCTGGACGAGGTGCACGCCTGGAACCGCGAGCACGTGGCAGCGTCCGCCGACCCGCGTCACGCCGCGCTGCTCGACGACATGGACCACGTCCTGCGCTACCTGGCCTCGCGCCCCGGCACCCAGCCCGGTGCGCCGGAGCAGCAGGGTTTCGACTTCTTCACCTCGCACGAAGCCTTGATCCTTCCCTACGAGCAGGCCCTGACCCGCTGGGACCACAGCGGATCGGCCTGGCACGACGCCTCGGCCCACATGGCGTGGATCGGCGAACGCACCCGCCAACTGGACGGCGCGCACGTGGAATTCGCCGCCGGTATCGACAACCCGGTCGGCGTGAAGGTCGGCCCGACCATGGAGCCCGAGGAGCTCCTCGCCCTCTGCCGCCGCCTCGACCCGACCCGCGACCCGGGCCGCCTCACGCTGATCACCCGCATGGGCGCGGGCCGCATCCGCGAGGCCCTGCCGCCTCTGGTGCGCGCGGTCCGGGACGCGGGCTACCCGGTGCTGTGGGTCTGCGACCCGATGCACGGCAACACGATCGCCGGTTCCGGCGGCCTGAAAACGCGACGTTTCAACGACATCGTCGACGAACTGCGCGGTTTCATCGAGGTCCACCGCCAGGCGGGCACGCACCCGGGCGGCGTGCACCTGGAGCTCACCGGCGAGGACGTCACGGAGTGCCTGGGCGGCACCGCGTCGGAGGTCCTGGAGGAAAACCTGTCGGACCGCTACGAGACGGCTTGCGACCCGCGCCTGAACCGGAGCCAGGCGTTGGAACTGTCGTTCATTGCGGCGGAGTTGTTGCGGAAGTAGGTGGACGATGGTTTGACCGAGCCCGGGTCGGTGCGGCTGATCCGGGCTCCTAACGGACTGCGCGGACGGCGGCGCGCAGCCGCTCGACCCGGGAGTGGATCTCGGCTTCCGTCGGGCCGGGCGGTTCGTCGGACAGATCGCCACGGCAGGGGCGGCAGAGGCCGCCCGGCAGGGCCTCCGGGCGGCCCGGGGTGCGGCAGCCGGTGCATTCCATGAGGCGGCGGGGTGCGGCGGGGGCTGCGGCCTGTGGGGTGCGGACCGGTTCGGGCGGGAGCTTGTCGATCAGCCGTTTACGGGTCAGCGCGCCCGGTGAGTGGACGACGTCCGGCAGTCCGGCCGTGAGGATCCGCGCGAAGTCCGACGGCGTCACCCCACGCGCCAGCCACTCGGCGGCCTGGTCCTCCAGGGCAGCGCACTCGGCGGCCGAGAGGGTCAGGCGGACGTCGGTGCGGCCGAGGGTGGCGAGGGCCTCGTACGCGGCGGAGCGAGCTGCTCGCGCGGTGCGCGCAGGGCGGGGCCGGTCCTCGTCCGGGTGAACCTCGACCGGTTGGCGCGGTGCCGCCGCTACGGGCGAATCGACGACGTCGTCCGGCGCATCGTTCGGGACGTCGCCCGCCAGGCGTCACCGCGCGGGGTGCGCGAGAAGTACGTACGGAACACCCACTGCGTACGCCCCTCGCCGACCTGCTCCCGCACCCGCCGCAGGTGCCCCGCCTGCGAGAGGGCGTTGAGCCCGGACCGTACGGCCTGCTGGCCGTAGGCGGGCAGAGTAGCCGCGAGGGTCTTCGTGTCGATGGCGGCGCCGTCCGGCAATCGGTCGATGTGCGAGGCGATGCACGCTTCGCGTTCGGGCAAGTGTGCGAAGTCATCGCGGCGGCGGGGTGCTTGGTCCGGCGCGGAACGTTTGCCGTAACCGGGTGATGCCATGGCGGGCGGGCGCGGTGCGCCGATAGGGTTGGCGGTAGCCAAGGAGATCCCCTACAGATCTTGATTGGTCAGACCCCCGTCTGGTGTTGCTAGCACCGGCGGGGGTTGCTTGTTGTGAGGGACGCTACACGGCGACAGCGGCCCGTGGCGACTCGGTCACAAATTGTCATCCATGCGTGCGGGGACGGCAGTTGGGAGGGTGGTGGGGTATCACCCACCACCCATTCCACAGATAGGGAGCTCGGATCCCGACCCCCGAATCCCGACGCTCAAGCGTCGGGATCAGTGACCTGAGTCGTAAACGACGAACGCCGCCCAGGGGGCGGCGTGGACGGAGAGTTGGGGCCCGTCTGTGTGCTTGGAGTCGCGGACGTGGACGGTGGAGCAACCGGTGGCGACCTCTATGCAGTCGCCACCAGCGCCGCCGCTGTAGCTGGACTTGAACCACGCCAGCTCGGTGCTCATATCTCGGCGGCGACCTTTGCGATGAAACGCGCCGACTCCTCGGTGTGAAGCGATCGTGCGGCGATCAATGCGTAAGTCTTGGTGACGGCACTGACTCTCTGCGGGTCTGCGTACAAGGTCTTCGTTCGCTGAGCCTCCTCATAGGCGAGACGCTCGTGCTCGGCTGTCTCCAGTAGGACGAACGAGCCGTTCAGCCCAGGATGGGCCCCCTCTGTCGGCATGACCAGGATGGTCACATTGCGCTGCTCGCTCACCTCAAGCAGATGACGCAGCTGACGTTTGTGTGCCGCGCGGTTGTCGAGCGTGTTCCGCACGGCGGATTCGCCGATGATGAAGTCGAATGTTTTCGTCGGCATGCCCAGCATCGACTGGCGCTCCTGACGCTCCGCGACCCGCTGCTCAACTGTCTCGTCATCCACGGGGGGCCAGTGGCAGTTGAACAGTGCCCGCATCGTCTTCTCGGTCTGGAGCAGGCCTGGTATGAGCAGAGGGTGGTACGCGCAGTAGGCGATCGCCTCGGCCTCGTACCGCATGTAGTCGTGGACGTAGGAGAGGACTTTCTCCGGCTGCAAGTAGTCGCGCGCCGCAAGCAACAACCCCCGCGCCCCGCACATCTCATCCGCGACCTCGAGCAGCCTCACCGCCGGCCGCCGCCGACCCTGCTCCATCGACTTCACGCTCTCGTACTCGTACCCCGCTTCCCTACCGAGCTCCTCGCGGCTGATGCCGGCTTGCGTCCGCCAGAGCTTGATCTGATTTCCGCAGTACCGCCAAGCCGTCGGCGGCTGAGAGGTCTCACCAGTCATTGGTGCCCCGCCCTTCTATGTGAGCGACCAGGTACACAACTGTGAGTACCTAAGCCGCTACTGCACGAGGTTATGGCGGGGCCAGGAGGGTTTGAGCCAATACCGCAGAACTCTCCCGCTCCCGAGTGAGACAGCAAGGACCCCTCACCCATGGCCGTGCCACCGACCGCCCGTACCGTCACACCGAAGGACACCGAATGGCTGTTGCCGCGCACGCCGCGCAGCGTCGGGCATTCCCGGGTGCTCCTGCGGGAACAGTCCCGTTCGTGGGGGATCCCGGACGAGACGACATGGACGGCTGTGCTGCTGCTCAGTGAGCTGATGACGAATGCCTGCGTCCACGCGCGCGTGCCGCCCGGCCGAGTGATCGGTACGCGCTGTGTGCTGCTCGCGGACAGGCTGCGCGTCGAGGTGTCCGACGCGAGCCGCGACCTGCCGCGTCTGAAGCTCGCTTCGCGGGACGACGAGGCCGGCCGTGGTCTCGTGCTCGTGGCGTCGCTGGCGGATGCTTGGGACGTGCATCCCCGGGCTTACGGCATCGGAAAAACCGTGTGGTTCGAACTGGGGGTCTTGCTAGGGAAGGTCAGCGATGCGAACTGAGTACTACGACGACCCGGACGCACCGAATCCGAACAGCATGGTCGTCGCCGCATCCGCTGTGGTCGTCGACGACCACAAGCGCATCCTGCTTCAGCGCCGCCGGGACAACGATCTCTGGGCCCTCCCCGGTGGCGGCATGGACATGGCTGACTCACTACCGGGCGCGGCGGTGCGGGAGGTGAAGGAAGAGACCGGGCTGGACGTAGAGATCACGGGTCTCGTCGGGACCTATACCGACCCTCGCCATGTCATTGCCTACTCGGACGGCGAGGTGCGCCGCCAGTTCAACGTCTGCTTCACCGCTGTTGTCATCGGCGGTCGGCTCGCCATCTCCGACGAGTCCACGGAGCTCAGGTTCGTCGCCCCTGAAGAGCTTGCCGAGCTGCCCATGCACCACACGCAGCGGCTGCGACTCACACACTTCCTTGAGCGGCGCCCGCAGCCTTACTTGGGCTGATGCGGTGAAAACCTGTGGAGTACGCCAGGGGCAGCCCTTAGAGTTCGACCGCACGTGACGTGCGTGACCAACTGCTGCGGCAAGGGAGGTTGATGAATATGGCTGGCGCCGAGCCGACCGTCATCAGCATGCCCTTGAACCCAACAGGAGTGTCGCGTGTCTTTTTCTTTCTCACTGACCGATCAGGGTCTCACCACTGAGCGCCTCGTACTGACGCAGTGGTCCCCCGACGAGCTGGCCGCCGTCATCGACGCCCGCCGGCTCGCCCACTGGGCGGAGGACTTCCCCGCCGAGGGCGACCGTGCCATCGCCGGCTTCATCGCCGAGCAGCCGGAATGCCTGCGGGAGACGTACGGCCAGCGGCAGATCGTCGAGCGGGAGACCGGCCTGGTGGTCGGTGCCATAGGGCTGTTCTGGCCGCCCGCCGACCGGGCCGTCGAGATCGGGTACGGGATCGTCCCGTCCCGGCGTGGTCGCGGGTACGCCACCGAGGCCACCCGGGCCCTGGCGGGGTTCGTTCTGACCGCGCCCGGCGTGGACACCGTGTACGCCGACATCGAACTCCCGAACCCGGCCTCGGGCCGGGTGCTGGAGAAGGCCGGGCTGCGGCGTGTCAGCAGTGACGCGGAAACCGCCCGATATGTCGCCACGGCAGCGGATCTGCTGCGCGCGTAAGCAACCCCCCTCTGGCAGGATCGGCGGCTGATCGAGATCCCGGTGGTGCGGGCGAGCCGCCCCCTGCCGGGCAAACGGGGACATTCAACGGGGAAGTGAGACGAGATGCGTACGTGGACTCGTGCCGTGCCGGCGACAGTGGGGGCTCTTGCCCTGGCTTTGGCGGTGACCGGCTGCGACGACTCGGGTTCGGGGAAGAGGGGCAAGGGCGGCTCCGGCTCCCACTCCTCCGCCTCCGGTGGGTCGGACGAGAAGAAGACCTACCGTCTGGGTGAGGAGAGCCCGGAGCAGGAAAGCAGCAAGACGACGTCGAAGGACGGCAAGTACACGGTCACGCCGACCAAGGTGGAGACCGGCACCAAGGCCGACATGGAGAACTCCGGGCTGAAGAAGGACGACAAGAACGGGCCGAAGATCCCCGTCTACGTCTGGTCGACGCTCACCCACAAGAGCGGCACGGCCATGGAGGTCGGCGACATGGACGACAAGCTGGTCATGAAGACCAACGCAGGTGGGCGCACCCGTGCCCTCATCGTTCTGATGGGTGCGGCGAAGTGGCCCAACTGCCCGGAGCCGGACTCGTCCAAGAAGCTGAGCCCCGGCCAGTCCGAGAAGGTCTGCACCGCATTCCTCATCCCGGAGGGCCAGAAGGCCGCCGCAGTGGAGCTGAGCCAGGGCTACTACAAGGCGCCGCTGGAGTGGCCGGTCACCAACTGACCCTTTCGCTCCCGGATATGAGTGACAGCGGGGCCTGCCCGGAGAGGCAGGCCCCGCCCGCGTTCACGACTCCGGGCGGTGGGCGTGGAAGATGCCCCAGCGGAGGTGGTTGTTCCGGCAGGCGTCGACCCACAGGGGCAGGTTTTCCAGGAGGCTCTTCACATACGCGGGGCTGATCGCGTCCTGGAGCTCCGCCGCCCGGCGGCTGGTCTCTTCGGTCAGGCGCACATAGTGGGTGAGCAACTGCTCGCTCCGGTCGTCGAACTCGACGCCCCGGAAGCCGAGTTCACGAAGCTGCTCGAGGTAAAAGGACGGAGTCGCGAGGGCGGACACCTCCAGACGGGCCACGACCGGTCGCAGCGCCTCCGTAGGGGTGTCCTCCACCGCCATGATGTCCGTGAACACCAGGTCGCCACCCGGCTTGAGGACGCGGGTGGCCTCCCTCAGGAGCGTTTCCCGGTCTCCGCTGTGGCAGAAGGCTTCCTGGGACCACACGACGTCGAAGTGGGCGTCGGGAAACGGGATGTCCTGGAAGGAGCCGGTGACGACCTGGATGAGGTTGTCGAGGCCGCGCTCGGCGTTGGTCCGCCGGTGGCGTTCGTTCTGGCTCTCGCTGATGTTGAGGGCCACGACCTGGCCCCGGAAGCGCTCCGCCAGGTAGCGGGTGGCTCCGCCGTACCCGGAGCCCAGGTCCAGAACCGTGCTGCCCGGGCCCAGGCGGTCGGCGACCTTGTCGGCCGCCTTCTCGACCGTACGCCGGGAGGCCTTCGCCACCGGTTCGTGCTCGTGGGCGTAGATGCCGGTGTGGATGTCCTCGCCGCCCCAGACCGCGTCGTAGAAGGCGTCGACGTCCCCGGTGTCGTAATAGCGGCGGGCCGCTTCGGCGGCCGTGGCGGCGGCCGTCGTGTCCGGGCCGCTCTGCGTGCTCTCGTTGCTCATGGCTGTCGTCCTCGCTCGGTCGGTCGTCCGGGTGCGAATCCATACAGGTACAGGGCGTGACAGTAACGGAGGTTATCCCTCCGTAGTGTCGGGTGCGTAGGGGTTGGGCGCGATCCGGTCTAGTCTGCCGAGTCGTGGCAGAACAGCGACACATCCGCGTGCAGCGAGCCCGAGCCCAGGCCATCGGGGGTGGTGTCCGCTGCGGCGGTGTGGCCGAAGTGCTGGCGCGGGTCGTCGGCGTGCAGGCCCAGGACCCGGCGTCGGCCGCGCTCGGGGTGCGGGCCCGGTCGGTGGGGCTGGCCGCCGGGGACGTGCGGTGGGCGGTGGAGAACCGGGTGGCGGTGCGCGGCTGGTTCATGCGCGGCACGCTGCACCTCGTCGCCGCCTCCGACGTGCGCTGGCTGCTGGATCTGCTCGGCCCGGTGTTCCTCCGGTCGGGGGAACGGCGACTGCGCGAGCTCGGCCTCGACCCGAAGCTGTGCGCCCGCGCCGAGCGCCTCATCGGCCTCGCGATCGCCGCCGACGGCCCGCTCACCCGGGCCGAACTCACCGAGCGGCTCGGGACGCTCGGCGTCCCCACGGAAGGACAGGCGGCCTTCCACCTCATCCGCCGGTCCGCGCTCGCCGGGCAGATCTGTTACGGCCCGGAAGGCGACGGCCCGGCCGCCCGGGCCCGCTTCGCGCTGCTCGACGCGTGGCTGCCCGCCGACGGGCGGCTGCCCTGGGAGGGCGAGACCGCCGTCGTCGAACTGGCCCGCCGCTACCGGGCGGGGTACGGGCCGTCCGAAGCCCAGGACTTCGCCACGTGGTCCGGGCTGCCGATGTCGGCGGCCAAGCGCGCGTGGGCGGCGGCAAACTCCGACCTGCCCGACGCGGAAGGCGAGGACGCGGCCGAGGCGGGCGACGTGCGGCTGCTGCCCGCGTACGACAACTACCTGACGGCCTATCGGAGCAGGGAGCTGTCCGTGCCGGCCGCGCACGAGCGGCAGGTGTGGCCCGGCGGCGGGCAGATCCGTGCGTCCATCGTCGTCGACGGCTGGGCCGTAGGCACCTGGAGCTGTGGTGTGAAGGGGTCGGCCGGGGTGATGGTCAGCCCGTTCGGCGCACTCTCCGCCGGGGTCGAGGACGGGGTCGCGGCGGAGGCGGCGGACATCGACCGCTTCCTCGCGCGGGGGTAGGGCGGGCGGCACCCCGAGGCGGCCGGGGGAGCGGCACCCCGAGGCGATCGGGGGAGCGGCCCCACGCCCGTCACCGCCCCGCATCGCACAGCACTTCGTACGACGATCTGGCGCTCCCTGCTCGAACCTTTCCGAAAAATCCACTATCCGGGTGAACTGCGCCTTCTCATGTGTGGCGCGGCGTTCATTGCGGGATGGTCAGAAATAGGCTGGCGCGCCATCGGCGGGGCCCTGGGCGTGAGGGGAGTACTGCGATGACCATTACGGACGTCGTGCGCACCCCTTTCTCCCCGCCCCGTCAGGCCGCCGGTGACACACCGCTCACCCGTTCCCCTGAACCGCGGCTGGTCGTGCCGGTGGGGGAGGTGCAGTGGATTCCCGTATCGATCCGGCGTCGTCCGCTCACGCTCACCCCGCCGGTCGCCTGGTAGGAGGATCTCCGTGGCAACCCTCTGCAGACCGGCCATCGCCGTTCCGGAGCATGTGATCACCAGGGACGAGACCCTGGAGCTGGCCCGTACGCTGCACGCGGGCCACCCCCAGCTCGATCTCGCCCTGAGACTCATCGGCAATACCGGCGTGCAAACCCGCCATCTCGTGCAGCCGATTGAGGAAACCCTGAAACATCCGGGTTTCACCGCGCGCAACGCCCTCTACGAGGAGGAGGCGAAGGCGCGTGTCCCCGAGGTCGTCCGACGGGCGTTGGCCAACGCCGAGCTCGACGTCCGCGACATCGACATGATCGCGTACGTATCGTGCACCGGCTTCATGATGCCGTCGATGACCGCCTGGCTCATCAACAACATGGACTTCCGCACCGACACCCGCCAGCTCCCCATCGCCCAGCTGGGCTGTGCCGCCGGCGGGGCGGCCATCAACCGCGCCCATGACTTCTGCATCGCCTATCCCGAGGCGAACGTGCTGATCGTCTGCTGTGAGTTCTGCTCGCTCTGCTATCAGCCGACGGACCTCGCGGTCGGGACCCTGCTGTCGAACGGGCTCTTCGGGGACGGCATCGCCGCCGCCGTGGTGCGCGGCCGTGGCGGCACGGGAGTGAGCCTGGAGTGCAACGGCTCGCACCTGGTGCCCGACACCGAGGAGTGGATCTCCTACGGGGTCCGGGACACCGGCTTCCACTTCCTGCTGGACAAGCGCGTGCCCGGCACGATGTCCATGCTCGCCCCGGCGATGCGGGACATGGCGGCGCCCTACGACTGGGACGTCTCCGGGCTCGACTTCTACATCGTGCACGCGGGCGGCCCCCGGATCCTGGACGACCTGTGCAAGATCCTGGACCTGGAGCCGACGATGTTCCGCTACAGCCGGGCCACGCTGACCGAGCGCGGCAATATCGCCAGCGCGGTCATCTTCGACGCCCTCGACCGGCTCTTCGAGGACGGCGGAGCCGACCACGACGCCCGGGGCATCATCGCGGGCTTCGGCCCCGGCATCACCGCCGAGATCGCCCTGGGGACCTGGTCCGACCGGGGCAAGGAGCGGGAGTCTTCGGTGCGCGAGGCAGTGACGATGCCGGTGTAGTCACGACGTCCGCCAGGGGACCGGGCCCGGCCCGGTCCCCAGCGCGCACGCGTATACCGGAGGATTCCTCGGCGGGATTCCTCAGCGGGATTCTTTAGAGATCGAACTCCGCCGGGTTGATGCCGAGCGCGAAGCAGACCTCGCGGACAACGGCCTGCTCGGTCTTGTCGAAGTCGCCGTCGGCACCGCCGATGACAATGCCGATCTGGACGACGGCGCGCGCCTCCACCGGCTTCTTCTGCACCTTGCCGATGGTCTGCATGACGCTGACCTTGCCGAAGTCGAAATCGACCGTCAGCTTCTGGCAGTAGTCGTTGAAACGCGCCTGCAAATCGTCGGCCGGGAAGTTCTTCAGCACGTCGTTGGTGGCGATGAGTGCTGCGACCCGCTGCCGCTCGGACGCGTCGATCGAACCGTCAGCGGCCGCCACCAGTGCGCACATCGCCATGCTCGCGTCACGGAACGCCCCGCTCTTGAGGTCGTTCTTCTTCGCCATCAGCTGGCCCTGCATCGTGGTGGCCGAGTCCTTGAGCCGGTCCCAGAGCGCCATGTGCCATCTCCTCGTGAACAAATAGGGGTGCACAGGTGAGAACTGTTCCGGGGGGTAAAGAAGTTCCCAATGTGGCGCTTTGGATTTATGGCACCGTCGATTTACAGCCAACTCCCCTTCGGGGAAGGGGCGGGGCCAGGGAGAATCAGGAGGGATCGGGAGGGGCCGGGAAGGGTCAGGGCAATCAGGAGGGGTCGACTTCCAGCGGATCCAGGTGCAGCGGCTCGACCTTGCCCTCCATCATCGCGCCCAGACCGACCACCGCGCACACGTCGGGGTCCTTCGCGATCTGCACGGGCATCCCGGTGCCGGTCCTGATCATGGAGTCCAGGCCGGGCAGCACCGCGCTGCCGCCCGCGAGCGTCAGGCCCCGCACCCCGAGGTCCGCCACCAGGTCCGGCGGGCACTCGCGCAGGACCCGGCCGATGGCGTCGAGCACGGCGGTGAGCGGGGTATTGATCGCCTCGCGGACATGGGCGGTGCTCACCCGGACCGTCCGGGACAGCCCCGTGGCCACGTCCCGGCCCCGCACCTCCGTGCTCTCCGGCGACGGGACCGCGCGCAGCGCCAGGTGCAGCGGGTGCAGACCCTGGGTCGGCAGCATCAGCTCGTGCTGGTTGCGTACGTGCTGGACCACCGCGTAGTCGATGGCGTCCCCGCCCACGAGCACCTTCTCGGCGGCCACGATCGACCCCAGCGACAACACCGCCACCTGCGTCGACGCCGCCCCGCACACCACGATCATCGACGCCTCGGGCTGCTCGACCGGCAGCCCGCAGCCGACGGCGGCGGCGATGAGGGTGTCGACCAGCTCGACCCGGCGCGCGCCGAGGCCCGTCAGCGTCTCGACGGCCGCGCGCTGCGCGATCGGCTCGGAGTCGTGCGGAATGCAGACGGCGGCCCGCAGCACGGGGCTGCGCCGCCAGGCCTTGCGCAGCTTCTGGCTCACGAGGTGGCGCAGCATCCGCTGGGCCATGTCGATGTCGACGACCGTGCCGCCCGAGATGGGCCGCACGACGCGGATGTGCTTGGGGGTGCGGCCCGCCATGCCGTCGGCGAGGGAGCCGACCGCGATCAGCGAGCCCGTGTGGGTGTTGAGCGCGACGATGCTCGGCTCGTCCACGACCAGGCCGGTGTCCTTGAGATAGACGCGCGTTCTGGCCGCACCGAGGTCGACGGCGACGTTGCAGCGGCGCAGCTGCTCAAGGCCGAGCGTCATGGCAGGTCCTCCCCAAGGGGCCGACGGGTTGCGTGCCGCCGCGCACGGCGGGCTCTGCCGTCATCGTGCGCGGCATGGCGCGGATGTGCCCGCTGGGATGCGCCGCATGGGTTGACGCCTTGTCAGGGTGCACCCCCGCTGCGCGGTGGTGTCCTCAATCGCCGGACGGGCTGGTTTTGGCTGAGCTCCGCCACATCCAGCCCGTCCGGCGCTTGAGGACGCGCCCGCAGGGCGCCCGCCGCCGCAGGCGGCAAGACGGCCCGCCGCCGCAGGTGCCAAAGCGGCCCGGCGGCCTTCGGCCGGCCCGAGCGGGCGGCTAGCCCTTCGCGTCCGCGTAGCACTCCACGACCGCCGTGGTGAAGGGGAAGCGGACCGGGGTGCCGTCGAAGACCGCGTCCCCGGCGCGTTCGGAGGCGGTGCGGATGGCCGCGGTGACGGCCTCCGCTTCCTCCTCGGGGCAGTGCACGATGACCTCGTCGTGCTGGAAGAACACCAGTTCGGCACGGAGGTCCATGAGCTCTTGGCGGAGCGCGGCGAGCAGGACGAGGGCCCAGTCGGCGGCGCTGCCCTGGACGACGAAGTTACGGGTGAAGCGGCCCCGGGCGCGGCTGGCCGGGGTGCTGCCGTAGCCGCCGCCCTCCCCCGCGTCGGCGCTCTCCTGGGGGAGCCCCGCCTCCTCGGGCGCGGCCGACGAGGCGGGCGGGCAGGTGCGGCCGAGCCAGGTCCGTACGAGCCGGCCCGCCTCGCCCGCCCTCGCCGCGTCGTCGACGTACGCGACGGCGGCGGGGAAGCGGCGGCGCAGATCGGCGAGGTGCTTGAGGCCGTCGCCCGAGGTCTGGCCGTAGACCGCGCCGAGCAGGGCGAGCTTGGCCCGCTCGCGGTCGCCGGAGAACGCCCGGTCGGACAGGGCGGCGTACAGATCCCGCTCGTCGGCCGCGACCTCCATCAGCCCCGGGTCGCGGGAGACGGCGGCCAGGATCCGCGGCTCCATCTGGTCGGCGTCGGCGACGACGAGCCGCCAGCCGGGGTCGGCGACGACCGCGCGCCGGATGACCTTCGGGATCTGGAGCGCGCCCCCGCCGTTCGTGGTCCAGCGGCCGGAGACCGTGCCGCTCGGGATGTACTCGGCGCGGAACCGCCCCTCGCGCACCCACGTCTGGAGCCAGGACCAGCCGTGGGCGGTGTGCAGGCGGTAGAGCTTCTTGTACCGCAGCAGCGGCTCGACGGCCGGGTGGTCGATCCCCTTGAGCTCCCAGGCGCGGGTGGAGGACAGGGCGATCCCCTCGCGGGCGAAGGCCTTGACGATGTCGGCCGGCAGATCGGGCCTGACGCGCACGCCGCCCCCGAAGGCCCGCGAGACCTCCTCCGCCAGCTCGGTCAGCCGCCGCGGCTCCAGGCCGCCGGGCAGGCGCTCGCCGAGCAGCTCCGTCAGCAGCGCGCGGTGCACATCGGCCCGCCAGGGCACTCCCGTGCGGTTCATCTCGGCGGCGACCAGCGTCCCCGCGGACTCGGCTGCGATCAGCAGCCGCATCCTGCCGGAGTGCCCGGTGGCGTCCGTGCGGGCCAGCTGCCCGGCGTAGACCTCCAGGAGCGCGTCCAGGTGCCCGATGCCCGCGGGCAGCGGGACCGGGCCCGGCTCGAAGAGGGACGGCTGGCCACCGGCCGCGCGGGCGGGCGGATCGGCGGGCACGGGCAGGCCGCGCAGCCGCGCCCAGGCCGCCGCCAGCGAGCGGGGCTGGCCCGACTGGCCTTCGGCATGGCCGGTCAGCAGCGCCTCGGCGGCCTCCACGTCATAGCACCGCGGGACGCGGACGCCCGCGGCGAGCAAGCGCGGATACATCTCGGCCGTGGACCGCCACACCCACCGCTCCACCTCCGGCCGGGCGCGCACGGCGGCGGCCAGGTCGGGGGCGGATTCCACGGGTCCGGCCGGCCCGCCCGCAGGGTCGAGCGGGCAGAGACGAACACCCCCGTCGCCCGCCTCTGCCACCGCCCATCTCACGTCCGTGAGTCTGCCAGGGGGGTCTGACAACGGCCGTTGTCCTCGTGCTCCGCCGTGCGACGACCCGCCGTCCGGCCTACGCTCGAAACCATGAGCGAGCCGAGTGGGGCGAAGGACTGGCAGGTCGCCGCCGACGTCGAGGGGAAACCCACCCAGCGGGACTGCGCCCATCTGGGCGAGGTCCGCGAGGTGACGCCGAGCAGCACGGAGGGCTGTGAGGACTGTCTGCGCACCGGGAGCAGCTGGCTGCATCTGCGCGAGTGCCTCGCCTGCGGCCACGTGGGCTGCTGCGACAGCTCCCCCAACCGGCACGCGAGCGCGCACGCGCGTGGGGAGAGCGGCCACGATGTCGCCCGTTCCTTCGAACCGGGCGAGGAATGGGCGTGGTGCTACGCCGACCAGCTCTTGCTGCTGCCGACGGGCGGCGGTCGCTGACCTCGACGTCCGATGACCGCCAGCGACCGGCCGGGGGGCCTGCGGATGCTGAGCCCATGGACACGACCTATGAGGCCCGGGCCATTGCCCCGGCCGTCCTGCGACAGCTCCGGGAACGGGACGACGCGGGTGAGACCAGGCGGCCCCTGACCGATCCGGAAGGCGGCGCCCCCTTGCGCTGCTGTCTGCGGCACAGCGAGCCGGGCGAGCGGATCCTGCTGGTCTCCTACGCGCCCCTGCGCCGCTGGGCAGCCGAAACGGGCGCCGAGCCCGGCCCGTACGACGAGCGCGGGCCCGTCTTCATCCACGCCGAGGACTGCGCCGGGCAGACCTCGGGCCCCGGCTATCCGGCCGCGATGCACGGCGCGCGCCGGGTGCTGCGCGCGTACGGCCGGGACGGCCGCATCCTCGGCGGGACGCTGGTCGAGATCCCCCGGGAGCGGGCGGCGGAGGTGGACGACATCCTCCGCGAGGTCCTCGCGGATCCCGAGGTGGCGCTGGTGCACGTCCGCGCGGTGGAGTTCGGGTGCTTCATGGTCGAGATCCGCAGGGCGCAGGCGGCTGCCGCCTGAGGAGTGAGGCTCGCGTCCCTGAGCCCGCCAGGACCAGAGGCCGGCCCGCCCCGCCGTGCGAGGTTTTCGCCGTCCCGGACCGGGATTTCGCCCATCGCGAGTGCGGCGAGGACGTCGGCGGCCCGGCCGCCGCCGTCCGGCGCCGGTCTCTCGTGACCCTGGCGTCGTCGGGCCCGACTGCCCGACGACGCCACACGGGCACCGGCCCCCCGCCTCCGCCGAGGCGGGCAGGCCGTCAGTTCGCGTGCGGAGCGGTCACCGGGACGGGGCCGACTGTCCCCCGGGGCGCCGTGCGTGGGCACGGCCGCCCCCCGGCGGCTCCGCTACCAGCTCGACTTGCGGACTCCCGGCAGGTACCCCGCGTGGGCCTGCTCGCGCAGATTCACCCGGGACAGCCCGAACGTGCGCAGGTAACCGCGCGGACGTCCGTCAACCGAGTCCCTGTTCCGTACGCGCGTGGCACTCGCGTCGCGCGGCTGACGCCGCAGCTCGCCCTGGGCCGCCAGCCGCTCCTCCTCCGGCGTGTGCGGATTGCGGATGACCGTCTTGAGCAGGGCTCGACGGGCCGCGTAGCGGGCGACCGTCAGACGGCGCTGTTCGTTCTTTGCGATCTTGCTCTTCTTCGCCATCAGACACGACCCCCACGGGCACGGATGCGGGCGACGGCGGCTTCGATGCCGATCACGTCGACGGTCTTGAGGCCCTTCGCACTGAGCGTGAGCCGCACATGGCGGCCCTCGCTCGCGAGCCAGTAGCGCTTGCGCTGGATGTTGGGGTCGAAGCGGCGGCTGGTGCGCCGGTGGGAGTGGGAGATGGAGTTGCCGAAGCCGGGCTTGCGGCCGGTGAGTTGGCAGTGGGCGGACATGTGGGTCAGACCTCCGGTCCTCGGGTGGCCCCCTCGGGCCTAATGAAAATGGAAACCATTTCTGTATAGTAGCCCGTATGGCCCGCAACGAGCTACGCCCCGTCATCAAGCTCCGGTCCACCGCCGGTACCGGATTCACCTACGTCACCCGCAAGAACCGCCGTAACGACCCCGACCGCCTGGAACTGCGGAAGTACGACCCGGTCGTCGGCCGGCACGTCACCTTCCGAGAGGAGCGCTGAGCGCCATGAAGCCCGGAATCCACCCCGCCTACGGGCCCGTCGTCTTCCGCGACCGGGCCGCGAACTACGCCTTCCTCACCCGTTCCACCGCCACCAGCGACAAGACGGTCGAGTGGGAGGACGGCAACACCTACCCCGTCATCGACGTCGAGATCTCCTCGGCGAGCCACCCCTTCTACACCGGCACCGCCCGGGTGATGGACACCGCCGGCCGCGTGGAGCGCTTCGAGCGGCGCTACGGCAAGCGCGAGGGCCGCCGATGACCGCGCCGCATCCGCTGCCCGTGGTGCTGGTCGGCGGACTGCACGCCGACGCCCGGCGGGCCACCGTCGACCGGCTCCTGCGCACCGCGCCGGGCAGTGTCGCGCTCCACCACGACCTGGCGACGGCCGCGGAGGGGACGGTCCGCCGCACGGTCCGGGACGGCTCCGGAATCCGGGACGAGGGCGAGACACCGCTGGTCAACGACTGCGCGTGCTGTGCCCTGCGCGAGGACCTGATGCCGGAGCTGGAGCGGCTCGCCCGCGCCGGGGACTGCCGGCTCGCCGTCGTCGAGCTGTGGGACTCCGTCGAACCCAGGGCCATGGCCGAGGTCGTCGTGGCCTGCGGCGGCGAGGACGTCCGGCTGACCGGAGTGTTCACGGCCGTCGACCCCGCCCTCGTCCTGCCCTACCTGGGCTGCGGTGACGACCTCGCCGAATTCGGGCTCGCGGCCGCCGCGAGCGACCAGCGCACGGTGGCCGACACCTTCGCGCGCCAGCTGGAATACGTCTCCGTGCTCGCGCTGACGGAGGACGGCGAGGGGGAGCCCAAGGCTCCGGCCGCCGACGCGAACGGGGTCACGGAAGGGGAGGACGTCGGGCCCGCCGACGCCGCCGACTTCGCGCTCCTCACCCAACTCGCCCCGGCCGCCCGGCAGATACAGATCGACTCGGTGGAGCTGGCGGCCGCCGCCGTCGCCGGCTTCGACGTGGAGGCGGCCGCCGCCCGGCAGCACCCGGCGTGCGCGCTGCTGCCGCAGACCGCCGACGCGGACGGGGTCGCCACGCTCGTATGGCAGCGGCGCAGGCCCTTCCACCCCGGGCGGCTGTACGCGGCGCTGGAGGACCTCAGCTGCGCCGCGGCCCGCAGCCGGGGCCGGTTCTGGCTCGCCGACCGGCCCGACACGCTGCTGTCGTGGGAGGCGGCGGGCGGTGCGCTGCTGGTGGAGGACGTCGGGCCGTGGCTCGCCGCCCTGCCGGACGCCGCCTGGGAGATGGTGCCCGCCACCCGCCGGGTGGCCGCCTCGCTGGACTGGCACCCCGAGCACGGCGACCGCACCCAGCACCTCACCTTCACCTCGCCGGGGCTCGACGCCGACGGGCTGACGTCCCTGCTGGAGTCGTGCCTGCTCACGGACGCGGAATACGAGGCGGGACCGGAGGAGTGGCGACGGCTGTCGCACGCTTTCGACGAACTCCTCGACCCGGTCTGCTGAGTCGAACCGCTGCCCCGCTGATCCGTTGATCCGCTTCGCCGAGCGGACTCTTTCCCCCGCCCCGCCCATTTCCGAACCCCAAGAAAGGGACATCGCCCATGGCTCGCCGTCCCGAGCACCGCAAGAACCTCAAGCCCCGGCCCAATCCCCTGGACGCCGCGGGAATCACGTACATCGACTACAAGGACGTCGATCTGCTGCGGAAGTTCATTTCGGACCGCGGGAAGATCCGCAGCCGGCGCGTGAGCCGTGTCACCGCCCAGCAGCAGCGGCAACTGTCCCGGGCGATCAAAAACGCCCGCGAGATGGCCCTGCTGCCGTATTCCTCTTCCTCCGGCGGGAAGTAGCGGCGGGCTCTGCCGGGAAGTAGCGGCGGGAACACCCTGCGTGCACGTGCATCGGCTCATGCAGAAGCACATGAACGCAGCTATGATCCGGAGCAGTTGTCATCCCCGAATCCGCGGCCGGGGATGCCCCTGCAACTCTCCGGGAGAGTCCAGTGCCCCAGGCGTACAACGGCATGGCCGCGTCGGACATCGAAGATGTCGTCTGGCAGAAGAGCCGGCATTCCAACTCCCAGGGGTCCTGCGTGGAGTTCGCGAAGCTGCCGGAGGGCGGTATCGCCATGCGGAACTCCCGCTTCCCGGACGGCCCCGCGCTCGTCTATACGCCGGCCGAGATCGAGGCCATGCTGCTGGGGGTCAAGGACGGCGAATTCGACCACCTGGCACGCGACTGACGCCCCTCGTGTACGACCGGGCTCCGGGCCCGGTCGCACGCGTCAGTCGCGTGGCAGGCGGAACAGCGCCCACACGACCTTGCCGTGCAGGGCGCCGGCCAATGGGTGCCAGCCCCAGCCGTCACTGAAGGACTCCACCAGGAAAAGACCCCGGCCGCGCTCGTCGGCGGCCTCGGCCTGGCTGGCGACCGGACCCTCCTCGCTGGGGTCGCGCACCGCGCACACCAGCCGCGACGTCCAGCGCATCAGATGCAGCCGCACCGGCGGTTCGTACGCCCCGTGGCCCCGGTCGTCCGGCAGGGCGTACCGCATGGAGTTGGTCACCAACTCCGAGACGACCAGCGCGACATCGTCGAACAGTCCGTGCAGATCCCACTGGTGCAGCGTGGTCCTGGTGAACTTCCGGGCCGTTCTGACCGCTTCGAACCGTGGTGGCAGCGCACATGACGCCGAATCGGAGACGGCGGATGAGTCGATCGTGGGAAGCCCTCGCCGCAGCGGAGAGAGCACAGCCGATCCTTCGGTACCCATCCGAGGCACTCCTGGCAATCGTGGACGTGACGTGCACGTGTGCGAGGCCCATCGTTCCCAATGCGCACGGCGGATGCAAGGGCAGATGCACGTGCACGCGGGGGTTTTGGGGGCGCACAGGGGGTTTGGTACCCAATTTCCCTGCGCCCTCCAGGCGATGTGTACTGGCCGACTCCGGTACGAGTCCGGTCTCGGTAACCGGATGTGCACTCAACGGAGCCTGAAGGTGGCAGACTTCGGCGCCGGGGGAACGGGGGTCGCCCTCAGAAGGGTGCGGAAGCGTCAGGCCGGGACAGGAAGGGTCGCAGAGATGGCCACGAGCGAGTCGAGCGGTTCCGTGGTGCGCCGCATACTCCTGGGCTCACAGCTCAGGAGGCTGCGCGAGTCGCGTGGCATCACGCGCGAGGCAGCCGGGTACTCGATCCGTGCGTCCGAGTCGAAGATCAGCCGTATGGAGTTGGGCCGGGTGAGCTTCAAGGCGCGTGACGTGGAGGACCTCCTCACGCTCTACGGGGTCACGGACGACGCGGAGCGCGAGGCCCTGCTGGGCCTCGCCCGCGAGGCCAATGTCGCCGGGTGGTGGCACAGCTACGGCGATGTGCTCCCCGGCTGGTTCCAGACGTACGTCGGGCTGGAGGGCGCTGCCTCGTACATAGGGATCTACGAGGTGCAGTTCGTGCACGGCCTGCTCCAGACCGAGGGCTACGCCCACGCCGTCGTCGTGCGCGGCCAGCCCGAGGCCCACGAGGCGGAGGTCGAGCGCCGCGTCTCGCTGCGCATGGAGCGCCAGAAGCTCCTCTTCTCCGAGCGCGCCCCCGTCTTCCACGCCGTGCTGGACGAGGCGGCGCTGCGCCGCCCGTACGGCGGCCCGGAGGTCATGCGCGAGCAGCTGCAGCACCTCATCGACATATCCGAGCAGGCCAACGTCACGCTCCAGGTGATGCCCTTCGCGCACGGCGGGCACGCGGGGGAGAGCGGCGCCTTCACCATGCTGCGCTTCCCGGAGTCGGACCTGTCGGACGTGGTGTATCTGGAGCAGCTCACCAGTGCGCTCTATGTCGACAAGGCCGAGGAAGTGGCGCAGTACACGCGGGTGATGGAGCGGCTGCACGACGACAGCCTCTCCCCCTCCCACAGCAGGGACCATTTGAGGCGGCTCCTTCAACTCTTCTGACACATCAGTACGATGACGTTCCATCAGGAGTCCGCACCTCGAACGGGCGTCACGGGCGCCCCGGTCCGCAGACAGGATGGCGCATGTCCTACTTCGACGAGTTGGCGTTCCAGTACATCGACGGCGAGTGGCGGGCCGGCAGTGGCTCATGGGACATCGTCGACTTCAATCCGTACGACGGCGAGAAGCTCGCCTCCATCGCCGTCGCCAGCGTGACCGAGATCGACCAGGCGTACCGTGCCGCCGAGCGCGCCCAGCCCGCCTGGGCGGCCACCAACCCGTACACCCGCCGGCTCGTCTTCGAGCGGGCGCTGCGGATCATCGACGAGCGCGAGGAGTCGCTGACCGAGGCGATCACGGCCGAGGTCGGCGGCACGGCCGTCAAGGTGGCCTTCGAGCTGCGGCTGGTCCGGGAGTTCCTGCGCGAGTCGCTGCACCTCGCGCTGCTGCCCGAGGGGCGCGTCCTGCCCTCCCCGGACGACACCAAGGAGAACCGTCTCTACCGGGTGCCGGTCGGCGTGGTCGGGGTGATCAGCCCGTTCAACTTCCCCTTCTTACTGTCGATCAAGTCCGTCGCCCCGGCGCTCGCGCTCGGCAACGCCGTCGTCCTCAAGCCGCACCAGAACACCCCCATATGCGGCGGCGGACTGGTCGCCAAGGTCTTCGAGGAGGCCGGGCTGCCGCCCGGTCTGCTCAACGTCGTCGTCACCGACATCGCCGAGATCGGCGACGCGCTCATCGAGCACCCCGTGCCGAAGGTCATCTCCTTCACCGGCTCCGACCGGGTGGGCCGGCACGTCGCCACCGTGGCCGCCTCGCACTTCAAGCGCACGATCCTCGAACTCGGCGGCAACAGCGCCCTGATCGTCCTCGACGACGCCGACCTCGACTACGCCGTCGACGCGGCCGTCTTCAGCCGCTTCATCCACCAGGGGCAGGTCTGCATGGCCGCCAACCGGGTGCTGGTGGACCGGTCGGTCGAGGCCGAGTTCACCGAGAAGTTCGTCGCCAAGGTCAGGACCCTCAAGGTCGGCGACCCCGCCGACCCGGCCACCCACATCGGCCCGCTCATCAACGCCGGCCAGGCCGAGGGCATCACCACCCTCGTGGAGCAGACCATCGCCGACGGGGCCACCGCCCTGCTGCACGGCACGTCCGACGGCACGCTCGTCGCGCCGTCGGTGCTGACCGGCCTCGCGGCCGACTCCCCGGTCCTGGGGCAGGAGATCTTCGGCCCCGTCGTGCTGATCATCCCGTTCGACGGCGAGGAAGAGGCCATCCGGATCGCCAACGACACCCCGTACGGGCTGAGCGGCGCCGTGCACACCGGTGACATCGAGCGGGGTGTGCGGGTGGCCAAGCGCATCGACAGCGGCATGGTCCACGTCAACGACGGCACGGTCCACGACGAGCCGATCGTGCCCTTCGGCGGCGAGAAGCACTCGGGTGTCGGGCGGCTGAACGGTGAGGCGGTGGTCGATGCCTTCACCACCACCAAGTGGATCTCGGTCCAGCACGGGCGCAGTCGATTCCCCTTCTGATGCCCTTCCGATCCCCTTCTGACCGTTCCGGTCCGTGGGGCGTCCAAAGCCGTTTCCGGACGCGTGCGGGTTGAGGACAGAAGTTGACCGCATGGGGTCCTACTTTTGAGGCATCGCGAGAGAGCGGCGCGAGACGACGGCCCGAAAGGCAGGACCCCATGGTTACGCACGTGATCGAGAAGAACCCCTCCGACGAGCGCGGCACCCTGCTGGCGTTCGTGGAGGCCCAGCGCGGCGGTCTGCGCCGGGCGCTCCTCGGCCTGAGCGAGGAGCAGGCGGCGGCCACGCCCAGCGCGAGCGAGCTGTCGCTCGGCGGCCTGCTCAAGCACGTCGCCGAGACCGAGCACCACTGGGTCCGGATGGCGCAGCAGCTGCCGCCCGAGATCCAGCGGGACGAGTCGACCTGGTCGGACAGCTTCCGGCTGACCGAGGGCGAGAGCGTCGCGGGAACGCTCGCCTACTGGGACAGGGTCGCCGAGGAGACCGAGCGGGTCATCCGTTCGTCCGACAGCCTGGAGCAAACCTTCGCGCTGCCGGACGCCCCCTGGTACCCGCCGTCGTCGCGGGTGTCGCTGCGGTGGCTGCTGCTCCACCTGGTGGAGGAGATCGGCCGGCACGCGGGCCACGCGGACGTCATCCGCGAGTCCCTCGACGGCAAGACCGCCTTCGAGCTGGTGGCCGAGGCGCAGGGGGCGGCGGGCCAGGGCTGAGCCGGGCGGGGGACCCGTTCCGCCTAGTCTGGCTCCAGGGCCGCGCGGGTGTGCCGCGGTACGGGCACGACCAGGTGGAATGAGGAAAGACGATGTCGGCGATCCGGCTGTTGGTGCTGGGGGCGGTGCGCCAGCACGGGCGCGCCCACGGCTATCAGGTGCGCAACGACCTGGAGTTCTGGGGCGCGCACGAGTGGTCCAGCGCCAAGCCCGGATCGATCTACCACGCGCTCAAGCAGATGGCCAAGCAAGGGCTGTTGATCGCACACGACGTCGCCCCGAGCGAGGCCGGCGGGCCCCCGCGGACGGAGTACGAGCTGACGGGGAAGGGCGAGGAGGAGTACTTCACGCTGCTGCGGGAGGCCCTCTCCTCCCACGACCAGAAGGTGGACGTCCTCAGCGCGGGAGTTGGCTTCATCGTCGACCTGCCGCGCGCCGAGGCCATCGCGCTGCTGAAGCAGCGGGTGGAGTCGCTGGAGGCGTGGCGGTCCGAGATCGGCCGGCACTGGACCCCGGACGTGGGCCAGGACTGGGGCCACATCGGCGAGATCATGGGCATGTGGGTGCACACCGCCCAGAGCGGGGCGCAGTGGACCCGCGGACTGATCGAGCGCCTGGAGGGCGGGGCCTACGTCATGGCGGACGAGGGTGATCAGTGGAAGGGCATCGTCACCAGCGGGGAGTAAGGGCCGGGCGGTCGGGGGCGCACTGAGCGCCGACGCGGGGTCCGGGCCCACTGGCAGTGCATAGTAATCAAGTTTGACTAGCTCCGAGGCGCGGAGTAGTTTCGTCAGGGCGTAGTCAAGTTTGACTACCGAACGGAGGAGGGCGCATTGACTGACACCGATCACGCGATCGTTGTCGAAGGACTGCGGAAGACCTACGGAAAGAAACAAGCACTGGACGGCCTGGACCTCACCGTCCCGCGCGGCACCGTCCACGGGCTGCTCGGCCCCAACGGGGCCGGTAAGACCACGGCCGTCCGCGTCCTCGCCACCCTGCTGCGACCCGACGCCGGGCGGGCCGAGGTGGCCGGACGCGACGTACTGCGCCACCCCGACGAGGTCCGTCGGCGCATCGGCCTGCTCGGCCAGCACGCCGCCGTGGACGAGGAGTTGAGCGGCCGTCAGAACCTCGACATGTTCGGCAGGCTCTATCACCTCGGCCCCCGCCGGGCCGCCGCCCGCGCCGGGGAGCTGCTGGAGCGGTTCGACCTGGCCGACACCGGGCGCAAGCCCGTCGGCCGCTACAGCGGCGGCATGCGCCGCCGCCTCGACCTCGCCGCCGCGCTGATCCTGGCCCCCGAGGTGCTCTTCCTCGACGAGCCCACCACCGGCCTCGACCCGCGCGGCCGCAACGAGGTGTGGGAATCGGTGCGCTCCCTGGTCGGCGGCGGCACGACCGTGCTGCTGACCACCCAGTACCTGGAGGAGGCCGACCAGCTCGCCGACCGGATCTCCGTCGTCGACACCGGCAAGGTCATCGCGGCGGGCTCCCCCGACGAGCTCAAGGCCCGGCTCGGCGGCGACCGCATCGACGTCGTCGTGCGCGACGCCGGCCAACTGGCCGCCGCCGGATCCGTCGTGGCCATGGCCGCCCGCGCGGCCGCGGTCACCACCGACCCCGACCGCCGGATGGTCAGCGCGCCGGTCACCGACCGGATGGCCGCCCTGACCGAGACCGTCCGGGCCCTGGCGGCGTCCGGCATCGAGGCGGCGGACATCGCGCTGCGCCGGCCGACGCTCGACGAGGTGTTCCTGCACGTCACGGGCGCCGCACCGGCCGACGCCGCCGCCAAGGAAGGAGCGGCCGCATGAGCCGTGCCCCCGCGCATGTCCCCGCACCGGCACACCCCTCGGCATGGGTGCTCGCCGACTCCTGGACCATGACCCGGCGCGGCCTCGCGCACTGGGCCCGGCAGCCCGTCCAGGTGCTCGTCGGCCTCGCCTTCCCGGTCATGATGCTGCTGATGTTCGCCTACTTCCTCGGCGGCGGCATGACCGTCCCGGGCGGCGGCGACTACAAGGACTTCCTCGTCCCCGGCATGCTCGCGCTGACCATGGCCTTCGGCCTGGAAGGCACGATGGTCGCCGTCACCCAGGACCTCAACAAGGGCGTCATCGACCGCTTCCGGTCCCTGCCGATGGCCCCCTCCGCCGTCCTCGTCGGCCGCAGCGCCCTGGACATGCTCCAGTCGGTGCTCAGTCTGCTCGCGATGATCGGCGTCGGGCTGCTGATGGGCTGGCGCTGGCACGACGGCCTCGGCAACGCCCTCCACGCGGTGGGGCTGCTGCTCCTGCTGCGGTTCGCGATGCTGTGGCTCGGTATCTATCTGGCGATGGTGGCGGGCAAGCCCGAACTCGTCCAGGCCGTGCAGATCCTCATCTGGCCCGTCGGCTTCCTCTCCAACGTCTTCGCGTCCGCCGAGACCATGCCCGGCTGGCTCGGCGCCATCGCCGAGTGGAACCCGATGTCGGCCACGGCGGCCGCCGTCCGGGAGCTCTTCGGCAGCCCCGGCGCGGACGGCGGCTCCTGGGCGGCCCAGCACGCCCTGTCGATGGCGGTGGCCTGGCCGCTGCTCCTGCTCGCGGTCTTCCTGCCGCTCGCCCTGCGGCGCTACCGGGGGCTGGGACGGTGAGCCGGGCAGGCGGCCGCGCCGCTCAGTAAGGGAAGGTCGCGCTGCTCAGTGATGGAAGGCGGTGGCGACGGCCTGGGGCCGGTCCAGCGGTCCCGGCTGTCGCCGCAGCTCCGGCAGGAGAGCGCCCAGGTCGGCGAGGAACAGCTCGGCGAGGTCGCGCGAGAAGCCGTTGCGGCAGACGACGCGCAGCACCGACAGATCCTCCCGGTTCGGCGGGAAGGTGTACGCGGGCACCAGCCAGCCGTGCTCCCGCAGCCGCCGCGACACGTCGAACACGTCGTAGTCCGTGACGGAGTCGGCCGTCGTGAACGCGAAGACGGGCAGTTCGTCGCCGCGTGTCAGCAGCCGGAAGTCACCGAACGCCTCGATCCCGTCGGCCAGGGTGCGGGCCACGTCACGGGTGTTGCGCTGCACCGCCCGGTAGCCCTCCCGGCCCAGCCGCACGAAGGTGTAGTACTGCGCGGCGACCTGCGCGCCCGGCCGGGAGAAGTTCAGCGCGAAGGTCGGCATGTCCCCGCCCAGGTAATTGACCCGGAACACCAGCTCCTCGGGCAGCGCGGCGGCGTCCCGCCACAGCGCCCAGCCCACGCCCGGGTAGACCAGCCCGTACTTGTGCCCGGAGGTGTTGATCGACGCGACGCGCGGCAGCCGGAAGTCCCACACCAGCTCCTCGTCGAGGAACGGCGCGACCATCGCGCCCGACGCGCCGTCCACATGGACCGGGATGTCCAGGCCCGTGCGCTCCTGGAGATCGTCCAGCGCCGCGCAGATGTCGGCCACCGGCTCGTAGGACCCGTCGAAGGTCGAGCCGAGCACGGCGACGACCCCGATGGTGTTCTCGTCGCAGAGCGCCGCGGCCCCGGCGGGGTCGAGGTGGAAGCGGTCGCCCTCCATGGGCAGCAGCCGGGCCTCGACCTCCCAGAAATTGCAGAACTTCTCCCAGCAGACCTGGACGTTCGCGCCCATCACCAGATTGGGCCGGGCGCCGCCCGACGGATAGCGGTCCGCGTTCGCGAGCGCCCAGCGCCGCTTGAAGGCCATCCCGGCGAGCATGCACGCCTCGCTCGACCCGGTGGTCGAGCAGCCGACGGCCGATGCCGGGTCCGGCGCGTGCCAGAGGTCGGCGAGCATCCGCACACAGCGCTTCTCCAGCTCCGCGGTGCGCGGGTACTCGTCCTTGTCGATCATGTTCTTGTCCCGGCACTCGGCCATCAGCACACCGGCCTGGGGCTCCATCCAGGTGGTGACGAAGGTCGCCAGATTGAGCCGGGCATTGCCGTCGAGCATCAGCTCGTCGTGGACGAACTGATAGGCGGCGTGCGGGGGCATCGGCCCGTCGGGCAGGGCGTCGCGCGGTGGCTCCGACGCCATGCCGGCGAGGGGGTCGGCTTCGCCGTAGAAGGGGTTGACGGCGAAGCCGCGTGCGGAGGTGTCCGTCCGGTTGTCGGTTCCTTTGTGCAGTGCCATGGTCTGCGCGTGCCCCTCACTGTCGCGGTCAAGACCCGGGGCTCCGCCCCGGGCCCCGGTCCTCCATCGCCGGACGGGCTGGATCGTTAATGCTGAGAGATCACCACTGCCGTGCCGTACGCGCAGACCTCCGTGCCGACGTCCGCCGCCTCCGTCACGTCGAAGCGGAACATCAGCACCGCGTTGGCGCCGCGGGCCCTGGCCTGCTCGACCAGGCGCTCCATTGCCTGGTTACGGGTCTCGACCAGGGTCTTGGTCAGGCCCTTGAGCTCGCCGCCGATCAGGGACTTCAGGCCCGCGCCGATCTGGCTGCCGACGTGCCGGGAGCGGACCGTGAGGCCGAAGACCTCGCCGATGACCTTGTCGACCCGGTAGCCGGGCACATCGTTCGTCGTGACCACCAGCACATCGGACTGGCTCTGACCGCCACCGAATTCCTCGATGCCCATCGCTTGCACCTCCGTGTTGTGCAGTTTTGCCGGATGTCGACCGAGACGCACGCCGGGCCCGGAACGTTGCGCCGACCGGGTGTACGGCCCCGGCAACCCTCTGGAACCAGGAGGTGGGCGGTCGCGTTGATAACTTGGGGCCGCACACACGCCTCCCCCCGCCTGTGCCCGGGCCTCGCACGAGCCTGCGCCTCGACCCAGGAGCCTGTCCCCGTGACCCCCATGACCACCCTCGCGCTCGGCCCCCAGTGGCTGGACCCGGACTACCTGATCGGTGAGTTCGGCCTCTACGGCGTGCTGGCCATCGTCTTCGCCGAGTCGGGCCTGCTCATCGGCTTCTTCCTGCCGGGAGACTCGCTCCTGTTCACGACCGGCCTGCTGGTCACGGCGGGCACGCTGGACAAGCCGCTGTGGCTGGTCTGTCTGCTCATCGTGCTCGCCGCCGTGCTCGGTGACCAGGCCGGCTATCTCTTCGGCCGGAAGGTCGGCCCGGCGCTCTTCAAGCGCCCCGACTCGAAGATCTTCAAACAGGAGAACGTCGAGAAGGCCCACGACTTCTTCGAGAAGTACGGGCCGAAGTCCCTGGTGCTGGCCCGCTTCGTGCCGGTGATCCGGACGTTCACGCCGATCATCGCGGGCGTCGTCCGGATGAACTACCGGTCCTTCCTGATCTTCAACATCATCGGCGGCTGCCTGTGGGGCGCCGGCGTCACGCTGCTGGGCGCCGCGCTCGGCAACGTCGCGTTCGTCAAGACGAACATCGAGGCGATCCTGATCGCGATCGTGCTGATCTCGGTCGTCCCGATCGCCATCGAGTTCCTGCGCGCCCGCTCCCAGGCGAAGAAGGCCGCCCCGGCCCTCGGCGGCGGCCCCGAGGACGGTCGTCCGCCGGCCCAGCGCGGCCGGCACGCCAAGCGCTGAGCGCTCGCCGCACCGCTTCGCCGACAGCGCCCCGCTGCGGTCCCGACCCAGTCGCGACCGAAGCGGGGCGCTTTCGTCCGCATGTGCGGACCCCCACTGGGCACACGCGCCACTGATCGTGCATGGTGGCCGTAAACAGGGCGGGCGTACGAGGAGCAGTGTGGTGGCGGATCGGCAGTGGGGCGGCAGCGCCTCGGACGCGGAGGCGGGCGAGGACCGCAAGCCGCAGTCCGACGAGGCGCACAGCGCCTTCACCCCGCCGCTGGGCGTGCCCCTGCCGGCACCGCCGGAGGACGAGCACCCCACCTCCGAGTTCGCCGTGCCCGAGGGCGTCGCCCCCGAGCCTGAGACCGAGCCCGAGGGCTCGGCCTTCACCCTGCCCCCGGGCACCGCCGGGCCGAGCACGACCCAGGGGACGCCGTACGCCGCCTTCACGCCGCCCTACGGCATACCCAAGGTCAACCTCACGAAGGAAGTGCCCTGGCAGGACCGCATGCGCACCATGCTGCGCATGCCGGTGGGGGAGCGGCCGGCCCCCGAGCGGCCCGGGAAGCCCGACGAGGCGGGCCCCGCCGTCCCCCGCGTGCTCGACCTGACCCTGCGCATCGGCGAGCTGCTGCTCGCCGGGGGTGAGGGCGCCGAGGACGTCGAGGCCGCGATGTTCGGCGTCGCGCACGCCTACGGGCTCGACCGCTGCGAGCCGACCGTCACGTTCACCCTGCTGACCGTGAGCTACCAGCCGTCCCTCGTCGACGACCCGGTCACCGCCAACCGCACGGTCCGCCGCCGCGGCACCGACTACAACCGGCTCTCCGCCGTCTTCCGGCTCGTCCACGACATCACGTCCCAGGGGCTCACCCTGGAGGAGTCCTACGGCCGCCTCGCCGAGATCCGCCGTAACCGCCACCCCTACCCGGGCTGGGGGCTCACCGTCTCCTCCGGGCTGCTCGCGGGCGCCGCGTCGATGCTCGTCGGCGGCGGGCTCGTGGTCTTCCTCGCGGCGGCGGCCGGAGCGGTGCTCGGCGACCGGCTGGCCTGGCTGGCCTCGGGGCGCGGACTGCCGGAGTTCTATCAATTCGTCGCGGCGGCGATGCCGCCCGCCGCGATGGGTGTCGCGATCAGCGCCAGCCACCCGGACGTCCAGGCGTCCGCGGTGATCACCGGCGGGCTGTTCGCCCTGATCCCCGGGCGGGCCCTCGTCGCGGGCGTCCAGGACGGCCTGACCGGCTACTACATCACCGCCGCCGCCCGGCTCCTGGAGGTCGGCTACCTCATCGCGGGCATCGTCTGCGGCGTGCTGATGGTCCTCTACGGGGGCGTGCACATCGGCGGCGCGGGGACGCTCGACCCCGAGGCCGCGCTGGAGCACGTGGAGCGGCCCCTCATCCAGATCATCGCGGCCATGCTGCTGGCCCTGGCCTTCGCGGTACTGCTCCAGCAGGAACGTCACACCGTGCTGTGGGCCACGGTCAACGGCGGCGTCGCCTGGGTCATCTACGCGGCCCTCGCCGACACGGCCGAGATGGACCCGGTGCCCGCCACGGCCATCGCCGCCGGGGTCGTCGGCCTCTTCGGCCAGCTGCTGTCCCGCTACCGGTACGCGTCCGCGCTGCCGTACGTGACGGCGGCCATCGGCCCGCTGCTGCCCGGTAGTGCCACGTACTTCGCGCTGCTGAACTTCGCGAAGAACGAACTGAACGCCGGCATCGCGAGCCTCACGAAGGCCGCCGCGCTGGCCCTGGCCATCGCCATCGGGGTGAACCTGGGCTCCGAGATCGCCCGGCTCTTCCTCAAGGTCCCGGGCCCGCCTGCGCCGGGGCGCCGTGCGGCTAAGCGGACGAGAGGATTCTAGGCGGGGCTCCGCCCCCGGACCCCGGTCCTCAAGCGCCGGACGGGCTGCATTCAGCCCGTCCGGCGCTTGAGGACAGTGCACTCAGTGGTGCGAGCCGCCCGCGGCCTCGAGGCGCTTGTACGAGGCCTCGATCTCCGCCTCGGCCTCGGCGCGGCCGACCCAGTCGGCGCCCTCGACGGACTTGCCGGGCTCGAGGTCCTTGTAGACCTCGAAGAAGTGCTGGATCTCGAGGCGGTCGAACTCCGACACGTGGTGGATGTCGCGCAGGTGCTCCACGCGCGGGTCCGACGCGGGGACGCAGAGCAGCTTGTCGTCGCCGCCGGCCTCGTCCGTCATGCGGAACATGCCGATGGCGCGGCACTTGATGAGGCAGCCCGGGAAGGTGGGCTCGTCCAGGATGACGAGGGCGTCCAGCGGGTCGCCGTCCTCACCGAGGGTGTTCTCGACGAAGCCGTAGTCGGCCGGGTAGCTGGTCGAGGTGAAGAGTCGGCGGTCCAGACGGATGCGACCGGTCTCGTGGTCCACCTCGTACTTGTTCCGCGAACCCTTCGGGATCTCGATGGTGACGTCGAACTCCACGGGTGGCTCCTTCATGATCAACACATGCGTCTGGGTGCTTCGCGCTACCGGGTGCGGGTGCCGTGCTCTCGGTGAAGCGCAGTGATTAAGTGTCCCTCACGCAGGTGTGTGGTGGCGAAAGGGGCTGGTCCGTCGTGCCTGAGGCCAGAACGTGGCAGTTCAGGTGGTGGCGGAACGCCCCACGGGAGCAGCGCCGGACCGTGCGGTTCGTCGCGGCTTCCGCCGTGACGGGCCTCGTGGTCGCGACCGGCGCGGTGGCGGCCGCCGGTCCCTGGGACTCGGGTCAGCGTAAGGCCGAGCGCGCCCGCGCCGCCGCGGTACCGGCGACGGGTGGCGAGCGTCACGCCGGGCCCCGCCACCCCCTCGCGGCCCCCGTCCTCGCCCCCCTCGGCGGGCAGCCCGGCGCCCCGGGCGGAAAGTCCGGCCGCGCCGCCGCCCCGGCACCCACCCGGGACGGTCTGACCGGCACGCTGAAGCCGCTGCTCGAAGACGGCGGTCTGGGCCCCGACCGCTCGGCCTCCGTGGTCGACGTCGCCACCGGCGAACAGCTCTACGGCGCCGACCAGGACACCGCCTACACCCCCGCCTCCACGGTCAAGCTGGCCACGGCGGCCGCCGCGCTCTCCGCGCTCGGCCCCGACCACCGCATCGACACGACCGTGGTGACGGGCAAGGACGGCATCGTGCTCGTCGGCGGCGGCGACCCGACGCTCACGGCCCGGCAGGGCACGGCGGACGCGAGCCTGCGGACGCTGGCGGACGCCACGGCCCGCGCCCTGAAGGCACGCGGCACCACCCGCACCAAGCTCACGTACGACACCTCCCGCTACTCCGGGCCCGCGCAGCACGTCATCGGTCCGAACGAGAACATCGCCCCCATGAGCGCGCTCATGATCGACGAGGGTCGGCAGGACGACTCCGACCGCGGCCCCGCCGAGCGCAGCGCCGACCCGGCCGCCGACGCGGCGGGTGAGTTCGCCTCCCTGCTGCGCGAGCGGGGCGTCGGGATCGACGGCGACCCGTCCGGCGGCTCGGCACCGGCGAAGGCTGAACGTCTTGCCGTGGTCTCCTCCCCACCGCTGTCCGCCCTGGTCGAGCGGGCCCTCACCAACAGCGACAACGACATCGCCGAGGCCCTCGCCCGACAGACCGCGCTCGCCTCCGGCCAACCGGCGAGCTTCGAGGGCGCCGCGAAGGCCGTCACCGACCGCCTGACCAAGCTCGGCCTCCCCATGTCCGGGGCCCGCATCGCCGACGGCAGCGGCCTCGACCGCGCCGACCAGGTCTCGGCGGCGCTCCTCTCCCAACTCCTCGCCCGCGCGGCGGACCCCAATCATCCGGAGCTGCGCCCGGTCCTGACGGGCCTGCCGGTGGCTGGCTTCAGCGGAACGCTGCGCGCGCGTTACGCGGACGAGGCCGGGCGAGGCCTCGTCCGCGCCAAGACGGGCACGCTGACGGGGGTGAACTCCCTGGCGGGCACGGCGGTGGACGCGGACGGCCGGCTGCTGGCCTTCGCGTTCCTGACCTCCGGCACGGGTGACCCTGACGGGGCGCAGCGGGCCTTGGACCGGCTGGCGACCGCGGTGGCCGGCTGCGGCTGCGGCTGCCGTTGACCGTTTCCCGCTGCGGTGTCCGCTGCGCGGGGCGCTGTCAGGTCGGCGCCGGGCCACAGCGGGTTTGTTTTTTCCCACCCACCACGGGAGGTGGTCACGGGGCCAAGGCCCGAACCCCTAACCGCCAGCCGCGCGTAACCCGTACCGTGAAAGACATGACAAGCCTCGGTGGTGCGGAGATGGTCGACTGGAAGCTCGCGGTGGCGACCGCGACCCGGCTCGTGCGGCCGGGGCCGGACGTGAGCCGGGACGAGGCGCGGGCGATCGTCGCCGAGCTGCGGCGGCACGCGAAGGCGTCGGAGGGGCACGTTCGCGCGTTCACGCGAATGGCACCGCCGGTCAAGGACGGTGACGCCTTCGCGGGTGACACCCCCGTGCTCGTCGTGGACCGGGCCGGGTGGATCAAGGCGAACGTCGAGGGGTTCCGGGCGATCCTCGGGCCGCTGCTGGAGAAGATGCAGGACCGCCGCAGCGGTACGGGCACGGCCGTGCTCGGTGCCGTCGGCGGCAAGGTGACCGGTGTCGAGCTGGGGATGCTGCTGTCGTTCCTGGCGTCCAGGGTGCTCGGCCAGTACGAGACGTTCGCCCCGGGCACCGGTGATCTCCCCGGCGCGGCCGGCGGCCGGCTGCTGCTCGTCGCGCCGAACATCGTCCACGTGGAGCGCGAGCTCGAAGTGGACCCGCACGACTTCCGGCTGTGGGTGTGCCTGCACGAGGAGACGCACCGGACGCAGTTCACGGCCGTGCCCTGGCTGCGCGCCCACATCGAGGGCGAGATCCAGTCGTTCCTGGGGGAGACCGAGGTCGACCCGGCGACGCTGCTGGAGCGGCTGCGCGAGGCCGCCCAGTCGCTGGCGGGCGGGCGGCCGGAGGGCGAGGACAGCGGGGCGCCCAGCATCGTGGATCTGGTCCAGACGCCCGCGCAGCGGGAGATCCTGGCCCGGCTGACGGCCGTGATGTCGCTGCTGGAGGGGCACGCCGACTACGTGATGGACGGCGTGGGGCCGCAGGTCGTGCCGTCGGTGACGGAGATCCGGGAGAAGTTCCAGCAGCGGCGGGCGCGCGGCGCCGGCCGGCTGGACGCGGCGCTTCGCAAGCTGCTCGGGCTGGATGCGAAACTCCGGCAGTACCGCGACGGCGAGCGATTTGTGCGCGCCGTGGTCGACGAGGTCGGTATGGACGGGTTCAACCGCGTATGGACTTCGCCCAACACGCTCCCGACCAAGGCGGAGATCGCCAAACCCGCGGACTGGGTCACGCGAGTGCACCGCAAATCCGAGAAGTAATTCGAACACGCCCCCTGTGGGATGAACGCCCCCGTAATCACCCGTCCGAGGGACCGTGAGCCAAGGGTGGGCGTGCGATGCTCGGGTAAAGGCTCGCTTCTGTCACCATCGACGCACACAGCGTGACTGATGCTCGAAGCTCGTACAGCTCCGAACCCCCTCCATTGGAACGATTGGACACAGGGACATGGGTCCACATCCCGCGGTCGCCGCGATACGCCTGGCGGTCCGCCGCGTACTCCACGACGTCCTCACCCTCGCTCCGCCCGCCGCCGTGCCCTCCGGGGACCGCCGGCCGCTCGTCCTCGTCGCCTGCTCCGGCGGCGCCGACTCCATGGCGCTCGCCTCCGCCCTCGCCTTCGAGGCCCCGAGGCTCGGGGTCCGGGCCGGCGGGGTCACCGTCGACCACGGCCTCCAGCACGGCTCGGACCTCCGCGCCGCGGAGGTCGTCAGCCGTCTCGCCGCCTTCGGTCTCGACCCCGTCGAGGCCGTGACGGTCACCGTGGGCAGGGAGGGCGGCCCCGAGGCCGCCGCCCGTGACGCCCGCTACGCCGCCCTGGACGCCGTCGCCGAGCGCCACGGCGCCGCCGCGGTGCTCCTCGGCCACACCCGGGACGACCAGGCGGAGACCGTGCTGCTCGGGCTCGCCCGCGGCTCGGGCATCCGCTCGCTGTCCGGCATGGCCGTCGCCTCCGGCGCCGGCGGCCGCTACCGCAGGCCCTTCCTCGGTCTGGACCGGCAGACCGCCCGCAAGGCCTGCATGGTCCAGTCGCTCCCCGTCTGGGACGACCCGCACAACGAGGACCCGGCCTACACCCGCTCCCGCGTCCGGCACGAGGCGCTGCCCGTCCTGGAGAAGGCGCTCGGCAAGGGCGTCGTCGAGGCCCTCGCCCGCACCGCCCGGCTCTCCCGGGACGACGCGGACGCCCTCGACGCCTGGGCCGCCGACGTCGAGCCCTCCGTGCGCGACGAGACGGGCGCCCTGGAGGCCGCGAAGCTCTACCGGCTGCCCCCCGCGGTCCGCCGCCGTGTGCTGCGCCGCGCGGCCATTTCGGCGGGCTCCCCGGCCGGTTCGCTCTTCGCCCGGCACATCGAGGAAGTCGACCGGCTGATCACCGGTTGGCGCGGCCAGGGGGCCATCAACCTGCCCGGGCGCGTCGCGGTTCGCAGGCAGGGTGGCAGACTGGTGCTCCGGCAGGGCTGATTCGAACGAGCAGCGAACGAGCCTCGGCTCGCCTCGGATGAGCCGGATGAGCCTTAAACAAGCGGAGTGGCGCGGGTGGACGACAAGGACATGGGCACCGACCTCAAGTCGGTGCTCATCACCAAGGAAGAGATCGACGCGAAGCTGGCCGAGCTGGCGGCGGAGATCGACGCGGAGTACGCGGGCAAGGACCTGCTGATCGTCGGTGTCCTCAAGGGCGCCGTGATGGTCATGGCGGACCTGGCGCGTGCGCTGTCGACGCCCGTGACCATGGACTGGATGGCCGTGTCCTCGTACGGCGCGGGCACGCAGTCCTCCGGCGTGGTCCGGATCCTCAAGGACCTCGACACCGACATCAAGGGCAAGCACGTCCTGATCGTCGAGGACATCATCGACTCCGGCCTGACGCTGTCGTGGCTGCTGTCGAACCTGGGCTCGCGCGAGCCGGCGTCCCTCAAGGTCGTCACCCTGCTGCGCAAGCCGGAGGCGGCCAAGGTCGCCATCGACGTCAAGTGGGTCGGCTTCGACATTCCCAACGAGTTCGTCGTCGGTTACGGCCTCGACTTCGCGGAGAAGTACCGCAACCTGCCCTTCGTGGGCACGCTCGCGCCGCACGTCTACGGCGGCTGAGCCATCCGGCCCCGGGCCGGGCCCCTGTCCGACGGGCGGGAACCGACCGACGGTTCCCGCCGTTGGAGCATGCGAAGACGGTTTGGTTGACCGTCTCCGGCAGCGTCGGGTGACAATGCTGGGGTACCGTCCGAAGGTCAGTAAGTTTCAAGCATTTTTTTCAAGCACTGCAAGGTCGAGCAGAACACCGTACGCACAGGCACCCCGATCAGGGGCAGCCGTGCCTCACTGTGGCAGGAGGGACGGGGCGCTTGCGCCCCGTATGGATGGACGTGAAGCGCTACTTCCGTGGGCCGGTCATGTGGATCGTGCTGGCCGTCCTCGCCGTGGTCGTGTTGATGCAGGTCGTCGGCTCGTCCGGCGGCTACAAGTCGGTGGACACCAGTCAGGTCGTCAACGCGATCGACAAGAACCTGGTGAAATCGGCCGAGCTGACGACCGGTGACGAGAACAAGGTCAAGGTCGAACTCAAGCCCGGACAGAAGGTCAAGGGCAGTTCCAAGATCCAGGCGAACTACATCGGCGACCAGGGCGTCGAGATCTCCAAGGATCTCCAGGCCAAGGCCGACGACGACAACAAGGACACGCTGCCCGACGGGTACAACATCGCCACGTCGAAGCAGAACCCCTTCATCGGGGTGCTGCTCTCGCTGCTGCCCTTCGTCCTCATCGTCGTGGTCTTCCTGTTCCTGATGAACCAGATGCAGGGCGGCGGCTCCCGGGTCATGAACTTCGGGAAGTCCAAGGCCAAGCTCATCACCAAGGACACCCCGAAGACGACCTTCGCCGATGTGGCCGGGTCCGACGAGGCGGTCGAGGAGCTCCACGAGATCAAGGAGTTCCTCCAGGAGCCGGCGAAGTTCCAGGCCGTCGGCGCCAAGATCCCCAAGGGTGTGCTGCTCTACGGCCCGCCCGGTACGGGCAAGACGCTGCTCGCGCGCGCCGTCGCCGGCGAGGCGGGCGTGCCGTTCTACTCGATCTCCGGTTCCGACTTCGTCGAGATGTTCGTCGGTGTGGGTGCCTCCCGGGTCCGTGACCTGTTCGAGCAGGCCAAGGCCAACGCCCCGGCCATCGTCTTCGTCGACGAGATCGACGCCGTCGGCCGGCACCGTGGCGCGGGCCTCGGCGGCGGTCACGACGAGCGCGAGCAGACCCTCAACCAGCTCCTGGTCGAGATGGACGGCTTCGACGTGAAGGGCGGCGTCATCCTGATCGCCGCCACGAACCGCCCCGACATCCTCGACCCCGCGCTGCTGCGCCCCGGCCGCTTCGACCGGCAGATCGCCGTCGACCGTCCGGACATGCAGGGCCGTCTGGAGATCCTCAAGGTCCACCAGAAGGGCAAGCCGGTCGCCCCGGACGTCGACCTGGGCGCGGTCGCCCGTCGTACGCCCGGCTTCACCGGCGCCGACCTGTCGAACGTGCTGAACGAGGCGGCGCTGCTCACGGCCCGCAGCGACAAGAAGCTGATCGACAACCACTCGCTGGACGAGGCGATCGACCGTGTCGTGGCCGGACCGCAGAAGCGGACCCGGATCATGAGTGACAAGGAGAAGAAGATCACCGCGTACCACGAGGGCGGTCACGCCCTGGTCGCGGCGGCGTCTCCGAACTCCGACCCGGTGCACAAGATCACGATCCTGTCCCGCGGCCGCGCGCTCGGCTACACCATGGTCCTCCCCGACGAGGACAAGTACTCCACCACGCGCAACGAGATGCTCGACCAGCTGGCGTACATGCTGGGCGGCCGCGCGGCGGAGGAGCTGGTCTTCCACGACCCGACCACCGGTGCGGCCAACGACATCGAGAAGGCCACCGCCACGGCCCGCGCGATGGTCACGCAGTACGGCATGACCGAGCGGCTCGGCGCGATCAAGTTCGGCTCGGACAACAGCGAGCCGTTCCTGGGCCGTGAGATGGCGCACCAGCGCGACTACTCGGAAGAGGTCGCCGCGCTGGTCGACGAAGAGGTCAAGAAGCTCATCGAGACCGCGCACAACGAGGCGTGGGAGATCCTCGTCGAGAACCGCGACGTTCTCGACAACCTGGTTCTGGCCCTCCTGGAGAAGGAGACGCTGAACAAGGAGGAGATCGCCGAGGTCTTCAAGCACATCGTGAAGCGCCCGGCCCGCCCGGCGTGGACCGGTTCCTCGCGTCGTACGCCGTCGACCCGCCCGCCGGTGCTCTCCCCCAAGGAGCTGGCACCGAGCAACGGCGTCCAGCCGGTGGATTCGGTCGACCTCCCCGAGGAGGCCCCGCGCTCCTACGGCGGCGGGAACATCACCCCGGAGAGCTGACCAGCAGGATGTGACCGGCGCCCCACGGGCCCGGAATGGATGCCGCACCTCCCAGGTTATTAGCCTGGAGGTGCGGCATCTCGCATGTCCGGGCCGCGCAGTGCGAACGTACGAGAGAACGAGGCAACTCCCATGACCGACCCGGTGACGCTGGACATCGAGGGCCCCGTCGGCGAATTCGACGAGAAGCGGGCCGAGAACGCGGTCCGCGAGCTGCTCATCGCGGTCGGGGAGGACCCGGACCGGGAGGGTCTGCGGGAGACGCCGGCGCGCGTCGCGCGGGCGTACAAGGAGATCTTCGCGGGGCTGTGGCAGGAGCCGGAGGACGTCCTGACGACGACGTTCGACATCGGCCACGACGAGATGGTGCTGGTGCGGGACATCGAGGTCTACAGCACCTGTGAGCACCACCTGGTGCCGTTCCACGGGGTGGCGCACGTCGGCTACATCCCGGCGACGAGCGGGAAGATAACGGGCCTGTCGAAGCTGGCCCGCCTGGTGGACGTCTACGCCCGCCGCCCGCAGGTGCAGGAGCGGCTCACGACGCAGATCGCCGACTCGCTGATGGAGATCCTCGAGCCGCGCGGCGTGGTCGTGGTCATCGAGTGCGAGCACATGTGCATGTCAATGCGGGGCATCCGGAAGCCCGGTGCCAAAACGCTGACGTCGGCGGTGCGGGGCCAGCTGCGTGACCCCGCGACCCGCGCGGAGGCGATGAGCCTGATCATGGCCCGCTAGGCGGGCCGGGGGCGCTACGCGCTGAGGCGGCTGCCCATCCACTGGAGGGTGGGGTTCAGCTCACGGCGCCACGTGTTGAAGTTGTGGCCGCCGCTGTCGAGGATGATCGAGGAGACGCGGGCGTCGTCCTTGGCCATCTTGATGAACTTCAGGGTGTCCTTGTAGTTGTGCTCGCCCTGCTCGCTGCTGGTCACCAGGATGGAGATCGGCGGGGTCTTGGTGTTCTTCAGCCGCCACATCACGTTGTTCTCGTTCTCCAGCTTCTTGCTGCCGCCGAAGAGGGAACCGGTGGTGGGGTCCTGGAGGGCCTTGTAGTAGCCGGAGAGCGAGGCGGCGGCGCTGTAGGCCTCGGGGTGGCGCATGGCTATCTTGAGCGCGCAGTAGCCGCCGGTCGAGTTGCCGATGATGCCCCAGTTCGCGGCCTTGTCGCCGACGCGGTAACGCTGGGAGACCGCCTTGCGGAGGTCCTTCGTGAAGAAGGTCTCGGCCTGGGGGCCGTTGGGTATGTCGATGCACTCGGTGTCGCGCTGGCCCACCACGGACGGCCGCAGCATGACCAGGATGGTCGGCTGCATCTTCTTCGCCTTGGCGAGCTTGTGCGCGCGCACCGGGTAGTCCAGGCCCTTGATGAGGGCCTCGGAGGTGCCCGGGTAGCCGGTCAGGACGACCGAGGCCGGAAAGTTCTTCTTCGCGTACTCCGGCTGGAAGTACTCCGGCGGCAGGTAGACGTAGGCCGGACCGTTGATCTTCGAGTCCACGCCCGCGACATTGATCTTCTCGATCTTGCCGCCGACCCGCGGCACATCGCCGCGCGGCACCTTCACCGCCTGGGTGCCGATGACCTGCACCCGCTTGCCGGTGGCGCTGTGGTCGACGACGACGCCCTCCTCCTTGACCTGACCGAAGAGGTCGGCCCAGGAGCCGTAGAAGCCGAAGGACTGGTTCGCCCACAGGCCTATCGCCGCGAACAGCGTGAGCTGCGTGGCGAGCATCATGCCGACGCGGCCGAGGATCGATCCGATGCTCTTCTTGCCCAGACGGGGCCAGAGCCAAATGGTCAACGCGAAGAGCACTACCGCGGCCGAGATGGCCAGCAGCAGTACCGCCATGCTGGTGAGACCCATGAGGTGCTTTCTGCCAGAGCGACCGGAAGCCCGAGTCGCGGAATGGTTACTTCTTTCCGGGCTTGGCCCCCGGCGGAACCTCAACCCCGAAACCGTCGTCCTACAGGGCGCATAAAGTCCGGGCGCTGCCGCCAGACGGCGCAGGTCCACTCGACAGGACGACGGGAAGAGATGTCTGTCAGGGTAGATGGCAAAAAGTCCGATGGGGTTCCCGAGGGGGCCAAGCGACTGTCGGGGCTCGCGCGCATCCTCAGAGGGCCCAAGCCCGAGAATGTCCCCGTCGTCGTGGGTACGGTCGGCGCCCTCATCGGCCTGGCGGACATCGCGGCCGGGGTCATCCCCCGGTTCCGCATCAGCAAGGTGCACGCCCTCGCCGAGGTGCTGCCCGGCACGGTGACGCAGCTGGCCGCGGCGGGTTCCATCGTCGTCGGCATCCTGCTGCTGATGCTGGCCCACGGCCTCAAGCGGGCCAAGCAGCGGGCCTGGCTGGCCGCCGTCGTGGTGCTGCCGGTCGGTGCCGCCGCGCAGCTGATCTACCGCCACTCGCCGACCGGCACGATCCTCTCGCTGCTGCTCTTCGCGTACCTGCTGCGCCACCGGAGCTCCTTCAACGCGCTGCCGGACCCGCGCAGCCGCTGGAAGGCCGTGGCCAACTTCGTCCTCATGGGCGGGGCCAGCTTCGGCCTCGGCTGGGTGATCGTCGGCTCGCACCCCGACCAGATGGTCGGCGACCCGCCGGTGCTGGAGCAGATCGAGCACGTCATCTGGGGCCTCTTCGGCTTTGAAGGATCGATCCGCTACACCGGCGGCGTCGACTACACCGTCGGCTACTCCCTCGGTGCCCTCGGTCTGCTGACCGTGGCCACCACGGCCTACCTGGCGTTCCGCCCGGCGTACCCGGCGCCCGTCCTCACCGAGGAGGACGAGGACCGGCTGCGCGAGCTGCTCGCCAAGCACGGTGAGCGCGACTCGCTCGGCCACTTCGCGCTCCGCCGCGACAAGAGCGTCGTCTTCTCGCCCTCCGGCAAGGCCGCCGTCTCCTACCGCGTCGTCTCCGGCGTGATGCTCGCCAGTGGTGACCCCATCGGTGACGTCGAGGCCTGGCCGGGCGCGATAGAGCAGTTCATGGAGCTGGCCAAGCGCCACTCCTGGACCCCCGCGGTCGCCGGCTGCAGCGAGACCGGTGGCGAGGTGTGGACCCGTGAGACCGGTCTGGACGCCCTGGAGATGGGCGACGAGGCCATCGTCGACGTGGCCGACTTCAGCCTCTCCGGACGCTCCATGCGCAACGTCCGCCAGATGGTCAAGCGCATCGAGCGCAACGGCTACAGCACCAAGGTGCGCCGGGTCGGGGACCTGAGCCCCGAGGAGCTCGAGGTCGTCCAGAAGGCCGCCAACGCCTGGCGCGACACCGAGGACGAGCGCGGCTTCTCCATGGCGCTGGGCCGGATCGGCGACCCGAAGGACCTGGACGCCGTCATCGCCACCGCCCACAAGGACCCGGAGGAGGGCGAGGACGTCTCCTTCGGTGACCTCAAGGCCATGCAGCACTACGTGCCGTGGGGCCCGGAGGGCAGCTCGCTGGAGCTCATGCGCCGCGACCGCAGCGCCGACCCGGGCATGAACGAGCTGCTGATCGTCGCCTTCCTCCAGGCGGCGCCCGAGCTCAAGATCAAGCGCATGTCGCTGAACTTCGCGTTCTTCCGCTCCGCCCTGGAGCGCGGCGGCAAGCTCGGCGCGGGCCCGGTGGTGCGCATCCAGCGCACGGTGCTGATCTTCCTCTCGCGCTGGTTCCAGATCGAGTCGCTGTACAAGTTCAACGAGAAGTTCCGGCCGCGCTGGGAGCCGCGCTTCATCGTCTTCCCGACCAGCCGCGATCTGCCCCGCATCGGCTTCGCGATGATGCAGGCGGAGGGCTTCCTGGAACTGCCGCGGCTGCTGCGCCGCCGCCCGGCGCCGCCGAAGCCCTTCGAGCAGGACGAGGACAGCGCCCCCGCGCAGAACGAGGTCACCCGCGCGGCCTGACCGCGTGAGCGCCGAATGAAAAGTGCGTGAAAACGCCCCCTGTCCGACCTTTCGGGCAGGGGGCGTTCTCTTTGCCGCACGCCCTAGGCTGGTGGCATGAGTACGTTGCGCGGTCGTTTCGGACCTGTCGGGCTGCCGGAGTGGGACCGCTGTGCGGTGATGGGCGTGGTCAACGTCACGCCCGATTCGTTCTCCGACGGCGGCCACTGGTTCGATACCGCCGCGGCGGTCAAGCGGGGCCTGGACCTGGTCACGGGCGGCGCCGACCTGGTCGATGTGGGCGGCGAGTCCACCCGGCCCGGGGCGTCGCGGGTGGACGAGGCGGAGGAGCTGCGCCGGGTGATCCCGGTGGTGCGCGGCCTGGCGGGCGAGGGCGTGGTGGTGTCCGTGGACACCATGCGGGCCTCGGTCGCGGAGGCGGCGGTCACGGCCGGTGCGGTGCTGGTCAACGACGTGAGCGGCGGACTCGCCGATCCGCAGATGGTGCCCGTGGTGGCCGCGGCCCAGGTGCCCTTCGTGGTGATGCACTGGCGCGGCTTCAGCGCAGACATGAACAGCCGCGCCGTCTACGGGGACGTGGTCGCCGAGGTGCTCGCCGAGCTGCGGGAGCGGGTGGAGGCCGTCGTCGACGGGGGCGTCGACCCCCGGCGGATCGTGGTGGACCCGGGGCTGGGCTTCGCGAAGAACGCCGAGCACGATCTCGCGCTGGTCGCCCGGCTGGCACACCTGCGCCGGGAGCTGGAGCTGCCGATGCTGGTGGCCGCGTCCCGGAAGCGGTTCCTCGGCCGGGTGCTGGCCGGGGACGAGGGCAGCCCGCCGCCGGCCCGCGAGCGGGATGCGGCGACGGCCGCCGTCTCCGCCCTCGCGGCGCGCGAGGGCGCGTGGGCGGTACGGGTGCACGAAGTGGGCGCGAGCGCGGACGCCGTCCGTGTCGCGAGAGCCGTAGAGGGCGCAGCGGCCGCGGCCGGCGCCGAGGGGGCCTGGTGAGCACAGCGCGTACGGACAGCGAGCGGGTCGAGCTGGCGAACACCGCGCTGTACGAGGCGGTGGAGCGCGGCGACACGGTGGCCATGGAGCAACTGTGGGTGGACAGCCCCGATGTCGACGTCTCGTGCGTGCACCCGGGGTGGCCGGTGCTGCGGGGGCGGGGCGAGGTGCTCCGCTCGTATGCGCTGATCATGGCGAGTACCGACTACATCCAGTTCTTCCTCACCGATGTCGAGGTGGCGGTGGCCGGTGACACGGCGCTGGTGACCTGCACGGAGAACATCCTCAGCGGTGGTCCGGCGGAGACCGAGGGCGAGCTGGGGCCGCTGGTGGGCCAGCTGGTCGTGGCGACGAACGTCTTCCGGCGGGTGGGGGAGGACTGGAAGGTCTGGTCCCACCACGGTTCGCCGGTGCTCGCGGGCCGGGAGGACGAGGAGGACGAGGACGAGGAGCCGGGCGGTCCGGAGCGGGCGTGATCCGGCCGCCGGTGCGTGCGAGGAGGGTGCCGCGCCAGTGGCATGCGTCACGTGCGGGGCGTGGGGTCCGTCACGGCGGCACGTCAGTGTGAGGGGAATGTGATCACTCGTTCGAGCTGCTTGCGGGCGGGGTAGGGGTGGAGCGCGAGGGCATCGGGTAAGCGCGGCGGGAGCCCGTCTAGCACCGCTTGCGCTCCTTGTCCATAGCACCCGTGGGCGGGCACTGTCGGTGCGCGCAGGTAGATTCGAAGATGGGTAACCCGGCCGAAGGCAGGGGGACGGGCGATGTGCCGGCAGTGGCCGGCGCGCTCCCGCACACCGACAACCAGCAGGAGTGATTCGTGTGGATCGTGTCGCGCTGCGCGGCTTGAAGGCTCGCGGGCACCACGGGGTGTTCCCCCGGGAGCGCGAGGAGGGCCAGACCTTCATCGTGGACCTGGTGCTGAGTCTGGACACCCGGCCCGCCGCGGACGCGGACGACCTCGCGAAGACCGTGCACTACGGCGTGGTGGCCGAGGAGGTCGTCGGCGTGGTGCAGGGTGAGCCGGTCGACCTGATCGAGACGCTGGCCGAGCGAATCGCCCAGCAGTGCCTCAAGCACGAAGCGGTACGGGAGGTGGAGGTCGTCGTGCACAAGCCCGACGCCCCGATCACCGTGCCGTTCGACGATGTGACGATCACGATTACCCGGAGCCGAGTATGAGCAGCAGCGACCCGACCGTGCAGCCGGTGCCCGCCTCCGTGGTGGAGCAGGTGGACGCCGCCGATGTGACGTTGAGCAACCCCAAGCGGGCGGTGATCTCGCTCGGCAGCAACCTGGGCAACCGCCTGGAGACCCTGCAGGGCGCGATCGACGCACTGGAGGACACCCCGGGCCTGCGGGTCAAGGCGGTCTCCCCGGTGTACGAGACCCAGCCCTGGGGCGTCGACGCCGGCTCGCAGCCGACGTATTACAACGCGGTGGTGCTGGTGAAGACCACGCTTCCGCCGGCGTCGCTGCTGGAGCGCGGGCACGCCATCGAGGAGGCCTTCGAGCGTGTGCGGGACGAGCGTTGGGGCCCCCGCACCCTTGATGTCGATATCGTCACCTATCAGGATGTTCTGTCGGACGACCCGCTGCTGACGCTGCCCCACCCGCGCGTCCATGAGCGCGCTTTTGTCCTGGTGCCGTGGTACGACGTTGACCCGGAGGCCGTGGTGCCCGGTCGCGGCCCGGTCGTCGAGCTGCTGTCCGGCGTCGGCACGGACGGCGTCAATCCGCGCGTCGACCTGGAACTTCGACTGCCCGAGTAGCCGTTGGGCCCATGTAGTTCCGGTGCGCCGAGGAATCATGGAGGAGCGACCCAGTGAAGCAACTGCGGGTCAGTGTGCTGGTGGGGCTGTTCGCGGTGGCCGGGATCCTGTCCTGGGCGGGCGCCCGGCTGTGGGACTCGGTCGGCACCCTGCCGAGCGTGCCGGTGGCGGCGCCCATCGTGCTGGCGGTCATCGCCGTCGTCCTGGCCGCGACCGCCTTCTCGCTGCGCTCCCGGCTACGGGCCCAGCGTGAGCGGCGGCCCGGCGCCAAGGGCGTCGACCCGCTGCTGGCCGCCCGCGCGGTCGTCTTCGGCCAGGCGAGCGCGCTGGTCGCGTCGCTGGTCGCGGGCATGTACGGCGGGGTGGGCGTCTTCCTGCTCATCGACGGCCTGGACGTCCCGGCCCGCCGGGACCAGGCGATCTACGCGGGCGCGTCCGTGCTCGCGGGCGCGTGCGTGGTGGCCGCGGCGTTCTTCCTGGAGCGCGTCTGCAAGCTTCCGGAGGACGACGAGGAAAACGGCGGCACGGCGGCCAAGGCGGCGTAGGCCTGTAGGCGCCCTGCGGGCGCGTCCTCAAGCGCCGGACGGGCTGCACGTGCAGCCCGTCCGGCGCCCTGCGGACACCGCCGCGCAGCGGTGGTGCGGGCGTCACAGACCGGGGATCGTCTCCAGCTCCACGTCCCCCCGCGCGGCCCCCCGCGCATCCGCATCGATCGAGCGTCGCAGCGCCTCGTGGAGACGCGCCGGGGTGAGGACGCCCACGAAGTGGTCGGCGTCCTCGCCGTCGAGGACGGCGATCCATCCGGCGTCGTGCTGGAGCATCGTGCTGAACGCCTGCTTGAGCGACGCCCCCACGGGCAGCCAGGCGTCCATGCGCCGCGAGTGCTGCCGGACGGTGCCGTCGGCGGGGCCGGTCAGCGCGTCGGCGGAGACCCAGCCGTGCAGATGGTCCGCGTCGTCCAGGACGACGGCCCAGCGCGCGCCCTCCGCGGCCAGCCGGGCGGCGGCCGTGACGATCCGGTCGTCGAGGTGGACGACCGGGGGCTGTTCCAGGTCGCCGGGCTCGATGGAGGTCACCGACAGGCGCTTGAGGCCGCGGTCGGCCCCGACGAAGTCGGCGACGTAGGGCGTGGCGGGGGCGCCGAGGACCGCCGCCGGCGGGTCGAACTGCTCGATGCGTCCGTTGCCGTAGACCGCGATGCGGTCACCGAGGCGGACGGCCTCCTCGATGTCGTGCGTGACGAACAGGACGGTCTTGCGGACCTGGGACTGCAGCCGCAGGAACTCGTTCTGGAGGTGCTCGCGGACGACGGGGTCGACCGCGCCGAAGGGTTCGTCCATCAGGAGCACGGGCGGGTCGGCGGCCAGGGCGCGCGCCACACCGACCCGCTGCCGCTGCCCGCCGGAGAGCTGATCGGGGTAGCGGTCGCCGTAGACGGACGGGTCGAGGCCGACGAGGTCCAGCAGCTCGGCCGCGCGGGCGCGGGCCTTCTTGCGCTGCCAGCCCAGCAGATGCGGGACGGTCGCGGTGTTGTCCAGCACGGTCTTGTGCGGGAAGAGGCCGACCTGCTGGATGACGTAGCCGATGCGGCGGCGCAGCTCCACGGGATCGACCGTGGCGATGTCCTCGCCGTCGAGGTGGATGTGGCCGCTGGTCGGCTCGATCAGCCGGTTGACCATCTTCATCGTGGTGGTCTTGCCGCAGCCGGAGGGCCCGACGAGCGTGACCAGCTCACCCTCCGCCACCTCGAACGACAGGTCGTCCACGGCGGTCGTGCCATCGGCGTAGCGCTTGGTGACGTGCTCGAAGCGGATCATGCTTCCCCATTCTGGCCGTACTCCTGACGGACATTGTTGCCGTTGTGTGGCGGCCGCAGTCGAATGTCAGTGCGCGGGGTTAGGGTCGCCAGTAACCGAGGGTCAAGGGCCAGGGGGAGGTGAGGGCGGATGGCGGGCCAGAACTGTCTGATCACCAATGAGTGGATCTGCGGCGAATATGTGCGCACGCGCGGTCAGGAGTTGACCGACGCCACTCTCCAGCACGTCGGGATCACGCTCGCGTCGGTCGCCATCGGGCTGCTCGTCGCCTTTCCGCTGGCCCTGCTGGCCCGCAGATGGCGCGGCGTGGCGGGACCGGTGCTCGGGCTGACCACGATTCTCTACACCGTCCCCTCGCTGGCGATGTTCTCGCTGCTGGTGCCGGTCTTCGGGCTGTCGGTGGCGGTCGTGGTCACGGGCCTGGTGCTCTATTCGCTGACGATCCTCGTGCGGAACATCCTGGCCGGGCTCGCCTCGGTGCCCGAGGAGGCCCGGGAGGCCGCCCGCGGCATGGGGTACGGGCCGGTGCGGCTGCTGTTCGGCGTCGAGCTCCCCCTCGCGCTGCCCGCCCTGATGGCGGGCCTGCGGATCACTACGGTCTCCACGGTCTCCCTCACCACCGTCGGCGCGATCATCGGCTACGGCGGTCTGGGCAATCTCATCTACGAGGGCATGCACAGCTTCTTCAAGGCGCAGGTGCTCACCGCCTCGGCGCTGTGCGTGGCCCTCGCGGTCCTCGCGGACCTCGCCCTGCTGCTCGTGCAGCGGCTGCTGACGCCCTGGGCGCGGGCCGGCAAGCGGAAGAAGGCGGCGGCCTGATGAGCGTCATCGCGAACACCTGGACGTGGCTGACCACCGGCGCGCACTGGTCCGGCGCGGACGGCGTCTGGCACCGCCTCGGCGAGCACCTGTTCCTGACCGTGGTGTGCCTGGCGATCTCCTGCGCCATCGCCCTGCCCGTCGCCGTGCTGCTGGGCCATGTGGGCAAGGGCGGCGCGCTCGCGGTGAACATCTCCAACGCGGGCCGCGCCGTGCCCACCTTCGCCGTGCTGGTGCTGCTGCTCCTCAGCCCGCTCGGTACGCACGGGTCCTGGCCGACCATCATCGCGCTGGTGCTGTTCGCCATCCCACCACTGCTGACCAACGCGTACGTGGGCATGCGCGAGGTCGACCGGGACGTGGTCGAGGCAGCCCGCGGAATGGGCATGACGGGCCGCCAGCTCATCGGCCGGGTCGAGCTGCCGCTCGCCTTCCCGCTGATCCTCACCGGCGTCCGGACCGCGGCCGTACAGGTCGTGGCCACCACCACGCTGGCCGCACTGCCCGGCGGCGGCGGTCTCGGCCGGATCATCACCGCCGGTTTCCGGCTCACCGACACCGCGCAGGTGGTGTCCGGGGCCCTGCTGGTGGCCGCGCTCGCCCTGCTGGTCGAGGGGGCGTTCGTGGCCGTGGAGCGGCTGCTGGACCCGCGCCGCCGCCGTACGCGCATAGCGGACCGGAAGACCGGCGGCCGTGGCCCGGCGGCCCCCGCCGAGGCGCCGGCCCCGGTGGGAAGCCCCGCCTGACACGGCGCCGTGTCCCTGCGATGCTGCCGTTTTGACGTCTGATCACCCGCGCGTCCGCCCCGGCGGACGTTCGGCCGAAGTGGATGGAGTGCCCCATGAGCTGGACCTCGCGCCCCGCGCGGACCACCCGCGCCCTGCTGGCCGTGGCCGGCGCCACCGCCCTGGCCGCGGGCCTGACGGCCTGTGGCGGCGACAGTCTGGAGAAGTCCGGCGGTGGTGGTGGTTCGGCCAAGCCGGGCCAGGGCTCACTGGTGATCGGATCCGCGTCCTTCACCGAGTCCAAGCTGCTCGCGGAGATATACGCGGGGCTGCTCAAGGACGCCGGATATTCGACGCGCATCAAGACGGTCGACGCCCGTGAGCTGTATGAACCGGCCCTGGAGAAGGGCCAGATCGATGTGGTCCCGGAGTATGCGGCGACGCTCGCCGAATTCCTGAACAAGAAGCAGAACGGTAAGGACGCCGCCCCGGTCGCCTCGGCCGATGCCGACGCCACCGTGAAGGCCCTTCGGAAACTCGCCGAGCCGCGCGGACTGAAGGTGCTCGACCCCGGTCGGGCGGTCGATCAGAACGCCTTCGCCGTCAGCCGGGACTTTGCCGCCGAGCACCACCTCAAAACCCTTTCCGACCTGGGGAAATCGAAGCAGAAGATCAAGCTCGCGGCGGGCGACGAATGCTCACAGCGGCCCTTCTGCCAGCCGGGTCTGGAGAAGACCTACGGCATCGACGTCACCGGTATCGACCCGCTGGAGGTCGGCAGCACCCAGGCCAAGCAGGCGGTCAAGGACGGCAAGGACCAGATGGTCCTCACCACCACCACGGACGCCACCCTCGAACAGTTCGGCCTTGTTCTCCTCGAGGACGACAAGAAGCTCCAGAACGCCGACAACGTACTGCCGGTGGTGAATGCGGAGAAGGCCGGTTCGCAGAAGATCGCGGACGCGCTCGGGAAGCTCAGCAGGGTGCTGACCACGGCCGATCTCACCGAACTCAACAAGAAGGTCGACGCGGAGCGGCTGAAGCCCGCGGATGTCGCCGCGCGCTACCTCAAGGACAAGGGCCTGCTCACGAAGTAGCCGGGAAGTAGGGGCGAAGTAAGATCAAGGGAAGAGTTTGGTGGTGGGGTCACACTCTTCGGGCGTCGCACGGTAAGTTTCAGGCCATGCCACGAGGACGCCACCGCCATTCGCCGCCCCTGCACAGGCTCCTTCCCTCATCGACGGTCGCCGCGACATCGGTCGCCTGCGCCGCCGGTGCCTGGGTGGTCGGAGAAACGGTCCTCATCCGCAGTCTCGCGGCGGCCGCGGCCGCCGCCTCTGTGGTCGGCGCCGTACTGATGCGCCGCTGGGACCGTTCCGCCGGCAAGCGCGTCGCCCAGCTCACCGCGGCCCGGGTGCGCGACGAGTGGAAGACCGAGGAGCGCATAGCCGAGCTGGAGACGGATCTCGAGGAGTCGCGCCTCCTGCGCACCAGGCTGGAGACCAAGCTCCGCGCCAAGCGCTCCGAGCTGGCACGACTGCGCACCGAGCACGCGGACCTGCTGCGCCGGTACGCCACCGCCGAGACCGAGCGGGCCGGAGTCCTGGAGCGCCAGCGGCTGCTCACCAAGAACTCCGCCGCACCGGCCGCCAAGGAGCTGGAGGCCGCGGCGTCGGCCCGGCAGAACGCTGCCGCCGCCTACGTCAAGGCCGCCGACGCGCTGCGCAACCTGGAGCGCAACGGCGCCGCGCAGCGGGCCGCCGCCGAGACCCCGGACGTGCCCGCGGCCGCGGTCCCCGCGCCCAAGGCCCTGGAGAAGGCCGAAAGGCCGGCGAACGCCGCGGACCCCGAGGCGGTCAAGGCCCCCCAGCCCCCGCGGAAGCCCGGCGGCCCGGGGAAGCCCGGGCCCGGCACGCCCGGCCTCATGCCCGCCCCCAGGCCCGGCACGGGTGGTGTCGTGCGCGACCAGCGCACGGTGCCCGCCGCGGCGGCCGTGCTGCCCCAGGCGCCCGCGCGCACCGCGTCCCGGGCGCAGGGCGGCTTCGACTTCTTCGGCACCCAGGGGACGCCGGCCCTGCCCGCGCGCCCTGTCGAGGAGGAGGACCTCGCGGACGTCGTCGGCGAGGAGGCCCTCGCCGAGCGGGAACGCGCCCAGACGGCCGAGGCGGCGGCCGTGCCGGATCTCGACACCGACATCGACGACACCGACACCGACATCGAGGACACCGACGACGCCGAGGACGGGGCCGAGGACGACGAGCCGCGGACCGCGGCCGACGGTTCGGTCATCGACCTGACCGCGCACGACGAGACCGAGCAGATCGACGTCGCCGGACTGCGCAGCGCGATCTAGCGGCGGCGCGAGCGACGGACAAGAAGGGCGGGGCCCCTGACATGCCGAACGGCATGTCAGGGGCCCCGCCCTTCTTGCTGCTGCTCGGCGCTATTTATCGATGTCTCCCACCACGAAGAACAGCGAGCCCAGGATCGCGACCATGTCGGCGACCAGCGTGCCCGGCAGCAGCTCCACCAGCGCCTGGATGTTGTTGAACGAGGCCGAGCGCAGCTTGAGCCGGTACGGCGTCTTCTCGCCCTTGGACACCAGGTAGTAGCCGTTGAGCCCGAGCGGGTTCTCGGTCCACGCGTAGGTCGAGCCCTCCGGTGCCTTGAGCACCTTGGGCAGCCGCTGGTTGATCGGACCCGGCGGCAGCCCCTCCATCCGGTCCAGGCAGGCGTCCGCCAGGTCCAGCGAGTTGTGGGTCTGCTCCAGCAGGCACTCGAAGCGGGCCAGGCAGTCGCCGTCCTGGCGCGTGACGACCTTCAGCGTGTCCTGGAGCTCCCCGTAGGCGAGGTACGGCTCGTCGCGCCGCAGATCGAAGTCGACGCCGGAGGCGCGGGCGATGGGCCCGCTGACCCCGTACGCGTGCACGGCCTCGCGCGACAGGACGCCGACACCGCGGGTACGGGCCCGGAAGATCTCGTTGCCGAGCACCAGCCGGTCGTAGACGTCCATCCGCGAGCGGACCTCGGCGACCGCGTGCCGGGCCCGGCCGAGCCAGCCCGCGGGCAGGTCCTCCTTCAGGCCGCCGACGCGGTTGAACATGTAGTGCATCCGGCCGCCCGAGACCTCCTCCATCACCGTCTGGAGCTCCTCGCGCTCGCGGAAGGCGTGGAAGACGGGCGTGATGCCGCCCAGCTCCAGGGGGTAGGAGCCGAGGAACATCAGATGGTTGAGGACCCGGTTCAGCTCGGCGAGCAGCGTGCGCGTCCACACCGCCCGCTCGGGCACCTCCATGCCGAGCATCCGCTCGACGGCGAGGACGACCCCGAGCTCGTTGGAGAAGGCCGACAGCCAGTCGTGGCGGTTGGCCAGCATGATGATCTGCCGGTAGTCGCGCGCCTCGAACAGTTTCTCCGCGCCCCGGTGCATATAGCCGATGACCGGTTCGGCGTGCTGGATCCGCTCCCCGTCGAGGACGAGCCGCAGCCGCAGCACGCCGTGCGTGGACGGGTGCTGCGGGCCGATGTTGAGCACCATGTCGGTGCTTTCCGCCGCGCCGCCGATGCCGACTGTGGTCTCAGAGGTTGGGGCCATGGGGAGTAGTTTGTCAGTCACGCGCGCGTGAGGCGGTCCGGGGCGCCCGAAGAGGCCGGCCGCACGCCCCGCCGCACCCCTCGCCGCGGACGCCGCCGCTCACCCCGCCGCCAGCTCCGCCGGCAGCCCCGCGCAGGCCCCGCCCACCGGGTGCAGCAGCCAGCCGAAGGCGCCCAGCCCCGCCGGGGCCAGCAGCTCCGCCGCCTCGCCCGCCGCGCCCAGCGCCCGGACGTACGCCGCCGGGTCGGTGGAGGCGAGCGCCAGCGGCGGCCTGCGGCCGTCGACGCCGAGCGCCGTCAGGGCCTGGCGCTGGGTCAGCAGCGAGCCGCCCTCGCCCGCGCAGGCGTCCAGCGCGACGTGCGCGGTGATGTCGCAGGAGCCGTCCGGCACCGGCCGCACCTCGCGGCCCTCGCGGAAGCCCGCGAGCGTGCCGAAGGGCGGCCGGTGGTCCCGGCCGTGCGTGTAGTCCACCGCCACCGCCAGCCCGGCCCGCAGGCTGCCGACCGCGCGCGCCCAGGCGGCGTCGCGCGGGTGGCCGATCTCCGCGCGGGAGCCGGGGGGCGCGCCCTCCAGCGGCCACCAGCGGGCGAGCCAGGCGGCGTCCTCGCCCTGGACGGGGTCGCCGAGCAGCTCCTCGCCGTCCGGCTGCACGAGCACCTGGCGCGGTGTGCCCTCGGCGTCCGCCTCGGCGATGTCGAGCGGCACGTTGTCCAGCCACTCGTTGGCGAACAGCAGGCCCTCCACGTCCTCCGGGAGGTCACCCAGCCAGGTGATCCGCTCGTCGAGTCCCGGCGGTCGTGCCGCCCGTTCGACGGCGTACGGGCGCAGCCGCGCCGCGAGTTCCGGCGGCACCTGCGCCAGCACCCCGGTGAGCAGCTCGCCGCGCCCGGCCCCGACATCGGTCAGCGCCAGCTCCGCCGGACGCCCGAGCGCCGCGTCGACCCGGCCCAGCAGCCGGGCGACGGCCCCCGCGTAGAGCGGGGAGGCGTGGACGGAGGTACGGAAGTGCCCGGCGGGGCCCTCGGGGCGCCGGTAGAAGCCGCCGGGCCCGTACAGGGCGGTCTCCGCCGCCGTCCGCCAGGTTCTCGTTCCCTGTGCCATACGCACACGCTATGCGTCCCCGGCGGTCACCTCGCCTCCACCTTGCGGAGTAGGCGGGGCGTACAGGGATCGATCGTCCGGTTGACCCCGGCACGTACTCCTGGTGCCTACGCTGGGTGACGTGCAGCGCCTCTACGACTTCCTCCGCAGGCACCCGACGGGTGTGGACAGCTTCTGGGCCGTCCTGCTGCTCGGCCTGATCGTGCTCTCGTCCTCGTCGGACGGGCCGGGCCGGGGCCCCGTGATCGCGGAGATCCTCATCTATGCCGCGCTGTGCCTCGTGATCGCGCTGCGCCGCCGCGCGCCGGAGAAGATGCTCCTCCTGGCCACGGCCGCCGGGGTGGCCCAGCTCGCCCTGGACGTCTCCCAGCACCCGGCCGACTTCGCCATGCTCGTGATCATCTACACGGTCGCGTCCGGCAACACCCGCTGGGCTTCCCGGTACGCCCTCGTCGGCGCCCTCGTCGCCCCCGCGCTCGCCACGATCCGCTGGAGCACCTACGAGGGGAGCCTGTCGAGCGAGGTCATCCAGACGGTGTTCCTCACCGTCCCCTTCGTTCTCGCCTGGGTGCTGGGCGACTCGATCCGCACCCGCCGCGCCTACTGGGCCCAGCTCGAGGAGCGCGCCGCGCGCCTGGAGAAGGAACGCGAGCAGCAGTCGCGGATGGCCGTGGTCGCCGAGCGGGCGCGGATCGCGCGCGAACTGCACGACGTCGTGGCGCACAACGTCTCGGTGATGGTCGTCCAGGCGGACGGCGCCGCCTACGTCCTGGACGCCTCGCCGGAGCAGGCCAAGCAGGCGCTGGAGACGATCTCCGGCACCGGCCGCCAGGCCCTGGCGGAGATGCGCCGGCTGCTGGGCGTGCTGCGCACCGACGAGGGCGGCGAGGGCGGCGAGTACGTCCCGCAGCCGGACGTGGAGCAGATCGGCGACCTCGTCGAGCAGGTGCGCAGCGCGGGCCTGCCGGTGGACTTCCGGATCGAGGGCTCCCCCCGGCCGCTGCCCAGCGGCGTGGAGCTCACCGCGTACCGCATCGTGCAGGAAGCGCTCACCAACACCCGTAAGCACGGCGGCCCCGACGCGGCCGCGAGCGTGCGGCTCACGTACTTCGACGACGGGCTGGGCCTGCTCGTCGAGGACGACGGCCGCGGCGCGCAGCACGAGCTGTACGAGGAGGGCGGCGCGGACGGCATGGGGCACGGGATGATCGGCATGCGCGAGCGCGTCGGCATGGTCGGGGGCACGCTGGACGCGGGCCCGCGGGCGGGCGGCGGCTTCCGGATCAGTGTGCTGCTGCCGATCAGGGCGGGCCGCTGATCAGCGGCCGTGGCGTTCACGGAGTATGGAAGGACGCGCGTGCCGCTCGTACGCGCGCCGAGGAAAGGGACCCCCGCATGTCGATCCGCGTGATGCTCGTCGACGATCAGGTGCTGCTGCGCACCGGATTCCGCATGGTGCTGGCAGCCCAGCCGGACATGGACGTCGTCGCCGAGGCCGGGGACGGCGCCGAGGCCCTGGAGGTGCTGCGCGGGACCGATGTCGACGTGGTGCTGATGGACGTGCGCATGCCGCGCATGGACGGGGTGGAGGCGACCCGCCGCATCTGCGGGCAGGAGGGGGCGCCGAAGGTGCTGATCCTGACGACCTTCGACCTCGACGAGTACGCCTTCTCCGCGCTCAAGGTCGGCGCCAGCGGCTTCATGCTCAAGGACGTGCCGCCGGCCGAACTGCTGGGCGCGATCCGCGCGGTGCACAGCGGGGACGCGGTCGTCGCGCCCAGCACCACGCGACGGCTGCTGGACCGCTTCACGCCGATGCTGCCGAGCGCGGTGGGCGAGCCGTCGAGCGCCGAGCTGGACCGTCTGACGGGCCGCGAGCGCGAGGTGATGCTGCTGGTGGCCCAGGGGCTGTCCAACGGCGAGATCGCGGCGCGGCTGGTCCTCTCCGAGGCCACGGTGAAGACGCATGTGGGGCGCATCCTCACGAAGCTGGGGCTGCGGGACCGGGTGCAGGTGGTGGTGCTGGCGTATGAGAGCGGGCTCGTACGGGCTGGTGGGGGCGCGCAGTAGCGACGCCGGGGCGGTGTCGGGCGCACCTCCGCTGCGCGGCGGTGTCCTCAATCGCCGGACGGGCTTGATGTGGCTGAGCTCGGCCACATCAAGCCCGCTCGAGACGGCCCGCGGTCTTCAGAGCCCGCCGCCGCCGGCCCGCCTGCCGGCGAGCCAGGCCGCCGCCGCCGGTTCGGGCCGCAGGCGTACGTGGCTGGCGGCGGTATGGACGTCCCGCCAGGCGCGCTGGAGCGGGTGGCTCTGTGAGAAGCCGCGGGTGCCGGCGGCGGACATGAGGCGGTCCACGGCCTCGGTCGCGAGTTCCGCCGCCCGGGCGCAGTCCCACGGGGACCAGGACGGCCAGTCGGGGCGCGGGACGGCCGCCGTGCCGTCGGCGTCCCGGGCGACGCGCTCCACCAGCAGCCGGGCCAGCTCCACGTCACCCGCGGCCCGCACCAGGGCGAGCCGGTCGGGCGTCACCGTGTCGTCCTCGCCGAGGAGTTGCCGGCCGGCGAGCTCCATCGCGCCCTGCGCGGCCCCGAGGACGGGCGGTGCGAACGTCATTCCCGCGATGGAGCGCAGCGGGACGACGGGGCGGCCCTCCAGGGACGTGGTGCTGACGTCGCTCATGGGGAAGGTGCGGTGGTCGGGCACGAAGACGTCGTCCGCGACGAGCGTGTGGCTGCCGGTACCGCGCATGCCGAGCGTGTCCCACGTGGTCTCCACGGTGAACGCCTCGCGCGGCAGCGCGAAGAACAGGTTCTCGGCGGTGCCGTCCGGCTCCGGGGATGCGGCCGGGCCCGCCACCAGGGCCCACTCGGCGTGACCGGTCGCGCTGGTGTACGGCCAGCGCCCGGACAGCCGCCAGCCGCCGGGCACGGCCTCGGGGCGGCCGACCGGCAGCATGGACGACGCGATGACGGTGTCCGGGCCGTCCGACCACAGATCGCGCTGCCCCTCCTCGGGCAGGAAGGCGGCGACCCGGCTCCCGTAGGCGAGGATCGAGGCGCACCAGCCGGCGGAGGCGCAGCCCTCTCCCACCGTCATGATCGCGTCGGTGATCTCCAGGAACCCGCCCCCGCCGCCGCCCCACCGGCGCGGCACGAAGTGCCGGGGGAAGCCGGCCGTGACGAGGGCGCGCAGTACCTCCGGCCGCAGCTCGCGCTCGGTGTCGGCGGCCTCGGCGTGGGCCGCGGCGATGTCCCGTGCCTTGTGGGCCGCGACGGACAGGTCCGTTTCGTGGACGTTGTGGATGTCGTACGCGGTGTTCATCGGGTGTCTCTCCTGGTCTGTCGGGGGTGCGGCGCGCGTGCCCCGCGGTCAGCGGCCGGTCAGGGCGGTGAGCACGGACGCGGCGGTCAGCGGCCCGTAGGCGGCGGTGAGGGCCTCCGCGCAGCGGGCCGGGTCGAACGCGTACGTCTGCGTCCCCACCTCGGTCAGGGCGAGGGACGCCAGCGCGGATCCGGCCCGCGCGGCCCGTACGGGGGCGCCGCCGGTGGTCAGGGCCGCGAGGAAGCCGGCGCGGTAGGCGTCGCCCGCCCCGGTCGGGTCGGCGACGCGCGCGGCCGGCACGGCCGCGACCGCGACCGCCGCCTCGCCGTGGCGCTCGACGCGGCTGCCCTGCTCGCCGAGGGTGGTGATCCAGGTGCCGACGCGGCCGAGGACCTGGTCGTGGGTCCAGCCGGACTTCTCCAGCAGCAGGGCGTGTTCGTAGGCGTTGGTGAACAAATAGGCCGCGCCGTCGATCAGTTCACGGACCTCGTGGCCGTCGAGGCGGGCGAGCTGCTGGGAGGGGTCGGCGGCGTGGCGGATGCCCAGCGTGCGGCAGGCGCGGGTGTGCCGCAGCATGGCCCGTGGGTCGTCGGCCCCGACGAGGACGAGGTCCAGGCCGCCCAGCCTGCGGACGGTCGCGGCCAGTTCGATGTCGGCGGCCTCGGTCATCGCGCCCGCGTAGAAGGCGGCGATCTGGTTGCCGTCCAGGTCGGTGGTGCACAGGAAGCGGGAGGTGTGCCGGGTGGCGGACAGCCGCACGGAAGCGGTGTCGACGCCCACCGCGCGCAGCCGGGCGCCGTACTCCTCGAAGTCGTCGGCGCCCGCGGCGCCGACGAGCGCGGGAGTACGGCCCAGCAGGGCCAGCCCGTACGCGATGTTGGCGGCGACCCCGCCGTAGCGGACGTCGAGCGTGTCGACGAGGAACGACAGCGAGACGCTGGCGAGCGCGTCGGGCAGCAGCTGCTCGGTGATCCGGCCCGGGAAGGTCATCAGGTGGTCGGTGGCGATCGAGCCGGTGACGGCGGTACGCATCGGGGCCCCGTGGCGGTGGTGTGGGTGGGTTCGGCGCGGGGCCGGAGAGCTCCGCGGATGGGGGCCCGCGGAGCTCTCCGGCGGGCTGCCGTCCGTCAGTGCGTACGGACGGAGATCTCGAGCCCGTCGCCGAGGGGCAGCGGCAGGGAGGTGTAGCCGTTCCCGGCGGTGCGCACGTGGCCGAAGAACTCCTCGAGCTTCTCCGGGAAGAGGTTCGTGTCGTCGGCGACGACGACCGAGCCGGTGGTCAGCTTCGGCTCCAGCAGGCGCAGCACGTCGAGGAACAGCGGTGTCCAGCCGTCGAGGAGGAGCAGACCGACTTGGCCGGGGACGGAGGGCAGGGTCTCGCGGGCGTCGCCGACGCGGACCTCCGCGTACTCCGACAGCCCGGCCTCGGCGATGTTCGCGGTGGCGATCGCGGCCTTGGCCTCGCTGAGCTCCGAGCCGTAGACCTTGCCGCCGCCGTTGTCGCGGACGGCCGCCGCCAGGTGGATGGTGGAGATGCCGTAGGAGGTGCCGTACTCGACGACGGTGGTGGCACCGGTGGCGCGGACCAGCTGGTAGAGGAACGTCCCGACCTCCGGCGGCACCGGCAGCAGGGCGTCGCCGGCCAGGTCGGTGAGCTGCCGCAGCTCGTCGTCCGAGGGCAGGCCCTGCCAGCCGGTGAGGGTGCCGGCCACGCGGGGGGTCTTGGCGTCGTCCCCCGACGCCTCGGTGAACAGCCGGTCCAGGACCGTGCGGACGGCGGGGTCGGACAGGCCGGGGAGCTGTGCCGTGTTCGGCATGGGAAAAGAGCCCTTCGAAAAGTGGTGGGGGTGGCGGGTGAGGGGTGCGGGCGCCGGCGGGGCCGTTACGCCGCGCGTGCCTCGGTGATCCAGGCGGTCGCGGTCCGGGCGTCGATATTGGCTCCGGCGAGGCGCTCGACGATGGCCTCGTCGGTGGCTCCCTCGCCGAGCGCGCGCACGACGAAGGGGTAGAACTGCACCCGGTTCAGCATCGGTTGGTTGCGCAGCACCGCGTCGCGCAGCTGGCCGGCCGCGTCCGTCTTGACGGCGTCGGCCAGTGCTTCGAGCTGGATGGTGATGAGCGCGGCGGCCATCGGGTCGGTGAGCCGCACCGAACCGTCGGGTTCGACGACGAGCGTGCTGGGCGCGGAGGAGACCACGGCCTCCGGCTCGGAGATGACCAGATTGCCCATGCCGCTCAGGATCCGGTTGGTGTCGCTGAGGCAGCGGAAGCCGTTGAGACGGCCGAGGGTGGCGACGAGGACACAGACGGCCTTGCCGCGGAGCGGGCCCCGGGCATGCGGGCGGGAGGCCCAGTCGATGGCGTTCTTGAGCACGCCGGGGATGGTGTTGTTGTACTCGGGGGTGGCGATGACGATGCCGTCGGCCTGCCGGATCGCCTCGCGCAGCCGGGTCACGGCCGGCGGCGCCGGGTCGACGTCCAGGTCCTCGTTGTAGACCGGGACGTCGGCGAGCCCGTCGAAGATCTCCAGCTCCATGCCCTCGGGGGCCAGCGGCTGGAGGGCCCCCAGCAGACGGGTGTTGTACGAGCCCCGGCGCAGGGACCCGGAAATGGCGAGGATGCGGGACATGCGGCGGCCTTTCCGTGCGGTGGTGTCCTTGCACGCCGGCCGTACGCCGGTGGATATCGCGGGCCGGACCGTGCCCGGTGGGCGGTCGTCCGTCGGATATCGGCGGTACGGCGGCGGAATTTCGGGAAACGCCCGGCGCTCAGGCCGGTACCACCTCGGAGAAGGCTTCCTCGAACTCGAATTCCGCTGCGCTCGCGGTCCATTGGCCCAGCGACACCTCGGCCGTGATGCCCGGGCCGAAGCCGGCGATCATGCCGCGCGCGCCGTCCGTCACTTCGTTCTCGTCGAACATGCGGGCCAGCGAGTCCAGGACCACCGCACTGGCGATGTTCCCGTATTCGGTGAGGGTGCTCCGGCTGAACCTGAATTCCTCGGGAGCGACGCCGAGGTATTTGCAGAGGTCGTCCAGGATGCGCGGGCCGCCCGCGTGGATGATGTAGAAGTCGAGGCCCTGGACGTCCCAGCCGTGCTGCCCGGAGATCTCGCGGAGGACGGGGGCGAGCGGCTCCATCGTGCCGGGCACGCGCTTGTCGAGCCGGAAGTGGAAGCCCGTGTCCTTCACGTCGTAGGAGATCCAGTCCTCGGTGTCCGGGATGAGATAGGCGGCGTTGCGCTGCAGCCGCACGCCGGTGCCGCCCTCGCCGCGGACCACGGTCGCCGCCACGGCGTCGCCGAACAGACCGTCGGAGAGCAGGGAGCCGACGTCGCCGTCCGACGGCTGGTAGCACAGGGAGCAGAACTCGCAGGCCACGATGAGGACGTTCGCCTGCGGATGGGCGACGCAGAAGTCGTGCGCGCGGTTGATGGCGGCGGCGCCGGCCGCGCAGCCGAGCTGGGCGATCGGGATCTGGCGGGTGTCGGAGCGGAACCCCATGGAGTTGATCAGCCAGGCCGTCATCGAGGGCATCATGAAGCCCGTGCACGATACATAGATGATCGCGTCGACGTCGCGGGCGGTCAGCTCGGCATTGGCGAGGGCCTGCTGGACGACTGGCGGGACGCGGCGTTTGGCCTCGCGTTCGTAGATTTTGTTGCGTGTCTCGAACCCGGGGTGCTGAAGGGTGCGTTCGAGCGGCTGGACGATGTGGCGTTTGCGTACGCCGGTGTTGGTGATGAGACGTAGCGCGAGCGGCAGATGCGGGCTTCCGGAATACACGCGCCGTGCCATGTCGAGAGTCTCGTCCATGGTGATGACGTTTTCCGGAACCGCGATCGCCGGACGGCAGATGGTTGCCAAGGCAGTCTCCTTAACCCGTTGTGACGAGCGCACGGATGACACCTCACCGGGGTGAGGTGCGGTGAGCACGTGCAGCATGCAAACAAATGCCAAACGGGCGCCGCAAGAGGGGAGATGATGCCCCTACGTGGCACGGACTGCCCCCTTCCGGTGGGGCTGCGTCCGGCTGCATAAAGACTGCGTCAGCGTTTTCAGGTCGTTGTTTGGATTTCCTTCCCGGAAATGGGCATGGCGATATCGCGCCCGGTGCTCGGCCCCTCGGTCGCGGTGCTCGTCGGCTTTCGTGAGTGGGGTGACGGATGAGGGGTGCGGGAGGAGCCCCTGCCGCGGCGCACGGGGGCGGCACGCGCGGCAGGGGCGGTTCGTGGTCCGGCCCGTGCTCGGGTCAGTGCATGATCTGGCCCCCGTCCACGGGCAGATGGGCGCCGGTGATGTGCCGGCACAGATCGCTGGACAGGGCGACGATGGCGTCGGCCACGTCCTCGGCCTGGGCGATCCGGCGCAGCGGGGTGACGGCCTCGATGGCGGCGACGGCGGGCAGACGCCGGGTCGGCGCGCTGCCGTCGGTGGGCACCAGCCCGGGGGCGACGGTGTTCACCCGCACGCCGTCGGGGCCCAGTTCGGCGGCGAGAACCCGCATCAGCGCGTCCTGTGCGGCCTTGGCCACGGCGATGTCCGCCACCTCGGGCGCGCCGCTGCGGGATTCGCTGGAGCCGACGAAGACGATGCTGCCGCCGCGGCGCTGCCGCATGGCGGCGCCGACCAGCCGGCACACGTTCAAGGTGGCGCGCAGCTGGCCGTCCACCCGGGACTGGATCTCGAAGCCGGAGTCGAGGGCGGTGCCCCGGAAGACCGGTCCGCCGCCGATGGCGTTGCACACGAGGATGTCGATGTCGCCGAGCAGCTCGGTGGCCTGCCAGACGAGCTCCGCGGCGGCGTCCGGGTCGCAGACGTCGCCCTGCACGGCGACGGCCTTGGCGTTCTCCTGCTCGATGTCCCGGACGACGTCCCGGGCGGCCTGTTCGTTGCGGAGGTAGTTGACGGCCACCGAGGCACCGGCGCGGCCGAGGGCCCGGGCCGTGGCGGCCCCGATGCCGCGGCTGCCGCCGGTCACCAGCGCGGTGCGACCCGCCAGGAGGCGGCCGGCATCTGTGTTCACGTGAGGACTCCTGATCTCCTGGCCCTGGGGAAGGGCCTGAGGGGCGGGCGGGAAGGGGCGCCTGTGGGGCGTCAGACGGCGCGGGTGATCCAGACCCGGCCGGACCCGGTGCGGGCCCGCAGCCGAACGCGCGGCGCGCCCGCCCGTGGCGCGGAGCCGGCCGCCAGGTCGTCGCGCACCCCGCCGGCCCCGGAGTGGGCGTCCACATCGGGGATCACGCCGTCGCGTACGCCGACGCGGATCTCGCCGGAGGTGGTGACGGCTTCGAGGCTTCCCGCGGCCAGGGAGCCGACCGAGACCATCCCCGTGCCGGTGTGCGCGGAGACCTCGCCCTCGACGGTGCCCACATCGATCGAACCGCTGCCGGTACGCAGGCGCGCGGGGCCCGCCAGCCGTCCGGCGCGGACGCTGCCGGTGCCGGTGTCCAACTCGGCCTCGCCCTCGGCCCGCTCCAGATCGAGGGAGCCGGCGCCGGTGTGCAGGTGAGCGGTGGCGGCGGTGCCCGTGACGGAGACGAAGCCGCTGCCGGTGCGCAGGTGCGGCCGGGAGAGCGCGGGGGCGGTGATGTCGACGGTGAGCGCGGTGGTCCACAGCGGGTGGCCGTGGGGGAGCGCGATGCGCAGCCCGGCTTCGGGGGAGAAGGAGATCTCGATGTCGTCGAGACCGGGTGCGGTGAACGCGGGCGCTCCGACGGCGGGCACCGCTTCGGCGGTGGGTGTCGTCCCGGGGGCGCTGGGGACGAGGCCGTGCCCGGGGACATAGCCGTGTCCGGGCGGCACGGTGCCGAAGCCGGGCGCATAGCCGTGGCCGGGCGGTATCGGACCGTGCGGGCCCTGACCCGCGCCCCACCCGTGACCGAACGGCGACGGCACGGGCGGCACTCCGGGTACGGGCGGTACTCCGGGCACGGGCGGGACCTGCGGCATCCGGCCCGGCTGCCAGTCGTATTCGGGCTGCCAGCCCCAGGCGTCACCGCGCGGCGAGCCATCGGGCTCGGCGGGCCATGCCCGGTACCCGTACCCACCGGGCTCCGGCCGCACCTCGACGACGAGCTCCGGCCCGTCGGCCAGCCGGGCGCGGATCCCGCCCGAGCCCAGCTCGACATCCAACCGAACCGGCTGCGCGCAGGAGAAGACCTCTCGCCGCACGACACCGGTGCCTAACGCCACCATGACCTTTTCCTCATTCACGAGTCCTGAACTGATCGGAGGGCATCCCTCCGAACCATGCCCTCACAGTATCGGAGGAAAACCCTCCGAACAAGGGGAGTCTGCGCCTATCTGGCTTGAAAAATGGCTCTGACCAGTACTGATGCATCAAGAGTTGGCAAAACCGACGCCAGCGGTAACCGGGCGTTCCTGACGTGTTGAATGATCAGAATGCGACACGAACAGGCAATCTCGATCACGCAACCTGTCGAGGCGGGAGGGGCGACCATGACCGGCACGGGGGACACGGGGGAGGCGCCGTGGCGCGGTGAGGGACCGCGGCGCGGCGGGACGGAAGCGGCCTCCGGGGATGTCGGCTTACCGGACGTGTCGTCCGCCCGGGCCGTCATCGGCATCATCTCGGGGAAGTGGGACCTGACGGTCCTGGTCGAACTCTGGTCGCAGGGCCGGGGGCACGCGGAGCTGGGACGCGCCACGGGCGTGGAGCGCAAGCAGCTCACGCGCGTCCTGCGCCGCCTGGAGGGCGCGCGGCTGGTCGACCGCATGGTCGACACCGAACGCTCACCGGTGCGGGTGCGCTACGGCCTCACCCGGCGCGGCCGCGAGCTGCTGCGCAGCGTCGACGAACTGGCGCGCTGGTGGGTGACGGCGCCGGTGGAGGGCGCTCCCGCTCCCCGAGAGGCGTGACGGCTCGCGTGCCCGGCGTCGAGGCCGGGGAGTGCGGGCGCGTGCCGGGGGTCCGGGTGTGTGCCGGGGGCCTTTCAGCCGCGCCCGCCGTCCTCCGGCGCGCCACTGATGTCGCCGCCGTTCCACAGGGCGTCCAGTGCCTGCTGGTCGAGCCGGGGGCCCGCCGCCCGGCCCGACTCCGGGGCCGCGAGCCCCTGGATGAGCAGCCGCAGATACCGGTGGGCGAGCTGCTGCCCCAGCTCGGCCTCGATGCCCGGCAACGGCCGGGAGATCAGCGAGAGGACGAGCAGGATGTCGACGTGGTTGACCTCCGCCCGCAGCGAGCCCTCGGCGCGGGCGCGGTCGAGCAGGCCGTTCAGCGCGTCCACGTACTCGGTCCTGGTGCGCAGTACCTCGTCGGTCTTCACGAACCGGCCCGCGGCGACGGGCAGCATGCCGGCCGCGTGCGTGGTGACGCAGTGGTGCAGGACCCGGGTCAGCGCTCCCCAGGCGTCCGGTTCCTGCTCCGTGGCCTCGGCCACCTCGTGCGTCACCTCGCGCATGACGTCGAGGCAGACCTCGCGCAGCAGGTCCTCACGGGTGGCGAAGCGCCGGTAGAGCGTGGCGATGCCGACGCCGCCGCGCCGGGCCACCATCTCCAGCGGCGCCTCGGGGCCCTTTTCCTGGAAGACCTGCTTCGCGGCGTCGATGATCCGCCGCCGCGCCTCCGCGCGGAACCGCGGGCCGCTCTGCTGTGCCGTCTCCGAGCCGTGCGCCGTGGCCATCGCGCGTGCACCCCCTGGTCGAACTTCGGAGGGACTTCCTCCGATCATCGACTCTACCGTGGGTGCCATGGGCGCCGTGGGCGCCCGGCGTGCCGGGTCAGTGCGAGGCCTGGCCGCCGTCCACCGGCACATAGGCGCCGGTGATGTGCCGGGTCAGATCGCTGGCGAACGCCACGACCGCGTCGCCCACGTCCCCGGGCTGCGCGAGCCGGCGCAGGGCGGTGTTGCTCTCGATGGCCGCGACGAGCTCGGGCCGCATCGCCTCGGCGCTGCCGTCGGTGGGGACGAGGCCGGGGGCGATGGTGTTCACGCGGATGCCGTAGGGCCCGACCTCGGCGGCGAGCGAGCGCATCAGCGCGTCCTGCGCGGCCTTGGCGATGGCGATCTCGGGGATCGCGGGCGCGCTGCTGCGGGACTCGGTGGAACCGATGAACACGATGCTGCCCGCGCCGCGTTCGCGCATGCCGGGCACGACCAGGCGGCACATCTGGAGGGTGGCGCGTAACTGTGTCCGGACGCGCTCCTCGATCTGGGCGGCGGACTCGATGGTCGACCCGTGGGTCACGGCGCCGGGTCCGGCGGCGTTGCACACGAGGATGTCGATGTCGCCGAGCATCGCGGCGGCCTGGTCGGCCACGTGGATCGCGCCCTCGGGGTCACAGACGTCGCCCTGCACGGCGACGGCCTTCGAGCCCTCGGCCTCGATCAGCTGGACCACGTCCGACGCCGCCTGCTCGTTGCGGAGGTAGTTGACGACGACAGACGCTCCGCTGTGGCCGAGCGCGAGGGCGCACGCGGCGCCGATCCCGCGGCTGGCGCCGGTGACGAGCGCTGTGCGGCCTTCGAGGAGGCGGTTGCTCATGGTTGGTGCTCCTGGGTGGGTTCGCGCGTTCGCGTGCGCGGTAGGGAAAGCATCGGAGGGGTACCCTCCGATCTACTCCCGCGAGACTATCGGAGGGCTGCCCTTCGATACAAGATCCACTGCCTGGGGCTTTGACTCTTAGGGTTCCCCGCCGTGTCCCGCTGCGCGCAGCGGCAACGGCACAAGCGCCAGCGGAAACCGCGCCGCACCCGGCAAAGGTCAAAGCTCCGCGCAGCGGATCAGCGGAGAACCGTCTCCAAGAAGTCGCTGCCCAGCCGGGCAACCAGCGTCAAGTCCAACTGATGCAACACATACCGCCCCCGCCGCCGCGTAGTCAGCAGCCCCGCCTTCTTCAATACCGCTATGTGCCGAGACACCTCGGGCGGTGTCAGCCCATACGCAGCGGCCAGCTCCCCCGTGGTGTGCGGGCCGCGGGCCAGCGTGCGGCACAGGCGCATCCGTACCGGGTGGGCGAGGGCCTCCAGGCGTTCCTGGACCAGCTGCGGGGCTGTCAGCTGGGGCAGCTCCGTGCCGGCCACGGGGTACTGGATCACCGGCTGCCAGCCGGAGCGGTGCACGACGAACAGGTGCGGCCAGCCGAAGGCCGTCGGCAGGAACGTCACCCCCTGCCCGTAGGCCGTCGTCCGGCCGCTCGCCAGCTTGTCGACGACGATGCGCGTCTGGTCCTCGCCGACGGAGAGCGAGACCGCAGGGGACACCGCGGCCAGGGCTTCCGCCAGGCCCTTGCGTTGCAGCAGGTCCGCCTTGTGGCGGGCGTCGGCCGCGAGCTGGACCCGGACGCGCTGCCAGTTGTCGCCGAAGAAGGCCTGCTCGCAGTCCTCCAGCAGGCGCCGCAGCCAGGCGCGCAGGGCGCGTGGGTTCTCCAGCATCCGGTCGGTGAACTCCGCCTGGCGCGGCCCCCGGGCCGCGGAGAGCTCGCGGACCCGCGCCCGCTGTCCCGCGTCGACCAGCGGGGAGGGCAGGCCCCGCTCGTAACCGGTCGTGCAGGTGATCTCGAACGCCGCGGACGTGAACGTCTCGTCGTCCATCCGGTCGAGGTCGTCCAGCTCCTCGGCGAGCGTGGCCCGGGGAACGGCCGGCAGCAGGATGTCCGAACGCGAGGAGCGCCACAGGAAGTCGGCTTCGGTCAGCCGGTCGGCGAGATCCGGCTTGAGGGAGGAGGCCGTGGCGGTGGCCCAGGGGTGCAGCCCGGGGTGGTGGCCGGGCTCGGACAGGGCGTGGAGCATCGCGCCCAGCTCCGCCAGCGGAGACGGGCTGAACCGAATGCGCTCGGTGGGCAGGCCGGTGATGTCGATGTCCACGCTCATGCGCTCATCGTGCCTCTCTTCTCGCAGGTCGGGCCGTCGATTGACGGTCCTCGTCAATCCATGCGGCGGGGGCCGGGGACCGGCGCAAAGGTGATGCTCATGAACGCCGACCAGCAGCACATGCTCGACCTCTTCCGCGCCGCCCAGCTCGGCGAGCCCGCACCGCCGGCCCCGGGCCGCGGCGACTGGCAGGCCGTCCGCGAATTCCGCACCTGGCGGGAGTTCCGGGCCGTCGTCGACGAGAACACCGCGACCCGCCGCACCCGTTGGGCGGCACTGCTCCGATTGCTGCGGCCCGCCACGCGGCTGCGGCCCGCCACGCGCACCATCGGAGCCGTCCCCGCTCGTACCCCCGCGCCTTCCCCGTCAGCCGCCCGCCGTGACGCGGTCCAGGAGAGCGCCGGCAGCCGCGCCGACGTCGTCGGCCGTCCAGCTCAGTGCGGATGAGGCGACGGTGACCTCGGTGACGGACAGGCCGGGTATCTCACCCGGGAACCAGCGGTTGAAAAGGGTGGTGCGGGTCTCCTCCGCGAGCCGCACCCCCGCCTCTTCCAGGACCTCCGGCGGATACGGCAGCCACACCTGGAACTGATGGGTGTGCGGCACCCCCGGATTGATGCGGAACCACGGCACCCCCGCCGCGGCGAACGCCTCGCCCAGCGCCTTCGCGACGATTTTCGCGTGTGCCACATACGACGGCAGCCGCGGCAGCTCGCGGTCCAGCCCGGCCAGCGCGGAGAGGACCGTCGGCCACTGCTGGGAGACCTGGCCGCCGTACCGGTGCCGCCACGCCTTCGCCTCCTCGATCATCGACGCGGGCCCCGCCAGGGCCGCCCCGGCGATGCCGTCGAGCGACTTGTAGAACGACACGTACACCGAGTCCGCGAGAGCGGCGATGTCCGCCAGGCCGACGCCGAAGTGCGGAGCGCACTCCCACAGCCGGGCCCCGTCGAAGTGGACCACCGCGTCCCGCTCGCGGGCGGCCTCGACCACCTCCGTCAGCTCTTCCCACGTGGGGAGCACGAAGCCCGGCTCGCGCAGCGGCAGTTCCAGGGCGAGCGTCCCGAAGGGCTCGTCCAGCTCGCGGATCTCCTCGGCCGTCGGTGTCCGCGGCTCGTCCGTGGGGTGCACCGGGCGCAGACCGCCCAGCACCATGTACGCCTTCCGCTCGTGCTTCTCCAAGTGCGACAGCGGGTGCAGCGCCACGGCGTCGTTGCCCGTGCGGCCCGCCCAGCACCGCAGCGCCACCTGCTGGGCCATCGTCCCGGTGGGGAAGAACGCCGCGGCCTCCATGCCGAGCAGCTCCGCGGTCCGCGCCTCCAGATGGGCGACGATCCCGTCGCCGTAGACGTCCAGCCAGCCGTCCAGGTCGTACGCGCCCGGCGCCTCGGCGGTCAGCCCGGCCAGCCGCTCGCCGATCGTGCGGGCGAAGGGGTTGTCCGACAGGACCCGCTCGGAGCCGCGCAGCGCCGCCAGCCTGCGGCCGCGGCTCATCTCCCGCACACCGTCGTCGCGGGCGCCGTCCGTGTGATCGCTCTCGTCAGCCATGCCCCGATCATGACGCACGGGCCCGACACCGGCCATGAGTTATCCACAGGGTGCGGACGCCGTCCGCCACCTTGTCCACAGGCCTCGCGACGCCCAGAAGACGCCCCCGCAGTCTCGCGTAGCATGACGAAAGAATCGTCCGGTACCCCCCGCGGACTGGAACGGAAGGCCACCGCCGCGTGAACGCACACCACTCCTCGGAGCACCAGAGCCCGCAGGACCGCCCCGCCCGGCTCACCGTCGGCGTCGTCGGCGCGGGCCGGGTCGGCCCCGCTCTCGCCGCCGCGCTCCGGCTCGCCGGGCACCGCCCGGTCGCCGTCTCCGGAGTCTCCGACGCCTCCGTGCGCCGGGCCGCCGCCCTGCTGCCCGACGTGCCGCTGGTGCCGCCCGCCGAAGTCCTCGCGCGCGCGGAGCTGGTGCTGCTCACCGTGCCGGACGACGCGCTCCCCGGCCTGGTCTCCGGCCTCGCCGAGACCGGGGCCGTCCGTCCCGGGCAGCTGATCGTGCACACCTCCGGCCGGCACGGCGTCGCCGTCCTCGACCCGGCCCGGCGGGCCGGCGCCCTGCCGCTCGCCCTGCACCCGGCCATGACCTTCACCGGCACCCCGGTCGACGTCGAGCGCCTCGCCGGCTGCTCCTTCGGCGTCACCGCGCCCGCGGAGCTGCGGCTGGCCGCCGAAGCGCTGGTCATCGAGATGGGCGGCGAGCCCGAATGGATCGAGGAGGCCGCCCGCCCGCTCTATCACGCGGCCCTCGCGATCGGCGCGAACCACCTCGTCACCCTCGTGGCCCAGTCCATGGAGCTGCTGGGCACCGCCGGGGTCGCGGCCCCCGCCCGGATGCTGGGCCCGCTGCTCGGCGCCGCCCTCGACAATGCCCTGCGCAGCGGCGACGCCGCGCTCACCGGCCCGGTGGCGCGCGGCGACGCGGGCACCGTCGCCGCCCACGTGGCGGAATTGCGCGCGCACGCGCCGCAGGCCGTCGCCGGATACCTGGCCATGGCCCGTACGACCGCGGACCGTGCCCTCGCGCACGGCCTGCTCAAGCCGGAGCTGGCGGAGGACCTGCTCGGCGTCCTCGCGGACGGAGGCAAGCAGTGACCACCCGAATCCCGCGCACCGCCGAGGAGCTGCACGCTCTCCCGCGCGACGGCCGCCGCGCCGTCGTCATGACGATGGGCGCCCTGCACGAAGGCCACGCCACCCTGATCCGTTCGGCCCGCGAGCTGGTGGGCCCGGCGGGGCAGGTCGTCGTCACGGTCTTCGTCAATCCGCTGCAGTTCGGCGCCGGAGAGGACCTCGACCGCTACCCGCGCACCCTGGCCGCCGATGTCGAGCTCGCCGGGCGGGCCGGCGCCGACGCCGTCTTCGCCCCTGCCGTCGAAGAGGTCTACCCCGGCGGCGAACCCCAGGTGCGGATCACCGCCGGACCCATGGGCGAGCGCCTCGAAGGCGCCTCGCGCCCCGGCCACTTCGACGGCATGCTCACCGTCGTCGCCAAGCTCCTGCACCTGACCGGGCCGGACGTCGCGCTCTTCGGGCAGAAGGACGCCCAGCAGCTCGCGCTGATCCGCCGCATGGCGCGCGACCTCAACTTCCCCGTCGAGATCGTCGGCGTGCCCACGGTCCGCGAGGACGACAACCTCGCGCTGTCCAGCCGCAATCGCTATCTGTCCGAGGCCGACCGCGCCACGGCGCTGGAGCTCTCCCGCGCCCTGCTCACGGGCGCCGAGGCCGTGGGAGCCGGCCCGGCGGCCGTCCGGGACGCCGCCAGGGCCATCCTCGACAAGGCCGCCCGCTCGCAGCCGCCGCTGCTCCTCGACTACCTCGCCCTCGTCGACCCCTCGGACTTCACCGAGGTCCCCGACGACCACACGGGCGAGGCCGTCCTCGCCGTCGCCGCCCGCGTCGGCACCACCCGCCTGATCGACAACATCCCTCTGTACCTCGGAGCGCAGCGATGACCGGCATACGACTCCACGCGCCCGGCCCCGGCTGGGCGGTCGACGCCGACGTCGTCGTCATCGGCTCCGGCGTCGCCGGGCTCACCGTCGCGCTGCGCTGCGCCGCCGCCGGCGCGAAAGTCACCGTCGTCACCAAGGCCCGTCTCGACGACGGCTCCACGCGCTGGGCGCAGGGCGGCATCGCGGCCGCCCTCGGCGAGGGGGACACCCCCGAGCAGCACCTCGACGACACGCTCGTCGCCGGCGCCGGGCTCTGCTCCGAGGAGGCCGTACGGACCCTGGTCACCGAAGGCCCCGACGCCGTGCGCCGCCTCATCGCCACCGGCGCCACCTTCGACACCGACGACGACACCGGCGAGATCCTGCTGACCCGCGAGGGCGGCCACCACCGCCGCCGCATCGCCCACGCAGGTGGCGACGCGACCGGCGCCGAGATCTCCCGCGCACTCGTCCAGGCCGTCCGGGACGCCGGGATAGAGACCGTCGAGAACGCCCTCGTCCTCGATCTCCTCAAGGACCCCGAGGGCCGGGCGGCGGGCGTCTCGCTGCACGTCATGGGCGAGGGCCGGCACGACGGCGTCGGCGCCGTCCGGGCCAAGGCCGTGGTCCTCGCCACCGGTGGCATGGGCCAGGTGTTCTCCGCGACCACCAACCCCGCCGTCTCCACCGGCGACGGCGTCGCGCTCGCCCTGCGCGCCGGTGCCGAGGTCTCCGACCTCGAGTTCGTCCAGTTCCACCCCACCGTGCTCTGGCTCGGCCCCCACGCCGAGGGCCAGCAGCCCCTGGTCTCCGAGGCCGTGCGCGGCGAGGGCGCCCACCTCGTGGACGCGGACGGCCACCGCTTCATGGTCGGCGCCCACGAGCTGGCCGAGCTGGCCCCCCGCGACATCGTCGCCAAGGGCATCACGCGCCGGATGCAGGAGACGGGCGCCGAGCACATGTACCTCGACGGCCGGCACTTCGGCGCCGAGATGTGGGCGAGCCGCTTCCCCACCATCCTCGCCGCCTGCCGCGCCCACGGCATCGACCCGGTGACCGAGCCGATCCCGGTCGCCCCCGCCGCGCACTACGCCTCCGGCGGCGTCCGCACCGACCTGCGCGGCCGCACCACGATCGAGGGCCTCTACGCCTGCGGCGAGGTCGCCTGCACCGGCGTGCACGGCGCGAACCGGCTGGCGTCCAACTCCCTGCTGGAAGGGCTGGTCTTCGCGGAGCGCATCGCCGCGGACATCGCCGCGACGGCGCCGGACGCCCTGCCCCACTGGGACGCGCGGACGGCGGCGGCCGAGAGCCCGGCGACGTTCCTCGTGGACCCCTCCGCCCGTATCGAGATCCAGCGCATCATGACCGCGGGCGCCGGAGTCCTCCGCTCCGCCGACAGCCTGAAGCAGGCCGCCACCCGGCTGGCACGGATCGACACCGAGGTCAGCGGGCAGGACGTGCCCGGCACCGAGGCCTGGGAGACCACCAATCTGCTGCTCGTCGCCCGTGTCCTGGTCGCCGCCGCCCTGCGCCGCGAGGAGACCCGCGGCTGCCACTGGCGCGAGGACCGCCCCGACCGCGACGACAGCGGCTGGTCCCGCCACCTCCTGGTGACACTGCGCCCGGACCGTACCCTGGCGGTCTCCACGACGGAAACGGCCGCCTTCCCGCCCGTCAGCCCGCTTGTCACGCCCGCTGCCCCAAGGAGAACCGCGTGAGCACCCCCGACACCCCCCTGCACCAGATCGGCCGGCCCGGCGAGGAGTCCGCGGCGCCCACCGGCGGCGGCTGCGGGGACGCCTGCGGCTGCGGCGGCGAGGAGTACGACGGCGACCCCATGGAGTGCGGTCTCGACCCGCAGCTCGCGCAGCTCCTCGCCGACGCGGGTCTGAACCCGCTGCAGATCGAGGACATCGCCCACCTGGCCATCGAGGAGGACCTCGACGGCGGCAAGGACGTCACGACCTTCGCGACCGTCCCCGCCGAAGCCGTCGCCACCGGCGACTTCACCGCCCGCGAGCCCGGCACGGTCGCCGGACTGCGCATCGCCGAGGCGATCCTCTCCGTGGTCTGCACCGATGAGTTCGAGGTCGAGCGGCACGTCGAGGACGGCGACCGGGTGACGGCGGGCCAGAAGCTGCTGAGCGTGCGCACCCGCACCCGCGACCTGCTCACCGGCGAGCGCAGCGCGCTCAACCTCATGTGCCGGCTGTCCGGCATCGCCACCGCGACCCGCGCGTGGGCCGACGCCCTGGAGGGCACCGGCGCCGCCGTCCGCGACACCCGCAAGACCACCGTCGGCCTGCGCGCCCTGGAGAAGTACGCGGTGCGCTGCGGCGGCGGCGTCAACCACCGCATGTCGCTGTCGGACGCGGCCCTCGTCAAGGACAACCACGTCGTCGCCGCGGGCGGGATCGCCGAGGCGTTCCGGGCCGTCCGGGCCGAGTTCCCCGACGTGCCGATCGAGGTCGAGGTGGACCGCCTCGACCAGATCCCGCCGGTCCTCGCCGAGGGCGCGGACCTGATCCTGCTCGACAACTTCACCCCCGAGCAGACCCGTGAGGCCGTCGAACTCGTCGCCGGCCGGGCGAAGCTGGAGTCCTCCGGCCGTCTCACGCTCGACAACGCCCGCGCGTACGCCGGGACCGGCGTCGACTACCTCGCCGTCGGTGCGCTCACCCACTCCTCGCCGATCCTCGACATCGGCCTGGACCTCCGGGAAGAAGCCGTCTGATGCTCCTCACCATCGACGCGGGCAACTCCCACACGGTCCTCGGCCTGTTCGACGGTGAGGACATCGTCGAGCACTGGCGCATCTCCACCGACGCCCGGCGCACCGCGGACGAACTGGCGGTGCTGCTCCAGGGATTGATGGGGATGCACCCGCTGCTCGGCGAGGAGCTGGGCGACGGGATCGAGGGCATCGCCATCTGCTCCACGGTCCCCTCCGTCCTGCACGAGCTGCGCGAGGTGACCCGCCGCTACTACGGCGACGTGCCCGCCATCCTGGTCGAGCCGGGCGTGAAGACCGGTGTGCCGATCCTGATGGACCACCCCAAGGAGGTCGGCGCGGACCGCATCGTCAACGCGGTCGCCGCCGTCGAGCTGTACGGCGGCCCCTGTGTCGTCGTCGACTTCGGCACGGCCACCACGTTCGACGCGGTCAGTGCGCGCGGCGAGTACGTGGGCGGGGTGATCGCCCCGGGCATCGAGATCTCCGTCGAGGCGCTGGGCGTCAAGGGCGCCCAGCTCCGCAAGATCGAGCTGGCCCGGCCGCGCAACATCATCGGCAAGAACACCGTCGAGGCCATGCAGTCCGGCATCCTCTACGGCTTCGCGGGCCAGGTCGACGGCGTCGTCAACCGCATGGCGCGCGAGCTGGCCGACGACCCGGACGACGTCACCGTCATCGCCACCGGCGGGCTGGCGCCCCTGGTGCTCGGCGAGGCGTCCGTCATCGACGAACACGAGCCGTGGCTCACGCTCATCGGCCTGCGGCTGGTGTACGAGCGCAACGTCTCCCGCGCGTAGGCCCGGACGGGCTGCCATCAGCCCGTCCGGCGTTGGAGGACGCGCCCGCAGGGCGCTCGCCGCCGCACGCGGCAAGACGGGCCCGCGGGCGAAGACCGCCGGACAGGCCCTGGACCCATGGGCCATCTGGCCCCCTTGAAGGCTGCCGGCCCGGTAAGTTGCACACCACACGATCCGAGGCAACCAACCGGTCGCCCCAACTGTCCTGACAGGCACGGAACATGATCGTGCGACAGGGATGGGCGAGGGCGTATGGGCTCGAAACGGACACTGCGGCGGACGGTGGCGGCCGCCGCAGTGCTGACGGCCGGCCTCGGGCTGGCCGCCGCCCGGGCCCAGGCCGGGGAGGCGACGCGCCTCGTCGACTACCAGGCCATCGCCCAGCCCGTCGCGGGCCGGGTCGGCCAGACCGTCGAGGTCGAACTGGGCGTGCGCAACGGCGGCCCGGCCGCCCGGGACACCGACGGGCGCGCCGGGCACGACCCGGGGGCGTACGAGGTGACGGCCCCGGAAGGCACCACCATCACCGCGCTGGCCACGCCGGCCGACGGCGGCGCGCACCCGTGCACGGCGAAGGCCCGGTCCGAGGGCGGCCCCAGTTACGTCTGCGCGATAGGCGACGACTTCCCGGCGGGGGACCGCGAGACGCTGCGCTTCCACGTCCGCATCGACAAGAAGGTCGAGGGCGCCGAGGGCCGCGTGGAGATCGTCGACCGCGACGGGTGCCCGCCCCGCGACCCGGACCCGCAGAACGACTCCGCACCCATCCGGGTCGAGGTGGCGGACCCCGCCCCGGCGCCCACGTCCGACGCGGCCCCCTCCAGGACCCTGCTCCTCGCCACCACCTCCGGCACCGCCTTTTCCGCGGCCGTCATCGCCCTGGGCGTGGCTCGCCGCCGCCGCTGACCCCGCCGTACCGCGCGCCGGCGCTTGAGGACGAAGGGGGCCTGGGGGCTCGCCCCCAGTTCTGGTGCCCACCCATCCCACGCAGGCGGCGCCCAGCCACACCGTGCCACGCCCGGAATATTAAGCTAAGCGAAAATTGTCCGCTTAGCACTTAAAGTCGGCGCATGCCCACGCCCTATGGAACCCGCGGCGGCATGGCGTTCAGCGCGGACGAGCTGCGCGTGCTGCGCCGTGCCCTCGCCATCGCCCTCCAGCCCCAGTCCGCACCCCGGCGCCCCGGCCCCGAGCGGGACGAGGAGGTGCGCGACTGCCTCCGCCTCGTGGAAGCCGTGGACGAGGCGGCCCGGGAAGGCGGCAGGCTGCGCGCCTTCCTCCTCGCCGACCTCGCCCGCTACCGCGCCGCCCTGCCGGGCGCCGCGCCCGGTTACGCGGAGCGGCTCCAGGACGCCCTCTCGGCGGGCTACCGGCCCGGCGCTGAAGACCTCGCGGCACTCCGCGCCCTGTGCGCGGTCCCGTCCGGGGACGCCGAGACCGACCGCCGCCGCGCCCTGCTGCACCGCTGCGAGCGCCTCGCCGAGCTGTCCGTGCGGGAACGGCTGGCAGGCCGCGCGGCCGCCTCGGCACCCGCGCAGCGGGCCCCGGAGCCCTCGCGCGGGCGCATCCGCCTGCTCGCCGTCGCCGGGGGCCGGTCCGCGGGGGCCGACGCGCCGGAGCCCAAACCGAAGCCCGCCGCCAAGCCCGACCGGAAGCCCGCGCCGGCCACGCCGCCCGGCAAGCCGCCCACCGGCCCCCGGCCCGACCGCCCGGTGCCGACCCCCGGCGAGGTGTTCCCGCCGCGCCGCAAGCCCGCCCCGCCGGCCGCGGCACCGGCCCCGGAGGCCCGGCCCGCCTGACGCGCGCGTAATCTGGATCCGTCGTTCAGCAACCGCAGAATCCGGATTCAGAAGGAGCCGACGGCCATGGACTATGTGTCCGCGCTGGTCCCGCCCGTGGTGATGGCGGTGGCTTTCACCGCGCTGATCATGACGATCATCAAGAGTCAGGGCGGGGCGAACAAGGGCAAGGAAGACGCTCTCGTCGACGCCGCGCTCGCCCGCGCCGAAGGTGTTCGACAGGCGCCCGAGGGCCCCGGCGTCTGACCGGCCGCCGAGAGCGACCGCCGCACTCGTGAGGGGCGTGCGGCCCGAGAGGACAATTCTCGGGCCGCACGCCCTTTTTGCTGCCTTCGCGCCGCCCAGATAAACCGGCATTCAAGACATCTGCCACTATTATTCACTTGTGGTTCGACGCCTGGGTGATCTGGAAGACGCCGTCATGACGCGCGTGTGGGAGTGGAACCGACCGGTCACTGTTCGAGAAGTCCTGGAAGACCTTCGGCAGGAACGGTCCATCGCCTACACGACGGTGATGACCGTAATGGACAACCTGTATCAGAAGGGCTGGGTGCGCCGGGAAGCCGAAGGGCGCGCCTATCGATATGAGGCGGTCTCCAACCGCGCCGCCTACTCGGCCGCACTGATGAACGAAGCGTGGTCCGTCAGCGACAACCCCGCGGCCGCTCTCGTTGCCTTCTTCGGCATGATGTCGGCCGAACAACGCGAAGCACTGCGGGACGCCATCCGCATCGTGCAACTGGACGGGCCCGGGGACGGACCGACGGCCGAGGAGCGATAGCGTCCGGCTGTGTCTACTCCTTCGGCCAAGGCCGCCCTATCTAAAGTCGTCACCGTCCGCCGGGCCCGGACCAGCGATGTCCCGGCCGTGCGCCGGCTCATCAACCTCTACGCCCGTGAGCGCATCCTGCTCGACAAAGCCACGGTGACGCTTTACGAGGACATCCAGGAGTTCTGGGTCGCGGAGCGCGACGAGGACGGCACGGTCATCGGCTGCGGTGCGCTGCATGTGATGTGGGAAGACCTCGCCGAGGTCCGCACTCTCGCCGTGGATCCGACGGTCAGAGGCGGGGGAGTAGGGCACTTCGTTCTGGACAAGCTCCTGCAGACGGCGCGCTGGCTGGGCGTGCGCCGCATTTTCTGCCTCACCTTCGAAGTCGACTTCTTCACGAAGCACGGCTTCGTGGAGATCGGTGAGACTCCGGTGGACGGTGATGTCTACAGCGAGCTGCTGCGTTCCTATGACGAGGGCGTTGCCGAGTTCCTGGGTCTCGAACGGGTGAAGCCGAACACCCTTGGCAACAGCCGGATGCTTCTGCATCTGTGATCGCGGGCCCTATGTCCGAATCGCGCCCCTATCACATGCCTCCGGAAGCCATGGTTCCCACGCGGAAGGCGGGCTGAACCTTCCCGGGGGGTTTGTGTTTTTTCGAGAAAGGCGGTTTGCTATTCCCTCGTAATCCCTTTTCCACTGCTGAAAGGATTCCCCGTGGCACAGAAGGTTCAGGTCCTTCTTGTTGATGACCTCGACGGTGGCGAGGCGGACGAGACCGTGACGTTCGCGCTCGACGGCAAGACCTACGAGATCGACCTCACGACTGCGAACGCGGACAAGCTCCGTGGGCTGCTGGAGCCGTTCACCAAGAGCGGTCGTCGCACGGGTGGCCGCGCCGCGGCCGGTCGCAGCAAGGTGCGCGCCGGTGCCGCCGGTGGCAGCCAGGACACCGCGAAGATCCGCGCGTGGGCCAAGGAGAACGGCTACAACGTCAACGACCGCGGCCGTGTCCCCGCCGACATCCGTGAGGCGTACGAGAAGGCCAACGGCTGATTTCCCGTCGGCTGATCCCTGCGCGCCTTTCCGGCACGCAGCAATCGGGTCCGGTGGCACTCCGTGGCCGCCGCGCTCACGAGCCGTACGAGATCGGGGGCGCCCCCATCGCCCCCGAGGCCGGTCACCGGCAGCGTCGGCTCGACCTCGCACCCCGGCTCGGGAGGCCGTACCCAAACGGCCTCCCGCGAGCCGGACGGCCCCAGCCGTCCGCAGCGCCCCCGGCCACCGCCGACGGGCGCCGGCGCGGCCATCCGGCCGCCCGGCCCCAGCGCGGTCAGCTCCAGGGTCACCCCGCCCCACTCCAGCCAGTCGAGCAGCGCCGGCAATTCGTCCGCACTGCCCGCGGCGATCAGGAACCGCATCCTGCGGGCCTGTCCGTCGTACGCGACCGGCCCGGTGCGCGGCACCCGGCCGAGCACCGCGAAACCGGCGTCGGCGGGCAGCTCGAGCACGTCGAAGCGCACCCCGGTGAGCAATTCCAGGGGCCGCCCGCCCAGCGTGGGCCAGCCCATCCGGTGCTCGTACCAATGGCGCCACTGGCACCATGGGTAGGAGGCCTCCACCTGGTGCGAGGCGTCCAGGGATCCGCAGGGGCGCGGGAGGACAACGGTCATGACTGAAGCAACTGCGGAAACCCCAAGAGGTTACGCAGGGTGGATAGTTGGGCACGCTGCGTATAGGGCCGGCGGGGCGCATAAAGGCCCCGCACGGTGCGAGGGTGTTCGCCCGTAGCGGATGGGATGGGCCCGTGCGGCATGGAGTGTCCGTGCCCGCGGGTAAGACATTCCCCGTGGGGAGAGGCGATATAACGGCGCGCGGAGCGGGTCGCCGGGGTGGCGGTCGGGCTGCGGGCGGGCGTGTCGGCCCGGGCACGCGTTCGCCATCGGCGTAGTGATGGTGGGCGTATATGCCTGGCCTGCGGGAACATCGTCTCCCACCATCGGGTTGGAGGAGTTGTCGGCTGTTCGGCAGCAGGTTTCCCCGCCGACGCGGGGTGATCCGGACGGATGTCGGCAGTTGGAATGAGCTGTCCCGTCCTGCGGGACTAGCATGCGGAAGGACAGGGAGGGGACCGACCCCTAACTGCCTGACCGCTCTGAGGAGCGATTAACGATGTTCGAGAGGTTCACCGACCGCGCGCGGCGGGTTGTCGTCCTGGCTCAGGAAGAAGCCCGGATGCTCAACCACAACTACATCGGCACCGAGCACATCCTCCTGGGCCTGATCCACGAGGGTGAGGGTGTCGCCGCTAAGGCCCTGGAGAGCCTCGGGATTTCGCTCGAGGCGGTCCGCCAGCAGGTGGAGGAGATCATCGGGCAGGGCCAGCAGGCTCCGTCCGGTCACATTCCCTTCACTCCCCGTGCCAAGAAGGTCCTGGAGCTCTCGCTCCGCGAGGCCCTTCAGCTCGGCCACAACTACATCGGTACGGAGCACATCCTGCTCGGCCTGATCCGTGAGGGCGAGGGCGTCGCCGCCCAGGTCCTGGTCAAGCTGGGCGCCGATCTGAACCGGGTGCGGCAGCAGGTCATCCAGCTGCTCTCCGGCTACCAGGGCAAGGAAGCCGCCACTGCCGGCGGCCCGGCCGAGGGCACGCCCTCGACCTCGCTCGTCCTGGACCAGTTCGGCCGCAACCTGACGCAGGCCGCTCGCGAATCCAAGCTCGACCCGGTCATCGGGCGCGAGAAGGAGATCGAGCGGGTCATGCAGGTGCTCTCCCGCCGTACGAAGAACAACCCGGTCCTCATCGGCGAGCCCGGCGTCGGCAAGACGGCGGTCGTCGAAGGCCTGGCCCAGGCCATCGTCAAGGGCGAGGTGCCCGAGACCCTCAAGGACAAGCACCTCTACACCCTCGACCTCGGCGCCCTGGTCGCCGGCTCCCGCTACCGCGGTGACTTCGAAGAGCGCCTGAAGAAGGTCCTCAAGGAGATCCGCACCCGCGGCGACATCATCCTGTTCATCGACGAGCTCCACACCCTGGTGGGTGCGGGCGCCGCCGAGGGCGCGATCGACGCCGCGAGCATCCTCAAGCCGATGCTGGCACGGGGTGAGCTGCAGACCATCGGTGCCACCACGCTCGACGAGTACCGCAAGCACCTGGAGAAGGACGCGGCCCTCGAGCGCCGCTTCCAGCCCATCCAGGTCGCGGAGCCGTCGCTGCCGCACACGATCGAGATCCTCAAGGGCCTCCGCGACCGCTACGAGGCGCACCACCGCGTCTCCATCACGGACGAGGCCCTGGTCCAGGCCGCCCAGCTGGCCGACCGCTACATCTCCGACCGCTTCCTGCCGGACAAGGCGATCGACCTGATCGACGAGGCCGGCTCCCGGATGCGCATCCGCCGGATGACCGCGCCGCCGGACCTCCGCGAGTTCGACGAGAAGATCGCCGACGTGCGCCGGGACAAGGAGTCCGCGATCGACTCGCAGGACTTCGAGAAGGCCGCCTCCCTCCGCGACAAGGAGAAGCAGCTCCTCGCCGCGAAGGCGAAGCGCGAGAAGGAGTGGAAGGCCGGCGACATGGACGTCGTCGCCGAGGTCGACGGCGAGCTGATCGCCGAGGTCCTGGCCACGGCCACCGGCATCCCGGTCTTCAAGCTCACGGAGGAGGAGTCCTCCCGCCTGCTGCGCATGGAGGACGAGCTGCACAAGCGCGTCATCGGCCAGAAGGACGCCATCAAGGCGCTCTCCCAGGCCATCCGACGCACGCGTGCGGGCCTCAAGGACCCGAAGCGCCCCGGCGGCTCGTTCATCTTCGCGGGCCCGTCCGGTGTCGGTAAGACGGAGCTGTCCAAGACGCTCGCCGAATTCCTCTTCGGCGACGAGGACGCGCTGATCTCCCTCGACATGTCGGAGTTCAGCGAGAAGCACACCGTCTCCCGGCTCTTCGGCTCCCCGCCCGGATACGTGGGTTACGAAGAGGGCGGCCAGCTCACCGAGAAGGTGCGCCGCAAGCCGTTCTCCGTCGTCCTCTTCGACGAGGTCGAGAAGGCCCACCCGGATATCTTCAACTCGCTGCTGCAGATCCTGGAGGACGGTCGCCTGACCGATTCCCAGGGCCGCGTGGTCGACTTCAAGAACACCGTCATCATCATGACGACGAACCTCGGCACCCGGGACATCTCCAAGGGCTTCAACCTGGGCTTCGCCGCCCAGGGCGACGTCAAGACCGGGTACGAGCGGATGAAGGCCAAGGTCAACGAAGAGCTCAAGCAGCACTTCCGGCCCGAGTTCCTCAACCGTGTCGACGACACGGTGGTCTTCCACCAGCTGACCGAGGAAGACATCATCCAGATCGTCGACCTGATGGTCGCCAAGGTGGACGAGCGTCTCCGCGACCGCGACATGGGCATCGAGCTCAGCTCCGAAGCCAAGTCGCTGCTGGCGAAGAAGGGCTACGACCCGATCCTGGGCGCCCGCCCGCTGCGCCGCACGATCCAGCGCGAGATCGAGGACATCCTCTCGGAGAAGATCCTCTTCGGTGAGCTGCGCCCCGGCCACATCGTGGTCGTCGGCACCGAGGGCGAGGGTGAAGAGAAGAAGTTCACCTTCCGTGGCGAGGAGAAGGCAGCCCTGCCGGACACCCCGCCGATCGAGTCCGCCACCGGTGGTGCGGGTCCGAACCTCTCGAAGGACGCGTAAGTGGTACCTGCCCTTGAGGCAGCGTGAACAGCAGGGCCGGCCCCGGAACCGTTCGATCGGTTCCGGGGCCGGTTTTGTTTTGGGGTGGTCAGGGGATGATCTGCAGCCGGTCGCCGAAATGCTCGGCACCGAGCACTTCCAGCTTGCCGCCAGGAGCGGGGGGTGCCACCTCCAGCTGCAGCGTCTGCGCCTCTCGTAAGGGGGAGAGGTCCAGTGATTCGTCCGCTATCAGGCGCAGCAAGGCCAGGTTGGGGAAGAACCGGAGGATTTGCTTGTTCACCGTGGAATGGTCGAGGAGGCTGAGACCGAGTTCGGTGACCTGTGGCAGTGCCTCCGCCTCTGAGACGACGGCACCCAGGCCAGTGCTGTCCATAACCAGCCGCAGCGATGGAGATGCCAACGCCGACAGCGCCGAGGTGTCCGCCAACCGGGGACAGCCGATGACGAACAGGTGCTCGACCTCCGGGTGGTCTCGAAGGAAGTCCAAGTCACACAGGGCGGAGTTCCCGCTCAGCCACAGCTCACGCACCTCACGTCCTTCCAGGCCCCGGCGTAGGTCGGCTGAGCTGTGGTTCTGCTCGATATAGAGCGATCTGATCGGACCGAGGCGGCGCAGCTCGGAAACCTGTTCCGGGAGGGAGAGGTGCAGCCCCACGTCATCGAGCCGCATCGTGGCAAGGACTTCTGTCGCGTATCGCCCGGGGTGCTGGAACCCCCATCCGCTGGCGACCGAATTCCGGACTTGCGGCGAGCTGTGTTTCCCGTAGCGCCCCAGCAGCGGGAGAGCCGAGTCCCCTAGCGAGCCCAGCAGTCTCGCGACCCTGTCTCCTTGATCGGCGTCCAGTCCCTCCGGCTCCGGGAGAATCGGCAGCACGTCCGGCCCCAGAGAGGCCAGAAAGCCGCTCTCTCGCCCATCACGCGGCGGCCCCAGTGCCTTGAGCCCGTTCCACACCGCGTCATACAGCTCGTCGTCCACATACGCCGAGCCGATCGCACAGGCGGCGGCGAGCGTGCGGAGCGGCCATTCCGCCTCCGGATCGGATGCCTCGTCCGCCGCCTTCAGCAGCCCCGAGATGACCCGCCGGGCTTCGCTTCGCCCGCAGTGCCCGATCACGAGCCGGATGACGTCCTGCCACTGTTCCTCGGCCGCATGGCCCAGCAATTCGTCCAGGCTGTCGTTGTCCCGGAACTCCTTCGCCGCGAGATAGTCCTGGAACGTCCGATGAATGAATTGAATGACGTCCGTGGAACGCTCCTGGAGCAGCCCACTGCGGTTGAGCAGATGCGTCAGCACCTGGTCCGCCGAACCCTGCTCACGCACGTGACGTAGACCGCCCATGGCCAGCCCCAGCTGGCGTACCGCCTGCTCGCGGGAGAGTTCCACCCGACCGTTGCGGACGAGCCACACGGCGATGCGCTGGAGCAGCTGCTGGCCGTCGTCGACGTCGAGGGTGATGCCTTCCGGTTTGTGGATGCGGCGGTAGTCGTCGCGACCGCCGAGCAGCATGGCCAGTGCCGCACGGTAGAGGTCCCACCGGGTGCGGGGCAGCAGACCGCTGCGGCGGCGATGCAGGGCGCAGATGACGGCGCACAGCAAGGGCGTACGGGCCAGGTCGCGCAGAGTGGCGTTGCGCTCGAATTCCTGGGCGAGGTCGCGCTCCAGGGAATCGAGCCGGCCGCGTTGCCGCCGGGCGTGCGGCGCGTCGGTGAAGCGCTCGCACTCCAGCCTGGCGGCCCGGTGCCAGGCACCGACGAAGGCCTGGATATCGGTGTCGCTCATCGGGAGCAGCAAGAGCTCCTCGAAGCCCTCCGACTCCAGCCAGGAGTCCGCGACGGCGAGCGGTCGCACGGTGACCAGACAGCGGGTCCTGGGGTGGAGGCGCAACAGCTCGGCAAGCCATCTGCGGGCGGGGGCGCGGTCGGGCTGGGGAAGCTCGTCCAGGCCGTCGACGAGCAGGAGGGCCCGGCCTGACTCCAGCACGCGTCCGGCCCAGCCGCTCGGCGGGTCCTCCACGGGGAGCTGGGCGATGGTGGGCAGCCGGTCCGGGGTGGGCGTCACGATGCCCTGCGCCGCGAGGCTGCGCATGGGGACGACGAAGGGGACCAGGCCGTTGAGCGCGCTCAGCTTCGCCGGCAGGGTGCGGCAGGCGGCGTGGGAGGCCAGCCACCACACCAGGGTCGTCTTCCCGGCGCCCGCCTCGCCGCGCAGGACGGTCCGGGGCCTGGAAGCAAGGAGGTCCTCGACGCGCTGGGTCTCGGGGCGGGTGTGGTGCTCGCCGTGGTCGGCCGTGTGCCGGGGCGCCCGGGCCTCCAGGCTCAGATAGGCGGTGTCCAGGTCCCAGCTGTTCTCATTGCTGCCGAGGTCGTCCAGGCCGAAGATCTCCAGGCGGCTGTAGCGGGCCTTGACCGCCTTGGCGTACCGCTCCTCGTAGGCGATGTCCTCGGGGTGGGAGGAACGGACCTCTTCGAAGGGCGGCGCGTCCGGCCAGTGATGCCGGAGAGCGGATGCAAACCCGGCATCTTCCGCGATCGAGGCGAGCGGGATGGCGTCGATCGAGGAGTGGTCCCAGCCCATCGGGTCCGAAGAGGCAATGCCGCACAGAACCGGTCCGGTGAAGAGCGGTCCACCGGACAGTCCTGCCCAAGGCGAGCCGCCGTCCGGTCCGGGCGCGGGCGGGTGATGGTCGCAACGCAGAACGGAGCGGCCCCGCAGCAGGCCTGACAGCGGCAGGAGGGTGCCCGCGACCTGCACCGCTTCCAGTTCGTCCTCGCCGTATCGCTGGACCTGTGGGAAGCCCAGCACCTGGCACGCCTGTACGGGCTGCCCGGTGGCGATGGCGCCCCAGCGGAGCGGCGCGAGGCCTTCTTCGGGGATCAGGGCGTGCCGTGCCCGCAGAAGAGCGGCGTCGCAGCGGCTCGGGTGGCCGGCCCACACGACGTCGCAGCGCGCCGGGACGGTTCTCCCACCAGGGGCGATGACCACTGCCTGGGGGCGGCTGACATTAGGGAGACAGCCGACGCTGAGGAGGTGAGCGCTGGTGAGAACGAGGTCGGGTGTCAGCAGCACCCCGCTGCCCTGGGACTCGGCCAGCACCGCCACGAGGCGGTCCTCCACGGACCGTAAGCGCACGCCCGTCACCCGTCGGCGGAGCCGAACCGCGACACCCCGGCCGGGCGGTCGTTGCCGACCTTCCAGCCCTCGCCCGTCCGTCTGTCCTTCGGGGTCAGGGTGAAGGCGACCTTGTGGGTGCGGGTCGAGCCGCGGGACGCCTCCGCGTCCGCGCTGACCACCCAGGCCTTCACGCCGCCCTTTCCCTTGGCGTCCTTGCGGATCTCGACGGTGAATTCCATCGAGATCTCGCCGACGTCGAAGCCCAGGTCCCGGCCCGTGCCCCGGGCGGCGGCCTCGGTGAGGCCGTTGCGGACCGCCTCGACCGCGTCCGCCAGCTCGATGTCGTCGTTCATCGTCGTGCCCCCCGGCAGATGGGCCGCGCGTGCCGCGGCCGCTGCCCGGGAGCGTACCGCCGGGGCGGGGACCGGCCCCCGGGAACGGGCGGGCCTGTGACATGAGTGAACCGTGGAGCCCCTGGTGCTATTGGTGCGTGCAAAAACGCGGAATGGCACCGGGACCTAGGTCCCAAAACCGGTAAGGCCGTAAGTCCATTCACGGTGATACGGCCCATAGGGCGTGGGTCACATACTGAGCCGGTTAGTAGAAATACCGCCCCCCGAAATCCTCTATTTCTGCTCGACATGGCCCCGCACAAGGCGGAGATCACGCGCCGCCCCGCTACGGCATTCGCTAGTAGAGGCCACCCTTGGCTGGACGGCGAATGCGGGTTACCAAGGTATGGCGATCCCGGTCCGCAGCCGGGACCTATTCATGCCTGGAGGTTTCCCATGTCGAAGCACACCACTTTCCGTAATTCCAGTAAGACCCGTCTCCGTGCCCGTACCGCCGTCGTCGTGGCTGTCGGTCTCGGTGCCTCGGTCGCACTGGGCACCGGCGCGGCGCTCGCCGCGGACACCACCTCCGCTCAGGCACAGCTTCCGGCCTTCGCCTCCGTCGCGGCCCTGGACGACGCGCTGAACGCGCAGGCCGAGACGCAGCTGAAGGTCGCCGCCAAGGAGAAGGCGAAGGCCCAGCAGGACGCCGCCCAGCGCGCTGCCGACGCCCGTAAGAAGGCGGAGGCTTCCCGTAAGCAGGCCGAGGCCGCCCGTAAGAGCATCGACGCCTGGGTCGCGCCGGTCGCCAGCTACCAGGTCGGCCAGCCGTTCGGCAAGGCCGGCAGCATGTGGGCCAACAAGCACAGCGGCCAGGACCTGGTCGTCGGCACCGGTACGTCCGTGATGGCCGTGCACGGCGGTACGGTCGTGAAGGCCGGCCCGAACGGCGGCGGTGACGGCCCGGCGTACGGCAACGCCATCGTGATCAAGCACGACAACAACACGTACTCGCAGTACGCGCACCTCTCGCAGGTGAAGGTCTCGGTCGGTCAGACCGTGACCACCGGCCAGCAGATCGGTCTGTCGGGCTCCACCGGCAATTCGTCCGGCCCGCACCTGCACTTCGAGATCCGTACGACCCCGAACTACGGCACCGCCGTCGAGCCGGTGGCCTTCCTCAAGGCCCACGGCGGGAACCTCTGATCCAGGCGGATATCGCATAACCACAAACTGCGGGGACCACGGGCCCCCGAGCCGGACACCACCGGCTCGGGGGCCCGTGCCGTGTCCGCTGATACCCCGGACGCCGATAGCCCGGACACGCGGTCGCCGAAATTCCTTCGCAATTCTGGGGAAGCAGACCGCCGCCACCCGTGCCTACGGTGTTGGGGAAGGACGCAGACCCCGGGAGCTCGCAATGATCAAGGGAATTGCCATCACCACCGTCTGGGTCCTCGACCAGGACCGGGCGAAGGAGTTCTACACGGACAAGCTCGGCCTCGAGGTCCGTACCGATATGACCATGGGCGGCGACAAGGGCATGCGCTGGCTCACGGTCGGCGCGCAGGACCAGCCCGACGTGGAGCTGACGCTGATGGTCCCCGGGCCGCCCGTCATGGACGCCGAGTCGGCGGAGGCGCTGAAGGCGCTGGTCTCCAAGGGGGTCCTGGGCGCGGGGGTGCTGAGTACCGACGACATCCGGCGCGACTACAAGGCGTTCCAGGCCAAGGGCGTGGAGTTCCTGCAGGAGCCGCAGGTACGCCCGTACGGCACCGAGGCGATCCTGCGGGACGACTCGGGCAATTGGTTCTCCCTGACCGAGCGCAGTGAGCGGCTGGACCTCGACAAGGACTGGGGCGAGTGTGTGGACCCGATGTAGCGGGTCCACACACTCGGACACGCCCTAGTCCGGGACCTGGATGATCGGGAAGCTGCCGGTCGCCGTCGGCGACGACTCGGGCAGCCAGAGCACGGCGACCGCGCCCCCGTCGCCCTCCGCCGTGGGGTCCGCGTTGCGGAAGGTGAGGCGCGCGCCGAGGACGCGGGCCTGGCCGGCCGCGATGGTCAGGCCCAGGCCGTGGCCCTTGCCCGCGCGGTCCTTGCTGCCCGTGCGGAAGCGGCTCGGTCCCTCCCGCAGCAGTTCCTCGGGAAAGCCGGGGCCGTGGTCGCGGACCCGCAGGACGCGGCCCTCGACCGTGACCTCGAAGGGCGCCTTGCCGTGCTTGGCGGCGTTGGCCAGCAGATTGCCGAGGATCCGCTCCAGACGGCGCGGGTCGGTGGAGACGTAGGCGTCGCGGACGACCTTGACCGTCGCGTCCGGGGCCGCGGCCCGCACCCGCCGGAGCACGAACTCGCCGAGCTCGATCTCCTGCATCTCCGCCCGCTCCGCGAAGCCGTCCAGCCGGGCGACCTCCAGGACGTCCTCCACCAGCGTGCGCATGGCCTGGGCCCGGTCCCGTACGAGCTCGGTGGGGCGGCCCGGCGGCAGCAGCTCGGCCGCCGTGAGCAGGCCGGTGACGGGGGTGCGCAGCTCGTGCGCGATGTCGGCGGTGACCCGCCGCTCGGCCTCCAGCCGGTCCTGGAGGGCCTCGGCCATTCCGTCGACCGCGCGGGCGAGGTCGTCGGTCTCGTCGCGCACCCGGCCGCCGATGGCCTCGCGGACGCGCACGTCCGGGTCGCCGTCGGCGAGCTTGCGGGCGGCGGTCGCGGCCTTGCGCAGCCGTCGCGAGAGCTGGCCGCCCACGAGGATGCCCAGCGCGCAGCCGCCGAGGACGACGGAGACCGAGCCGACGATCAGCGCCTTGTCGAGGTCGTCGAGGATGTCGAAGCGGTCCTTGAAGCGGGTGTGTATCGAGAGGACCTTGCCGTTGCGCAGCGGCACGGAGGCCCACACCTCGGGCGCGCCGTCGCCGGAGTCCTGGAGGTAGGTGGCGCGCAGCCCGATGTCGGCGGCGTCGCGCAGCTGCTTCGGGAGCGCGGGGTCGTCCAGCTTCGCGCGGAGCATCAGCCGGCCGGTGGTCTCGTAGAAGCGCTGGGCGACCTGGACCCGCTCGTCCATCACGTCGCGGCTGTTGTCGAGCATGGAGACGCGGGCCGCGTTGTGCACGACGAGGCTCAGCGCGACGGCCACCAGGGCGCCGACACCGGCGATGGCCAGGCTGACCTTCCAGCGCAGCCCGCTGCGGAGGGCGAGCTTCACCACGGCGCGACCGTGTCCTTGCCGGTCGCGCGAGGGGGCGCGGGGCGCGCGATCATGCCCTTCGCCATGCGGGGGTTCACCACCTGGCGCTCAGCCTCTGAGCTTGTAGCCGAAACCACGGACCGTCTCGATCCGGTCCTGGCCGATCTTGCCCCGCAGCCGCTGCACGTGCACGTCCACCACGCGGGTGTCCCCGCCCCAGCCGTAGTCCCAGACCCGCTCCAGCAGCCGGTCCCGGGAGAGCACGGTGCCGGGCGCGGCCGAGAACTCCAGCAGCAGCCGCATCTCGGTCGGGGTCAGCGCGACGGGCAGACCGGCCTTGCGGACCTCCATGCCCTCGGTGTCGACCTCCAGGTCGCCGAAGCGCAGCACGCCGCCCTCGATGGAGTCGGGGGTCTCGGCCGAGGCGCTGCCGTTCGGGCCGCTGGCGTGGCCGAAGCGGCGCAGCACGGCCCGTATCCGGGCGACGAGCACGGCACCGTCGAAGGGCTTGGTCACATAGTCGTCGGCGCCGGCCTCCAGGCCGAGCACCACGTCGATGGAGTCCGCGCGGGCGGAGAGCATGATCACGGGCACGGTGGACTCGTCACGGATCCGGCGGCACAGGCTCACGCCGTCCAGGCCCGGGACCATGACGTCCAGCAACGCGATGTCCGGCTGACGCTCCCGGAATCTCTCCAGCCCCGTCAGCCCGTCCGGTACCGCGGTCACCTCGAAGCCGTCGCGCTCCAGCGCCAGCTGGGTGGCTTCGCGGATGACGTCGTCGTCCTCGACGAAGAGCACATGCGTATCGCCCACGCCGCTCTCAGCCCTCCGTTCCTTCGCTCGGGAGATCGGCCTTGCCGTCGTTCCCCGTCTTGCTGTAGTCGGTGTGCGTGCGGCCCGTCTCGCGGAACTCCTTGCCCGACCAGTGGTACGTCACGACATCTTCGCCGGACGCGCAGCACACCGCGTCACCGGGGCCGTAGACCTGCTTGGTGACCCGGAGGTCACGGCGGTCGATCTCGGCGTAGACGGGCGGCTGCTCGGCCACGAACACGTTCTCGTACCCGTCGCCCTTGGCACGGTACACATACGAACCGATGCCGATGCCGTCACCGCAGGTCAGGATGTTCACCACGAGATCGGAACGGGAGCCGTCGGTCAGTTTCCCGTAGGTCACGTCGACCGGGTACTGGTTCTTCACGCACGGCTTGAGGTTCTTCTTGATCTGGTCGCCGACCTTGGGATCGCCCTTGATCAGCTTGACGGCGTCGACCTTCTCCTGGGTGGGAGTGGCCGACGCCGGAGGCATACGGGTGGCTTTCGCCGCGGACTGGCTCTGGGCCGGTCCCTCTTTCCGTACGCCCTGACTGCTCGCGTCGCAGCCGGCAAGCAGAAGACCGGCGACGGCGGCCATTCCCGCGACCGCGCCGCCGGTGATCAGTGCCGGCTTGAGGGGAGCCGCCTTTTTCAGGCCGCGCACCGTTCCTGCCCCCGCTCGCTGCGTTCGAGGGCGTGGAAGTCCAGGTCACGGCTCTCCAGCTCCTGGCGCAGTCGCGCCAGGGCCCGGTGCAGCGTGCTCTTGACCGTGCCGGTCGACATGCCGAGCGCCTCCGCGGTCTCCTCGGTGCTCATCTGCTCCCAGTGTCGCAGCACGACCACACTGCGCTGCTTGGGTGCCAGGACTCCGAGGATGTCCATCAGCAGGGCGCGATCGGCGTGCTGCTCGGTGCCGTCCTCGACGCGGGCGTCGGGGAGCTGCTCCGTGGGCACCTCGTCGAGCTTCCGGGCGCGCCACCACTCCGTACGAGTGTTGATCATGACACGTCGCAGGTAGGCGTCGGCCAGCGACTTGTCCGCTATGCCTTCCCAGCGGCCGTAGGTGCGCACCAGGGCGGTCTGGAGGAGGTCCTGCGCGTCGATGGGGTCCGGCACGAGACGGCGGGCGCTGCGCAGGAGGGCGTCCTGACGATTGCGCACGTACTCTTCGAAGTCCAGAACCTTGCCGCTGCTGGCCATCTCGCAGCCTCCATTCCGCTTGCGTCCCCACGTCACGCTGGTGGTCCTCCAGCACGAGTAGGACGCTACGGAGACGCTGTTGCGGCGTGATGTGCAGCAGCCCTTCGACTGGTGCACAGCTACCCATAGGTTGTGTAACAGCGGGGAGGAAAGAGCGGCTCTGTCCGTTTCGCAGGGCGAAACGAACACACAGCGTCGAAACAAAGGCAACCGGCGGGCTGTGGGTCCGGCTACGTCAGCGGCAGCCGGTAGGTCCCGTCGGCGAGCGGCTCGACCAGGCCGTCGGCGACGAGACCGTCCAGCGCGCGGGCCCGCTGCACGGGCTCCTCCCACACCGCGTCCAGCGCCGACTGCGGCACCGGCCCGACCGCCTCCCGCAGCACCGCCAGCAGCTTGCCGCGCACCTGCCGGTCCGTACCGGCGTAGGTCTGGCCGCGCCGCGGCGGGCCGTCGTGGGCGGGCGAACCCGCGGCCTTCCAGGCGCAGCGCCCGGCAATCGGGCAGCGGGCGCAGGACGGCGTACGGGCGGTGCAGACGAGCGCCCCCAGCTCCATCGTCGCGGCGGCCCAGCGCGCGGCGACGGGCTCCTCCTCGGGGAGCAGCGTGCGGGCGAGCTTGCGCTCGGCGGCCGTGGTGGCGTTCGGCGGGTACTGCGCGCCGCTCACCGCACGGGCGAAGACCCGGCGGACGTTGGTGTCGAGGACCGCGTGCCGCTGCCCGTACGCGAAGGACGCCACGGCGGCCGCCGTGTACTCGCCGACGCCCGGCAGCGCCAGCAGCTTGGCGTGATCGCGCGGCACCTCACCGCCGTGCCGCTCCGTGATGGCCGCCGCCGCGCCGTGCAGCCGCAGCGCGCGCCGGGGGTAGCCGAGCCGGCCCCAGGCGCGCACCGCCTCACCGGGCGGCTCGGCGGCCAGGTCGGCGGGGCGCGGCCAGCGGGCGAGCCACTGCTCGTAGACCGGCAGGACCCGGCTGACGGGGGTCTGCTGGAGCATGAACTCGCTGACCATCACCCCCCACGGCCCGGCCTCCGGGCGGCGCCACGGCAGATCGCGGGCGTGCTCGTCGAACCAGTCGATGACGGGGGCGTGCAGGACGGTGGGCGTCTGGGGCATGGCAGTCATGGCGTCACCGATCCTGGCACGGGCGCGTACGACGGGGAAACGCGCCGGGCCCCGAACACCTGACTTTCGACAGGGGCGAGGGCCGGGCGGACGCTTGTACCGTCGAGGCGGTGAGAGGCGCGACGACCCCGCTGACGGGGCGGTTTCCGATGGCGGGCGGGCGGCTTTCGGCATCGGCGCGGGCCGTCCCGGCCGGGCGGGCCCTGCGGGGCGCCCTGCTGTGGGCGGTGCTCGCCGTGCCCGCGCTCGGCACCGCCTGGCTCGGCCTGACCGAGCCGCAGCCCTGGTGGCGGCATGCGGGCGCGTCGGTCGTGCTCGCCGTGGCCGCCGCCGTGTCGCGGAAACGGCCCGTTCCGGCCCTCCTCCTCGCCGCGGGCCTGGGCCTCGCCGCCTCGCCGTCCCTCTTCACGCTCTCGTACGGGCCCGCGCTGTCGGTCCTCGGCTATCTGCTGGGCCGTCGCTCGGCGGCGCCCCGCCCGGCCCGGTCGGCCTTCGCGGGCATCGCCGCGGTGGGCACGGCGCTCGTGCTCCTCCGGGGCACGGACCCGGTGATCGAATGGCTGGTTCTGATCGGCACGCTGCTGTTCGGCGGGGTCTTCCCCTGGCTGACCGGCCGCTACCGGCGCCAGTACCGCGAACTGGTGGCCGCGGGCTGGAGCCGCGCGGCACAGCTCGAACGCGAGCAGGAGATCGTCGCGGACCGCGCCCGGCTGCGCGAGCGGGCCCGGATCGCCCGGGACATGCACGACTCCCTCGGCCACGAGCTGAGCCTGATCGCCCTGCGGGCCGGCGCCCTCCAGGTCGCCCCGGGCCTCGACCCCGCCCACCGCACGGCGGCCGCGGACCTCCGCGAAGCGGCTGCCGCCGCGACGGACCGCCTCCACGACATCATCGGCGTCCTCCGCGACCCCGAACCCGGCCCGGGCCCCGGCCCCAGGCCGCCCACGGCCCCGCTCGTCCCGGCGGACGAGACGATCCCCGCCCTCGTCGAGCGGGCGGCGACCTCGGGCCTGCGCGTCACCTTGCGCGCGGTTTCCGGGGACGGCGGGGTGTCGGTGGCCGGGGCCGGCCCGGACAAGCCCGTGCGGCACGGTGGCCCCACCGAGGCCGGCCCGGCCGTGACCGGTCGGCCGGTGCGCGTGCGCGCGGCCCCCGGGGACGGCGGGGCCGTGCGGCAGGGTGCTCCTGCCGGTCCTGCCGGTCCCGCCGCGGGCGGCGCCCGGCAGACGGTGCCGGAGACCGACGACTCCGCCGGAGCGGTACCGGCAGGCGCACGGCCGGGCACTTCCGGTGCCCCGACCATGGCGGAGCGCGCCGCCTACCGGGTGGTGCAGGAGGCCCTGACCAACGCGGCCAAGCACGCGCCGGGCGCGGAGGTCGAGGTGACGGTCGAGCGTGGCCCGCACGAGACCGTGGTGACGGTCGTGAACGGACCGGCTGCCTCGGACGGCCCGGCGCGCAGGCCCTTGGCACGCACCGCCGCCGGCCCGGTGGCCGCTCCCGGCCGCATCCGGGCGCACACCCGGGAAAACCCCGCCACGACGCCGTCAGGCACAGGCGCAGGCACCGGCACAGGGTTGCTCGGCCTGCGGGAACGAGCCGCCCTCGCCGGAGGCGAGTGCGTGGCGGGGCCGTACGAGGGCGGCTTCCGGGTGGTGGCGCGGCTGCCTCACGCGGCGGCCGGGGGCGGGGAGGCCGCCGTCTTCGGGGACACCGGCGACGGCCACGCGTTCGCCCGTGCCCGCCGAGCCGCACGCCGACGTGTCGTCGTGCCCTTCGCCGTCGCGGGCGCCGGCGCCGCCCTGTTCGTGGCGGGCGCCTTCGGCTGGTACGCCTACATCAAGACGCACTCCGTGCTGACCCCCGCCGCCTACGCGGGCCTGCGCGTCGGCGCGCCCTACGCGGCTGTCGAGCCCGTCCTGCCGGATCTGACCGTCACCGATCCACCGGCCGATCGGGCCCCCGTGCCCCCGCCACCCGGTGCCGAGTGCCGTTACTACCGGGCGACCGGCGAGCTCTTCGTCAGCGTCGACCACTTCCGGCTCTGCTTCCGCGACGGCCGCCTCGTGGCGAAGCACGCCGTTCCCCGGGCCGGAGGGCCCGGTGCCGTGCAGCGGAAACCCGCACAGCAGGAAGCCGCACAGCGGAAAGCCGCACCGCAGGAAGTCGTACAGCAGGAACAGAAGGAGTGGGTGCGGTGACGGCGATCAGGGTGCTGCTCGCGGACGACGAGACCATGATCCGGGCGGGCGTACGGGCCATCCTCGCCGCCGACCCGGGCATCGACGTGGTCGCCGAGGCGGCGGACGGCCGCGAGGCCGTCGAGGCGGTCCGCGCGCACCGGCCCGACGTGGCGCTCCTCGATATCCGGATGCCGCGCCTGGACGGGCTCGCCGCGTGCGAGGAGATCCGCCGCACCACCCCCGGCACCGCCGTCGCCATCCTCACCACCTTCTCCGAGGACGCGTACGTCTCCCGCGCCCTCGGCGGCGGGGCCACCGGATTCCTCCTCAAGTCCGGCGACCCGTACGAACTGATGGCCGGCGTCCGCGCCGTCGCCGACGGCGGCGCGTACCTCTCCCCGAAGGTGGCCCGGCACGTCATCGCCGAGCTGGGCGGCGAACGGCTGACGCGCGGCGCCGCCGCCCGCGCCCGGACCGCCGGGCTCACCGCCCGCGAGCGGGACGTCCTCGCCCTGGTGGGGGCCGGGCTGTCCAACGCCGGCATCGCCCGGCGGCTGCACCTCGTCGAGGGCACGGTCAAGGGGTACGTGAGCGCGATCCTGAACCACCTGGAGGTCGGCAACCGCGTCCAGGCGGCGATCGTCGCCTACGAGGCCGGGCTGGTGACCGAGGGCTGACCGGCACCGGCACACTCCTGCGGCCCCATCGATCGGCTCCTGGCCGGTACCCGGCTGGTACCCCCGGGCCGATCGGGGTGGAATGGGGATCATGACCGAAACTCACTCCCGCCCCCCGCTGGAGCTCCTCGCCGCGCTCGACGCCCACACGACCATGACCCTGGCGTACACCGATGAGGACGGCCCGCAGGCCTGCGCCGTGCTCTACGCGCCCGCCGAGGAGTCCGCGCCCGCGCTGGTCTTCGTCACCTCCGCCACCACCCGTCACGGCCGTGCCCTGCGCGACGGCGAGACGCGCGTCGCCTTCACCGCCCAGCGTGACCACCAGGACTGGGTGGCCCTGACCGGCATTCAGGGCCGGGGCGTCTGCCGCCGCCTGGAGGGCGCGGAGCGCGAGGCCGCGTGGCAGTCGTTCAGGAACCGCTTCCCGTACGTCGAGCAGACCGAGCAGCTCCGGCAGGCGATGGAGCGTGAGGACCTGTGGGAGCTGCGCCCCGACTGGCTGCGGCTGATCGACAACGGTCAGGGCTTCGGCCACAAGACGGAGTGGCCGCCGCCCGCCGCCGCCTGACGACACGTCCGGTCGGGCGGCGTCCGTCACCCCGGAGCACCGTATGGCGCCCCTGTCACCCCTTGACCAGGACGCTCCATGGGCCCGTTCCCGCCCGGGCCCGTTCCACCAGGGCCGTGCCCCGGCGCGTGAGCAGCCGGGCGCCCAGCAGCGCGACGGCGGCGCCGAGCGCGAGGCCCACCGCCACGTCGTGCGGGTAGTGCACACCGAGGAAGACCCGGGAGAAGGCGACCAGCACTGCCAGCGGCAGCACCAGCCACGCCATCACCCGGCGGGCGACCGCGATCCCGGTGGCCAGGGCGGCCGCGAGAGTGGCGTGGTTGCTGGGGAACGACCAGTCGTCGGGCGCCGGGCAGGTGGCGAGGGACGCGGCGGCTCCGGTCACCGCCCGGCACGGCCTGACCTCCTCGACGAGGCTCTTCACGACCTCGCTCACGGCGTACGCGACCGCCGTGGTGACCGGCACGAGTGCCGCGAGCGCCACCCCGCGCGCCCCGCCCCGCCTGGCCCGCCACCAGATGCCGACGGCCACCGCCATCAGCAGCAACAGTCCGGCCTCCGTGCCGACTTCCGCGAGGGAGCGGACCCACTCCGGGGTGCTGCGGGCGTGCTCGGTGATATCGCGATAGAGATCGTTGTCCATGGTGGGGACGTTATGAAGCGTCAGGTACACGGCACATCGGCCCATCGGCAGGGCCATGACCTGACCTTCGTCGGATGGCGCGGCCGTTCTCCGGTGTGCGCATGACGCCGTTCTCCGATGTGCGCGGGGCCCCGAGGCGCGTATGGCGGTGCCCGGAACCGGGTAGATGATGAGAAAAGTCTGCACTCCTACGGCGGGTACTGGCTGGTGCCCTGGCCGATCTCTCGTAGAGTCTTCGCGTGGGATCTCTGCGCAATCCGATCGGGCCGCTTCCCTCCTCCATCTACTGGCGGCGGAGGGCAGTTGCGCTTGGCCTGCTCGGCCTTCTCGTGCTGCTGGTGCTGTGGGCCGTCCTCGGGGGTGGTGGCGGCTCCGACGGCGACCGGTCCAATGGATCGAACGGCAAGGGTCCCGGCGACACCACCATCACGCCCGGACCCACCCCCTCGGGGCCGCATATCAGCCAACGGCCGGGTGGTCGCGATGAATCGGGCAACGGCGGCTCCGGCGGCGGCGACCATGGCGGAGCGGGAAGTTCCGGCAGTGCCGGTGCGGGCACCGGCGGCGGTGCGGGAGGCTCCGGCGGCGCCTCCGGTGGCGGTGGCGGTCTGGGCACGGGCGACGGCAAGGCCGTTCCGGCCGGCTCCAAGCTGCCCGACTGTGCGTCAGGATCCGTACAGGTGAGCGTGCGCAGCGTGAAGGACGCCTACAAGCCCGATGAGAAGCCGAAGTTCGAGTTCGTCGTGAAGAACTCCGGCAGCAGCGCCTGCAAGGTCGACTTCGGATCGGCCGCGGCCGGCCTCAAGATTGTGAAGTCCGAGGGCAGCGAGCACGTGTGGGCGTCCGACGACTGCGCCAGGAACGGTGCTCCCGTGCTGCTGGAGCTCCCCGGCTCGGGCGAGATCAAGAGCACGCTGGAGTGGGACCGCACGCGCAGCGCCCCACGCTGCGCGACACCATCGGGAGCCGCGACCGCCGAACCCGGTGTCTACAAGGTCGAGGTCAAGATCGCGGGGGTCACCGAGACGGTGAACTTCACGCTGGAGAAGGCCTGATCGGAAGGCTTGATCGGAACGCCTGATCCGAGACGCGCACAGACGGCTACGGCCGGGCCCTCGCGAAGAGGGGCCCGGCCGTAGCCGTCAGATGATCCGGACGCGACCGCTATACGTAGCGCTCGAGGATCGAGGACTCCGCGAGCCGGGAGAGCCCCTCGCGGACCGAGCGGGCGCGGGCCTCGCCGACGCCGTCGACGGTCTGGAGGTCGTCCACGCTCGCGGCGAGCAGCTTCTGGAGACCGCCGAAGTGCTCGACGAGCCGGTCGATGATCGCGCCGGGCAGCCGCGGCACCTTGGCCAGCAGCCGGTAGCCGCGCGGGGAGACCGCGGAGTCCAGCGTCTCGGGGGAGCCGCTGTAACCCAGGGCGCGCGCGACGATGGGCAGTTCGAGCAGCTCGGCGTGGCTGAGGGAGTCCAGCTCGGAGAGCGCCTCCGGGACCGTGCGGGTGCGCTTGGCGGTCGGCTCCGGGACGTAGTCCCGCACGACCAGGTCGCGCTCCGGCTCGACGCCCGCGATCAACTCCTCCAGCTGGAGCGAGAGCAGACGGCCGTCGGTGCCCAGCTCGATCACATACTCCGCGATCTCCGTGGCGATACGGCGGACCAGCTCCAGCCGCTGGGAGACCGCCGTGACATCGCGGACGGTGACCAGATCCTCGATCTCCAGGGCGGAGAGCGTGCCGGCGACCTCGTCGAGACGGAGCTTGTAGCGCTCCAGGGTGGCCAGCGCCTGGTTGGCGCGGGAGAGGATCGCGCCCGACTCCTCCAGGACCCGGCGCTCACCGCCCACGTACAGCGCGATCAGCCGCATCGACTGGCTGACCGAGATGACGGGATAACCGCACTGGATGGACACGCGCTGCGCGGTGCGGTGCCGGGTGCCGGTCTCCTCGGTGGGGATCGAGGCGTCGGGGACGAGCTGCACGCCCGCCCGCACGATCTTGGTGATGTCCTTGTCGACGATCAGCGCGCCGTCCAGCTTGCACAGCTCGCGCAGCCGGGTGGCGGAGAACTCCACATCGAGGACGAATCCGCCCGTACACATCGATTCGACGGTCTTGTCCATGCCCAGGACGAGGAGCCCGCCGGTATTGCCGCGGAGAATGCGCTCCAGGCCGTCCCGAAGGGGCGTGCCGGGCGCGACGGCGCTCAGCGAAGCGCGCATCAGACCGTCAGCACCGGAGCTCCCCCCGGCCTTGCCGGGGCCCGATGCCCGGTCGTTGGCTGCCACTGCACTCCTCCGGTCGCAAGGTCATCGGTGCCGCAGGCCGCCCTGGCTGTCGCGTACGTGCGTACGTACGGGCGAGACCAGGGCAAAGTCTACTGGCGCCCAGCCTATTAGAGAGGGCTCCTCCGGTCAGGCGTCCGCTTCGGCCTCCCGCCGGCTCTCCCGGCGTACCCGCTTGGGTAGCACCCGAAGCGCGTCGCCTATGTCCGCGACCTCCAGAACCTTCATACCGGCCGGGATCTTCCCCGGGTCGGAGGGCACGAGGGCATGGGTGAAACCGAGGCGGGCGGCTTCGGCCAGGCGGCGCTGCACGCCCGTGACGCGCCGGACCTCGCCCGCGAGCCCCACTTCACCGATGGCCACCAAATTCTTCGGCAGCGGGGAGTCGCTGGCGGCGCTGGCGAGGGCGAGCGCGATGGCGAGGTCGGCGGCGGGCTCGGAGAGCTTCACACCGCCGACGGTGGCGCTGTAGATGTCCCGCTTGCCCAGGGCGCTGATCCGGCCGCGCTGCTCCAGCACGGCCAGCATCATCGACACCCGCGAGGTCTCCAGACCGGAGGTGGTGCGGCGGGGCGAGGGGATCTGCGAGTCGACCGTCAGGGCCTGCACCTCGGCCACCAGCGGGCGGCGGCCCTCCAGGGTGACCGTCAGGCACGTGCCGGGAACGGGCTCGGCGCGCCGGGTCAGGAAGAGGCCGCTGGGGTCGGCGAGGCCGGTGATGCCCTCGTCGTGCAGCTCGAAGCAGCCGACCTCGTCGGTGGCGCCGTAGCGGTTCTTCACGCCGCGGACCAGGCGCAGCCGGGCGTGCCGGTCGCCCTCGAAGCTCAGTACGACGTCGACCAGGTGCTCCAGCAGCCGGGGGCCCGCGATCGCGCCGTCCTTGGTGACGTGGCCGACCAGGAGGGTGGCCATGCCGCGCTCCTTGGAGGCCCGGATCAGGGCGCCCGCCACCTCGCGCACCTGGGCCATCCCGCCCGGCGCCCCGTCGATCTCGGGGGAGGCCACGGTCTGCACCGAGTCCATGATCAGGAGGGAGGGCTTCACGGAGTCGAGATGGCCGAGGACGGCGGACAGATCGGTCTCGGCGGCGAGGTAGAGGTGGTCGGAGAGCGCGCCGATGCGGTCGGCGCGCATCCGCACCTGGCTCGCGGACTCCTCGCCCGTCACATACAGCGTGCGGTGCTCGTCGGACGCGGCCTTCGCCGCGACGTCCAGCAGCAGGGTGGACTTGCCGACACCGGGCTCGCCCGCGAGCAGCACCACCGCGCCGGGCACCAGCCCGCCGCCCAGCACGCGGTCCAGCTCGTCCACGCCGGTGCTGCGCGCGGTGGCCTGCCGGCCGTCGACCTGGCCGATGGGCAGCGCGGCTGAGGTCACCCGGCCGGGCGCCGTCGTGCGCACGGCGGGCGCGCCGTACTCCTCGACCGTGCCCCATGCCTGGCACTCCGGGCAGCGGCCGAGCCACTTGGCAGTGGTCCAGCCGCACTCGGTGCAGCGGTAGGAGGGCCGGTCCTTGGCGGACGAGCGAGCGGTACGGGCAGCCATGGGGTCACCGTAGCGGTGCCCACTGACAGGCCCCCGACAGTGGCCCTGGCAGTGCCCTTGCCAGTGCTCCCGACAGCGCCCGTGAGGACGGACGCAGCCGATCGCCACCCCGACCCACCCCGGCCTCTCCCCCTCCGCCACTCCGGCCGGAACGTACAGTTCCTGTCCCCCTTCGAGGGAGATGGTCACCCGAACGGGTTAAACCTGTGCGAGCAGGACGAGGGAGGGTGCGTCATCCGCCTACCGTCGCCGGGATGACAAGCAGCGGCCCCGAGCACCCTACGTACGCCACCGGCGCGTTTCATCCACACCGCCGTGCGCCGCGCGCGGTCGACGACACCCTCGTGCAGCGGCCGCCCGTGCGGTACGAGCCGTTCCTGGACGGGTTGTTCACCTACTGCCTGTCCGTGCTGTGCGAGCACGACTCCGCCACCTCCGTGCTCGGCGAGGCGCTCGCCCTCGCCGAGCGGCGTGCCGACCGGGCCCCCGCCGACGAGGAGATGCGCCGCCCCTGGATGTACGCCCTGGCCCGTTGGGCGTGTCTGCGCAGGCTCGCGGAGCGCGGCGCCAAGGTCGCCGATCCGGTCCCGACCGGGTCGCTGGCCGCCCACCGCCGCGCGGAGCTGTCCCTGCTGGCCTGGCCGGAGGCCGCCGGCACCACCCCCGAGCAGCGCGAGGCCCTCGAGCTGGCCGTCCGCCACGGCCTCACCCCCCACGAGGTCGGCGTGGTGCTGCGGCTGGACCCCGACGCCACCCGGGCGCTGCTGTCCAGCGCCGCGTGCGAGGTGGAGCGGACCCGGACCGCCCTGGCCGTCGTGGAGTCCGGCCGCTGCCCGGTCGTCGCACGGTTCGCGGGGGACACGGAGATGCTGCTGGGGGCCGCGCTGCGGCGCGAGCTCGTGCGGCACGTCGATGACTGCGCCGACTGCCGGCGGACGGCCGAGCGGGCCAACGCGGGCGACCCCTGGCCCGGGACGTCGGCGTCCACCGCCGCGCTGCCCGTGCTCGAGGCACCGCGCGCGGCGGCGCACGCCGCCATGCTGTGCGCCCTGGCCGCACGCCCGCAGCGCGCGGCGCCGGCCGGGGTGATGCCCCGGTTCGACCGCAAGGGCTTCCCGCTGGCCCCCAAGGACCGTGCCGCGCGGCGCGGCAGGCTGCGCAGCAGAGCCGTGACGACGACGGTCGTCGCGACGGTCGTGGCCGCCCCCGTGCTGGCCCTGTGGGCCGCCTACCGAGGGGGGCCGGGCATCGGGGAGGGCCAGGACACGGCGTCGGTCTCCGCCCGCGAGACGGACGGACTCGGCCGGATCCCGTACGAGGAGGTCGGCCGGTCCCACACCTCCACCGACGCGCGCTCGGCCGTGCGCCGCCGGCCCTCCGACGTCTCGGTCGCCGTGCTCGGCCCGGACGGCAGACCCGTGCCGGTGGCGGCCGCCGCCACCGCATCGCCCGCCCCGGGCGACAGCACCCGGCCGCTGCCGGCCCCGTCCGGACCGGGCCACGGACCCGGTCGGCTGACGGTCGAGGCGCAGCCCAGCGGGGGCACCACGCTGATCACGCTGACCGCCGACGGCGGGCAGCCGGTGCGCTGGTCGATGACGGCCGACGCGCCGTGGCTGCGGCTGAACCGGGTGGGCGGAGTCCTCACCCCGGGCCAGTCGGTGACCGTCACGGTCTACGTCGACCAGGACCGGGAGCCGGTGGGGCACTGGACGGCGCGGGTGGCCGTCGCGCCGGGCGGTTCCGTGGTGACGATCGAAGGTCGCGGCGCGGCCCCCGAGCCGACCCCCGCCGCGACCCAGCCACCCCCGAGCCCGACCGCCCCGCCCCCGGCACCGTCCCCGAGCGCTACGAACTGACCTGCGGCCCGCTGGGTGAAGCGCCCCGGAGCCCGACCGACCCGCCCCGGCGCCGTCTCCGAGCCCCACGAACCGACCTGCGGTCCGCTGGGTGAAACGCATCTGCGGCCCTGTCGTGGGAACTGATCGGCGAGCCGGCCCGCGAGCCGCCCTTGCCGGCTGTCCACCGAAGGCGCCTGCGAGCCGCCGCGCGGACACCGGCGGCCCGACCTGCGAAGGTCACCCCCGCGCCGCCCCGCGCGAAAACCGCGTAGCGAACGCCGTAGCGAACCGCGTCAGCGACGATCCGGCAGCTTCGCCGTCCGCCCGCCGTCCGCCGGGTGCGGAGCCATCGGCAGCAGCGAGGACAGCCGCTCCTCGCACAGCTCCACCAGCCGCGCGTAGCCCTCCTTGCCCATCAGCTCGGTCAGCTCCGGCGCGTAGCTCACGTACACCGGGTCACCCGCGCCGTGCGCGGACGTCGCCGACGTGCACCACCAGTGCAGGTCGTGGCCGCCCGGACCCCAGCCGCGGCGGTCGTACTCGCCGATCGTGACCTGGAGCACCTGCGTGTCGTCCGGCCGGTCGATCCAGTCGTACGTACGCCGGATGGGCAGCTGCCAGCACACGTCCGGCTTGGTCTCCAGCGGCTCGCGGCCCTCCTTCAGGGCGAGGATGTGCAGCGAGCACCCCGCACCGCCCGCGAAGCCCGGCCGGTTCTGGAAGATGCACGAGCCGTTCCAGCGCCGGGTCTGCCGCTCGCCGTCGTCCTCGTCGAGCTGCGTCCAGCCACTGTCGGTGCCCACGTCGTGGAACTGCCAGATGTCCGGCGTCAGCCGCGCCACATGGCCCGCGACCCGCTTCTCGTCGTCCTCGTCGGAGAAGTGCGCGCCCAGCGAGCAGCAGCCGTCGGCGGCGCGTCCCGCCTGGATGCCCTGGCAGCCGCTGCCGAAGATGCAGCTCCAGCGAGAGGTGAGCCAGGTCAGATCGCACCGGAAGAGCTGCTCCTCGTCGGCCGGGTCGGGGAATTCGACCCAGGCACGGGCGAAATCAAGCCCCACCTCGTCGGAGATCTCGGCCTTCACATCGATGACCTTGGTCTTCTTGGAGGCTTTGTCCTGCGCTTTGCCCTGCTTCGCCTTCTTCGTCTTCGCCACCCCTCAAGCCTAAGCGCCCCGAGAGCGGCAGTAGCGTTCACGCCATGAGACTCGGTGTCCTCGACGTGGGCTCGAATACGGTCCACCTGCTGGTGGTGGACGCGCATCCGGGCGCCCGCCCCCTGCCCGCCCACTCGCACAAGACCGAGCTGCGGCTCGCCGAACTCCTCGACGACCACGGCGCGATCAGCGACGCCGGGATAGACCGCCTGATCGCCGTCATCCAGGATGCCCTGCAGGCCGCCGAGGACAAGGGCGTCGAGGAGGTCCTGCCGTTCGCCACCTCCGCGGTCCGCGAGGCGGCCAACGCCGACGCCGTCCTCGCGCGCGTGACGAAAGAGACCGGCATCACGCTGCCCGTCATGACCGGCGACGAGGAGGCCCGGCTGACCTTCCTCGCCGCCCGCCGCTGGTTCGGCTGGTCGTCGGGCAAGCTCCTCGTCCTCGACATCGGCGGCGGCTCCCTGGAGATAGCACTGGGCCTGGACGAGGAGCCCGACGCGGCCGTCTCGCTGCCGCTGGGCGCCGGTCGGCTGACGGCCGGCTGGCTCCCGGGCGACCCGCCGGACCCCACCGACGTCCGCGCGCTGCGCCGCCACGTACGGGCCCAGATCGCCCGCATCGTCGGCGATTTCTCCCGCCGCGGCGCGCCCGACCACATCGTCGCCACCTCCAAGACCTTCAAACAGCTCGCCCGCATCGCCGGCGCCGCCCGCTCCACCGAGGGCCTCTACGTCAAGCGCACGCTGAGCCGCCGCGCCCTGGAGCAGTGGGTGCCCAAGCTCGCCGCGATGACCGTCGAACAGCGCGCCGCGCTGCCCGGCGTGTCGGAGGGCCGGGCGCCCCAGCTGCTGGCGGGCGCGCTCGTCGCCGAGGCGGCGATGGACCTGTTCGGAGTGGAAGAGCTGGTGCTCTGCCCGTGGGCATTGCGCGAAGGAGTGATCCTCCGGCGGCTGGACCACCTGCCCGTCCCGTGAGAGGCGGTCGTACGCTGTTCCCCGTGACAGAGCCAGTGGTGCGCATCCCGGATGCGAAGGTCGCGCTGTCCACGGCCTCGGTCTATCCCGAGTCGACGGCGACGGCCTTCGAGATCGCCGCCCGCGTCGGGTACGACGGTGTCGAGGTCATGGTCTGGACCGACCCGGTCAGCCAGGACATCGAGGCGCTGCGCCGCCTCTCCGACTACCACCAGGTCCCGATCCTGGCCGTCCACGCGCCCTGTCTGCTGATCACCCAGCGCGTCTGGTCGACGGACCCGTGGGTCAAGCTCCAGCGCGCCCGGGCGGCGGCCGAGAAGCTGGGCGCCACCACCGTGGTCGTCCACCCGCCGTTCCGCTGGCAGCGCTCGTACGCGCGTGACTTCGTGCGCGGGATCTGGCGGATGGCGGACGAGACCGACGTCCGCTTCGCCGTCGAGAACATGTACCCCTGGCGCTACCGCGACCGCGAGATGCTCGCCTACGCGCCCGACTGGGACGTCACCAAGGACGACTACCGCCACTTCACCGTCGACCTCTCGCACACGTCGACCGCCCGCACGGACGCCCTCCAGATGATCGACCGGATGGGCGACCGGCTCGCCCACGTCCATCTGGCCGACGGCAACGGCTCCGCCAAGGACGAGCACCTGGTGCCCGGCCGCGGCAAGCAGCCCTGCGCCGAGCTGCTGGAACGGCTCGCGGTCAGCGGCTTCGACGGGCACGTGGTGATCGAGGTCAACACCCGCCGCGCGATGTCCAGCGCGGAGCGCGAGGCCGACCTCGCCGAGGCCCTGGCCTTCACCCGCTTGCACCTCGCCTCCCCGACCCGCGTGCCCCGCCTGTGAGCGACGCACGGGAGGGCGCCCCGAGGAAGCGCGGCAGACCCGCCCGTACGGACGCGGGCGACGGCCCCGGCGCCCGCGAGCGGATCCTCACCGCCGCCCGCGCCGAGTTCGCCGAGCACGGCTACGACAAGGCGTCCATCCGGGGCATCGCCAAGGGCGCGGGCGTCGACCCGGCGCTCGTCCACCACTACTTCGGCCCCAAGGAGAAGATCTTCGGCGCGGCCGTCGAAGTGGCCTTCGCGCCGGCGCTCGAGGCGCAGGACATCGTCTCGGTCGGCGGGCTGGAGACCATCGGGGAGCGGCTGACCCGCTTCATCCTCGGCGTGTGGGAGGACCCCGTCACCCGGGAGCCGCTCCTCGCGATCGTCCGGTCCGCGGTCGCCAACGAGACCGCCGCCGCCGTCTTCCGCGACCTCGTCACCATGCGGCTCATGGTCCGCGTGGCCGGCGAGTTGGACGTCCCGGAGCCGCGGCTGCGCTCGGAGCTCGCCGCCGCCCAGCTGGTGGGCGTCACCCTGCTGCGCCATGTGATCAAGGTCGAGCCCCTGGCCTCGGCGGACCTCGACGAGGTCATCGCCATGGTGGCCCCGGTCGTCCAGCGACATCTGACCGAGGACTGACCCAGGGCCGGGCGCGGCCCGAAGCTGCCCGGGGGCTGAGCCCTGCGTCTCATATCGCGGAGATCCTGTCCGGATCTTGGATCACGGGCGTAGGCTCGGAAGACGCCGACCCGGCGCCGGCACCGCCGCGCGCCGACGCACTTCGAGGAGTGGAGCAGGATGCCCGAGCTGAGGTCCCGCACCGTCACCCACGGCCGCAACATGGCGGGTGCCCGAGCGCTCATGCGGGCGTCGGGCGTAGCGAGCGAGGACATCGGCAAGCCGATCATCGCGGTCGCCAACTCCTTCACCGAGTTCGTCCCCGGCCACACCCACCTCGCCCCGGTCGGCCGGATCGTCTCCGAGGCGATCCTGGCGGCGGGCGCGGTGCCCCGCGAGTTCAACACGATCGCGGTCGACGACGGCATCGCGATGGGCCACGCCGGCATGCTCTACAGCCTGCCCTCCCGCGACCTGATCGCCGACTCCGTCGAGTACATGGTCGAGGCGCACTGCGCCGACGCACTGATCTGCATCTCCAACTGCGACAAGATCACGCCCGGCATGCTGATGGCCGCCCTGCGCCTCAACATCCCCGTCGTCTTCGTCTCCGGCGGCCCGATGGAGGCCGGCCAGGCCACCCTCGTCGACGGCACGGTCCGCAAGCTCGACCTGATCAACGCCATCGTGGACGCGGTCGACGAGAACGTCTCCGACGAGGACGTCCTGCGCATCGAGGAGAACGCCTGCCCGACCTGCGGCTCCTGTTCCGGCATGTTCACGGCCAACTCCATGAACTGCCTGACCGAGGCCATCGGCCTCTCCCTCCCGGGCAACGGCTCCGTCCTCGCCACCCACACCGCCCGCAAGGCGCTGTACGAGAACGCCGCCCGCACGGTCGTCGAGATCACCAAGCGCTACTACGAGCAGGACGACGCGTCGGTCCTGCCGCGCAACATCGCCACCCGCGCCGCCTTCGACAACGCCATGGCCCTCGACATCGCCATGGGCGGCTCGACCAACACGATCCTGCACCTGCTCGCCGCCGCCCAGGAGGCCGGGCTCGACTACGACCTCAAGGACATCGACGCGGTCTCGCGCCGGGTGCCCTGCCTCGCCAAGGTCGCGCCCAACGTCGCCCCCGGCGGCACGTACTACATGGAGGACGTGCACCGCGCCGGCGGCATCCCCGCGATCCTCGGCGAGCTCTACCGCGCCGGCCTGCTGAACGAGGACGTGCACACCGTCCACTCGCCCGACATCAAGGACTGGCTCGGCACCTGGGACGTGCGCGGCGGCTCGCCCTCCGCCGAGGCCGTCGAGCTGTGGCACGCCGCACCCGGCTGCGTCCGCTCCGCGACCGCCTTCTCGCAGTCCGAGCGCTGGGACTCCCTGGACACCGACGCCGCCGGCGGCTGCATCCGTGACGCGCAGCACGCCTACTCCAAGGACGGCGGACTCGCCGTCCTCAAGGGCAACCTGGCCGTCGACGGCTGTGTCGTGAAGACGGCCGGCGTCGACGAGTCGATCTGGACGTTCGAGGGCCCGGCCGTCGTCTGCGAGTCCCAGGAAGACGCCGTCGACAAGATCCTCCGCAAGGAGATCAAGGAGGGCGACGTCGTCGTCATCCGCTACGAGGGCCCCAAGGGCGGCCCCGGCATGCAGGAGATGCTCTACCCCACGTCCTTCCTCAAGGGCCGCGGCCTCGGCAAGTCCTGCGCCCTGATCACCGACGGCCGCTTCTCCGGCGGCACCTCGGGCCTGTCCATCGGCCACGCCTCACCCGAGGCGGCCTCCGGCGGCACGATCGCCCTGGTCGCCGACGGCGACCGGATCCGCATCGACATCCCGGCCCGCTCGATCGAACTCCTCGTCGACGACGAGGAACTGACGGCCCGCCGCGAGGCGCTCGGCGGCACGTACGCCCCCAAGAACCGCGAGCGCCAGGTCTCGGCGGCGCTGCGGGCCTACGCGGCCATGGCCACCAGCGCGGACAAGGGCGCCGTCCGGGACGTCTCCCGACTGGGCTAGCCGGCGGGCCGGAAAGGGCACTGCGCCCCGCTAACGCCACCGGGACGGTGACCCCGCGTCCACCGCGAACACCGTCCCGTCCGGCGCCGCGCCGAACACCTTCCCGTCCGCCGCGACCGGCGCCGGGAGCAGCTCCAGATAACCCCGCCCGGCCCTGGCCAGGCGGGGTGACGTCTGCCCGAGCAGCGTGCCGTGCACGGTGTCCACGGCCAGCAGCCGCCCGTCGGCCGCCGAGAAGTACAGCCGGTCGTCGGCGGCGACGAGCGCAGAGGCGTTGGCGACGGAGGTGTCCAGCCGCCAGAGCCGGGCCGAGGGTTTGGATCCCACGGTGGTGGTGAAGGCGGTGAGCCCGCCGTCCGAGGACAGCACATAGACCGAACCGCCGTGCGCGACGACGCTCGTGGCGGCCACCGGCGTACCGAGCGGCACCCGGTGCTCGCGCTTGGCGGCAGGGTCATAGCTGACGATCGTGGAGATCCGCGTGTCCGCGTCGGCGGCGCTGAGATGGAGGACGCCGCCCGGTCCGGCCCCCACGGAGGTCAGATTGCCGTCGGCCGTCCGCTGCCACAGCGTCGTGCCGCGCACCGGGTCGAGCGCGACGATCTGCGTGCGGCGCCCGTCGGGGGACGGGGTGACCGCATAGGCGGGCCCGGTCCCGTACGAGGAGAAGACGGGCTTGGCGTGACCGGGCAGCCCGTGGCGCCACCGCTGCTTGTTCGTGGCCGCGTCGACGGCGGTGACCACTCCGTCCGCCGCGACCAGCAGCACGGTGTCGCCCGCGTGGAACACCCGGCCCCGGAACGCCGACACGTCCCGCGTCCAGCGCGGCTCGCCCGACGCCGGGTCGAGGGCCGACAGCCGCCGACCGTCCGGCGCCAGTACGTGCACCAGGCCGCCGGAGACGACGGGCGCGCTCGGCGCGCCGTCACCGGGCCGCGCCGACCCGCCCGCCACCTGCCGCCGCCAGGCCACCTCGCCGTCACCGGGCCGGATCCGGGCCGCCGACACCCCGCGCGCGGAGCAGTACAGGGCCGATTTCCCGTACGCACAGAACCCGGCCCGCACCTCGCCGTCGCCCGCCGCGTCCTCCCGCACGGACGTCTCCCACGGCTGCCAGGCGGCACCCATCGGCGTGGGGCGGGCCCCTGACGGCCGGTGCAGCCCGTCCACCTCGTGCAGCGCCCAGTACCCGCCGGCGACGGCCAGCGCCACGACGGCCACGGCGGCAGCGGCGATCCACCGGTTCCGCCGCCGGAGCCGGGCCTTACGGGGGAGGGGCGCCTCGGCGGGCTCCGCGGAGCCGGTGCGCCCGGAGGTAACGGGCCCTGCGGCCGGGGCGGGGGTGCTGCTGTTCCGCTGCTCGGGGACCTGAGGCGGGAACGGTGCGGAGGCAGTGGGGGCAGCAGGAGGAGTAAGAGGGGAGGAGGGGGACGTGTGCGGCAGCATGGCCATGATCGCGTCGGGCGTCGGCCGGTCCGCGGGCTCCTTCGCCAGGCACGCGAGGATCAGCGGAACGAGATCCTCCGGCACACCGGCCAGCTCCGGCTCGTTGTGCACCACCTGGTACGCGACGATGTACGGGCTCTCCGACTCGAACGGCCCCCGCCCGGTCGCCGCGTGGACCAGCAGCGAGGCCAGCGCGAACACATCCGCCGCGGGCCCGACCTCCCGCGGCCGCTGGAACTGCTCGGGCGCCATGAACGGCGGGGTCCCGATCAGCTTCCCGGTCTCGGTGCGCAATTCACTGTCGTACGGCCGCGAGATACCGAAGTCGATCACCTTCGGCCCGTCCTCGGCGAGCAGCACATTGCTCGGCTTGAGGTCCCGGTGCACGACTCCCGCGCGATGGATGTCGCGCAGCGCCTCCGCGAGCCCCGCAGCCAGCCTGCGCACCTCGTCGGGGCTCAACGGACCGTTCCGCTTCACCCGCTCGGCAAGGGTGGGGCCGGGAATGCAGAGGGTGGCCATCCAGGGCCGCTCATCGTCCGGATCCGCGTCCACGACCGGCGCGGTGAACGCTCCGCTCACCCGCCGGGCGGCCGCGACCTCCTGCCGGAACCGCGCTCTGAACTCCGGATCCACCGCGTACTCGGCGTGCACCACCTTGACCGCGAGAGGCAGCCCCGACGCGGAGCGCGCCAGGTGCACCACGCCCATGCCACCGGAGCCGAGACGCCCTTCCAACCGGTACCGGCCGGCATACTCCGGCTCCTCCGCTTCCGGGCCCGTCCCGGACATGCGCAGCGGCGGCATTCCCCCACCCCCGTTGTATTTCGGCCGCGTCAGGCGGCGTGCCGGAGCCTAGTCGATGGCACCTCACAGACCCGGAAGCCATGCCGAGCGGTCTTGCTAGCCTGCACATGACATACAGACGGACCCAGATTTCCGACGACTGTCCGACGACTTTCGACGCGTGCACGGGGGAGGGCCGGATGGCCACCGAGGAATTCACCGAGACCAGCGGCAACGACGAGAGCGCGGCGCTCTCGGTCCAGGCCGCCACGGCCGTGGCCTACTACCCGCTCGCCCCGGGGTACCAGGTCAACGTCCGCCGGGGCCCGAGCTCGACCAGCCAGCTCATCAAGGTCCTCCCGCAGGGCTCCAGCGTGCCGATCCGCTGCCAGACCCGCGGCGAGACGGTCTCCGGCCCGTGCGGCACCACGGACATCTGGGACAGCATCGCGCCGGGACAGTACGTGTCGGACGCGTATGTGAAGACGGGCAGCAGCGGCTTCGTGGCGGTCCGCTGCTCGGGCTGACGCCACCGGCTCCGCCCCTCCGGCCCGATCCTCCGGGCCCGGGTTTCCGGTCGACGGCGATAATCGACATATGAGCGATGAGCACGAGGCAGCGGGTCCGCAGCCGGAGCCGATCCGGTTCTTCGGGACGACCTGGGTCGAGCACGACGGCGGTTACGCACTGCGCAGGGCGGGCGTCGCCGTGGGCGCGCTCGCCGCGGCGGCGGCCGGCGCGTTCGTCCTCCGCTTCGGATACGAGGGCCTGGCCGTCGCCGAGGTCGGCAACCTGGTCAACATGCTGGTGGTCGTCGCCTTCGCCGTGTGCAGCGCCCTCGCCTTCCGCCGGACCTGGGAGGGCTTCCAGCGCCGCCCGGACCCGGCGGCCGACCCGGCGGCCGAGAAGTCGATGCGGAGCATCCTCATGATCGGCTTCATCGGGTCGCTGCTCGCCTACTTCTTCCGAGCCCTGCGCGAGGCGCCGGGCGAGCGGCTCCACCGCGAGGAGTACGAGGAGGCGCGCACCCGGTACGACCGCCGCCGCACGACCCGTACGGGCAACCCGGCGGCGCGGAAGAAGAAGCGCAAGAGCTAGGCCAGGGATCGGGCTCTGGGACCAGACTCAAGGATCAGGCTCACGAGCGGGCGCACCCGGGGTGGAGCACCCCCGGGGCTCGTGTAGAGTTCTCCGAGTTGCCACGGCGTCCGCGAGGACGGTGAGGCGGCACTTCACGCCTCACTGGCGGCAATCTCTACTGCACGGCCCTTGAACGGGATCGATTTCGGCATGCCGGAATTCGGGACCGGGTTCCGATTAGGAACTGCCGGGGGAATCCGGTAAAGTAGTGATCACGCCGAAAGGCGCGAAACAAATCCCCGCCGACGGGGAATCGGAAACGAATTCGAGCCGGGAACGGCACGGAAAAGGATCTGATAGAGTCGGAACCGCCGGAAAGCGAAAGCGAAACGGTGGGACCCCGCTCCAGCAGGGGGCCAGGGCCGGAAACGGATCTGGTAAGGTTGGAAACACGAAATACCGAAGGGAAGCGCCCGGAGGAAAGCCCGAGAGGGTGAGTACAAAGGAAGCGTCCGTTCCTTGAGAACTCAACAGCGTGCCAAAAGTCAACGCCAGACTATAAAATACCCCGTCTCCGGTCGCTCTGCGATCGGGACGCGGTTCCTTTGAAAGTCCTGCCGGTCCCTTTGGGGTCTGGTGGGCAACAACACAGCGAGGACGCTGTGCACGACCGGACTTATTCCGTCTGGTTGTGCCGCTCAACGCGAGTGTCACCCGATTACGGGTAAACATTCACGGAGAGTTTGATCCTGGCTCAGGACGAACGCTGGCGGCGTGCTTAACACATGCAAGTCGAACGATGAAGCCTTTCGGGGTGGATTAGTGGCGAACGGGTGAGTAACACGTGGGCAATCTGCCCTTCACTCTGGGACAAGCCCTGGAAACGGGGTCTAATACCGGATACGACCTGCCTCCGCATGGGGGTGGGTGGAAAGCTCCGGCGGTGAAGGATGAGCCCGCGGCCTATCAGCTTGTTGGTGGGGTAATGGCCTACCAAGGCGACGACGGGTAGCCGGCCTGAGAGGGCGACCGGCCACACTGGGACTGAGACACGGCCCAGACTCCTACGGGAGGCAGCAGTGGGGAATATTGCACAATGGGCGAAAGCCTGATGCAGCGACGCCGCGTGAGGGATGACGGCCTTCGGGTTGTAAACCTCTTTCAGCAGGGAAGAAGCGAGAGTGACGGTACCTGCAGAAGAAGCGCCGGCTAACTACGTGCCAGCAGCCGCGGTAATACGTAGGGCGCAAGCGTTGTCCGGAATTATTGGGCGTAAAGAGCTCGTAGGCGGCTTGTTGCGTCGGATGTGAAAGCCCGGGGCTTAACCCCGGGTCTGCATTCGATACGGGCAGGCTAGAGTGTGGTAGGGGAGATCGGAATTCCTGGTGTAGCGGTGAAATGCGCAGATATCAGGAGGAACACCGGTGGCGAAGGCGGATCTCTGGGCCATTACTGACGCTGAGGAGCGAAAGCGTGGGGAGCGAACAGGATTAGATACCCTGGTAGTCCACGCCGTAAACGTTGGGAACTAGGTGTTGGCGACATTCCACGTCGTCGGTGCCGCAGCTAACGCATTAAGTTCCCCGCCTGGGGAGTACGGCCGCAAGGCTAAAACTCAAAGGAATTGACGGGGGCCCGCACAAGCAGCGGAGCATGTGGCTTAATTCGACGCAACGCGAAGAACCTTACCAAGGCTTGACATATACCGGAAACGGCCAGAGATGGTCGCCCCCTTGTGGTCGGTATACAGGTGGTGCATGGCTGTCGTCAGCTCGTGTCGTGAGATGTTGGGTTAAGTCCCGCAACGAGCGCAACCCTTGTTCTGTGTTGCCAGCATGCCTTTCGGGGTGATGGGGACTCACAGGAGACTGCCGGGGTCAACTCGGAGGAAGGTGGGGACGACGTCAAGTCATCATGCCCCTTATGTCTTGGGCTGCACACGTGCTACAATGGCCGGTACAATGAGCTGCGATACCGTGAGGTGGAGCGAATCTCAAAAAGCCGGTCTCAGTTCGGATTGGGGTCTGCAACTCGACCCCATGAAGTTGGAGTTGCTAGTAATCGCAGATCAGCATTGCTGCGGTGAATACGTTCCCGGGCCTTGTACACACCGCCCGTCACGTCACGAAAGTCGGTAACACCCGAAGCCGGTGGCCCAACCCTTGTGGAGGGAGCCGTCGAAGGTGGGACTGGCGATTGGGACGAAGTCGTAACAAGGTAGCCGTACCGGAAGGTGCGGCTGGATCACCTCCTTTCTAAGGAGCACATAGCCGACTGCAGACAAACGTTCTGCACGGTTGCTCATGGGTGGAACGTTGACTATTCGGCACGATCGGTTTGGTTCACTAGTACTGCTTCGGCGTGGAACGTGATACTGGATGGGTCGGGTCGGGCACGCTGTTGGGTATCTGAGGGTACGGAACGTAAGTTTCGAGCCTTCGCGATGCCGGCCCCAGTGAACTCGACACTTTGGTGTTGGGGTGGTGGGTGGCTGGTCGTTGCTTGAGAACTGCACAGTGGACGCGAGCATCTGTGGCCAAGTTTTTAAGGGCGCACGGTGGATGCCTTGGCACCAGGAACCGATGAAGGACGTGGGAGGCCACGATAGGCCCCGGGGAGCTGTCAACCGAGCTTTGATCCGGGGGTGTCCGAATGGGGAAACCCGGCAGTCGTCATGGGCTGTCACCCGCTGCTGAACACATAGGCAGTGTGGAGGGAACGCGGGGAAGTGAAACATCTCAGTACCCGCAGGAAGAGAAAACAACCGTGATTCCGGGAGTAGTGGCGAGCGAAACCGGATGAGGCCAAACCGTATGCGTGTGATACCCGGCAGGGGTTGCGTGTGCGGGGTTGTGGGAGTTCTCTTGATCAGTCTGCCGGCTGGTCGGCGAGTCAGAAACCGTACAGGTAGGCGAAGGACATGCGAAAGGTCCGGCGTAGAGGGTAAGACCCCCGTAGCTGAAATCTGTACGGCTCGCTTGAGAACCACCCAAGTAGCACGGGGCCCGAGAAATCCCGTGTGAATCTGGCGGGACCACCCGTTAAGCCTAAATATTCCCTGGTGACCGATAGCGGATAGTACCGTGAGGGAATGGTGAAAAGTACCGCGGGAGCGGAGTGAAATAGTACCTGAAACCGTGTGCCTACAAGCCGTGGGAGCGTCGCTGTATGTGCTTGCACATGCAGTCGTGACTGCGTGCCTTTTGAAGAATGAGCCTGCGAGTTTGCGGTGTGTTGCGAGGTTAACCCGTGTGGGGAAGCCGTAGCGAAAGCGAGTCCGAATAGGGCGATTGAGTAGCGCGCCCAAGACCCGAAGCGGAGTGATCTAGCCATGGGCAGGTTGAAGCGGAGGTAAGACTTCGTGGAGGACCGAACCCACCAGGGTTGAAAACCTGGGGGATGACCTGTGGTTAGGGGTGAAAGGCCAATCAAACTCCGTGATAGCTGGTTCTCCCCGAAATGCATTTAGGTGCAGCGTCGTGTGTTTCTTGCCGGAGGTAGAGCACTGGATAGGCGATGGGCCCTACCGGGTTACTGACCTTAGCCAAACTCCGAATGCCGGTAAGTGAGAGCGCGGCAGTGAGACTGTGGGGGATAAGCTCCATGGTCGAGAGGGAAACAGCCCAGAGCATCGACTAAGGCCCCTAAGCGTACGCTAAGTGGGAAAGGATGTGGAGTCGCAGAGACAACCAGGAGGTTGGCTTAGAAGCAGCCACCCTTGAAAGAGTGCGTAATAGCTCACTGGTCAAGTGATTCCGCGCCGACAATGTAGCGGGGCTCAAGCGTACCGCCGAAGTCGTGTCATTCACACAATAGGTCCAACGGCCGTGTGGATGGGTAGGGGAGCGTCGTGTGCCGGGTGAAGCAGCCGCGGAAGCGAGTTGTGGACGGTTCACGAGTGAGAATGCAGGCATGAGTAGCGATACACACGTGGGAAACGTGTGCGCCGATTGACTAAGGGTTCCTGGGTCAAGCTGATCTGCCCAGGGTAAGTCGGGACCTAAGGCGAGGCCGACAGGCGTAGTCGATGGACAACCGGTTGATATTCCGGTACCCGCTTTGAAACGCCCAATATCGAATCAGACGATGCTAAGCCCGTGAAGCCGTCCTGGATCCTTCGGGTGAAGGGAAGTGGTGGAGCCGGTGACCCGGATCTGTAGTAGGTAAGCGATGGGGTGACGCAGGAAGGTAGTCCAGCCCGGGCGGTGGTAGTCCCGGGGTAAGGGTGTAGGCCGTGTGATAGGCAAATCCGTCACACATTAAGGCTGAGACCTGATGCCGAGCCGATTGTGGTGAAGTGGATGATCCTATGCTGTCGAGAAAAGCCTCTAGCGAGTTTCATGGCGGCCCGTACCCTAAACCGACTCAGGTGGTCAGGTAGAGAATACCGAGGCGTTCGGGTGAACTATGGTTAAGGAACTCGGCAAAATGCCCCCGTAACTTCGGGAGAAGGGGGGCCATGTCCGGTGATGGAACTTGCTTCCTGAGCTGGGTGTGGCCGCAGAGACCAGCGAGAAGCGACTGTTTACTAAAAACACAGGTCCGTGCGAAGCCGTAAGGCGATGTATACGGACTGACGCCTGCCCGGTGCTGGAACGTTAAGGGGACCGGTTAGCTCTGTTTCGACAGGGCGAAGCTGAGAACTTAAGCGCCAGTAAACGGCGGTGGTAACTATAACCATCCTAAGGTAGCGAAATTCCTTGTCGGGTAAGTTCCGACCTGCACGAATGGCGTAACGACTTCTCGACTGTCTCAACCATAGGCCCGGTGAAATTGCACTACGAGTAAAGATGCTCGTTTCGCGCAGCAGGACGGAAAGACCCCGGGACCTTTACTATAGCTTGATATTGGTGTTCGGTTCGGCTTGTGTAGGATAGGTGGGAGACTGTGAAGCATGCACGCCAGTGTGTGTGGAGTCGTCGTTGAAATACCACTCTGGTCGTGCTGGATGTCTAACCTGGGTCCGTGATCCGGATCAGGGACAGTGTCTGGTGGGTAGTTTAACTGGGGCGGTTGCCTCCTAAAGAGTAACGGAGGCGCCCAAAGGTTCCCTCAGCCTGGTTGGCAATCAGGTGTTGAGTGTAAGTGCACAAGGGAGCTTGACTGTGAGACCGACGGGTCGAGCAGGGACGAAAGTCGGGACTAGTGATCCGGCGGTGGCTTGTGGAAGCGCCGTCGCTCAACGGATAAAAGGTACCCCGGGGATAACAGGCTGATCTTCCCCAAGAGTCCATATCGACGGGATGGTTTGGCACCTCGATGTCGGCTCGTCGCATCCTGGGGCTGGAGTCGGTCCCAAGGGTTGGGCTGTTCGCCCATTAAAGCGGTACGCGAGCTGGGTTTAGAACGTCGTGAGACAGTTCGGTCCCTATCCGCTGTGCGCGTAGGAATATTGAGAAGGGCTGTCCCTAGTACGAGAGGACCGGGACGGACGAACCTCTGGTGTGCCAGTTGTCCTGCCAAGGGCATGGCTGGTTGGCTACGTTCGGGAGGGATAACCGCTGAAAGCATCTAAGCGGGAAGCCTGCTTCGAGATGAGTATTCCCACCCCCTTTGAGGGGTTAAGGCTCCCAGTAGACGACTGGGTTGATAGGCCAGGTGTGGAAGACCGGTAACGGTTGGAGCTGACTGGTACTAATAGGCCGAGGGCTTGTCCTCAGTTGCTCGCGTCCACTGTGTAGGTTCTGAAGTAACGACCGTGTTGTGTTCCGGTTGGTTAATTTCATAGAGTTTCGGTGGTCATTGCGTTAGGGAAACGCCCGGTTACATTCCGAACCCGGAAGCTAAGCCTTTCAGCGCCGATGGTACTGCATGGGGGACCGTGTGGGAGAGTAGGACGCCGCCGAACAATTTTTGAGAGTAGCCCCTGTGGGAGCCATTTGGTTCCTGCGGGGGCTATTCTGCGTTTCCGGCCGAATTCGTCAGGCCAGCCGGCCCAGGTCCTCTTTAAGTACCCGGCCGCGCAGCGGTTCCCCCCGCACCAACCGTCCGATTTCCTCGACGGCGTACGCCCCGAGACGGCGGACCTCGCTGCCCTGTGCTCCCGCGATATGCGGGGTGAGCAGGACATTCGGCAGCTTGCGCAGCGGGTGCCCCTCGGGGAGTGGCTCCGGGTCGGTGACGTCGAGAATGGCGTCCAAGCGACCCGAGAGACATTCCCGGGTGAGGGCCTCCGTATCGACGAGAGCCCCCCGTGCCGTATTGACGACAGTGCCGCCGTCCGGGATGAGCGCGAGACGCTCCGCGCTCAGCAGTCGATGCGTTTCCGGCAGCAGCGGCGCATGGACCGTCACGATGGAACTGGCACGGCACAGATCGTCCACCCCCGCCATCTCGACGCCCAGTCCGGCCGCTTCCTCAGCGGTCACATACGGGTCGTACAGCAGGATGCGGAATTCCGCGTCCGAGGCGCGCAGCCGTGTGAGGACCCGGCGGCCGATACGGGAGGCACCGATCACCCCGACCGTGCGGCCGTCAGCACCTTCACGGTCGAGAAACGCCGGCTTGGGGCCCGTGGCGTACGCGGCGGCTGCGGGAATCGCCTTCTTCGCGGCGAAGACAACGGCGGCGCACGTGTAGTCCGCCACGGGGCCGGCGTTCGCCTCGGCGGCCGAGGAAACGACGATGCCCCGATTCCAGACCACGGAGCTGACCAGCTCCCTGACGGACCCCGCGGCATGGACCACCGCACGCAGTCGAGGCGCGGACGCCAGCACGTCCTCGGTGAGTGGCGGGGTCCCCCAACCGGTGATCAGCACATCGGCGTCGGCCAGAGCCGTACGTTCCTCCGGTGCGGTGAGATCGCCCGTCAGTACCCCGGGCGTCAGCCTCGCCATGGTGCCGAGCCCGGCGCGAAGGTCCGCGGGCAAAGACGCCGCGGCCTCGTCCGCTCCCATGGCGACGACGACGGTCGGCCGTGCCGGGAACGGCGATGGATTCCCTGGACGATCGTTCATGGCAGACAACCCCGCCTTTCCTTCCGGACGGACGCTAGAACCGGCCTTCCGGCACGTCAACGCGTACACCGATTCGGGCGGAAGTTCGTTGACCGTGTCGTTCGTACGGGCGAACATCGGCGGATGGAGCACCTCATCAGAACCGTACGGGCCGGTGAATGGGCGAAGGTCAAGGAACTGCGGCTGGCCGCGCTCGCCGACCCCGTCGCCCCGATCGCCTTCCTCGACACCTACGACCGCGCAGTCGCCCAGCCCGACGCGTACTGGAAGGACCGTACGGACACCGCGGCCCAGGGAAAGTCCGTGTGCGGCTTTGTCGCCGAGGGCCCGGACGGCGAGTGGGCGGGGACGGTGACGGTCCTGGTCGAACTTCCCGGAGAGGACGGCGTTTTCGGCGGCGGCGCCACCGTGCCGCAGACCCACATCGTCGGTGTCTTCGTGCGGCCCGAACACCGCGGCACCGGCCTCACGCAGGCGCTCTTCGGTGCCGCGCTCGACTGGTCGTGGGCGCTGTCCGAGCCCCGGGCGGAGCGTGTGCGGCTGTACGTGCACGAGGCGAACGCCCGCGCCCAGGCGCTCTACCGCAAGCTGGGCTTCGAGCGGACCGGTGTGGTCGTCCTCATGCCCGGCGATTCCTCGGCGAAAGAGTACGAGCTGGCCATGGCTCGTCCGGCGTGCTGAGACGCGCTCTGGGCGGTCGGCTGAGCAGGGCCAGCCCCTGGGCCGTCGACGCTGTGATCACTGTCGTCGTCCAGGCGGCGGTGACGATCCCCTTCATCGTGCCGCGCCCGGCGGACCTGCCGCCCGCCACGTGGGCCATGTACGGGCTGACGTCGCTCCAGGTGCTGCCGCTGCTGTGGCGCACCCGGGCGCCGCTCACGTCGCTGCTGGCCATCACCGTGGCGGGCTTCGGATATCTGATCGTGGACGGGCCCGGCCAGCCGTTGCCCTACAGTCCGATCGTCGCGATCTTCACGGTCGCTGCCCAGGCCGGGCTGTGGCAGCGGCGGGCCACGATCGTCCTGGGACTGCCGTTGATCGCTCTCGGCGTGGCCCTGCGGGACAACACGGCCCGCGAGCACCTCTTTTCCATGTTCCTGTTCAGCATGGTGTACGCGCTCGGAGTGCTGGCGCGTACCCGGCAGGCCTACACCCGGGCGGTGGAGGCGCGCGCGGCCGAACTGGAACGGGCGCGAGTGGTGGAGGCCGAGCGGGCGGCCGAGCGGGAACGCGCCAGGATCGCGCGGGAGATGCACGACATCCTGTCCCACGCGGTGAGCCTGATGATCGTTCAGGCGGAGGCCGGGCCCCTGGTCGTACGGTCCGACCCCGACCGCGCGGAGGCGGCCTTCGACGCGATCTCGGGAGCAGGGAGGGACGCCATGGCGCAGCTGCGCCGGATGCTCGGGGTGCTGAAGGACGACCCGGATGCCGGGCGCAGCCCACAGCCGACGCTGGCGGGGCTCGGCGCGCTCGTGGAGGAGGTGCGGCGGACGGGGCTGGAGGTGAGCCTGTCGGTATCGGGCGAGCCTCAGGAGGCCGCGGCCGATGTGCAGGTGACGGTGTACCGGGTGGTGCAGGAGGCGCTGACCAATGTCCTCAAGCACGCCGATGCCCGGTCCGTGACCGTGCGCCTGGCGTGGGAGGTCGCAACCCTCTCCGTAACGGTGGAGAACGATGGTGCGCGTGGGGCGGTGCCGCGCCCCTGCGCGGGGAGCGGGCGCGGGCTGATCGGTATCCGCGAGCGGGCCGCCGCACACGGCGGAACGACTGTCTCCGGGCCCGGACCGCACGGGGTGGGGTTCCGCGTTGCCGTACGGCTGCCGCTCGTGATCTCCTCCGGTGCGGAGGTGGGCAAGTGACGATCCGTGTGGTGGTGGCCGACGACCAGGAACTGGTGCGCAGCGGTTTCGCGATGATCCTGCAGGCGCAGCCGGACATCGAGGTGGTCGCCGAGGCCGGCGACGGGGCGGAGGCGGTCGAGGCCGTGCGGCGGCACGCCCCCGATGTGGTGCTGCTCGACATCCGGATGCCGCGCGTGGACGGCATCGAGGCCGCGCGGACGGTCTGTGCGGAGTCGGACTGCAAGGTCGTCATGCTCACGACCTTCGATCAGGACGATTACGTGTACGAGGCGTTGCACGCGGGCGCGAGCGGGTTCCTGCTCAAGGACGTACGCCGTGACGATCTCGTGCACGCGGTGCGGGTGGTCGTGGCCGGTGACTCGCTGCTGGCCCCGTCGGTCGCCCGTCGGCTGGTCGCCGACTTCACGCGGCGGGCGGTGGCGGACCCGGTGCCGGCCGCCGGTCCGTCGGAGGAGCTGGGGGCGCTCACGACGCGGGAGCGGGAGACGCTCGTCCTGCTGGGGCGGGGGCTGTCGAACGCGGAGATCGCGGCCGAGTTGGTGGTGAGCGAGCACACGGTGAAGACGCATGTGAGCAATGTGCTGTCGAAGCTGGGACTGCGGGACCGGATCCAGGCGGTCATCTGCGCGTACGAGACGGGGTTGATCGCCCGCGGTGGCTGAGGGCGGGGCGGAGTCTTCTCCCTCGCGCGGGGGAGGGCGCGGGGGTGCGAGACCGCTCGCGTCGGCGATTCGCGGGGGCGCGCCGATCTCCAGGATGGGTGGGACGCGTCCGATGCGTCACCTGTCGTCTGTCGATCACCTGGGGAAGTCTCACCATGCGCCGTAAGGGAATTGCCGTCCTCGCGACCGCGGTCGCCGCCATGAGCGTCACCGTCACGATCCCGCCCGCTCTCGCGTCCTCGTCCTCCCCGGCCCCGTCGGCCCCGTCGGCCCCGTCGGCCGCGGCGGTCGCCGAGCGGGTGCCGTCGAACGCCGAGGCGATGCGTCGGGCGATAGCCGGGCTGCCGTCGGCGGACGCCACTGCCGCCCAGGTCCGGCTGGGTGGCGCGGACGGCCGGTGGCTGGGCACGTCGGGGGAGGCCGACATCCGTACGCGCCGGGCGCCGAAGGGCGACGAGCGTTTCCGGGCAGGGAGTATCACCAAGACGTTCACGGCCGCGGTCGTGCTTCAGCTGGTGCACGAGGGCAAGGTGAGACTGGACGGAACCGTTCAGCACTACCTGCCCGGCCTGCTGCCCGCCCACTACCCGGAGATCCGGGTCAGCCAGTTGCTGAACTACACCAGCGGTCTGCCGAGCGCCGACTTCCCGGCCGACTTCGCCTGGCAGTACGCGCACCGCTTCACGACGTGGGACCACAAGGAGCTGGTCAGCAGGGCCGTCAGCAGGCCCATGGAGTTCGCGCCGGGCACGAAGCAGCACTACTCCAACATCGGTTACAACGTGCTGGGCCTCATCGTCGAGAAGGTGACCGGCCGGTCCTACGAGCGTGAGGTACGGGACCGGGTGATCATCCCGGCCGGCCTCAAGGACACGTACAGCGCCGGAAACGACCCCAGGATCCAGGGGCGGCACACGCGCGGGTACCAGGCGGTGAAGGCGAAGGACGGTTCGTCGCGGTTGGTCGACGTGTCCGAGTGGAACCAGTCCATCACCTGGGCCTCCGGTGATCTGATCACCACCACGGCGGACCTCGAGCGGTTCTCGTCGGCCCTCTTCCGGGGCCGCGTGGTGCCGAAGCCCGAGCTGAAGCTGATGTTCACCGTCCCCGACGTCCCCGCCTACAACCCCGGCGGGGACCCGGCCGAGGACAGGAAGGCCACGTACACCAGCGGTCTGACGCGCGTCGAGGTCGGCAGGACCGTCGTCTACGGCAAGACGGGCGGACGGTACGGGTATCTGAGCGGGTTCGGCGCCACCCCCGACCGCTCCCGCACGCTCGTCTACTCGGTCAATGCCACGGACGCGAAGAGCGAGACCCCGAGCCCCGTCGTCGGCAGGATCATCGAAGCGGGTTTCGGCCGGTAGGGCGGGTGTGTGCGGGCTGGCCGACGAGGGGGCGGTGGGGCCAGCGGGCACGGGCCTGTTCCTCGGAGCGCATCAGCGCGAGGGTGGGCAGGCCGTACCGCTCGCCGTCCGCGAGGAGGTCCGGCAGGGCCGGGAGGGGCGCGACGGCGGCCACGTCGTCCAGCACCAGCGTCAGTGGTGGGTCGAGCCGACCGGAAGATGACCGTTCGGCCATGCCCCGGCCGCGCTCGACCACGTTTGCGACGAGTGCGGTCAGTAGCGGCATCGCACCCGGGCGGGTGCGAGGATCCTCAATCGCCTCACCCACCACGTACAGCGTTCCCCCCTCGGCGATGAATGATTCCCACGCGAGCGAATCGGCTCGATTGGGGTTACAGGCGTCGCGCATGTGAATGGAGGACAGCGCCTCCAGGGCACGGGCCGTCAGTTCCTGGGCCATGTCGCGTCGTTCGGGGTGGCCGGTCAGCGCCGACTCCAGCTCGCCCGCCGTGCCGCCGACCGCTTTGGTGTTCGTACGCAGGATCCGCACGGGCTCGTGCGCCGAGGCGCCCTGGGCCCAGCGGTGCACCTGGCGGAAGGGGCGCCCGTCCACGGCGGCAGCGTGCAGCCAGCAGCGCAGCAGCGTTTCCGCGGTGTCGGCGGTGGCCGAGTCGAGCGCGCTCATGGGCCGTACGGGCGCGAGGAGCGCGGCGGCGCGGGCGGCGGCGGTGTCGCGGGCCTCGCAGCCCGTGGTGGGGTTCCAGCGCAGGCGGGCTGGGGTGTCGAGGAGATGGCCCGGGTCGAAGACATGGACGGGTCCGAGCTTGGCGCGGGAGTCCTTGGTGTCCGCCCACAGGCCGGGGTCGCTGGTGGTGACGAGCGCGGGCCCGGCGGCCTCCAGGAGGACGCGGGCCGCGCTGTCCCGCCGGTCGGCGCCGTAGTGGACGCGCTGAGGGGCGGGGGAGCGCGGGGTGGCTACCCCTGTTGTGGCGTGTTCCATGGCCACGGCCACGGCCGGGGTGGGGGGAGCCGCAGCGGGAGCCGAAACGGTGGAGGCGGCGGGAATTGCTGACGGGGCGGGCGCGGGACCCGGTGGGGCCGTATCCGTAGCCGTGCTCGTGGCCGTAGCCATGTCCGTAGCCGGGCGGTCCTGCTCCCTGCGCTGTGCCCGGACCGCGCGCCAGCGGGCGAGCGTGCCGAGGACGAAGACGGTGAGGACGATGAGGACCAGGAGCTGGCTGACCAGGATGCCCCAGAAGAGCCCGTAGCCCGGGAGGGTGTCCGGTGGGGTGTCGGGCCAGGCGGCGGGCAGGTCCTGTGGCCGGCTCAGCAGGTGCCGTAGAGCCAGAGGGGTCCGCAGGAACGTCACGCCTTCCGGCCAGGCGCCGTGGGTGAAGAGGGCCGCGAGACCCGTCGCCGACCACACCAGCCCGGCCAGCCCCAGCAGAAACGCGAGGACACCGACCAGCAGGCCATCCGGAATTCCGCCTTCGGGAAGCCTGCCGTCCGGTCGTCCGCCGCGCATGGGTCTCGCCCCGCCTGTCACGTCAGGCCACCGTCGGCTCGGAGGAACCGTAGGCCTCGTCGGCGAGGTGCGCCTCCATCGCCGCGGCGGCCCGCTTCGCGGCCGCCGCCTCCGCCGCCAGCTCGCGGGCCACGTCCCCGTCCTCGGTCATGGCGCGGTCGGTGTAGACCAGCGGCCGCTCGGCCTCCGTGATGAGGTGCTTGACGACTTGGACGTTGCCGTTGACGTCCCAGACGGCGATGCCGGGGGTGAGGGTCGGGATGATCTCGACAGCCCACCGGGGCAGGCCGAGGACCAGCCCCGTGGCCCGCGCCTCGTCGGACTTCTGCGCGTAGATCGTCCGGGTGGAGGCCATCTTGAGGATCGCGGCGGCCTCCCGGGCCGCCGCGCCGTCGACCACGTCGGACAGGTGATGGACCACCGCCACGAACGACAGGCCGAGCCGGCGCCCGAACTTCAGCAGCCGCTGGAACAGCTGGGCCACGAACGGCGAATTGATGATGTGCCAGGCCTCTTCCACCAGGAAGATCCGCTTCTTGCGGTCCGGGCGGATCCAGGTGTGTTCGAGCCAGACCCCGACGATGGCCATCAGGATGGGCATCGCGATGGAGTTGCGGTCGATGTGGGAGAGGTCGAAGACGATCAAGGGGGAGTCGAGGTCGATCCCGGCCGACGTCGGCCCGTCGAACATGCCCCGCAGGTCACCGTCGACCAATCGGTCCAGCACCAGCGCGACGTCCAGGCCCCAGGCCCGTACATCGTCTATGTCGACGTTCATCGACTCCGCGGACTCGGCCTCCGGGTGGCGCAGCTGCTCGACGATGTCGGTCAGCACCGGCTGCCGGTCGAGAATCGTCTCGTTGACGTACGCGTGCGCGACCTTGAGCGCGAAGCCCGCCCGCTCGTCCAGGCCGCGCCCCATCGCGACCTCGATGATCGTGCGCAGCAGGGCGAGCTGCCCGGTCGTCGTGATCGACGGGTCGAGCGGGTTGAGCCGGATGCCGCCGTTCATGGCGGCGGTCGGGTCGAGCCGGATGGGGGTTATCCCCAGCTGCTGCGCGATGAGGTTCCACTCGCCGACCCCGTCCTCGCCCTGGGCGTCCAGGACGACGACCTGGCGGTCGCGGAAGCGCAGCTGGCGCAGGACGTAGGTCTTCTCCAGCGCCGACTTGCCGTTGCCCGACTCGCCGAGGACGAGCCAGTGCGGGGCCGGCAGCTGCTGCCCGTAGAGCTGGAACGGGTCGTAGATGTAGCCCTTGCCGGAGTACACCTCGCGTCCGATGATCACGCCCGAGTCGCCGAGGCCGGGCGCGGCGGTGGGGAGGTAGACGGCCTGCGCCTGGCCGGTGGAGGTCCGTACGGGCAGCCGGGTGGTCTCCACCTTCCCGAAGACGAAGCTGGTGAAGGCATCGGTCACTGCGGCGAGCGGGTCGAGCACGGCACTGCCCCTATCGTCGAATGCCGGTCGCGAACGGCAGTGTGTTGACGAAGGCCCGGTGGTGCTCGCGGTCGCACCACTCCAGTTTCAGGTAGCTCTTGCCGGCCGAGGCTCTTATGGTCCGCTTGTCGCGCGCCAGCGCCTTTGGGGAGCGCGAGGACACGGTGATGTACCCGACGAGGTTCACCCCGGCCGCGCCACTGGCCAGGTCCTCGCCGCGCTGGTCGACGCGGGAGTGGTGGGCGACGTCGCGCGGGTCGACGACCCGGTTCATCTTGGCGGCGCGGGAGGCGTCCGCGTCGTCGTTGGTCTTCTCGGTCAGCATGCGCTCGATGGCCACGTCGGTGGGCTCGAGGTCCATGCAGACAGCGACCGTGCGGATCACGTCGGGGGTGTGGACGAGCAGCGGGGCGAGGAAGTTGACGCCGACGGGCGTCATCGGCCATTCCTTCACCCACGCGGTGGAGTGGCACCAGGGCTCGCGGGTGCTGGACTCGCGGGTCTTGGCCTGGAGGTACGTCGGCTCCATCGCGTCCAGCTCGGCCGGCCAGGCGTTCCGCTTCGTCATCGCCTGGAGGTGGTCGATCGGGTGGTCCGGGTCGTACATGGAGTGCACGAGCGAGGCCAGCCGGCCCTGCCCGAGCGGCTGCCGGACCCGGATGTCGGCCTCGGCGAGCCGCGCGCAGATGTCGGTCAGCTCACGCGCCATGACGACGGCCAGCCCGGCGTCCCGGTCCAGCCTCCGCTTGCCGGCCTCGTGACGCGAGGCGCGGGCGATGGCCTGCGCCTCGGCGGCCAGCTCGCGGGTGTAGTGCATACAGGCGACGAGATATGCCCGGTGCTGCTCGGACGAGGTCGAGACCATCGACTGGAGCTGCTCGTAGGACTCCTTGAGCCACGCGGGCGCCTTCTCGTCACCGCGCCGCTCGACGTCCTTGGCGTGCGCGTCGGGGTCGGCGGGGAGCGTACGGGCCAGCATCTGGATGCGGGTGACGTACCCGTCGCCGTTGGCGACGTGCTTGAGCAGCGTCCCGAACCGGTCGACCAGCGCCTCCTGGTCCTCCGAGTCGCGCAGACCGACGCCCGGTCCCTCGATCTCGATCGCGGCGGTGACGGTACGACGGTCGGCGTGCAGCAGGACGGCGATCTCGTCGGGCCCGAAGGGCGCGGCCAGCCAGTTGATCCGCCCGATGCCCGGCGGCGGCCCGACCTCGACCTCCCGCCCGTCCAGGCGGGTGCCGGCCTCGACGACGGAGGAGCGGTAGGTGGTGCCGCGCCGGAGCGTCCTTTTATACGAGCGATTGATTTCAAACCACTTGTAGAACGTGCGGTGCTTGTACGGCACGTACACGGCGGCCAGCGCGAGCACGGGGAACCCGGCGAGGGTGAGGATCCGCAGCGGCAGGTTCGGCACCAGGAGCCCGCACATCATGCCGAGGAACGCGCCCGCGATGATCAGCGCGATCTCGCCGGTCTCCCGGTTCTTGCCGACGACCGCGTTGGGACGCGCACGGCCGATCAGATACGTACGGCGGGCCGCGACCGGCTGGGACTGGGCCTGGATCGTCAACTCCGCTCACCTCCTCGGGTATTGCTGCGGTTCTGTGCGCGGGACGCCGAGGAGCCGGGGGAGCCGCCCGGGCCGGAGTGCCCGGAGAAGCCTCCGCCGCCCGTGCCGCCGCCGTTGCGGTCGGCGGGCCGGGAACTGTGGGCGGCGACCCCGCCCGACACGGCACTGGCGGGCCGGGCCTGCTGCCCGCCACCGCCATCGGAACCGCGGGCGCTGTGCGTGTTGATGCCCTGCTTGACGAGCGCGGCGGGCGAGGAGATCACGGCGGCGGCCTGGCGGGACGCCGCGTCCTTGCTGGCACTGCGGGTGCTGACGATCTCGTCGCCGAAGCCGGGAACGAACCGGTAGATCATCGCACTGGCGAAAATGGCAAGAATGATGATGGCGAGGCCGGACACGACCGCCGAGAACGCGTTCGGCCCCTTGTCGGCCGACAGCGCTCCGGCGAGCCCGAGGACGACCACGATGATCGGTTTGATCAGGATCACCGCGATCATGATCCCCGCCCAGCGCCGGACGTGCCCCCACATGTTCTTGTCGACCAGCCCCGCGTAGACGGCGGTGCCGAGCAGGGCCCCCACGTAGAGCAGAGCGGCCCGGATCACCAGCTCCAGCCACAGCACGCCTGCGGCGAGCACGGAAACGAGCGACACGACGATCAGCATGATCGGCCCGCCGCCGATGCCGTCACCCTTCTTGAGGGCGTCCGCGAATCCGCCGAAGAAGGCATCGTTGTTCGAATTCGTACCGGAGGCGATGGCTTCGGTGACGGCGTCGGTGGCCGAGACGACCGTATAGAGGATCAACGGCGTGAACGCGGACGCCAGCACGGTCAGCCAGAGGAACCCCACGGCCTCGGTGAACGCCTCCGTGAACGGCACCCCCCGCACGGCCCGCTTGGCGACGGCCAGCAGCCACAGGACGAGGGTGAGGACGGTCGAGGCGGCGAAGACGACGGCGTACTGGTGGAGGAAAGTGGAATTGGTGAAGTCGACGGTGCCGGTGGCTTTGACGGCTTCGGAGAGCTTGCCGACGATCCAGGCGGCGGCGTCGGCACAACCTTTGGAGAGGGAAGCCAGGGGGTCCAGGGCGGTTTGGGGGTCGTTGGGGGACGGTGCGGAGGCGCCCTTGTCGTCCTTGCCCTTGCAGTAGTCCTTGGCCAGCCCGACGATGAGATCGCAGGGGTCGTTGCCCTTGCTGGCACTCGGCGACGGCGACGGCGTCGGCGTCGGCGTCGGTGTGGCGCCCGACGCCGAGGGGTTGGGTGTGGGGGTAGGGGTAGGGGCCGCGGTGGCACGCGTGGCCAGCGAGAGGACGGCCACGTGGGCGTATGCGACGACCGCGGCTACGGACAGGGCGCGGTGACGGCGGTTACCTGGCATATGTGAACCCTCCGTACCCGCTGATCGCATTCGCGATCTCGTCGGCTCCTGATGCGCGGACGTCGCTGCTGACAGGTGCTGGGCCCTGCTTCTGGCTGGATGAGGAGACCTTCCAGTCGTTGTCCACCCAGCGGAGTTTCTCGGTGATGGTGAACCAGGTCTGGGCGACCGGCTTGGTGGAGCCTTCCCCGGCGAGGCCGACGAGGCCCGTGCACCAGACTTCGACGGTGGCCTCGTCGCCGCCGTACGAGGTGCTCTTCGTTCCGACGGGAACGGTGCGTGAGACAAAGGTCTGCCCCTTGGGGGCGGTGCCGTCCGGGTTGAGTCCCAGGTTCTTCAGGAAGCCTGCGGAGTAGGCCTTGTCCAGGTCCTCTTTGAGCGCGGGCGCGGCGTCCGCCGTGTGGGTGGCATCCACGATCTCCCGACGGGTATCCGCCTTGAACATCCCGTCACCACCCAGCGCCACCGCGAAATTCGCCGCGGCCGACTGCGCCCCCTGCTCCGAATGTGCGAACCCCGAAGCGATACCGCCGGTCTTCCCGGTCACGGGCCTCGTTCCGGACGCCGCCGTAGCCCCGCTGCTCGCCGCCTTGTCGGTGTTCGTGTCGGCGCCGTCGGACGACGAGTCGTCACCGCCCCTGTTGGCGAAGGCGATCGCGGCGAGGAGGAGGACCACGACCCCGACGACCGTCATCAGGTTCCGGCTGGACATCCCCGGTCTGCCGCCGCCCGGGCGGCCGCCGCGGCGGGGCTGGCCGTAGGGGCCGTACGCGTCGCCCTCGCCCTCCGGCAGCCGGGTGCGGGTCAGGTGGCGGTCGTCGTAGCCGCCGGGGTCACCGGCCGCGCGGCCCGAGTCGTGCCCGCCGCCGTAGCCGTCGTCGCCGAGGCTCATCGCGCGTCCGTCCCCTCATCCGTTTCATGCGTCGTCGCTGGCTTGCCGCCCGTATATGACGGTAGCGGTGTGAACGGTTTCAGGGGGGAGGACAAGGGGGTGTGAGGGGGCATCAGGTGGCAGCCTCGGTGCGGGGGGACTCGGGGACGAGAGGGTCTGCGCGGTTCGATGCGCGGTGGAACGGGTGACGGGTGGGGGCGGCTGGGGGGCGCGTGGGCGTCGGGCGTGACCGAACGGCTCAGACGGCCATGCCGTAGACGATCGTGAAGAGAGTGCCCAGCGAGCCGATGATGAACACGCCGGTGAGGCCGGCGACGATCAATCCCTTGCCCTGCTCCGCGCTGAAGGTGTCCCGCAGGGCCGTGGCGCCGATCCGCTGCTTCGCCGCGCCCCAGATCGCGATGGCGAGGCACAGGAGAATGGCCACGGCCATGATGACCTCGACCATCACTCGAGCTTCCGTGCCCAGGCTACCGAACGGCCCCCATTTCGGGGCGATTCCGCCAATGATGGTGTTGATGTCACCCTTGTCGCCGGCTGCCAAAAACATTTGTAACTCACCGCCCCTTATGGGTAGTTGCGTCGCCTCCGCCGCATGGCAAAGGTCAGGACCTATCTTCGCTGACGTTGCCGCTCAGCATGTCGACTTGGCGGCATTTTTTGCCGGAACCCGTATGCGCCGTCGGCGGTACCGCCCTGACCTGCGGCGCGGTCCGTTGTCAGTGGGGGGCCCTATGGTGACTCTGTGTATCACGCGTATGGACGCCGAGCAATGATTGGCGAGGGCGGGGGGCCCGAGGATGCTCAAACGACAATGTGTTCGGTCGGTACGCTGGGGCGGCCGTCCTCGCGTTCGCCGCACTTCGTGGCCGCCGGGCCGGTTCATCGCTTTCCTCGCGTTCATTGCACGCATCGCACTCGTCACCTGCTTCGGGTGCGTCGAAAACAAGGGTGGTACGGGTGCTGGTTGCCGATCGGTACCGGCTGGGGGATCTGCTCGGCCGTGGCGGGATGGGCGAAGTCTGGCGTGCACACGACGAGGTGCTGGGGCGTCAGGTCGCGGTGAAGCTGTTGCTGGGCGACGACGGCGACGAGTCGTCGGCGGCCCGGTTCCGGATGGAGGCCCAGACGGCGGCGCGCCTGAATCACCCTCAGGTCGTCGCGGTGTACGACTTCGGCGCCTGGGAGGGGCGCTTCTATCTGGTCATGGAGCTGGTCCAGGGGCCGAGCCTGGCGGACCTCTCCGCGCGGGGCGCGTTCGCCCCGGAGCGCGTCGCCGACATCGCCGCGCAGGCGGCCTCCGGGCTGGCCGCCGCCCACCGGCAGGGAGTGGTCCACCGGGACGTCAAGCCCGGAAACCTGATGCTGGACGCCGACGGCACCTTGAAGATCGGCGACTTCGGCATCGCCCGCTTCGTGGACGAGACCTCGGCCGCCCTGACCCGGGCGGGCCAGATCGTCGGAACGAGCACGTATCTCGCGCCGGAGCGGGCCCTGGGCCGGATGGCGGGCCCGGGTTCGGACGTCTACGCGCTGGGGTGCGTTCTCTACCAGCTGCTCGTCGGCCAGCCGCCGTTCTGGGCGGACAGCCCCACCGCACTGCTCTATCTGCACGTGGACGCGGAGCCCGTGCCACCGCGTCGGCACGGCGTCGACATGCCGTACGCCTTCGAGGCCTATCTGCTGCGCATGCTGGCCAAGGAGCCGGAGGACCGGCCCTCGGCGGAGGAAGCGGCGGACTGGTTCGCCGGCAATTCCTGGCGGGACGTCGCGCAGCCGATGCCGATGCCCGCACCGCCGACCGCGCCGATGCGTGCTCCGGAGCCGATGCGCGCGCCGGCGGCCGTTCCCGGGCCCGCGCCGACTGCGGCGTACGCGCCGGTGCACTCGTCGGCGCCGCCCGCGGCGGCTGCCGGCAGACGGCGGAACGGGGACGGCGGGAGCGGCAGGGGCGGGCGCAGCCCGAAGGTGCTGATCGGCGTGGTCGCCGGGGCGGCGGTCTTCGTGGTGGCCGCCTTGATCGGGTCGTCGGTGTTCGGCCCGTCGGACGGTGGCCAGGGGTCCCAGAAGCCCGAGGCGCAGCCCTCGGAGTCGGCCCAGCAGCAGCCGGGCGGTCCGGACCCGGGCCATACGCGCGACGCGCCGAACGTGGTCCCGGCGGAGGCGACCCCCGCGGCGCCCTCACCGGTGAAGCCGAAGGCACCGTCGAAGCAGGCCAAGCCCAAGAGGTCCGAGGACCCGAAGCCGAGTGCGACGGCAGGGACGCCCAAGGCGCAGTCCAGGACGGAGAAGCCGAAGCAGCAGTCGGGGCACGACGACCACGACATCGCCGAGGTCGGCGACGAGGGCGACGACGACTGAATCGCGGGACGGGCTGTGGCGGGCTCCGCTGCCTCCGCAGCCCGCCGGTCGGTCCCTTCGACGGAGGGTGCGGACCTGTCCCGCCCGGGGCCGGCGGTCACGGCGATCTCCGCGTCGCCTTGTCGCGTCGCCTTGTCGATGAGCGTCCCCGCCTTGTCGGCGCATATCTGGCGCACCTCGACAAACGAACACGTACGCGAATTCCTCGTCGAAATGTAGCCCGCCCGAGCGAATGCACGCGAAACGCCCGAGCGATACCCAAGCCTGGGGTGGGTGAATGCTCCCGTGTGCGATGGATTTCGGGCGGCCCATGTCCCGCCGCCCGTGAAGGGGGACGGGGGAGTGGTGGCAGGACGTATCTCCTCTCTGCGACTGGCCGCGGCTGTGGGCCTGCCGGTATCGGCGGTGGGGCTCGTGATCGGGGCCCGGTGGCTCAACGCCTATGGGGCCGGCGGGGTGATCGCGGGCGTGCTGGGCGTGCTGATGGTTCTCGCCGCGATGGCCATCTGGGTGTTCTCGCCCTCGCTGTCCGAGAGCGGGGTGGTGTTCTTCATGTCGGCCGTCACGCTCGCCATTGCCCTCGGCGGCGCGTACACAGGCGTCGACAAATGGGTGCTGCATTCGCGGGGGGTGCGGGCCCAGTGCGCGGTTCTCGACGTCGACAAGCGCGTGGAGAGGCACACGACGACCGATGCCCAGGGTTTCTCGAGCACGACCACCACGACGTCCTACGACCACCGCCTGGACTGTGCCGGCGGCCGGCCCCGGGCCATGACCACGAGCCGGCACATCGCGGACAAGGGAGAACGGCTCACCGTCGCCTACGACCCCGACGGGCGGGTGGGGCCGAGCCCGGGGGGTGAGGTCTCCGACGGTGGTACGGCCCGGTGGGTCTGCGGCATCGGCCTCGCCGTGACGATCGTCCTCCGCGTCGGGGACGTCCTCGTCCACCGGCGTCGCCGGGTCGGTTGGTATTAGCGCCGGCATCGGACCGCCGGGAGTGTGCCGGCGTGAGCCGGAGGCCGGGCGTGGACTTCCGGTCGCCTGCCGGGGAGTGACGGGGCGTCCGGTGCGCGAGTGCGCTGGTACGAAACCAGCCGGGCCGTATGAATGACGGATACGCGACGGGCCCGTGGGGGAGGATTGCGGGGTGCGGAAGCTCTGGGTGGGCGTGGGTGTCGGGATCGGGATGTCCCTGTGTTTCATCGGGCTGCTCGTCATCGGGGTGTACTCCGCCGCCTCGAACCTCATCGGAGGCGGGGGCAAGGGGGCGGTCGGGCTGGCCAAGGGGGCCGTGCCCGATCAGTACCAGGCCCTCGTGGCGAAGTGGGGCAATCTCTGCCCCGCCCTCAACCCCGCGATCCTCGCCGCGCAGCTCTACACCGAGAGCAACTGGAACCCCCGGGCCGTGAGTCCCGCGGACGCCCGCGGGATAGCGCAGTTCATCCCCGGAACGTGGGCCGCGCACGGGCTCGACGGGAACGGGGACGGAAAGCGGGACATCTGGGATCCGCAGGACGCGATCCCCTCGGCGGCCGCGTACGACTGCGACCTCGCCAAGTACGTCAAGAACGTCCCCGGCGACCTCACCGACAACATGCTCGCTTCGTACAACGCGGGTTCCTATGCCGTGATCAAGCACTCCGGGGTGCCGCCGTACAACGAGACCCAGGGCTATGTGAAGGCGATCCGCGATCTGTCGAAGAGCTTCGCGCGCCCCGTCGGGCGGGTGGCGCCCTCGCAGCGGGCGGCCGGGGCGATCTACTTCGCGCAGGAGAAGCTCGGAACGCCCTATCTCTGGGGCGGCAACGGCACGAAGGAGGACAACGGGCGCTTCGACTGCTCAGGGCTGACGAAGGCGGCCTACGAGTCGGTGGGGATCGAGCTGCCGCGCGTGGCGAACGACCAGTGGAACGCGGGAGCCCACCCCAAGCGGGACGAGCTGCTCCCCGGTGACCTGGTCTTCTTCGCGCACAACCTCCAGGATCCGCGCAGCATCCACCACGTGGGGCTGTATGTGGGCGGCGGATACATGATCAACGCGCCGTATACGGGGGCCGTGATCCGGTTCGACAAAATCGACACACCGGATTACATCGGTGCCACGAGAGTGACCGAAGACGGCGCCAAAGCGTTGCCTCGTACGAACAACGCATGAACGCCGCACCCTGAGCTGCGACGGCGGGTCACCCTTCGATAACGTCCTGGTGATCTTTGGGTTGAGGGTGGAACGCCTGGCCGGATCGAGGCGTTCCATGGGGAGTGGGGAAGCAGCGCCGGGGCTGGGCGCACGGACCACGGGGGTCGGCAGCTGGACGTGGAAACAGGCGACAGATAGGGGCCGTGGGACATGGCTGGACTCGTGATGGGGCACCCCATGCCAGAGGCCAGGGGTGGATCGAACCCCGACGTCAGCCTGCTCTACGACATCAACGGCATCGCCAAGGACGCGCCCAACTGGCTCGACCGGACGATGGAGTTCATCGGCGAGTTCGGCATCGTCCTGGGCCTCGGTGTGCTCATGCTCTTCGCCTGGTGGAGCGTCCGTAAGAGCGAGGACGCGCCCGCCGGGGTCGCCGCGCTGGTGTGGGCCCCGCTCGCCGCCGGGATCGCGCTGCTCGTGAACATCCCGATCCGAGGGTTCGTCAAAAGACCACGCCCGTTCGTGGATCACGGCGGTCTCGACGTACTGGTCAAGGGCAAGACCGACTTCTCCTTCGTCAGCGACCACGCCACGCTGACCATGGCGCTGGGCGTCGGCCTCTTCGTCGCCCACCGGAAGTACGGGCTTCTCGGGATCGGCCTCGCACTCCTCGAAGGCTTCTGCCGCGTCTACATGGGCGTGCACTACCCGACCGACGTCGTCGGCGGACTCGCCCTCGGCACGGCCGTCGCCCTGCTGCTCGCCCCGCTCGCGATGATGCTGCTCACGCCGCTGGCCAGGACGGTCGCCGGTTCGCGGGCCGGTTGGCTCGTGCGGTCGGCCAAGGCGCCCCGGCCCGTGATGACACGGGCCGGGAGCGGTGCCGGGGCCGACGCGGGATTCCCCGAGCACCCCCGGCACCGGGACAAGGACCTCGCGGCCTGAGGCCCTTTCCGGCGACTTGCTGCGGCTTACGGCAACGCCGTCACAGTGCCTGCGGGAAGGTGAAAAGCCTTCCCGCGTCGTACTTCCCCTTGATCTTCGTCAGCCGGTCCGCCGCGTCCCCGTAGTACGCCTTGCGCCAGTCCTTCAGGCTCGCGTCCGTGTAGTTCTGGTACGCGGCACCCGAGGCGAAGCGGCGCATCGCCGTGTGCGTGCCGTCCAGCCACGTGGTCTGCTTCGTGCCCGAGCCGCCCGCCGCCCACGAGGTCAGGTACTGCGCGAGGAAACGCGACCGACGGTGCACGAAGGCCGTCGACAGGGGCTCTACGCGGTTGACCGCGCCGCCCAGCGCCGTCAGCTGGATCGAACCGCCGCCGCTGCCACCGCTCTTGCCGAATCGTTCCGCCTGGTCGAGCAGCGCACGGATGCCAGCCGCCGGGAGCGAGCGGTCGTAGAAGTCGGAGCGGGCCGCGTACGTCTCCCGCTGGAGCGCACCGGAGGACTCCCGTCCGGGGGTCTTGCCCGGCAGGTGGCACTGCGTCTGGGTCTTGTCGCCGCAGCCCGCGTAGGCGCGCATCGAGTCGAGGTAGCCGCGGCGGCGCAGCCCGAGGCCCTTCTTCGGGGCGCTGCCCACCTTGCGCACCAGCTCGTCGAGGGCGTTCTCCAGATCGCCGTACGTGCCCAGGGAGTACGCGACGACGGAGACGCGGGGGGTGCCGCCCGCCGCCACGGCCAGGTCGCACGCGGACCAGATCTCGTCCGGCCGGGTCGGGCCCCACTCCTGCCAGGCGCGGATCACGTCGGCGGCCTTCGCCCAGGGCCAGGAGACGTAGCCGGTCACGCAGTCCGACGCCTTGCGGGTGCGGAAACGGAGCTCGGTCACGACGCCGAAGTTGCCGTTGCCCGCGCCGCGCAGCGCCCAGAAGAGATCCGTGTTGCGGGAGGAGTCGCACTCGACGGTCTTGCCGTCGGCCGTGACGAGGGTGGCGCCGGTGAGGCTGTCGCACGTCAGGCCGTAGGCCCGGGAGAGCACACCGTGGCCGCCGCCGAGGGTGAGGCCGGAGACGCCGACGGTGGGGCAGGAGCCGGCCGGGATGGTGGCGCCGTGCGCGGCGAGGCCGGTGTAGACGTCGATGAGCTTGGCGCCCGCGCCGATGACGGCGGTTGAGGCGGTGGGGGTGCGGACCGACTTCAGTCGGGAGACATCGATGACGAGGCGGTCCGTGCCGCTGGACCAACCCGCGTAGCTGTGCCCGCCGTTGCGTATGGAGACGGGTATGGAGTGGCGGCGGGCGAACGCGAGGCACTGCGTTATGTCGCCGTTTCCGGCGACATAGGCGACACCGGCGGGGCGCTGGCTGTCGAAGCGGGTGTTGTAGAGCTGGCGGGCGGCCGTGTAGTCGGCGTCACCGGGACGGACGATGCCGCCGGAGAGGCCCTTGCCGAGGGCGGTCCAGTCGGCCGGCTTGGCCTTGGAGGCGGCGGTCACCGAGGTGGACCGGCTCGCGTTGGTCATCCGGGCCGGGGTCGCCTGGGAGGTGTCGTCGGCGCACGACGCCCCCCATACGCCGGCCGCGGCCAGTCCCGTCCCCGTCGCCAACAGCTTGCGCCTGTTCATGGCCATGTCGCCTGCCCGCCCCTTGTCGCCCTGTACGTGCTTCGCGCGGTACGTGATGCGCGCTGTACCTGCTTGGACAGATGACGCACATGGGTGGGCGGTTCCCTGTAGGCGGCAGCTATTGGCCGGCTATCGGTCAGCTATTGGTCGCCCGTGGCCGCGAGGTGGCCGGCGCCGTCCTCGCGGGCGAGGGAGCGGGCACGGCGGGCGGGACCGGACCAGCCGCAGCTGCAGCGGGCCGTGCAGAACGACCCTCTCTCGGTCGTGCTGATGTGGTGCTCGGCGGGGTGCCGTGCCGCTCGCCGGGCGGGCGGCAGCGAGGACTGGTTCACGGGGGCTGCGTCGGACACGTGACCACGCTACCCGGCCGTGACGGTGACACCCGCGTAGTCGTTGAACGATCGGGGTCCACAGCGTTTTCGGTAGGGGGCTGGCGGTCATGGTGGTGCGAGGGCAAGGACGCAGGGGCGCGGTCGTCGCCACCGCGGTCGCGGGCGGCGTCGCCGTCGCCCTGCTGGTGTCCGGCTGCTCCCCGATGACCGCGGCCTACGAGCCACAGGGCGGCCGGGGCGGCCGGCCCCACTCCGCCCGGCCGGTCCACGGGACGGGCGCCGTGATCGACCCGGGCCGCGCGCTCGCCACCGTGCGCGGGGCCGCCGCCGCCCTGGCCAAGGAGGGCGGCGCGAAGGTCGTCACGTCCATGGAGACCGTCAGCGGCGGCACCCGGCTGACGATCCAGGGCTCGGGCGTCTACGACTTCGCCCGGCCCGTCGGCGAGTTGACGGTGCTGCTGCCCGAGGACGTGGCCGGGGCCGCCGAACACCGGCCGATCACCGAGGTCTTCACCCCCGGCGGGCTGTACATGAAGAACCGCGGCGCGGGGGTGCCCGCCGACAAGTGGGTGCGGCTGGACACGGCGGCCCTCCCCGACGGGAATCTCCTCACGAGCGGGGCCACCGACCCGCTCGCCGCGGCCGAATTGCTCGGAGGCGCGCGCGAGGTGACGTACATGCGGGACGAGCGGGTAGGCGGGGTGCGTGTGGGTCACTACTGGGGAACGATCGATCTCGGCCGCGCCGCGCGCGCGGCACCGGCTCGCGACCGGGGACCACTCGCTGCGGCGGCGAAAGGGTTCTCCAGCGGCACAGTGGCGTTCGATGTCCTCATCGACGAACAGGGCAGGCCGCGCGAGCTGCGCTACCGGTTCAGCGTCGAGGGCGGCAGCGGCGATACCGGCGGCGGGGCCACGACGGCCACGGCGATCGCCGCTGCCACGGCCACGGCGGTGCGGCCTTCGCCCGCCGCGACCCCGATGGTCGTCGTTTCGACCGTCCGGCTCTCCGCCTTCGGTACGGGGGTCAGGGTCGTACTGCCGGTGCCCGGCGATATCTATGCGGGGAAGGTCGGTTCGCCGCAGAAATAGTGCGGCAGGGCGTAGTTGGCCATGGAAATGGTCCATCTGTGCCATGCGCGGAGTGTGCACCGATCACTACGCTGGTAAACCGAGTGCTGGGCTTCAAGTAAAGAATATGTAAAGAGACCAACGAAGAGCAGAGCGGAAGACCGACGACCCGAGGAGGTGAACACGTGGTTTCGCAACCCGGTTCGTCCGGCGGGCAGGATCCCGTGGCCCTCATCGAGATCGATCTCTACGGTGAGCTCATGATCGCCGCATCGAGCGTGGATGAGGAGCGGCTCAGTCCGGACCGTATCGATGAAGTGCTCCGCGTCGTCCCCCGGGGGGCTCGCGGGGATACGGACCGGGGGTGAGCGCGTCGCGTCGGGGCTCCGCCCCAGGGCGGGTATTTCCCGGGGCTCCGCCGGATCCCGGTCCTCAAACGCCGGACGGCCTTGATTTGCGCTACGTGCGCAGCAGGCGGGCGATGGCCGCGCTGGCCTCGGCGACCTTGGCGTCGATCTCCGCGCCGCCCTTGAGGGCCGCGTCGGCGACGCAGTGCCGCAGGTGCTCCTCCAGCAGCTGGAGGGCGAACGACTGCAGGGCCTTGGTGCCGGCCGAGACCTGCGTGAGTATGTCGATGCAGTAGACGTCCTCCTCGACCATGCGCTGGAGGCCGCGGATCTGGCCCTCGATCCGGCGCAGGCGCTTGAGGTGCTGGTCCTTCTGCTTGCTGTAGCCGTGGGGGCCGAGGTGCTGCTCGGAGGCCGCGGCGGGCGCGTCGGCGGCGGGAGCGCCGTGGCAGGGCGCCGCGCCCGACGGTTCGGTGGTGCCGGTCACTGCGGCTTCCGTGGTCGTCATGGCGTCCTCCGTCGTTCTGCCCGTCGCGGATATCCGGTCGTGGATATAGGTGTCGCGGAGCGCTGTGCGGCGCTTACGCACGGTGCAAGCGCTCGCCTATACGTCGGTATGCGGCGACCGTGCGGTGCGTATAACGGTTCGTATACCCCGATGCATACCCCCGACGGGTATATGGTACCGAAATTTATCGCCGAAGACGGCCGGAAGACGGCCAGGAGGCGGTACCGCCTGGGCGAGCACTCTGCCCGATGGGCGACACTGAGGGAATGCCAGTTAGCTGTGGCCGGATGATGCGCCTAGCATCAACGAGACCGAATCCGCTGCACCCCGAGGATCCCACGTGCGCTTTCGTCTGACCCCCAGGGAGACGAGCTTCTACGACATGTTCGCCGCGTCCGCGGACAACATCGTCACGGGCTCCAAGCTCCTCATGGAACTGCTCGGAGCGGACACCTCCGCCCGGGCCGAGATCGCCGAGCGGATGCGGGCAGCGGAGCACGCGGGTGACGACGCGACGCACGCGATCTTCCACCAGCTGAACTCCTCCTTCATCACGCCGTTCGACCGCGAGGACATCTACACCCTCGCCGGCTCGCTCGACGACATCATGGACTTCATGGAAGAGGCGGTCGACCTGGTCGTCCTCTACCAGGTCGAGGAATTGCCGAAGGGCGTCGAGCAGCAGATCGAGGTCCTCGCGCGGGCCGCGGAGCTCACCGCCGAGGCGATGCCGAACCTGCGGACCATGACCAACCTCACGGAGTACTGGATCGAGGTGAACCGGCTGGAGAACCAGGCGGACCAGATTCACCGCAAGCTCCTCGCCCAGCTCTTCAACGGCAAGTACGACGCCATCGAGGTGCTGAAGCTCAAGCAGATCGTCGATGTGCTGGAGGAGGCGGCCGACGCGTTCGAGCACGTCGCCAACACCGTCGAGACCATCGCGGTCAAGGAGTCCTGACCCCCGGTGGACACGTTCGCACTCGTCGTGACCATCGCGGTCGCGCTCGGCTTCACGTATACCAACGGCTTCCACGACTCCGCGAACGCCATCGCGACCTCGGTCTCCACGCGGGCGCTGACCCCGCGCGCGGCCCTCGCGATGGCGGCGGTGATGAACCTCGCCGGTGCCTTCCTGGGCAGCGGGGTCGCCAAGACCGTCAGTAAGGGCCTGATCGAGACGCCGGTGGGCGACAAGGGGATGGGCATCCTCTTCGCCGCGCTGATCGGCGCGATCGCCTGGAACCTCATCACCTGGTACTTCGGGCTGCCCTCGTCGTCCTCGCACGCGCTGTTCGGCGGCATGGTCGGCGCGGCTCTCGCGGGAGGCACGACCGTCATCTGGTCGGGTGTCCTCGAGAAGGTCGTCATCCCGATGTTCCTGTCGCCCTTCGTCGGGCTGATCCTCGGCTATCTGGTGATGGTCGTGATCATGTGGATGTTCCGGAAGGCCAACCCGCACAAGGCCAAGCGCGGTTTCCGGATCGCGCAGACGGTCTCGGCGGCGGGCATGGCGCTCGGCCACGGTCTCCAGGACGCGCAGAAGACCATGGGCATCGTGGTGATGGCACTGGTCATCGCCGACGTCCAGGACGCGGGCGCCGCGATTCCGGTCTGGGTCAAGGTGGCCTGTGCGCTGACGCTGTCGCTCGGCACCTACGCGGGCGGCTGGCGGATCATGCGGACGCTGGGCCGTCGGATCATCGAGCTGGACCCGCCGCAGGGCTTCGCGGCCGAGACGACGGCGGCATCGGTCATGTACACGGCGTCGTTCATGTTCCACGCGCCGATCTCGACCACGCACGTCATCACCTCCGCGATCATGGGCGTGGGCTCGACCAAGGGCTCGCGCGCGGTGCGCTGGGGTGTCGCGAAGAACATCGTGCTCGGCTGGTTCATCACCATGCCGGCTGCCGCGGCGGTCGCCGCGTTCAGCTACTGGATCGTGTATCTCGCCTTCGGCTGAGCCGGTCCCGCGCGTGAGCGGCGCGGGAAGGACACGGGCCCGCCCCCTGGTAGTCACAGGGGGCGGGCCCGTTGCCTTGCGGCGGCACCGCCATGCAGCGCCGCAAGGCGCCTGGGGGAGGCGGCCGGTCTATCCGAAGCGGCCGGAGATGTAGTCCTCCGTGGCCTGCACCGACGGGTTGGAGAAGATCCGCTCGGTGTCGTCGATCTCGACGAGCTTGCCCGGCTGGCCGACGCCCGCGAGGTTGAAGAACGCCGTACGGTCCGAGACGCGGGCCGCCTGCTGCATGTTGTGCGTCACTATGACGATCGTGAAGCGCTCCTTCAGCTCCCCGATCAGATCCTCGATGGCGAGGGTGGAGATCGGGTCCAGCGCCGAGCAGGGCTCGTCCATGAGCAGGACCTGCGGCTCGACGGCGATCGCGCGGGCGATGCACAGACGCTGCTGCTGACCGCCGGAGAGGCCCGCTCCCGGCTTGTTCAGCCGGTCCTTGACCTCCTTCCAGAGGTTGGCGCCCTGGAGGGACTTCTCGACGATGCCGTCCAGCTCGGCCTTGCGGACGCGGCCGCCGTTGAGCCGGACGCCCGCGGCGACGTTGTCGTAGATCGACATGGTCGGGAAGGGGTTCGGCCGCTGGAAGACCATGCCGACCGTGCGGCGCACGGAGACCGGGTCCACGCCGGGGCCGTACAGGTTCTCGTCGTCCAGCATCACCTTGCCCTCGACGCGGCCGCCGGGGGTGACCTCGTGCATCCGGTTCAGGGTGCGCAGGAAGGTGGACTTGCCGCAGCCGGAGGGGCCGATGAAGGCGGTCACGGAGCGGGGTTCGACGGTCATCGAGATGTCCTCGATGGCCTTGTGGCTGCCGTAGTAGGCGTTCAGGCCGCCGACGTCGATGCGCTTGGCCATGTGAATCAACTTCTTTCGTGGCCGCGTCAGCGGCTGGTCTTCGGGGCCTTCCAGCGGGCGATGCCGCGGGCCACCAGGTTCAGGATCATGACGAAGGCGATGAGGACCAGGGCCGCTGCCCAGGCGCGGTCGTAGCTGGCCTCGTTGCCGGCCGCCCACTGCTCGTAGATGTAGTACGGCAGGGAGGACTGGGCTCCGTCGAAGGGGTTGTTGTTGATGACCTGGGAGCCGAACACCAGGAGCACGATCGGGGCGGTCTCACCGGCGATGCGCGCGACCGCCAGCATCACACCGGTGGCGATGCCGCCGATGGCGGTGGGCAGGACCACCTTGAGGATCGTGCGCCACTTGGGTACGCCCAGGGCGAGGGAGGCCTCGCGCAGCTCGTTGGGGACGAGCTTGAGCATCTCCTCGGTGGAGCGGACCACCACGGGCATCATCAGGATCGACAGGGCCATCGAACCGGCGAAGCCGGAGTAGCCGAAGTCGAGCATGATGATCCAGAAGCTGAGGATGAACAGACCCGCGACGATCGACGGGATGCCCGTCATGACGTCCACGAAGAACGTGACGGCCTTCGCGAGCCGGCCGCGCCCGTACTCCACCAGGTAGATGGCGGTCAGCAGGCCGATCGGGGCCGAGATGGCGGTGGCGATGCCGACCTGCTCCAGGGTGCCGATGATCGCGTGGTAGACGCCGCCACCGGGCTGGATGGTCAGGACACCGGACATCGAGTGGGTGAGGAAGCCGCCGTCGAGGACCTTGGCCCCCCGGGCGACGGTCTCCCAGACCAGGGAGATCAGCGGGACGACGGCACACAGGAAGCAGACCCACACCAGGCTGGTGGCGAGGCGGTCCTTGGCCTGCCGGCGGCCCTCGACGCGGGTGGCGAGGGCGTACATCCCGATGACGAAGAGCAGGCCGGCTATCAGGCCCCACTGGATCCGGCTGCCGAGCCCGGCGCCGAGGCCGATGCCGACGGCCACGGCGGCCGCGCCGAGCGCGAGGGCCGGCGGGGTCCAGCGCGGCAGCCTGGGCTGGTGCAGGGTGTACGGGCGCGGGGCGCCGTCGGCGACCGGCGGCTTGTCCATGGTCACGCTCATGCCGTGTACTCCTTGCGGCGCGCGATGATCATTCGGGCGGCGCCGTTGACCAGCAGGGTCAGTACGAACAGCACCAGACCCGAGGCGATCAGGGCGTCCTTGCCGATCTCACCGGACTCCTTGAAGCTGCTCGCGATGTTCTGAGCAAACGTTCCGCCGCCCGGGTCGAGCAGGCTCTTGCCGATCAGGAAGCTCGGGGACAGCACCGTCGCCACGGCCATGGTCTCGCCGAGGGCGCGGCCGAGGCCGAGCATCGAGGCACTGATGACACCCGAGCGGCCGAACGGCAGGACCGACATCCGGATGACTTCCCAGCGGGTCGCGCCGAGCGCGAGCGCCGCCTCCTCGTTCATCTTCGGGGTCTGCAGGAAGACCTCGCGGCTGACGCTGGTGACGATCGGCAGAATCATGATCGCCAGCAGGATGCCGATGGTGAAGAGCGAGCGGGCGGCACCGTCGTGGTACTCGAAGATGCCGGTCCAGCCGAGGTAGTCGTTCAGCCAGCTGTAGAGGCCGCCGAGGTGCGGCACCAGGAACAGGGCGCCCCACAGGCCGTAGACGATGGACGGAACGGCGGCCAGCAGGTCGATCACGTAGCTCAGCGGTGTGGCGAGCTTGCGCGGTGCGTAGTGCGAGACGAAGAGCGCGACCCCGATGGCGACGGGCACGGCGATCAGCATCGCGATCAGCGAGCTGACCACGGTGCCGAAGGCCAGCACCGCGATGCCGAAGACCGGCGGGGTGGAGTTGGCGCTCCATTCGAAGGTGGTGAAGAAGTTGCCCTCGTTGTGCGAGAGGGCGTTCACGGCCCGCACGGCGAGGAAGACGGCGATCGCAGCCATGATCACCAGGAGCAGGATGCCGGAGCCGCGGGAGAGTCCGAGGAAGATCCGGTCACCGGGTCGGGTGGCCGACTTCGCCTGCTCGGCCGGGGCCGGGGCGCCCGACAAGGGCGGCGGGGCTGCTGAAGTTGCGGGGGTTATGTCCATTGGGTATCCACGGGTCTCCGGTCTGCGGAGCCGGCTTCGGCTCCTGGCGCGGCGGTGCACCGGATGGTGCGGCCGGCTCCCGTGAGCGGGGGCCGGCCGCACAAGGTCAGGAGAGGCTCGCGATGTTCTCGCGGACCTTCGTCGCGATCTCGGCGGGCAGCGGGGCGTAGCCCATCTCCTTGAGGACTGCCTGGCCGTCCTCGCTCGCGATGTAGGTCAGGAAGGACTTGGTGGCGGGCAGGGTCTCGGCCTTGTTGCCCTTGTCACCGACGACCTGGTACGTCACCAGGGTGATCGGGTAGGCGCCGTCGGCCTTGGTGGCGTAGTTGAGCTTGAGCGCGAGGTCCTTGCCGGTGCCGACGATCTTCGCCTCGGCGATGGCCTTGGACGCGTTGTCGGGGGTGGCCTCGACCGGGGCGGAGGCTCCGGTGTTGAGCTTCACCGTCTTGATCGTGTTGGCGGTGGCGTAGGAGAGCTCGAAGTACGAGATCGCGCCCGCGGTCTGCTTGACCTGCGAGGACACACCGGCCGAGCCGTCGGCGGACTGGCCGCCCTTGGCCTTCCACGCCTTGGCGGGCTCGTACGGCCACGACTTGTCGGCGGCGGCCTTGAGGTACTTGGTGAAGTTGTCGGTGGTGCCCGACTCGTCCGAGCGGTGGAACGCCTGGATCTTGAGGTCGGGGAGCTTGGCGCCCGGGTTGAGCTTCTTGATCGCCTCGTCGTTCCACTTCTCGATCTTCGCGTCGAAGATCTTGGCGAGGGTGTCCGCGTCCAGGACCAGGTTGTCCACGCCGGGGACGTGGTAGCCGATGGCGATCGGGCCGCCGAGCAGCGGGAGGTTGATGCCCTGGCCGCCCTTGACGACCTGCTTGGACTTCGCGACCTCCTCCGGCTTGAGCGCCGAGTCGGAGCCCGCGAAGGCGGTCTTGCCCTGGAGGAACTCCTGGATGCCCGCGCCGGAGCCGGTGGGCTTGTAGTTGATCTGCACGTCCTTGCAGGCCGCCATGTAGTTCTTGACCCACAGGTCCATGGCGTTCTTCTGCGCGGACGAGCCCGAGGCCAGCAGCTGGCCCTTGCCCTCGCACTTGATCTTGCCGGCACCCTGGGTGGAGCCCCCGCCGGTGGAGCCGCCGCCGCTGTTGTCGTCCGAGCCGCACGCGGTGAGGACCAGGGCACCGGAAACGGCGATGGCGCCGAGGGCGACTGCGCGGAGTCGGTTCTTACGCTGAAGCTTCACTTTCGGGTGTTCCTTTCGGGAGCCGCCGCGAGGCGGCGTGCGAGAGGTCGGTGGTGCTGTTCCGCTGAGCGGCCAGCCGGCCTGCGCCGCGCTTGATCACACGGGCTGACCTGCTGATTCATAGTGTCGGCGGCACGGGGGCGGGGCCTGTTCGGCCGATCGGCTCGCACCTTCCACGGTCGAAATTAGGCAGAACAGGTGAAGCGGTCGATGGGGAAGAGTGAACGGAAGGTGAACCTCGGCCGTCAGTGTGGTGGCCCTGACCAAGGGCCGGTTTCCAGCCGAGTCCGTGAGAGATCCCTACCGGTTTTCGATCCTCCGTGGCACCATCCGTTCCTCGTGTGACGGCATGTCAGGCGTGGGGGCGGAAGTCGCGGAGGTGTCCTGTGAGGCGGAACGGCGGCGTGATCGCGGATGCGGCGGTGGGCCGTACGGGGCCTGTGAGGGGTTTCGGCCACACCCGGGGCAGACGTACGGCCGTGGCGACCGCGCTCGTCTGTGCGGTCGTGACGGGGGTGATCGTCACACCGGGCGTGGCCTACGCGGATCCCAGCCCGCCGCAGCGGAGCCTGGAGGATGTCCACAGGGAAGTGGAAGACCTCTACCGCAAGGCGGAATCAGCCACGGATGCCTACAACGCGGCGAGCGAGGCGCAGTCCCGCCAGGAGAAGTCGATCGTGGAGATCGCCCGCTCGGTGACCGCGGCCCAGGCACGCATGACCCGCCTCAAGAACCAGGCCGGAGCCCTGGCCCGCTCCCGGTACCGCGCCGGCGGCATGCCGGACGGCGCCCGGCTCTTCTTCGACGCCGCACCCGACTCCTTCCTCGACGGCGTCTCCCTCGCCCACAAGGGCGAACAGGCCACCCGCGGGCTGCTCGCCCAGGTCGCGGCCACCCAGAAGAAGCTCGACGGCTACGCGAAGGCCGCCGACGAGCGCTGGAAGAAGCTCGACGGCGAGCGGAAGAAGAAAGAGGACGCGAAGAAGGAGATCGAGACCCGGCTGAAGGACGCCAAGCGGCTCGAGGAGCGGCTGGAGGAGAAGGAACGGGAGCGGCTGCGCCGGATCGAGGAGGAACGCGCCCGGGAGGCCCAGCGGGCGTGGCTCGCCACGGAGGCCGTGAAGACGGTCACGCTGAAGGAGGCGGGGGCGGGGGCGAATGCCTCTGGCTCTGGCTCCTCTGCCTCGACCACGGAGGGTGGCCGGGCGGTCGCCTTCGCGACGGCGCAGATCGGCAAGAACTACGTCTGGGGCGCGATGGGCCCCGACACCTTCGACTGCTCCGGCCTGACCCTCAGGGCTTGGGAAGCCGCCGGCCGCGCGATCCCCCGCACGTCCCAGGAGCAGTGGCGCCTGCTCCCGAAGGTCGACGTCAAGGACATGCGCCCCGGTGACCTGGTCATCTACTTCAAGGACGCCAGCCATGTGGCCATGTACGTGGGCGACGGCACGATGGTCCACGCGCCGAGGCCCGGCCGGCAGGTGACGTTGGCCGGGGCGGGGTCGATGCCGATTCTGGGTGTGGTGCGGCCGGGGTAGTACAACAGGCCCGCGGAGGCCCGAACACCGCACCGAACCAGCCCCGCGCAGCGGCAACGGCACCGCGCCAGCGGAAACCGCGGGGAACCCGGCAACGATCGAAGCCCCCCGCGCAGCGGAAAGCGTGACCGGGGCCACGTTCAAGCGAACGGACGGCCGGTCCCCCCGTGATGTTTGTCATTGGTCATTTCGCCCCGCCCGCGCCAAATGCCGTCAGGCAAAGGGCATATGACAGTGGTGCTTGGCGTCACACCATTCCGTTGGCCCAAGCCTTGCCGCTAGTGTCGCGTTCGGCGCCTGCCGGTCGGTGGGTGCTGTGCCTCGGGGGGTGGGAAGGAAGCCGAAACGATGGCCGTACCCGCGCCGAGCCCGGCGGAGCAGCCCGCCGTGCTGCCCGACGGCGGGCTGACCCTGCTGGTGATCGAGGACGATCCCGGCGGATCGCTGTCGTTCTCCGAGCTGCGGGGCACGGCGGGCAAGCCGGTCCGGGTCCGTACGGCCCGTAATCTCACCGAAGGTGAGCGGCTGCTCACCGATGACGTGCAGTGCATCCTGCTCGATCTGGACCTGGCGGGCGTGGAGTGCCTGCCGGGGGAGACGGACGACGGGTTCGAGACGCTGCGCGCCGTGCTGCGGCTCGCGCCGCGTCAGGCCGTGCTCGCGCTCGTCCCCGAGGGGGACGCCGAGCGTGCGGCGGAGGCCGTGCGGGTCGGGGCGCAGGACTATCTCTTCCGCGACGAGCTCGACGCGCGGGTACTCAGCCGGGCCATTCGTTACGCCGTGGAGCGCAAGCGCGCGGACCTCGCGCAGTGGCAGCTCACCCAGTCGAGGCTGACCGCGCAGGAGAACGCCCGGCTCGAGCGCGGCCTGTTGCCGACGCCGCTGCTGGCGGGTTCCGATCTGCGGTTCGCCGCCCGCTACCGGCCGGGTCGCAGCCGGGCGCTGCTCGGTGGTGACTTCTACGACACGGTCCGTACCCCCGACGGCACGGTGCACGCGATGATCGGCGATGTCTGCGGCCACGGCCCGGACGAGGCGGCGCTCGGTGTGGAACTCCGCATCGCGTGGCGTGCGTTGACGCTGGCCGGACTGTCGGGCGACGAACTGCTGTCCACGCTCCAGCAGGTGCTGGAGTACGAGCGTGCCGACGAGGAGATCTTCGCGACGCTGTGCACGGTCGACATAGCGCCGGACGGCCGACGGGCGGGGTTGTGCCTGGCCGGGCACCCGGCCCCGTTGGTGGTCCGCTCCGGGCAGGCCCCTTATCTGCTTCCGCAGGAGGACGGCGGCCCGGCGCTCGGTCTGCTGCCGCACGCCCGCTGGCCTCGCCGTCAGATCGAACTCGGCGGCGCCTGGAGCCTGATGATGTACACCGACGGCCTGATCGAGGGCCGGATCGGTGAGGGCACGCAGCGGCTCGGCCAGGAGGGCGTGGTGGAGTTGATCACCCGCCAGGTCAAGGAGGGGCTGCGCGGCGAGGACCTGCTGGACGCGGCCGTGACGGAGGTCCGGGCGCTGAACGGCGGCGAGTTGACGGACGACCTGGCCGTTCTGCTGCTCGACTGGGGCTAGGCCCTGGCCGGCCGCCGGACACGCTCAGCGGCCGGCGAGGCGGTTAGCGACGCGGCTTGGGCCAGCTGCGACGGCCGTTGATCTGCTTGAGGGACGCGCGGACGTCCACGTAGTAGACGATCGTGGCGATGAGGGCGGCGAGGATGAGGAGGAATCCCAGCCCGCCGAAGATCCCCGCCAGCGAGGCCCAGCCGCCGCCCAGATAGCGGGCGGAGGGCAGCCCGGAGACAAGGGCGGCGAGGGCCGTGACGACGATCCAGAACCGCTTGGTCTGCTTGCCGATCGCCCGGAAGGCGTCCTCGCGGGTGGTCGCGGCGTCGACGACCGCGGCCAGGGCGAACAGGCATAGCACGCGGGGGAGCCATTCCCCGAGCCAGTCCAGGGCGCTGCCGAACCCGTCCACCAACACGCGGCTCACCTCAAGGTCGATTCATCGCGGACGCTTGCGCGCCACCGTACCCGCAACAGCGGTCCGGGCACGCGGCACGCGCCCCCGGACCGCTGAGGAGTGGTTACTCGCCGGGCTTCGGGTCGGTCTTCTTCGCGGCGGGCTTGCGGGCGGTGGTCTTCTTCGCGGCGGGCTTGGTGTCGTCCTGGGCCGCGGCGTCGGAGTCCTGCGCGGCCTCGGACTGCTCGCCCTTGGCGGCCTGGCCGTCCGTCTGCGGCTCGCTGTCCGGCTCGATGGCCACGGCGATCTCCGCGACCTCCTCGGCGGCCTCGCCGCGCCAGGTCTTCACGGCACCGCGGCCGCGGTCGGCCAGCTGCTCGAACTTCTCACCGGCGGCGGCCGCGAGGCCGACGGCCTGCCCGACGCCCTGGAGCGCCAGGTCCTGCGCCGTCTGCCCCAGCTTCTTCACATCGGTGTCGAGGGTGCCGATGATCTCGGTGAACTTGGTGCTCACCGTGGTCTGCACCTCCTTGGCCTGCTGCGTCACCTTTTCCTGGACGGCCTTGGGGTCGGTCTTGCGCAGCTTCTCGATGCGCTCGGGCGCCTCGGTGACGAGCTGCCCGATCTTCTCGGCGGTCAGATCGGCCGCGCCGGCCGCGGCGTAGGCGGTGTCGGTGGCGGCCTTGCGGATGTCTTGGGCGATGGCCATGGCGATGATCTCCCGGATCAGCTCGAAGGTGTGCCGGCGTCTTTGCCGTCGTCGTCCGTCGCGAGCCCGTTCTCCTTGCGGAAGGACTCGTAGATCTGGAGCAGCACTTGCTTCTGCCGCTCGTTGATCGAGGGGTCGGCGAGGATCACACTGCGGACCTCCGCCTCTTCCCTGTCCCGTTCGTCGAGGATCCCGGCCTGTACGTACAAGGTCTCGGCGGAGATCCGCAGCGCCTTGGCCAGCTGCTGGAGGATCTCGGCGCTCGGCTTGCGCAGGCCGCGCTCGATCTGGCTGAGATACGGGTTGGACACTCCCGCGGCATCGGCGAGCTGGCGCAGGGTCAGCTGCGCGCTGCGGCGTTGTTCCCGCAGGTACTCACCGAGGTTGCCGACGTTGAGTGATGCCATGGAGCCGATGCTGCCGCATCTTGCTAACTTTTGCAAGCAACTGCTTGCAAAAGTGCGTCCGGGCCCGGTGCGGCTGAGGGCGCCAGCCGGCCTGGCCGCTGAGCGCCGTAGTCGGCCACTTCGGTGCTCGGCGGGCGGAGAGCACTTGTTCAGTCGAGGATCGCGGTGGCTTCGATCTCGACCAGGTGCTCGGGGACGTCGAGTGCCGCAACGCCTATCAGCGTGGACGGCGGAACCGGGGCGACCCCCAGCTTCGCTGCGGCCCGGGAGATGCCCTCCAGGAGCAGGGGCATCTTGTCGGGGGTCCAGTCGACGGCGTAGAAGGTCAGTTTCGCCACGTCGTCGAAGGAGCCGCCGACTGCGGCCAGGGCGGTGCAGATGTTGAGGTAGCACTGCTCGACCTGGGCGGCGAGGTCACCTTCGCCAACCGTGACTCCCTCGGCATCCCAGGCCACCTGCCCCGCGACAAAGACCAGCTTCGACCCGGACGCGATCGACACCTGTCGGTAGACATCGATTTCCGGCAATCCGCTGGGGTTCACCAAGGTGAGGGCCATGTTGCCTGCCTCCTTCTCCTGAGCGCCCGCGGGCTCGCGGCCATGCGACCAAGACGCTCTGCTCTCTTGTGGTTACTGAGGAACCGTAGGAGAGTGACCGCTGACGTGGAAGAACGCACTTTTCAGTGACTGGGGAACCTTATGGTGACCAAGCAGTTCAGGGGATCACCCGAGGAAGCGGACCTGAGGCGCGCGGACTCCTTGGCACGGGAGATCTTCTCCGACGTCGCCAACAAGTGGGCGTTTCTCATCATCGAGAATCTCGGCGAACGCACCCTGCGCTTCAGTGAACTGCGGAATGAGATCGAGGGCATCAGCCACAAGATGCTCACCCAGAACCTGCGCATGCTGGAGCGCAACGGCTTGGTCGTGCGCACCGTGCATCCCACGGTGCCACCCCGGGTCGAGTACACCCTCACCGAGCCGGGCCGGGGACTGCGCGCCACGGTCGATGGAATGTGCGACTGGACCCACACCTACCTCGGTCACATCGAGGCCGCCCGCCGCCGTTTCGAGACCTGACGCCCCCCAGCATGTTCCTGCGCCGTCGTCTGTCGAGCCTCACTTCAGCGCCTGTTGCCACGGCTGTGACTTGCGGAGCGGTGCACAGGATCGCCCGCATGGTTCTTCCGCGGCTCCGAACCGCGACGGGTGACAACTCGGCCTGGAAATGCCCGCGAGTGCAACCAGAGCGCTGACAGGCGGCCCGCCTGGTTCATGCCTGGATGGTGGCGAGCCAGCCGGTCAGCAGGCTGTTGACCTCGTCGGGGCGTTCCTGCTGGATCCAGTGGCCGCAGCCGTCCAGGAGGTGGGAGGCGGACAGGGCGGGGAGGGTGGTGGGGTAGGCGTCGATGGCGTCGGCCATCCAGGTGGTGGAGGCGTCCAGTGCGCCGCCGATGAACAAGGCGGGCTGTGTGATCGGGGCGCCGCGGTGGGGAGCGAGGTCTTCCCAGTCGCGGTCCATGTTGCGGTAGCGGTTGAGGGCGCCGGTCAGGCCGGTGCGTTCGAACTCCCCGGCGTAGACGTCGAGGTCGTCCTCGGTCAGCCAGGCCGGGAGCGGGCCGGCGGGGAAACGGTCGCGCAGCTGACGGCCCAGGGCGACGAAGTGCGGGTCGGGTTCGCCCTCGGCCGGCATGGTGTCGGCGGACAGTGCCGCGTAGAAACCCGCGAGCCAGCCCCGTACGTCGGGCTCGATCTCCGCCTCGGCGCGGCCGGGCTCCTGGAAGTAGGAGACGTAGAACTCCTGCTCGGGGCCGCCGATCCGGCCGAAGACGTCGGTGGGGCGGGGGCCGCCGGGCGGCGCGTACGGGACGCTCAGCAAGCCGACCGCGCGGAAGACCTCCGGGTGGAGCAGGGCGGAGGCGGCGGCGATGTTGGAGCCCCAGTCGTGGCCGACGACCACCGCGCTTTCCTCACCGAGGGCGCGCACGACGGCGACGTTGTCCTCCACCAGGTCGAGCATGCGGTAGGCGTCGGTCGCGGCGGGCTTGGAGGAGCGGCCGTAGCCGCGTACGTCGATCGCCACTGCCCGGTACCCGGCCGCGGCGAGGGCCGGGAGTTGGCGGCGCCAGGAGTACCAGGACTCGGGGAAGCCGTGCACGAGCAGGACCAGCGGGCCGGTGCCCTGCTCGGCCCAGTGCAGGCGCCCGGCGGGGGCTTCGACGGTGCGGTGGCGGAGCGCGGCGGTCGGCTCGGGTGGCATGGGCTTCTCCTCGGTTCGCGGGCGGTCGGCGGGCACCGATCGATCATGCGGCGCGAAAGTCACCTGGCGCTATCGGCGTTGCCATTTCGGCAAGCCTGCGGGGCAGGAAGGTCGAGCGAGGCGCTGGTCCTGTCGGACTGGCTGGAGCGGGTGCAAGGTCCGCCGCGATGGTGCTTACTGCATGACGCGGACGCTCCATCCCCTGGGGAAGAAGCCGTTGTTGACCGGCCACACCATGCCGACGAGGTTGCCTCCGCATCCCGGCTGGTCGAAGACCGCCACCGGGGAGTTGGTGTAGTTGTTCACCACCAGGTTCAACGCAGGTGCGGTATGGCACGACCACCGGGCGGGATCGGTGATGACACGTTGCCCGAGGTGCAAATTCCCGACTGCGGCATTGGCTGACTGAGTGAGACCGAGCGTGAGCAGAGTGCTCCCGCCGAGTACGCCGAGTGTGCGCGCGAGACGACGCAAGGCGACCTCCCTGGTTCTGAGACTTCGGCCCGCTCACCCGCTGGTTCGGTCGGAACCGGCGGGGCGGCGCCTTGACGTCCCGAACGTAAGGACGAGAGCGTCCCAATCGCCAGAACTCTCCCCCACTTCGGGACGGTAGAACGGTGGCACCCACCTTGACCAGCGACGATACGCGCCGCCTGGAACGCCGAAAGGGGACGGCCCCGCCCCCGCACGGCCGGTGGGCGCACCATTCCGGGACGAGGGAGGCGAGGACGAGCGACTCAGGTGTCCGACGTCAGGTGCCGTGCCCGGGGCGTGGCCGGCCCGGCCGCCGCAGCTTCAGCGGGACGGGCAGCCCTCGGCGCGGTGGACGAGTGCGGCGATGCGGGTGGCGAGTTCGGGCCACAACTCCTGGGGCAGCGCGTGGCCCATCCCCTCCAGGATCACCAGTTCGGCACCCGGAACGGCGGCGGCCGTGGCCCGGCCGCCACTGGCATCGCACACGACGTCGGCGGCGCCGTGCATCACCAGGGTGGGCAGTCGCAGGGAGCGCAGCCGTGCGGTGCGGTCGCCCGTCGCTATGACCGCGAGTGCCTGGCGTTGCATGCCGAGGGCGTCGTAACCGCGGTCGAAGACCCGCCCGGACCGTTCGGCCGCGGCGGCCGCGTCGAACGCGGATCCCGCTGCCGCGGCGAGGCGCAGGGCGCGCACCTGCCACTCGACGAACGCCTCCCGGTCCTGCGGTGGCCCTCCCAGCCCGGCGAACACCGAGAAGTCGGCCTCCCCCACGCCGGGTTCACCGGTCGTGGACATCATCGAGGTCAGCGAGAGCGCCCGGTCCGGATACTCGATCGCGACCATCTGGGCGATCATCGCGCCCATCGAGGTGCCGACGAGGTGCACGCCGTCCAGGCCGAGCGCGTCGAGCAGGCCGACGGTGTCGGCCGCCAGGTCGGAGAGCGAGTAGGACGCCGTCGAGAGGTCACCGGCCAGGGCCGCCGGGAAGTCCGGCACGGGCGCGTCGGGGAAGTGCGTCGACCGGCCGCTGTCGCGGGTGTCGAACCGGATCACGTGCAGGCCGCGATCCACCAGCGCCTGGCAGAAGCCCTCCGGCCAATTGATCATCTGTGCGCCGGCCCCCGTGATCAGGAGGACCGGCGGTGCGCCGGGTGCGCCGAAACGTTCGTAGGCGATCTCGATACCGGACGGGCCGACATTCCGCGCTTTCAGTTCGGGCATGGCCAAAACGGTAGCCGCGTCCATGGCACCACGCCGCTGTGAAGCGGATCACAGCGGCGGGCTGTCACGGTTCGCCGGTGCGTGGTGTCTCGTGGGTGGCCGAAGAGAGGAGCCGAGTGTGGTGGACGCCTTCACCGAGCACCGTCCGCTGTTGTTCACCATTGCCTACGAGATGCTGGGCAGTGCCACCGACGCCGAGGACGTGCTGCAGGAGAGCTATCTGCGGTGGAGCGCGGTCGATCAGGCCGCGGTCGGGCATCCGCGTGCCTATCTGGTCCGCGTGGTGACCCGGCAGGCCCTCAACCATCTGCGCGCGGTCAAGGCGCGGCGCGAGGAGTACGTCGGCACGTGGCTGCCCGAGCCGATCCGCACCGCGCCCGAGGTGAGCGAGGACGTGATCCTCAGCGAGTCGGTGTCGATGGCCATGATGCTCGTCCTGGAGACGCTGAACCCGGCCGAGCGCGCGGTGTTCGTGCTGCACGACGTGTTCGGCTACACCCACGGCGAGATCGCCGCCTCGATCGGGAAGACCGAGGTCACCGTCCGGCAGATCGCCCACCGCGCACGCCGGCACGTCCACGCGCGGCGCCGCCGCTTCGAGCCCGACTCCGCGGCCACCCGGGAGATCGTCCAGCGGTTCCTGCACGCCACGACGACCGGCGAAGTGCAGGCGCTGATGGACCTGCTGGCGCCCGACGTCGTGCAGGTCTCCGACGGCGGCGGGAAGGTGTCCGCCGCCCGTCACCCCATCACGGGCCGTGCCGACGTCGCCCGGTTCGTGCTCGGCGTGGCCCGCACCAGCGTCACCGCGACGACCCGCATCGAGCACGCCACCTACAACGGCATGCCCGCGGCACGCTCCCTCACCGACGGTGAACTCGACTGGCTGCTCGCCTTCGAGATCCACGACGGACAGATCACCGGCCTCTACGTCATGCGCAACCCGGACAAGCTGCACCGCGCCGATGCGGTGCGCCTACTCAACAGGGGAGAACGCCAGCCATGGAAACCATGATCGTCGAGCGCACCATCGACGCACCGATCGACGACGTCTTCGCCTGGCTCACCACGACCACCAACTACACCGCCTCGCCTTTGGTGTTGCGATGCCGTCTGACCCGGCAGGGTGAGACCGCGCCGTACGGCCTCGGCGCGGTGCGCAGTCACCTCTGGATGATCGGCTGGTTCCGGGAGCGCATCAGCCACTACGACCCGCCGTACGCCACCGAGTACGTCGTCGAGCGCAGCCTGCCGCCGGCCAGGCACGAAGTCGGCCGTATGACGTTCACCGAGACCGACGGCGGCACCCGGGTGTGCTGGACGACCCGCGCCGAGATCCCCGTCCCGTTGATCGGCCCCTTCCTCACCCGGCGCGTCGCGCGGCCGATCATCACCCGCACCTTCGGCAATATCCTCGCCGCTGCCGACGCCGCACTGGCCCGGCGCCCCTAGTCGGCGCATCGAGCCGGTGCCGGGCGGACGGCCCGGGAAGCCGGTTGACCTTCACCTTGGGGGAGGCCACAGCATCACAGGAGCCGGGCGAGGTGCCCGGCATGAGGAGGAGCGAGCATGGGGTTGCTGACCATCGGGGCGTTCGCGAAAGCGTCCCGGCTGTCACCGAAGGCACTGCGTCTCTACGACGAACTGGGCCTGCTGACCCCCGCCCGCGTCGACCCGGTGACCGGCTACCGCCTCTACGCCCCGGAACAGCTGGACCAGGCCCGTCTGGTCGCCTGGCTCCGCCGTTTGGGCATGCCCCTGGCCCGCATCCAGCACGTCTGCGGGCTGGTGGGCGACACGGCGGCGCAGGAGGTCCGCGCGTTCTGGGCCGAGGTCGAGGCCGACACCGCCGCACGGCGGGATCTGGCCACCTTCCTCATCGGCCATCTGTCCTGGAAGGACCCTGCCATGACCCCGACCGCCCAGCCCCTCGGCATCCGTTACGCGGCGCTCTCCGACGCGGGCCTGGTTCGCGAGAGCAACCAGGACTCCGTCTACGCCGGATCCCGGCTGCTCGCCGTCGCCGACGGGTACGGCCGTGGCGGAGCCCCCGCCGGCGCCGCGGCCATCGACGCCCTCAAGTACCTCGAAACCGAGGGCATCGCGGCGGGCAACCTCCTGAACGTCCTCGAGGACGCCATCGAACAGGCCGACCGGGCCGTGCGCGGCGTCGCCGTGACCGACCCTTCTCCGGAAGAGGTCGGCACCACGCTCACCGCGATGCTCTGGACCGGATCGCAGCTGGCCCTCGTCCACATCGGCGACTCCCGGGCCTACCTGCTGCGTGACGGGGAGCTGTTCCAGATCACCCACGACCACACCATGGTGCAGTCACTGGTCGACGAGGGACGCATCACCCCGGAGGAAGCTGCGTCCCATCCGCAGCGGTCGCTGCTGATACGGGCCCTGGCCGGGGGCGGCGGCGCCACCCCGGACCTGCGGCTGCACGACGCCCGGCACCGGGACCGCTATCTGCTCTGCTCCGACGGCCTGTCCGCCGTGGTGCCGACGGAGGAAGTGCGCAAGGTCCTCACCACGGTCGTCGACCCGGAGGAGGCGGTACGCCGACTGGTCGCCCTGGCCAACGAGTCCGGCGGGCCCGACAACGTCAGCTGCGTGATCGCCGACGTGCGGGCCGACGGCGCCGGACCGGTCGTGGACACGCCCTAGGGTTCGACCGGGGTGGGCCGGAGGCGGTCCGAGGCCGTGTCGATCACCTCGTCCAGGACGTCGCGGGAGCGGACCAGGTCGCCGATCATGCGGTTGATGCGGTCCCGTTCCGTGGCGAGTTCGGTGACCAGCTGCGGGGTGGCGATCTCGGACGGGCCGCCGTCGGTGTCCCGCATGCAGGGGAGCAGCAGTGCGATCTTCTTGCTGTTCAGTCCCGCGGCGTAGAGCGCCTGGATCCGGATGACCCGGTCGACCGCCCAGTCGCCGTAGACGCGGTGGCCGCTGGGGGTGCGCTCGACCCTCAGCAGGCCCTGCGTCTCGTAGTAGCGCAACGACCGCTCGCTCACGCCGGTGCGCCGAGCCAGTTCACCGATCCGCATTCCCCACCCCGTCCGCCGATGTGCTCATTTGAACCTGACACCAGTGTCAACTTTTACCGTACGGCCATGACGAACACACGAGTTGACTCCCGCCTCTTCGAGCCCTTCCGCCTCGGCGCTCTGGCGCTGCCGAACCGTCTGGTGATGGCGCCGCTGACCCGCAACCGCGCCGGTGCCGACGGCGTCCCCACGCCGATCATGGCCACGTACTACGCGCAGCGCGCCTCCGCGGGGCTGATCATCGCCGAGGCCGCCACGCCGAACGCGGTGGGGCAGACGTATCCCAACATTCCCGCCATCCACAACGACGCGCACGTGGCGGGATGGCGGAACGTCACCGGCGCGGTGCGTGCCGCGGGCGGCCGGATGTTCCTGCAACTCCAGCACGGCGGCCGGGTCGGCCACCCCGACAACAGCGGGCTGACACCCCTCGCGCCGTCGCCGATACCGCTCCCGGAGACGATCCACACGCCCAGTGGCCGCCAGGAAGCCGTCGTGCCCCGGGAGATGTCCCTTGAGGACATCCGCTCCACCGTGGCCGATTTCGCCGCCGCCGCCCGCAATGCCGTGGACGCCGGCTTCGCCGGGGTGGAGGTGCACGCCGCCAACGGTCATCTGCTGCACCAGTTCATGGCGCGGGGCACCAACCGCCGCACCGACGCCTACGGCGGCTCGGTCGCCGGCCGCATCCGGTTCGCCGTCGAGGTGGTCCGGGCCGTCGCCGAGGCCATCGGCCCCGAGCGGGTGGGCGTGCGCATTTCGCCGGGAGTGACCGTCAACGGCATCGACGAGGGCGACACCGCGAGCATTTACCCGGCCTTCGTCGAGGCGCTGGCGGACGCGGACCTGGCCTATCTGCACGTCGTCTTCGCCGACCCGGAAGAGCCCCTCTTCCAGGACATCCGGAAGGCCTGGCCGGGCACCCTGATGGCCAATCCCGCGCTGGGGTGGGGAGGGCCGCTGCCCGCCGACGGCGGCCGGTCGGCGGGCGAGCGGCTGCTGGCCGCGGGAGCCGACCTGATCTCGCTGGGTCGCGCGTTCCTGGCCAACCCCGACCTCGTCGAACGGCTGCGCGTCGGCGCGCCGCTCAACCCGGTGGGGGACGGGGGCCTGATGTACGTCGGCGGAGAGGCCGGGTACACCGACTACCCCGTACTGGCCGCCGCCGAGGCTGCCGCCTGACGGCCGGCAGTCCAGTTACGGCTGGGCCGGCGGTCCGCCCGGAGTGGCGTCGGTCACGCCCGCAAAGGTTGTACGCGAATGCGTCTCGATTGGATGGCCCTGGGATTGCGTGGGCGTCACGATTGCGAAGGTAGGGGGCATTCCCCTGATCGCAAGGCGGGAACAGGCCTTATTTTCAGTGTCCACAACAAATTCCGCGTGTCACCGGTCGAGTGAACTTCGCGTGGGGAGCGTTGTTCACCGAGACAGAAGGAAAGCCGTTTCATGCGCCGCACCATCGTTCGCCGTACCGCCGTCGCCGCCTCGGCCGTTTCGCTCGCGCTGCTCGTCGGTGCCTGCGGGTCGTCCGACAAGCCTGCCGCCGACTCCTCCTCCGAGGGCAAGGAGAAGGGCAAGGAGAACGCGCCCGCGGGCAAGGTCCTCACCAAGGCCGAGCTGGACAAGCTCATGCTGGTCGATGCCGACCTGAAGGGCCACAAGGTCACCAACGCGAGCGAGGCGGACCTCGCCTCCGTGAAGGCCGCCACCACCGACAAGGCCGAGTGCAAGCCGCTCCTCGACGCCATGACGCTCCAGTCCGGTGGCAAGCCCGCCGCGACCTCGGTGCGCAAGATCATGGCGATGCCGACGAAGCCGGCCGAGAACGCTTCCCCCGAGGAGAAGGCGAAGGCCGGTCTGAGCGCCCTCGGCGCGACGATCACCTCCGACGTCCTCGGCTCCTACGAGGGCAAGGGCGCCCAGGAGGCCCTCGCCGAGCTGAGCGCGGCGGGCAAGGCCTGCACCGGCGGTTTCACCATGATCGTCGGCTCGGACAAGACGAAGATCAAGAAGGTGGAGCCGGCCACCTTCAGCGGCGGCGACGAGGCGGTCGCCTTCACGTTGACGCTCGACGCGGAGGGCGCGACCAACGCGACCCACGTGGTGGCGTCGCGCAAGGGCAGCACGCTCGCGACCCTCTTCGCCATGAGCCTCGCCGGCAAGGCGGAGCAGCCGAAGGCTGTCGCCGACGCGCAGCTGGGCAAGCTCGGCTGAACCTTCCCGGGCTGATACCGCAGCTCCCGGACTGACACCACGACCCCGCCCCGGCGTTTGCCGGGGCGGGGTCGCGTGCTTTCCCCATTCACGGCCGGCTCCGGTGTCACTGATCGCCGACGAGAACGTCAATTTCCAGATCATCCGCCACGGATCGAATTGTTACGCTGGTGCGCATGACTGCCATGGCGCCCGCCCGCACCGAACCCGACCTCTCCTTCCTGCTCGACCACACCAGTCACGTGCTGCGCACGCGGATGGCGGCGGCGCTGGCGGAGATCGGGCTGACCGCGCGCATGCACTGCGTGCTGGTCCATGCCCTGGAGGAGGAGCGCACCCAGGCGCAGCTCGCCGAGCTCGGGGACATGGACAAGACCACGATGGTGGTGACCGTGGACGCCCTGGAGGAGGCCGGGCTCGCCGAGCGGCGGCCGTCGGCCCGGGACCGGCGGGCCCGGATCATCGCGGTCACCGAGGAGGGTGCCCGGGTCGCCGCGCGCAGTCAGGAGATCGTCGACCGGGTGCACGAGGGGGCGCTCTCGGCGCTCCCCGAGGGTGACCGAAAGGCCCTGCTGAAGGCCCTGAAGCTCCTGGTCGACGGGCATCTCGCCGTCCCCGTCGAGGGGCCCCGGACGGCTCGGCGCGCGCGCCAGCGCGAGAAGTGAGGAGCGGTGGCCCCTGGGCCGGGTCACGAAGGTCCGTCGGGGCCGTACCCGGGGACCCCCGGGTCGCTCTGAAATAGATCGTCTACAACAGAACTATCTGCTACGGTCCCTCCTGTCGCCACGACTGACAGGAGAGGCCGCCATGCCCGCCGCACCCGCTCTTCCCTCCACCGCTCCCCGCCCGCGAGAGCGAGGGCGGTCGCGTCGGCCGGCCCTCGGCGTCCTCGCCGCGGGGATGCTGATGACGGTCCTCGACGGCAGCATCGTGACGGTGGCGATGCCGGCCATCCAGGCCGATCTGGGCTTCTCGCCCGCCGGCCTCAGCTGGACCGTCAACGCCTACCTGATCGCGTTCGGCGGCCTGCTGCTGCTCGCCGGGCGGCTCGGTGACCTGATCGGCCGCAAGCGCATGTTCCTGGCCGGTACCGCCGTGTTCACCGCGGCCTCGCTGCTGGCGGGCATGGCCGCGTCCCCCGCGATGCTGATAGCAGCCCGGTTCCTCCAGGGGGTCGGGAGCGCGATGTCCTCCGCGGTCAGCCTGGGCATCCTCGTCACGCTGTTCACCGAGCCCGCCGAACGCGCCAGGGCGATCGCCGTGTTCAGCTTCACCGGCGCGGCCGGTGCCTCGCTCGGCCAGGTGCTCGGCGGTGTCCTGACCGACGCGCTCGACTGGCACTGGATCTTCTTCATCAACCTGCCGATCGGGCTCGCGGCCCTCGCCCTCGCCGTGCCCGCGCTGCCCGCCGACCGTGGGGCCGGGCGCAAGGCCGGGGCCGATGTCCTCGGCGCCGTCCTCGTCACCGCCGGCCTGATGCTCGGGATCTACACCGTCGTCAAGGTGGAGGAGCACGGCTGGACGTCGGCGCACACGCTCGTCCTCGGCGCCCTCGCCGCCGTACTGCTCGCCGCGTTCGTCGCCCGACAGGCCACCGCCGCCGCGCCGCTCATGCCGCTGCGGATCCTCCGCTCGCGGAGCGTCGCGGGCGCCAACCTGGTCCAGGTCCTCATGGTGGCCGCCCTCTTCTCCTTCCAGATCCTCGTCGCCCTCTACCTGCAGAAGGTCCTCGGATACGGCGCTGCCAGGACGGGCCTGGCGATGCTCCCCGCGGCGGCGGTCATCGGCGCGGTGTCACTGGGCGTCTCCGCCCGCCTGAACGCCCGCTTCGGCGAGCGCAACGTCCTGCTGGCCGGCCTCGCCCTCCTGATCGGGGTCCTCGGGTGGCTCACCCGCCTCCCGGTCCACGCGAACTACCTCGTCGACCTGCTCCCGGTCATGCTGCTCGCCGCCGGCTTCGGGCTCGCGCTCCCGGCGCTGACCACCCTCGGCATGTCGGACGCGGGAGGCGAGGACGCCGGGCTCGCCTCCGGGCTCTTCAACACCACCCAGCAGATCGGAATGGCCCTGGGTGTCGCGGTGCTCTCCACGCTGGCCGCCTCCCGCACCGACGCCCTCCTCGCGGACGGGCGGAGCCGGGCCGAGGCCCTGACCGGCGGCTACCACCTGGCCTTCGCCGTGGGCGCCGGGCTGCTCGTTGTCGCCTTCGCGGTCGCCCTCACGGTGCGGCCTTCCGCTCCGCGGGAGGTCCCTGCGGAGCGGCACGTCATCGCCGCTTGATCCGCCCCGGGGGACGCCGGGTCACACGGTGCCGTCGAGGGACTCCAGGAGATCGCGGAGTCCCCCGGCGAGTGCGTCCCGCTGGGGGCGCGAGAGCGCGGCGAGGATGCGCTCCTCGGTGGCGACGTGGTCGGGCAGGGCCCGGTCGATCAGGGCGAGGCCCTCCTCGGTGAGGGTGACGTGCACGACGCGCCCGTCCGAGGCGCTCGGCGTGCGGGTCACCAGGCCCCGGGCCTCCAGCCGGTCGAGGCGCTGGGTGATGGCCCCCGAAGTGACCATGGACGAACGCATCAGCCCGGCCGGGGTCAGTGAATACGGCGGCGGTCCGCTGCGGCGCAGGGTGGCCAGAACGTCGAAGGACGCCTTGTCCAGGCCGTGCGCGGCGAAGGTGCGGCCCAGCTCCGTGTCGATCAGCCGGTGCAGCCGCGACAGCCGTCCGATCACCGCCATCGGCGATACGTCCAGGTCGGGGCGGCGCTCGGCCCACTGTTCCAGCACTCGGTCCACATGGTCTGCCATGACTCCACTCTAGCCAGTCCCTTAGCGGTGAGATACATTGTCTTAGTGCTAAGCAATCGGATCGCCATCATCTTCGTGACCGCGCTGGCGCCCGCCATCTGGGGCACCACCTACCTCGTCACCACCGAACTGCTGCCGCCGGACCGCCCTCTGCTGGCGGGCGTGGTGCGCGCCCTTCCGGCGGGCCTCCTGCTCGTGGCGATCACCAGGCGGCTGCCGCGAGGCGTGTGGTGGTGGCGCTCGCTGGTGCTCGGCGCCCTCAACATCGGGGCGTTCTTCGCCCTCCTGTTCGTCGCCGCCTACCGGCTGCCCGGCGGGGTCGCCGCCACCATCGGCTCCCTGCAGCCCCTGCTGGTCGTCGGCCTGTCCGCCGGACTGCTCGGTGAGCGGGTGTCCATGCGTACCGCGCTCGCCGGTGTCGCGGGGGTCGGCGGCGTCAGCCTGCTCGTCCTGCGGGCCGACGCCGGGCTGGACGGCATCGGCGTCGCGGCCGCCGTCGCCAGTGCGGTGGTCATGGCCACCGGGATCGTCCTCAGCAAGCGGTGGACCTCTCCCGCACCCCTGCTCGCGACCACCGGCTGGCAGCTCGTCGCGGGCGGCCTGCTGCTGCTCCCGGTCGCCCTCGCCGTGGAAGGCCCCCCGCCGACGACGCTCAGCGCCGCCAACCTGGCCGGTTACGGCTACCTCGCGATCATCGGCGCGGCCCTCGCCTACGTCCTGTGGTTCCGGGGCATCCGCGCCCTGTCCCCGACGAACGTGACCTTCCTCGGACTGCTCAGCCCCCTCGTCGCCACCACGCTCGGCTGGCTCGCGCTCGACCAGGAACTCTCCGTCGGCCAGTCACTGGGCGGGCTCGTCGTCCTCGGCGCCCTCGTCGTGGCGCAACTGCCCTCGCGGGGGCGGGCGGTGGCCCCGGTGGGGGCCCCTGAACAGGCCTCTGGGCAGGCCTCTGAGCAGGCCCCGTCCGTCCCGTCCTCCCGCTGATCCGAATCACCTCTTCACAAGGAGCTTGAGCATCATGCGCATCACCGTTTTCGGAGCAGCGGGCAACGTCGGCAGCCGAGTGGTGGCCGAAGCGTTGTCCCGGGGGCACGAGGTCACCGCCGTCGTACGGAACCCCGCCCGCTTCCCCCAGCTGCCCGCCGGGGCCGAGGCGCGCGTCGGCGACGCCTCGAACCCCGAGGACGTGGCCCGGCTGAGCGCCGGCCGGGACGTCGTGATCGGCGCGACCCGCCCGGCGCCGGGCAGCGAGGGCGAACTCGTCAAAGCCACGGAAGGGCTGCTCACCGGCCTCGCCCACACCGGTGTGCGGCTCATGGTCGTCGGCGGCGCGGGCAGCCTGATGGTCCCCGGCACCGGTGGCACCACGGTGATCGACGCCCCCGGCTTCCCCGCGGACTGGCGGGGCATCGCTCTGGCCTGCAACGCGCAACTTGCCGCTTGCCGCGCGGAGACCGAGGTGGACTGGGCTTATCTGAGCCCGGCGGCGGTCCTGGAGCCGGGTGTGCGGACCGGTACGTATCGTCTGGGCGGCGATGAGCTGGTGGTGGATGCGGAGGGGAACTCTTCCATTTCCATGGAGGACTTGGCGGTCGTCCTCCTGGACGAGGTGGAGCGGCCGCGGCATGTGCGGGTTCGTTTCACGGCGGGGTACTGACCGCCCCGCGCAGCGGGAAACGGCGGGCCACCCGCAAAGATTCAAAGCCCCAGGCAGTGGACCCCGCAAAATGGCCGGATGCGAGCCCCCATAAGGAAAGCCATACAGATCGTCTGCGCGACAGCCCTGGCCGGCGCAGCCACCCTCGTCGCGGCGCGAGCCACATCGTGGGACGACGGGACCTGGCTCGCCATGCCGATGGCGGGGTTCCCGTACGCCGTGGTCGGCACCGTGGTCGTCCTGGTGGTGTTGCTGGCACTGCGGTCGTGGTGGGGCGCGGCGGTGGCGGCTGTGCTGGTCGTGACGGAGCTGGCCTGGACGGTGCCCCGGTTCGTTCCCGACAGGGAACCCGTGCCGGCGGGCGCGCCGCGGTTGCGGGTGGCCACCAGCAACGCGCATGTGGGCGCGGTCGATCCCGAGGCGCTCGTCCGGCTCGTCCGTGCCGAGCGGCTGGACGTGCTGGCCATGGAGGAGATGACGCCGAAGGCGATCGCGGCGCTCGACAAGGCGGGCATGGCGGAGTTGATGCCGCACCGGGAGCTGCACCCGGAGTCGGATTCCTCGCTCTACTCCCGGCTGCCGTTGACGGGCGGGGGTCTGCTGCGCGGCCGGGCCACGGTGTGGCCGCAGACGACGGCCGCCGTCAAGGTCGGCGGGCGCACGGTGCGGCTGGTGGCGGTGCATACGCTCTACCCGCTGGGGGACGCCCGGCGCTGGGCGCGGGACATGCGGGAGCTGCGGGAAGAGGCGGTGGACTCGGGGCGGGACACGGTGTTCCTCGGGGACTTCAACGCGACCCTCGACCACGCGCCCATGCGGAGGCTGCTGTCCGCGGGACTCACCGACTCCCACGCGGAGCTCGGCCGTGGCTGGGCCCCGACCTGGCCGGCCGACGCCTCGGGCGTGCCGTCACTGCTCCAGCTCGACCACGTCCTGCACGGCAGCGGCCTGGCGGCGGTCTCGGTCAGCGAACACACCCTGCGGGGCTCCGACCACCGCGCGGTCGTCGCGGAACTGGCACTCGTCGACTAGTGCCTGTCCGGCCGGCCTTCGCGGACCTTCGCGCATCGCGACGGGATCCGGTTCGTCCCCCGGCCACCGCCGGGAGGGCTACTGGCCCTGGGCCAGCAGAAGCGGGCCGGTCCCCGACAGGGAACCGCCCCGGGCGAACGCTTCCGCGAAGGCCGTTTTTCCCATGGCGGCCTCGGCCGCCGTCGTGATCCGGTCGACGTCGCCGCGTTCGGCGGGCGGCAGGGGCGTGCCCGCCGACTCCCGGCCGGCCGCCGCCGCGCCGAGGAGGCAGGCCGCCCGCTCGAACTGCCCGGACAGGACCTCCACCCCGGAAAGCCCCTCCAGGGCCAGGGCGATGGCACGCGGACCGCCGTTGAGGCGGGCGGCCTCCAGGCCTTGGAGGTGCAGGGACCGCGCCCCCTCCGCGTCGCCGCGTTGTTCGGCGACGAAGCCCAGTTCGGCGAGGATCAGCGCGTTGCCCGAGGGCTCCGGCGCCACCTGCTCGTACCACTCCCGGATGCGGCGGAGGTACCTCTCGGCGGTGGGCAGGTCGCCCTCCCGGCGGGCTCCCAGGGCGAGGCCCATCTCGGCGTATATCTCACCGAACTTGAAGCTCTGCTCGGCGGCGATCCGCCGGGCCCGCTCGTGCAGCTCGCGTGCCCCGTCCAGGTCCCCGGCCAGCAGGGCGAGCCGGCCGAGGCCCGACAGCCGGGAGGAGACCTCGGCCCGCAGGCCGAGTTCCTCGGCCAGGCGCAGCCCGTCCCGCTGGATGACCCCGGCCCGCTCGTAGTCGCCGCCGATCTCGGCGAGCGCGGCCAGCGGGGAGACGCTCTGCAACTGGCCCCAACGGTCGCCCAGTTCCCCGAACAGCTCCGCGCTGCGCTCGCCGTCGTGCTTCAGCGTCGCCATGTCGCCGCGGATCAGGGCGTCCACCGCCCGTCGGCCGAGCGCCGCCGCGACGCCCCACCGGTCGTCCCGCTCGCGGAAGCCGGCCAGGGCGAGCCCGACGAGCGCTTCCGCGCCCGCCTGGTCGCCCGCGTTGGCCAGGGCGTACGAGCGGAACCACTGGGCCTGGGGACAGGGCCCCGCGTCCGCTGTCTCCTCCGCCGGGGACAGTGGCCGCCGGGCGCCCGACAGCAACGCGAAGCTGCCCCACAGTGCATGGACTTCGGCCCGAAGGGGGAGAGCGCCGTCTTCCGTGGGAGAAGGGGCCGCCGACTTCAGCGCGCTCTCCAGCGACCGCCGTGCCTCGCCCAGCCGGCCGCGCAGCAGCCAGTACCACGACAGGGCGGCGGTCAGCCGCAGCGCCGATTGCGGCGGGCCCTGCCGGAGCGCGGTGTCGAGGGCCGTGCGCAGGTTGGCGGTCTCGGCGTCGAGGACGGCGAGCCAGTGGTCCTGCTCGGGGCCGCGGAGGCGGGGCGCGGCGCGCTCGGCCAGTTCGGTGTAGTGGTGCAGGTGGCGGGCGCGTACGGGCTCGAGGTCCGCCATGTCCCGCAGGCGTTCCGTGCCGTACGCGGCGACCGATTCGAGGAGGCGGTAGCGCGGGCCCCGGGGGCCGTCCGTCATGACCACCAGGGAGCGGTCGACCAGGCGGGCCAGCAGATCGAGGACCTCCTCGGCCCGTACGCCGTCGCCCGCGCAGACCGCCTCCGCGGCCCGGAGCGTGCAGCCGTCGGTGTGCGCGGCGAGACGGCGCAGCACGATGCGCTCGGGGGCCGTCAGCAGCTCCCAGCTCCAGTCGATCACCGCGCGGAGGGTCTGCTGGCGGGGCGGGGCGCCGCGGTGGGTGCCCGTCAGGACGCGGAAGCGGTCGTCGAGGCGGTCGGCCAGCTCGCGGACGCCCAGCGCGCGCACGCGCGTGGCCGCGAGTTCCAGGGCGAGGGGCAGGCCGTCGAGCCGTCGGCAGATCTCCTCGACGGCCCCGCCGGTCGTGGCGTCGAGCACGAAGCCGGGGGCGGCGGCCGCCGCGCGGGCCGCGAAGAGGCGCACCGCTTCGGCGGCGGGCAGCGGCTCCACCGCCCGCACGGTCTCGCCCGCGAGCCCCAGCGGCTCCTGGCTGGTGGCCAGGACGCGCAGTCCGGGCGCGGCCCGCAGCAGCAGGGCCGTGAGGTGTGCGACGTGCTCGACGACGTGCTCGCAGTTGTCGAGGACGAGCAGGGTGCGGCGGTCGCGGAGGGCCGCCGCCAGCCGGTCGGCGGGCGTGGTGGCCGCGGCGGGCATGGGCATGCCCGAGGCCCCGTCGTCGCGGAGGCCCAGCTCGGTGGCGATCACTTCGGTGAGGCCGGCGACGGAACCGCGCTGCCCGGCGAGCTCGACGAGGTGGACACCGTCGGGGAAGGCGTCGGCGTGCCGGGCGGCGGTCTCGATCGCGAGCCGGGTCTTGCCGACCCCGCCGGGGCCGGTGAGCGTCACCAGGCGCCCGGCCCCGAGCAGGGCGCTCGCCTCGGCCACCGCCCGCTCCCGGCCGATCAAGGGGGTGAGCGGGGTGGGCAGCTGTGCGCGCGGGACGGCGGCGGGGGCCGACGTGAGGGGCGGGGTGGGGGCCTGCCCCGGATCCTGGCCGAGGATCGCCTGGTCCTGGCCGAGGATCGACCGGTGGAGCGCGGCCAGTTCGGGTCCCGGGTCCAGGCCCAGCTCCTCGGCCAGCCGGACGCGCAGCTCGTCGTACGAGGCGAGGGCCTCGCTCTGCCGCCCCGCGCGGTACAGCGCCCGCAGCTGGGCGGCGCGCAGCCGCTCGCGCAGCGGGTGGCGGGCCACGAGCGCGGTGAGCTCCCCGACGAGCGCGCCGTGCTCGCCCGCCGCCAGCCGGGCCTCGGCCTGCTCCTCCAGGACGGTCAGCCGCTGCTCCTCCAGGCGCAGCGCCGCCGTGCGGGCGAACTCCTCGTCGGCGAAGTCGGCGTAGGCCGGGCCGCGCCACAGTCCGAGCGCATCGGTCAGCAGGGCCGCCCGCGCCCGCGGGTCGTCGGTGGCGCGGGCGCGGGCCACCAGGGCCTGGAAGCGGTCCGCGTCCACGTCGCCGTCGTCGATCCGCAGCCGGTATCCGGGGGGCTGGCGCAGCACGCTGTCACGGCCGAGGACGCGGCGCAGCTGGGAGACCTTGTTCTGCAGGGCGTTGGCGGGGTGGGCCGGGAGATCCGCGGCCCACAGATCGTCGATCAGCCGGTCGGCGGAGACCGGCCGTCCCTCGTGCACCAGCAGGTCGGCCAGCAGCGCCCGGACCTTGGCCTCCGGCACCCTGACCGTCTTCCCCGCGCCGTCCCGGACCACCAGCGGGCCCAGCACCCCGAACCGTCCCCCGAACCCCATGCCGAAACCGTAACCCGACCCACCGACAGCGGACCGTCAGGAAACCCACAGCGCCCCTCGGCACAGTGGGCACCACGAACCCGGCGGCGCGCGGAAGCCGCCGGAACACCCCAGGGAGCAGCGGGACATGACCACGTATGCGGGCAAGAAGGCCGTCATCATCGGTGGGACGATGGGCATGGGACTGGCCATCGGCAAGCGGCTCGTCGAGGGCGGCGCGGAGGTCCTGCTGACCGGCCGCAACCCCCGGAACCTCCAGGACGCGCGGACCGAGCTCGGCTCGTCGGCCCATGTGGTCGCCTCCGACATCTCCGACATGGCCGCCATCGCGGCGCTCGGTGACACGGTGGAGGAGAAGCTCGGGCGGATCGACCACCTCTTCGTCAACGCGGGCATCTCGGAGCTGGCCCCGGTCGCGCAGGTCACCGAGGAGAGTTACGACAAGCAGTTCGCGGTGAACACCAAGGGCGCGTTCTTCACCGTGCAGCGCCTGCTGCCGCTGATCGCGGAGGGCGGATCGATCGTCTTCACCACCTCGGTCGCCGACATCACGGCGCCGCCCGGCATGAGCGTCTACTCCGGTACGAAGTCGGCCCTGTGGTCCTTCGCCCAGACGCTCGCCTCGGAGCTGGTGGGGCAGGGCATCCGCGTCAACGCGGTGTCGCCCGGCTTCATCGACACCCCCGGTGGGGGCGTGCAGGGCCTGACCCCCGAGGAGTTCGAGGCCATGCAGCAGTGGGGTGACACCGCCACCCCGATGCGGCGGCACGGTACGGCCGACGAGGTGGCCCGTGCCGCGCTGTTCCTGGCCGTGGACGCGACGTTCACCACGGGCGAGAGGCTGTACGTCGACGGCGGCATCGGCCAGCATGTTGCCGTCCCGCAGGGGTGACCCAGTGCACCTCCGCTGCGCGGCGGTGTCCTCAATCGCCGGACGGGCTGCAAAATGCAGCCCGTCCGGCGATTGAGGACGCGCCCGCAGGGCGCCCGCCGCAGCAGGCGGCAGGACGGACGCCGTCCGCGCGGGACCCCCGTACCCGCGCGGACAACGTCGAAGCCGGCACGGACTCAGTTGCCGTACGGGCGCGCGGCACGCGCCTCGCGCAGGGCCAGCGCCCACCAGGTGAGCTGGTCGAGCATGACCTTCGCAGCACCGGCGGCGGCCGTGCCGGCCTCCTCGTCCAGGTGGCGGCCGTTGTCGTCGAACTTGCCCCACGGGCTGTGGAAGCTGATCGTCTCGCGGATGGTCACCGCGTGCAGCTCGGCGAAGACCGGGCGCAGGTGCTCGACGGCGCGCAGACCGCCGGAGAGGCCGCCGTAGGAGATGAAGCCGACCGGCTTGGCCTGCCACTGGGTGTAGTGCCAGTCGATGAGGTTCTTCACCGAGGCCGGGTAGCTGTGGTTGTACTCGGGGGTGATGACGACGAAGGCGTCGGCCTCGGCGAGGCGCGGGGAGACCTCGGCGAGAAGGGCGGCAGCCTCCGGGCCGGGGTCGCTGGACAGGTTCACCGGCAGCGGGTGGTCGGCGAGGTCTATGACGTCCACGTCGATGTCGGTGCGCTGGGCGGTCTGCTCGGCGAACCAGCCGGCCACCGTGGGGCCGAAGCGGCCTTCGCGGGTGGAGGCGACGACGACGGCGAGGCGGTACGGGCTGTCGGACATGGGGTCCCCCCTGGCTACGGAAATCTCGGGATCGTGAGGCGGCCGGTGGGGCCGCTGAGAAGAAGCTTCCAACCTCAAGCATGGTTGAGGTCAAGCGTCATTGGTGGATCGTTCATCCACTCATGGCAAGTGCCCCGGGAAGTCCGGTATTTCCCGGGGCACTTGAGGCCGGTGAGCCGGTCCGGAGGGCCGGAATCAGAAGATGTCCGGGCACCACGGCCGGCGCGCCGTGCGCAGCAGCGCGTCCGCGAGGGTGAGCGCGCCGGGGCGTTCCTCGGTGACCCGGCCCAGGGCGGCGAGCCGGGTGGACGACTCGTCGCCGAGGTACAGGGTGCCCAATTCGCCGACGGGCAGCGAGAGATCGGCCGGGCGCGTGGTGGCGGTGCAGGAGGCGCCGTCCGGTCCGGCCTCCAGGAGATAGCGGCCGGCGGCGAGCCCGGCCGGGTCGGCGATGTCGAGCACGAGGGAACCCGAGGTGGCGTACGTACGGGCCTCCAGCAGCGCCGGCACGTCGAGGGGGCGCAGCCACAGGAAGTCGGCGTGCGTGAGCGTCCGGGCCGCGCGGGGGTCGGGCAGCAGGAGCGGCAGCAGATCGTCGGGCGCGCGGAGGCCGGTGCGGATCTTGATGATCCAGTCGACCGACAACAGGAAGTGCCACAGGGCGCGTTCGGCCTCGGGGGTGACCGCGAAGCAGTCACGGACGGTGGCCGTGGTCTGCGACGTCTTGGCCTCCCACACATCGTCGGCGGTGTAGACGAGGAGGCCGTCGACGCTGCCGGAGGCAGAGCGGTGGACCGCGTAGAAGGGCTCCGTCCAGGGGTAGCTGGGGTGCGGCGGCTCGCCCGTGCGGGTCTGCCACCACTGCGTGTCGCGGTCGACGACACCGTGCCGTACGGCCCGCAGCCGCTCGTGCAGTCCGGGGCCGAGGCGCCGGGCGTCGGCGCCGTCGACGAGGTCGACGCGCCCGCCGTCCGCAGGGCCCGTGTAGCGCCGGTCGAGCCCGGCGCGGGGGACGTCGATCTCCCACTCGGTGGTCCAGACGGCCGGGCCGTAGCCGTACCGGCCGTAGATCGGGTACTCGGCGGAGATCAGCGTCGAGGCGACCTCGCCGCGCTCCTTGGCGGCCCGCAGATCGCGGTCCATCATGCGGCTGAGCAGCCCGCGCCGGCGGTGCGTCGGGGAGACGGTGACGTTGGAGACCGCGGACGCCGTCACCGCGGCGCCGCCGGGCACGGTGATCCGCTGCGCGAAGCTGCGGAAGGTGGCGACGCAGCGCCCGTCGTCGAAGGCGCCCTGGATGCGCTCGATATCGCTGCCCGCGCGGCGGAACTCGACCTCCTTCTTGGTCACCGCGGGGGGCATGAGGAAGCCGGTGCGCAGGGCGCGGCTCCAGTCGGTGAGTTCGGATTCGTCGATCGCGCGGACTTCGAGGCTCATGCCGTCACGCTAGGCAAGCGGTGGTGCGGGCCGCACACGATTTTTCCGTGCGGCCCGCGGCGTCCGGGGCGTCCGGTCGTCGGACGGCCTCAGAACGCCGCTCGTATCGAGCCCACCCGCTCCGCGCCGCCCAGCAGCGGCATCTCGCCGATGCGGGCCACGACGGGGGAGTCGACGCCGAGCAGCTCCAGGGCGCGGGCCAGGACGGGGCCCATGGCGCGCGGGGCGCCGTCGTCGATCTTGAAGGCGAGGGCGCGGCCGTCCGGGAGGGCCACGGCCTGGACGGACTCGGCGCCCATCTTCGACAGCACGCCGGGCACCTCGCGCATCAGCCAGGTGTCGGGGCGGCGGGTGCCGGCCACGTACTCCGGGTGGGCGCGCATCGCGTCCGCCACCCGGCGCTCGGGGGTGCCCGGAGCGGCCAGGACGAAGGTGCGGAAGGCCCGGGCCAGCCCGGTGAGGGTCAAGGCCATCAGCGGGGCCCCGCAGCCGTCCGTACCGACGTGGGCGACGCGCTCGCCGCTCGCCTCCTGCACGACCTCCAGCACCAGGCGCTGGAGCGGGTGCACGGGGTCGAGGTAGGAGTCCAGCGGCCAGCCGTTGGCGGCGCTGGTGGCGATCATGGCCGCGTGCTTGCCGGAGCAGTTCATCGTGACGCGGTCGCGGACCCGGCCCGCCGCCAGGTAGGACTCGGCCTCGACCGGGTCCAGCGGCAGGTCGGCCGGGGTCTGCAGAGCGCTCTCCTGAAGGCCGAACTCGGTGAGCATCGTGCGCACCAGCTCCAGGTGGAAGCCCTCGCCGGAGTGGCTGGCGGCCGCCAGGGCCAGGCGCTCGCCGGACAGCTCCAGCCCGGCCCGCAGCATGGCGGCGGCCTGCATGGGCTTGTTGGCCGAGCGCGGGTAGACCGGGGCCGCCGGGTCGCCGAGCGCCAGCTCGACGCTTCCGTCGGCGGCCAGCAGCACCAGCGAGCCCCGGTGGTGGCCTTCGACGAAGCCGGAACGCACGACCTCGGCGAGGACCGGGGGTATGCCGTGGGCGGCGGCGGGCGGGGGCGCGAGGAGCGAGGAGGTCATCGTCGACTTTCCGGGGGGAGGTGGTGCGGACCGCCCCCGGAGGTCTCACGAGAGGAGGTCGTCTACTTGTGCTTCCCCTTCACGGTACCTGCGGGCGATCTCGGCACTGCAATCGTCGGTCGTGCGCTGCAGCTGCTGGCGGCGGCCGGAGACCTGCCGCTCGTAGGCCACGAGGCGGGCCATCCCCTCGTGCAGCTCGTGGTCCGTCCGGGCGGCCAGGTCGGACAGCTCCACCTCGGAGAGCATGTCCTCGGCCAGCCGGCGGAACTCCTCGCTGTGCGGTGTTCCGAGCGTCACATGGCGGGCGGAGGAGCGGTGGGCGGACGGCACGTCCGCGAGGATCTCCGACAGCCGGTCGACGACGAGCCGCTCCATGAGGGGCGAGCCCGGGGCCGCGCGACGGGCCAGCTCGGCCCGCAGGATGTCGATGCGGCCCTGGAGCAGCCGCCGCACATAGCTGAGGTCCGCCTCGTCGCGCTGCGCGTCCCGGCGCACCGCGCGCAGCTCCGCGAGCCGCAGATCGCCCAGCCGCCGCACGGGGACGTCCGCGAGCCTGCCGGAACGCTGGCTCGGCGGGCGGGGGTTGAGACTGTCCACTGCCTTGAGCATGGGGCCGTCCTCGGTGGGTGTGGGCATGCGTATCCGTCCCCTCGGGCGGTGTGCGGTCACATCACGTTGCCCGCATGCGCACCGCCTGTACGCATCGTGCCACTGTGTCCGCCCCGCCCGCAGGGCCTCCGCACCCGAACAGCCCTGGATGGACGCAGGGCATCATGGTCCGTATGCGTGCAGTGGTGCAGAGAGTGGACGGCGCGAGCGTCGTCGTGGACGGTGCGGTGGTCGGCGAGATCCTCGGCGAGGGGTTGTGCGTGCTTGTCGGAGTGACGCACGAGGACACTGAGGCGAAGGCCGCGCAGCTGGCGCGCAAGCTGTGGTCGCTGCGGATCCTCGACGAGGAGAAGTCCTGCTCGGACGTGGGCGCACCCCTGCTGGTGATCTCCCAGTTCACTCTCTACGGTGACGCCCGCAAGGGCCGCCGCCCCACGTGGAACGCCGCGGCGCCGGGCCCCGTGGCGGAACCCTTGGTCGACGAGGTGGTCACCCGGCTACGCGCCCTGGGCGCCGAAGTGGCAACGGGCCGCTTCGGCGCGGACATGAAGGTCTCCCTGACGAACAACGGCCCGTTCACGGTCCTGCTGGAGGTGTAAGCCATCCCGGCGGGGTGTCTGTTGCCTGTGGCGTGCCGCCAGGGGCCGGAGGGGCCCAGCCCCTCCATTCCGCCGCGACGGCGCAGCACCCCGACGGCGCATCCCGGCGGTGCCGGACCGACGTCACCCCCAGCCGAAGGCTGAAAGGCCCGCGGCGGGCCGCCGTGTCCCGACAAGCCCAGTGGCAGACGCTACGGCTCGACCACGACCTCCTGCGCTGCCGCCGTCCCCTCGCCGACCACCAGCGCCGCGTCCAGGGGTACGTTCCGCTTCACCAGGGCCAGGGCGATCGGGCCCAGCTCGTGGTGGCGGGCCGAGGTGGTGACGAAGCCCAGCTGGCGGCCCTCCGCGCCGTCCGCCGCGAGGCGGACGGGCGCACCGTGGCCGGGCAGCTTCACGTCGCTGCCGTCCAGGTGCAGGAAGACCAGCCGGCGCGGCGGCTTCCCCAGGTTGTGGACACGGGCGACGGTCTCCTGGCCGCGGTAGCAGCCCTTCTGCAGATGGACCGCCGTGCCGAGCCAGCCCAGCTCGTGCGGGATGGTGCGGTGGTCGGTCTCCAGGCCCAGCCGCGGACGGTGCGCCTCGACGCGCAGCGCCTCGTGGGCGAGGGAGCCCGCCGCGGGGCCGTGCGAGCCCGCGAACGCCGTCAGCTCCGCGCGCGGCAGGAACAGGTCCCGGCCGTGCGGCGTCTCGCGCACCACGACGCCCTCGGGGGACTCGGCGATCGAGCCCGCCGGGAGGTGGACCACGGCGAAGTCGTCCGTACGGTCGGCGACCTCGACCCGGTAGAAGAACTTCATGCTCTCCAGGTAGGCGATCAGATCGCCCTGGGTGCCGGGCTCCACATGGGCCCAGGTCGTCTCCCCGTCGTCCACCAGGTACAGCGCGTGCTCGATGTGGCCGTTGGCGGAGAGGACGAGTGCCTCCGTGGCCTGCCCGGCCGGGAGGTCGCTCACGTGCTGGGTGATCAGCAGGTGCAGCCAGCTCAGCCGGTCGGCGCCGGTGACGGTGACCACTCCGCGGTGCGAGAGGTCCACGAATCCGGACCCGCCGGCGAGCGCGCGCTGCTCGCGGAACAGGTCGCCGTAGTGCGCGGCGACGCCCTCGTCCGGGCCCTCGGCGGGCACGGCACCGGGCAGCGACAGCAGGGGGCTGGCTTTCGTATGACGCAGCATGCGGACAAGCCTACGACCCGGCGGACGGCGCTTTCGCGGAGCACTTGGCGCACTGCCCGAAGATCGCGAAGTGCTTCATGTCCGTCTCGAAGCCGAACGTCTCGCGCAGCGTCGCCGTGAAGGGCTCCGCCACCGACAGATCGGCCTCGATCACGTCCGTGCAGTCCCGGCAGACCAGGTGTATGTGGTGGTGCCGGTCGGCCAGGTGGTACGTGGGCGCACCGTGGCCGAGGTGGGCGTGGCTGACCAGCCCCAGCTCCTCCAGCAGCTCCAGTGTCCGGTAGACCGTGGAGATGTTGACCCCGCCCGCGGTCTTGCGGACCTCGGTGAGGATGTCGTCCGGCGTCGCGTGCTCCAGCCGGTCCACCGCCTCCAGCACGAGCTGGCGCTGCGGGGTCAGCCGGTAGCCGCGCTTACGGAGATCGCTCTGCCAGTCGGTGTCCACCACGCCCCCAGTCTAGGCAGGCTCAGCCCTTGCGGACCCCCTTCAGGTACTGGGACAGCGCGACGATGGCCGCCGGGTTGCGGGGGCTCTCGACGAGATCGACGTAGTCGAGGACGAAAATGCGGTCGTTCTTGATGGCCGAGACGCCCGCGAGCGGGGCGTAGGACTTCAGGAACTCCTTCTTCTGCTGCGCCGTGACATCGCCGTAGTTGTTGATCACGATGACGTCCGGGTTGCGCTCCACGACCGCCTCCCAGCTGACCGACACCCAGGAGTCCTTGAGGTCCTTCATCACGTGGTCGCCGCCGGCCTTGGTGATGATGTCGTGCGGTCCGGCGTACATCCCGGACGTCAGCGGCTTGTCCCGGCCGTCGTCGTAGAGGAAGACGCTGGGCCGCTCGCCGTCCTTCGGGAGCTGCGCCTGTGCGTCGGCGACCTGCTTCTTGAACCCGGCGATGAGCTTCGCCGCCCGGTCCTCGACGTCGAAGACCTTCCCCAGCGTCTCCAGGTCGGTGTAGAGCGCCTCCAGCGGCGGCATCACCCCGCGGGACTTGGCGTCACCGTTGTTGCGGCAGGACTCGGTCAGCACGTACGAGCCGATGCCCAGCTTCTTCAGGGACGCGGGGGTGAAGCCGTTGCCCTCGCCGAAGCCGTAGTTCCAGCCCGCGAAGACGAGATCGGCCTTGGCGTCGAGGACGATCTCCTTGGTGATCTCCTTCTTGGACAGCCACTTCACCTTCTTGTAGCCGTCCGTCCAGGCGGCCGCCGCCCGGTCGTCCCGGTCGCCCTTGTAGTCCGGCGCCACATACCCCGCCATGTGGTCCTCCAGGCCGAGCGCGAACATGATCTCCGCGATGCCGACGTCGTTGGTCACCACCCGCTGCGGCGCCTTGTCGTACGTCGTCTTCACCCCGCAGTTCTCGATGGTCACGGGGTAGTGCGCCGCAGCGCCCCTCCTGACCCCGTCCCCCTTGGACTGGGTCGTCTTCCCCTCCGAGGAGTCGTCGACCTTCGCGCCGCAGCCCGCGAGGGCGACGGCGGCGACGAGGGCGGTCAGGGTGCGGGCGGTACGGGCGGCGGCGGTGGCCATGGCACGTCCTTAAAGGGAGGGAGGCCTCAAACGGAGGGAAGCCTGAACTGGGGAAAGCCTCAGCGGGCGGGAAGGCGGTCGAAGAGCAGTTGCGGGGCGCCGGACTCGGGGTGCGGCACCCGGTGCGCCCGTACGCCGAAGACGTCGGCGAGCAGCTCGGCGGTCAGCACGTCGTGCGGCGGCCCGGAGGCGACGATGCGGCCGTCGGCGATGACGTACAGGGCGTCGCAGTGGGTGGCGGCCAGATTGAGGTCGTGCAGCGCGGCCAGGACCGTCAGCCCGGAGCCGCGCACCAGTGCCAGGACCTCCAGCTGCTGGGCGATGTCCAGATGGTTCGTCGGCTCGTCCAGGACCAGCACCTTCGGCTGCTGCGCCAGGGCCCGCGCGATCAGCACCCGCTGCTTCTCGCCGCCCGACAGGGTCAGAAAGCCCCGGTCGGCGAGGTGGGTCGCGCCGACCCGCTCCAGGACGTCCGCGCAGACCTCGGTGTCGGCCGCCGTGACGCGCCCGGCGGCGCTCTGGTGCGGCAGCCGCCCCATGGCGACGATCTCGCCGACGGTGAAGTCGAACTCGCTCGCCGACTCCTGCGGCAGCGCCGCCAGCCTGCGGGCGCCCTCCCGGGGGCTCAGCGCGTGCAGGTCGTCACCGCCGAGGCGGACGCTGCCCGCGGCCGGCCGCAGGGCGCGGTAGACGCAGCGCAGCAGGGTGGACTTGCCGCTGCCATTGGGCCCGACCAGGCCGACGAACTGTCCGCTGTCCGCCCGGAGCGCGATGTCCGTGACGAGCCGGGCGCCCGCGATCTCGACCGACAGGTCCTCGATGTCGACGCGCATGCTCTAAGACCCTCCGAAGGTGTAGCCGCGGCGCCGCATGAGCAGCACGAAGCAGGGCACGCCGATGACGGCCGTAATGGCACCGACGGGCAGTTCCACGGGTGCCAGCAGCAGCCGGGAGACGATGTCGACCCACAGCAGCAGCACCGCGCCCAGCAGCGGTGCGACGGCCAGGACCCGGCGGTGGTCGGCGCCCACGAGTATGCGGGTGACGTGCGGGACCATCAGGCCGACGAAGCCGATCGCACCGCTGACGGCGACGACGGCGCCGGTGACGGCCGCCGCGACGACGAAGAGCCGTCGGCGCATCCGGTCGGGGTCCACACCGAGCGCGGCCGCGGTCTCGTCGCCCATGGCGAGGGCGTTGAGGTTCCGTGCCGACCAGAGCAGATAGCCGAGCCCGCCCGCCACGGCGGCCGCCGCGATGGGCACGGACGCCCAGGTGGCCCCGCCCAGGCTGCCGAGCAGCCACATCATGGCCGAGCGGGCGGACTCGCCGCGGTCGGCGCTGAAGACCATCAAGGTGGTGACGGCCGAGAAGCCGTAGTACATGGCGGTGCCGGTGAGCACCAGCCGCAGCGGGGTCAGCCCGTAGGGGGTGCGGGCCGCCGCGTAGACGAGCAGCATGGCGGCGAGCGCGGAGGCGAAGGCCGCCCCGGACAGCGCCCACACGCCGAGCGAGCCCAGCGCCCCGAAGAGCAGCACGGCGTTTGCCCCGACGGCGGCACCGGAGGAGATCCCGAGGACGAAGGGGTCGGCGAGGGCGTTGCGGACCATGGCCTGGACGGCGACGCCGATCGCGGAGAGCCCGGCGCCGACGACGGCGGCGAGCAGGGCGCGCGGGAAGCGCAGCTCCCAGATGATGGTGTAGGCGGAGAACTCTTCGGGCGCGATGGCCCCGCCGCTGAGCCCCGCCCACAGATAGCGCAGCGTCTGCGACCAGGTCACCCCGGAGGAGCCGAGGCCGACGCAGCACAGGAGCGAGCCGATCAGGGCGGCCCCGAGCCCGGCCAGCAGGGGCGGCAGCGGCAGCCTGCGCGGAGCCGGCGGTCTGCCGGGCGGGGCCGGCGGTCTGCCGGGCGGGCCCGTCGTGCTCGGAGAGGTGAGCTGGGAGGGGATCCCCATGGGGTGACGCCTTCGGCTCGGGCCGCGTCCTTGCGTCCCAAGGAGCGGCCCCGAGCGCGTTCCGCGGGGGCGTCCCCTCGCAGTCCACGGCGAGTTGTCAGGAGCTGACGCCGCCGCGGGTGATCGGGCTCGCGGGAGGACCGTGCAGGTCCTCCCGCCTACCGTTGCGGGTCAGCGCCGGAATTCGACCGGACTTCCCCCGCGGGGCGTGGTGAGAGCGAAGCTCTCGTGGGTCGTGCGCTCAGCCGGTGTAGGGCGTGCCGTCCTGGTTGAAGAAGGCGACGCCGTCCGGCATGTCGTCGGGCAGGTTCTTCGCCCACTCCGCCAGGTCGGCGACCTTCTTCAGGTGCGCCGACATGTAGGGGCGCAGCGGCACCTCGGGGGTGGCCTTCTCGCCGACCCACATCAGGTCGCTCTTGACGTAGCCGTAGAGGCGCTTGCCACCGGTGTACGGGCCGGAGGCCGCGGTCCGGGCGACGGCGTCCGTGGCCAGGTCGATCTGCGGCTTCTTGTCGGCCAGCTCGCCGTACCAGACCTCGGCGACACCCTGGTCGCGGATCATGACGACCTCGAGCTTGCGGTCCTTGTCGATCCGCCAGTAGCCGCTCTCGGTCTCCAGGGGGCGGACCATCTTGCCCTCCTCGTCGAGCACCCAGCTGTGCGAGGTGTACTCGAGGAAGTCACGGCCGTCGTGCGTGAAGGTGACTTCCTGCCCGAAGTTGCACTTCTCGGCACCGGGGAAGTCGGCGACACCCGCGCCCTCCCACTTGCCGAGGAGGAAGACGAGGGGCACGAGGCTCGGGTGAAGGTCGGACGGAATCTCGATCATGGGCTCAGGCGATCTGTAGGAGAACGAGGAAGGAGGCGCGGGGAGACCTGCGGTCAGCGCTGGCCCTGGTACAGCTTCTTCCAGGTCAGCCCGGCGAATGCGGTGATGCCGACGGCGACCAGAACCAGCAGGGCGGTGAAGAATGCCTCAAGCACGAGCGCGCTCCTCGGTCGGAGTGAGGGTGTACGGACCGCTTCGAGTCTAGTCGGACGCCTCGCGGGAGGCGCTGTGAGGTCGGCCGCCCCGCGCATAGGGTGTGCCGCATGGCGAAGAAGCTCGTGATCAAGGTGACGGCGGGCGCGGACGCGCCCGAGCGGTGCTCGCAGGCGTTCACGGTGGCGGCGGTCGCCGTCGCGAGCGGTGTCGAGGTGTCGTTGTGGCTGACCGGTGAGTCGTCGTGGTTCGCGCTGCCGGGCCGGGCGGCGGAGTTCGACCTGCCGCACGCGGCGCCGCTGCCGGACCTGATCGACGGCATCAAGGCGGGCGGCGGGACGATCACGGTCTGCACGCAGTGCGCGGCGCGGCGGGACATCGAGGAGAAGGATCTGATCGAGGGCGCGCGGATTGCGGGGGCGCAGGTGTTCGTCTCGGAGGCGATGGGGGACGGCGTGCAGGCGCTCGTGTACTGAGGCCTGTCCGGCGGATCTTTGCCTGGCTGTCGGCCGCCGCCTGCGGCGGTAGCGCCCTGCGGGCGCGTCCTCAAACGCCGGACGGGCTGTTTCCTACCGTTTGCCGTCTAGCTCGTCCCACCACTCGTCCGACTTCGGGTCGCCGGACGGATCGTCCCACCAGCGGTCGTCCGGCCCCCGGCGGTTGGCCATGATCGCCGCGACCGGCGGGATCAGCATGGCCACGACGCACATGCCCACGGCGACGGGAACGGACCACAGCCGCACCACGGACCACGCCAGGATGAACAGGCCGATGCACGTGCCCATCATGGCGAAGTAGACATGGCGCCTCCGCGCGTACATAGCTCCACCGTACGACCGGCCTCCGCGCAGCGCGAAGGGCCGCACCCCCATCAAGGCGTCCAACCCCTGGGTGCGGCCCTCCGGCCGTTCGTGTCCGCCGTCAGACGGCGATGGCGACCTCTGCCAGGCCGCCCTTCTGGGCCACGACCGTGCGGTCGGCGGTCGCGCCGGGCACGAGGGCCCGTACGGTCCAGGTGCCCTCGGCCGCGTAGAAGCGGAACTGCCCGGTCGCGGACGTGGGCACCTCGGCGGTGAACTCGCCGGTGCTGTCCAGGAGGCGCACGTAACCGGTGACCGGGTGGCCGTCCCGGGTCACCGAGCCCTGGATCGTGGTCTCACCGGGCTTGGCGGTCGAGGCGTCGGGGCCGCCTGCCTTTGCTCCACACATGATTCTTCCTTCGGGTCGCGAGCGGGGGAGGGTCAGTTGGCGCCGAGCTCGATCGGCACGCCGACGAGCGAGCCGTACTCGGTCCAGGAACCGTCGTAGTTCTTGACGTTCTGCTGGCCGAGCAGCTCGTGCAGCACGAACCACGTGTGCGCGGAGCGCTCGCCGATGCGGCAGTAGGCGATGGTGTCCTTGGCCAGGTCCACGCCCGCGCTCTCGTAGATCTCCTTGAGCTCGTCGTCGGACTTGAAGGTGCCGTCGTCATTGGCCGACTTCGACCAGGGGATGTTGCGCGCGCTCGGGATGTGGCCGGGGCGCTGCGACTGCTCCTGCGGGAGGTGCGCCGGGGCGAGCAGCTTGCCGCTGAACTCGTCGGGGGAGCGCACGTCGACCAGGTTCAGGGAGCCGATCGCCTTGACGGCGTCGTCGCGGAAGGCGCGCAGCGAGAGGTCCTGCGGCTTGGCCTTGTACGTGGTCGCGGCCCGCTGCGGCACCTCGGCGACCAGGTCGCGGGAGTCGAGCTCCCACTTCTTGCGGCCGCCGTCGAGGAGCTTGACGTCCTGGTGGCCGTAGAGCTTGAAGTACCAATAGGCGTACGCGGCGAACCAGTTGTTGTTGCCGCCGTAGAGGACGACGGTGTCGTCGTTGGCGATGCCCTTGGCGGACAGCAGCTTCTCGAAGCCGGCCTGGTCGACGAAGTCGCGGCGGACCGGGTCCTGGAGGTCCTGCTTCCAGTCGATCCGGACGGCGTTCTTGATGTGGTTCTTGTCGTACGCGGACGTGTCCTCGTCGACCTCGACGATGACGGTCTTGGGGTCGTCGATACGGGCCTGGACCCAGTCGGCGTCGACCAGGACCTCGCTGCGGCGGCTCATGCTGTTCTCCTCCGGGGCAGTTGCGGAATGTACGCGTGCTGTGCGGGGTGCGCGGCGGCATGGGTGCGCGGCGCTGCGCAGCGTGTGATGCGGGGAGTTCGATGCGGCCTTGAGACGGCCGGGAGGGAAACCGGGGGAGCGGTCCCCGTCAGACACGGCGACAGAGCATGGCGGCGACGCGGCACAGGTCGACTGCCCGCCGCTTCGTGAGATCCGCCTGTCGCTTCATGCGTCCGATCGTAGGGACGGACAGGCGGGCGTGTCACCGGTATGTCGAATGATGAGACAGGATCGTCCGGAGAGTGGGACGGTAACGCCGGGATCCGGCCACCCCGGAGACCCGGAAGTCCCTGCGTGGCCCGGGATTCTGCTCTGCGGACGGGGATGTCTCGCAGCGTGGACGCGAAGCGTCGCGGAAGGCGGGCGCCGAGGCCCGCCCGTCCGCCGATTGCCCGCTCAGCCCGCGAGGTTGACCTTCTCGCCGCTGAACGTGATGTCCACGCCGTCGGCTCCCGCGACGACCTTCTCGAGCTTGACGCCCTTGGGCAGCCCGCTGAGCTGCCGGTCGAAGTCGGTCTTCGCACGGATCATCTCCTCCGCCCCCGGGAAGCCGGTGGCGGGGATCTGGTCCGCGCGCACCCGGATGGTGTCCTTGCCCACCACCGTGACCGTGGACACCACACTGCGCTCCACGACCTGGCCGAACACCGAGACCTTCCCGGTGACCTTGACCTTGTTACTGCCCGCATTGGCGTGGCCGACACTCACCCCGGGGTCCTGGGCGGCCTTGGTCAGGTCCTCGTACGAGATGTGCGCGGTGCCGGTCGCGCGCTGGGCGACGGCGGAGGAGAAGCTGCTGTCGATCTCGACGTCGTTCAGCTTCGCCTTGAAGTTCGTCACGCGGATCGAGCGGTCGCCCGCGTTGGCGGTGACACCGTCCAGCTTGATCTCGACCTCGTCGAGGCTGGAGCCCGCGACCTGGGTGAGGAACGGGAAGCCCTTGATGGAGACCTCGGGGGTGCCGGAGAGGCCCTGGCTGCTGCGGATCTTCTCCGCGGCCTCGTTCTCGGCGAACCAGACCGCCGCGCGGTCGGCGGCCGTGAAGAGGGCCCCCAGAACCACGGCGACGATCAGGAGTATTCGTATGGCACGCATCTGCTGTCGTTCCCCCAGCTTTCGATCGGGCTCCCTGTCGGGTTCCAGGGGAGCCTAACCGGACCGGTCGAACGGGACGCCGGGCCGACGTCCCGTCCGACGTCGTCCGGCGTCCCGTCCGCGTAGGGCGCGGCCGTCAGACCAGCGCCCGGCCGATCACGTAGACCACCGGTCCGGCGGCCGCCAGCGGCAGCGCCACGCCGGCCGTCATGTGCACGAACCGGGAGGGGTAGTCGTAGCTCGCGACCCGCAGCCCGATCAGGGCGCAGGCGCCCGCCGCCAGGCCCAGCAGGGCCGCGGACGGGCCGATGCCGGTCAGCCCGCCGGTGGCGACGCCGGAGCCGGCCGCCGCGATCAGGGCGATCACGGGGGAAGCCACGGACGGCAGCGGCAGCGCGCGGGCCAGGACCGTCACGGCGACGGCGGCCCCGCCCACCACGACGGCGTCGTCGGCGGCGGCCAGGTGCCCGGCCGCCAGCACCGTGACACCGGCCGAGGCGACGGCGGCGGTGAGCCCGTACAGCCGCTCGTCGGGGGCGGCGTGGCTGCGCAGCTGGAGCACGAGCGTCAGCAGGACCCACACGCCGAGGGTGCCGATCAGGACCGTCGGCGCGTCGAGGGCGTCCGTGGCCAGCAGCCCGATGTCGGCGGCCACGCCGCCGAGGAACGCGAGCGCGATGCCCTGCCGGGCGGGCCACATGCCGTTCAGCCGGAACCATCCGGCCGCCGTGACCGCCTGCAGGAGCACCACGGGCACGACCAGCGCGAACTGCCCCAGCGGCGCGGCGAGCGCCAGCAGCGCCGCGAGGACGGCGGTGACCAGGGCGGGCTTGAAGCCGGGCGAGAGGATCTGCGGCCGGCCCTCGGCCTTCGCCTTCTCGGCCGCGGTCATCGGCCGGTCGCCGGTCGCCGGCTCCCCGGCCGGCCCGTCGGCGTCGTGGACCGAGCCGGCGCCGGGACCCGGTCCCGGCTCGTCGAGCGCCGCGGGCCAGGGCGCCGGGCCCGTGCCGGAGGCCGCGGTGTGCCGTCCGACGGTGCTCCCGTACGAGGAGTCCCCGTACGAGGAGTCGCCGTACCGGCCCGCGCCGGTGTCGCCGTTGCCCGTGTGCCGCGGCGTGTCGTGCTCGGCGGGGGCCTCCGCGTGGCCCAGCGTCTGCTGCGGCAGGGGCTCGCCGGGCCACGGCGTGCGGTACGCGGGCTCCGCCGCCGGGGACGCCTCCCAGCCGCGCTGCTCCCAGGACCGGGTGTCCCAGGTCTGGGTGGCCGGGTCCTGCTGGGGCTGGTAACCCTGCTGGTCCGTGTGCGAGGGCCACGCCGTGGGCTGCTGCTGCGACTGCTGCGGCTGCTGCTGCGCGTACGGCTCGTAGGCGTCGTAGGGGCCCGGGGCGGCCTGCGGCCGGTCGGGCTGCGCGGCGGCCCGGGGCTGGTACGCCCCGTAGCCCTCGCGCTGCTCGTACGGCTGGGACGCGTAGCGCTCGTCGTACGACTCGTACGTCTCATGAGCCTCATGCGGCTCATACGGATTGCGGTGCTGATTGCTCATGCTGTCGGGGTCACCCTCCTGCGAAGGGCGGGAGCACCTCGACAGTGCCGCCCTCGGCCAGTTGGACCGTCGTGTGGTCGCGTGTGCCGACGGGATCGCCGTCCACGAGGAAGGAGCAGCGCAGCAGGACCCGCGCGAACTCCGGACGGGTCGCGTGCCGGCGCCGGGCCGCGTCGAGCGCGTCCTGCAGCGTCCGCGCCGCGTACGGCTCCTCGGCCGTGCCGGCCGCGGCCTTCGCCGCGGCCCAGTACCGGATCGTGCCTTCCGGTTCCGGCCGGGCCGGCTGCTCCGGCAGTGCCGGACGTGCCGAGTCTGTCGTCGCCACGGCGACCCCTTTCCTTCTTCCTGCGCCTCCATGATGACGGGTGTCGCGGGCTCCCCCGTCCGCCACCCGCCAAAACCAGAGGCCCGCTGTCAGTGCGGTCACTTACGCTGCCTATGTGTTGGTACGACTTCTACGGGCGTACTTGAGGCCCTATTCGAAACCGATCGCGCTCGTGGTGTTGCTCCAGCTCATACAGACGCTGGCCACGCTCTACCTCCCCACGCTGAACGCGGACATCATCGACAACGGCGTGGTGAAGGGGGACACGGGGTACATCCTCGAAATCGGCGGCTGGATGCTGGCCGTCACGGTCGGCCAGATCGTCTGCGCCATCGGGGCCGTCTATTACGGCGCCCGCACGGCCATGGCGGTCGGCCGCGATCTGCGCGCCACGGTCTTCGACCGGGTGCAGTCCTTCTCGGCGCGCGAGCTGGGCCACTTCGGGGCACCGTCGCTCATCACCCGCACCACCAATGACGTGCAGCAGGTCCAGATGCTGGTCCTGATGTCCTTCACCCTCATGGTCTCCGCGCCGATCATGTGCGTCGGCGGCATCGCGATGGCCCTGCACCAGGACGTGCCGCTGTCCGCACTGCTGCTGATCATCGTGCCGGTGCTCGGTGCCGTGGTCTCGCTGATCATCTGGCGGATGCGGCCGCTCTTCCGCGGCATGCAGGAGCGCATCGACACCGTCAACCGCGTGCTGCGCGAGCAGATCACCGGCATCCGGGTCATCCGTGCCTTCGTCCGCGACACCCACGAGCGGAAGCGCTTCGCGCGCGCCAACACCGACCTCATGGACGTCTCCGTGCGCGCCGGCCGGCTGATGTCGCTGATGTTCCCCTCGACGATGCTGGTGGTGAATCTGTCCTCGGTCGCCGTCCTGTGGTTCGGCGGGCACCGCATCGACGACGGGCAGATGGAGATCGGGGCGCTCACCGCGTTCCTCGCCTATCTCATGCAGATCCTGATGGCCGTGATGATGGCGACCTTCATGTTCATGATGGTGCCCCGCGCCGAGGTGTGCGCCGAGCGCATCCAGGAGGTCCTGAGCACCGACTCCAGCGTGGTGCCCCCGGCCGAGCCGGTCACCGAGCTGCGCCGCGCCGGCCATCTGGAGCTGCGCGGGGTGGAGTTCCGCTTCCCGGGCGCCGAGGAGCCGGTCCTCAAGGACGTCTCCCTGACCGCCCGGCCCGGCGAGACCACGGCCGTCATCGGCTCCACGGGCAGCGGCAAGTCCACGCTGCTGGGCCTGATCCCGCGCCTGTTCGACGCGACCGGCGGATCGGTTCTGCTCGACGGCGTGGACGTACGGGACCTGGACCCGGCCCTGATGGCCGAGAGCGTCGGGCTCGTCCCCCAGAAGCCGTACCTCTTCTCCGGCACCATCGCCTCCAACCTGCGCTACGGACGGCCGGACGCGAGCGACGAGGAGCTGTGGCAGGCGCTGGAGACCGCGCAGGCCCGGGAGTTCGTGGAGCGGATGGAGCTGGGGCTGGCCGCGCCCGTCGCGCAGGGCGGCTCCAATGTCTCCGGCGGGCAGCGGCAGCGCCTCGCCATCGCTCGGGCCCTGGTCCGCAGACCGGGCATCTATCTCTTCGACGACTCCTTCTCCGCGCTCGACTACGCCACCGACGCACGGCTGCGGGCCGCGCTGGCCCAGGAGACGGGTGACGCGACGGTCGTCATCGTCGCCCAGCGGGTGTCCACCATCCGCGACGCCGACCGGATCCTCGTCCTCGACGAGGGACGGGTCGTCGGCAGCGGTACCCACACCGAACTGATGGCGTCCAACGACACCTACCGGGAGATCGTCCTCTCCCAGCTCACCGAGGAGGAGGCAGCGTGACGTCCACCGAGAAGCCGTCCTCCGGTACGCCGAAGCCGGACGCCGCCCCCGCTGTTCCCCGCAGGGGCCCGGCGCCGGCCGCCGGGATGGCACGCCACATGGGCGGCCAGCCCACCGAGCGGTCCATGGACTTCGCGGGCTCCAGCCGCCGCCTGCTGGCCACGCTCCGCCCGGAGCGGGCGGTCATCGCCGTCGCGCTCTTCTTCAGCGTCGCCGCCGTGGCGCTGTCCGTCATCGGGCCGAAGATCCTCGGCCACGCCACGGACCTGATCTTCTCCGGTGTGGTCGGCCGGCAGTTCCCCGGCGGCCAGACCAAGGCCGAGGTCATCGCCCGGCTGCGGAGCGACGGCGACGGCAAGCTCGCCGACATGCTGGGCGCGATGGACTTCACCCCCGGCCGGGGCATCGACTTCGACGCCATCGGGGTGGTGCTGCTCTGGGTGGCGCTGATCTACCTCTGCATGTCCCTCCTGATGCTCGTCCAGGCGCGGATCGCCACGGCTGTCGTCCAGCGGGCGGTCTTCCGGCTGCGCGAACAGGTCGAGGAGAAGCTCGGCCGGCTGCCGCTCGGCTACTTCGACAAGCAGCAGCGCGGCGAGGTCCTCTCCCGTGCCACCAACGACATCGACAACATCCAGCAGACCCTCCAGCAGACCCTGAGCCAGATCGTCTCCTCGGCCCTGACGATCGTCGGCGTGCTGGCGATGATGTTCTGGATCTCCTGGCTGCTGGCCCTGGTCGCGCTGGTGACCGTGCCCGTCTCCATCGTCGTCGCCACGAAGATCGGCAAGCGGGCGCAGCCGCAGTTCGTCGCCCAGTGGAAGACCACCGGCACGCTCAACGCCCACATCGAGGAGATGTACACCGGGCACTCCCTGGTGAAGGTCTTCGGCCGCCAGAAGGAGTCCGCGGAGACCTTCCGCAAGGAGAACGAGGACCTTTACGAGGCGGGCTTCAAGGCGCAGTTCATCTCCGGCGTCATCCAGCCCGCGATGATGTTCATCGGCAACCTCAACTACGTCCTCGTCGCCGTCGTCGGCGGACTGCGGGTCGCCTCGGGCGCGCTGTCCATCGGTGACGTCCAGGCGTTCGTCCAGTACTCACGGCAGTTCAGCCAGCCGCTCACCCAGGTCGCCTCCATGGCCAACCTCGTCCAGTCCGGCGTGGCCTCCGCCGAGCGGGTCTTCGAGCTGCTGGACGCGGAGGAGCAGTCGCCGGACGCCACGGCGGCGGTGGGCCCCGAGCGCGTGCGCGGCGAGGTCGTCTTCGAGGACGTCTCCTTCCGCTACGAGCCGGACACCCCGCTGATCGAGGGCCTCTCCCTGACCGTGCGCCCGGGCCAGACCGTCGCCATCGTCGGCCCGACCGGCGCGGGCAAGACCACCCTGGTCAATCTCCTGATGCGGTTCTACGAGGTCAGTGGCGGCCGCATCACGCTGGACGGCACGGACGTCGCCGAGATGTCGCGCGAGGAGCTGCGCGGCCACATCGGCATGGTCCTCCAGGACACCTGGCTCTTCGGCGGCACGATCGCGGAGAACATCGCGTACGGGGCGCCTGCCGGCACCTCCATGGACAAGATCGTCGAGGCCGCGAAGGCCACCCACGTCGACCGCTTCGTCCGTACGCTGCCCGACGGCTACGACACGGTGATCGACGAGGAGGGGGCCAACGTCTCCGTCGGCGAGAAGCAGCTCATCACGATCGCACGGGCGTTCCTGGCGGAGCCGGAGATCCTCGTCCTGGACGAGGCCACCAGCTCGGTCGACACCCGCACGGAGGTGCTGATCCAGCACGCGATGGCCCAGCTCCGCACGGGCCGCACCAGCTTCGTCATCGCCCACCGGCTGTCCACGATCCGCGACGCGGACGTGATCCTGGTGATGGAGTCGGGCCGCATCGTGGAACAGGGCACGCACGAGTCGCTCCTGGCGGCGCGGGGGGCGTACGCGGGGCTGTACTCAGCGCAGTTCGCTGCCGCGGCTGTGCCTGGCGGCGCGTAGCCGGTTTTGGGCCCGGCCCCGCGGTTCGGCTGACCGCCGGTGGTGGGCGCGGCGCGCTTTGGCCGCCCGCCGGTGGTGGTGCGGCGCCGGGCCGCTCCGGGTTGTTGCGGGGCTGCTTCGCTTTACGCCCCGCAACAACCCTGCGCGTCCCGACGCCTCCCCTCAGGGAGGGGTTGTCGACGGGCGGGCCAAAATGGCTGGGAGCAGCCAAATCAGGCGGTAAGCCAACGGCTGAGGCCGGCCAAATCAAGCCCGTCCGGCGATTGAGGACACCACCCACCGGGCGACGCGGGTCAACAGTTCCCCACCGGCCGAGGTCTCGGCATGGGCGAAGCCCCGCTCGATCCACAGCTCCGTCGAAGACGGATCCGCGGCGGCGGACAGCATCCGCGGGTGGTCCAGAGGAAAGTACGTGTCCCTGTCGCCGTGCACGATCAGCAGCGGCCGCGGCGCGATCAAGGGCACCGATTCCGTCGGGGAGAGCGGGACCGGGTCCCAGTCCTCCGGATGGATGCGCGTGCCCAGCCCCCACCGGGTGATCGCGCGCCCCGTGCGGCCGGAGATCGCCCAGTGCAGACGGCGCATGGGGGCCGTGCCCCGGTAGTACCAGCGCGCCGGCGCGCTCACCGAGACGATCGTGTCGGCGTGTGCGTCGGTGCGCCCCCCGTGCCCTCCCCCGTTCGGCGGCAGGTACAACGCGCCGTGTCGCAGCACCACGGAGCCGCCCATGGAGAAGCCGACGGTCGCCACCCGGCGGTGGCCGAGCGAGCGGGCCCAGCCCACCGCGGCCGCCAGGTCCAGTACCTCGCGGTCGCCGAGCGTGGAGCGGCCGCCGGAGCCGCCGTGGCCCCGGAAGGAGAACGTGATCACGGCGGTGTGCTGCGCGAACACCCGCGCGGCCCGTCGCAGACCGGGGCGCTCCAGCGCGCCGGTGAAGCCGTGCGCGAGCACGACGACCGGATGGTCGGCGGCCCGCCGCGCGGGGTCCGGGCCGGGCTCGTAACGGGCCTCCACCCGCACTCCGTCGGCTGTCAAGAGCGCGCCGTGATGACCACTCGAAGTGAGCGACGAAACACAAGGTCGTGCAAAATCGTCCGTACCTCCGAAAGTCATGTGGGTTATTCTGCTGGGCAGAGAGGATCCGGGCAGAGTCGCCCCCGGGTCCTTTTGTGCATTCAGACGCGTCACCCGCGGCTGAGAGCGCGCGTGCTCCTAGGGCGCGGAGACCGCAAACCGTACGAATGAGTGCCGCAACGTCCTCGCAGGGACCGAGGAGGAACCGACGTTATGGGCGAGCGAAGCGTGCAGGACAGCAAGGACGACCGTAGTTCGACCGAAGCGGGTGGCAGCCGATGAGTTCTCTGCTGCTCCTGACCAATGCCCTCCAGCCGTCGACGGAGGTGCTTCCCGCGCTGGGTCTGCTGCTGCACAGCGTGCGGGTGGCTCCCGCCGAGGGCCCGGCCCTCGTGGACACCCCGGGGGCCGACGTCATACTGATCGACGGCCGCCGTGATCTGCCCCATGTGCGCAGTCTGTGTCAGTTGCTCCGGTCCACCGGCCCCGGCTGTCCGTTGATCCTCGTGGTCACCGAGGGCGGTCTGGCCGCGGTCACCGCGGACTGGGGCGTCGACGACGTCCTGCTGGACACCGCGGGGCCCGCCGAGGTGGAGGCGCGGCTGCGGCTGTCGATGGGGCGCCGGCAGATCTCGATGGACGACTCCCCGATGGAGATCCGCACGGGCGACCTCTCCGTGGACGAGGCGACGTACAGCGCGAAGCTCAAGGGCCGGATACTGGATCTGACCTTCAAGGAATTCGAGCTGCTGAAGTACCTCGCCCAGCATCCGGGCCGGGTCTTCACCCGCGCCCAGCTGCTCCAGGAGGTCTGGGGCTACGACTACTTCGGCGGTACCCGCACGGTCGACGTGCACGTGCGGCGGCTGCGCGCCAAGCTCGGTCCCGAGCACGAGTCCTTGATCGGCACCGTGCGGAACGTCGGGTACCGCTTCGTGGTCCCGGAGAAGCCGGAGAAGGACGGTCGCCAGACCGAGGATGCCCAGCGAGAAGGCCCCGCGGACACCCCACGAACGGAGAAGCCGGAGGCCGTCCGACCGCAGGCCGCACGCCCGGCGAAGAGGTGAGTGGACCCGCGTAGACTGCCGCCCGTGGCCAAGGTGACGCGGGACGATGTGGCGAGACTGGCGGGGACGTCGACCGCGGTGGTCAGCTATGTCATCAACAACGGGCCGAGGCCGGTCGCCCCGGCCACGCGGGACCGGGTGCTGGCCGCGATCAAGGAGCTGGGGTACCGGCCCGACCGGGTCGCCCAGGCCATGGCGTCCCGACGGACGGACCTCATAGGCCTGATCGTCCCGGACGCGCGCCAGCCCTTCTTCGCGGAGATGGCGCACGCGGTCGAGCAGGCCGCGGCCGAGCGGGGCAAGATGGTGCTCGTCGGGAACTCCGACTATCTCGACGAGCGCGAAGTGCACTATCTGCGGGCCTTCTTGGGCATGCGGGTCTCCGGGCTCATCCTGATCAGCCAGGGACCCAGCGAGCACGCCGCGACGGAGATCGACGCGTGGGACGCCCGCGTGGTGCTGATGCACCGCAGACCGGACGCGATCGACGATGTCGCCGTCGTGACCGACGACGTCGGCGGCGCCCAGCTCGCCACCCGCCATCTGCTGGAGCACGGCCACCCCTACGTGGCCTGTCTCGGCGGGACCGAGGAGACGCCGGTGATCGGCGACCCGGTCACCGACCACGTCGAAGGCTGGCGGCGGGCCATGCGCGAGGCCGGGAAGTCGCTGGAGGGCCGGCTCTTCCAGGCCCCCTACAACCGCTACGACGCCTACAAGGTCGCCCTCGGGCTGCTGTCCGGCCCCGACCGTCCGCCGGCCATCATCTGCGCCACCGACGACCAGGCGATCGGCGTCCTGCGGGCCGCGCGCGAGCTGCGCATCGACGTCCCCGGCGAGCTGGCCGTCGCCGGTTTCGACGACGTGAAGGAAGCGGCCCTCACGGACCCGCCGCTGACCACCGTCGCCTCCGACCGCATCGCCATGGCCCGCTCGGCCGTGGACCTGGTCCTGGACGACGCCCTGCGGGTCGCCGGATCCCGCCGCGAGCGGCTCAAGCAGTTCCCGTCGGCGCTGGTCGTCCGACGCTCGTGCGGCTGCGGCGGCTGAGGATCCCTGCCGGGTGCCGGTGCGCCTTTATACCGGGCATACCCGCTTCTGTCGGGCTTCTTACGTCGCCCTCAGACAGTTCTCATGAAGGCGGAGGAGAGTCGTACCCATGACGGAGACGCACCGCCGCAGCGGCGACCAGGACCCTGACCCCCGCACCGAGCAGCAGCCCGGGGCCTACCCGACCCCTCCGGCGTACGCGCCGCAGCCGCCGGCCGTCACCGCGAGCGGCGTCACCGTCCGGCCGGGCGGCGGCGACCCCTACGGCTCGTACGACTCGTACGGCCCGGAAGCAGGGGCCGCGTACGGCGGTGGCAGCGGTGGCGGCTACGCCGGCTTCGCGGCGCCCGCCCCCGCCGGTGGTCCGTCCGCCGGGCACGCCGCCCCGCGTGCCCGCCGGCCCGTGGCGCTGCTCGCCGCCTGCGCCATCGTCGCGGCGGTCGTCGGCGGCGGCTCGGCCGCGCTCGTCGGGGAGCTGACCGACGGGTCGGGCAGCGCCGGTCAGTCGACCCCCGTGCGGAACGTGGCCTCCAAGAGCAGCGGCGTCTCCGCCGTCGCCAAGGCCCTGAAGCCCAGCATCGTGGAGATCAAGGCCGCCACCTCCTCCGGCCAGTCCACCGGATCCGGCGTGATCATCACGAGTGACGGTGAGATCGTCACCAACAACCACGTCGTCGCCGGCTCCGACACCGTGAAGGTCAACCTCAGCGACGGCACCACCAGGACCGCCAAGGTCGTCGGCACCGACCCCGGCAAGGACCTCGCCCTCATCAAGGTCGACGGCGCCAGCGGTCTGAAGGCCGCCCAGCTCGGCGACTCCGGCAAGGTGCAGGTCGGCGACGAGGTCGTCGCCATCGGCTCGCCCGAGGGCCTGACCGGCACGGTCACCAGCGGCATCGTCTCCGCCCTGAACCGCGACGTCACCGTCTCGAAGGAGCAGGGCCAGGGGCAGGGCGGCCAGGACGGGCAGAACCGCGGCATCCCCCAGTGGCCCTTCGAGTTCGGCGGCAACGAGTACAACGGCGACACGGGCTCGTCCAAGACCACGTACAAGGCCATCCAGACGGACGCCTCGCTCAACCCCGGCAACTCCGGCGGCGCCCTCATCAACATGAGCGGTCAGATCATCGGCATCAACTCCGCGATGTACGCCTCCGGGTCGGGCTCCGGCGGCGGTGACTCCGCCGGCAGCGTCGGCCTCGGCTTCGCCATCCCCATCAACGACGTCAAGGCGGACCTCGCGAAGCTGCGCGCCGGCGGCACCACCACGTGACGGCGCCGCGTGACGGCCGTGCCGTCGCCACCGTGCCACGCTGAGGGTGCGGCACACCCCCCGTTCCGCATCCCTCAGTGACCCGTGAACCCCGTGAGGTACCCGCGATGAGCCCCGCCGAGCACGGCGACCAGCCCGCCCGCATCCTGATCGTGGACGACGAACCCGCCGTCCGTGAGGCGCTGCGCCGCAGCCTCGCCTTCGAGGGCTACGGCACCGAGCTCGCCGTCGACGGCCTCGACGCCCTCGACAAGGTCGACGCGTACGACCCCGAGCTGATCGTGCTGGACGTCCTCATGCCCCGCATGGACGGGCTGACGGCCGCCCGGCGGCTGCGCGCCGCCGGGACCACCGTGCCGATCCTGATGCTCACCGCCCGGGACACCATCGGCGACCGCGTCACCGGCCTCGACGCGGGCGCTGACGACTACCTCGTCAAACCCTTCGAGCTGGACGAGCTGCTGGCCCGTATCCGGGCCCTGCTGCGCCGCAGCTCCTACGCGGCCGCCACCGGCCCGGCGCCGGCCGACGAGCACGCCCTCACCTTCGCCGACCTGCGGATGGACCTCGCGACCCGCGAGGTGACCCGGGGCGGGCGGGCGGTGGAGCTGACCCGGACGGAATTCACGCTGCTGGAGCTGTTCCTCACCCACCCCCGGCAGGTGCTCACCCGTGAGCAGATCCTCAAGTCGGTGTGGGGCTTCGAGTTCGAACCGAGCTCCAACTCCCTGGACGTGTACGTGATGTATCTGCGCCGCAAGACCGAGGCCGGCGGCGAGCCGCGCCTCGTGCACACCGTGCGGGGCGTCGGGTACGTCCTGCGGGCCGACGGCGGCGCCGAGTGATCCGAAGGTTCGGCCGGCTGCCCCTGCGCTCCCGGCTCGCGCTGCTGACGGCGGTGGCCGTCGCCGTCGCCGTGGCCCTCGCCGCGGGCGCGTGCTGGCTGGTGACCAAGCAGCAGCTCGGGCACCAGCGCGACGAGACGCTGACCAGCGCGCGGGCCGACAAGGACTACCTCAGCGGACTGCTGCGCACCTGCGACGCCAACCCCACCGGTGTGCCGCCGCCGCCCGGTTCGTACACCGTGCAGATCGTCACCGCCGGCGGTCTGGTCTGCACCACGCTCGGCAAGTCCCCGGTCCAGGTCGACGACGCCGATCTGGCGGTCGCCCGGGGACAGCTGTCGGACACCCTGCACAACGCGACGGCCAAGGACGGCACGCGGATGCGCGTCGCGACCTCCGCGGGCCCGCTGCCGAACACCGCCGTGTCCATCGCCCAGCCGCTGAGCGAGACCGAGAAGCCGCTCAACACCCTCGCGCTGTTGCTGGTGATCACCGCCGGGGTGGGAGTGCTGGGCGCGGCGACGGCCGGGCTGTGGATCGCCCGCGCCGGGCTGCGGCCCGTGGACCGGCTGACGGGCGCGGTCGAGCACATCGCCCGCACCGAGGACCTGGCGGTGCGCATTCCCGTCGAGGGGGAGGACGAGATCGCCCGTCTCTCGCGCTCCTTCAACTCCATGACCGCGGCCCTCGCCTCCTCCCGCGACCGCCAGCAGCAGCTGATCGCGGATGCCGGGCACGAGCTGCGCACGCCGCTGACCTCGCTGCGTACCAACATCGATCTGCTCGCGCGCAGCGAGGAGACGGGCCGGGCGATCCCGCCGGAGGACCGCAAGGAACTGCTGGCGAGCGTGAAGGCGCAGATGACGGAGCTGGCCGCGCTGATCGGCGACCTCCAGGAGCTGTCCCGCCCGGACGGCGCCCCGGGCGGCCCGGTGCAGGTGCTGGCCCTGCACGACATCGCCGGGCGGGCGGTCGGCCGGGCCCGGCTGCGCGGGTCGGGCCTGACGATCACGGCCGAGCTGGATCCGTGGTTCGTGCGCGCGGAGCCCGCCGCGCTGGAGCGGGCGCTGGTCAATCTGCTCGACAACGCGGTCAAGTTCAGCCCGCCGGGCGGCGGGATCGACGTCCGGCTGGCCGACGGCGAGCTGACCGTGCGCGACCACGGTCCGGGCATCGCGCCCGAGGAACTGCCGCACGTCTTCGACCGCTTCTGGCGCTCGCCCACCGCCCGCAGCCTGCCGGGCAGCGGCCTGGGCCTGTCGATCGTGGCCCGCACCGTGCGGCAGGCGGGCGGCGAGGTGACGCTGCGCGCGGCGGAGGGCGGCGGCACGGTGGCGTCCGTACGGCTGCCGGGCGCGCCGACGGCGCCCCCGCCGGTGTATCCGTAAGGGGCCGCGGCCCAGGGCGGTAACGCGAGGAAGGCCCCCACCATCGGTGGGGGCCTTCCTCGTTCCGTGCGCCACCAGGGACTCGAACCCCGGACCTGCTGATTAAGAGTCAGCCGCTCTAACCAACTGAGCTAGCGGCGCGAAATGAATATTACATGATCGGTCCCCGGGGTAAAAAGTGACTGACCGGTCCTGGCGGCCGGGCCGCTACCGGCCCTTGCCGATGGGCAGTTCCACGCCGGTCAGATCCGCCCGGATGCCGTCCCGCTCGACCGTCACATGCCGCAGATGCAGGTCCTTCGCCTGCTTCGGCAGCTGGAAGGAGAGCGAGAGACGATCGGACAGCTCGGGCGGCCGCAGCCCCATCAGGGCCGTGACCAGCTTCGGGTCGATGCCGATCCGCTTCAGCAGCCAGGGGTGGTCGACCACGACGTCGACCAGGTTCACCCCCATCAGCCGCTCCACGAACCGGGGCGCGCCCGTGATCTCGTGCAGCCGGTCCTCGTCGCGCAGCGCGAGGGCGACGGCCTTCTTCGGCACCCCGAGCCGCTCGGCCACGGCGGGCACCGACAGCAGCGCCTTCGCCCGGGCGGCGTCCCGGCTGATGCGCTCGGCGGTCTCGCGGTGCAGGACGAGCCCCTTGTCCTTGCCCGGGCGGTAGGTGGCGACCCGGGGAATGTCGACGCTCATGCCGTCGATGTCGGTGGAGATCCCACGGTCGCCGTCCCGCCGCAGCCGCGCCTGCGCCCGTACGCGCAACTCCTCACCGGCGACGGACAACTTGCCGACCGCGCGAATCGAATTGTCGCCGTGGTCGCTGAATCTGACCTGCGAGGCGCCGAGTTCCCGGTTCAGGTCGTCGAAGGCCAGCAGCACCTCGCCGTCCAGATTCCCGATGACGGCACCGCGCACATCGGTGGGGAGATTCCCGGTCAGCCGGACGTCCCGGGCGCTCGCCTTCACTTTCGCCAGCGACACCCGGTCCGCCGCGACATCCGGCACGGTCACATCGACCCGCGAGAGCCGTTTGGCGAAGACCTGGGTGAGAAAGGGAAAGCCGTGGATGTCGACCTGGGGAGCGGCTTCCAGATGGAGTTGGCGCTGAAGCGTCTGCTGCGCCTTCTTCTCCGCGTACATCACCGCGCAGCGGTCGGCGAGCGCCAGGAAGGCCGCGCAGGCCACGACGCCGAACAGCAGCTTGGCGGTGCGGGGCACGGCGGAGAACCGACGGCGGCGACGGCGGGAGCGGGAGCGCCTGGCGCGGCGGTGGTCGGGCGGCGACCAGGCCTCTTCCTCGCCGGCTGCCTCGCCGGGTTGCCCCTCCGGGTCGTCGTACTTCAGCCCCAGGCCGAGGGGGTCGTCCTCGTCCGGGCCGGGGGTGGCACAGGTGTCGGCGTCGGTCCCGGCGGCCGGGTCGTGGGGGACACCGACCGGGACCGGAATCTCTTCCAGCGTCTCTTCCGGGTCGGCCAGGGAGGCGAGTTCGTCATATGGATTGGGGGGACTGGCGGGTATGCGCGTGGGGGTTCGCATCACTACATCCCACCACGCATGAGGCCCTCGGACGCAAGGCCTACTGCCGGTTACGCGTAAATCCTGCGCTATTTCCGGCCGTTGGGCCGATGTGTTTTCGCCCACGGTGATCCAGCCGATTAGCGTGACCGTATGGCACGCGCCCGACCGGCGAGTTCCGTTTATCTCAGCACCGACCTGATGGGAGTACGTACCCATGATCGTGGTAACGGGAGCGACCGGGAACATCGGCCGCGAGCTGGTGGACCGGCTGGTGGCGGCAGGCGTCGGCGTACGGGCGGTGAGCCGTGACCCCGAGCGGGCGGGGCTGCCGGCGGGCGTCGAGGTGGTGCGGGCCGATCTGACCGGTGGGGCCGGGCCGGACGGGCTCTTCACGGGGGCGCGGGCGCTGTACCTCAACATCGCCGCCACGGGGCTGGAGGCGGGCGGCCTGATCGAGGCGGCGGCGAAGGCCGGAGTGCGGCGGATCGTCTTCAATTCCTCGATGTCCGTGACCGGTACGCCCGCCGACGAGGAGGGTTTCATCGCACGCGCCCACGCGGCGGCCGAGCGCGCGATCCGCGATTCGGGGCTGGAGTGGACCTTCGTGCGCGGCGGCATGTACGCCACGAACGCCTTGCAGTGGGCGGAGCAGATCCGTACGGAGGGAGTCGTGCGCGGTGCCTATGCGGAAGCCGTCGGATCCCCCGTGCACGAGGCGGACCTCGCGGACATCGCCGCCGCGGCCCTGCTGGACACGACGGGTGCGCACCTCGGCCAGGCCTATGTGGTGACCGGCCCGGCAGGCTTGACGATCGCGGAGCAGGTCGACGCCATCGGGCGGGCCCTCGGCCGCCCGGAGGTGCGTTTCGAGGAGGTCTCCTTCGAGGAGGCCGTCGCCGCCATGGAGCGGGCCGGTGCCCCGAGGGTCGCCGCCGAGGACATCATCCGGTATTTCGGGGCCTCGGTCGGCCAGGAGGCGCCGGTCACGGACGCCGTCCAGCAGGTGACGGGCCACCCCGCCCGTTCCTTCGAGCAGTGGGCGCGGGACCACGTGGCCGACTTCCGGTGACGGCCCTCCGGGCGGCCTCGCGGGGCCGCCCGGGACCGTCCGGCGTGTTCGCCGGAGTCAGATCGCGGTGACGTTCGCGGCGGAGGGGCCCTTCTGGCCGCTCTCGATCTCGAACTCGACGTTCTGACCCTCGGCGAGTGTCTTGAAGCCGTTGCCCTGGATCGCCGAGAAGTGGACGAAGACGTCCTTGGACCCGTCGGCGGGGGTGATGAAGTCGAACCCCTTCGACTCGTTGAACCACTTGACCTGGCCCTGGATCTTCGCCATCGCGATTCCTCCTGTTGGTGCGATCGGAGATCACCGTCTCACGTCGGGAAGGCGAAGGGGCATGATTTCCGGCCGACTTGGAGGCGCCGGGCCCGGCCGGGCGACGAGGGATCAACCGCGGCGGCCGCCACCGCCGCCGTACCCGCCGCGACCACCCGGGCGCTCCTCACGGGGCCGGGCCTCATTGACGTTGAGATTGCGTCCGTTGAGCTCCGTGCCGTTGAACTGCTCGACGGCCCTGACCGCGTCGGTGTCGCTCATCTCGACGAAGGCGAAGCCCTTGGAGCGACCCGTGTCGCGGTCGGTGACGATGCTGACGCTCTGCACCGAGCCCGCCTCCTGGAAGAGTGCGGTCAGATCGCCCTCCGTCGTCTGATAGCTCAAGTTGCCCACGTAAAGCCTCTTCGACACGGTCGACTCTCCCTCGCTGTGACGGTCGGCTGCGCCGAACCGACCCGAACCGTCGCAGCCGCACCCGGCGCGGACAAGAGCCCCTGGCTCCTTTCCGGCCATGGCCACAACATCCTCACAAAAGCGACAGACCCCGGATGGGTGATCTTCGATGCGGGCGCGCTGGTGTTCGGTCCGGACGAGGAAGGAAGGGGATACGGGCTGATTTGCGCCCGGTCGGACATCGTCGCGGAGGTAGTGGTCATGCAGGTTGCGGGCTGGCATGTCGAGGTCGAGTTCGACGAGGACGAGACGCACACCCGGGCGGCAGCGCTGCTGCGGCTGCGGGACGACACGGAACTGCGGGGCAAGGGCCACGCCACGCGCAACCCCGCGGACCCGGACGAACGCCGGATCGGCGAGGAGCTCGCGGGCGGCCGCGCGCTGATGGACATCGCCCAGCAGCTCACGGCCAAGGGCAACGCGGAGGCGAAGACGTTGCGCTAGGCGTGGCGTGTGTGCACCTCCGCTGCGCGGTGGTGTCCTCAAACGCCGGACGGGCTGGTTGTGGCTGAGCTCAGCCGAATCAAGCCCGTCCGGCGTTTGAGGACGCGCCCGCAGGGCGCTCGCCGCCGCAGGCGGCACAGACGGCCCGGCGCCGGAGCGCCGGACAGGCTGTCATCGGCTGGGCTCGCCGCAGGCGCAGGTCACTTCACGACCGTGATGCGGTCCGCCTTCGGCGGGGCCAGGGGCGAGGCCGCCGAGGAGCGCGCGGTCAGGTACGACGTGAAGGCGTCGAGATCGGACGCGCCCACCAGCTTGTTCTTGCCCTCCTTGAACGCGGGGAAGCCGTCGCCGCCGCCCGCGAGGAACTCGTTCATCGCGACGCGGTACGTCTTGCCCGGGTCGATCGCGGTGCCGTTCAGCTTCACCGACGACGCGACGACGCGGTCCGCGCCCTGCTTGGTGAGGTCGAGCGTGTAGGTCAGGCCCCGGCTCACCTGCAAGATCTTCGGCTGCGGCTCGTTCGGGCCGCTGACCTGCTGCTGGAGGGCAGCGATGACCTGCGCGCCGGTGAGGTCGACGACGTTCATCATGTTGGTGAACGGCTGGACCGTGAACGCCTCGCCGTAGGTCACGACGCCGTCGCCCTCGGCGCCGGACGCCTTGAAGGCGAGGTCCGAGCGGATGCCGCCGGGGTTCATGAACGCGATCTGCGCGCCGCCCTTGTCGGCCGGGGCGAGCGCCTCCAGCTGGGCGTCCGTGAGCAGGTCGCCGAGCGGCTTCTCGTACGCCTCCGAGCCGCGGCCGTTGATGTCACCGGAGATGTAGCCGACCGGCTTGTTGGCGACCGGCGCCGCCAGGGTCTTCCAGCGGTCGATGAGCCGGGTCATGTCCGCGGCCTTGGGCTGCTCGCGGTCCACGACGTGGTTCGTGGCGCGGGGGCCCTTGACGCTCGTACGGACGATGTCCTTCGTCCGCCGGTCGTAGGTCAGCGTCGTGTCGGTGTAGACCCGGCCGAAGGAGGCGGCCGAGGTGACCGTGCGGGGCGCGCCCGAGGGGTCGGGGATGGTGCAGGCGTACGCCTGGTGGGTGTGGCCGGTGACGAGGGCGTCGACCTTCGGGGTCACCTTCTTGGCGATCTCGACGATGGGGCCGGAGATGCCCGCGCCCGCGCCCGGGGTGTCGCAGTCGTAGTTGTACGAGCCGGACGCCGGCATGCCGCCCTCGTGGATGAGGGTGACGATGGACTTCACGCCCTGGCGGTCGAGCTCCTTGGCGTACTTGTTGATCGTCTCGACCTCGTCGCGGAACTTGAGGCCCTTGACGCCCTCGGCCGTCACGACGTCGGGGGTGCCCTCGAGGGTGAGACCGATGATGCCGATCTTCACGCCCTTGTGCTTCCACACCGTGTAGGGCTTCAGGATCGGCTTGCCGGTCTTCTCGTCGGTGACGTTCGCCGCGAGGTAGGGGAAGTCCGCGCCGCGGAACTTCTTGCCCTTCTCGAAGCAGCCCTCCTTGGGGTGGCAGCCGCCGCGCTGCATGCGCAGCAGCTCGGCGCGGCCCTCGTCGAACTCGTGGTTGCCCACCGAGGTGGCGTCCAGCTTGATCTTGTTGAGCGCCTCGATGGTCGGCTCGTCGTGGAAGAGGCCGGTCATCAGCGGGCTCGCGCCGATCATGTCGCCGGCGGCCGCGGTGATCGAGTACTCGTGGCCCTTGCGGGCCGTGCGCAGCGAGTTGGCGAGGTACTCGACGCCGCCCGCCGGTATGACCTTCTTCGTGCCGTCGGGCTGCGTCTCGGTGACGGTGCCGGAGGAGCCCTGCGGGGCCTCCAGGTTGCCGTGCAGGTCGTTGAAGGAGAGCAGCTGCACGTCGACCGTGCGGCCGTGGCGCTGCTTGCCGCTCTGCGCGCTGTCGGCGGCCACCGCGCTGTCCGCGCCCGCCGGGGCGGCGGCGGAGAGCACTCCGGCGGTGGCGGCGAGCGCGGCCGCGGTGGCGGTCAGCCGTCTGGCGAGGCGCTTCCGTGGCGGCGTCGCGTGAGGCGTCGCGGGCATTTGTTCCCCTTTGTAATGATGTGGTGCTGTGTCGCGTTGATGTCGCGTCAGGCGGGTCGGCGGCAGCTTACGGTCAACGCGCGTAGCACGTCAGGAGGGTTGAGGTGACGAATTGGTAGCTTCGGGCGTCGGTTCGCCACCGGCCGACGGGCACGCCACGGCGTACCCCCGGTAGCCCCCCGTCCGGGTCGTAGGCTCAGGAGCATGAGTGACGTGGTGGTGTACGACGCGGGCGGACCCCGGTCGGTCGAGGTCCTTGTCGAGCTGACGCCCGAGCTGGTCCGGGACGTGCTGTCGTTGGTGGCGGAGGCCGCCGACGCCGACGGCCAGCCGGCCGTCTCCGAGCAGGGCCGGCTCCAGCTGGAAGGGGCGCGGCCGGGGGTGCGGCACCTGCTGCTGCGGGACGCCGACGACGAACTCGTCGGCTACGCCCAACTGGAGGACAGCGACCCCGTGGAGGCCCCGGCGGGCGAGCTGGTCGTCCGTCCCGGCCGGCGCGGTCGCGGGCACGGCCGGGCGCTCGGGACGGCGCTGCTGGCCGAGTCGGGCAAGCGGCTGCGGGTCTGGGCGCACGGCGGGCACCCGGCCGCCCGGCACCTCGCGCAGGTGCTCGGGCTGAGCCTCTTCCGCGAGCTGCGCCAGATGCGCAGGCCGCTGGCCGGCCTCGACCTCGCGGAGCCCGTACTGCCCGAAGGCGTGAGCGTGCGGACCTTCCGGCCCGGTGAGGACGACGAGCAGTGGCTGGCGGTGAACGCCGCGGCGTTCGCGCACCACCCCGAGCAGGGCTCCCTCACCCAGCGGGACCTGGACGACCGCAAGGCGCAGAGCTGGTTCGACCCGGAGGGCTTCTTCCTCGCGGAGAAGGACGGCCGGATCGTCGGCTTCCACTGGACGAAGGTGCACGCCGACCAGGGGATCGGCGAGGTGTACGTGGTGGGCGTGCGGCCCGGTGCGCAGGGCGGCGGCCTCGGCCGGGCGCTGACCACGATCGGGCTGCGGCACCTGGCGGGCCAGGGCCTGCCCACGGCCATGCTCTACGTCGACGCGGACAACAAGCCCGCCGTCACCGTCTACGAGCGGCTCGGCTTCCAGGTCTACGAGACGGATCTGATGTACCGGTCGGAGAGCTGACCGACCGGCTCCGCAGCAGCACACGAACCGCCCTCCAGGGTCGCCCCGGGGGGCGGTTTCGCATGCCCGCCCGGCCGACGGCGGTTGACAGCGGGTCCCCCCTCCCATCACCCTTTCACTAATCAAGTAGTGAAAGGGTGATGCGCGTGGTCGAATTCCGCATCGACCGGCGCAGCGGAGTCGCCACCTATCTGCAGATCGTCGTGCAGGTGAAGCAGGCACTCCGGCTGGGTCTGCTCGCTCCCGGCGACAAGCTGCCGACGGCCAAGGAGGTCGTCGCGGCCACGGCCATCAACCCGAACACCGTCCTGAAGGCCTACCGCGAACTCGACCGCGAAGGCCTGGTCGAGCCGCGACCGGGGCTCGGGACCTTCGTGCGGCGGTCGCTGGCGCGACCCGGGGCCGCCGCGGATTCGCCGCTGCGCGCCGAGCTGGCCGACTGGGCGGGCCGGGCGCGCGCGGCCGGGCTCGACCGTGAGGACGTGGCCGCGCTGGTCGCCTCCGTGCTGGACGAGAGCTTCGGCGACCACGCGCGACCGGCAGCGCACGACGTGAACAAGGGGAACAAGGGGACCGCATGACCGACCTGACCTTCCATCCCGACCGGACCGCCCTCCAGGCGGTCGGCCTCGGAGTGAAGCACCGCCGCGGCTGGGCGCTGCGCGACTGCTCCTTCCGACTGCCCGCCGGGCGGATCTGCGCCCTCGTCGGACCGAACGGCGCCGGCAAGTCCACCCTGCTCTCCCTCGCGGCGGGCCTGCGGCGGCCCACCACCGGCTCGCTCACCGCCTTCGGCGCCGGGCCCACCGACCCGGCGGTCCGGCCCCGGGTGGCGTTCGTCGCCCAGGAGAAGCCGCTGTACCCCCACTTCACCATCGCCGACACGCTGCGCCTGGGCCGCGAGCTGAACCCCGGCTGCTGGGACCAGGCCGCGGCCGAGCGGCTCGTACGGGACGGGAACCTGCCCCTCGGCGCCCGGGTCGGCTCGCTCTCCGGCGGTCAGCGCACCCGCGTCGCCCTCGCCCTCGCCTTCGGCAAGAAGCCCGAACTCCTGTTGCTGGACGAGCCGATGAGCGACCTCGACCCGCTCGTCCGCCACCAGATGATGGCCGCCCTCATGACCGAGGCCGCCGAGCACGCCACCACCGTCGTGATGGCCTCGCACGTCCTCGCCGAACTCGACGGCGTCTGCGACTACCTGCTGCTCATCGCCGACGGCCAGGTCCGGCTCGCGGGCGAGGTCGAGGACCTGACCGCCGCCCACACCCTGCTCGTCGGCCGCCACGAAGGCCCGGGGCTGCCGCCGGAACTGGCGGGACACACGGTGGTGGAGTCCCGTACCACCGGACGTCAGTTCAGCGCGCTCGTCCGCACCGACGGCCCGGTCGCGGGCCGCTGGGAGGCCGCCGAGCCGAGTCTGGAGGAGCTGCTCCTCGCGCATCTGCGCTCGCCCGGCGCCCCGGCGCTGCTCACGCCCAGCGCGGAGCCGCGCGCCACGGCGAAGGCGGCGGCGTGAGCACCGCCACGGCGGCGGGCGGGGCCGTCCCGCGGTCCCGGCTGCGCGGGATGACCTGGCTGGTCTGGCGGCAGCACCGGACCACCGCGTGGATCGCGCTGGGCCTGCTCGTCGTGCTCGTCGGCGCGCTGGTGTGGCTGAAGTTCGCGGGCCACGCCTACCTCGACGACCACGGCCTGCGCGCCGGGTGCGAGGGGGACGACACCTGCGGGGAGGCCGACTGGCAGGCGCTCGCCTTCTTCCGCGCCCGCTACGGCGAGACTCTTTACGAAATAGGCTGGTTGACGCAGTATCTGCCCTGGGTGGTCGGTCTGTTCGTGGCCGGCCCGATGGTGGCGCGCGAGCTGGAGAGCGGTACGTACAAGCTCGCGTGGTCGCAGTCGGCCTCGCCCCTGCGCTGGCTCGCGGCGAAGCTCGCGATACCCGCCGTGGCGGTGCTCGCCGGGTTCTCGCTGCTGTCGGCGGTCTACACCTGGACCTGGCAGTCCTTTCCCGCCGACGTGCTGATGGTCCAGCAATGGCAGTACGCGTTCGACATGATCGGCCCCGTCCCCGTCGCGCACGCCCTGCTGGCCATCGCCCTCGGTACGCTCGTCGGACTGCTGGTGATGCGCACGATCGTGGCCATGGGCGTCACCGTGGCCCTCACCGCCCTGGTGATCTGGGCACTCGACGTGTTCCGGCCGTATGTGATCAGCCCGGTGATGACGTTCTACCCCGGGCGTCCGAATCCCCCCGACAGCGCCTGGGTCGTCGAGCGCGGGGGCATCGGCCCCGGCGTCGGCCGCATCAAGTCGCTCTGGTGCGACATGGACATCTCCGACCGGCAGTGCCTGGCCAAGAACGGCGCGACCGACTGGTACGCGGAGCTCCACCCGCGCTCGCACCTGTGGCCGATGCAGTGGGCCGAGACCGGCATCCTCGTCGGCGTCGCCGTGGTCCTGGCCGCCGCTGCCGTCTGGCTGCTGCGCCACCGTTCCCAGGCCCCGGCGGCCACCTCGCACTCACGGAAGGCGGCGGCATGACCATGACGTCGATACCCCCGACCCGTACGGCGACCCCTGGCGGAACACCTGCCGCCACCCCGGGCGCACCCGGCGTGCGCGCCCTCGGCCGGATGATCGTCCGTCAGCACCGCACCACGGCGTGGATCGCGCTGGCGCTGTTCCTCGCCTGTGCCGGATCGCTGGTGTGGCTGCACGGTGCCATGAGCGACTTCATCGACACGCACCGGCTGCTGGCCGCCTGTGACGACGTCGACTGCGAGGGCCCGCCCGGGAAGGTCGCCGACTTCCGGTCCTCGTACGGCGATTACCTGCACTACATGGGCCTCCTGCTGGAGTTCCTGCCGGCGCTGCTCGCGGCGTTCGTCGCGGGCCCCATGGTGGCGCGCGAGCTGGAGAGCGGTACGTACAAGGTCGCGTGGTCGCAGTCGGCCTCGCCGATGCGCTGGTTCGCGGCGAAGCTCGCGCTGCCCGCCGTGGCGGCGCTCGCCGGGGTCTCGGTGCTCGCGGCGCTCTACACCTGGTGCTGGCGGGTCGTGGGTGACCGCGAGGGCGGTGACGTGCTGCTGCCCGGCCAGGTCTGGCACCAGTCGTTCAACGCGCTCGGGCCCGCGCCCGTCGTCCTCGCCCTGGCCGGGGTGGCCGTCGGCGCGCTCGTCGGCCTGCTGGTCAAGCGCACGCTCCCGGCGATGATCATCGCCCTGTCGGGCATCGGCCTGGTGTCGACGGTGACCGCGGCCCTGCGGCAGCACCTGGTCACCCCGGTGACGACGCTGTCCGCCGACATGCCGGGCCTGCTCGGGGGCCGCACCTGGTGGTTCGAGCGCGGCATGGTCGGGCCCAGCGGCGGGCACATCGTGGAGCCCGACTGCGGTGTCGGTGTCTCGCCCGCCCAGTGCCTCCTCGACCGCGGCGCGAGCGGTTGGTACATCGAGTCCCACCCGTACGCGCACCTCTGGCCCATGCAGTGGATCCAGGCGGGCGGGGTCACCGTGCTCGCCGTGCTTCTCGCGGCCGGCGCGTTGTGGTGGATGCGGCGCACGCACTCCTGACCGAGCGCCCCTGCCGTACGCCCGTACATCTCCTGGTGCGGGCGTACGGTCTTGTCCGGGCCCGTCCGGCCGCCCCGCGCGGGCCGGACGACCCCGCGGGGTAGGGTCCCGCTTTCCTGCGCGTCATGTGCGCGTTACCCATGATTCAACCGCGGTTGCGAACCTTGCCGAATGCAGCCCGCCGTGCCACAAACCCCCGGCCGGAGACTACGCGCCGCCCCGGCACCCGTCTCCGACGAGCCCCCCGTGCCCGCGGCGCGGCACCATGGACGTATGAACCGGCCTCCCAGCGCTCAGGCAGCCGACGATCCGCATCCGGACCGGTCCCTGGACCCATGGGGAACGCCCCGGCCGCAGCCCTCCGTGGGTTCCCTCACGGCGCACCGGCCGCGCACGACCGCCTCCCCGGACGGGCCCGGACTGGAGCCCGACCTGGACGCCGGGCTCGACGGGTACGGCACTGAGCCCGCGGCGGGCCGGGGAGACGGCTACGAGCGCGGCCAGGCGGCGGGGGAGTACGGCGGTGAGGGCGCCGGGGCCGGTGAGGACACCGCGGAGCTGCCCCAGGGGCGCTTCCTGGACCGGGAACGCAGCTGGCTGGCCTTCAACGAGCGGGTGCTGGAGCTGGCGGAGGACCCGGCGACGCCCCTCCTGGAGCGGGCCAACTACCTGGCGATCTTCGCCGGCAACCTCGACGAGTTCTTCATGGTCCGGGTCGCCGGCCTCAAGCGGCGCATCGCCACCGGTGTCGCGACCCGCTCCGCGTCCGGCCTCCAGCCCCGCGAGGTCCTGGAGCTGATCTGGACCCGCTCGCGCGAGCTCATGGCCCGGCACGCGGCCTGCTACCAGCAGGACGTCGCCCCCGAGCTGGCCGAGCGCGGCATCCATCTGATCCGCTGGGCGGAGCTGTCGGAGAAGGAGCAGGGGCGGCTGTTCACCCTGTTCAGGCAGCAGATCTTCCCCGTGCTGACGCCCCTCGCCGTCGACCCCGCGCACCCCTTCCCGTACATCTCCGGGCTGTCGCTCAACCTCGCCGTGGTCGTCCGCAACCCCGTCAGCGGGCACCAGCACTTCGCCCGGGTGAAGGTGCCGCCGCTGCTGTCGCGGTTCCTGGAGGCGTCCCCGCAGCGGTACGTCCCCCTGGAGGACGTCATCGCGGCCCACCTGGAGGAGCTGTTCCCCGGCATGGAGGTGCTCGCGCACCACATGTTCCGGGTGACCCGCAACGAGGACCTCGAAGTCGAGGAGGACGACGCGGAGAATCTGCTCCAGGCCCTGGAGAAGGAGCTGATGCGGCGGCGCTTCGGCCCGCCCGTGCGGCTGGAGGTCGAGGAGACCATCGACCCGTACGTCCTCGATCTGCTGGTCCGCGAGCTCAAGATCACCGATGCCGAGGTCTATCCGCTGCCCGGCCCGCTCGACCTCACCGCGCTGTTCCGGATCGCCGCCCTGGACCGGCCCGAGCTGAAGTTCCCCAAGTTCGTGGCGGGCACCCACCGCGACCTCGCCGAGGTCGAGTCCGCGTCCGCCCCCGACATCTTCGCGGCCCTGCGCGAGCGGGACGTGCTGCTGCACCACCCCTACGACTCCTTCTCCACCTCCGTGCAGGCCTTCCTGGAGCAGGCCGCGGCCGACCCGGACGTGCTGGCCATCAAGCAGACGCTGTACCGCACGTCGGGTGACTCGCCCATCGTGGACGCGTTGATAGACGCCGCCGAGTCCGGCAAGCAGGTCCTCGTCCTCGTGGAGATCAAGGCCCGCTTCGACGAGCAGGCCAACATCAAATGGGCGCGGAAGCTGGAGGAGGCGGGCTGCCACGTCGTCTACGGGCTCGTCGGGCTCAAGACGCACTGCAAGCTGTCGCTGGTGGTCCGCCAGGAGGGCGAGACACTGCGCCGCTACTCCCACGTGGGCACGGGCAACTACCACCCCAAGACCGCCCGGCTGTACGAGGACCTCGGCCTGCTCACCGCGGACCCGCAGGTGGGGGCCGACCTCTCCGACCTCTTCAACCGGCTGTCCGGATACTCGCGCCGCGAGACCTACCGACGGCTGCTGGTGGCCCCCAGATCCCTGCGCGACGGGCTGGTCGCGCGCATCACGAAGGAGACCGCGCACCACCGCGCCGGGCGGCCCGCGTACGTCCGCATCAAGGTCAACTCGATGGTCGACGAGACCGTCATCGACGCCCTGTACCGGGCGTCGATGGCCGGGGTGCCGGTGGACGTGTGGGTGCGCGGCATCTGCGCCCTGCGGCCGGGGGTCGCCGGGCTCTCGGAGAACATCCGGGTGCGCAGCGTCCTCGGCCGCTTCCTGGAGCACTCCCGGGTGTTCGCCTTCGGCAACGGCGGCGAACCCGAGGTGTGGCTCGGCAGCGCCGACATGATGCACCGCAACCTCGACCGGCGCATAGAGGCGCTGGTGCGGGTCACCGACCCCGGGCACCGGGCCTCGCTCGGCAGGCTGCTGGAGCTGGGGATGTCGGACACCACCGAGTCCTGGCACCTCGGCGGGGACGGCGGCTGGACCCGGCGCGCGACGGATGCCGACGGGCAGCCGCTGCGGAACGTTCAGGAGATGCTCATAGACGCCCGGAGGCGCCGGCGTGGTTCAGCGACATGATCCGCCGATTACGGTCGGCGCTCCCTGCGGGCGGGACACGATGACGACGAATTCCCCTGCGGCAACCCGGGCCCCGGGAACCCCGCCTCCTGCTTCCGGAACTGCTTCCGGATCTGCTTCCGGGCCGGCTGCCCCGCGTGCGGGGGACGCGACGGCGGGCGAGGTGCTCGCGGGCTATCTGCACACCCAGGCCACTGAGTTCCTGCGCAGCCTGCGGTCGCACGGCGAGAGCGGCGCCGACGCCGAGGACGCGACCGAGGCCGCGCGGCTGCTGCGCCGGTCGGCCCGGCGCCTCTCCGGTGTCCTGCACGTCTACCGCCCGCTGACCGACACCGCGTGGACGGACCAACTCCGCTCCGAGCTGGTGTGGTTGTCGGAGATCCTCGCCCGCGAGCACGCCTACGCGGCCCGGCTGGCCCGGCTGCGCGGGGCACTGCACCGGCTGTCGGGCGCGGGCACCGGGGAGGCCGAGCCGGACACGGCGGTCGTCGCGCCGCGCGGCGAGTCCGGTGCGGGCGCCCGGGCGCGGACGCGGGAGACGCCCGGCGGCGGGCTGACCGTCGGCGCGGCCCGGGCGGGGGCGCTGCTGGAGCGGCGGCTGACCCTGGCGCGGACGCGGGCGCACTCGGCGGCCCTGCAGGCGCTGGGCTCCTCGCGCTTCCACGCCCTCGCCGACCATGTCGCGGTGCTCGCCTCGGAGGTCCCGCTGGACCCCGCGGCCCACGACCTCCTGGCCCGCCAGGCGCTGGCGCACTTCGTCGACCAGGCGCACCGCCGGCTGGCCGAGGCCGTCGAGACGCTGCCGCTGTCGGTGGCCGGCCATCCGTACAACGCCGAGGCCCTGGCCCACGGTCTCGCCGCGACCCCGGCGGCCGACGCCCCGCCCGCCGAGGGGCGGCAGGACGCCCCCTGGCACCAGGTCCGGCGGCTGGTGCGGCTGCGACGGTACGGCCAGGAGGTGCTGGACGAGCAGGAGCAGACCGAGGTGGAACCGGCGCTGTCCGTGCGGCTGCTGGGGGCGAGCCAGGCCCTGGACCGGCACCGTGACGCGGCGGAGGCCGCGGCGGCCGCCGCGGCCGCGGCCCGCACGCCCCGCATCGCACCCGCCACGGCGTACGCGCTGGGGGTGCTGCACGCCGATCAGCGCCATGACGTGGAGGCCGCCCGCTTCGCCTTCGGCCGGCTCTGGCAGCGGCTGGCGGTGACGACGCCGTGACCGGCCCCGGCGATGCAGATGCGTCGCCGCCGGTCCTGGCGGCGGGCTGCGCGCTGTGGCGGCGGTCCCCCTACGACGGGCGGCTGGAGCTCGGCCTCGTCCACCGCCCGAAGTACGACGACTGGTCCTGGCCGAAGGGCAAGCTCAAGCGCGGCGAGGACGCCCTGGCCGGCGCCCTGCGGGAGGTGCTGGAGGAGACCGGCATGACGTGCGAGCCGGGCCCGGCCCTGCCCACCGCGCACTATCTGGCGGAGGGCCGGCCCAAGGAGGTGCGGTACTGGGCGGCGCGGGCGACGGGCGGCGCGTTCGCGCCGAACCGCGAGGTGGACCGCATCCTGTGGCTGCCCCCGGCGGCGGCCCGCAACCGCCTCACCCACGACCGCGACCGGCGGCTCGTCGACGCGCTGCTGGCCGTCCTGCGGGCGGGGGCGCACGAAGCTTGAGCCCAGGCTTGTCAACTTTTCTCTTGCGCGCTATATAAGAAGGGCGAGGGCATCCCACCGAGTGCCAGAGAAAAGGAGTGACCTGTGATGCTCATGCGGACCGACCCGTTCAGGGACCTCGACCGCCTCACCCGTCAGGTTTTCGGTACCGAGGCCCGCCCCGCGGCCATGCCGATGGACGCCTACCGCGTCGGCGACGAATTCGTGGTCCAGTTCGACCTCCCCGGCGTCGACCCCGAAACGATCGACCTGGACATCGAGCGCAACGTCCTCTCGATCCACGCCGAGCGCCGCAAGACGGCCCCCGAGGGCGCCGAGCTGATCGTCGAGGAGCGGCCCACGGGCACGTTCAGCCGACAGCTGTTCCTGGGCGACACGCTGGAGACCGACCGCATCGACGCCTCCTACGACCTGGGAGTGCTGACGCTGCGCATCCCGGTCGCGGAAGAGGCCAAGCCGCGCAAGATCACGATCTCGGGCGGCGGCGGCCGCAGGCAGCTTGCGGGCTGAGCCAATCAAGCCCGTCCGGCGCTTGAGGACGCGCCCGCAGGGCGCTCGCCGCCGCAGGCGGCACGGACGGCCTGCGGCCGGGGCGCTGCGGGCCGTGTGCCTGCACCCCCGCTGCGCGGCGGTGTCCTCAATCGCCGGACGGGCTGGTTTCGGCTGAGCTCAGCCGAGGACGCGCCCGCGGCGTACGGACCCGCACCGCCTAGCCGCGAGGCGCCACCGCCTCCCACCGCACCGTGACCTCACCCTGCCGCCACCGCCGGGGCCCGTCCGTCAGGGGCCAGTCGGCCTTGAGCGCCGACGCCGTACGGATCCACCGCTGCCGCGAGCTCAGCGCAGCGTACGGCGCCGCGGCCGCCCACGCGCGGTCGAAGTCGCGCAGGAACGCGTGCACCGGCTCGCCCGGCACATTGCGGTGGATGAGCGCCTTCGGCAGTCGTTCGGCCAGGTCGGAGGGGGTGGCCAGGGAGCCGAGCCGGGTCGCGAAGGTGACCGTACGGGGGCCCTCCGGGCCGAGCGCGACCCATACGTGCCGACGGCCGATCTCATCGCACGTGCCCTCGACGAGCAGCCCGTCGGGCGCGAGCCGGGCGCACAGCCGGGCCCACACGGCGGCCACCTCGTCCTCGTCGTACTGCCGCAGCACGTTCGCGGCCCGGATCAGAGCGGGCCGCCGCCCGGCACCGAGCGGCACCTCGAACCCGCCGTGCGCGAAGGACAGCCCCTCCCGCTCGTACGGCTTCGCCGCCGCGACCCGCGCCGGATCGATCTCGACGCCGACGACCTCTGCCGCGTCGCGCACCGTCCGCAGCCGGTCCAGCAGCTCCACCGCGGTCCAGGGGGCCGCCCCGTACCCGAGGTCGACGGCGACGGGGTCGGCGCTGCGGCGCAGCGCGGCGCCGTGCGCGTCGGCGATCCAGCGGTCCATGCGCCGGAGCCGGTTCGGATTGGTCGTCCCACGGGTCGCCGAACCGACGGGACGGCTGTGCGGGGCGGTGCGGGGCGGCATGCCACAGAGCCTAAGCGGTGCGGGGCGCGCCGACGGGCGCCGTTACGCCCGGTACGCCGGAGCCGGCACTTACGTCGCCTTCACAAAAACCTCATTGTTTGCTTGCAAGTACGGACCAAGGGATGTAAAGATCACCTCGAACACATGTGCACTGATATGTCCGATGAACGCCATGGGGGGCAGGGCGTCGGGCGGTGCGCAAAGGGGGCGGGGGGTCACCTGTGGACGCGTTAGACGCGCGCGCATCAAGACGTTCAGGACGGTCGGACCGTTCGGGACGTCGCAGTACGGGGGGAAAGCGCAGGCGGGGGCAGGGCCACCGCAGACGGCGGGTGCTGGCGACCCCGTCCTCCGTCATGTTCGACACCGTGGTGGTCGTGCCGGCGCGCAATGAGGAAGTCGGGGTCCTGATGGCCCTGGACTCGCTGGCGGCCCAGACCTACCGGCCCGATCTCATCGTGGTCGTGGTCAACAACTCCACCGACCGGACCGAGTCCATCGCCCGGGAGTTCGCGAGCCGCCCAGAGGCGCCGTACACGGTCGTGCTCAATCTCCCGGACAACCCGCACAAGAAGGCGGGCGCCCTCAACCACGGCATCCAGTGGCTGAGCCAGGTCGAGGGCGGGCTGACCGCCGCCGCCCGGCATCTGCTGGTCATGGACGCGGACACGAGCCTGCACCACCAGTTCCTCGCCCGCGCGCGGCACGTCATGCGGTCCGATCCGAAGATCGGCGGCCTCAGCGCCACCTGCCTGGGCCGCACGGACCTCTGGAAGAGCCCCTGGCAGCGGTATCTGACGGGCATGCAGATCATCGAGTACGGGCGCTACGCGCGCAGCCGGTACCGCGGCAGCATCCACAGCATGTCGGGCGCCGGCTCCTTCTACCGCACCGAGGCGCTGCTCAGCGTGGTCCGTTGGCGGGGCGACGTGTTCTGGGAGGACCACGCCAACCTCGTCGAGGACTACGAGACGACGATCGCCCTCAAGGAGGCGGGCTGGAAGGTCACGGCCAACCAGCTCTGCATCGCCTACACCGATCTGATGCCCACCCTGCGCGAGCTGATCCAGCAGCGCGAGCGGTGGGGGCGCGGCACCGTGGACACCCTCCGGCGCCGGGGCTGGACCCGGTACACGTGGTTCTCGATCGTCACGATGGTGCTGGGCTTCGCCGGATTCCTCTACACCGTCGGCTGGCTCGCCGTCTGGCTGGGCGTGATGGCCCGGCACGGGTTCCTCTTCGACCCGATCTGGTTCTCACTGATCGCTTTCTGGTCAGTGTTCGCAGGACTCAGGGTGCGCCACCTCGGCTGGAAGGCCGTGGTGGTCGAGGTCCTGATGCTCCCGGGGCTGGTGTTCGCCACCGTGCGCAACTACTGGCTGATCACCTCTGTCATCAAGTCCTACTCCACGCGCGTCAGCGCCTGGAAATAGAGAAGGGGAACGAAAATGAACTACACCGCCGGCGGCGCCGCGGGCGTCGTGACGGGTGGCGCCACCCTCGCGGCCACCGGATCGTCGTCCACCTCGCAGCTGATCCTGGCCGCGAGCGTCGCCCTGGTCTGCGGTGGCCTGGCCACCTACGCCGCCTCGATCCGCCGTCGCCGCCTCGACGCCCGCGCCGCCGGGGAGTAACCCGCCGGGGACGTGACCGTCGGGGAATGAGAGCAGGTGTGTGCGGGGAGCCCGGTGCAAGCGGGCTCCCCGCACACACCGCACGTCTATCACAGCCACCGGACCGCGCTCCTCCGCTCGTGCGCCACCACAAAGGCCTTATACGGGTATACATCCGGTGATAATTCACGCGCAGGAACAGGGAATGGGAGGCGTCCTCCGTAGCGTTGCACTCCGTTGACAGGTGGTGGACGCCCTCCAAGGCGCGCTCCCGAGGCGCCCTGCCAAGGCGCCCTACAAGGTGGACGGAGGACCCGCACGGTGAGCCAGTACGCAGCCCGGCTCGGCAACCGCCGCGGCCGCACACTCGGCCCGTTCACGGGCGCCCCGCGCAGACGGCTCGGGGGAGTCCGCAGACCCCGCCGCATCGCCATGCTCAGCGTCCACACCTCCCCGCTCCACCAGCCGGGCACCGGCGACGCGGGCGGCATGAACGTCTACATCGTGGAGCTGGCCAAGCGACTCGCCGCGATCAACATCGAGGTCGAGATATTCACCCGTGCCACCACCGGCACCCTCCCGCCCGCCGTCGAGCTGGCCCCCGGCGTGCTCGTCCGGCACATCGACGCGGGCCCCTACGAAGGGCTCGCCAAGGAAGAGCTGCCCGCCCAGCTCTGTGCCTTCACCCACGGTGTGATGCAGACCTGGGCGGGTCACCGGCCCGGCCACTACGACCTCGTCCACTCCCACTACTGGCTCTCCGGCCACGTCGGCTGGCTCGCCGCCGAGCGCTGGGGCGTCCCCCTGGTGCACGCCATGCACACCATGGCCAAGGTCAAGAACGCCGCCCTCGCCGAGGGCGACACCCCCGAGCCGGCCGCGCGGGTGATCGGCGAGACGCAGATCGTCCGCGCCGCCGACCGGCTCATCGCCAACACCGACGGCGAGGCCGAGGAGCTGGTGCGGCACTACGAGGCCGACCCCGCCCAGGTCGCCGTCGTCCACCCGGGCGTGAACCTCGACCGCTTCACCCCCGCCGACGGACGCGCCGCCGCCCGCGCCCGGCTGGGCCTGCCCGCCGACGCGCTCGTCCCCCTCTTCGCCGGACGGATCCAGCCGCTCAAGGCCCCCGACATCCTGCTGCGCGCCGTCGGCCACCTCCTCGACCAGCGGCCCGAGCTGCGCTCGCGGATCGTCGTCCCCGTCGTCGGCGGCCCCAGCGGCAGCGGCCTCGCCAAGCCCGAGGGCCTGCAGAAGCTCGCCGCCCGGCTCGGCATCGCCGATGTCGTCCGCTTCCGCCCGCCGGTCGGCCAGGAGCAGCTCGCCGACTGGTACCGCGCCGCGTCCGTGCTGGTCATGCCCTCCTACAGCGAGTCCTTCGGCCTGGTGGCCGCCGAGGCCCAGGCCTGCGGCACCCCGGTCGTCGCGGCCGCCGTGGGCGGCCTGCCGGTGGCCGTGCGGGACGGCGTCAGCGGCTTCCTCGTCGACGGCCACGACCCCGCCGACTACGCCCGGACGCTGAACCGCTTCGCCGACGACGCCACGCTCGCGGACCGGATGGGCGCGGCCGCGGCCACGCACGCACGGTCCTTCGGCTGGGACACCGCGGCCGCCGCCACGGCCGACGTCTACGCGGCGGCGATCCACGAGCGGCGCCGTCGCCTACGCTCGACGCATGTCTGACGCGAACTCCACCCTCGAGCGGACGCTCAGCGACGCCGACCTCGAATGGGAGAGCCCGAGCGACGGTACGTACGTCGTGAAGCTCCCCGGCACCCGCAAGCTGTCGACGACCGTCTCGCTGATCGTCGGCAAGCACTCCCTCTCGGTCAACGCCTTCGTCGTGCGCCGCCCCGACGAGAACCACGAGGCGGTGCACCGCTGGCTCCTGGAGCGGAACACCCGCCTGTACGGGCTGGGTTACGCCATCGACCAGCTCGGCGACATCTACCTCGTCGGCCGCCTGCCGCTGGCCGCCGTGACCCCCGAGGAGATCGACCGCATCCTCGGCACGGTGCTGGAGAACGCCGACGGCAGCTTCAACACCCTGCTGGAGATGGGCTTCGCGAGCGCGATCCGCAAGGAGTACGCGTGGCGCACGTCGCGGGGCGAGTCGACACGCAATCTGGACGCGTTCGCGAACCTGACGCGGGACGAGACGGGGACTCCGAGCCCGTCCGGGGAGCCCGGCGAGCCCGGTGCCGGGGGCGGAGCCCCGGCCTGAAGCCGGTGGGCAGCTAGAGCTGGGCGCTCCACTTTCCGCAGGAAGTTGGACGGCCCGGGACGTCAGTCCCCAGGAGGTCGAGTACGGCCCGCTGGTAGACGGCGTACACCGTGGGCAGCTCGGCGAGGCGGGCGCGCTCGTCGATGCCGTGCAGCCCCCGGTACGGCACCCCGAAACCGGCCGTGGCCGGGATGCCTTCCCCAGCCAGCAGATTGCCGATGTTCGACGGGCCAGCGGTCTTCGCCCGCACCGTGAGGCCCGCCTCGGCGGCAGCACCCAGCAGGGCGGCAGCGGGCTGCTCGTCCTCGGCCAGGCGGAAGGGCGGCCAGATCGCGACAGGGGTGACCTGTGTCGGCTGAGGCGCGGGGAGGTCCGCGTCGAGTTCGGCGACGGCCTTGCGGACAAGGGGGCCTCCGCATCGTGCGCGTCGAAGCCGGGGGTGGTGCGAACGTCGAGGTTGAGGTCGCACCGGTCGGGGGTGACGGAGAAGCCCTGGCCGCCGTGAAAGGAGGTCACCGACCCGGAGTCGCCGTCCACGCCGGGCAGCTCGGCGGCATCCAGCAGGCGTACGAGGTGAGCGGCCCGGGAAATGGCGCCTGCCACCGCCTTGCTCGACCCGGAGTGCCCTGAAGGGGCGCGGACCGTGATGGTGACCCGCCACAGGCCCCGGCCGCCCACCACGATCTCGTCCAGCCCGGGATAGCCGATCATCACCCCGGCCGGGCGGGCGGCGGCCTCATCGTGCCCAGACTGTATTTCCCGTGTCGGACCGCGGGCCGAGGGCCTGGTATCAGGGGGTGGCCGACGTGCCGATGCCGTGCAGCAGGGTGTCGACCACCCGCGTGGCGAGGGTGTCCACGGCGGCGTCCGTGTCCGGTGCTTCGGCCGCTGCCTCGTGGATGAGCGCGTAGTACACGCGCCGCGCCCAGTCCAGATCGGTGTCGGGCCGCAGCAGACCAGCGTCGCGAAGCCGGGTGAACAGCCGCTCGCACTGGGCCAGCACCGCGGCGTGCACGCGCGCGACCTCGGGCGCGTCGGTGGGGAGGGCGCCCATGGCAAAGCCCCATCCGATCTTCACGTGCAGCACGTTCGCGGTGACCTGGTAGAGCGCGACGGCAGGCGGGGCGGTGTCCGGCCGGGCAGCTTCGACGGCGTCGTGGAACCGCTGTGTTGCCCATGCGGCCAGTGCTGCGATCAGGGACTCCCGTGAGGCGAACCGCCGGTGCACGGTGGTCCGGGCGACCCCGGCGGCCTCGGCGATCTGCTCCATCGGCGCCGCCGGGTTCGTGGACAGTACCCGCTCTGCGGCTTCGAGGATCGCGCGGACCGTTCGCTCGGCGTCGGCGCGGAGCGGTTTGGCGGAGGCAGGCAGCGCCATGGGAGTACGGGCCCTTCTGGTTCGGCGGACGGCCCGACGATGGTACGTCCATGTGTCGACTCGCCAGCAAGTTGCAACAGCAGAGTTGCATGTTCTACGTTCTATGCGACATGCAAGATGCTGTTATTTGTGGAGGGACACCATGGATCTGCGACTGAACGGCAAGACCGCCCTGGTCACGGGCGCCAGCCGCGGCATCGGGCTGGCCATCGTCCGGGCCCTGACCGCCGAGGGCGTCCGGGTCATCGCGGCAGCCCGCACTCCCACCCCGGAACTGGAGGCGGCCGGCGCGACGCCGGTAGCGGTGGACCTGTCCGATCCCGCCGGAGCCGAGCGCCTCGTCACCCAGGCCATGGCCGAGTTGGGCGGCATCGACATCCTGGTCAACAACGTCGGCGGTGGTGACGGCGGTCTGAGCGGCGGCTTCCTCGACCTGACGGACGCGCAGTGGGCGCAGGTGGTGGACCTGAACTTCTTCGCGGCCATCCGTGTTACCCGCGCGGCTATGCCCGCCCTGCTGGCCGCTCGCGGCGCGATCGTCAACGTGTCCTCCATAGGCGCCCGCGTCCCGCACGGCGGCCCCATCGCCTACACGACAGCCAAGGCCGCACTGACCGCGTTCAGCAAGGCCCTCGTCCACGAGTTCGGCCCGAAGGGGGTGCGAGTAAACACCGTCTCGCCCGGTCCGGTCCGCACCGACATGTGGGAGAGCCCGACCGGCTACGGCGCTGAGCTGGCCGCATCCATGGGCATCCCGCAAGCCGACCTCCTGGCCGGTCTGCCTACGGCGATGGGCATGCTCATCGACCGGCTCGTCGAACCGGACGAGGTCGCGACCCTCGTCGCATACCTCGCTTCGCCGCTCGCCGCCGCGACCACCGGCGCCGACCACGTCATCGACGGCGGAGCGATCAAGACCACCTGAACACCTTCCTTTCCCCCTTCCCTGTCTCTCCGGTGCGGGTGAGGCTCTCGAAGGTGTCAGCCGTGGCGCCGTAGAGAGAGATGGTGACCTTGTGTGGCGGCATCTCGACCAGTAGTTCGACGTGTTGGTGCAGGCGTGAGCCGTTGGTGAGGATCTCGAGCAGCATGCCCATGCCGTAGGCGTGGCGGTAGGCGTCGGAGAAGTGCGGATCGATGAGGGGCTCGCCCCCGGTGAGATGGCAGTGCTCACAGTTGAAGTTGCAGCCGAGGTTGATTTCCCAGGTGGCGCGGCTGAAGGCGAGGGTTGTCACGGGTCGGACGAGCACGGCTCGGTCGCTGCGCTCGCTGGCGAGGTTGAGCCCCCATGCCTGTTGTGCGGCCTCGACGAGCCACGACGGGACCGCGAGGGCGGCGTCGACCGCGTCGGCGAACTCGCGGTAGTGGGTGCTAGGGATCTGCATGCCAGCCCGTGCGCCGGGGCGGACGATGACGTACTTGGCTTCTTGGGGACTCGCGATGACAGAGTGCATGCGTTCTCCCGATGGTCTGGAGCTGCTCGCTGGGTCTCATCCGGTCAGGCGGAAGAATTCCCTGCGCGACAGGTGAGGGATGGGAACGGGGGGCTCGACACGAGCCTCGCGGCCGAGCAGTCGCAGGTCGCGGGGGCGCATGCCCGGGGGAAGGTTGAACGGGTCCCAGAAGGCGACTTTCAGGAATTCCGGCCTTTCCCGGGGTGGCGCCTCGGGGAGGGTGATGCGCTTGATCTGCGACGGGCTCAGGGGGTTGCATTCCATCAAGTAGGCGTCCCCCGGGGGGCCTTGCGCGACGGGGTGACGGTCCGCTGCGCCTGGGGCGTATCCGACCACGCGCTGAGGGGCTACATCGATGCGCATGGTCCGCCGGATCTGATACGCGGCGGCGTCTATGGGCGGTTCTCCCGGGATGCAAATGCCGCCTGGCAGGCACCACTTGACGTCCGTGCCGGTCAGCAGAAGGAGAATCCGCCCGGACTCATCGGTGATGCGGGCGAGGCCCGTGTGAAGAACCGCCGTTGATCCCAACCACGCCGTTTCCATTGCGTCAACCCAACGTTCCGTGAGCCGGTGGCACCCTCACCCGCCCTGGAGCGTGGGCGGCAGAGGGCTTCCTCGGGGGAGCCTCCCCCGGCAACCTTCCTGGTGGCAGGGGGAGTTGCGCGCCGATCCGGGCGTGGTCCTGCCTGGCGATCCACCCGGAGCGGCACTGAAAGGGAAGGTAGCGCCGCTCACCCGGTGGTTACAAGGGTGCAACGTTGAACCTGTGTAACGGCATATGCCAAAAGCCCCCCACCTGCGAGGATGGGGGGCTGGTCGCGCGCGAGATCGCTCAAATGAGGTGGTCGAACTCCCCCGCCTTGACGCCGAGCAGGAATGCGCGCAGCTTGTCCGGGCTTGTGGTGACAATTACGCCCGGGTCGTCGCTCTCGCGCACCAGGATCGCGTCTTCGGATCGGCCCAGTTCAATGCAGTCGTCTCTATCGCCAGAGAAAGAGGACTTCTGCCACGCAATCTGAGACATGCTATGCCTTCACAGTTGTTTAGCGATCTTATGGATGAAATCCCGCGACTCTTTCGGAGCGAGGGATGTCTTGATTGTGCGGAGGAGGATGCTCCGGTAATTCTCCAGGTGCGATTCAGCATCCAGGGGCACCGACCCGTGTGCCGTGTCCAGCGACACCGTATCCAGTTTCGGAACAGGCCCCGCCGCATATGTGAGGGAGCTGTTAGCGCCTGGGAACGCGCCTGCGGCGAACGGAATGATGCGGACGGAAATGGCGTCGTGATCGCCCATCTCCGCCAGTCTTTCCAGCTGGCGCCGCTGGCCTTCGGCCCCTGGGAAGAGCATGCGCAGAGCCGCTTCGTGGATCACGAAGGTGCAGGGAGTTGCAGGGTCGCGCTCTATTACTCGCTTGCGCTGCATTCGGAATGAGACGCGACGCTGTACGTCCATGGGTGACAGCTCCGGTACGGTCTGCCCGAACAGGGACCGCGCGTATTCCTCAGTCTGAAGCAGGCCGGGGATGTAGACGACTTGCAGAACCGTTAGGCGTACGGCGTGGTGCTCAAGCTCGGCTAGGTCGAGAGCCCCGGCTGATAGCGTTTCGCGGTACTCTTCCCACCATCCCTTCCCGCGCTCCTCGGTCATGCGCGCCAGCGCGTCTACACATTCCGGGTCTGGACATGCGTAGATATTGGCAAGCGTTCTCAGTCGCTCCGCGCTGATGCCGATACGGCCCGCTTCGATGTTGCTGATGCGGGTGCGATCCGCACCAAACTCTTTGCCGGCATCAGCGACAGTGAGACCGCAGTGTTCGCGCATTTTGCGGAGCTCTGCCCCCAATCGGCGCTGTCGAGCCGTGGGCGCCGCTCTAGGTGGCATATACCGTCCTCCCCTGGTCGTTACGCACAGTCTCTCGTGGTCCTTCTTGCGGGTCCACCAGTTGCAGCAGTGTTCCGGAAGTGGTTGCACTGGTGCATCCGCCACCTCTATGGTCCTGTCAGCACCGCGCAGCACGCCGGGAAGACCCGAAGTGCAGCCGCCGCGCGCCCAGTTGGGCCGCCCGGGGGCGGCCGAGCCACGGACGACGTGAGGTGCGCGGCTACGACCGATGGGAGACGACCCATGAGTACAGCCACGCTCAACAGTCCCCGCACCAACGACTACGTACAGGCCGAGCGCTACCGGATCACCGGCCCGGCCATCCCCTCGACGGCGAGACTCGCCCGCGACTCCGTGCGGGCGGTACTGGCCGTGACCGGCCATCCCCACCTGATCGACCCCGCACGCATCTGCGTGTCCGACGCGGTGGCGCATGTCCTTCCCCTCATGTCCGGACCGTCCTTGGCCGTTGCCGTATCCGTGCACCCGGCGCGCGTGATCATCGCGGTGGGGGACGAGGGCAGCGACAGCCGCTCGTCACACCGCACGATGCGGCGCGAGATGGACACGGAGGCCGGGCTGCGGCTTCTCTGCCGACTGACCTACGCGGCGGGTGTGACGAGAACGTGGCACAACAGCCGTATCGCCACGCGCGTGTGGTTCGAGCTTCGTGACGCGAAGGCGGTGCGCGGATGATCGAGCCCGCGCGGATTCCGTGGCGCTTGCGCACTACCGCCTGCGACACCTTCTCCGGACGGAGGTCCTCCCGTGCTCGTCGGTGACGCGTGGCCCGTGGTGATCGGCGCCTTGGTCCTGGCGCTCATTGTTTCCGGGCTGGGCCTGCTCTCCATGTGGTGGTCGACGCCCAACCCCCACCGAGCGCTGATGCCGCCCCCGACCGATGTCCCCGGGGTCAGGTACCGCTGCTGGTGCCACAACGAACCGATCGAGGTGTTGGTCGTCCCGCGCGACGCGGTGGTTCAGCTGCCGTCCGGCCAACACGCTCAGCCCTCGGTGAGGGCCACCGTCCGTCATCGCGTGCGGCCCCGGTCGTCCTCCCGTACCCGGTCGGACGGCAGAAAGGAGGGGGAAATACCTCCCGCGCCGGTGCTGACCTCGTAGGCGCACCCGCCTGCCACAGAGAGAGCGGCAGGCGGGCTACGGCGAACAGGGTGGGAGGCCGGGCCGGAGCCGGCGCCCGCGTGACGACCGGTCAGGCAGCCGCCGTCGGCTCGGCCTCCGGGGCGCCCGCTGAAGACGCGCCCGCCGGGGCCGCGCCCGCCGGGGCCGCGCCCGCCGGAGACGCCGAAGACACCCCCGCCGTCTCCCCCCGCTCCGCCGCCGGCAGATTCCGCATCAGCAGCCAGTACCCCGCGGCAGCGATCGTGCCGATCACCGCGCACCCGGCCCACAGCGTGTCCGCCCCGTAGTGGTCGATCACGGCGCCGCCCGCCAGCGGGGCGACCAGCGCGGCCGCCGACCACGACAGGGTGTAGACGCCCTGGTAGCGGCCGCGGCCGTGGGTGGGGGAGAGGCGGACGACGAGGCCCATCTGGGTGGGGGAATTGATGATCTCCGCCAGGGTCCACACGCAGACCGTCAGCATGTAGACGGCGATCGACCCGGCGAAGGCGGTGAGCCCGAAGCCGTAGCCGGCCAGCAGCGCGGAGATCACCAGCAGCCGCTGCGGGTCGCGGTGCTCGATGAAGCGGGTCACGGGGATCTGCAGCGCCACGATCAGTACGCCGTTGACGGCGATGGCCATGCCGAAGTCACTGCTGGAGAAGCCGTCCGCGCCCATGGCCACCGGCAGGGACACCGAACTCTGCATGAAGAGCAGGGCGATCAGGAAGGACAGCCCGACGACGCCCATGAAGCGCCGGTCGCGCAGCACCGTCCCCATGCCGATCTCGGTCTCGGCCGCGCCGGCCGCGCCCGGCGCCACCGTGGGCCGGGACTCGGGGATCTTGCGGAAGACGAGGATCGCGCACGCCAGCGTCATGGCCGCCTCGCCGAGGAAGCCGATCAGATAGCTGTGCTCGGCGATGAGTCCGGCGGCGAGCGAGGAGAAGGCGAAGCCGAGGTTGATGGCCCAGTAGTTGAGCGCGAACGCCCGCACCCGGTCCTCCGGGGCCACGATGTCCGCCATCATCGCCTGCACCGCGGGCCGGGAGGCGTTGCTCGCCATGCCGACCACGGACGCGACGCCCGCGATGGCCACCGGGTGCTGCATAAAGCCGAGCACCGCCACCGACGCGGCGGTCGAGGTCTGCGCGATGAGGAGGGTGGGACGCCGGCCGAGCCGGTCGGTCATCACGCCCGCGCCGATCGAGGAGACCACGCCGCCGAGCCCGTGCAGGGCGGCGACGAGACCGGCGTAGGAGGCCGAGTAGCCGCGTTCGAGGGTGAGATAGAGGGCCAAAAACGTCGCGACGAAGGCGCCGAGCCGGTTGACGAGGGTGGATGTCCACAGCCACCAGAACTCCCGGGGCAGGCCCGAGACGCTGTCTCTCGCCGCCCGCCTCATGCTCGCTACCGACATCCCGCGACCCCCGATGTGTAAGTGTCTTAATCCGTCGACGCAACTTACACACGCTTGGCGTGTCCGCGCCATTGAATTGACGATCATCGTCAACCGTCCACCGCCTCCGGGGCGTCCGGGCGGCCAGGCGCGGCGGGGGTCCGGGCGGTCTCGGGCGTCGATTACGCTCTTGGGCATGGCCGACGCACCGTACAAGCTGATCCTCCTCCGCCACGGCGAGAGCGACTGGAACGCGAAGAACCTGTTCACCGGCTGGGTGGACGTGAACCTGACGGAGAAGGGCGAGAAGGAGGCAGTCCGCGGCGGTGAGCTGCTGAAGGACGCCGGCCTGCTCCCCGACGTACTGCACACCTCGCTCCAGAAGCGCGCCATCCGCACGGCGCAGCTGGCGCTGGAGTCCGCGGACCGTCACTGGATCCCGGTCCACCGCTCCTGGCGGCTGAACGAGCGTCACTACGGCGCTCTGCAGGGCAAGGACAAGGCGCAGACCCTCGCCGAGTTCGGCGAGGAGCAGTTCATGCTCTGGCGCCGTTCGTACGACACCCCGCCGCCGGTCCTCGAGGACGGCACGGAGTTCTCGCAGAGCGAGGACCCGCGCTACGCGACGATCCCGAGCGAGCTGCGTCCGCGCACCGAGTGCCTCAAGGACGTCGTCGAGCGGATGCTGCCGTACTGGTACGACGGCATCGTCCCGGACCTGCTGGCCGGCCGTACCGTCCTGGTCGCCGCCCACGGCAACAGCCTGCGCGGCCTGGTCAAGCACCTGGACGGCATCTCCGACGCGGACATCACGGGTCTGAACATCCCGACCGGCATCCCGCTCTTCTACGAGCTCGACGCCGACTTCAACCCGGTCAAGCCCGGTGGCACCTACCTCGACCCGGAGGCCGCCAAGGCCGCCATCGAGGCCGTGAAGAACCAGGGCAAGAAGAAGTAACGCCCCTCACGCACCGCCAAGCCCCCTGCCTGCGCTTTTGCCGCGGCCAGGGGGCTTTGTGCTGCCCCGGGAAAGGCCCTGGCGGGCCCGGTGGGCGCAGTGGATCGGTCACCGAATGGAGTAGTGCGAATACGCTCCGGATGCGAGGAACGGATGTGCGGGTCAGCCTCGAAGCAAGGAGGTAACACCATGCACTCAATCCGCTCCGTCATATGCGGCGCAGCCACCGTAGTCGCCGTCTGCGGCGTCTCCGCAGTCCCCGCCTACGCCGTCGACAGCCCCGTCACGGCCCCCGTCGTGGCCACCGGCGAGAACCCGGCCACCGACCACGACGACCACGACGATCACGGCAAGCATCACGACGGCCGTGACGACTGCGACAACGACGGCCGCCACGACCACGACGGGCGTAAGGACCACGGTGGTCACAACGACCACGACGGTCACAAGAAGGATCACGACGGCAAGAAGGACCACGACGGCCGTGGTGACCACGACGGCTACAAGAAGGACCACGACAAGAAGGACCACGACGGCCGGGACGACCACGACGGTCGCAAGGACCACGACGGTCACAAGAAGGACCACGACGGCCGCGGTGACCACGACGGCCACAAGAAGGACCACGACGGCCGTGGTGACCACGACGACGACTGGCGCGACGACGACTGGCGCGACGACCACGACGGCCGCGGCGACCACGACGGGCGTCACGACGGTCACAAGAAGGACCACGACGGGCGTCACGACCACGACGGCCGCCACGACCACGACGGTCGCGACGACCACGAGGGCCGCCACGACCACGACGGCAAGAAGGACCACGGCCGTCACGACCACGACGGGCGTCACGACGGCCACAAGAAGGACCACGACGGCCGTCACGACGGGCACGGCAAGCCGCACGCTCCCGCGCACGCGGGCGGTGGCGCCACCGCGCAGCTGGCCTCGTCCTCGACGGAGTCCTCGTCCGACGTCCCGATCATTCTCCTCGCCGCGGGTGCCACGGCCGGCCTGGCCGGTGGAATGTTCTGGTACCGCCGCCGCACCGTGAAGCAGTGACGGGAAGAGAACGGGCGTCATGTCAGACAAGCGCAGAGGTGGCCTCGGCCGTCTGCTGACAGGGGTGGCCTGGGTGGCGTTGCTGCTGGCCCTGTGCCTGTGCGGCAGCGACACCATCGAGGAGCCGGCAGCCAAGGCTCCGAAGAAGGGCGTCGCCGCAGGCCGCCCCCCTGCGCACGGCCTGCCCCCGGCACATGAACCACTGCCGGGGGCAGGCCCCAAGGAACTGGTCATCAAGGACCGGGGCCTGAAGGCCCCGATCGAGGGCCACGGGCTCGACCAGGCGGGCGGCGTCGAACCGCCCCCGTACGAGCGGCCCAACGCGGTCGCCTGGTACATGGAGGGCCCCCAGCCCGGCAGCGCCGGGGCCGCCGTCCTCGTGGGGCACGTCGACACCCCGCAGACGCGGGCCGTGTTCTACGACCTCAGCACCCTCAAACGGGGCGAGACGGTCAGGGTCTCCCGCACGGACGGTTCCACCGCCGAGTTCACCGTCGAGGACGTCGCCGTCGTCGAGAACGACCGCTTCGACGCCGCGAAGGTCTACGAGCCCCGCGAGAAGGACCGTGCCGAGCTCCGCCTGATCACCTGCGGCGGCACCTACGACCGCGAGAAGCGCACGTACACCGCCAACGTCGTCGTCTCCGCCTATCTGACCGGCAAGGCGACGTGAGCACCCCCGCATGCGGCACCCCCACATGCGGCACCCACGAAAGGGCCCCCGACCGGTGACCGGTCGGGGGCCCTTCCTGTGAGTGACGCGCGTGAGTCAATCAGCCGCAACCGCCGCCGCACTGGCACGATCCGCCGCTTTGGCAACCGCACGAGCACCCGGGGCCGCACTGACAACCGCTCAGCGCGGGCGCGGACGCGCGTTCGGCGAAGTTCGCAGGAGGGGTCTCAAAAGCGTCTGCCATGCGGTACCTCCTCGAAGGTTGGTCTGCCTGCCCCCAGTCAAGGACCGGGCGCACCGGCCGTCAATGCCGGGGCGCACAGGTGTACGGGCGCATCGAGGGCGCGCGGAAGCACGTACGGACGCACGCGCCGGGGCTTACGCGCCCTCGACCGGGCCGGACTGGGTGTTGGCCTGGGTCAGCTCGTCGGCGTGCTCACCGGTCACCAGATAGACCACGCGCTTGGCGACGGACACGGCGTGGTCCGCGAAGCGCTCGTAGTAGCGGCCCAGCAGGGTCACGTCGACGGCCGTCTCGATGCCGTGCTTCCAGCGGTCGTCCATCAGGTGCTGGAAGAGCGCGCGGTGCAGCAGGTCCATCGCGTCGTCGTCGTGCTCCAGCTGGAGCGCGAGGTCGACGTCCTTGGTGATGATCACCTCGGCCGCCTTGGCCATCAGCCGCTGAGCCAGCTGGCCCATCTCCAGGACCGTGGAGTGCAGATCGCGCGGGACCGCCGTCTCCGGGAAGCGCAACCGGGCCAGCTTCGCCACGTGCTGGGCGAGATCGCCCGAGCGCTCCAGGTCCGCGCTCATGCGCAGGGAGGTGACGACGATCCGCAGATCGGTGGCGACCGGCTGCTGGCGGGCGAGCAGGGCGATGGCCCGCGCCTCCAGGTCGCGCTGGAGGTCGTCCACCTTGGCGTCCGCCGCGATGACGGACTCCGCGAGCTTGAGGTCCGCGTCCAGGATCGCCGTGGTGGCGCGCCCGACCGCGGAGCCGACAAGCCGGGCCATCTCGACGAGTCCTTCGCCGATCGAATCGAGCTCCTCGTGGTACGCGTCCCGCATTGCCTGACCTTCTCTCACTCCGAGTAACGCTGGCCGGGGGGATTCTCCGCCCGCCCACGGTCCCACGTTCGGGCCGGAACGCGACGGCGAACGGCCTCCGGAGTGAACCGGCACCGACATGAAGGTGAACTCTCGGCAACGTGTGTTCGAGGCGCCCCCCATTTGGCTGTGGAACGGCCGTGGGACGCGCATAACCTTGACTCATGAACGTGGACGCGGCCGTCGCCGCAGCGGCAGCCATCGCCGGGGTCTGTACCGGGGTGATCGCCATGCTGGCGTTCCGCTGGAGCGAACGCGACCAGGCCCGCCCGAGCCGCAGCTCCCTGCACACCGACGCCGTACTCCCACCCGGTGTGGACACCGTGCTGTCGGTCCTGCGCTCCTCCGCCGTCGTCCTCGACGAGGGCGACGCCGTCGTCAAGGCCAGCTCCGCCGCGTACGCCCTCGGGCTGGTCCGGGGCGGCAAGCTCGCCGTCGAACCGATGCTCCAGATGGCCCGCGACACCCGCCGCGACGGCGAGATACGCCAGGTCGAGCTCGACCTGCCACGCCGGGGCACCGGCCGCGGCGACGCCCTCGCGGTCTCCGCCCGGGTCGCGCCGCTCGGCTCCCGGCTGGTGCTGCTCCTGGTGGAGGACCTCACCGAGGCCCGCCGCATCGAGGCCGTGCGACGTGACTTCGTCGCCAACGTCAGCCATGAGCTCAAGACCCCGGTCGGCGCGCTGTCCCTGCTCTCGGAGGCCGTCATGGACGCCTCGGAGGACCCCGAGGCCGTCACCCGCTTCGCGGGCCGCATGCAGATCGAGGCGACCCGGCTCACCAATCTCGTCCAGGAGCTCATCGACCTCTCCCGGGTGCAGAACGACGACCCGCTGGAGGACTCCGAGCCCGTCCGGGTGGACGAACTGGTCGCCGAGGCGATCGACCGCTGCCGCCACCAGGCCGGCACCAAGCAGATCACGATGGCCGCGGGCGGCACCGCCGACCTGCACGTCTGGGGAAACCGCGGCCAGCTCGCCGCGGCCCTCGGCAACCTCGTGGAGAACGCCGTCAACTACAGCCCGGCCCGCACCCGCGTCGGGATCGCCGCCCGCCACATCACCGCCCCCGGCGGCGACCTCATCGAGATCGCCGTCACCGACCAGGGCATCGGCATCTCCGAGAAGGACCGCGAGCGGGTCTTCGAGCGCTTCTACCGCGTCGACCCCGCCCGCTCCCGCGCCACCGGTGGTACGGGCCTGGGCCTCGCGATCGTCAAGCACGTGGCCGCCTCGCACGGCGGCGAGGTCACGGTCTGGAGCGCCGAGGGCCAGGGCTCGACGTTCACCCTGCGGCTCCCCGAGGCGGGTGCGGTCCGCGACCGCGACCGGGGGCGCACACTGATCGAGCGCACCGGCGGCACGGCCGCCCACGACGACGTCCGTGCCGAGGACTCCTACACCGACGACCGCCTTTCCACCCCGGAGGTCCTTCCGTGACCCCCACCAGCCCGTGCCACTCCGCCCCGAGCGACCAAGAGACCCGACCGGAGGTCCATCCGTGACCCGTGTGCTCGTCGTCGAGGACGAAGAATCGTTCAGCGACGCGTTGTCCTACATGCTCCGCAAGGAAGGCTTCGAGGTGGCCATCGCCGCCACCGGGCCCGACGGGCTGGACGAGTTCGAGCGCAATGGCGCCGACCTGGTCCTGCTCGACCTGATGCTGCCGGGCCTGCCCGGCACGGAGGTCTGCCGGCAGCTGCGGGGGCGCTCCAATGTGCCCGTCATCATGGTGACAGCCAAGGACAGCGAGATCGACAAGGTCGTCGGTCTGGAAATAGGAGCCGACGACTACGTCACCAAGCCCTTCTCCTCGCGCGAGCTGGTGGCCCGGATCCGGGCCGTGCTGCGGCGCCGGGGCGAGCCGGAGGAGGTCACCCCGGCGGCGCTGGAGGCCGGCCCGGTCCGGATGGACGTCGACCGGCACGTCGTCACCGTCTCCGGCGGCAAGGTCGACCTGCCGCTGAAGGAGTTCGACCTCCTGGAGATGCTGCTCCGCAACGCGGGCCGGGTCCTCACCCGTATGCAGCTCATCGACCGCGTCTGGGGCGCGGACTACGTCGGCGACACCAAGACGCTCGACGTCCACGTCAAGCGTCTGCGCGCCAAGATCGAACCGGACCCGGGCGCGCCGCGCTATCTGGTGACGGTCCGGGGTCTGGGCTACAAGTTCGAGCCGTAGGCCCTGTCGGGCAGATCTTCACGGTCATGCGCCGGCCCCTGCGGGCCGTGGCGTGTGCACCCCCGCTGCGCGGCGGTGTCCTCCAACGCCGGACGGGCTGGTTGTGGCTGAGCTCAGCCCAATCAAGCCCGTCCGGCGTTTGAGGACGCGCCCGCACGGCGCTCGCATACGCCGAGGGCCCGGAAGCTTCACGCTTCCGGGCCCTCGGCGTATGTCACACGTCTCAGCGACTCAGTGCCCCGTGCCGTGCTGCTGCTGGCCGTCGGGCCGCGTCGGCTGGCCCGCGGGCGGGGTGTTGCCGCCGGACTGCTGGCCGGACTGCTGGCCGGCGTCCGTGCCGGGCGTGCCCGGGGTGCCGGTACCGGACGGGACGCCGGACGGCGTCCCGCTCGGGGTGCCGCTCGGCTTCCCCGGCGCCGGCTTGCCGGGCTTCGCCGGGGCGGGCTCGGCGGGGCCCCACTCCTTGAAGTAGCTCTTTGCCGGGAAGACGAACGCGGAGATCTTCACGTCACCGGTCGAGCTGAAGTCGAACGTGAGCGGCTGCGAGTCGCCGTCCTTCAGCGCCTCGCGGCCGTTCGGCAGGACGGCGGAGGGGTTGCCCTGGCCGCCGAGCGTCACGGAGCCGCCGGCCGGGATGACGAGCGGACCCGTGCCCTTGGCGGGGGAGAGCTTCACGGTCGCGCCCTTGCCGGGCAGCGAGATCGCGGTCAGCGTCTGGTCCTTGCGGCCGTTGTTGAAGACCTTGCCGGTGATGACGGCGGGGCCGGTGGCCTCCTGCTTCGGCTGGGTGATGACGTTGATGTTCTGAAGCTTGATGTCACCCACCGAGGTGGCGGCGTTGTCCGGCTTCACCTCGAGCGTCTGGGCATCGTTGCCCGCCGCGCAGGCGGAGAGCGAGGCGATCGAGAGCACGAGGGCGGTAGCGGCGAGAGCGCCGCGTCGAAGGCTGCTGCTCACGGCGGCGGCATCTCCTTGGACGAAGTAAAGGATGTGTCAGCGGGCCTTAGGTTACCGAGCCGTCGGAGAGCCTCCGCACCCGACCCGCCCCCATGGTCAACTCGGTGCCACTCGGCTGGTCCACTCGACCGGGTCACGGGGCCCGTTACGCGTCGTTACCCGCCGTCACTCACCCGGTCGTCGTAGTCGATCACGCACTCTCTGTGTGACCGGCCGAATATCGCCCGTGCGCGCGTCCGGAACCGGCTTCGGAGCGGTACGGAGGATTATCGGTTAAGGAATGCGAGGGGTCGCGGAAGGCGTTCCCTAATTGATCAAGTTCCAAGTGATCAATTCGGGATTACGCGCACAGAAGGTGGGTGCACCCCGAACGGAGTAGGGGAAGTCCGCCGACCGGACCCCGGCAAACCGGGACGTTCAGTCGCTCGCGGGGCCTGCCGGACGGGTGTAACGTGCCCGTTTCGCCCCGCCCGGACAACCGCTCCGACCTGCGAATACCCGCTTCCGGAAGCCTCCCGCAGCACGTTCCGGTTGCTGTTGTCAAGCCCCGAGATATGCCCTGACCTGCGAAAACGCCATTCAGAACGCCCTCTTCTCGTGTTAGACTGGATAGTCACGGAAGGGGTACCTGTCACATGACGTTCAAGGTTGGCGACACCGTGGTCTATCCCCATCACGGGGCCGCGCTGATCGAGGCCATCGAAACTCGCCAGATCAAAGGCGTGGACAAGACCTACTTGGTGCTGAAGGTTGCCCAGGGTGACCTGACGGTTCGCGTGCCAGCGGACAATGCGGAGTTCGTCGGCGTGCGCGATGTGGTCGGCCAGGACGGGCTGGACCGGGTCTTCGAGGTGCTCCGCGCACCGTATGCGGAAGAGCCGACGAACTGGTCCCGTCGCTACAAGGCAAATCTCGAGAAGCTCGCGTCGGGTGACGTGATCAAGGTCGCCGAGGTAGTGCGCGACCTGTGGCGTCGCGAGCGCGAGCGCGGACTCTCCGCCGGAGAGAAGCGCATGCTCGCCAAGGCGCGCCAGATCCTGGTGAGCGAGCTCGCCCTCGCGGAGAACACCAACGAAGACAAGGCCGAGGCCCTGCTCGACGAGGTTCTCGCGTCCTGACGTAGTGCGGGATCCGCGCGCTGGATCCACAGCAGGTGCTGGACGTAAAGAAGTGCCGCGGTGCCCGCGTGATGACGAAAGTCATCCGCCGGGCGCTGCGGCATCTCTGCTCCGGCGGCGTTTTTTATGGCGCAGACGTCGTTCGCGCCGTACGTTCACGCCGTACTTGGTGTGCCGGGCCCGGGCAGCCGGCCCGACCAGTCGTCACGGAAGGGGCTGGTCGGGGCATCGTGCCCGGCACGCTGAGGCCATACCCAATTCGGCCGAGGAAGCAAACCTGAACGCCAACGCAATGTCCGATCGAGTCACCGCCGGCGCATCCGGACGCACCGCCGCCGTCATTCCGGCGGCCGGTCGCGGGGTGCGGCTCGGCCCCGGCACGCCCAAGGCGCTGCGCGCCCTCAACGGCACGCCCATGCTGATCCACGCGGTCCGCGCGATGGCGGCCTCCCGTGCCGTCTCGCTCGTCGTCGTGGTCGCCCCGCCGGACGGCGCCGCCGAGGTCCGCACCCTCCTCGACGAGCACCCCCTCGCGGACCACGACCCCACCGAGGTGCTGGTCGTCCCCGGTGGCGGGACCCGTCAGGAGTCCGTGCGGCTCGGCCTGCGGGCCCTCACCGACGACATCACCACCGTCCTCGTCCACGACGCCGCGCGCCCCCTGGTGCCCGTCGACACGGTCGACGCCGTCGTCGCGGCCGTCCACGACGGCGCGCCCGCCGTCGTCCCCGCGCTGCCCCTCGCGGACACCGTCAAGCAGGTCGAACCCCGCACCGGCGACGCCGCGGGCGAGCCCGAGCCGGTCGTCGGCACGCCCGAGCGGGCGCTCCTGCGGGCCGTGCAGACCCCGCAGGGCTTCGACCGCGCCACGCTGGTGGCCGCCCACGAGAAGTTCGCCGCCGCCGCCCGCGAGGGCGAGGGCGCCACGGACGACGCCGGCCTGGTCGAGCGGCTCGGCACCGAGGTCGTCGTCGTGCCCGGCCACGAAGAGGCCTTCAAGGTGACCCGGCCGCTGGACCTGGTCCTGGCCGAGGCCGTACTCGCCCGCAGGAGGGCCAACGATGGCTTCTGAGCCCCTGCTGCTGCCCCTGGTGGGCATCGGCACCGACGTGCACGCCTTCGAGGAGGGCCGCGAGCTGTGGTGCGCGGGCCTGCTCTGGGAGGACGCCACCCACGGCCTCGCCGGGCACTCCGACGGTGACGTCGCCGCCCACGCCGCGTGCGACGCGCTGTTCTCCGCGGCCGGTGTCGGCGACCTCGGCGCCCACTTCGGCACCGACCGCCCCGAGTGGTCCGGCGCGGCCGGTGTCACCCTGCTGGCGGAGGCCGCCCGGATCGTACGGGCGGCCGGTTTCGAGATCGGCAACGTCGCCATCCAGGTGATCGGCGTCCGGCCGAAGATCGGCAAGCGGCGCGAGGAGGCACAGAAGGCCCTCTCGGCGGCGATCGGCGCCCCGGTGTCCGTCTCCGGCACGACCACCGACGGTCTGGGGCTCACGGGCCGGGCGGAGGGCCTGGCGGCCATTGCCACGGCCTTGGTGGTCCGGAATCCCTCTTCGGCCTGAGGCCGTCTCCTCCGCACCCCCGCTGCGCGGTGGTGTCCTCAATCGCCGGACGGGCTTGATTTGGCCGAGCTCAGCTGTTTCCAGCCCACACGGGCTGATGTCGGCCGGGCGCTCAGCCACAACCAGCCCGTCCGGCGTTTGAGGACGCGCCCGCAGGGCGCTCGCCGCCGCAGGCGGCAGAACCGGCCCGCAGCCGGAGACCCGCCGGGCCGGCCGTCGCCCGTTGCGCCCCCGCAGGGGCCCGGTGCGAATACGGTGAAATCGACGCCGTCACCGAGGGAAGGACCCCACCGTGTCAGCCGCACTCTCCGACGACCTGAAGAAGCTCATCGACGACAGCCCCGTCTTCGCGACCGTGGCGACCGTCCAGCCCGACGGCAGCCCTCAGCTGACGGTCACCTGGGTCAAGCGCGACGGTGACGACCTGCTGATCTCGACGACCGTCGGCCGCCGCAAGGAGAAGAACCTCCGCCGCGACCCCCGGGTGACCGTCATGATCAACCCGTCCAACGCGCCCTACACCTACGCCGAGGTCCGCGGCAGCGCCACCCTCACGACCGAGGGCGGCCAGGAGCTGATCAATGAGCTGTCGCGGAAGTACACCGGGAAGGCCTACGCGGACTTCAACCCGGCCGCGAAGGACGACGCCGAGCGCGTCGTCGTCCGGGTGACCCCGCGCAAGGTCGTGGGCTCGCTCTGAGCCGAGGCCGTCCCGCCGCTCCGGAACCGCAGCGGCGGGACGGGCCGTCAGGGGCCGTCGGGCGCGCCCGGAGCTCCCACGCCGACGCGGTCGGGCTCCTTCTGCTCGTACGGGCGCTGCGCTCGCGCCGCCGGAGGAACGTCCACCGTGCTGCGCAGGGGTGCCTCCGGTGCCGGCTCGCGCCGGTCGGCGTCGGGCGCCGACTGCCGGCGCATCTCCTCCATGCCGTTCTGCAGCACGCGGCGCAGCCACTTGCCCAGCGGGCGCTCCACACAGCGGTGCAGGACCCAGGCGGCGCCCAGCATGAGCACGATGATCCCGAGGACGAGCAGCGGCGCGGGGACCGTATGGCGCAGCCAGTAGGTCAGCGTCATGCCGATGTACTGGTGGATCAGATAGAGCGGGTAGGTCAGCGCGCCCGCCGTCGCGAGCCAGCGCCACTGCAACCGGTCGCAGTACCCCAGCGAGATGAGCGCCATCAGGACGAAGGCGATAAAGACGATCAGCGTGGCCGGCCAGGTCGGAATCACCTCGCTGGAGTTGTCCGAGACCCGCCGGGGCACCTGGTGCAGCGCGAGCAGCAGGGACATGACCACGATGCCCCAGAGCACTGCCGTGGGCTTGAAGCGGTGCATGAGATAGAACGCGATGCCCGCGATGAAATAGGGCGAATAGATCGGCATCGCCCACATGTCGAGGAGTTTGTTGTCGACCGTGGGGGCGGTGATCGAGAGCACCGTCCAGATTCCGCAGAAAAGCACGCATTTGCGGTAGGTGACACCGGTGGCGACGACGATCGCGAAGAGTACGTAGAACTTCAGCTCGATGAAGAGCGTCCAGTAGACGCCGTCGACATCCCAGACCCCCATCCCCTGCTGGAGCATCGTCAGGTTGGTGAGGACGACGTCCCAGTTCTTCACGTCGCGGACCTGCGGCCACATGGTGATGACGCCGGCGGTCAGGAATATCGCGACCCAGTAGGCGGGATAGATCCGCGAGACCCGGGAGACCACGAAATCACCCAGGGAGCGCCCCCAGGTGCTCATGCAGATCACGAAGCCGCTGATCAGGAAGAAGACCTCGACGCCGAGCCAGCCGTAGCGGGCGATGGGTTCCGCGGCGGGAAATATCTCGGCCGCGGGCCGGTCCCAGCCGCCGCGCAGTGAGACGAGATGGAACAGCACCACCATGAGGGCGGCTATCAGACGGAGCCCGTCCAGGACGTAGAGCCTGGGTGTGGAGCGCCGGACGGCTACCCGGCCGCCATCGAGATCACCTCGGCTGGCGAAACGCATGTCGTCCTCTCCCGTTGTGCAGTCGGTTCATAGTATGCAGGGGCTATTCGCAGGCATGTTGACATAGGGACCTGTCCGCGTCGCCGTGACGGTTCTCTCGCGATCACTCTCTTCACTTCCTTCACTTCTGCACACTTGAATTCCCCAAGATGGTCGCCTGACCTCCTCGGATGTCCGTCATCGCGCGTTCGAGACCGCGCTTGATCGCCCGTGCCAGCGGTCGTTCCACATAGCGGTGCGTCAGCCAGGCGGCCTGGAGCATCCCGAGGACCAGCGCGGGCAACAGGACATAGCGCGGCACATGTCCGTCGGCGTGCTTGATGACCACCCAGCCGATGCGCTCGTGGAGCAGATAGAGGGGGTAGGTCAGCACCCCGGCCGTGGCCAGCCAGCGCCAGTCGAGGCGCCGTGTCCAGCCGAGCGCGACGGCCATGACCGCGGCGAAGAACACGGCCATCAGCAGCAGGGTCGGCCACTGCGGGACGCTGTGCCCCATATGGCTCTCCGCTCGGGCGTGGGCGGCGAACAGATCGTGCTGCACGATCAGGAAGCTGCCCGAGACGATCAGCCAGAGCACCAGATTCGGTCGGAATCGGTACATCAGATAAAAGGCGATTCCGGCGATGAAGTACCAGCAGTCCTGCGGCAGCAGGATCTCGCTGAGCGTCCGGTCGTCCACACCCCTGGCGATCACCGCCGCGACGGCCCACAGGACGCAGAAGCCCACCGCCCGCCGGTAGGTCAGCCCCTTCCAGGCGACGAGCGCGAAGAGCAGGTAGAAGCGCATCTCGATCCACAGCGTCCAGTAGACGCCGTCGACGGGAGCCACCCCCAGGGGGTCCTGGAGCATCGTGAGGTTGACGGCGACGTCCTGCGGCCTGGGCGTCTCATTGACCACCGGCCAGAGATAGAGGACGAGCGAAACGGCCAGCACCGCGAACCAGTACGCGGGGTAGAGCCGGGTCACCCGCGAGGCGGCGAAGCGTCCGACACTCTTGCCCCAGCAGCTCATGCAGATCACGAAGCCGCTGATCAGAAAGAACAGCTGAACACCCAGCCAGCCGTACGAGGCCGGCAGATAGGCCGTCGGGAAGAGCGACCGCGACGGCCCCTCCCACGCGCCGCTGCCGAACGCGATGTAGTGGTACGCCACCACCATCAGCGCCGCCAGCAGCCGCAGCCCGTCCAGCGCGGCCAGCCTGCCGGGTGCCCGGTCCGGCTCCGGCAGGGGCCGGACCGGGGCCGGGGGTTCCGGATGCTCCTGCTGTACCGGCAGAGTGGAGTGCAACGCCCCTCCTGGGTTCCGCGGCACCTCACCGAGAAGATGATGAGGTGTGCCGGGGAAGCTACCACGGGTATTTGTATTTTTGACGCAAAAGGCAAATAACGGGCAAAACGTGCCGCGAGGGTCCGGATCCGGCACCCGGCGAAACCGGTACGAGTGCCTCCGCCACCCCGCTGACAGGCGTAATCTCTGTCCGGACGCGGTCTTCCCCCCGGCCGGAAAGCACCTACTGCCCGGGGCACTCCCTCACGCCCACTACCCTGGTTCCGTGACCATTCGCCTGTACGACACCAGCGCCCGGCAGATCCGTGATTTCTCCCCGCTCACACCGGGCTGTGTCTCGATCTACCTCTGCGGTGCCACCGTGCAGGCCGCACCGCACATCGGCCACATCCGCTCGGGCCTGAACTTCGACATCATGCGCCGCTGGTTCACCTACCGCGGCTACGACGTGACCTTCATCCGCAACGTCACGGACATCGACGACAAGATCATCGCCAAGGCTGCCGAGCAGGGCCGCCCCTGGTGGTCGATCGGCTACGAGAACGAGTGCGCCTTCAACGCGGGGTACGACGCGCTCGGCTGCCTGCGCCCGACCTACGAGCCGCGCGCCACCGGCCACGTGCCCGAGATGATCGAGATGATGCGCGGCCTGATCGAGCGCGGCCACGCCTACGCCGCCGAGGGCAACGTCTACTTCGACGTGCGCTCCTACCCCGGCTACCTCGCCCTCTCCAACCAGCAGCTGGACGACCTCCGCGCGGCGGGCGACGTCGAGGCCGGCAAGCGCGACCCGCGCGACTTCGCCATGTGGAAGGCGTCCAAGCCGGGCGAGCCCAGCTGGGAGACGCCCTGGGGCCGCGGCCGTCCGGGCTGGCACCTGGAGTGCTCGGCCATGGCGCACAAGTACCTGGGCGAGTCCTTCGACATCCACGGCGGCGGCCTCGACCTGATCTTCCCGCACCACGAGAACGAGATCGCCCAGGCCAAGGCCTTCGGCGACGACTTCGCCGCCTTCTGGGCGCACAACGCCTGGGTCACCATGAGCGGCGAGAAGATGAGCAAGTCGCTCGGCAACTCGGTGCTCGTCTCCGAGATGGTCAAGCACTGGCGCCCGATCGTGCTGCGCTACTACCTCGGCACCCCGCACTACCGCTCGATGATCGAGTACAGCGAGGAAGCGCTGCGTGAGGCCGAGTCCGCGTTCGCGCGGATCGAGGGCTTCATCCAGCGGGCCTGCGAGCTGGCCGGCCAGCAGATCGAGCCCGCCGCCGAGGTGCCGCCCGCCTTCGCCGAGGCGATGGACGACGACCTGGGCGTCCCGCAGGCGCTCGCCATCGTCCACACCACGGTCCGGCAGGGCAATTCCGCGCTGACCGCCGACGACAAGGACTCCGCCGTCGCCCGGGTGGCCGAGGTGCGCGCCATGCTCGGCGTGCTGGGCCTCGACCCGCTGGACGAGCAGTGGGCCGGCTCCGGCGCGGACCGCGGTGACGATCTGCACGGCGTCGTGGACTCGCTGGTCAGGCTGGTGCTCGAGCAGCGGCAGGCGGCCCGGGGGCGCAAGGACTACGCCACGGCCGACGCCATCCGCGACCAGCTCCAGCAGTCCGGTCTCGCCATCGAGGACACCCCGTCCGGCCCCCGCTGGTCGCTGTCCTGATCAGTGACGCCCGGCACCGCCGGGCGTCCTGAGAGACACTTTTCGTACGTACGTTTTCTGAGCCGTCCCCATCGGCCCTGAGCAGTAGAAGAAACAAGGTGACCCATGGCCGGCAACACTCAGCGCAGGAACCGCCGCACGTCCAACAAGAAGGGCATGCAGGTCGGCAGCGGAGGCCAGCGACGTAAGGCCCTGGAGGGCAAGGGCCCGACCCCGCCCGCGTCCGAGCGCAAGGGACACAAGAAGAACCGCCTCGCCAGTGCCAAGGCGCGGCACGAGACCAAGCGTCCGGCCCCGCGCCGCGGCGGCCCCAAGGGCACCAACGAGCTGGTCGTCGGCCGTAACTCGGTCGTCGAGGCGCTGCGCGAGGGCGTCCCCGCGAACACGCTCTACGTCCAGCAGTACCTGGACAACGACGAGCGCGTCCGCGAGGCCATCCAGCTCGCCTCCGAAAAGGGCCTGAACCTCATGGAGGCGCCCCGCCCGGAGCTGGACCGGATGACGAACGGCCTCAACCACCAGGGCCTCGTGCTCCAGGTGCCGCCGTACGACTACGCCCACCCGGACGACCTCACGGCCGCCGCCTTCGACGCCGGCGAGGACCCGCTGATCGTCGCGCTCGACGGCATCACCGACCCGCGCAACCTCGGCGCCGTCGTCCGTTCGGCCTCCGCCTTCGGCGGCCACGGCGTCGTCGTCCCCGAGCGCCGCGCGGCCGGCATGACCGCCAGCGCCTGGAAGACCTCCGCCGGCACCGCCGCCCGCACCCCGGTGGCCCGCGCGACCAACATGACCCGGCTGCTGGAGTCGTACCAGAAGGCCGGTCTGACGGTCGTCGGCCTCGCCGCGGACGGCGACGTCGAGCTGCACGAGCTGGAGGCCCTCGCCGGTCCCGTCGTCATCGTCGTCGGCAGCGAGGGCAAGGGCCTGTCCCGCCTCGTGGGCGAGACCTGCGACTTCCGCGTCCGCATCCCGATGCCCGGTGGCGCCGAGTCGCTGAACGCCGGTGTCGCGGCCGGTGTCGTGCTCTACGAGGCCTCCCGCCGCCGCGCGTAAGCCGTGACCGGCGGGCCGGGACGGACCGCGGGGGCATCCGCCGCCGCCCCCGCCCCGGCCCGCCGGGCTCTTCCCGCCGGGCCGGACGAAACCGTCGCCACCAGGTCATTCCGGGGCGGTGGTGGATCATTCCGGCGTGCCCCTGCGGGGCAGTTGGTGATCTTGACGGGTCTCGGACAGTTCGGGTCGGTCAAGGCAGTGTCCTAATCTCCGGTCACTCGGTTAGATGAGTGTGGACACCAGAACACCCCGCACACCTACGGGGGGAAGCTCTTCGGGGTACGACGACCAGCCCGCGCTGAGTACGGTGAAAGTTCCGTCCGACCCCGCGCAGGTCGTCGTCAACCATGTGAGTTTCCGCGTGCAGCTCGCCCGGCCCCCGCGCGCCGCCCGGCAGTTCGCCGGGATCGCCGACACGGCGCAGCTGCCGACCGTCAGGAGCGCGGCCAAGCGGCGCGCCCCGGTGGTGTGGAGCGGGCGGACCGAGCCCGGCGAGTCCGCGCCCACCCAACTCCTCCAAGCCATAAGAGACTCCGGCGCGGCCGGCCCGGATCCGGTGACCGCCGGGGGCCATGACGCGGGCTCCACCCAGGTGCTGCCGCGCGTCCGCGTCGACGACGCCCCGACCACCGTCATCGGCCCCCGTGGACCCGCCGAGCCCACGGGCCACACCGGCACCCGCAGTCCCACCGGACCCGGGACCCAACTGCTGCACGGCGTACGCCCGACCCACAGTGCGTACGACGAAGAGGCGTACGACCACTCCGAGTTCGACGGCCGGGACGGCCGCGACGAGACGTACGACGAGGACGGCACACCCCGCCGCCCCGGCGACTCCGTCCGGCACGCCTACTACCCCGGCCGCCGGATGAACCTCGGCGTCGTCCTGCTCCCCCTGCGCGTCTTCCTCGGCTTCATCTCCATCTACGCCGGCATGGGCAAGCTCTGCGACCCCGTCTACTTCGACGGCGGCCGCCGCGGCTCCATGGTCACCTGGCTGACCTCCCTGCACCCCTGGCCCGTCGCCTCGCCGCTGCGGGACCTGGCGCTCAGCCACCCCGTCGGCGCCGGTCTGACCGTCGCCTTCCTCCAGGTCGTCGTCGGCGTGCTCACCATCTTCGGCCTCTGGCAGCGCGTCGCCGCCTCCATCGGCGTCCTGCTGTCCGCGACCCTGCTGGTCACGGTGAGCTGGCGGAGCGTTCCGGCGTACGACGCCCCCGACATCATCTACCTCGCCGCGTGGAGCCCCCTGGTCATCGCCGGCGCCCCCTTCTACTCCATCGACGGCCGGCTCGCGAGCGAGGCCTGGCGGCGGCTCGGCCCGCGCGCCGAACTGTGGGAGCTGCGACGGCGCGTACTGCGCCGCGGCACGATCATGGCGACCGTCCTGATCGGCCTCTCGCTGCTGATCGGCTCGACGCTCGGCGGGGCCGTACGCTCCTCCGAGGTCGCCCGGATGCCCGGCCCGGCCGACCCGCCCACCAACCACCTCCCCGGCTCGCCGCTGCCGCGGAAGCCGGGAGCCCCGGCCAGCCCGCGCGGCTCCCAGAGCGCGGTGCCGCCCGGCACCCCCAAGCCCACCGCGCCCGGCCGGAAGACGGCGACCCCCACCCCCACCGGCCCGGCCGCGCCGGGCGGCGTCCGTACGCCGACGAGTTCGGCGGGCACCGCGGGGCAGCCCGGCAACACCCCGGGCGGCGTCCGTCCCGCACCGCAGAGCCCGCGCCAGCCGGCGGCCCCCGCCGCCCCGCGCAGTCCCTCTTCGGCCACGGGCGGTACCACCGGTGGCACGACGGGCGGCACGGGCACTTCGTCCGGCGGCTCGACCGGCGGCAGCTCCCGCGGCGGAGGCGCCCTGGGCGGCCTGCTGGGCTGACACCCACCGGCGGTGGACGGGCTGGATGCGGCTGAGCTCAGCCACATCCAGCCCGTTCGGCGTTTCTTAGGGACACGCCCTAGGAACCGCGCTGAGCGGCAAGCTCCTTGGCCGCCTCGGTCAGGTCCTTGGCCGTGTCGATGGCGCGCCAGTACGCGCCGTGCGGGAGCGGGAAGCCGGCCAGCAGGCGCTCGCGGGCGAGCCTCGGGAAGGTGGTGCGCTCGTGGTCGCCGCGCTCGGGCAGCAGATCCGCGAAGCCGGCGGAGAAGACGTACACACCGGCGTTGATCAGATAGGGCGAGGGCGGCGACTCGATGAAGTCGAGGACGTGCCCGAACTCGTCGGTCTCCACCGCGCCCCACGGGATGCGCGGGCGGGCCAGCGCCAGGGTCGCCGTGGCGTCGCGCTCATGGTGGAAGGCGGCCATCTCGCGGAGCGAGAAGCGGGTCCAGATGTCGCCGTTGGTGGCGTACCAGGGCTGGTCCGGGTGGGGCAGCGACGCCGCGGCGTGCTTGAGGCCGCCGCCTCGGCCGAGGGGCTCCTTCTCGACCACGGTGGTCACCCGGAGCGGCAGGTCGGCCGACACGAGCCAGTCCTGGAGCACCTCGGCCAGATGGCCGCAGGAGACCACGGCATCGGTGACGCCCTCGGCGGCCAGCCAGGCGAGTTGATGGCCGATGATCGGGGTCCCCGTGCCGGGGATCTCGACCATCGGCTTGGGACGGTCGTCGGTGTACGGGCGCAGCCGCGACCCCTGGCCGCCGGCCAGGACGACGGCCTGCGTGGGGTGCGGATGGGCGTGGATGCCGGTCATGCGTACGACGATATGCCGTGGCACCGGTCGCCCGGCGACCGGTGCCACGGCAACGCCCGCGGGGGGCGGTCAGTGGTTCTGGGCGACGCCGGTGGCGAAGGACGTGTCACAGACGGGCCGGGAGAAGGCCTGGGCCTGCCTCACGGAGCCGTACTTGGCGACCGCGGCCCGTCCGAGGGCGCGCGCGATGTCGGCACAGTGGCGGGCCAGTGAGGGGCGTCCCTCGGCGGCCTGCTGGAGGTGCGTGAGCGCGACGCCCGGGTTCTTCTCCTGGAGCTCGGTGAGCAGCCGGTCGCGGAGCACCTCGTGCGGGGCGCGCGCGGCCTTGGCCTGAGTGGAGGCGGTATGGGAGGAAGCGGTGAGCACCTGCGTCCGGTCGCTCGGCGCCGCCCACGGGACGCGGGTGACCGCGAGGGTCCCGGAGAGCACGAGAACGACGGGGAGGACGAAGGCGAGAGTTCTGCCGATGTGGCGGGCGGCCTGGTTCATGTCGCAGATGGTAGCGAGGGGTAATGATATGGCGACATTTAGTCACCCGGTTGAGCGACGCGACAGCGCGTGAATGCGGTATCGATGTTGACGCACGGGGCTCGAAAAGCACGGTCTGGGCGGGTATTTATCGGCAGCGGGTGCGAAGCGGATGTCCACTTGTGCAATGCGCTCACCGGGGGCGCGGGGACGACCGGGCCCCGCACCGGTGGTGCTCGGTGCGGGGCCGTGGTCGTGCGCGGGGCGGGGCGTCAGTCGCTGAGGCGCTCGCCCGAGGAGGTGGAGAAGACGTGCAGCTCGCCGGGGCGCGGCACTACGTGCAGGATCGACCCCTTCTCCGGCACCCGGCGGCCGTTGACGCGCACCACGAGGTCCTTCTGCTCGGTCCCGACCTCGGCGGTGCCGTAGACGTATCCGTCCGCGCCGAGCTCCTCGACCACGTTGACCGTGACGGCGAGGCCGGCCGGGGCGTCGTCGGCCGCCTTGGAGAGCGTCTTGGCGGTGGCGCCGTTCTGCTCGACCACGTCGAAGTGCTCCGGCCGCACGCCGACGGTGACCGTGCGGTCGCCCCGGTCGGCGGCGGCGGTCAGCGCCTGGCGCGAGACGGGCACGACGCTGTTGCCGAACTTCACGCCGCCGTCGGTGATCGGCACCTCGACCAGGTTCATGGCCGGCGAGCCGATGAAGCCGGCGACGAAGAGGTTGGCGGGGCGGTCGTACATGTTGCGCGGGGAGTCGACCTGCTGGAGCAGCCCGTCCTTGAGCACCGCGACCCGGTCGCCCATGGTCATGGCCTCGACCTGGTCGTGCGTGACGTAGACGGTGGTGATGCCCAGGCGGCGCTGGAGGCCCGCGATCTGGGTGCGGGTCTGCACGCGCAGCTTGGCGTCGAGGTTCGACAACGGCTCGTCCATGAGGAACACCTGCGGCTCGCGCACGATCGCGCGCCCCATCGCCACCCGCTGCCGCTGCCCGCCGGACAGGGCCTTGGGCTTGCGCCCCAGGTACTCGGTGAGGTCGAGGATCCGCGCCGCGTCCTCGACCTTCTGCCGGATCTCCGTCTTGTTGACCCCGGCGATCTTCAGGGCGAAGCCCATGTTGTCGGCGACGGTCATGTGCGGGTACAGCGCGTAGTTCTGGAACACCATCGCGATGTCCCGGTCCTTGGGCGGCAGGTGCGTGACGTCGCGGTCGCCGATCCTGATGGAGCCGCCGTTGACGTCCTCCAGCCCCGCGAGCATCCGCAGCGAGGTGGACTTCCCGCAGCCGGAAGGGCCGACGAGGACGAGGAATTCACCGTCCTCGATGGAGATGTCGAGCTGATCGACGGCGGGCTTGTCGGACCCCGGGTAGATGCGGGTCGCCTTGTCGTACGTGACCGTGGCCATGGTGATGCGGTCCCTTCACCGGCAGGAACGTGCCGGACGATCCGAGTAAAAGGAGTGGTCCAGTCCAATTGGACGGGGTTGCGGGTGACGGTACCCGGGCGGGGGGCGGTTGTCAGCCCCCGGCGTTTGTGGCTGTCGGAACAGGGCGCTGTGTAGAGTGGTGCCGCGTTCGCGGGCGAGGTCCCGCAACGGCTGCCGCCTTAGCTCAGTTGGCCAGAGCGTCGCTCTTGTAAAGCGAGGGTCGTCGGTTCGAATCCGACAGGCGGCTCAAGGAAAGCGCTGGTCAGCGCAGACGAAAGGCCCTCCGGGAAGCTTCCCGGAGGGCCTTTCGTCTGTGGTGGGACGTGTGCCGGCCGGTTACCTACCGGCGGGCACCCTCACCCGCCGACCACTGCGGGGCCGTGCCCGTGTCGTCGTGGTGGGCCAGGGCGGGCTCCGTGGGGGAGTCCTGGTGGCCCGGCCACCAGGCCTTGTGGCCCAGCAGGGAGGTCACGGTCGGGACGAGCAGCATGGCCATCACGAAGGCCGTGAGGAGGATGCCGAAGGCGACCGCGAAGCCCATCTGCTGGAGCATGGAGTTCTCGGCGAGCATCAGGACGCCGAAGGTGCCCGCGAGGATGATCGCCGCTGAGGTGATGGTCGGGGTCGACTGGGCGACCGCGGTGCGGATCGCCTCCTTCGGCGGGACGCCGCGGCGGACCTCCTCGCGGAGCCGGGCGACCATGAGGATGTTGTAGTCGGTGCCGATGGCGACCACGAAGAGATAGACGATCACCGGCAGCATGAACAGCAGCCCGGACTCGCCCTTGATGTCCTGGAAGAGCCAGACCGTCGCGCCGAGCGTGGCGCTGAAGCCGAGCGCGACCGCGATCATCAGGTACACCGGGGCGACGAGGCTGCGCAGCAGCAGGCCCAGGATGACCATGATGGCGAGACCGGCGACCGGGAAGACCAGCTTGTAGTCGTGGCTGACGGCCTTCTGGATGTCGGAGAGCACCGCGGAGGTGCCGCCGACGAGGGCCTCGGTGCCCTGGGGCGCGGAGGCGTGCGCGGTGTCGCGCAGGTCGCCGCCGGCCAGCTCGATGGACTTGTCCTCGGTGGGCCGGTACTTGAGCACGACCGCGTACTGGGCGACGGTCCCGTCCGGGTTGCCGACGGCGGGGGCCACCTGGCCGACGCCCTCGATGCCGGCCAGCTTCGTGCGGAAGGCGGCGAGGTCGGCCTGGTTGAGCTTGGCGCCGTCCTTGGACTTCAGGTAGACCATGGCGGGGTCGGACTGGCCGGCGGAGAAGCCGCGCTGCATGTCCTTCATCGCCTGGACCGACTCGAGCTTCTGCGGCATCTGGCTGGAGGTGTCGAACTCGGCCTTGAAGCTGAACGCGCCGACGGCGAGGACGGCGAGGACCACGGTGGACAGGCAGGCGACGATGCCGGGGCGACGGGCGACGAGGTTGCCGACGCCGTTGGCGAACCGGTTCTTCGGGGTCTTCTTCCACGCCTTGGACGGCCAGAAGGCCTTGGTGCCCAGCAGCGAGAACACGGCGGGGACGAGGGTGAGCGCGGCCACCAGCGTCACGGCGACGGAGATCGCGAGCGAGGGGCCCATCGCCCGCATCATGCCCATGGTGGAGAGCAGCAGGGCGAGGAAGGCGACGATGACGGCGCCGGCGGCGGAGGCGATGGTCTCGCCGACCTTGGCGACGGCGTCGGACAGCGCCTCCTTCGGCTCCTGGCCCTGCCGCAGGTGCTCGCGGTAGCGGAAGAGCAGGAAGAGGATGTAGTCGGTGCCGACGCCGAAGAGGACGACGATGAGGATCGCGGAGATGGAGGCGTCCGCCTTCAGCCCGCCGAGCTCGGCGGCGGTGCCGATGAGGCCGTTGGCGACCGCGGCGACCACGAGGATGATGAGGACCGGCAGGATCGCGATGAGCGGGCTGCGGAAGATGACGAGCAGCAGCACGATGATGAGGACCAGGGTCGCCATCATGATCATCGCGTCGGTGTCGCCGGAGGACTCCTGGGAGTCGAGGGCGCTGGCCGCCTGACCGGTGATGCCCATCTTCAGCTGGGTGCCGTCGAGCAGCGACTTGCCGTCGTTGCGCAGGTCCTTGACGGACTTGGGCAGCTTCTCGTCGAAGGCGTTCTTGGTGGTGGCGATGATATTGGCCAGGGCCACCTCACCGTTGGGGGAGACGGCCTGGGGTCCGGTGACCACCTTGGCGATCTTCTCGCGGTGCTTGCCCTCGAGACCGGCCGACACCTTGATCACGTCGGCGCGGTCGGCGGCGGTGAGTTTGCCGCCGTCCTTGCGTTGGAAGACCACGATGGCCGCGGGCTGCTCGGTCTTGGGGAAGGCCTCCTCCTGGAGCTTGCCGACCCGGACCGACTCATAGTGCGAAGGGAGGAACTCCGTTTCATCGGTGGTGGACTTCAGCCCGGGCGCGAACACGGCCAGGAGGACGGCGGCTATGATCCAGCCCCCGATGGTGAGCCAGGGGCGGTGGACGGCGAACCGACCTACTCGTCGGAACATGGTGCTCCTTTAAAAGGTTTAATCTTGCGCGGCCCGCCGACCTGTCGCGTGTTTGTATGGCCGAGTGTGTGTACGGGCATGAACACGCTAGGCAGCGGGGTTGCCTGCGCACAACGGATTCAGGGGGAAATCGGTCCTGGGTCGGGGTAGGACTCATCCGCCGGTAGGAGGGGCTCTCACCCGTGAGGTAGAGAAGTTCCTGCCGACCGCCTTCGTCCGGATTACGCTGCCCCCATGACCGATGCCGCCGCTGTCGCCCCGGGGTCGTCCGATGACCCGGTGGACCCGAAGGATTACGCCGCCCGGATGGAGCGTGCCGCGCTGTCGGCCGCCGATGCCGGACTGGCCGGACTGATCGTCACACCGGGCCCGGATCTGGTGTGGCTGACCGGCTATCGGCCGCCCACCACCGAGCGGCTGACGGTGCTGCTGCTGGCTCCGGGACGCCGGCCGCAGCTGCTGGTGCCCGCCCTTGAGCGGCCTGATGCCGAACGTGCCCCGGGAGCTCGAGCGTTGGCGGTCAGCGGCTGGACGGACGGCGAGGACCCGTACGCGCTGATGGCCAAGCTCCTGGAGCCGAAGGGCCGTTACGGGGTCTCCGACAATGCCTGGGCGTTGCATCTGCTGGCTTTGCAGCGCAACCGCCCGGAGGTGGCGTACGGCGCCCTCACGGAGGTGCTGCCGATGCTGCGCGCGGTCAAGGACGCCTACGAGGTGGAGCGGCTCGCCGCGGCGGGGGCCGCCGCGGACGCCACGTACGAGCAGATCGTGGGCCTGCGCTTCGCCGGGCGCCGGGAGCACGAGGTGGCGGCGGACCTGGCGCGGCTGTTGCGCGAACACGGCCACAGCCAGGTCGATTTCACGATCGTCGGCTCCGGGCCGAACGGCGCCAACCCGCATCACGAGGCGGGGGAGCGGGTGATCGAGGACGGCGACATGGTCGTCCTGGACTTCGGCGGACTGAAGGACGGATACGGCTCGGACACGACCCGCACGGTCCATGTGGGGGAGCCGACGCGCGAGGAGCGGGCCGTGCACGACCTGGTGCGCGAGGCGCAGCAGGCGGCCTTCGAGGCGGTGCGGCCGGGGGTGGCGTGCCAGGAGATCGACCGGGTGGCGCGGCAGGTCATCCGGCGGGCCGGGTACGGCGAGTACTTCATCCACCGCACCGGGCACGGCATCGGGGTGACCACGCACGAGCCGCCGTATCTGGTCGAAGGGGAGCACCTGCCGCTGGTGCCGGGGATGTGTTTCTCGATCGAGCCGGGGATCTATCTCCCGGGCCGGTTCGGCGTCCGTATCGAGGACATCGTGACCTGCACGGAGACGGGCGGCCGACGGCTGAACAACACGGACCGCGAGCTGCGCGTGGTGGCCTGACGGCCCTCTTGGCCCCCTGGCCCGGGGGCCCGCGCTACAGCGGGCGGTGCATGATGTGCAGCCCGGTGTACGTGCCGCCGGGCAGGCGGTAGCCCTCGGGGAGCGTGCCGATGACGGTGAAGCCGAGTGAGCGCCAGAGGGCGACGGCGCGGACGTTGGTCTCGACGACGGCGTTGAACTGCATGGCGCGGTAGCCCTCGGCGCGGGCCCATTCGATGGTGTACTCACCGAGCGCGCGGCCGATGCCGTGGCCCGCGTGCTCGGGGGCGACCATGTAGCTGGCGCTGGCGATGTGGGCGGCCGGGCCCATGTGGTTGGGGTTCATCTTGGCCGTGCCGAGCACGGTTCCCGCGTCGTCGACCGCGACGACCGTCCGGCCGGGCGCGGTCAGCATCCAGCACTCACGGGCGAAGTCCTCGCCGATGTCGCGCGGAAACGTGAAGCTCTCGCCCGCCGAGGCCACGGTGCGGACGATGGGCCAGATGGCGGGCCAATCGGCAGCCTCGGCGACTCCGATCTTCATGGGCCCCAGCATGACCGCCCGGGCGGGCGCGCGCGACAGGTTTTCGTGGCGGTGGCGGCGGCACCGCGCGGTGCCGCGTTCAGGGTCCTCCAGGGTCCTCGCCACCATCTCGCGTGCTGCCGTTGCCGGTTGCACCGGCCGGATATCGTCCTGCACTGCACTGACGGACCAGCGGACGGGGATGTGACGGGTGAGCGAGAAGGATTTGCTGGCGCGACGGTTCGAGGAACACCGGCCCCATCTGCGGGCGGTGGCCTACCGGATGCTGGGCTCGCTCGGTGACGTGGACGACGCCGTCCAGGAGACCTGGCTCAAGCTGAGCCGTTCGGACGTCACCGGGGTGGAGAACCTGGGCGGCTGGCTGACCACGGTGACCGGCCGGGTGTGCCTGGACATGCTGCGCTCGCGCACCACGCGGCGCGAGAGCCCGCTGCACGACGACGACGGGCAGATCCGTCTTCCCGACCCGGTCGTCAGCGGTCCGGACGGCCTCGACCCCGAACAGGAGATACTTCTGGCCGACTCGGTCGGCCTCGCCCTGCTGGTGGTCCTGGAGACCCTCGCTCCCGCCGAGCGTCTCGCCTTCGTCCTGCACGACATGTTCGCCGTGCCCTTCGACGAGATCGCCCCCGTGCTCGGCCGCACCGCCGCCTCGACCAGGCAGCTCGCCAGCCGCGCCCGCCGCCGGGTCCAGGGCGCGGCGCCCGCTCCCGACACCGGTCTGGCCCACCGGCGCCGCATCGTGGACGCCTTCCTCGCGGCCGCGCGCGGCGGGGACTTCGACGCCCTCGTCTCCGTGCTCGATCCGGAGATCGTGGCGCGCTCCGACGGTGGGACGCTGCGTCCGGGCGTGATCCGCCGCGGCGCGGCCGATGTCGCCTCGCAGGCGATCACCTTCGCCCGGTTCGCGGAAGCCGCCCACCCGGCGCTGGTCAACGGCACCCCCGGCGTGGTCGCGGTGGCGGAGGGCCGGGCGATCTCGGTCATGGCGTTCACCGTCCAGGGCGACAGGATCACCACGCTCGACATCCTCACCGACCCCGAGCGTCTCGCGCGGATCGATCTGAGCGTGCTCGGCGGCTGATCCGGCCTCGCTGGACGGCGCTCGGCGGACGGCGGGAGGGGCCCTCCCGCCGCTCCCGGGGGGCGGGCGATGACGTCGGACGAAGGCGTCAGGCCTGGCGTCGGGCGACGGCCTCGGCGGCCCGGGTGGGGTCGCCCGCGGGCGTGCCGTGCTTGGGCGCCCGCGCGGTGACGAGGAGGCCGCTCGAGACGGCGGCGAGCAGCATGATGCCCGAGCCCCAGCCGATCGCGACGTGGAAGCCGTGGACGACGCCTTCCTTGGTGACGGCGTCCCGGACGGCGGGCGTCAGCGGGCCGTCGTCGGCGGCGGACTCGAGGTGCGCGGCGATGTAGCCGGCGCTGGTGGTGGTGGCGATGGTGTTGAGGAGCGCGGTGCCGACGGAGCCGCCGACCTGCTGGGCCGTGTTGACCGTGGCGGAGGTGACACCGGACTCGGTCGGGGCGACCCCCGCCGTCGCGGTGGCCATGACGGGCATGAAGATCAGGCCCATGCCGAGCCCGACGAGGATCTCGGCGGGCAGGACGTGCGAGACGTAGGCGGGCTCGACGGTCAGGAAGGTCAGCAGGAACAGCCCGACGGCGGCCAGCAGCGCCCCGGGCACCATCAGGGTGCGCGGCGGCACATGGGTCATGAGCCGGGCCGAGATCTGGGTCGAGGTGAGGATGATCGTGGCGGTCAGCGGCAGGAACGCCATGCCGGTCCGCACGGGGGAGTAGCCGAGCACGACCTGGAGGTAGTACGTCATGAACAGGAACATTCCGAACATGGCGACGACGGCGAGCCCCATCGTCAGGAACGCACCGCCACGGTTGCGGTCGCGAATGATGTGCGGGGGCAGCAGCGGGCTGCGGGCCCGGGTCTGCCACCACGTGAAGACCGCGAGCAGCGCCACCCCGCCGGTCAGCAGGGCGAGGACGAGCGGATCGCCCCAGCCGCGCGGCTCGGCCTCGCTGCAGCCGTAGACCACGGCGACCAGACCTCCGCAGCCGAGCAGCACGCCGGGGATGTCCAGGCGCGGGCGGTGGGCGGGGCGGTGGTCGTACAGCAGCCACAGGGCACCGGCGAGGGCGCCCAGCGCGATCGGGATGTTCACGTAGAGACACCAGCGCCAGTTCAGGTACTCCGTCAGCAGCCCGCCCGCGATCAGTCCGATCGCGGAGCCGCCGCCCGCGATGGCGCCGTAGATGCCGAAGGCCTTGCTGCGCTCCCGCACGTCCGTGAACGTCGTGGTCAGGAGAGAGAGCGCGGAGGGCGCCAGCAGCGCGGCGAAGACGCCCTGGAGGGCGCGGGCGGCGAACAGCAGCGTCGAGGTGTGGGCGGCGCCGCCCAGCGCGGACGCCGCCGCGAAGCCGACGAGCCCGACCGTGAAGGTGCGTTTCCGGCCGACCAGGTCCGCGACCTTGCCGCCGAGCAGCAGCAGACCGCCGAAGGCGAGGGTGTAGGCGGTGATCACCCATTGGCGGTCGCCGTCGGACATGTGGAGCTCGCGCTGGGCGGAGGGGAGGGCGATGTTCACGACCGTCGCGTCGAGGACCACCATCAGCTGGGCGAGCGCGATGACGACCAGGCCCCACCAGCGGCGGCGGGAGTCGGGCGGCTCGGCCGGCGCCCGCGTGCCATCCGGGCTCGTCGGACTCGAACTCATCGGAACCTGCCTTTCGCGGCCGGTTTTCCGACGGCCGACGACGGCGTCTGATGCGCCCGTCCAGCGTAGGTGCGATGGCGCGGGGCCGCTTCTCGAGCCGGGCGCCTCAGGGGACGAGGACGACCTTGCCCATCGTGGCGCGCGAGGTCAGTGCCACGTGCGCGGCGGCGGCGTCGGCGAGCGGGAAGCGGTGCACGGTGGGGACGACGTTGCCCGCCGCGGCCTGGGCCAGCGACTCCTCCTCCAGCCTGCGCAGCCCCACCTGCCCGCCGCCGAACCGGGCCAGCATCGGCGGGCCGAGGGCCGACTGCGAGGTGAGGGACCGCTCGGCGAGCTCCTCGGGGTCCAGGGTGAGCGGGCCGCCGGAGGACCAGCCGTGGACGAGGTGCGTGCCGCCGGGGCCGAGCAGGTCGACGGCGGCGCGGGCGGCGGGGCCGCCCACGGAGTCGAAGACGACCGTGGCGGTGCGCCCGCCGAGGGCGGTCCGGGCCGCCTCGGCCCAGTCCTCGGCGGTGTAGTCGAAGGCGAGGTCCGCGCCCAGCTCGCGCACCCGCCGGACCTTGGCCGGGCCGCCGGCGAGGCCGACGACCTTCGCGCCCGCGTTCTTGGCGTACTGCGTGAGCAGTGAGCCGATGCCCCCGGCCGCCGCCGTCACGATCACGACGTCCTTGCCGGTCAGCTCGGTGTAGCCGAGAACGCCGAGTGCGGTGCGGCCGGTGCCGATCATGGCAATGGCCTGGTCCTCGCGCAGCCCGGCCGGTATCTCGTGCAGCTTCTCCGCGTCGATGACGGCCAGCTCGGCGTAGCCGCCGGGGGCGGTGCCGAGGTGCCCGACGACACGGCGGCCGAGCCAGCGGGGGTCGGTGCCCGCCCCGAGGGCGTCGACGGTGCCCGCGATCTCACGGCCGGGGACGCTGGGCAGCTCCGGCAGCGGGTACGGGCCGTTCGGGTCGCCGGCGCGCAGAGTGGTGTCGACGAGGTGCACACCGGCGGCGGCGACGGCGACCCGGACCTGCCCGGGGCCGGGCTCGGGGTCGTCGGTCCTCTCGTAGGTGAGGTTCTCGGCGGGACCGAAGGCGTGCAGCCGGACGGCGTGCATGGGTTCTCCTCGAGCGATGTTCCGGTGGACTCCTTGAGTCTTCAATCTCAACCATGGTTGAGGTCAAGGGCTGCGGCGGTGCGTGCCGAGGGGCGTTGTCAGTGCCGTGTGCCACGGTGGCGGTATGACGACGCGCGGCAGGCAGAAGCCAGGCAAGGACCAGCCGACGGCCCGGCTCCCGGAGGTACGGCTGCCGCCGCTGCGGCCGTGGGAGGGGGCGGAGCTGGAGCGGGAGGGGGATTACGACGGCGTCGATTTCACCGGGGCCGATCTCGCCGGTCAGACCGCCTCCGGCGCCCGTTTCATGGACTGCGGGATCTCGCGCTGCGCGCTGGACGAGACGCGGCTGACCCGGGCCCGGCTCCTGGACTGCGTGCTCGACGGGGTGCACGGGGTGGGCACGGATCTGGCGGAGGCGACGCTGCGCGACGTGGAGCTGCGGGACGCGCGCCTGGGCGGCACCCAGTTGCACGGCGCGGTGCTGGAGCGGGTCCTGGTGCGCGGCGGGAAGATCGACTATCTGAATCTGCGCACGGCCACGCTCAAGGACGTCACCTTCGAGGGCTGTGTGCTCGCCGAGGCCGACTTCGGCGGGGCGCGGCTGGAGCGGGTCGTCTTCCGGGACTGCGTGCTGCGCCGGGTCGACTTCACCGCCGTGCGGATGAAGGACGTGGATCTACGGGCGGTGACCGAGCTGGACATCGCCCGGGGGATCGATCAGCTGGCGGGCGCGGTGATCAGCCCGCCCCAACTGCTGGACCTGGCCCCCGTGTTTGCTGCGCAGATCGGCGTACGGGTCGCCGGCCGCGAGCTGTGACGTACGCACCTCCGCTGCGCGGCGGTGTCCTCAAGCGCCGGACGGGCTGCTGTGCTGTGTCCTCAAGCGCCGGACGGGCTGCTGTGCTGTGTCCTCAAGCGCCGGACGGGCTGCTGTGCTGTGTCCTCAAGCGCCGGACGGGCTGGTTTGGCTGAGCTCAGCCGAATCCAGCCCGTCCGGCGCTTGAGGACGCGCCCGCAGGGCGCCCGGCGATGTCAGACCCGCGGGAAGCGGCTCTGCAGGTTCCATACGACCGGGTTGTCGGCGAGACCCTCGTGCATGTCGGAGAGGTCCGCGATCAGGTCGTGGAGGAAGTCCCGCGCCTCGCGGCGCAGTGCCCTGTGGTTGAAGCTGAGCGGGGGCTCGTCCGCCGGCTGCCAGTCGGCGGTGACCTCCACCCAGCCGAAGCGGCGCTCGAACATCAGCCGGTCGGTCGACTCCGTGAAGTCCAGCTCCGCGTACTGCGGGATGGACGCGCGATTGCCCCGGGGGTCGCGGTCGACCTGCTCCAGGACGTCGCACAGCGCCCACGCGAAGTCGAGCACGGGAACCCATCCCCAGCCTGTGGACAGCTCCCGGTCCGTCTTCACGTCGGCGAGATAGACGTCACCGCAGAAGAGGTCGTGCCGCAGCGCCCGTACATCCGCCGTGCGGTAGTCCGTCTGCGGCGGGTCGGGGAAGCGGTGCGAAAGCGAATAGCCGAGGTCGATCACGCCTCGATGGTGTCACGGGCGTCGGCCGGGTGCGTAAACGCGCCTGCCCGTGCCCCCGCCACCGTCGGTGGCAAGGGCACGGGCCGGTCACCGGAGGGTGATCACCGCGTGGGTGTGTGAGCACTACGGGTGCGGTGATCACTTCCGGGACGTCCGCCGTGCCGTGTCCCGGGCCGGGGCCCGGTCACGTCACGAGGGGGGTCACTTCACGTTGATGGCGGTCCAGGCGGCGGCGACCGTCTTGTACTCCGTGCTGGTGGAGCCGTAGAGGTCCGCGGTGGCCTTCAGGGTGCCGGCGCGGGCCGCCTTGTAGTTGGTGGTGGAGGTGAAGTACGTGGTCAGGGCCTTGTACCAGATCTTGGTGGCCTTGTCCCGGCCGATCCCGGTGACCTTGGAGTTGTTGTAGGTGGGGCTGTTGTAGCTCACACCGTTGATGGTCTTCGCGCCGCTGCCCTCGGACAGCAGGTAGAAGAAGTGGTTGGCCGGGCCCGACGAGTAGTGGACGTCGGAGTTGCCGAGGTTCGAGGACCAGTAGTCCTTCGAGGCGCCGTCCTTGCTCGGCTTGTCCATGTAGCGCAGCGGGGTGCCGTCGCCGTTGATGTCGATCTTCTCGCCGATGAGGTAGTCACCGGCGTCCGTGGAGTTCTTGGCGTAGAACTCCGAGGCGGTGCCGAAGATGTCGCTGGTCGCCTCGTTGAGGCCACCGGACTCGCCGCTGTAGTTCAGCCCGGCGGTGGCCGAGGTGACGCCGTGCGTCATCTCGTGGGCGGCCACGTCGAGGGAGGTCAGCGGGTTGGCGTTGTTCTCGCCGTCGCCGTAGGTCATGCAGAAGCAGTCGTCGTCCCAGAAGGCGTTGACGTAGCCGTTGCCGTAGTGGACGCGGGAGTAGGCGCCGACACCGTCGCCCTTGATGCCGCTGCGGCCCAGGACGTTCTTGTAGAAGTCCCAGGTGACCGCCGCACCGTAGTGCGCGTCGACGGCGGCGGCCTGGCGGGCGGCGCCCCAGACGTCGCTGGAGTTGGTGAAGAGCGTGCCCGTGCCGGACGTGCCCTGCTTCAGGTCGTACGTCTTGTGGCCGCCGCGCTCACCGTCGGTGAGGGAGTAGCCGGAGGACGTCTTGGTGGTGGTCACCGGGACCGTGCCGCTGTAGGTGCTGGTGCCGCTGCCGGTCTCGATGGCCTCGCGCTGGAACAGCGTCTTGCCGCTGGCCGCGTCGGTGACCACGTGCAGCTTGCTCGGGGTGCCGTCCTTCTGGACGCCCTTGACGACGGTCTCGTACGCGAGGACGGCCTTGCCGCCCGCGGCCCAGACGACCTTGCGCGGGGCCTGGCCGTCGGCCTTGGCGGTCTTCTCCGCGGCGGCCACGCCGAGCGCCTTCTGCTTCGCCGCGGCGGGCGCGAGGGAAGCGGACGTCGTGGGCACGGATATGTCGGCCTCGGTCGCCTTGGTGACGCTGCGCGAGCCGCTCTTCGCCTGGTGCACGACCAGGTCGCCGCCGAGCACCGGCAGGCCGTCGTAGGTGCGCTCGTAGCGCGTATGCACCGTGCCGTTCGCGTCCTTGACGACGTCCCGGACGACGAGCTTCTCCTTGCCACCGAGGCCCAGCTTGGCAGCGGTGGAGGAGGCTCCCGCCTGCGCGTCCTTGAGCGCGGACACCCGCTGACCGGCGGAGAGCGCCAGCGCCGTGGCGCCGTTCTCGCGGTCGGCCGCGGCGGTCGCGGAGCCGGTCTGGACGCCGACGGCGACCATGGCGGCGGAGGCGACCAGCGCTGCGGCGCGCAGGGTGTGCTTGCGGGAGGTGGAGGTGATGAGTCTCAACTCTGCTCCTAATGCATGGCCGCGAACACGCGGCCGAATGAGGGGGGTTCGGGCAGCCGGTGGAGACCGCCCGTTTGGTGCAGGAGTGGTGCAAGAGCGAATTGAGGAGAGAGTGCCATCACTTCCCTGTCATTGACAGGGGCGCAACAAGGATTTGATCTAGCGTTTTCTTAACAGCGGTTGATTGGATCCGCTATGCGGTGAACTGCGCCCGATTGGTCTGCACTTGACGGCCTACCGGAGCGTTCAACTGAGCAACCGCTGTTCCTTCGCCACCGCCACGGCGCCCGCGCGCGTGTCGACGCCGAGCTTGTCGTAGATCCGACCCAAATGCGTCTTCACCGTGGCCTCGCTGATGAACAGCGCCCGTGCGATCTCACGATTGCCCAGCCCGCGGGCGAGTTGACCGAGGATGTCCCGCTCCCGCTCGGTGAGCGCGGGCCGGCCCGCACCGCGCATCCGGGCCATCACGCGGCCCGCGACGGGCGGCGACAGCGCGGTGCGCCCCTCGGCGGCGGCGCGGATCGCGGAGAACAACTCCTCCGGCCGCTCGGCCTTCAGCAGATAGCCGGTCGCCCCGGCCTCGATGGCGCGGGTGATGTCGGCGTCGGTGTCATAGGTGGTGAGGACGAGAACGTACGGGCCGTGCGCGCTTCTTCCGCCGCCGGTCTCCGTGACCGCCGCCGCGTCCGCGACGATGCGGCGGGTCGCCTCGATCCCGTCCATTCCCGCGCCGAGTTGAAGGTCCATCAGCACCACGTCGGGCCGCAGCCGTGCCGCCAGCGCGACCGCCTCCTCGCCGCCGCCCGCCTCCCCGACGACCTCGATGCCGGGTGCGCTGCCCAGCAGCGCGAGCAGTCCGGCCCGTACGACGGCGTGGTCGTCGCAGAGCAGGATGCGGACGGGGGCCGGTCCGGTGGGATCGGTCGGGGTCACGGGGTCTCCAGGGGAACGGACGCGGACAGTACGGTGCCCTCGCCGGGCGCCGATTCGATCGTCAGGGTGCCGCCGAGCTGGCGGACGCGGGCGCGCATCGCGGGCAGCCCGTGGCCGCGGGCCCCGCCGGGCGGGGCGGCGCCGGGGTCGAAGCCGCGCCCGTCGTCGGCGATGTCCAGGACCACCTGGTCGCCGAGATAGCTGAGGGTCAGGGCGACCGTCGTCGCGGCGGCGTGTTCGGTCACGTTCGCCAGCGCGCCCTGGGCGATGCGCAGCAGGGCCGACCGCACCCGGTCGGGCAGCGGGACGGGGACGCCCTCGACGTGGAAGCGCACGGAGACGGTGGTCGACTCCGGCGCGGCGAGCGCCCGTAGCGCGTCCTCCAGCCCCGCGCCCCCGTCGAACTGCGGCGGCGCCAGATCGTGCACGAACCGCCGTGCCTCGGCCAGCCCGCGGGCGGCGATGTCCGCCGCCGTACGCACATGCCGACGCGCCGCTTCCGCATCCGAATCCCAGGTGCGGTCCGCTGCCTGGAGCAGCATCTGCTGGCTGGACAGGCCCTGGGCCAAGGTGTCGTGGATCTCCATGGAGAGCCGCTGCCGCTCGGCGAGGGTGCCCTCGCGCCGTTCGGTGGCGGCGAGTTCGCGCCGCGTACGGAGCAGATCGTCGATCAGCGCGCGCTGCCGGGCCGCCTGGCGCTGGGTGTGGACGAAGACGGCGGTGGCGATCGCGGCGACGGCGGGCGGGGCGAACACGAGGTTGGGGTCGAAGCCCTCGGCGAGGCGCAGCTGCGCGGCGACCACCAGGGTGGTGAGCAGGGCGACCAGCACGAGCGACGCGCGGGCGGGGAGGGTGCGCAGGCCCGTGTAGAAGAGGGGAACCGCGCACCACGCGAAGCTCGGCGCGAGGACGACCAGCACGACCCATGACGCGACGACGGCCCCCAGCCAGGTGAACCGCCGGCCCGTGCCGGGTCCCCCCAGCACGGGCCCGAGTACATAGAGGAGGGCGAGGGCCACGCTGAACGCGATGATCCAGGGGGTGCGGGGTTCGCCGGGGTGGCGGATGAGGAAGCGGACGAGGGACGCGCCGAGGAGGAGGAAGAAGGCCGCGTGCATGACGGCTTCCAGCCAGGGGGCGTCCGGGTCGGGCGCGGCTTGTGGCTGGTGCTGCACGCTTCTCCTTGCCGTCTGTAGTTTTCGCTTGCGGGCGGGCCTCAGTTTGCCGTTTCGCCTGCGGGCGGGCTGGTGGGGATCGGGCCGTCGGCGCCGACGGCCACCACACTTCTAACCCGCGCGGAGCGCACCCCGCATCGGCCGATCGGTTGACACGGGGGACAGCCGGGACGGCGATGTCCGGGGGGCGTGGCGGCTCGAGGATGGAGACACGGTTCATCTCACGAGGAGCGCATGATGCAGATCCCCACCCTGTCCAAGCGGGCCCGCGTACTCACCGGTGCCGCGGCTGCCGCCGCCGTCGCGGCCGGTGCGTTCGGTGCCGTTTCCGCGACCGCCTCGCCCGCCGCCGGGCAGCAGACCCCGGTGCGCGCTGTCGTCGGCAAGAGCCTCAACCAGTCGACGCACCTGTCGCTGGCCGCCGCCACCAAGGCCGCGCAGGGCGCGCTCGCCGCCGCGCAGAAGGAGGGGCAGAAGGTCTCGGTCGCCGTGGTCGACCGCAACGGCAACACGCTCGTCACGCTGCGCGGCGACGGCGCGGGCCCGCAGTCGTACGAGTCCGCCGTGCGCAAGGGCTTCACTGCGGTGTCCTGGAACGCGCCCACCTCGGAGCTGGTCAAGCGCCTCCAGAGCGCGCCGAACCTCAAGGACATCCCCGGCACGCTGTTCCTGCCGGGCGGCGCCCCGGTCCAGGCGCAGGGCGCGCCGGTCGCGGGCATCGGGGTCGCGGGGGCGCCGAGCGGTGACCTGGACGAGAAGTTCGCCCAGGCGGGCGTCGCCGCACTGGGCTGATCGGCCGAAGGGCCGGGTACACGAGGGCCGGCGCGGGGCAAGCGCGACGCGGCGGCCTTCCGGCACTGCCGCATCGGGCTCTACCCGGGCGAGATCGACCCGCTCTGGTGACTGGCGTCTACTTCGGTTCGTCGGTCGGCCGGTTGCCCAGCTGGTCGTTGAGCTTCTGCTGGGCCGTGTCCACCTGGCTCTGGTACTTGTTCTGCGTCTTCGCGTCGAAGGCGTCACCGGCCTTCTCGACGCCTTGGCGTGTCTGGTCCGGGTGCCCCTTGATCAGACCTTTGAGCTTGTCGAGCATGGACATGGTGGTCCTCCTCGTGGGATGTCTGACGTACCTCAGCATCTCCGCATTCGGCCCGGCCCGCATCCGCGGGGGAGGGCGCGCGGGGGCCCTCGGGCGGCGTGCGGAAGCCCCGGCTCAGGGTTTCCTGAGGGGGACGGCCACGCCCAGCTCGGGGGTGACCGTGAACCGGGCGGCCGCGCAGTCCTCGGTGGCGGGGACGGCGACGACGGGCTCGTCGAGCCGCCCGCCGACGGCGACGCCGGTGATCGTGCGACGGTGGCACTGCTTGCCCAGTTCCGTGCCGGGCAGCTTGTCGGCGGTGGCGCGCAGATGGATCTCCACCGGTACGGGCTGCTTGACCTGCGGTGACTTCTCCGGTGGCGGGTTGGCCGCCCAGGCGTAGACGACGAGGCAGGCCGCGGTGAGGACGCCGGTGCGCAACAGCGTGCGGATCAGGGCGCGATAGAGCTGCTGGGACTGCCAGGCGTTGGCCCGGGTGAGACAGAGAGTGACGGCGTGTTCCAGGGCGGCGACGTGCTCCTGGGCCTCGGTGTCCGTCGGGGTGTGCGCCGCCCGCGCGCGGGCGCTCTCGAGCTTCCGGCGAATGGCGGCGGTGCCCTCGAACGGCACGGCCTCGGTGGAGCTGGCCTCCTTGAGCAGTTGCAGCAGCGCGTCGTAGGAGAGGTGGCTGCGGCCGGCGGACAGCAGCGGCTGTGCCCTGCCGCGGCGTCTGATCGCGGGTATCTCGTGGTTGACGAAGATGTCGGTCCAGGTCAGGTCGGGTGTGATCAGCACATGAGCGGCTCGCACGATCATCCAGCCGGTGCCGAGGAGGGCGACGAACACGGCCCCCAGTGCCAGCGGCAGCCGCCAGGGCTCCTCGGTGCCCAGCCCGCCCAGCGACCCCAGCTGCAGCCCGGCCACGAGCACCGTGCCGACGGCGGCGAACGCCGTGGTCAGCCAGCGGGCGGCCTCGCGGATGGAGGTACCGCGGTCGGGCGTGGTCTCTGTGACAGGGGGTGTGCCCTGGGGCAGCGACACCTGGCCTCTTCTCTCCAGCGCAGTGTTCAACAGGCTCAATTACCGTACGGGGAAGGTGTTCTGGCGCAGTTCGAGGATGCGCCCACCCTTTGGCGGGTATCCAACTTGCAGCATCTTCGCTCCACAGATGTACTACATCTTGATGGACAAGTTGCGGCACACTGGGGCGGGCGCACCCGAGGTATGAGGAGAGACGTATGACCAAGGTCAGCTTGAGTGAGGCCCGGATCGTCACGATGCGTGAGCTGTCGCAGCGGACGTCCCAGGTGGTCCAGGAGATCTGCCAATCGGGTCAGCCTGCGCTCATCACTCGGCACGGCAAGTTCCTCGCCGCGATCGCTCCACTGGAGGACGTCACCATCGACGCGGCGATCCAAAGCATCGCCGGACGTGCGCCGTTGCCCGATGACGACGGCAGCAGGACCCTGCTGGATCCTGATACCGCCCGCCGTCACCTGGGATTGACGCCTTGAAAGTACGCCTGAGGCGTGCGGGGCGCTGCGCTATAAAAGAGCGGTGCAGCGACCCTACTTACTCAGCATCAATGCCTGCGAGGATCTCTATGGTTGCGGCCGAGTGCTCGTAGAAAGCCTGTTTGACGTCATTCAGCACGGGTTGACGATCCCACCGGATCCGGAGGACGAGGACGAGGGCGGCAAGCCGCCGCCCTGCTACTACTGGCGCCGCGGGCTGCTGAAGGAGCACCGGGCGAAACTCACCGAGGCGCTGAGGTCCGGTCAGGACGAGGAGCCCTCGTACGGCGACGAGCAGGCGTGGAACTACGTCATCGTCTTCCGCAAGGCGACGGCCGCGGAGTGCATCACCGGCCGTATGCGGCTCAAGGACGAGCCCGTCGTGGTGGAACGTTTTCTGGACAGCGCGCGCATCGGTTCCGAGGTGCTCTCGCTCGTCCTGCGGCAGTAGCCGCCCCCGGGGCTAGAGGATCGTGTGCTGCTCGGCCCGGTCCAAAGTGTCCATGAAGCGCTGGAAGCTCTCGGCGGACTCCGCACTGCCGGCCGTCACCGTGAACTCCTCGGGCGACATGAACGCCGCCAGCCGTTCCCGTGTCTCGGGGTCCAGCGCATCCCACGCCGCTCTATCCAGACGTGACTGCGCCGCAGTTTCCGCACTGCCAGTTTCCATTGTTGAGTTGCCTCATGTCTGCAGATTCACATGCGGGACAGGTCATGTGCGTCTCCCGAGCGATGATGTCAGCCGGTTGCCGACACCGGTAGTGGCCGTTCACCCATCAACAGTCGGGCGTTCCACGCCCCCCGGCGGCTCTGATGGTACGGGCCGGGCGGCGCGCGGCAATAGGGGAAATGCGCCGGATGGACGCACCCGGGCGGCCGCGGTGGGGACGCGGCCGCGAAAGGGTACGAAGAGAGGGTCACCCGCGGCGGGGTGACCCTCTCCAGGGCCTGTCCGCCGGACAGGCCCTGCGCTCAGCCGCTCGGCGGCCGCGCGCTACGGCGGTCTCAGACGTTGACGCCGAAGTCCGACGCGATGCCCGCGAGGCCCGAGGCGTAGCCCTGGCCGACCGCGCGGAACTTCCACTCCGCGCCGTTGCGGTACAGCTCGCCGAAGACCATGGCGGTCTCGGTGGCCGCGTCCTCGCTCAGGTCGTAGCGGGCCACCTCGGCGCCGCCGGCCTGGTTGAGGATGCGGATGTAGGCGTTGCGCACCTGGCCGAAGTTCTGGCTGCGGGACTCGGCGTCGTAGATGGAGACCGGGAAGACGATCTTCTCGACGTCGGCCGGCAGGCCCGCCAGGTTGACGTTGATCTGCTCGTCGTCGCCCTCGCCCACGCCGGTGGTGTTGTCACCGGTGTGCACGATGGTCTGGTCCGGGGTGGACTTGTTATTGAAGAACACGAAGTGGGCGTCGGAGTAGACCTTGCCCGTCGGGTTCACCGCGATGGCGCTCGCGTCGAGGTCGAAGTCCGTGCCGGTGGTGGTGCGGACGTCCCAGCCGAGGCCGACCGTGACGGCCGTCAGGCCCGGGGCCTCCTTGGTGAGGGAGACGTTGCCGCCCTTGGACAGGCTTACAGCCATGGGATAGGTCCCTTTCTATCGATTCGTCGGGCCTCGCGAGGTACGAACGAAGGTCCGCGCACGAAGCTACCGTCACCCCCGTTAACGCGAGCAGGGGACCGAAGGGTTCCAGCCCTCTTTACTTTCTTTGCCAATTCCTGATGCGGGCGTCGTGAGGGCAGGCGCAAAACGAGGTGACGCACCCGGCTCCGGCACGGGATCATGGGTGTCATGTCCGGTCCACACGTCATCCGCGGTTCGGTCTCCCTGCCGGAGGCCGAGCTGATGTGGCGTTTCTCGCGCTCCTCCGGCCCGGGGGGCCAGCACGTCAATACCAGCGACAGTCAGGTCGAGCTGAGGTTCGACCTCGCCCGCACCGAGGCGCTGCCGCCGGTGTGGAAGGAGCGCGCGCTGGCCCGGCTGGAGAGCCGGCTGGTCGGCGGCGTCGTGACCGTGCGGGCCTCGGAGCACCGCTCGCAGTGGCGCAACCGCGAGACGGCCGCCGTGCGGCTCGCCGCGCTGCTGGCCGAGGCGACCGCGCCGCCGCCCCGGCCCCGGCGCGCGACGAAGATCCCGCGCGGGATCAACGAGCGGCGGCTGCGGAACAAGAAGCAGCGGAGCGACACCAAGCGCGGCCGCTCCGGACGCGACTGGTCCTGAGCGCCGCGCCGGGCGGACGGGGTGGCGGTCCGGGCCGGCATCCGGTTCCGGCCACGGCCGGGCCCGGGGCGGCGTCCGGTTCAGGCCAGCGTCCGGTACCGGCCCCGGAAGTACGTCAGGGGCCCGGCTTCCGACGACGTCGGGGCCGATGCCGTCAGCACCCGGCCGATGACCAGCGTGTGGTCCCCGGCCACGACCCGCTGCTCGGTCCGGCACTCCAGCACCGCCAGTGCGCCCCCGACCAGCGGCGCGCCCGAGGCCTCCCCGCGGGTGTAGGCGATGTCCTCGAAGAGCAGCCGGTCGCTGATGCGCCCCTTCATGGCGAAACGCCCCGCGACGTGCCGCTGGCTCTCGGCGAGTACGGACACCGCCCACAGCGGCTGCTCCGCCAGCAGATCGTCCATCCGTGAGCCGTTGCGAACGCTCACCATGACCAGCGGCGGATCGAGGGAGACGGACAGGAAGGCCGTCGCCGTCATGCCGACGTCCTCGCCGCGTGGGCCGTCCTCCGGGTCGTGCGCGGTCACCAGCACCACGCCGGCGGCGAGGCGGGCGAGGGCGGCACGGAATTCGTCGGCGCTCACCCCATCAGGATGGGCTATGGCGGTCTCGAGGGGCGTAGTCGTCTGCAACACACTCCGCACGCTAGCCGTCCCGTCCGGCGTGCCGCATCGGACCGGGGAACCAGTCCGGGCCGATCGGGGGTCCTAGGTCGTGAGGGTTCCGTATTTGCGTTCAGGAAGCATAAGAACGCCTTCGAACGCCAGTAGTAGGACTCCATCGCCCTCTGTGACATGGGTCACAGAGGGCGGTAATTGTTGACCCTGTGTACCGAGTGGTCAGCTCGCTGTGATTCAGTGGCCGGGGTAAGCGGACGACAAGAAGCCTGGAGTTGCTGTCGGGGTCTCGGGGGAGAGCGAGCTATGGAGACCGAGTCGGAGCCGTATGTCCGCCTGGCGACCTTGAGGCAGTTGCATCAAGTAGTCGCTGATCTGAACACCGCGCGCAGCCTCGCGGACACGTTGCAGACCGTGGCGGACGGCATCATCGCCGGGCTCGGCTACGAGCTCTCGGCCGTCAATCTCGTACGCCCCGACGGGGACCTCGTGGTGGCCGCCGTCGCGGGCAGCGCCGGGGCGGAGGCCCTGATGGCGGGCCGGGTCGGCTCACGGGTGTCCTGGGAGCGCCGGCTCGCGATGGGCGACCACTGGGGCGATCTGCGCTTCATCCCGTACACCGAGGGCTGGGTCCTCGACGACGACGACGTCCCGCAGTGGCACACCACCGGACCCGCCCCGCGCTTCGCCGACGAGTGGCACCCCATGGACCGCCTCTTCGCCCCGATGTACACCGCGGGGGCCTCGGGCGGCGAGCTCCTCGGCGTCATCTCGGTCGACAAACCGCGCAACGGCCGCCGCCCCGGCGCCTGGGGACGCGAGGCGCTCCAGATGTACGCCTTCCAAGCCGCGATTGCGATCAGTAACGCTCGTCTGCGCGCAAACATGCAGCGCGCCCTGGTCAGACTGGAGCGCGAACAGCAAGCGCTCCGCGCCAGTGAGGAAAGCTTCCGCCAGGCCTTCGAGTACGCGCCCAGCGGCATGGCCATCGCCGAGATGGGCGGCGACCAGCACGGCCGGCTGCACCGCACCAACGACGCCCTGTGCCGGCTGCTCGGCCGGTCCGCCTCGCAGATGCGCCGCTACTCCTTCTCCGACCTCGTGCACCCCGAGGACGTCGGCACCCTGCTGCGCACCTCCGCCGAGGGCGGCCGGGCCGAGCTGCGCCTCGGCCGCCGCGACGGCACCTACGTCTGGGTATCGCTGCGCAATTCCGTGGTGGCCGACGCCGCCGACGGGCCGCGCTTCCTGCTCACCCACGTCGAGGACATCGAGGAGCGCAAGCGCCACGAGCTGCAGCTCGCCCACCGCGCCAGCCACGACTCGCTGACCGGGCTGCCCAACAGCGCCGAGCTGAGAGCCCGCCTCGGCAGCCGGCTCTGCGACCGCCCGGCGGGCAGCGAGACCCACGCGGCGGCGGCCGTCGGGCCGTACGGCTGTCTCGACGGCTTCGCCGAGGTCGAGAGCGCTGCCTACGGGCACGGCTTCGGCGCCGACGTCGGCCCGGACTACGCGCCGGAGCGCGGCGGCGAGAGCGCCCCCGACGAGTACCGCGGCGGGCCGGAGGCGGGCTACGACCACCATGTGCACACCATCGCGCCCGACGAGGAGACCGACGACGGCATCAAGGGCCTGGCCGTCCTCTTCTGCGACCTCGACGGCTTCAAGTCGATCAACGACCGGTTCGGCCACCACACCGGGGACGCCGTGCTGATCGAGGTCGCCCGCCGGCTGAGCAACGGCGTGCGCGACGGCGACACGGTGGCCCGCCTCGGGGGTGACGAGTTCGTCGTCCTGGCCGACGGGCTGGGGCTGGCGGATGCGGAGGATCTGGCCGTCCGGCTGCGCAATGCCATCATTCCGCCCATAAGGGTGGAAGGCCGGGCGGTCCGCGTCGGGGCCAGTTTCGGTATCGGCTGGGCCGCGTGCGGAATGTCCGCGGAGGAAGTTCTCGCCTCCGCCGACCAGCGGATGTACGTCGAGAAGCGGTCCCGGTCCAAGGCCGGGCGGCGCGCCTGCTGAGGTCCAGACCACGGCGTGGTCTCCCCCGATCGGGGTAGGCTGCGCCGATGCGGCACCGACGCCGACCGTGAATCGATCATGAATTTTGGCCATCCGAACCCGCGGTAGCCGGCCGGGCCGCCCCGGCCTCCACGGCCGCGGGTTCAGGCGCGTACGCAGGTGGGCGCCGATGGGCAACACCATGTTGGGAGTGACAGGGGATGACGGCGGGTAATAACGGCCAGGGCACGCCGGAGGGCGACGACCCGTTCGGCTACCTGTACCGCTCGGAAGGCGGCGACGGGAACACCGACGGCGGTCAGCCGGCGCACCAGCCCGGCGTCCCCCGTACGTCGTACAACCAGGTCCGCCCGGTCGGCTCGCGCCAGTACGGCCAGCAGCCCCAGCAGCAGGTCACCTACGGCCAGCAGGCCCCGGGCACCGGTCCGGCGCCGCACTACGCCGCCCCCGAGACCCTCCCCGGCGGCGCCCCCCAGCACCCCGCCCCGGGCGGGCGCGGCGGCGCCCGGTCCAAGCGGCGCGGGCCGCTCATCGCCGCCGTGGCCGTCGTCGCGGTCGTCGTGGCCGGCATCGGCGCGGCGATCTTCGCCAACGGCTCGGACGAGAAGAAGGAACAGCAGAACACCGCGAACGGCGGCGGCGAGGAAAAGCCGGCCCCGGCGGAGGACGACAAGCCCACCGAGCCGAAGAAGGACGAGCCGGAGAAGCGCAAGCCCGCCAAGCTGCCCAAGGAGGACGCGGCGAGCCTGCGGCTCAGCGGCGGTGCCGTCACGGAGAAGACCGTGCCGGGCGCGCAGGGCGACGGTGGTCTCTACATCGCCGGCATGAACAAGCAGGGCGCCGGTGTCGAGTGGAAGGTCGACGTCGAGAAGGCGGGCGACTACCGGCTGAACGCGCGCTACGGCGTGCCCGGCACGGACGCCGCCCTCACGATCTCCGCCAACGGCAAGGCCGACTCCCGGGCCATCAACATGAAGAACTTCGGTGGCACGAAGGACTGGGAGAACGGGTGGAAGACCACCTGGTCCCTGGTCAAGCTCAACAAGGGCACCAACATCCTCAGGCTGTCCTGCGAGGCCGGCAATTCCTGTGACGTGCACCTCGACCAGCTGTGGATCTCGCCCAAGACCGGCTGACGTCTCGCGGCGGTCAGCGTGCGGCTGGCCGCCTTGTCAGCCGCTGACGGTCCGTAGGAAGCCCGCCACCGTCCGGGCCATCGCCTCCCGCGCCGGTGCCAGGTACCTGCGCGGGTCGACGGTGGACGGGTGGGCTTCGAGGAAGGCACGGACCGCGCCCGTGAACGCCGTGTTCAGGGCCGTGCCCACATTGATCTTCACCATGCCGGCGGCGACCGCGCGGCGCAGTTCCGCGTCCGGGACGCCCGACGAGCCGTGCAGGACCAGGGGCACGGGCACGGCGTCCCGGAGCCGGGCGATCAGGGCGTGGTCGAGGGCCGCCGTGCGTTCGGTCATCGCGTGGGAGCTGCCGACGGCCACGGCGAGGGCGTCGACGCCGGTGTCACCCACGTAGGCGGCCGCCTCGGCCGGGTCGGTGCGTACGCCCGGGGTGTGCGCGTCCGGTGGTGGCTCGCCCGCCTTGCCGCCCACCCGGCCCAGCTCCGCCTCCACCCACATGCCGCGCTCGTGGCCCCAACGCACGGCCTCCGCCGTCGCCTTGACGTTCTCGCCGTAGCCGCGCCGGGACGCGTCGAACATCACCGAGCCGAAGCCGTGCGCGTGCGCGGCGTGCAGGAGCGCCACGTCCTCGACGTGGTCGAGGTGGAGCGAGAGCCGTGCGGTCGAGGCGCGGGCGACGGCGGCCGTGGCGGCGGCGATGGGCGCGAGGTCGCCGCCGTGGAACCTCACCGCGTTCTCGGAGACTTGCAGCACCGCGCCCGTGCCCGCGGCCTCGGCGCCCGCCGCGATGGCCTCGGCGTGCTCCACGGTGATGACGTTGAAGGCGGCGACCGCGCGGGCGGCGGCGCGGGCTGCGGTGACGAGTTCGGCGGTGCTGACGAGTGGCATGGCTGCCTCAACCCTCCGGCCGTAACGGCCCTCGTGACCCCGCGCGGCGGCGGGGCCGGTCCGGTGCCGGCGGCGTCCGCCGGGTGGTGCCGCGCCGCGGGCCCATGGTGGCGGGCGGCCGCGCCCGCCCGGCCCCGGCCCGCCGTGCCGCCTGTGCCGCCCGTGCCGTCACGCCGGGGTGACCTTCACCTGCGGCAGCAGGCCCTCGTACGTCGCGCGGTCGAACTCGCCCGCCGCGGTGGCCCGTACGGTCGCGGCCGAGAGGGCCACCGCGCGGGCGATGCGGTCCGGCCAGGACAGGCCCTCGGCCCAGCCGGACAGCAGGCCCGCGACGGCGGAGTCGCCGGCGCCCGTCGGATTGCCCGTCAGCCGGCGGGGCGGCGCGGCACGCCAGGCGCCGTCCGGGGTGAGCGCCAGCAGCCCGTCCGGGCCGAGGGACGCGGCGACGGCGTGGGCGCCGCGCCGGCGGGCGTCGTGCGCCGCGCGCAGCGGCTCGGTGGAGCCGGTGAGCGCGGCGAGTTCCGCGGCGTTGGGCTTGACCACGTCCGGCCGGGCGGCGATGCCGCGGCGCAGCGGCTCCCCGCCGGTGTCCAGCAGCACGGGCACCCCGGCCGCCCGCGCGGCCCGTACGAGCTGCGCGTACGCCCCCACCGGCACGCCCGGCGGCAGGCTCCCGCACAGCGCGACGGCCCGGGCGTCGCGCAGCAGCCGGCCGTAGGCATCGCCGAACGCGGCCCACTCCTCGGGAGCGACGTCCGGTCCCGGCTCGTTGAGCTGCGTCGAGTCGCCGGTGGACTCGTCGACGATGCCGACCGTGCGGCGGGTGTCGCCGGCGAGCGTGACGAGGGCGTCGGTGATCCTCGCCGAGCCGTCCGCGAGGTGCCGCCGCAGGACGTCGCCCGTCGCGCCGCCCGCGAAGCCCGTCACGACGGTGTCGTGACCCAGCGCGGCCAGCACCCGGGCGACGTTGATCCCCTTGCCGCCCGGGCGTTCCGCGGCGTGGGTGACGCGGTGCGAGGTGTGCGGACGCAGCCGTGGGACGCGGTAGGTCAGATCGAGCGCGGCGTTGAGCGTGACGGTGAGGATCACCGGCGTCTCCCTCCCGGGGCCGTCGTACGGGAACGTCGTGCGGGACCGTGTGACGGCAACCCTGCTGTCCGTACCGGGGGTTCGTGGACGCCCGGCGCGAGCGATCATGCCAAAACAGCGACGGCAGGCCCAGACCTGGGGACCCGCCGCCGCTGTTCCGCCACCGCTCAAGGGCGGTGCAAATTACTTCACTTCGGGATGGATCAGCCATTCGCCCTTGCGCATGACGCCGACCAGGTCGTACGAACCGTTCAGCACGACCAGGTCCGCGTCCTTGCCGGGCTCCAGCGAGCCGACCCGGTCGGCGAGGCCCAGCAGCCGGGCCGGGTTCACCGACAGCGCCCGCACGACGTCCTCGACGGGCAGTCCGTCGACGGTCACCGCGCGCTTGAACGCCGTGTCCAGCGTGAGCGTCGACCCCGCGATCGAGCCCGCCGTGGGCCCGTCGGCGATCCGCGCGACACCGTCCTTGACCTCGACCCGCATCGGCCCGAGCGGGAACATGCCGTCGGTCATGCCGGCGGCGCCCATCGCGTCGGTGATGAACGCGACCCGGTCCGCGCCCGCCCGGGCGAAGGCCAGCTCCAGCACGGCGGGGTGCAGATGCGTGCCGTCGTTGATCAGCTCGACGGTGACCCGCTCGTCCTCCAGCAGCGCGGCGATCGGGCCGGGTTCGCGGTGCAGCAGCCCCGGCATGGCGTTGAAGAGGTGGGTGGCGACCGTCGCGCCCGCGTCGATGGCCTCCAGCGCGGCCTCGTACGTGGAGTCGGTGTGCCCCACCGCCGCGATGACGCCGCTGTCGGCGAGCATCCGCACGGAGTCCAGGCCGCCGGGCAGCTCCGGCGCCAGCGTCATCATGCGGGCCGCGCCGTGCGCGGCGTCGACCAGCTTGCGCACGTCCGCCGGGTCGGGGTCGCGCAGCAGCCCCGGCTGGTGCGCGCCGCAGCGGTGCGGGGAGATGAACGGGCCCTCGAAGTGGATGCCCGCCAGGTCGCCCTGCTCGGTCAGCTCGGCCAGGACGGCCGCCTGCCGGGCGAGGTCGTCCAGGTCCCCGGTGACGGTCGAGGCGACCATGGTCGTCGTGCCGTGCGCGCGGTGCGTCGCGATGGCGGTGAGCGCCTCCTCGGCGCTGCCGGCGGAGAACGACGCGCCGCCGCCGCCGTGCACGTGGACGTCCACGAAGCCGGGGACGATCCAGTGACCGGTGAGATCGACGGACGGCTCCTCCCGCGCCACGTCGTTCACGATGCGCCGACCCTCGACCGTGACGCGGCCGTTGTCGACCACGCCGGTCGGCAGCACCACGCGGGCGCCGGTGAGAACCGTTCGTTCGACCATCAGGCGGATACCTCCGTGGTTTCGGGGGACGGGGTTTCGGGGGACGGGGTGGGGCGGGGCGCGGGGGTCCTCGCGGCCGTTCCGGCTGCTTCGGCGGTGAGCAGGTCCCAGGCGAGCAGGCCGGCGCCCAGGCACCCGGCGGTGTCCCCGAGCGCCGCGGGGACGATGCCGGGAAGCCTCTGGAACGTGATCCGCTCGGCGACGGCCGCGCGCAGCGGTGTGAACAAGGTTTCCCCCGCCTCCGCGAGCCCGCCACCGATGATCAACGTACGGGGATCCAGCAGGGTGAGGCCGGTGACGAGGCCGTCGGCGAGCGCGTCGACCGCCTCCTGCCACACCGCGCGGGCGGTGGCGTCCCCGGCCGCGACGGCCCGCGCGCAGTCCGCGGCGTCGGCGTCCGCGTCGCCGGACGCCTCGGCCCAGGCGCGGCTGACGGCCGAGGCGGAGGCGATGGTCTCCAGACACCCGCGCCCGCCGCACCCGCAGACCGGACCGCCGGGCCGGACGACGATGTGCCCGATCTCGCCCGCGTAGCCGTGGGCCCCGGCCTCGATCCGCCCGTCCATGCCGATCGCCCCGGCGATGCCCGTGCCGAGCGGCACGAACAGGAACCGGTCGGCACCCCGCCCGGCCCCGATCCGGCCCTCGGCGAGACCGCCGGTCCGTACGTCATGGCCGAGGGCGACCGGTACGTGGCCGAGGCGCTCGCTCAAGCGGTCGCGTAGTGGGACGTCGCGCCAGCCGAGGTTCGCGGCGTAGACGGCGATGCCGTTCGCGTCGTCGACGATCCCCGGCACGGCGACCCCCGCCGCCTCGGCCTGCCGCCCGTACCGCTCCGACCCGAGGGCGCGCAGCTCGGCGGCGAAGTCGAGGATCCCGGCGACGACGGCGTCCGGCCCCCGGTCACGACCGGTGGGCCGCCTGGCCTCGTACAGAAGCTCGTGGTCCGGTCCGACCAGGGCGGCCTTCATGCCGGTGCCGCCTACATCGAGCGCGATGACGTGTCTCACGGGAACAGTCTCGCGCGATTGCGTGTGAAAGGTCTAGTCCACTCGTGGGCAGGCTGCTGCCCCTGCGTGTCGTGGCTCTTGTTCGTTGCCGGGTGCGGGTTCGCCTGCGGCGGGCTGGTGGGGTTCGGGCCGTCGGCGCCGCCGCGGGTTGGTTGGGGGCGGGCCCGTGCCGCTCCGGTGGGTCCCGGGGCCGCTTCGCTTTACGCCCCGCGACCCACCTGCGCGTCCCGAGCCCTCACGCCGGTGGGCCTGCGGCGCCTCCGCCCCTGGGGGGAGGGGCTGGTTACCCGGCACGCCATCACGTCAGTGGACGGTCATGCCCGCCGCCCAAGGCATTCGCTTTACGCCCCGCGACCCACCTGCGCGTCCCGGGCCCTCACGCCGGTGGGCCTGCGGCGCCTCCGCCCCTGGGGGTCAGGACGGAAGGATCACGCTGCGCGTGAGGTTTCGGGGGTCGTCCGGGTTGTGGTTCTTGGACTCGGCCACCGCTACCGCCAGGCGTTGCGCGCGGATCAGGTCCGCCATCGGGTCCAGTCGGGAGCCGTCCGCTATCAGCGTGCCGCCCGTCGCGGTGATGTCGGCCGCCAGGCCCTCCGGGCGGGGGCCGAAGATCCACGCCACCCGGCCCGGGGCCGTGATCGCGACCGGGCCGTGGCGGTACTCCATCGCCGGGTACGCCTCCGTCCAGGCGCACGCCGCCTCCCGCATCTTCAGGGCCGCCTCCTGCGCCAGCCCGTACGCCCAGCCGCGCCCCAGGAATGTCCACTGCTCCGCTGCGAGCACCGCCGGCGGCAGCGGCTCGGCGACGGCCGTCTCCGCGTCCGCCGCCGCCTCGGCGACCGTGCGCACCCCGGCCGGCAGCGGGCCGTGCGTCTGGAGGCCGGAGCGCAGGTACGCCAGGGCCGTCGTCGCGAAGCGCGTCTGGACGACGGACTCCTCGTCCGCCCAGTCCAGCACCGCCACCGTGTCCGCCGCCTCCATCACGGGCGTCTTCGGGTCGGCGGTCAGCGCCAGCGTCGGCGTCCGGCCGCGCAGCGCGGTCAACAGGGCCAGCACCTCGGTCGTGGTGCCGGAGCGGGTGATCGCCACGACCCGGTCGTAGGCGCGGGCCGCGGGGAATTCCGACGACGCGAAGGCGTCCGTCTCGCCCTGCCCGGCGGCCTCCCGCAGCGCCGCGTAGGCCTGGGCCATGAACCAGGACGTGCCGCAGCCCGTGACGGCCACCCGCTCGCCGGGCAGCGGCAGTCCCGGCGCCCCGGCCGCGGCCCCGGCCGCGCGGCGCCAGCAGTCGGGCTGGGTGGCGATCTCCACGGCGGTGCGGGAGGTACTGCGAGCGGACTGTTCCATGCGCGGGTGCTCCTTGCGAGGTGTGTGCGGGTAACGGTCAGCACCGTGGATAGCACCCCCTGTGACATGGGGGGAAGGGCGATACCGAAGCGAGATGCCGGTCGGGTAGACCGTAAGGTGGCGAGCGGGAGAGACTCACGGTCTCCAGCGGACAAATCACCAACCTCAAGGGTGGGAAGCAGTAGTGCAGCGGCGGCGTTTCTTGGGTCTGACGGCGGCAGGTGCCGCCACGGCGGCGTTGGCGCCCGCACTGACGGCATGCGGTAGCGAAGCGACCGGCGGTGACAAGAAGATCCGGCTGATCGCGGCGGACTACGGCGACAAGCCGACCAACAGCTCCAAGAAGTACTGGGATTCCCTGGCCCGCGAGTTCGAGTCCAAGAACAAGGGCATCAAGGTCGACGTCAGCGTCTACAGCTGGACCGAGGTCGACAAGAAGGTCGCCGACCTGGTCGCGGCCGGCAAGGCCCCCGACCTGGCCCAGATCGGCGCGTACGCCGACTTCGCCGCGGTCGGCAAGCTCTACAGCGCCGAGCAGCTGCTCTCCATCCCCACCCAGGCCGACTTCATATCCTCGATCGCCAAGGCGGGCGAGGTGCACCGGGTGCAGTACGGCCTGCCGTTCGTCTCCAGCACGCGCCTGCTCTTCTGCAACCAGAAGCTCTTCGACAAGGCCGGCATCGCGAAGGCCCCCGAGAGCTGGTCCGAGCTCCAGGCCGCCGCGAAGAAGCTCCAGGCCTCCGGCGTGAAGATGCCCTACGGGCTGCCGCTCGGCCCGGAGGAGGCACCGGCCGAGACCATGATGTGGATGCTCAGCGGCGGCGGCAGCTACACCAACAACATCGGTGTGTACACCATCGATTCGCCCGAGAACATCAAGACGTTCGAGTGGCTGCGCGACGAGCTCGTCGGCAAGGGCCTCACCGGCAGCGGCGATCCCGCCCGCACCAACCGGCAGGAAGTCTTCGACGCGTTCACGCGCGGCGAGGTGGGCATGCTCAACGGCCACCCGACGCTGATGCAGCAGGCCGATGCCAAGGGCATCAAGTACACGATGGTTCCGCTGCCCGGCGTGAGCGGCAAGGCCAGGGCGACCATGGGCGTCGCCGACTGGATGATGGGCTTCAAGCAGAACGGCCACCGCGATCAGATCGGTGCCTTCCTCGACTTCGTCTACAGCAAGGAGAACGTGCTGGACTTCACCAGCCAGTACGACCTGCTGCCGGTGACCACGCCCGCGTCCGCGGCGATGGCCAAGGACGAGGAGCACAAGCAGCTCCGGCCGTTCCTGAAGGAGCTGCCGAACGCCGAGTTCTACCCGGCGGACAAGACGTCCTGGGCGAAGGTCAGCAAGTCGATCAAGGAGAAGATCGGCTCGACCGTGCAGAAGGGCGGCGACCCGGCCGCGGTGCTCGGCGAGATCCAGCGCGAGGCCATGGCGACGGAGAACGCGGGTCGTTAGGTTGGAGCACGTGAGCCCGCCGGAGGAGCCGACCCCGGACGACGGTCCGGAGCCCGCGCCGGAAGCCGCCGGGCTCTCCGACCGGGACCGCGCCCTGCTCGCGCTGGAGCGACGGACCTGGCCCGGCCCCGGCGCGAAGGAGCGGGCCGTGCGGGAGCAGCTGGGGATCACCCCCACCCGCTACTACCAGCTCCTCAACGCCCTCCTCGACGACCCGCGGGCCCTCGCCCACGACCCCGTCACCGTCAACCGGCTGCGCCGCGTCCGGGACGCCCGCCGGGGGCGGCGTTAGGGCCTGTCCGGCGATTCGTGTGGGCTCCCGACGCCCGGTACGCGCGCTCGCGGCGTGGGGAGAAGCCGCCCGAGTGCGACCGGGCTCGCTGATCCACGAAGATCCGCCGGACCGGCCCTGGCGGGGTCGGCCTCCGGGCCCCCCGGGACCGTACAACTGACCACCCCGCGGCGGTCGCACCGATAGGGTCGGTCGTATGGGTCCCCTTCCCGATCCCGTGACGCCCGCCGGCCGCGACGGACTGGCCGCGCTGCTGGCGCGGCCCGGCCGCGCGGTCGTCGCGCTCGACTTCGACGGCACGCTCGCCGACATCGTGCCGGACCCCGAGCAGGCCCGCGCCCACCCCGGTGCCGTGCCCGCCCTCGCCCGGCTCGCTCCCGTCCTCGGCTCCGTCGCCGTGGTCACCGGCCGCCCGGCCGGGGTCGCGGTCCGCTACGGCGGCTTCGCCGGGGTGCCCGGTCTGGAGCGTCTCGTCGTGCTGGGCCACTACGGCGCCGAGCGCTGGGACGCGGTCACCGGGACCGTGCACGCCCCCGCGCCGCACCCGGGCGTCGCTGCCGTGCAGGCGGAGCTGCCCGGCGTGCTGGACCGGTCCGGTGGCTGGCGGGGCACCTGGGTCGAGACCGCGCACATCGAGAACAAGGGCGGCCGCGCGATCGCCGTCCACACCCGCCGTGCCCCCGACCCGCAGGCCGCCTTCGACGCGCTGCGCGGGCCGCTCGAAGAGCTCGCGGAGCGGCACGGGCTGATCCTCGAGCCGGGCCGGATGGTCCTGGAGCTGCGCCCGCCGGGCATGGACAAGGGCGTCGCCCTCGCCGAGTACCTCCGGGAGGTCGACGCGTCCGCCGTGCTCTACGCGGGTGACGACCTCGGTGACCTCGCGGCCTTCGCGGCGGTCGAGAAGCTCCGCTCCGAGGGGCTGCCGGGGACGCTCGTGTGCAGCGGCAGCTCGGAGGTCGCCGAGCTCGCCGAGCGCGCGGACCTCGTCGTCGACGGCCCGAGCGGTGTCGTGGAGCTGCTCGGCGCCCTCGCGGACCGCCTGGACGGCCGGGCCTCCTGAGCCCACCGGACCGGCTCACCGCCGGTGCCGCTTGTGGGTGATCGAGTGCCGCAGATGCCTCGGGTCGTCAGAGGCGCAGGGGCAGGCCGTGGGGGTGCCGGGCGGGTGAGCTGCCTATAGCCGACGAGAGGGCGTGCGCGGGGCCGGTGGCCGTGGCGGCGAGAGCGGCGGTGGTCAGCACAAGTGCGGCCCAGCGGTGGGCGATCGGCATGCCGGAGCCATACCCACTTCCGTTACCCTTCCCGCCGGGGTGCGGAAGCGCGCCGCGTCGTCCGGCCGGTCCCCCGCGCGGAGCGTGTGCTCCGGCGTACGCCGCCGCGCCTCCGCTGTGCCCCCGTTACACCTCCAGAGCTCGCAGCTGGTCCAGGAACCAGCGCGCGGGCGGCAGCGCCGTCGCCGCCGAGGCCAGCCGCTTGGTGCGCTCCGCGCGCTCGGCGGGCTCCATGAGCAGGGCCTCGTGCAACGCCCGGGCCGTGGCCTCCACGTCGAAAGGATTGACGGTGATCGCGTCCTCGCCCAGCTCCGCGAACGCCCCGGCCTCCCGGGACAGCACCAGCGCGCAGCCGCGGTCGGAGACGACGGGCACCTCCTTGGCGACGAGGTTCATCCCGTCGCGGATGGGGTTGACCAGGGCCACGTCGGCGAGGCGGTAGGCGGCGAGCGAGCGGGCGAAGTCGTCCTTGACGTGCAGGACGACCGGCAGCCAATCCTCCGTGCCGAAGGCGGAGTTGATCTCCTGGGCGACCCGCTCCACCGCGGCCGTGTAGTCGCGGTAGACCGCCAGGTCCTGCCGTGAGGGGTAGGCGAAGGCGATGTGCACCACCTTGCCCCGCCACTGCGGCCGGTCCTCCAGCAGCCTGCGGTAGGCACGCAGACCGCGCACGATGTTCTTGGACAGCTCGGTGCGGTCGACGCGGACGATCGCCTTGCGGTCCGGGCCGATCTGCTCGCGCAGCGCGGCCATCCGCTCCTCGACGTCCGCGCGGTGCGCCCGCTCGCGCAGGAAGTCGGCGTCGGCGCCGAGCCCGTGCACACCGAGCCGGGTCGTCCGGCCCTCGAAGAGCACCGACAGCGCGCCGTCGGTCCCGTCGGCCCCGCCACCCTCGCGCACGACCTCCGCGCCCAGCACGTCCGCGCAGCACGCGGCGAACGCCTCGGCCCAGCGGCGGGTGAGGAAGGCGGCGCGGTCGCTGCCCAGCACGCCGCGCAGCACCTGCCCGGCCACGTCGTCCGGCAGCATCCGGAAGTAGTCCGGCGGGGCCCAGGGAGTGTGCGAGAAGTGACCGACGCGCAGGTCCGGGCGCCGCTCGCGGAGCAGGCCCGGTACCAGGGTCAGGTGGTAGTCCTGGACGAGGACCACGGCACCCGGAGCGGCCTCCTCGGCGAGGGCATCCGCGAAGGCGGCGTTGTACGCCTCGTAGGCCGCCCACTGGGCGCGGAAGTCCGCGTCGAAATCCGGCTCCAGGGGGGTCTGGTACAGCAGGTGGTGGACGAACCACAGCACGGAATTGGCGATGCCGTTGTACGCCGCGGTGAAGATCTCGGGGGCGATGTCGAGCATCCGCACGCTCATCCCGCCGGTGTCGGCCGGATCCAGCCTGCCGCCGGTACGCCGGACGGCCTCACGGTCGCCGTCGCCGAGGGCGGAGCACACCCACAGGGCCCCGGAGCCGGTGCCGATCGCACTCAGCCCCGACACCAGCCCGCCCCCGCCCCGGCCCGCCGCGAGCGAGCCGTCCTCGCGTCGCTTGTAGGAGACGGGTCCGCGGTTGGAGGCGACGAGAATCGGGGCGGCGTGCTCAGCGACCATGTCGCCAGCCTTGCCAGTGCGGGAAGCACTCAAACGTACGCACGAGGGACGGTTACGCGGCGTGCCTCTGTGCGTACTCGGGTATCCCGGCCATCGGCGGCCGCTCCTCGGTGTCCACCGCGTACGTCCGCGGAACGAAGCCCTCCGGGGTGCGCTCGAACTGGGTCAGCGACGGACGCACCAGATGGCCGCGAGCCAGTCGGAGGTGCGCGGTCCGGTAGATCGCGGCGGCCATCCGGCCCAGCGCCCGGCCGTCCTGGTGCCGGTGCTTGCGCACCCCCACGTCGACCTGGGCCAGCGCGTCGAGGCCCACCGTGTGCAGCGCGTCCACCAGCAGCCCGAGCTCGACGCCGTAGCCGACGGGGAACGGCAGCCGCTCCAGCAGCGAGCGGCGGGCCGCGTACTCACCGCCCAGCGGCTGGACGAAACCGGCCAGCTGCGGCCAGTGCAGATTCAGCAGCGGACGGGCCACCAGCTCGGTCACCCGGCCGCCCTGGCCGACGGCCTCGCCGAGCGGGCGGTCGTACATCGCCTTGACGAAGTGCACGTCCGGCTCGGTCAGCAGCGGCCCGACGATGCCGGAGACGAAGTCGGCCGAGAAGTCCCGCAGATCGGCGTCGACGAAGCAGACGACATCGCCCTCGGTCACCAGCAGCGACCGCCACAGCACCTCGCCCTTGCCGGGCAGCGCGGGCAGCCGCGGCAGCACCTCGTCCCGGTGCACGACCCGCGCCCCGGCCGCGGCCGCGACCACCGCCGTGCGGTCGGTGGAACCGGAGTCCAGCACCACCAGTTCATCCACCAGCGGCACCGCCTCGGTCATCAGCTCCCGGCGGATCGTCGCCACGATCGCGCCGACCGTCGCCTCCTCGTTCAGCGCCGGCAGGACGACACTGACGGTGGTGCCGGCGCCGCGCTTGGCGGCGAGAATCCGGTCGAGCGGACGGTCTGCGGCGGACCAGGACCGCCGGGCCAGCCAGCGCTCCACCTCTTCCAGCACGTGTACGACTCCTTCAGCGGGCTCGGGGGATGTGACCCATCTCGCGGTACGGACGCCTGGTTCCGGCGCCCATGCCTTCCGTTACAGTCTTGAACAACGCGGACGGCCATCGCATGTCGGGGTCGTCGCGCGAACAAACGCCTGGGCTGTGCCCAGTGCCATACCGCTCATCCAGAGGGGCAGAGGGATACGGCCCGTTGAAGCCCCGGCAACCCTCCCGCCGGTCTTGCGTACACCGCGAGGCTCCCGGTGGGGAAGGTGCCAATTCCGTCCCGTGGCGACGTTCGCCGCGGGGAAGATGAGGAGAAAGGGCCTCGCCTCATGGCTGTGCACACCGTCGCCACCACTGTCGCTCTCGGACCCGCCGTCGGCCTCTCGTGCCGCGAGTGCGGTGAGCGCTTCGACCTCGGACCGATCTTCGCCTGCGCCGTCTGCTTCGGACCGCTCGAAGTCGCCTACGAGCTGCCCACCGGCGACCCCGAGGCGCTGCGCCGCCGCATCGAGGCCGGTCCGGAGAACATCTGGCGCTACGCCCCGCTGCTGCCCGTCCCCGCCGACGTCGCGGACAAGCCGAGCCTCAACCCCGGCTTCACCAAGCTCGTCAAGGCCGACAACCTCGCCCGCGAGCTGGGCGTGAGCGGCGGTCTGTACGTCAAGGACGACTCAGGCAACCCCACGCACTCCTTCAAGGACCGCGTCGTCGCCATCGCCGTCGAGGCCGCCCGCGCCTTCGGCTTCACCACCCTCTCCTGCTCCTCCACGGGCAACCTGGCGGGCGCGGTCGGCGCCGCGGCCGCCCGCGCGGGCCTTGCGTCCTGCGTGTTCATCCCGCACGACCTGGAGGCGGGCAAGGTCGTCATGGCCGCCGTCTACGGCGGCGACCTCGTCGGCATCGAGGGCACCTACGACGACGTGAACCGCTTCTGCTCCGAGCTGATCGGCGATCCGCTCGGCGAGGGCTGGGGCTTCGTCAACGTCAATCTGCGCCCGTACTACGGGGAGGGTTCCAAGACCCTCGCGTACGAGATCTGCGAGCAGCTCGGCTGGCGGCTGCCGGACCAGATCGTCGTCCCCATCGCGTCCGGCTCGCAGCTCACGAAGATCGACAAGGGGCTCAAGGAGCTGATCGCGCTCGGTCTGGTCGAGGACCGGCCGTACAAGATCTTCGGCGCCCAGGCCGAGGGCTGCTCGCCGGTCTCGCGCGCCTTCAAGGACGGCCACGACGTGGTGCGGCCGGTGAAGCCGGACACGATCGCGAAGTCCCTCGCGATCGGCAACCCGGCCGACGGGCCGTACGTGCTCGACATCGCGCGGCGGACGGGCGGTGCGGTGGAGGATGTCACCGACGCGCAGATCGTCGACGCGATCAAGCTGCTGGCCCGTACGGAGGGGATCTTCGCGGAGACCGCGGGCGGGGTGACGGTCGGCGTCACGAAGAAGCTGATCGAAGCGGGAGTGCTGGATCCGTCCCTGACGACGGTCGTGCTCAACACGGGCGACGGGCTGAAGACGCTGGACGCCGTGGCCCCGACCACCGGTCCCTCCGCGACCATCCGCCCGAGCCTCGACGCGTTCCGTGCGGCGGGCCTGGCCGGCAACTGAGCCTGCCGCCCCTGCCCCTCAGGCCCCTGCCCCCGGCACCTCGACGGCCGGTGCCGGCCCCTCACGTCTCTCTAGCCGGAAGGCGCATTCGCATGAGCATCAACGTTCGCATCCCCACCATCCTGCGCACCTACACCGGCGGCCGGGCGGAGGTCCCCGCCGAGGGCGGGACCCTCGCCGAGGTGATCGCCGACCTGGAGAAGAACCACCCCGGCATCGCCGCCCGCGTGCTGGACGAGAGCGGCAAGCTGCGCCGCTTCGTGAATGTGTACGTCAATGACGACGACGTGCGCTTCGAAGGCGGCCTGAATGCGGTGACGCCCGACGGCGCCGGTGTCTCGATCATTCCTGCGGTCGCCGGCGGCTGACCCTTTCGAAGGTTTCCTGCGGAAGTCCCGTGAATCGCCCCGGCCGGAAAACGGACGGGGCGATTCCGTCTGTTGAACCGCGATACAGTTGGGGCGTTCCCCCTCCTGCGTCAGTGCCGTACGCATATGAGAACCCGTCAAGTTGCGTGCCGAGCGTGTGCACGAATTGTCGGGTTGGTTGCGTTATGTCCGGCCCGACTTGCCCGGGAATCCCCGGAATTCACCGCTTATCGCCAATCGGCCGCGCCCGGAATTCTCGTCCGAGTGACCTGTTGCAGACGGCATCCGTGCAGATACATTCAGCCGCGGTCGACGCGTTCCGGCGCACATCTTCCGGGGTTCCCCATGTCGAAGATCAGGGGACTGCCGGGGGGTGAGGTCTGACCCGGGTCCGCGAAGTGCGGTCCTGCGCAAGGGCCAGTAATAGGGGAGTTAGGCATGGCTCAGGGCACCGTCAAGTGGTTCAACGCGGAGAAGGGGTACGGCTTCATCGCGGTCGACGGTGGTGCGGATGTTTTCGTCCACTACAGCGCGATTCAGATGGACGGCTACCGCACCCTCGAGGAGGGGCAGCGAGTCGAGTTCGAGATCTCGCAGGGTCAGAAGGGTCCGCAGGCGGACATGGTCAAGCTGGCGGTCGGCTGATCTCGGCGCATCGACCACCTAGGCTCAATCGGCTCGCCGAAGGGTCCGTACCTCCAGGGGGAGGTACGGACCCTTCGTGCTCCCCGGGCGCACCCGTCCCGGGGGCGTGGCCGAGCCCCGTGTGTGACCGCCGCTCGTGTGGGTAGCTCTTGGCCCGGGGCGCTTGCACTCGGGGGGGTCGAGTGCTAATCATTGGGCTTAGCACTCTCCGAGTGAGAGTGACAGATTTGGACCGTCGGTGAGGTCCGCAGGCCAGGCGGGGCAAGGAACCGCCAGGTGTGCAGGCCGTCCGTCGCGGGCGCCAGCGCGGTCCGGAGCAATCCACCCCGTCCTGGGAGGACCACTTCACATGGCCAAGATCATCGCGTTCGACGAGGAGGCACGGCGCGGTCTCGAGCGCGGGATGAACCAGCTCGCCGACGCCGTCAAGGTCACCCTCGGCCCCAAGGGCCGTAACGTCGTCCTCGAGAAGAAGTGGGGCGCCCCCACGATCACCAACGATGGTGTTTCCATCGCCAAGGAGATCGAGCTCGAGGACCCGTACGAGAAGATCGGCGCCGAGCTGGTCAAGGAGGTCGCGAAGAAGACGGACGACGTCGCCGGTGACGGCACGACGACCGCGACCGTCCTCGCCCAGGCGCTGGTCCGTGAGGGTCTGCGCAACGTGGCCGCCGGTGCCAACCCGATGGCGCTGAAGCGTGGCATCGAGAAGGCCGTCGAGGCCGTCTCCGCCGCCCTGCTCGAGCAGGCCAAGGACGTGGAGACCAAGGAGCAGATCGCCTCCACCGCCTCCATCTCCGCCGCCGACACCCAGATCGGCGAGCTCATCGCCGAGGCGATGGACAAGGTCGGCAAGGAAGGCGTCATCACCGTCGAGGAGTCGCAGACCTTCGGGCTCGAGCTCGAGCTCACCGAGGGCATGCGCTTCGACAAGGGCTACATCTCGGCGTACTTCGCCACCGACATGGAGCGTATGGAGGCGTCGCTCGACGACCCGTACATCCTGATCGTCAACTCGAAGATCGGCTCGGTCAAGGACCTGCTGCCGCTCCTCGAGAAGGTCATGCAGTCCGGCAAGCCGCTGCTGATCATCGCCGAGGACGTCGAGGGCGAGGCCCTGTCGACCCTGGTCGTCAACAAGATCCGTGGCACCTTCAAGTCCGTCGCCGTCAAGGCCCCGGGCTTCGGTGACCGCCGCAAGGCCATGCTCGGCGACATCGCCATCCTCACCGGTGGCACCGTCATCTCCGAGGAGGTCGGCCTCAAGCTGGAGAACGCCGGTCTCGACCTGCTCGGCCGCGCCCGCAAGGTCGTCATCACCAAGGACGAGACGACCATCGTCGACGGTGCCGGTGACAGCGACCAGGTCCAGGGCCGCGTCAACCAGATCCGCGCCGAGATCGACAACAGCGACTCGGACTACGACCGCGAGAAGCTCCAGGAGCGCCTCGCGAAGCTGGCCGGCGGCGTGGCCGTCATCAAGGCCGGTGCCGCGACCGAGGTCGAGCTCAAGGAGCGCAAGCACCGCATCGAGGACGCCGTTCGCAACGCGAAGGCGGCCGTCGAGGAGGGCATCGTCGCCGGTGGTGGCGTGGCCCTGCTCCAGGCCTCCGCGGTCTTCGAGAAGCTCGAGCTCGAGGGTGACGAGGCGACCGGCGCCAACGCCGTGAAGCTCGCCCTGGAGGCCCCGCTCAAGCAGATCGCCGTCAACGGTGGTCTCGAGGGTGGCGTCATCGTCGAGAAGGTCCGCAACCTCCCCGTCGGCCACGGTCTGAACGCCGCGACCGGTGAGTACGTGGACATGATCGCCGAGGGCATCATCGACCCGGCGAAGGTCACGCGTTCCGCCCTGCAGAACGCCGCGTCCATCGCCGCGCTGTTCCTCACCACCGAGGCCGTCATCGCCGACAAGCCGGAGAAGGCCGCCGCGGCCGCTCCGGGCGGCATGCCGGGCGGTGACATGGACTTCTGATCCTTTCGAGGATCAGCTGTTCCAGCAGTACGTGCCGAGGGCGGCACCCCCATCGCGGGGGTGCCGCCCTCGGGCGTTTTCCGGCAGCGGGCGACGTCAGCCCCGCGTCGCGTCGAGCGCGGCGCGCAAGTGGCCCTTGGACTCCGCCAGCAGGCGGGCGGCCGTGGGGCCGTCGACGCGGCCGAGGAGGACGAGGATCGCGTTCTTCACCTCGCCGTCGGTCGCGCCGAGCGCCGCCTCGATCTCCTCGTCGGACGCCCCCGTGGCGAGCGCGACGATGTGCCGGGAACGGGCCCGCAGCTTCTCGTTCGAGGCGCGGACGTCGACCATCAGATTCCCGTACGTCTTGCCGAGCCGGATCATCGTGATGGTCGAGAACATGTTGAGCACCAGCTTCTGGGCGGTGCCGGCCTTCAGCCGCGTCGAGCCGGTGAGCAGTTCCGGCCCGACGACGATCTCGACGGCGTGCTCGGCGGCCGCGCCGAGCGCCGAGTCCGCGTTGCAGGCCAGGCCGACGGTGAGCGCCCCGGCCCGCCGCGCGTACTCGACGGCCCCGATCGCGTACGGCGTGCGGCCGGAGGCGGAGACGCCGACGACCGTGTCGGCCGGCCCGATGCCGAGCGCGGCGAGGTCCGCGGCGGCCAGCTCCGCGCTGTCCTCGGCCCCTTCGACGGCCCGGACGAGGGCGGACGGGCCGCCCGCGATCAGCCCGACGACCTCGGCGGGGTCGGTGTTGAACGTTGGCGGGCACTCGCTGGCGTCGAGCACCCCGAGCCGGCCGGCGGTGCCCGCGCCGGCGTAGACCAGGCGGCCCCCGCCCGCCATCCGGGCGGCCGCCGCGTCGATGGCGGCGGCGATCTCCGGGAGCCGGGTGGCGACGGCGGCGGGAACGGTGGCGTCCTCGTCGTTCATGAGCCGGGCGAGGTCGAGGGTGGGCAGCCGGTCTATGTCCGCGAGCTCGGGGCGGAAGGCCTCGGTGGTCAGGGTCGCGAGCTGGGCGCGGAGCGCGGCGTAGGCGGCGTACGAGGTCATGGGCGGGCGGCTCCTTCCGTGCGGCTGGGCGGTCAGCGCCGGCTCCGCGGGGTGTGCCGGTGGGCGAGCGCCTCGTAGGAGGCGGACAGCGCGGGGGCGGCCCTGTCGTACGTGCGCTGCGCGACGCCGATGAAGAGGCAGTCCACGACGAGCAGTTGGCTGGTGCGGCTGGACATGGCCGCCGGGCGCAGCTCGCTCTCCCGGGCGGAGGACGTGGTCAGGACGTGGTCCGCGTACTGGACGAGCTCGCCGTCGGGGCGGCCGGTGATCGCGAGCGTCGTGGCGCCGTGCTCGAAGGCGACCCGCAGCGGCTCGATGACGTCGGTGGTCCGCCCCGAATGGCTGATGGCGATCGCCACATCGCCGGCGCGCAGCTGGACGGCGTTGGTGACGGCCAGGTGCGGGTCGCCGGGGGCGTGGGCGATCAGGCCGATGCGCAGCAGCTTCTGGACGAGGTCCTGGCCGACGAGGTGCGAGGCGCCGATGCCGTACACATCGATGCGCCGGGCCGAAGCCAGCGCGGCGACGGCGGCCTCCAGCTGGGCGGTGTCGAGGGCGGCGGCCGTGTCCGCCAGGCACTGCGCCTCCTCCTGGGCGAGCTTGGCGACGACGCTCGGCAGCGGGTCGTCCACGGCGATGTCGGCGGTGACGGCGGGGGCCGCGCCCGCCGCCTGCTGCGCGGCCAGCGTGGCCAGCGCGATCCGCAGATCGCGGTATCCGGGGTAGCCGAGGATGCGGGCGGTGCGCACGACGGTGGCCTCGCTCGTGCCCGTGCGCTCCGCGAGTCCGGTGACGGTGAGCGCGGCGGAACCCGCCGGGTCGCCCGCCACGGCCTCTGCGACGCGCTGCATCGAACGGGTCATGGAGGGGGCGAGGGTGCGGACCTTGGCTGCGAGGGCCGCGGGAGCGGGAGGAACCGGGGTGACGGGCGATGACGCGGCGTCGAAAGTTTCCTTCAGTTTGCTGCTCACCTTTTGAAAGGTATTTTCGGTCCGGTGAACCGTCAACCCTCACGGTCCCCGACAATGGACCGTATGGAGCTCGAACAGGCACTGCACATCGCACGCGCGCTCGTCCTCGCCGATCTGGCGGCGGGGGACGTGGCGGAGGCGGAGGTCGTCTCGCTGGTCGAGGACGCGGTCACCCACCGGCGGTGGTGGGTCGAGCAGTGGCCGCAGGGTGCCGCCTTCCTGCCCGGTCTCGTCGCCCAGGACGTCCAGGACGCGCTGCTGGAGCGGCACGGCCGCTGGCCGCTGTGCCCGCTGTGCACGGGCGAAGGCGACCCGCACGCCCTGGAGGTCGAGCCGGAGCTGGGCCCGGACCCGCACTGGGCGTGCGCGAAGCAGGCGGTGCTGCTGGCCCCGGTGGGATCCCTGGCGACGGCGCTGCGATGACCCTCTATATCGACCCGCCCACCTGGCCGGGACACGGGCGGATGTGGTCGCACCTGGTCAGCGACGTCAGCTACCAGGAACTGCACGCCTTCGCGGCCCGGCTGGGCGCTCCGGCGCGCGCCTTCGACCGGGACCACTACGACGTGCCGTCGTCGTCGTACGGGGAAGCCGTCCGGCTGGGGGCGGTGGAGGTGGGTACCAAGGAGCTGGTGCGGCTGCTGACGTCGGCGGGACTGCGTCGGCCAAAGCATGAGCGGCCTGGCGGCGTCTAGGATCCTGCGGGCCGTGGTGGGTGCACCTCCGCTGCGCGGTGGTGTCCTCAATCGCCGGACGGGCTGCATTTGCAGCCCGTCCGGCGATTGAGGACGCGCCCGTAGGGCGCTTACTGAAGGCAGCGCGCCGGGGCGGATCGGTGCGCCCACCGGCGCGCGGAAAGGCCGGGCGCCGAGGCGTTCAGCTCTCGGCGCGCGCCGGTGCCTCGGCCGACGCCGACGCCGTCGGCACGGCCCCGCTGGACCCCGCGATCACCCGCGAGCCGGCCGTCGCGTGGTGCAGCCGGGAGGCGATCGCGGTGGTGCCCACGGCCAGGGCCGCGAGGCCCGCACTCGTCCAGGCGACCGCCGGATAGCCCCAGCCGGCTCCGATGACGAGTCCGCCGAGCCAGGGGCCGACCGTGTTGCCGATGTTGAACGCGGCCGTCGTCGTGGCACCCGCCAGCGTCGGCGCGGCGTTCGCGACGTTGAACATCCGGGCGTTCAGCGCCGGTGCCGTCGCGAAGGCCGTGACGCCCAGCAGCAGTGCCATGCCCACGGCGGCGGCCGGGGTGTGCGCGGTCAGCGCCAGCACGGCGAGCACGGTGGCCGAGGCGGCGATGCCGCCGTACATCGTGGCGAAGAGATGGGCGTCCGCGATCCGGCCGCCGATGGCCGTGCCGATCAGCGCCCCCACGCCGAACAGCCCCAGCACGGTCGGCACCCAGCCCTCGTCGAGCCCGGCGGTGTCGGTGAGCAGCGGGGCGAGGTAGGAGAACAGACAGAAGACGGCGGCGCCGTTCAGCGCGGTGGTCACGAGCGCGAGCCAGACCTGCCGGTCGCGGTAGATGCCCAGCTCGGTGCGGAGCCGGGGTGCGTCGGCGCCGGTCGGCGGCTTGGTGCCGGGGACGAGCGCGAGCACGCCGACCAGGCCCAGCGCCGACAGCCCGGCCACCGCCCAGAAGGCCGCCCGCCAGCCCGCGTGCTGCCCGAGGAACGCCCCGGCGGGCACGCCCGCGATGTTGGCGATGGACAGCCCGCCGACCATCACCGCCATGGCCCGCGCCCGCGCGGTCACCGGCACCAGCGACACGGCCACCGCCGCGCCGACCGCCCAGAACCCGGCGCACGCCAGCGCGCTCACCACCCGGGAGGCGAACAGCACCCCGTACGACGGGGCGAGCGCCCCCGCCACCTGACCGAGCCCGAAGACGGCGAGCAGGGCGACGAGGGTCGTACGGCGCGGCAGCTTCAGCGTCGCGGCGGCGAGCAGGGGTGCGCCGACCACCATGCCGATCGCGAAGGCGGACACCAGCAGCCCGGCCTTGGGTATGGAGACGCCCATGTCGCGGGCGAGGGGCTGCAGCAGCCCCGACAGCATGAATTCGGATGTTCCGAGGGCGAATACAGACAAACCGAGGACGTAGACGGCGACTGGCATGCGGTTCGGGCTGGCGGAGGGCATGTCCGGTGCCAGCGCGCATTCCGGCCACGGTATTCCCGCGGGCGGGGCCCGTCTCACGGAGCGGAAGACGGTGGTGGGAGGCGGTGCGTGCCGTCGCCGGGTCCGCGATATCCGGATTTGCGGCGTTGTTCCGCACGCTTTCGGCGGGAAGTCCGCCGATTACCGTCCGGCGGCGGGACGATGGGGGCTATATTGCCGATTCCTGCCCTTGCTGGCCGCCCGGATAAAAGCGCGGATACATCTGTCGAGGGGCGTATTGAGTCGCGGTGGCGGCGCCCCGGCCGTGAGTTGCCCCGCAGCCTGCTCCGATGCGCTCGGGGTTCGTGGGGAACGTGTGGTCCGAGTGGGTCGACGCCGGGGTGAACGCCGGGATAATCGCTGCTGTCACGGTGCGTTTCGGTCCGTCGAAAGCAGGTGCCATGTCTTTGAAAAAGAAATTGCAGGATTTCGCCTTTTATGTGATGCCCGTCCTTTCTCCCGGATTGACCATCGGCTTCGGCGCCTGGGCCAATGCGTCCGCCGGTTCCGCCAAAATTCTCCTCTTTGTCGCGGCGGCACTCTCGGCGATGTCGGCTCCCTTCCTCTCGTCCCTGTTGCGGAAGCGCTATCGACGTATTGCGGGCATTAAATTCGAGGCGGCCATGTCGGCGATCGTCGACCACATGGGAACTCTGGTGGGTGCCACGCCCACCCAGGTGCTCAAGATCTCGGGGCAGATTCACGACCGGCTCATCACCGTGGTGGCCAACGGTGCGAGCCCCAAGGCGCGGTCCGCCTTTTACGGGCTGGAGGGCGAGCACTTCAGGCTGGAGGTGACCCATGGGCAGGCGACGCCTCCGGTGCAATTCGACACGAGGACCGAACAGGCCCTGCTCAACGTCCTGAACCAGGGGCAGATCATCTATATCCACGACAACCGGCATACGAACGGAAATCTGAAAATCAACCTGGGGGACGACTACCAGTCCGCCATCGTCGCTCCGGTGTGCGCCGGGAGTGAACCTCAGGGCGTGCTGATCATCGACGCACCCAAGGCGGGGGATCTGCCCGAGGTGAAAGTGCGCAAGCCATATGTACTGGTCATTACCGGAATGCTCGGCACCGCGCACGCCCTGGCGCGTCGGGCGATGGAGTCCTGACGACTCCTGAACGGGTGCTGCCGGGGGATTACGGCATTCGTCCAGGTGAAACTACCGCAAGTACCGGGTAGAAGCAGTGAAGTTGTGGGCGAAACGGACGCCGCGGAGGGCGGTGTCCCTATCGTCGACGTACGGCTACGCATAGGTGGGGGTTGGCATGATCGTGCGCGAAGGCGAGATCATTGAGTCGGGGCGGCGCTGGATGGCCGGTGAAGCGTCCAGTGACGAGTATTTCTCCAAGGTGCTGCAATCGGCGCCCATAGCCCCGGGCCGGGAGCTGGTGCGCAGCATCCGTGCCTGGATGCTCGCGGTCCTGCGCTCCCGGCACACGTCCTAGCGCCCCTCGGATGCTGTGCCCAGCAATCCGAGTTCGGTGGTGAGATTCCGGCGCGCGACCGGCTCCCAGTGGGCCTGCCCGTGCGGGGTGCGGAACAGCCGCGGCAGCTCCAGTAGCTGTCGCAGTACCGCGGCGCGGCCTTCGTGGAAGGCGTCGTCGGGCACAAAGCCGTACTCCTCGCGGACGGCCGCCGCGTAGGCCGCGTAGTCCTCCGGCGACCCTGCCAGGACGGCGAGGTCCGCGTCGCACAGCACCTCGCCGTTCCAGTCGCCGGGGGCCGGGTCGTGGCCGACGGTGAGCCGTACGAGCCGGGCGACCTCCGCCGTGCGGGCCTGGTCGATGCCCAGCTCGGGCAGCGCGCGCTCGACGAGATGGGCGCTGCGCTCCTCGTTCTCGGAGCGGTCGGGGCGGTAGACCGCGTCGTGGAACCAGGCGGCGAAGCGGACGGCGTCGGCGTCGTCGGCGTGCTCGGCCAGCTCGTCGACGCGGTCGAGGACCGCCAGCAGGTGGTCGACCGTGTGATAGCGGCGCTGCGGCTCGGACCAGCGCGCCAGGAGGTCGTCGGCGTACGGGTCGGGGTCGGGGTGTGCCACGTGCGGGGTCGCTGTGTGCGGGCCCACCGTGGCGCGGGCTCTCGCCACCGTCTGTCGCCAGCGGACACGCAGGGCGGGGCCGGACGGGTGTACGGGCGTAGCTGACATAGGCCAATTGTGGAGCACGGCTTTCGACGTGCACGGCGGATATGGCAGGCTGTCCTACATGTCTAGACCAATTCTTGAGGTGATCGCGCTCGACGTCGAGGACGCGGTGGCGGCGCAGGCCGGAGGGGCTGACCGCCTCGAACTGGTCAGTGACATGGCCGCCGACGGCCTCACGCCAGCCCTCGAGACCTTCACGGCGGTACGGGCCGCCGTCGACATCCCTGTGCGCGTCATGCTGCGTGCCACCGACGGTTTCTCCGCGGGTGGCGCCGCGGCGCTCGACGCGCTGTGTGACGACGCCAGGGCGCTGGCCGCCGAAGGCGCGGACGAGTTCGTGCTCGGCTTCCTGACCGACGACGGCCGGGCCGACCTGCCGGCCGTCGCCCGCCTCGCCGAGGCCGTCGGCCCCCGCGCCCGGTGGACGTTCCACCGCGCCATCGACCGGGCCGCCGACCGCGACGCCGTGCGCAAGCAGCTCGCCGACCAGCCCGGTCTGGACACCTACCTCACCGCGGGATCCCCTTCGGGTGTCGACGACGGCCTCGCGACGCTCGTCACGGAAGCGGCACGCGGGGACGAGCCGGGGTACGAGCCGCGGATCCTCGTGGGCGGCGGGCTCCAGTTGAAGCATGTGCCGGTGCTGCTCGATGCGGGTATTTCCGCGTTTCACATCGGCGGAGCGGCTCGCCCTGCGGGGTGGGCTGCGCCCGTCTCGGCGGGTGCGGTGGGGGTTTGGCGGGAGGCCCTCGGGGGGTAGTCCGCTGCGCGGGCGTTCGGTCGTCTCCCGGGTTTCCCGCCGTTGCCGCTGCGCGGGCGTCCTCAATCGCCGGACGGGCTTGATGTGGTGCGGTGTCGGGCCTCCGCGGGCCTCTTGCCGGGCTGCTTCGCTTTACGCCCGACAAGAGGCCCGCTCCGACCCGCCACCTCTCGTTGGGGGTGGGAGGTCGTGGTTGCCACCAGTGCCAGGACCGCCAGGGCCAGGGCTGTGGAGGCCAGGGGGAACCAGCGCTCGCCCAGCAGGGTCATCGCCAGGCTGCCCGCGCCGCCGCCCGCGGCCATGCCCAGGTAGAGGGCGCTGCTGTTGAGGGAGATCAGTAGCGGTGCGTGGGCCGGGCTGAGGGAGGCCAGTCGGTGGGGCTGGGCGACGGAGATGGCCCAGCCGGCGAGCGGGGAGACCGTGGCGTAGAGCAGGGCGCCCCTCATGGTCAGGCCGAGCCAGGGCAGGGCGCCGAAGGCGAGCGCCGCCACCGAGCCGGCGACGAGCAGGACGGCCCGCACGCCCCAGCGGTCCACCGCGCGACCGCCGAGCCAGCTGCCCCCGACCGAGGCGATGCCCGTGACCAGCAGGATCAGAGTGAGCCGGCCCGCCTCGCCGTCGGTCGCGGGGCGCACCGCGACAGCCAGGTAGATGTAGACGGCCTGGAAGGCGACGAAGAAGACGAAGGTCGTCGCCACCGCGGCCACGATCCGTCCCTCGCGCAGCGGCGCCAGCCGCTCGCGCAGCCCCACGGCCGGGGCGGGAGCGGGGAGTTCGCGCAGGAAGACGGCCAGGCCCAGCAGGGCCACGGCGCCGAGCACGACGACCAGCCACATCGTGAGCCGCCAGTCGGCGCGGCCGACGTACGTGCCGAGCGGCACGCCCAGGGCCGTGGCGACGGTCATCCCGCCGAGGACGGTCGCGATCGCCCGGCCGCGCCGCTCCGGCGGTACGAGCGCGGTGGCGACGGCGTTGGCGGTGGGCGTGTAGAGCGCGGCACCGGCCGCGGCGAGCACCCGGGTGGCCAGCAGCGTCGGGTAGTCGGGGGCGAGCGCGCTGAGCGCGTTGGCCGCCGTGAAGACCGCGAGCGCGGTGAGCAGCAGCCGACGACGGCGCCAACGGGCGGTCAGTGTCGCGAGCACGGGCGCGAGCAGGGCGTAGGCGAGCGCGAAGACGGACACCATCTGGCCGGCGGCCGCGACGGAGACGTCGAGGTCGTCGGCGACCCGGCCGAGGATGCCGGCCATGACCATCGTGTCGGTGCCGACGGCGAACGTGCCGAGAGCGAGCAGGAGCAGGCGGAGACGCACGGGTTCCCTTCCCATGATCATCGTTTGATGCTCGTCAAACAATAGGGAAGGGTGGATGATTGTCAAACAAATCCGGGTGGGGTGCGAAGGAAGAGGGAAACGTGGTGGACGAGTGGCTTCCGCAGCCTGCGACCGACGAGATCGAGCTGGTCAAGGTCATGCACGCGCTGGGCGACCCGGTGCGGATGCAGCTGTTGTCGGTCTTTCTGGACGGCAAGGAGCACGGCTGCGGCCTCGAGGGCCTCGGGCTCGACCACTTGCACAAGTCGACCGTGTCGCACCACATGCGGGTGCTGCGCGAAGCGGGTGTGACCGCCACGCGCGTGGCCGGCCGCAACCGCCTCGTACAGCTCCGCAAGGCCGACCTCGACGCGAGGTTCCCCGGCCTCACGGACGCGTTGCTGACGGCGATGGGGCGGTAGGTCACGGGTTTTTCCGCCACCCCCAGGGGAGGGGGCGGCGGGGAACCCCCAAATGGCCCGTTACCCCAACTGCCCCGGCAAGGGCGCCGCATGCACCACCGTCAGTCCCGATACCGCCCGGGTCAGGGCCACGTACAGCCGGCGCAGCCCCGTGCGCTCGTCCGGTTCGCCGGACACGACGGCGCTCGGCTCGTCCAGGACCACGTAGTCGTACTCCAGGCCCTTGGCCAGCGTGGCCGGGACGAGGGTGAGGCGGGCCTCGGCGGAGGTTTCCTCGCCGGGGGACAGGAACGGCAGACCCGCCGCCGTCAGCACGTCCGCCAGCGCGGCGATCCGCGCGTCGGCCGCGATCAGCCCGATCGACCCCTCCTTGGCGAGAGCCGACACGCAGGCGTCCAGCACCGCCGCGTCGAGCTCCGACGGCTGAACCGCCCGTACCGTGAAGTCGCCCGCCGCCTCACGGACCGAGGTCGCCTCGGCCAGGCCAGGGGCGATGGTGGGCAGCAGCCGGGACGCGTACGCGATGACCTCGCGCGGCACGCGGAACCCCATCGTCAGCTCCTCCACCGTGGCCTCGGGCTTGCCGAGGTGGGTCAGGGCCTCCGGCCAACTGCTCGTGGCCCAGGGGGTCGTGCCCTGGGCCAGGTCGCCGAGGATCGTCGCCGAGCCGGTCGTGCAGCGGCGGCCCACCGCGCGGTACTGCATGGGGGACAGGTCCTGCGCCTCGTCCAGGACCACATGGCCGAGCGAGGGCGTGCGGGCGACGAGGTCCGCCGCCTCGTCGACGAGCACCGCGTCGGCCGCCGACCACTTGGCGGACTTCACGCCGCGGGCCGGCTTGTCCCAGAGGATCTCAGCCTGCTCCTCGGCGTCCAGGATCCCCTCGGCGTGCGCCGCCAGGAACTCCGCGTCGGACAGCAGCCGCAGGACCAGCTTCGCCGGATCCACCTGCGGCCAGACCGACTTGACCGCCGACTTCACGGCGGCGTTGCGCGCCACCGCGTCCTGCACCCGGTCGTCGGGGGCCTCGCCGGCCTCCTCCATCCGTACGAGCACGGCGTGCGCGATGCGCTGCGGGAGCGCGTCGCGGGCCGCGCCGTAGCGGATGTCGCGGGCCAGCAGCTCGCGGACCATCTCCTCGATCTCGTACGCCGGGACCCGCCAGCGGCGCGAGCCGCGCACGACGACCACCGGATCCACCGGCATCGTCACCCCCGACCGCACCGCGCGCCGCAGCACCTCCGCCATCCGGGCGTCGCCCTTGACGCGGGCCGCGGCGGCGGTGTCCGTGCCGCGCACCTCGACGTGGGCGACGAGATCGTCGACCGTGGCCTGGGCGACGTTCAACTCACCGAGGGCGGGGAGGACTTGCTCGATGTACTGGAGGAAGGACCGGTTCGGGCCGATGACGAGCGTGCCGGTGCGGGCGAGCCGCTCGCGGTGGGCGTACAGCAGATAGGCGACGCGGTGCAGGCCGACGGCGGTCTTGCCGGTGCCGGGGGCGCCCTGGACGCACACCGAGCCGCCGATCCCGGCGCGGACGATCTCGTCCTGCTCCGGCTGGATCGTGGCCACGATGTCCCGCATGGGGCCGACGCGCGGCCGCTCGATCTCGCTCTGGAGGAGCCGGCTGGCGTGCTCGTCACCGGCGGCGTCGGTCAGGTCCTCGTCCTCGTACGCCGTCAACTCGCCGCCCGTGTAGCCGAAGCGGCGGCGCAGCCGCACGTCCATCGGCTGCTTCTTGGACGCCCGGTAGAACGGCTGGGAGACGGGCGCGCGCCAGTCGATGACCATCGGGTCGCCGTCGGCGTCGTGCACATGGCGGCGGCCGATATAGAACTGCTCTCCCTCGGCACCCTCGGCCTGTTCGGCGCCGGGCGCGTGCAGATAGTCCAGGCGCCCGAAGAACAGCGGGGTGTGCGCCAGGTCGGCGAGGGCGGTGATGCGGTCCTCGATCTGGCTTTGCAGCACAGCGGCGTTGACCCAGTTCGCGGTCACGTCCTTGATGTCGAGGGACTCCACGTCGGCGCGCATGGCGCGCAGCGCGGACCGGGAGGAGGAGAGGTGGGCGCGCTCGCGCTCAAGGGGGTCAGGGGCGGTGTGCGGGACGGGCGCGGACACGGCGGTGCCTCCGGGGGTGGGTGCGAGGGGCGAGCGGGAGGCCGGCCGGTTTCCGTCCGGACGGCGGCGCTCCCAGGACTCGGGAGGCGGCAGGACGGGCGATTGTAGTCAGCACGGAATCGGGGCGCGAATGGTTTTCCGTGCCTTCTCAGGGTCGCCGTCCTCCTCCCGTAGGGGACGGCATGGGCCTGGAGTCCTAGGGGCGGGCAGGGGCGATTACACCGGCAGAACGATGTCCGGCCCGGTCGGGAAAACCATCATGGACACATGACCACCGCGACCTTCACCCCCACCGCCGAGGGCGCCCGGCAGGACGCCACCGCCCTCCACCCGTCCCCCGGCCACCAGCGTCATCTGCTGGGCAGCACGATCCGCGCGATCAAGGTCTTCGCGGGGACGGCCGTCAGCGTCGTCCTCCTCGGGGAGCACAACGGCAGGCGGTGACGCCCCCGCCGGGGCCGTGGGGCTGCCCTACGCGTCCTCGCCCGTGAGCAGCGAATCCGCGTCGACGATCCGGTACGCGTAGCCCTGCTCCGCCAGGAACCGCTGGCGGTGCGCCGCGAAGTCCTGGTCGACCGTGTCGCGCGCGACGACGGAGTAGAAGCGCGCCTCGTGGCCGTCGGCCTTCGGACGCAGGACCCGGCCGAGGCGCTGGGCCTCCTCCTGGCGGGAGCCGAACGTGCCCGAGACCTGGATGGCGACGGTGGCCTCGGGGAGGTCGATGGAAAAGTTCGCCACCTTCGAGACGACCAGCACCGAGATCTCGCCCTGCCGGAACGCGTCGAAGAGCTTCTCGCGCTGCGCGTTGGTCGTCTCGCCCTTGATGACGGGCGCGTTCAGGTGCTCGCCCAGCTCGTCGAGCTGGTCGATGTACTGGCCGATGACCAGGGTCTGCTCGCCTTGGTGCTTGGCGACCAGCGCCTCGGTGACCTTCCGCTTGGTGGCGGTCGTCGCGCAGTAGCGGTACTTCTCCTCCGTCTCGGCCGTCGCATAGGCGAGCCGCTCCGAGTCGGTCAGATTGACGCGGACCTCGACACAGTCGGCGGGCGCGATATAGCCCTGTGCCTCGATCTCCTTCCACGGCGCGTCGAACCGCTTCGGCCCGATCAGGGAGAAGACATCGGACTCGCGGCCGTCCTCGCGGACGAGCGTCGCGGTCAGGCCGAGACGGCGGCGGGCCTGGAGGTCGGCGGTGAACTTGAAGACGGGCGCGGGCAGCAGGTGCACCTCGTCGTAGACGACCAGGCCCCAGTCGCGGGAGTCGAACAGCTCCAGGTGCGGGTAGATGCCCTTCCGCTTCGTCGTCAGGACCTGGTACGTGGCGATGGTGACCGGCCGGATCTCCTTGCGGGTGCCGGAGTACTCGCCGATCTCCTCCTCGGTCAGCGAGGTGCGCTTGACCAGCTCGTGCTTCCACTGGCGGGCCGAGACGGTGTTGGTCACCAGGATCAGCGTGGTGGCCTTGGCCTCGGCCATGGCACCCGCGCCGACGAGCGTCTTGCCCGCGCCGCAGGGCAGGACGACGACGCCGGAGCCGCCGTGCCAGAAGCCCTCGACGGCCTGCCGCTGGTACGGGCGCAGCGACCAGCCGCTCTCGTCCAGCTCGATGGGGTGCGCCTCGCCGTCGACATAGCCCGCGAGGTCCTCGGCGGGCCAGCCGAGCTTGAGGAGGGTCTGCTTGATCTGACCGCGCTCGGAGGGGTGCACGGCGACGGTGTCGGGGTCGATCCGGGCGCCGACCAGCGGCTGCACCTTCTTCGACCGCAGGATCTCCTCCAGCACCGGCCGGTCGGTGCTCTCCAGGACGAGCCCGTGGATGGGGTGCTTGACGAGCTTCAGACGGCCGTAGCGGGCCATGGTCTCGGCGATGTCGACGAGCAGGGCGTGCGGCACGGGGTAGCGGGAGTGGGCGACGAGGGCGTCGACGACCTGCTCGGCGTCATGGCCCGCGGCACGGGCGTTCCACAGGCCGAGGGGGGTGACGCGGTAGGTGTGGATGTGCTCGGGAGCCCGCTCCAGCTCCGCGAAGGGCGCGATGGCGCGGCGGCAGGCGTCCGCCTGCTCGTGGTCCACCTCGAGCAGGAGTGTCTTGTCGCTCTGGACGATCAGAGGTCCGGTCACGCGCTGGGCCCTTTCCGCTAGCGGTCGGCCGGTGCGGGTCCGGGCGGAACCGTACGGCCAAACCTCCAGTGTGCCGCATGCGGCGAAATGCGGGCGGGGGCCGGGCGGGGCGGCGGTCGGGGGCGGGCCGGTGCGGCTGGTACCGGCCCGTCCCCGACCGCCTGAGCGGCTACAAGGTGACGGGGGCCGCCGGGGCGGTGGTGGAGAGGACGGTGGCGACGCGACCCATAGGACCTACTTTCTGCGGTCGTCCGATGACGTGCCGTGACGCGGCGTCGGGATGGCTGCCCCTGTCGCGGCGCGACAATGCGCTTTATCACCCGCAGGGGTGAGGAATCAGACGGAGTCGTCCACGAGTTCGGCCACGCCGGTGATGCGGTGCAGGGGATAGGTACGGACCTCGTCGGCGGTGTGGTCGTACGCCGTGACGAAGCCGCCCTCCACCCGGATCGGAGCGATGACCCGCTGGCTCGCGGCGCCCTCGGCGTTGACGTAGCCGATCCAGACGGCCGCGCCGGTCATGACGGCGGCCTGGACGGTGGCGAGGGTGTCGGCGGAGGAGGTGCGCGGCAGACCGCCGTCGGCGGGGGCCGGGGCGGCGGCGGTGGGCTTGCGCTCGGCCGTGGCGGCCATGTCGCCCGCGCGGATCGCCCGTACCGCGGCGTCCAGCAGCGTGGGGGTCGGGGCGGGCGGGCCGTCCTGGACGGGGGCCGGGGCCGTGCGGGGCGGGGTGCGGCGGGCGTCGGCGCGGGTGACGACGACGTCGCCCTCCGCGGACTCCGCGGCGGGCGCGTACCCCATGCCGCGCAGGCCGTCGAGCAGGGCGTCCGGGGCGATCTGCGCCGCCAGGACCGTCGGGGCGAGGCGGCGCAGCCGCAAGGGGGCGGAGCGGCGGTCGGCGAGGATCTCCGCGAGGACCGCCTCGTCGTCGCAGCGCAGGTAGGACGAGGCCGCGCCGACCCGCAGATGGCCGTGACGGCGGGCCACGTCGTCGATCAGATACGCCAGCGGCTGCGGCACGGGCGTGCGCGAGTGGGTGGTGAGGAACGCCTTGAGGTCCGTGGCCGTCTGCCCGGCGTCCAGCGCGCGGCGCACCGAACCGGGGGTGAAGCGGTAGACGGTCGCCCCGCCCTTGGACTCGATGTCGGCGAGCACCCCCAGCGTCTGCGCCAGGGGCCGCTCCAGCGGGCCGGGCGCGACGGCGGTCAGATCGGCCTGGAGCAGCACGTGGTCCAGCGGCTCGGGCAGCAGCGGCGCGAGGAGCGCGGCCGCGGCCGTCTCGACGGGCGTGGCGGCCGCGTCCGGCACCGCGCCCGCCAGGGCGCGGCCGTGGGCGGCGAGGGCGCCGCGGCTGGTGACGCCCAGCAGGTCCGCCTCGGCCAGGGCCCAGCGGGCGAGCCGGGTGCGGAGGTCCTCGGCGCCCGGGTCGGCGGAGGTGCGCGGGGGACGTTCCCAGTGCAGCCGGTCCAGGAGCGTCCCCGGGGTGACGGAGGCGCCCGGGGGCAGGGTGGCGAGCAGGGCGAGCACCCGGCGGCGTACCTCGGGAGCCGGGCTGCGGTCCAGGTCGGGGCCGAGGGCCGCGAGGGTACGGGCCTTGGCGTCCCGCTCCCCGACGAGGCCCGGGGTGCGGGTGGCCGCGAGCCAGGCCGTGGCCAGCCGCGTCCAGCGCTCCTCGGCGGGCAGCCGGAGCCAGTCGTCGTACGCGGGCGTCGGGGCGTACCGCTCGTCCACCTCGCCGTCGGAGGCCAGCAGCCCCGCCGCGTAGGCCAGCTCGATCCAGAACGCGGTGGCGGACTCGGTGGTGTCCAGGGCGGCCGCGGTGCGCTTGAGGTCGCGGACGCTCAGCCCGCCCGCCCGCAGGACCAGCGGGCTGCCGCTCTCCCACTCCTTGAGGAGGTCCTCGACGACCGTCAGCGCCGTGTACGCCTGCCCGGCGGCCGTCGCGTCCACCACCCGCGGGGAGTGCTCGGTGACGGGCGCCAGCTCCGGGGCGACGGGCTCCGGCGCGCGGTGGGCGCGCCCGGCGCGCAGGTGCAGGGCCACCTCGCGGGGCAGCACCACCCCACCGGGGCCGGTGGACAGCAGCAGCCCGCGGTCGAGCAGCCAGCGCAGATGGGAGGCGGGGTCGGCGGTCACGGTGCCGTGCGGCGGCCCCCAGAGCAGCTTGCCGAGCACGGCGGTGGCCTCGGCGGGCGCCTCGGCGAGCAGCGCCGCCATCCTCTTGCGGTCGCTGAACAGCGCGCTGAGCGCGGCGACGGCCGTCACCGGGTCATGGGTGGCGGGCAGCCCCGCCGCGGCGACGATCTGCTGGATGCGGCCCGGCGACATTCCGGCGGTGGTCTCCGCGACCGTCGGCCCGAGGCCGGTGGGGGAGGGGTGGGCGGCGCTCGGCGCCAGCACCTCGCGGACCGTGCGCACCAGCCGCAGCCGGTCCTCGCCGCCCCAGACGAGGGCCTGCTCCCGCAGTGTCGCCACCGCGCGCGGCAGCTCGCGCCCGATGCGGGGGTCGTCGTCCGCGTCGCCGGTCATCAGGGCGCGGAGCGTGTCGTACGGGCACGGGTCGGGCGCCACGGCGAGCGCCTCGGCGACCTGGAGGGCGAAGCGGTCCAGCCGCTCCAGCGTCCGCACCACGGAGGCGCGGGTGCCGGCCCGGGTGGCGAGCTGGGTGAGGTCGCCGGGCACCGGGTTGAGCAGGTCGGGGCGGGCGCGCAGCAGCGCGGCGAGGTCCTCGTCGGGGCGGGTGCGCAGCTCGTCGGCGAGCGTGCGGGGGGCTCCGCGGCCGGCTTCGCCCTTGCGGGGCGCGCCGCCTCCGCGGGGCGCTTTGCCCGTCTTCCCTGTCTCCCGCCGCGCAGTGGTCATTCTGTTTACGGTACCGGGTCCCGGGGGGTGGGCCCCGGGCTCCGCCGGTGGTCGTGGCGCGGTCGGGTGCCTCATCGCGTTCCCTCCGTCGGCCCGGTGCGGAACCGGTACCTTCGGGGGGTAACGGCTGGTGGGTCTTGGCTGGTGGTTTTAGGGGATTCGGTGGGGATCGAGAGTGATCAGCTTGTTTACGACTACTTGAGCCAGGTCGGGGACCTCGCTCAGCGCAGACCGCTCACCTCCGGCGAGCGGATGCGGCTGGTCTCCCGGCTGCGCACGGAGATCGAGCGGCGCAGATCCGCCGAGGGGGCCGACTCCCCGGCCGCCGTGCGCCGGATCCTCGACGATCTGGGCTCGCCCGACGAGGCCGTCGCCGACGCGGAGGCCCCGGGCGGCGGCGGTACCGGTGGCGGTACCGGTGACCAGGGCCGGGTGCCGATGCCGCGCCGCGAGGGCGAGCCCGTCCGGTTCCCCGCCGCGGCGCCCCCGCACCTGGCGACCGAGGAGGAGCTGGGCCGCGGTGCCGGTGGCGACCAGGTCGACGGGTGGCAGCAGGCCGGCCCCGGGCCGTTCACGGCCGGGGACCGGGTGCACGGCTTCGTCGGCGGCATCGAGATCCCCGAGATGCTGAAGCCGCCGCCCACCGCGGCCGAACTGGCGCGGCGCGACGCGTCCGCCCGGCCGGCGGTCGAGCGGGCGGAACAGGACACGGAAGGCGTCGGGAGGGACGGGGACGGGAGCGAGGGTTCCGGGGCGGGCCGCCCCGGGCTGTGGCGCGCCGGGGACGGCACCGCGATGAGTCCGTTGCTGATCCTCGTCGCCGCGCTGCTGCTCGTCGGGGCCATGCTCGGCAACTGGCTCATGCTCGCCGCGGGCTGGGCGCTCGCCTACGTCACCCGCCGGCTCTCGCACACCGAGTCGCAGATGGCCGTCATGGTCGTCCCCGGCCTCACCGTCGCCGGCGGCATCGCCTGGCTGTGGGGCCGCGCGAACGGCCGCTGGGGCGACCCGATACCGGCGGGCGAGCTGGGCACGGCTCTCTCCGCCACCTGGCCGGTGGTCGTCCGGGTCGCTGCCGTCGCGTCGGCGCTGTTCGTGGTGTGGCGGGCCAGACGCTCTGCCTGAGGCCTTGTCCGGTGCGTTCCGTGTTTGTCGGCTGCACCTCCGCTGCGCGGCGGTGTCCTCAATCGCCGGACGGGCTTGATGGGGCCGGGCTCAGCCGAATCAAGCCCGTCCGGCGTTTGAGGACGCGCCCGCAGGGCGCTCGCCGCCGGAGGCGGCTCCCCCGGGAGCCCACGGAGTGCCCGGTATCACCAGCGGGCTCCCCGTCACCGGATCCGGTACGACCACCGAGTCCAGGCCGAAGACCTCCCGCACCAGCTCCGTCGTGACGATCTCCGACGGCCGCCCCCGCGCGATCACGCGGCCCGCCTTCATCGCCACCAGGTGATCGGCGTAGCGCGCCGCCTGGTTCAGGTCGTGCAGCACCGCGACGACCGTGCGGCCGCGTTCGTGGTTGAGCTGGCGGACCAGGTCCAGCACCTCCACCTGGTGGGCGATGTCGAGGTACGTCGTCGGCTCGTCCAGCAGCAGCAGATCCGTCTCCTGCGCCAGCGCCATCGCGATCCACACCCGCTGCCGCTGGCCGCCCGACAGCTCGTCGACGGCCCGCTCGGCCAGGGCCGACACGTCCGTGCGGGCCATGGCGTCCGTGACGGCGCGCTCGTCCGTCTCCGACCACTGCTGCCACCAGCGCTGGTGCGGCTGCCGGCCGCGTGCGACGAGGTCCGCGACGGTGATGGCCTCGGGGGCCACGGGCGTCTGCGGCAGCAGCCCGAGCGACTGGGCGATCCGCCGGGTGGGGATGCGGGCCAGCTCCTCGCCGTCCAGCAGCACCGACCCGCCCTTCGGCTTCAGCAGCCGGCCGAGCGCCCGCAGGAGCGTCGACTTCCCGCACGCGTTCGGGCCGACGACGACCGTCACCTCGCCGTCGGGGACGTCGAGGTCGAGGGTGTCCACGACCGTGCGGTCCTCGTAGGCGAGGGTCAGCCCGCGGGCGGTGAGCCTGCTCCCGGCCACACCCGTGCTCCCGGCCACGCTCTCCGTCGCGTTCCTGCTCTCGGTCGTCATGCTTTGCCTCCGGTGCGGCTGCGAATGATCAGCCAGATCAGATACGGGGCACCGACGGCGGCGGTCAGCACGCCCACGGGCAGTTCGGTGGGCTCGAAGAGCTTGCGGGCCAGCAGGTCCGCGAGGACGACGACGACCGCGCCCAGCAGCGCCGAGCACAGCAGCGGGATCTGCGCGGTACGGGTCATCCGGCGGGCGATCTGCGGGGCGAGCAGCGCCACGAAGTCCACGGGACCGGCCGCGCCCGTCGCGATCGAGGCGAGCACCACGCCCAGCAGCACCAGCCCGAACCGCACCCGGCCCAGCCGTACGCCCAGCGCGGTGGCCGTGTCGTCGTCCATGGCCACCGTGCGCTGCGCCCGCGCCGCCCAGAGGACGAAGGGGACGAGCGCGAGCAGCGCCCAGGACAGCGGTGCGGCCTCGCCCCAGCCGCGCCCGTTGAGCGAACCGGTCATCCACACCTGGGCCTGCTGGGCGACGAGGTAGTCGCCCTTGGTCATGAACAGATGGGTGACCGAGCGCAGCGCGACCGCGAAGCCGATGCCGATGAGCACGAAACGCGCGGCGTGCAGCCCGCGCCGCCACGCGAAGGCGTAGACGAGGGCGGCGGCGAGCAGCCCGCCGATGACGGACAGGTACGGCAGGAAGGCGTACGAGGTGACGCCGAAGGTCATCGCGCCGACCGTCAGGGCGCTCGCGCCCTGGGTGATGCCGATGATGTCGGGGCTGGCCAGGGGGTTGCGGGAGACGGTCTGGATGAGTGCCCCGGCGATGCCGAAGGCCGCGCCGATCAGCAGGCCGACGGTCATCCGGGGCAGCCGCAGCGTGCCCACGACCAGCTCGTCGGACGACGGCTGCCCGAGGACGACCTTCACGGCCTCCAGGGGGGTGACGAAGGTCTTGCCGACGCAGAGGTAGGCGACGCACACGGCGGCGAGCAGCGCCGCGAGGCCGAGCGCGACGGCCGCGGCCCGCCGGTGGACGAGGAACGAGCCACGACCGGCCCGTACGAGCAGATAGCCGGCGGGCCGCTGTCCCGCCTTCGCCGGAGCCGGAGCCGGAGCCGGAGCCGGTGCCGGGGACACGGTGTACGTCATGCCGCCACCGCCTTGCGGCGCACCAGCGTGACGAGGAAGGGCACGCCGATCAGGGCCGTCATGACGCCCGAGGGGACCTCGCTCGGCGGGAAGAGGATCCGGCCGATGACGTCGGCGACGAGCAGCATGACGGGGCCGATGAGCGCGGCCATGGGCAGCACCCAGCGGTGGTCGGAGCCGACGATCGCGCGGGCGATGTGCGGCACGGCCAGGCCGATGAAGGCGATCGGCCCGGCGGCGGCGACGCCCACGCCGGTGAGGACGGTGGCGCCGAGACCGCCGACGATCCGTACGGTCGCGACGTTCTGCCCGAGGCCCTTGGCGACGTCCTCGCCGAGCGCCAGGGCGTCGAGCCCGCGCGCCACGGACACCACCATCACCAGGCCCACCAGCAGAAACGGCCAGATCTGTTCGACGATCTCGGGTTTACGGCCGGCGAGCGAGCCGACCTGCCAGAAGCGGAAGTCGTCCAGCACGCGCGCGTGGGTGGTGAGGATCGCGTGGATGACCGAGACCAGCAGCGCGTTGATCGCGGCGCCCGCGAGTGCGAGCTTCACCGGCGAGGCGCCGCCGCGGCCGCGGGAGGCGATGGCGTACACGGCGACGCCCGCGATGCCCGCGCCCGCGAAGGCCCACCACACGAAGCCCGTCAGGGAGTGCACCCCGGCGACGGAGAGGGCCAGGACGACACCCACCGAGGCGCCCTGGCTGATGCCGAGGATGCCGGGGTCGGCGATGGGGTTGCGGGTGAGGCCCTGCATGGCCGTGCCCGCCACGGCCAGCGCGGCGCCGACCATCAGGCCGATGAGGGTGCGGGGCAGCCGCATCTCCCGGACGACGGTGGCCGTGGTGTCCGAGCCGCCGTGCAGCAGCACGTCGAGGAGCTCGGACGGCGGGGTCGGGCGGGCGCCCACGGCGAGACTGAGCGCCACCGCGACCAGCAGGGCGACGGCCGCGGCCGCCGTCCAGCCGACGCGGCGGCGGATCATGGGAGATCCGGGGCTGCTGATCGGGACGGCGGCTGACATCGCTTCCACTTCGCGCTCGAAAACTTCGCGTCGTCCATGAACTTCGCGGTCGTACATGCCGACAACGCTGAGGGCGGGCGGACCGAGGCCCCAACTTAGGCGAGGCTTAGTGTACGGGTGGGGCCGGCGGCAGAATGTGGGGCATGACCTCGCTCCCGCGCACGCATCGGTTCACGGTCGGCTTCGACCTCGATCTCACGCTGGTCGACTCCAAGCCCGGCATCAGAGCCGCGTACGAATCCCTGGTCGCCACCACCGGGACGCCCATCGACATCGACCTCGTCTGCGGCCGGCTCGGTCCGCCGCTCGAGCACGAGCTGCTCAACTGGTTCCCCGCGGAGAAGGTCGACTGGGCCGCCGACATCTACCGGACCGCGTACCCGAAGCTCGGGATCGTCCCGTCACCCGCCATGCCCGGCGCCCGCGAGGCCATCGCCGCGGTCCAGGAGCTGGGCGGGCGGGCGATCGTCGTCACCGCCAAGTACCCGGTCAACGCCCGGCTCCACCTCGACCACCTGGGCCTCGCGCCCGACGTCCTCATAGGCGACCTGTGGGCCGAGGACAAGGCGCTGGCGCTGCGCGAGCACGGCGCGAGCGTCTACGTCGGCGACCACGTCGGTGATGTGCGCGGCGCGCGTACGGCCGGTGCGCTGTCCGTGGCGGTCGCGACCGGGCCGTGCGACGTGGAGGAACTGCGCGCGGCGGGTGCCGATGTGCTGCTCGCCGATCTCACGGCCTTCCCGGCCTGGCTGCGCGGCTACCGGGCGGAGACGGACCCGGCGGCCTCCCGCGCCTGACGGCGCTGCTCCGCGATCGACCGCAGCACCCCGGCCCCGGCGACGAGGAAACCGACGCCCATCAGCATGCACACGAAGTACGCGGCCGGGGGCAGCGGATCGGCGCCCAGGAAGAGCGGCGCGACCGTCGCCAGCGTGGCGACCGCGCCCACGAAGAAGACGATGGCGCCGACGCGTACCAGCAGATCCCCGGCTCGGGGCGTTTCGTTGCTCACCCGACCAGGGTAGATCCCTACCGGTCGGCGTGGACTCCATCGCCGTACGCACCGGACAGACGCCAGATGCGCAGAGGTACCACCCGGGGACGTCTTGTCACCGGGCCCGGGACCATTAGCCTTGGGGGTAGCGGGTCTTGCGACCCGCTGTCGTGCTATCCAGAGCTGTTTTGCCGTTGTTTTTTGCAGTTTCCGGCGTTTCCCGACGAGATACGAGGACGAGGACAGACGTGCCTACCGGCAAGGTCAAGTGGTTCAACAGTGAGAAGGGCTTCGGCTTTCTCTCCCGTGACGACGGCGAGGACGTTTTCGTCCACTCCTCGGTGCTCCCGGCCGGGGTCGACACCCTCAAGCCCGGCCAGCGGGTGGAGTTCGGTGTCGTGGCCGGACAGCGCGGCGACCAGGCGCTCACCGTGACGCTCCTCGACCCCGCCCCCTCGGTAGCGGCCGCGCAGCGACGCAAGCCCGACGAACTGGCCTCGATCGTCCAGGACCTCACCACCCTCCTGGAGAACGTCACCCAGCAGCTGGAGCGCGGCCGTTACCCGGACAAGGCGCACGGCGCCAAGATCGCGGGCATGCTGCGCGCCGTCGCCGACCAGATGGACGTCTGAGCGGTACGGACAGAGGCTTACGGAAAAGCGAGCGCGTCACGGCCGAGGGGCGGTACGAGTCCCTCGGCCGCGGCACGCGTGAGCAGTCCGCGCACCGCCGCGTAGCCGGCCTCGCCGAGGCCTGCCGTGAATTCATTGACGTACAGCCCGATGTGCTGGTCCGCGACCGCCGGATCCATCTCCTGCGCGTGCTCCAGCACATACGGCCGGGAGACCAGCGGGTCGTCCCAGGCCATGCGCACCGACGTCCGCGCCGCCTCGGCCAGTTCGCGCAGTCGCGCGGCACCCAGCGAGCGCTTGGCGATGATCGCGCCGAGCGGGATGGGCAGCCCGGTCGTGGACTCCCAGTGCTCGCCCATGTCGGCGAGGCAGGCCAGCCCGTAGTCCTGATACGTGAACCGCGCCTCGTGGATCACGAGACCCGCGTCCACCTTGCCGTCCCGGACCGCGGGCATGATCTCGTGGAACGGCAGCACGACGACCTCGCCGACACCGCCGGGCACCTCGGTGGCGGCCCACAGCCGGAAGAGCAGATACGCGGTCGAGCGCTCGCTCGGCACGGCGACGGTCTTCCCGGCCAGATCGGCGGCGCTCCCGCCGTCCCGCGTGAGCACCAGCGGCCCGCAGCCCCGGCCGAGCGCCCCGCCGCACGGCAGCAGCGCGTACTCCTCCAGCACCCACGGCAGCACCGCGTACGACACCTTCAGCACGTCGAACTCGCCGCGCTCGGCCATGCCGTTGGTGATGTCGATGTCCGCGAACGTGACGTCCAGGGCGGGTGCGCCCGGCACCCGGCCGTGCGCCCAGGCGTCGAAGACGAAGGTGTCGTTCGGGCAGGGCGAATACGCGATCTTCAGCGGCTCGCTCATCGGGTGACCTCGGCTTTCTCGACGGGTGGCACGTCCAGCGCGGACGGGAGCCGCCGGAACGCGTCCGTGAGCGCGGCCAGCGCGTCCCCGATCCGCCAGGCGGCCCGGTCGCGCGGCCCGACCGCGTTGGAGACGGCACGCAGCTCCAGCGCCGGCACGCCGTGCGCGGCGGCGGCCTCGGCGACGCCGAACCCCTCCATGGCCTCGGCGAGGGCCTGCGGATGGCGTGCCGTCAGCTCTGCGGCCCGCTCGGCGGTCCCGGTCGCCGTGGACACGGTCAGCACCTCACCGGTCGCCGCCCCGGTCGCCCCGGCCACGGCCCGTACGAGCGCCTCGGGGGACCGGTGACCGGTCGCCCCGAAGCCCAGCTCGGCGGTCGACCGGAAGCCCTCGGCCGTCTGCGCGCCCAGATCGGCGGCGACGATCGCCTCGGACACGACGAGGGAGGCCAGCGGCGCGCCGGGCTGGAAACCGCCCGCGATGCCCGCGGACACCACCAGGTCGTAGCGGTCCCCGGCCAGCTCGGCGGCGGTCAGCGCGGTCGCGGCCCCCGCCGCCGCGGCGGCGGGACCGACACCGGCGGCCAGCACGTCGAAGCGCGCCGTGCGGTGCAGGGTCGCACCGCCCGGCAGCGGGACCTCCGTGTGGCGTGGCGAAGCGGCCGTCACCGCGTCACGCTCGGCGGGTACGGCCGTCACCACGAGTACGCGCATCAGCGGGCCCGGCGACTTCAGTCGTTGTCGAGTTCGAGCTTGACGTTCCACACGCCGTCGCTCGTGACCACGGAGAGGACGGTGGTCTCCTCCATGCGCCGGGCCTGCTGGTTGACGAAGAGCGACTGGCCGTCCAGGGACGTGTAGGTCTGCTTCGTCTGCGCGGTCTTCTGCGCACCGCCCGCAGCCACGATCCAGCCCTCGTCGGCGATCTTCGGCTCGACGCCGATGCGCACCTTGTCGCCCGGCTTCACCTTGATGGTCTTGGGTGCCTTGCTCGCCAGGCACTTGCTCAGCGCGGCCTCGTCGAGCTTGGTGCCCTCGTCGAGGCAGACGGCCTCGGTGGTCACCGTGTTCGTACCCACGGTCACGGTCGCCAGCGGCGTCGGCTTGTCGCAGGCGGAGAGGGCGACGAGCCCGAAGGTCACGGCACCGACGGCGGCAGCGGCACGGCGGCGCTTGCCTCGGATAAACGCAGCGGTCATACGGGCAGGCTATCGGGCCCGCCCGCTCACGCCACGCGCGGGTGCGGCGAGCCGCGCCGGGCGGCCGTCAGCAGGCCCCGCACGGCGGTCGCCACGCCGAGCGCGAGGAACCCCGCCGCGACCGACATGCCCAGTACGCCATTGAGCGGCAGCAGGATGCCGATCGCCCCGCCGACCACCCAGGACATCTGCAGCAGCGTCTCGGAACGGGCGAACGCCGACGTGCGCACCTCCTCCGGCACGTCCCGCTGGATCAGCGAGTCCAGCGACTGCTTGCCGAGCGCCTGGGAGATGCCCGCGACGGCCGCCACGGCACCGATCGCGACCGGGCTGTAGAGCACGGCCGCGGTGACCGCCGTCGCCAGGGACACGGACAGCACCAGCGCGATCATCGCCTCCGGCCCGCGCGAGCGCAGCAGCGCGCCGATGGCCGTGCCCAGCGCGTTCCCCCCGCCCGCCGCGACCGCGACGACACCCAGCGACATGGCCGGGCTCAGGCCGCCGAGCGGGTGAACGCGGAGCATGAAGGCCAGGAAGAAGGTGAGGAAGCCCGACAGCATGCGCATCGCGCTGTTCGCCTGGAGGCCGTGCAGCACCGAGCTGCCCACCGTGCGCAGCCCGGGCTTCTTCTCTTTCCTTGTCTGCTTCCCGTTCCCGTTCCTCCCCTGTTTCCCGTTCTTCTCCGGCTTCCCGGCCCGCGGGTGGCGGATCGAGATCGGCCGGTGCTCGCCCGACACCAGACGCGCCCGGGCCTCGCCCTTCGCCGAGTCGACCTTGTGCGGCAGCGAGAAGGAGAGGAAGGTGCCGAGCGCGAACACCGCGCACGCCCCGTACAGCGGATACTCCGGCCCCAGCTGATGCAGCCCCGCACCCAGCGGGGCCGCCAGTCCCGTGGCCAGCAGGCCCCCGAGCGTCACCCGGGAATTCGCCTTGACCAGCGAAATGCGCGGTGGCAGCAGCCGGGGCACCACCGCCGAGCGCACCACCCCGTACGCCTTCGAGGCCACCAGCACGCCGAGCGCCGCCGGATACAGCTCCAGACCGCCCGTCGCCACCGCGCCCGACATGGTCAGCGCGAGCAGCGCCCGAGTCAGCATCGCGCCCGCCATCGCCGCCCGGCGGCCGTGCGGGACGCGGTCCAGCAGCGGCCCGATCACCGGGGCGAGCAGCGCGAACGGCGCCATGGTGACCGCCAGGTACAGCGCCACCCGCCCGCGCGCCTGGTCGGTGGGGACGGAGAAGAAGACCGTGGACGCCAGCGCGATCGTGATCATCATGTCGCCGGCGGAGTTCACCGCGTGCAGCTCGATCAGTTTGCCGAGCCCGGACTCGCCCGCGCCGTGCGCGTGCGTGGCTTTACGGACCCCGCGGGCCGCCCCCGTGAAAGGGCTGCGCAGCACCCGGCCGACGCCCCGGCCGGCACGGCGGAGCGGACCGCCTTCGGCTGACCGGATGGCTCCCACCACGCCATACTGCCCCAACTCACACCGACGATGGCACTTTCGGCGCATCTACGGCTCGCCTCCGGGCCCCGCCGGGCCGACCTCCGGGCAGACCGGCACGAGGCTCGCCGCAGCCCGGCTATCCCCCGCACGGCCGCGCGGGGTAGCGTGCGTAGCGCGCCACCGGCGGTCGTTCTTGGCCGCGCTCCGAGTCTCGATCCCGCAGAATGGGAGTGACTAGGTGCGCCCGAGGCCGTTCGGGCGCGGACGTCGACGCGGTCCTGCGGTCCGCTCCGTCCGCCGACCCGGCCGTTCGGCTGGCGCACTCGTGAGACGGCGTGGAAGAGAGACAAGATTCTTGTGAGTGCTGCGATGCGAAGCCGTACCCCGGACCGCCTGTGCGCCGAGGCGGTCGAACTCGCCCGTACGGCGGCCGAGGAGGCCGCGCTGCCCGGGATGGTCGGCGAGCACGTCGAGGTCGCCGCCGACGGGGACCGCGTCGTCACCCACTACTTCGCCTGCAAGGACCCCGGGTACCGCGGCTGGCGCTGGGCCGTCACCGTGACCCGGGCCTCCCGCGCCAAGGCCGTCACCCTCGACGAGACGGTGCTGCTGCCGGGCCCCGACGCCCTCCTGGCACCCGAATGGGTGCCCTGGAGCGAGCGGCTGCGCCCCGGCGACATGGGACCGGGCGACCTGCTGCCCACCGAGGCCGACGATCTGCGCCTGGAGCCGGGCTGGACCGGTGAGGACGTCCCGCCGCCGAACTCCGCCGTCTCCGAGGAGATGGCCGAGCTCGCCGAGGCGGAGGACGCCGACGTCACGGCCGGCCCGCCCTCCGCGCAGCCCACCACGCCGCTGCGCGGCACGATCGCGTCGGTCGCCGAGGAGCTCGGCCTGCGCCGTGCCCGCGTCCTCTCCCGCTACGGCCTGCACACCGCGGCCGACCGCTGGGACGAGACGCACGGCGCCAAGACCCCCATGGCCCAGGCGGCCCCCGCGTCCTGCGAGAGCTGCGGCTTCCTGGCCCGTATCGGCGGCTCCCTGGGCCAGGCGTTCGGCGTCTGCGCCAATGAATTCGGCCCGGCGGACGGCCACGTCGTCTCCCTCGCCTACGGCTGCGGAGGCCACTCCGAGGCCGCGGTCATGCCGAAGCCGCCGCGGCCGTCGGAGCCGGTGATCGACGATTCGCTGGTGGACCCGTTGCCTTTGCGGCAGGCGGAGTCCTCGGAGGACGAGTCGTCGGAGGACGACCTCGGGCACGCCTGATCTTTCGGTGTCCTCAAGCGCCGGACGGGCTTGACGGGGCTGAGCTCAGCTCATTCCAGCCCGTCCGGCGTTTGAGGACACAGCACAGCAGCCCGTCCGGCGTTTGAGGACACAGCACAGCAGCCCGTCCGGCGTTTGAGGACGCGCCCGCAGGGCGCTCGCCGCCGCAGGCGGCAACGCGGCCCCCGGCGGACGCCGGTACGCACCCCATGGCGCGGAGCGCCCCCACAGGGGGGTACGTTCGCCGCAAAGGCAAGGCGAGTGACACGGCCAAGCCACAGCGGCCGGCGAAAGCGCAGGGAGACACACGTGAGCGGCACGGCAATGGTGCGGGGCACGGCCGACGGGGCGGATCCGTTCGGGACCGCGCGGTTGCGGCGCGGCGTGCTCGACGCCTGGGCGGCGTCGCCCGCCCGGTTCCGGGAGGACGCCAACGCCGAGGAGGACCTCGCGCTCGGCGGCTACCGCGACCGTCTCGTCGTCGAGCTGGCCCAGAACGCCGCCGACGCCGCCGCGCGCGCCGGTGTCCCCGGCCGGCTGCGGCTGACCCTGCACCCCGCGCGGGCCGGTGAGCCCGCCGTGCTGGCCGCCGCCAACACCGGCGCCCCCCTCGACGCCGCGGGCGTCGAGTCCCTGGCCACCCTGCGTGCCTCCGCCAAGCGCGACGACGAGCCGCGACGGGGACCGGACGGCGGGGACGGCGGGGACGGTGCCGTCGGCCGGTTCGGCGTCGGCTTCTCGGCCGTGCTGGCCGTGAGTGACGAACCCGCCGTCATCGCCCGTACCGGCGGCGTCCGGTGGTCGCTCGCGGAGGCGCGGACGCTCGCGGAAGAGACGGCGGCAGCCGCCCCCGCGCTCGGCGAGGAGATCCGCCGCCGCGAGGGTCACGTGCCGCTGCTGCGGCTCCCGCTGCCCGCCGAGGGCAGCGCACCCGACGGCTACGACACCGTCGTCGTGCTGCCGCTGCGCGACGGCGCGGCCGAGGACCTGACCGCCCGTCTGCTGGCCGGGGTCGACGACGCGTTGCTGCTGACCCTGCCGGGTCTGACGGAGGTCGTCATCGAGACGGCGGACGGCACCGTACGGACCCTGACGCGCCGCCAGGAAGGCCCGTACGTCATCGTCGACGACTCCGCGCGCGCGGCGGCCACCCGCTGGCGCGTCGAGCGCGCGGGTGGCCGGCTGGACGCCGCGCTGCTCGCCGACCGGCCCGTGGAGGAGCGGCTGCGCCCGGCGTGGGCGGTGACGTGGGCGGTGCCGGTGGGCACGGACGGCGCGCCCGAGCGGCCCCGGACCGCGCCGGTCGTGCACGCCCCGACGCCCACCGACGAGCCGCTGGGCCTGCCGGCCCTGCTCATCGCCACGTTCCCGCTCGAACCCACCCGCCGGCACGCCGCGCCCGGCCCCCTCACGGACTTCCTCGTCGAGCGCGCGGCCGAGGCGTACACCGCGCTGCTGCGCGACTGGCACCCCGTCGGCACCGGCACCCTCGATCTGGTCCCGGCCCCGCTGGCGCAGGGCGCCCTGGACGCGGAGCTCCGTAGGCTCGTCCTCGACCGGCTGCCCCGCGTCCCCTTCCTCCCGAGCGCGGCTTCCACCGGCGGCGCCGAAGAGCCCGCGCCCTCCGGTGGCATCGAGGGCATCCCCTGGACCCAGGGCCCCGACGCCTCCACCCAGACCGCGCAGCCCGCCCCGGCCACCGGCCGCGCCCCCGCCGACACCTGGGACGACGCCTTCGCGACCGCCCCCGGCGGCGAGACGCACGCACTGCGGCCCGTCGAGGCCGAGATCGTGGAGGGCGCGGGCGCGGAGACCGTCGCCGTGCTGGGCGAGCTGTTCCCGAGCCTGCTGCCCGCCGGGCTGGAGCGCCGCCAGGAGCTGCGCGCGCTCGGCGTGGCCCGGGTGTCGCTGGGCGAGACCATCGACCGCCTGGCGGGCGTCGAGCGGTCCGCCGCGTGGTGGCACCGCCTCTACGACAGCCTCGCCGGTGTCGACCCGGACCGGCTGAGCGGGCTGCCCGTGCCGCTCGCGGACGGGCGCACGGCCATCGGCCCCCGGCAGGTGCTGCTGCCGCCGCCGGACGGCACGGACCCCGAGCAGACCGAGCGGCTCTCCCGCCTTGGGCTGAAAGTGGCCCACCCCGACGCCGCCCACCCCCTGCTGGAGAAGCTCGGGGCCACCCCGGCCTCGCCGCGCGCCATCCTGACGACCCCCCAGGTGCGGGCCGCCGTCGCGAACTCCCTCGACGCCGAGGACGTGTGGGACGAGGACGCCCTCGACGCCGACGCCCTGGCCGAGACCGTCCTCACGCTCGTCCGGGACGCCGGCCTGGTGCCCGGTGACGAGCCCTGGCTCGGCGCGCTCGCGCTGCCCGACGAGGACGGCGAGCTCGCCCCGGCCGGTGAACTCGTCCTGCCCGGCAGTCCCTTCGAGCGCGTCATCCGCCCCGGCGAACTCGCCGCCTGCGACGCCGCGCTCGCCGACCACTGGGGCGAGCAGCCCCTCACCGCGTGCGGCGTCCTCGCCGACTTCGCCCTCGTCCGCGCCACGGACGTCGTCCTCGACCCCGAGGAGCTCGACCCGCGCGAGGGCGACTACGCCGAGCCCGACGACGTCGGCCTGCTCGACGCCGTCGACGTGTGGTGCGAGGACGTGCTGGACCAGCTGCCCGACACCCCCGTGCCGCCGGTCGCGACCGAGATCGTGGCCGTACGGGACCTGGACCTCGTCGACGACGACGCCTGGCCGCAGGCGCTCGCCCTGCTGTCCCGCCCGCCGCTGCGCGACGCGCTGACCACGCCCGTACGGATCCTGCTGCCGGACGGCACGACGGAGTCGGTGCGCCCGTACACCGCCTGGTGGCTGCGCGGCCACCCCGTCCTGGGCGGCCGCCGCCCCGCCGGGCTGCGTGCCGCGGGCGGGGACCCGCTGCTGGCGGGCCTGTACGAGGCGGCCGACGCGGCCGGGCTCGCGGACGAGCAGGTGCTGCGGGCGCTGGGCGTACGGACGTCCGTGGCCGCCCTGCTGGACGAGCCGGGCGGCGCCGCGGAGCTGCTCGCGCGGCTGGCCGACGACCGCCTGCCGGTGGGTGAGGCGCAGCTGCACGCCCTGTACGGCGCCCTGGCCGACCTCGATCCGGACCAGGTCACGCTGCCCGACGAGCTGCGGGCCGTCGTCGACGGCGAGGTGACGGTCGTGGACGCGGCGGAGGCGCTCGTCGCCGACGCGCCGGACCTGATGCCGCTGGCCGAGGGCCACCCGGTGCTGCCGGTACGGCCGGAGCGGGCGGCGGAGCTGGCGGAGCTGTTGCAGGTCCGCCGGGTCAGCGAGGTCTTCCCGGTGGTCGTGCCCGCCGGTGACGGCGAGGTCCGGCAGGTCCCGGACGGGGTGCGGGTGCTGCTGCCGGGGGCGCCGTCGTCGTACGTCGAACACGGCGAGCTCGTCGTCGGCGGCATCGAGCTGGACTGGCGCTACGGGCCGGACGGCGTGCTGCACGCGACGACGCTGGAGGGCGTGGCGGCGGGCCTGGCCTGGGCGGCGGGCCACTGGTCCCGCCGCTTCGAGGCGGCGGCCCTCCTGGAGGACCCGTCCCGCACGGATGAGCTGGCGCGGGCCCGCTGGTTCGATTAGCCGTTCCTTCGCCGGGCGGGGTCATCGATCCCGCCCGGCGAGGGACCCGGTCGCCTTATCCTGGAAGCGAGGAGGCCGTCATGACCAGGAAAGTCGCCGACTGCCGCCGGTTCCCCAGCGAAACCGACTGCTCCCTCACCATCACCGGTGAAGAGGACGAAGTCATCCGCGCCGCCACCGAGCACGCCGTCTCCGTCCACAACCACATGGACAGCCCGGCGCTGCGCGAGCAGATCCGCGAGATGCTCGAGGACGAGAAGGCCAACGCCTGACCCCGGCCCCCCGGCCGGGGATCACGCGGGGAACCGGCGTCCCACCCAGCGCCACACCAGCTCCAGCGCGACCGAGGCCGCCACCGCGATGCCGACGGCGGCCCACGGCATCGTCGTGCCGACCAGTTTCAAGGCGAAGAAGTGCTGGAGCCAGGGGGTGACGAGCACGATCACAAAGCCCAGCGCCATCGCGAGCACCAGGGCGATCCGCCACCACGTGTAGGGCCGGGCGATGATCGCGAGCACCCACATGGAGATCAGGAACAGGGTCAGCGTCGCCGCGCTCGTCTCCGCCGCGAGCGCGCCCGTCCCGCCGTAGTGCTGCCGGGCCAGCAGATACGCCGCGAACGTGGCGAGGCCCGCGATGGCCCCCGCCGGGACGGCGTACCGCATGACGCGGCGCACGAAGTGCGGCCGGGCGCGCTCCTTGTTGGGGGCCAGGGCGAGGAAGAAGGCGGGGACGCCGATGGTCAGGGTCGACAGCAGCGTCAGATGGCGGGGCAGGAACGGGTACGGCACCTGGGAGCAGACGACGAGGACGGCGAGCAGGACGGAGTAGACGGTCTTCGTCAGGAACAGGGTGGCGACGCGCGTGATGTTGCCGATGACGCGGCGGCCCTCCGCTACCACCGACGGCAGTGACGCGAAGCTGTTGTTCAGGAGCACGATCTGGGCGACGGCCCGGGTGGCCTCGGAGCCGGAGCCCATGGAGACGCCGATGTCGGCGTCCTTCAGGGCGAGGACGTCGTTGACGCCGTCGCCGGTCATCGCGACGGTGTGGCCGCGCGACTGGAGCGCGCCGACCATGTCCCGCTTCTGCTGCGGGGTGACCCGCCCGAAGACCGCGCCACGGTCGAGGGCCTCGGCCATCGCGTCCCGCTCGGCGGGCAGCCGGCGGGAGTCGACGGGGGCGTCGGCGCCGGGCAGGCCGAGTTTCCCGGCGACCGCGCCGACGGAGACGGCGTTGTCGCCGGAGATGACCTTCGCGGCGACGTTCTGTTCGGCGAAGTAGCGCAGGGTGTCACCGGCGTCGGACCGCAGCCGCTGTTCCAGGACGACGAGGGCCGTGGGGCGGACGCCGTCCGTGACGCGCGGGTCGTCCAGCTCCCGGTCGGCGCCGGCGAGGAGCAGGACGCGCAGGCCCTGGGCGTTGAGGTCCTCGACCTCGGCGAGCGCCGCGTCGCCCTCGGCCAGCAGCACGTCGGGGGCGCCCAGCAGCCAGCGGCTGCTCTCGGCGTCCGGGCCGTTGAGGGCGGCGCCGCTGTATTTGCGGGCGGAGGAGAAGGGCAGCGATTCCGTGCAGCGCCAGTCGGCGCTGTCGGGGTAGGCGGCGATGATGGCCTGGAGGCTGGCGTTGGGCCGGGGGTCGGACTCGCCGAGGGCGCCGAGCACCTGGCGTACGTAGCTCTCGTCCGCGCTGTCGAGGAGCCGCAGTTCCTTGACGTCCATCCCGCCCTCGGTGAGCGTGCCCGTCTTGTCGAGGCAGACCACGTCGACGCGGGCCAGGCCCTCGATCGCGGGCAGTTCCTGGACGAGGCACTGCTTGCGGCCGAGCCGGATGACGCCGATGGCGAAGGCGACGGAGGTGAGCAGCACCAGGCCCTCGGGCACCATCGGGACGATGCCGGCGACCATCCGCCGGACCGCTTCCTTCCAGTCGTCCTTCTCGACGACGAGCTGGCTGATGATCAGGCCGATGGCGGTCGGGACCATCATCCACGTCACGTACTTGAGGATCTGGCTGATGCCGCTGCGCAGCTCGGAGTGGACGAGCGTGAAGCGGGACGCCTCCTCGGCGAGCTGCGCGGCGTAGGCCTCGCGGCCCACCTTGGTCGCGGTGAAGGCGCCGCCGCCGGCGACGACGAAGGAGCCGGACATGACGGGGTCGCCGGGCTGTTTGAGGACGGGGTCGGCCTCGCCGGTGAGCAGCGACTCGTCGATCTCCAGCCCGTCGGCCTCCAGGACCTCGCCGTCGACGACGCACTTGTCGCCGGGGCCGAGTTCGATGACGTCGTCGAGGACGATCTCGCCGGTGGCGATGGCGGTGGGGACGCCGTCGCGCCGGACGGTGGGCTTGGCCTCGCCGATGACGGCGAGGGAGTCGAGGGTCTTCTTGGCGCGCAGTTCCTGGATGATGCCGATCGCCGTGTTGGCGACGATGACGAAGCCGAAGAGGCCGTCCTGGATGGGGCCGACGACCAGGATGATGCAGAACAGCACGCCGATGATGGCGTTGAAGCGGGTGAAGACGTTGGCCCGGACGATTTCCGTCATCGAGCGCGAGGAACGTACGGGCACATCGTTGACGTCGCCCCGGGCCACGCGCTCGGCGACCTCGCGGGCGGTCAGGCCGGAGTGCGCGGCCGGCGGTACGGGCTCCTCGACTGCGGTGTGCGCCGGATCGCTCATGCCTCCGACGGTACGGGCGGTCAGCCCGGTTCACCTTCCGAAATGACGCTTCAGCGTTCGCCGGCGTTCGCCGCGTGGCGTCGGATGGCCGCTTCGCGCCCACGGACGTACCAGATGCCGATCAGACCGAGACCGGCCCCGGCCAGGCAGGTCCACACCCACCACGCGTGGCCGTGGTCCTCGAACCAGCCGTAGAAGGGGAGCTGCGCGAGGAAGAGGACGAACCAGAGGATCGTGCCGCCGGTGATGGTGGCGACGACGGGGCCTTCCAGGGGCTCCGGTGCCTCGTGTCGGGGTGTCCACTTCGTCATGGCCGTAAGCCTAGTCCGTGCGCCCCCGGTGCCGCGTTCCCGGTCGGGGCCCTTGTCCCATAGGGGTCTACGCGCGGAGATAGCAATTCACGTCTTGTTTATTCATACTGAAACCGACCGGATCTGACTGCGATGTTTCGTCTGATCATCCAAATATGATCCACCGTCCATGATCGCTTTCATGTCGTTCATGAGCCAGCGTTCATGATCCAGCGTTCATGAGCTGTTCGTCCGCGTCCCGGCCTGTCGATCACCGTCGATCACCCGCACGGCCCTCGCGGACGGTCATCCCGACCCTCTGCATCGCCCCCCCGCACCCCCCGCTCGCCTCCCGCAGGCCCGTACGACTGAGGTCCCGCATGCCCCCCTCGGCCACCTCCCCGGTCGACGCCCAGCAGCCGTCCCCCACGCCGCCCCCCGGCAACGCCCTCGACCGGTTCTTCCGGATCTCCGAGCGGGGCTCGTCCGTCTCCCGCGAGATGCGCGGTGGTCTGGCCACCTTCTTTGCGATGGCCTACATCATCGTGCTGAACCCGATCATCCTCGGCGCGGGCCAGGACAAGTTCGGTCACCAGCTGGACAACGGCCAGCTGGTCACGGCCACCGCCCTGATGGCGGGCCTCAGCACCGTCCTCATGGGCGTCATCGGCAATGTGCCGATCGCCTGCGCCGCCGGCCTCGGCATCAACGCCGTCGTCTCGCTCCAGCTCGCCCCCAAGATGAGCTGGCCGGACGCGATGGGCATGGTCGTCCTCGCCGGTCTGGTGCTGATGCTGCTCGTCGCCTCCGGTCTGCGGCAGCGCGTGATGGACGCGATCCCGAGCGGACTGCGCCGTGCCATCGCGATCGGCATCGGCATGTTCATCTCGCTGATCGGCCTGGTCGACGCCGGCTTCGTCACCCGCAACCCCGACGCCGCGCACACCACCGTCCCGCTCGGCCTCGGCCAGGGCGGCCAGCTCCAGGGCTGGCCGGTGCTGATCTTCGTGATCGGCCTCGCGCTCACCTTCATCCTGCTCGTACGCAAGACACGGGGCGCGATCCTCATCGGCATCGTCGTGATGACCTTCGTCGCGATCGTCATCAACTCGCTCGCCGACATCCCCGACGCGAACTGGGGCCTCAGCGTCCCGCAGGTGCCGGACAGCATCGTCGGCTCGCCCGACTTCGGACTCGTCGGCGACATCAGCCTCTTCGGCGGCTTCCACGAGGTCGGCCTGCTGACCGGCTGCCTCTTCGTCTTCACCGTGCTGCTCTCCGGCTTCTTCGACGCGATGGGCACCATCATCGGCGTCGGCGAGGAGGCCGGGCTGACCGACGACAAGGGCCAGCTGCCCAACATGGGCCGGATCCTGATGGTCGACGGCGTGGCCGTCGCGGCGGGCGGCGTCGGCTCGGCCTCCGCGAACACCTGCTTCGTGGAGTCCACGGCAGGTGTCGGCGAGGGCGCCCGTACGGGCCTCGCGAACCTGATGACCGGCGGGCTCTTCCTGCTGGCCCTCGTCTTCACCCCGCTCGCGAAGATCGTCCCCTCGCAGGCGGCCACCCCCGCGCTGCTCGTCGTCGGCTTCCTGATCATGGCGGCCAACGTCAAGGAGATCGACTGGAGCGACTTCACGATCGCGATCCCGGCGTTCCTGACGATCGTCTCGATGCCGTTCACGTACAGCATCACCAACGGCATCGGCATCGGCGTGCTCGCCTTCATCCTGCTGCGCATCGCGGACAAGCGGGCCCGGGAGATCCCCTGGCTGCTCAACGTGGTCGGGCTGTGCTTCCTCGTCTACTTCCTGCTCGACCCGATCGAGCAGGCGCTGGGTGTGAAGTAGCAGGGCCCCGGTTTCTGGCCCCGATTTCTGGCTTCGACGAGCCGCTCATGCCTTCCCGGCGTGGGCGGCTTCGTCGTTGGCGGGGCAGGTGTCCGTGTCCTACCCCTCCACTTTATTTAGCGCGGGTAATAAGATAAACTAACTAACATGCTGGAAACCCCGGACAACACAGCCGCCGTGAACTCTCTGCGGTCCGGCGTGATGCGTCTGTCACGGCGGCTCAAGCACCAGCGGGTCGACGAGTCGCTCAGCCCGACCGAGATGTCGGTGCTCGGCACCCTCGCCCGCTGCGGCTCCGCCACCCCCGGCGAGCTGGCTCGCAAGGAGCATGTGCAGCCGCCGTCGATGACCCGCATCGTCGCGCTGTTGGAGGCCAAGGGCCTCGTCCGGCTGGAACCGCACCCGGAGGACCGCCGCCAGAAGGTGGTCACCCAGACCGAGCGGGCCGAGACCATGCTCGAAGAGAGCCGGCGCAAGCGCAATGTCTGGCTCGCCGAGCTGGTGGAACAGCTCGACGAGGACGAGTGGGCGACGCTCCGCGCCGCCGCGCCCGTACTGGAGAAACTCGCGCACCTGTAGGCGTACGCGGATACGCAGTCGCCCGTGGGTGCCATAAGGACGGCCTGAGGCCCGCCCAGAAGGAGGCGAACGCACTTTGAGTTCGGGACCCGGAGCAGACTCCGCACCCGCACCGAACACCCACGACGACGCACGCACCACCTCCCTGAAGCCCAAGGGAGGCACCTTCAGCTCACTGAAGGTCCGTAATTACCGGCTCTTCGCCACCGGACAGGTGGTCTCCAACACCGGCACCTGGATGCAGCGCATCGCCCAGGACTGGCTGGTGCTCAGCCTGACCGGCTCCTCCGCCGCCGTCGGCATCACGACGGCGCTGCAGTTCCTGCCCATGCTGCTCTTCGGGCTGTACGGCGGCGTCATCGCCGACCGCTACCCCAAGCGGCGGCTGCTCCTGATCACCCAGCTCGCCATGGGCCTCACCGGCCTGGCGCTCGCGGTCCTCACCCTCTCCGGTCACGTCCAGGTCTGGCACGTCTACCTCACCGCCTTCGCCCTCGGCCTCGTCACGGTCGTGGACAACCCCGTCCGCCAGGCGTTCGTCGTCGAAATGGTCGGTCCGGCCGACCTGCGCAACGCCGTCAGCCTCAACTCCGCCAACTTCCAGTCGGCCCGGCTCGTCGGCCCCGCCATCGCGGGCGTGCTGATCACTGCCGTGGGCAGCGGCTGGGCGTTCCTGCTCAACGGACTCTCCTACGCCGCCCCTCTCGCGGGGCTGCTGATGATGCGCACGAGCGAGCTGCACAAGGTCGACCGGGCGCCGCGCGGCAAGGGCCAGTTGCGGGAAGGCCTGCGCTACGTGGCCGGGCGGCCGGATCTGATCTGGCCGATCGTGCTGGTCGGCTTCATCGGCACGTTCGGCTTCAACTTCCCCATCTGGCTGACGGCGTTCGTCAACGACGTCTTCCACGCGGGCGCCGGCACGTACGGCCTGCTCAACACCCTGATGGCGGCCGGTTCCCTGATCGGCGCCCTGCTCGCCGCCCGCCGGGGCACGTCCCGGCTGCGGCTGCTGGTCGGCGCGGCCGCGCTGTTCGGCCTGCTGGAGATCACGGCGGCGCTGGCGCCGACGTTCTGGGTGTTCGCGGCGCTGCTGGTGCCGATCGGCATGTTCGGCCTGACGATCAACGTGACCGCCAACTCGAGTGTGCAGCTGGCGACGGACCAGGCGATGCGTGGCCGGGTCATGAGCCTGTTCATGATGGTCTTCATGGGCGGCACGCCGCTGGGCGCGCCGCTGGTGGGCTGGGTCACCGATGTCTACGGCGCGAGAGTCGGCTTCCTCGCCGGTGGTGTGGTGTCGCTGCTCGCGGCGTCGGCGATCGGCTTCACGCTGGCCCGGGTGGGTGGCTTGCGCCTGCGGATAGACCTGCGGCGTGGGCACCGGCGGGTGGAGTTCGTTCCGCGTGAGTCTGCGCGTGAGTCTGCGACGCAGCGGGAGGAGCTGGCGGCTACGGCCTGAGGCCGGTGGCCGGGGCTCCGGCGTGGTGGCGCGGGCCGGTGGGTCCGGGCCGGGCGCCGGGGCCTCCGGGGGCATCCCGGAATCGGATATTTACGGGCGGGAACCCCCGAGCGCATCGGCGCCCGGCACTTCCGCCCACAAATATCCGGCAGCATTCCGGGACGCCCCCTGCGACCCCGTCGCCCTCCGCCGTCGTCCCGGTCAAGCCTGTCCGGCGCCCTGCGGACGCGACGCGCCCGCAGGGCGCTCGCCGCCGCAGGCGGCAGGACGGGGCGGTAGTGGAAGGTCCGCCGGATATTCCGGGCCTACCCGGCGGGTGTCACACCCGCCGGGCCAGTACCTGGCCCGGCCAGTCGCCCTCCGGGCCCGCCAGAAACGTTTCCGTGGGTGTGAAGCCGTTGCGGCGGTAGTAGTCCACCAGCCGCCCCTCGCTGCCCGCGTAGCAGTCGACGCGCAGCAGGGAGATGCCCTGGCGCCGGGTCTCCTCGACCGCGTGGGCCAGCAGGGCCGCGCCGACGCCCCGGCCCGCGAAGCGGCGGTCGGTGACGAGCAGATGGACGTACACCTCGGGTTCGTCGGCCCGGGCGACGTACGGCGCGGGGTCCGGCGTCAGCGTCACCGCGCCCGCCACGACGCCGTCGATCATCGCGAGCCACGGGGTGCCCGAGCGGACGATCTCCCCGACCCGGTCGACGGCCTTGGGCCGGGCCGACCACGGCTCGGTGCCCCACTGCCCCGTGCGCCCGTGCGCGACGAGCCACTCGACGGCGCCGTCGAGCATGGCGAGTATCGCGGGGACGTCGTCCTCCCCGCCCTTCCTGATCTCCAACCGGCTGGTCTCCATCCGGGTGAGACTAGCCACATGCGACTGTTCGCCGCGATCATTCCGCCGGAATCCGCCCTCGTCGAACTCACGGCCGTGGTCGGCGCCCTACGGCACCTGCCGGGCGCGGACCGGCTCCGCTGGACCGAGCACGAGGGATGGCACTTCACGCTCGCCTTCCTCGGCGAGGTCGACGATGGCCTGCTCCCCGAGCTGTCCGAACGGCTGGAGCGCGCCGCGCGCCGCCACCCGCCGCACGAGCTGCGGCTCGCGGGCGGCGGCCGCTTCGGCGACCGCATCCTGTGGGTGGGCGCCGAAGGCGACCGCGCCACGCTGCGCGACCTCGCCCGCTCGACGGCGGCCGGGGCCCGCAGGGCCGGGGTGGACGTGGACGGCACGCACACCTTCCACGCCCATCTCACCCTCGCCCGCGCCACGGGCGGGGTGGACCTCAAGCCGTACGCGGCGGCCCTCGGTGACTTCCACGGGACGGCGTGGACGGTGGACCGGCTGGCGCTCATGCGCAGCCACCCGCCGGTCTCCGGCGTCCCCGGAGAGCGTCCGCGCTACGAGGTGATCCGGTCCTGGGGGCTCGGCCACTGATCCGGTCGCGTCCGCACTCCTCGGGGCCGGTTACGCTCGAAGGGTGGACCCCAAGACCAGAAACCGGATCGTGTCCGGTGTGCTCGCCGTCATGCTCGTCGTCATCGCTGTCGTCGCGGCGGTGAAGTGACGCCCTGACGCGCGCGTTCCCGGCCTACCAGGCGAACGCCTCGGGGGACGGCCCCGGCCCGGGGAAGATCCCTTCGAGCCCGGCCAGCACCTCGTCGGACAGCTTCAGCTCGACGGCGCGGAGCGCGGACCCGAGCTGGTCGGGGGTCCGTGGTCCGACGATCGGCCCGGTCACGCCGGGCCGGGTCAGCAGCCAGGCCAGCGCGACCTCGCCGGGTGCGAGACCGTGCTTGTCGAGCAGGTCCTCGTACGCCTGGACCTGCTCGCGGACCTTCGTGCTCGCGAGCGACTCCACCGACCGCCCCGACGTGCCTTCCCGCTCCTTGCGGATCGCCCCGCCGAGCAGCCCGCCCTGAAGCGGCGACCAGGGGATGACCCCGAGCCCGTAGGCCTCGGCCGCCGGGATGACCTCCATCTCGGCGCGCCGCTCGGCGAGGTTGTACAGACACTGCTCGCTGACGAGCCCGTACGAGCCCCGTCGGCGCGCGGCCTCGTTGGCCTGGGCGATGTGCCAGCCGGCGTGGTTGGACGAGCCCGCGTAGAGGATCTTGCCCTGCTGGACGAGGACGTCGACGGCCTGCCAGATCTCGTCCCACGGCGTCGTCCGGTCGACGTGGTGGAACTGGTACAGATCGATGTGGTCCGTCTGGAGCCGCCGGAGACTGGCGTCGACGGAGCGTCGGATGTTGAGGGCGGACAGCCGGTCCTGGTTGGGCCAGTCGGCGCCGTCGCTGCCCATGTTGCCGAAGACCTTGGTGGCGAGGACGACCTTGTCGCGCCGGTCGCCGCCCTTGGCGAACCAGGTGCCGATGATCTCCTCGGTACGGCCCTTGTTCTCGCCCCAGCCGTAGACATTGGCGGTGTCGAAGAAGTTGACGCCCGCGCCGAGCGCGACGTCCATGATGGTGTGACTGTCGGCCTCGTCCGTCTGAGGCCCGAAGTTCATCGTCCCGAGAACGATCCGGCTGACCTTGAGTCCCGTGCGTCCGAGCTGCGTGTACTCCATGCCCGTAGCAAAGGCCCTGGAGCGCGCTCGAGGCAAGGGCCCCGGCGCTGAACGGCGCGTCGGGCGTTTCCTATCGCTCCTGGAGCACGGACAGCGTGTTGCCCGCCGGGTCCGTGAACCAGGCGATGTACGGGCCCTCCTGGCGCATGATGCCCTTCTCGTCCTGGGTGAATTCGGGATACCGCTCGAAGGTGATCCCGCGCTGGACGAGCTCGTCCACGGCCTTGTCGATGTCGGTCACGGGAAAATTGAGCACGGTGAACGACGCGGGTACGTGGTCGGCCTTGGGGTAGATGAGGATCTCCCCGCCGCCCTCGAGGTGGAGCGTCAGCATGTCGTACTCCTCGGAGAGGCGCAGGCCGAGCGTCTGCCCGTAGAAGCCCTTGGCCTTCTGCATGTCGTCCACCGCGAAGCTGCTGAACGCCCTGGTGTTCGTGAACATGTTCGGATTCCCGTCGCTCGTGCCGCTGTCGGTCGGTCGCTCGCGGTACGAGTTTTCTTCCTCGGGGAGGGAAAACCGGGCTGCGAACCGGTTGGTTCGTCCGACCGGGTGGGCGGGGGCGCCGATCGGCCCCCAACTCACCGCCGTTCGGTGTCCAGGACGTGGGGGAGACCGCGCCGCCAGCGCCGCAGGTCTTCGACCTTGGCCGCGGCGAACTCCGGTGCCTCGTACCCCTTGAACGTCCGGACCTCGGGGACGTCCGAAGCTCCGGCGGCCGCCAGTACCGAGGCCGCCGCCCGCCGCCCGGCCTCGTTCGCGGTCTCCATCGAGGTGAAGTCGACGTTGCTGTAGGTCCGTACGTAGTCGGCGGCGAGGAAGAGGTTCCCGACGGCGGTCGAGGCGTCCGGGCGCAGCTCCCAGGAGCCGACCGAGTTGAGCAGATACGGGTCGTCGTTGTGCAGTCCGTCGGCGCCCTCGCCGATCGCCTCGTCGAGGTACCACGAGTGCAGCAGCGCGTCGTCGAGTCCGTGCCGGCCCGCGCTCCCCAGGTGGGCCTGCATCTGTGCCCAGACCTCGCGGGCGACCTCGGCCCGTGTGCACCGTCTGGCGGGTCTGCGGTAGAGGATGCCCGGCGTCTCCCAGTCGGAGATGACCACGGACAGCGACTCCTGTACCCCGCCGTCACCCCAGGTGCGGGAGAACGGGGCGCGCCAGAGCTTGGACTGGCTGATCGACACCAGCTTCCAGGGGGAGTCGACGTGGACGATGTGGCCCGCGATGACCGGAGCCGGGCGGCGCAGGAAGTACTGGATGCCGTTGGACCAGGTCTGCTGGAGCCCGTCCATGGCCGCGAGCCGTGGATCGGCCGCGCGGAGCGCACCGTTCCAGAGCGTGCCGGCGCGGTCCGAGGGGACCGCGGCGATGAACCAGTCGGCGTCGATGCGGTCCGTCGTGCCGCCCGGGGTGCGGACGTGGGCCGACTCGAGGCGGCCGGCGCGCAGCTCCAGATGCTCGACCTGCCGGTCGAAGGCGAAGCGGACGCCAAGGGTCCGCAGATGTGCGACCCAGGGGTCGATCCACATCTCGCTCGTGGGGCCGTTGAAGATGCGGTCGGCGGGGCCGTCGCTGCCGCGCCCGATGAGGTCGTAGACGATGGCCTCCAGCCCCTGGCCGCACGTGCGGGCGCTGGCGGTCGGGGGTTTGAGGGCCTGGATGAGCTGGACGCCGCCGCCGAGAAGCCGTTGGTAGTCCTCCGACATCCGGTCGGCCCTGATGAAGTCCCACCAGTTCACGTGTTCCCACTGGCCGAACCGGCGCTCGGTGCAGCTGGTGAACAGCATCACCGCCTGCTTGGCGAAGAAGGCCGCCTCCCACGACGGCAGGCGCAGGGACTCCGCCAGCAGCCCGGCGGCCGAGGCGACCAGCAGTTCCACGCCCGACAGGGAGAGAGTCCCCGGTCTGACGGGGAGGTGGATGTCGGGGCGGTTCCCGGCCCGGGCCAGCTCGATCCGGGTCACGGGCGTGAGATTGTCGAAGACGCTGGCGCCGCCGGGCAGCGGGATGCGCCGCAGGGTGTCGGGCAGATTGTGGTAGAAACCGAACACCCCCCGGTGGCCGTGCTCGCCCGGCAGATCGCGTCGGCCGCCGGTGCCGCTGTGCGGGACGTACAGGGACCGCGCCTTGCCGCCGGCGACGGAACGGCGCTCGTAGACCGTCACCTCGAAGCCACGCTCGGCGAGCTCGTGTGCGGCGGTCAGGCCACCGACGCCCGCACCGAGGACGGCCACCCGACGCCCGCCCCGCCCCTTGCCGCGCCCGGCCCCACGGGCCGCCGCGGGCCCGGCCACGCCTACGCCGAGGCCGACCCCGAGCCCCGCCGTACCCGCTGCGGCAGCTCCGTAACGGAGCACGTCACGGCGTGGAACTCCCCGCCAAGTCGACACGGCTTCATCCATGTTCCCTCCGCCTCTTCGCGTCTCAGCGGTCCGTGAAGGGCAAGCTACGCGCCCGGCAGGGGCGCCCACGGCGGGATCGTCGCAGCCTCCGTCGATCGGGTCGATCGGGCGGGGCGGGGGTTTGAAGCCGCAGCCGGTCCGCCGTTCCGTTGGTGCATCCGCCCGTCAGTGTGTTCGGCTGGCTTGGGCGGCGTCCGCGGCGAGGAGGTTGAGTCGTTCGATGGAGTTGGCGGCTCGGACGGCGCAGGTCTTCCAGGTGTATCCGTTGGGGTGCTCGACGCTGATCATCCCGTTGGCGCCGACGGTTCGGACTCTGCCCATGCCGCCTGTGACGGTGTCGACCACCATGGTCCCGGGTGCGATGTCGAAGGCTTCGGCCTCGACCACCTTCCTGGGGTTCGCTGCCACTTGGGGGCGGGGCGAATGCCGGGGGCGGATGTCGATGCCGTGTGGGGTGACCCAGAGGGCGGCGTCGCCGCCGGTGAGGGAGCCGTCGAGTCTTGGTTCCGACGGCGTCGGGGCGGGGGCGGTGGCGGCTTGGGGCGTGTGGCCGCTGGACGGGAAATGTGCCCTCATCCATGCGAAGAGGCGGGGGATAGGGTTCCTCATGTCGTCAGCTCCTGAGGCTGGTGGCCATGCCCCCGGACCGGTCGCACGGTCGCGGGGGTCTTGCGCTGAGCGCCACATTAGAGCGGGTCTGCTGCACATGTCTATAGGCGTATGCTGACGCCAGCTACTATGTTCGAGTGGGTGTCAATACCTACAGTCACGGCCGTGATGGATTTCGACCCGACGCTCCCCAAGTGGACCCAGATCGCCGACGTCATTCGGCAGCGCATCGCCAGCGGCGAGTACCCGGTGAATCACCTGATCTCGGAGACGAAGCTGGAGCAGGAGTTCGGCGTCGCACGAGTGACCGTGCGCAAGGTGACAGCGAAGCTGCGCGAAGAGGGCCTGATCGTCACTACCCACGGCATGGGTTCGTTCGTCGCTCCCCAGTCCTGACCCACCGCCGTCGAGAGCGCGCCTCGGATGCGCGTAGCGGCACAGGCAGGCCCCCGCCATTCGGCGGCTCAGTCGCTCATCTCCAGCTGCCCAGCCCGCTGGAGGGCGGCCGAGTCAGCACATGCCGGTGTGATGACTTCGGGGAGCTGTCTTCTCCAAGTAGCACAGCGTTTCGTAGGCGGCCTGGACGAAGGAGCCGGTCGGGGCAGGGGTGGTGTTGGCCAGGGCGGCGAGGGCTGTGCCGGAGCGGGGGAGGAAGCCGGCGAAGGCGGTGAATCCGCGGGTGGTGCCGGAGTGGTGGAGCAGGGGGCGGCCGTTGCGGGGGCGGAGGTTCCAGAGGAGGCAGTGGCGGTTGCCGGTGCGGGGGAGGGCCAGCCGGGGGCGTTGGACGTCGGCAAGTGCGGCGCGCAGGCTGGGGGACCCGGCGGTGTCCGGGACCAGCAGGGCCTGTAGGTAGTGGAGCAGATCGCGGGCGCTGGAGCGCAGGGCGCCCGCGGCGGGCAGGCCGGGGATCAGCAAGGCGGGGCGTGGGCGGCCGTGCCAGTGGCCCACTGCCTGGGGGCGGTGCGGGTCGCAGTCGGTGTCGGTCAGGCCGAGCGGGGCCAGGACACGTTCGTTCAGCAGGTTGGCGTAGTCGCTGCCGTGGCCTCCGGCGGCGTGGGCCAGGGCGTGACCGAGGAGCCCGGCCCCGTAGTTGGAGTAGCGGACGTGGGTGCCGGGGCGGTGGTGCAGACGGGTGCGGGTGAGTGCCGCAAGGGCGTCGGATGAGGTGAAGGTGGCGTAGGGGTTGCTGAACCAGCTGTGAATCGGCGAGCGGCGCATGAGCCCGAGGGGCATGCGGGGCAGGCCGGAGGTGTGGGTGGCCAGGTGGAGCAGGGTGATCGGGGGGCCGGGGAGTCGGTGGGGGAGGTAGCGGTCGAGGGGGTCGTCATAGCCCACCTCCCCGCGTGCGGCGAGCTCGGCCAGGAGCAAGGCGGTGAACGTCTTGGTGAGGGAGCCGGTTTCGAACCGGGTCCCTGGCTCGGCGGTGCCCGCGCACAGCACAGTGCGCTCATCTCCGTGGACGACCGCGATGGCCACCGCGGTCGCTCCCTTGGGGGCGCGGAGCAGGGACGACAGGCGGTCTCCGGGCGACGCCCCCGTCACCGCGCCTGTGCCGCCCGTGCGAGCGCGATGGAGCCCGCGATAGCGGTGACGATGACGGTGTGCTGGTGGTCCTTGAAACGCTGGACAGGATCGTCGTCGACGGGGTCGCCGTCGCGCGGGATGAAACCGTCCGGGTGTTGCAGGGCGGCGATGGCGTCCCAGTCCGAGGGGTCGCAGTAGGGCTCGTCCAGGCAGGCGCCGACGATGAGCAGTTCACCGACCAGGTCCCACTGCTCGACCTCGCGCCAGATGTCGATCCACACCGGCAGCCAGGCCCGCAGGTACGAGGTGTACTCGGGCGCCAGGCCGCCCGGCCGCGCTCCCCAGTCGGTGAGGTGGAAGACGGTGTGGGTCATCGAGTAGGCGGTCATCCAGTCGATGGCCCACGGCTCGGGGACCGCGCCGAGCCAGGTGGCGCGGGCGAGTGCCGCCCAGTCGAACGAGCGGTCCAGGCCGGTGACGCGGGCGGCATTCGCCACGGCGAGCCGCCGGTTCGGCAGCAGCTCGACGCCGTGCACCGAGCGCAACTGGAGAGAGTGAGTCAGCAACCGGTCCAAGCCGACGTGGCGGAAGCCGCACCGCACGAAGGATACGTACGTCTCCAGCGGATCGGTCATCAGCATGTGTCTCAGCTGGCGCTCATAGAGCACGTCACCGCGGCGGAACTGCTCCCAGGCGAAGTCTGCCAAGTCCTGAGCCGCGGCAAGCTGCCCTGGGCCCAGGATGCCGTCCCGCAGGATGAGCGAAGCGGCCAGCGTGGTCTCGCCCAGAGGCTTGTAGAAACCGTCGAGACCGGCGGCTGTCTCCAGGGAACCACCGGGGAAGGTGCCGTGGGCGCGGTTCGCGTGCAACCAGGAAAGCGCCCGGTCTGCCAAGCTCCGCGCCGCCACAACCACCGCATCGGTGACCGTCATGCGTCTGCTGCCTCCGCATCCGGCTTCCTGCCGAGCAAGCAGCCTGCAATGGCCAGATCGAGGGCGGCACGCGGGCCACCCCCACCCAGTAGCCGCACATGTTCCGTCACCGCCACCGGGTCCAGCGGCAGCGCGACACCCTCACGGTGAAGCCATGCCAGCCAGCGGGCCAGCCGCACAGCCGTAGGAAAGTCACGGCGCAGCACCGAGCGGGTGACCCCCTGGCACAGAGGCAGCGCCGCATTGCGGACCGCCTCGTGCACCGGCCCGTCCAGACCAGGAGCGGCAAGGGTCCCAAGCTGAGCCATCCGCACCGACCACCGCTGCCAATTGACGGTGTCGGCGAGACCGTCCTGTGGAGGCGCGGCGTTCACGCCCGGGGCGCTCGTCCCGCCGAACCGGGCCAGGAACTGCGCGGTCGCCCAGTCACGCCAGGCCATGGTCCGCTCGTCCTGACGCCCCGAACGCCCAGCACCCGGCAACGGGAGCATCTCGAAGGACCGGGCCACGACGGCCGCGCCCTCCGCGTCGAAAGGAGCGCCGGCCAGGGCCTGTGGAGCGAAGGTATCCGCTCCGATGACCCGGACGGCAGCGAAGGACGTCATCGGATCGGGAGTGCCGTCGGCGGACCACGCAGCCAGCGCCACACCCTCAGCGCCGCGCAGGGCGCTGAGGACACGGCCCGCGAGATCATCCGCCGCAGCAGCGAAGTCCGCCCGGGCGCTCACTTGCCCTTGGGCTCCTTCGGCTCCTTGGGCGACAGGAGGAGGCTGACGAGCAAGATCATTGAAGCTTCCGGGGAAGGAACGGGAGCACCGCTGACAGCGGCCTCCGGCTCCACCATCAGGTCCCCGACCGCAGACGTCTCGGCCGGGGTTGCGAAACGGGTGGTTCCTTGCGCGAGCATCAGTGCCTCCTCAGGGAGAGATGTCACCAGCCGCACGGCTATGCCACATTCAGAGCCTAGACGGCGGCATCAGGCGCTCCGGGCCCCAGCGCGACAAACCCACCTTTCAGATGAACTGTGGGGTGGCTCCGCACTCTTGGCGCCCCACTGAAGCGAGGGCTGCCCCCTGCGCGGCACCGTGACCCGGCCCGTTGTCAGTGGTGTGCCCTAAGTTCATCAGCAGTAGGGCGCCTTCACGGCACGGCTCCTGCCAGGTCGCCGTGCCCGCGCTCAAGTTGCGTTGATGGAACAGACACCACGGGGGTTGCCATGGGGAAGATCGTCGCACTGGTCTATGTGTCGCTGGACGGCGTCATGGAGGCCCCGGCCTGGACCGCCCCCTACTTCGACGAGGAGCACGGGCAGTACGCGCACCAGGCGCTCTTCGCCGCCGACGCGCTGCTGTTGGGCCGCGAGACGTACGAGGGCATGTCCCAGGCGTGGCCGGGGATGACGGACGAGGACGGTTTCGCCGACCGGATCAACGCGATGCCCAAGCACGTCGCCAGTGCCACCCTGGAGTCGGCCGAGTGGAACGCCGAGGTCATCAAGGGAGACCTGGGCGAGCAGGTCACCGTGCTCAAGGAGAAGTACGAGCGGGACATCCTCATATACGGCAGCGGTGCCCTGATCCGCTCGCTCATCACCGAGGGCCTCGTGGACGAGCTGAAGCTGTGGGTGCACCCGGTCGTCGTCGGCAAGGGCAAGCGGCTCTTCCCGGAGGGCGCCCCGACGTCGACGTGGAAGCTGGACGGCACCACCACGTTCGCTTCCGGTGCCCTGATCCTCGACTACCGGCCCGCCGGGGAGTGACGACGCGGACCCGGTGACCTCCTGGCGCAGGAGCCGTCCTGGGCGTCGGCCGGCCTGGTAGCCCGCCCTTACACGGCGAGGTCCACCGGCTCGGTGCCGGTCATTCGAAGGGGCCGTGGGTGTGCCCAACTCCCCGCCAGGCAACCGATCCACACGTGGTCTATGCCAGGCACCACCGATATCCTCGGCACCACCGCACCCGCCTGCCCGGAGGTATCCGATGACCGGCTCAGACACACCGGACCAGCCCGTCCCACAGGCCGGCACGGCCATAGCCCTGATGGAACGCCTGGCCGAACAGCTCGGTAGCCGGGCCTCGGTGTCAGCCGTCTTCGGCGAACCGGTCACCAGCGGCGGAATCACCGTCATTCCGGTCGCCGAAGTCGCCTTCGGGTTCGCCGGGGGCGCGGGCCCCGAAGCCGCCGACACCGGCACAGGAGGGGGCGGAGTCGGCGCCCGCCCCCGCGGTTACATAGAGATCAAAGACGGCACCGCCACCTACAAACCCCTCCGAGCCCCCTGGGTGAATGTCGCCGTACCGCTCGCCGCCCTCCTGGCAGGAACCGTCATGCCCCTGCTCGTTCGCCGCCTCGCCCAGCGCCGCCCTCGCTGAACCACTGCAACGACGAACCTGACACCAACTCACGGAACGCGCGCTCCCAGTACCGCCTTGACGGCAAGCGCCGAAACCCAGGGCAGCGGCCCGGAGCGCCGCCGGCAACAGGGCGTTCGCGCGAGTGTCACCGGAGCACCTCGCTGCCCCGTCCGGCTGTGAGCACACCGCGCCAGCAGGACGCGACGAGCAGTGCGAGCGCGATGAGGAGTCCGCTTGCCCAGAGCGGCCCGAGGTCCCGGGCCGTCGTACTGAGGGTGGTCGCGGCGATGAGGGGTCCGACGGCGGCGCCGACGTTGAGGGCGACGGTCGCGTAGGAGCCGGCCATGGTGGGGGCTCCCGCTGCCTCGTAGAGGACCCGTGTGATCAGCGTGCTGCCCAGCGCGAACGACAGCGCGCCCTGGATGAAGACAAGGGTGAGCAGAGCGACCGGCTTGTCGGCCAGCACAGCCAGGGCCGGCCAGCCGATGAGCAGCAGCGGACCGCCAACTGCGACCACCCGGCCCGGTTGCTGGTCCGACATCCGGCCGGCGACGGTGACCCCGGCCAAGGAGCCGACGCCGAAGAGCACCAGAGCGACGGAGATCCACAGCTCGCCCAGCCCGGCGACGTCGGTCACGACCGGGGCGAGGAAGGTGAAGCTTGCGAAGGTTGCCGCGTTCACCAGTGCGCCGAGCAGCATGACCAGGAGCAACCGCGGACGTTTCAGTTGTGCGAGCTCTGCTCGCATGGCGGGTCCACGTGTTTCTCCCCTGGCGGGCCGTGCCGGGATTCCCCTGAGGACGCCCATGGCTGCGGGCAGGCAGAGCGCGGCGACGGCCCAGAAAGTGGCCCGCCAGCCGAGCAGTGCGCCGAGTACCGACCCCCCTGGGACACCGGCGATCGTGGCCATCGTGGTGCCCGACAGCAGCACGGCGAGAGCGCGCCCCTTCTTGTCGGGAGTGACCAGCGTGGCCGCAGTCGTCAGAGCCACGGCGAGGAACCCCGCGTTCGCGAGCGCCGCGACCACCCGGGTGGCGAACAGAACTGGAAAGGCCGAGGTGGCGGCGCCCACGGCGTGGGCAGCCGAGAACACGAAGACGAACCCCAACAGGCTGGTCCGCGCCGGCCAGTTGCGTGCGAGCCCGGCCATGAGTGGTGCGCCGACGATCATTCCGATCGCGAAGGCCGGGGTGAGCGTGCCTGCCGCTCCGACTGGGACGTCGAAGTCCGAGGCGATGTCCGGCAGGAGGCCGGCGAGCATGAATTCCGAGGTGCCCATGGCGAAGACCGCCATGGCGAGCAGGTACAGCGGAAGAGGCATCGAATGACTCCGAGGCGAGGAGAAGCACGAGGAAGGGCATCTCGTCACCGCGGTCAGCACCCGGGGCACACGCGTCCGGCCGCGGAACGCGGCGGGGCGGCAGGGCTACGAACTCAGTGGTTCAGGGGGCTGACGGCGTGACCGAAAGCCCCCACCGCGTCCGACTCGGGGCTCGACATGCCCCGCACGGTATCCGACCGATGCCAATCGAGGCACCTCGGTTTCACGGGCGCCGAGGCTCACGCGGCGGACGGCCACCCGGCTTCGACGAGGAGCGGTACAAGAAGCGCGACACCGTCGAACGTGCAATCAACCGGCTAAGCAGCATCGGGCCATCGCCACCGGATACGACAAGCGCGGCTACGTATTCCTCGGCACCGCGACCGCAGCAGCCCTCACGATCTGGCTCCGAACATGATTGACGGGCAGGCTAGTCGGCGACGACCGCCGTGTTCTGGCAGGCGGTCAGCAGCCACCGGCCGTCGGCCTGCTTCGAGACCACGTACAGCGGGGCGCCCTCGCTCTCCTCGCCCGGAGACAGGTAACGCTGACGGACCTTGACCGCCGCGACGTCGGGGCGGATGAAGAGCACGTGGACCACCTCGTAGGTGACCTTGCCGTCCCAGCTCGCCGCGGGAAGGACTTTGCGGGTGAACTCCGAGATCGCGTCAAGGCCGATGAGGACCTTGCCGTGAGCTGTCGTCCAGACCGCGTCCGGGTGGAAGAGGCCGAGGAACTCTTCGGGGTCCTTGTTCTGCTGGGAGTGCTCGACGGTGGCGACGAGGCTGCTGATCGCTTCGATGTCCGCCGCGTGGGATGTGGATTCCGTGGTCATGTGGACCACCGTCGCACCTCAAGCATGATTGAGGTCAAGCGTGTGACGATGTAAAGATCGGGTCCCCTGCGCCCCGCCGACCCAGCTGGGCGCCCTACGCACCCACCCCCCACAGTTCGTCGCTGCGGGCCGCGACCACCGCACCGATCCCGGCCAGCGCCTCCGCCACACGCATCGCGTCCAGTCGTCGCCCGTCGCGTAGCCGCAAGGCGACCAGGTCGTCCGCTGCCTCCCGGGCGCCGATCACCGCCTGGTAGGGGACGAGCCGGGCGGCGCGGATGCGGGCGCCCAGGGTGCCGTGTTCCGGGCCTGCCAGCTCCGCGCGCAGGCCCTGCTCGACGCAGCGTTGTACGAGTGCGGCTGCCTGCGGGACCTCCGCCTCGGAGAGGGGGACGGCCACCAGCTGGGTCGGGGCCAGCCAGGCGGGGAAGGCGCCGCCGTGCAGTTCGATGAGGTGGGCCACGGCCCGCTCCACGCTGCCGACGACGCTGCGGTGGACCATCACCGGCCGGTGCTTGGCGCCGTCCGGGCCGATGTAGTGCAGGTCGAACTGTTCGGGCTGGTGGAAGTCGATCTGGACGGTGGACAGGGTGAACTCACGGCCGGCGCCGTCGGTGATCTGCACGTCGATCTTGGGGCCGTAGAACGCGGCCTCCCCCTCGGCGGCCTCGTACGGCACGCCGGAGGCGCCGAGGACCTCGGTCAGCAGGTCGGCGGCCCGGCGCCACATCGCGGGGTCGGCCACGTACTTCCCGCCCGCGCCCGGGAGGGAGAGGCGGTAGCGGGTGGGGCGGATGCCGAGGGCGGCGTAGGCCTCGCGGATCAGTTCCAGGGCCGCCCGTGCCTCGTCGGCGGCCTGGTCGGGGGTGCAGAAGATGTGCGCGTCGTTGAGCTGGATCGACCGGACGCGGGTGAGCCCGCCGAGCACGCCGGAGAGTTCGGAGCGGTACATGCCGCCCAGCTCCGCCATTCGCAGGGGCAGTTCGCGGTAGCTGTGGGCCCGGGAGCGGTAGATCAGGGCGTGGTGGGGGCACAGGCTCGGGCGGAGGACGACCTGTTCGCCGCCGAGGTCCATCGGGGGGAACATGTCGTCGCTGTAGTGCGCCCAGTGGCCCGAGATCTCGTACAGCTCCCGTTTGCCCAGGACCGGCGAGTACACGTGGCGGTAGCCCGCGCGCCGCTCGGCGTCGCGGACGTACTCCTCCAGGGCGTGGCGGACTGCCGCGCCGTCGGGCAGCCAGTACGGCAGGCCCGCGCCCATCAGCGGATCGGTGTCGAACAGGTCCAGCTCGCGGCCGAGCTTGCGGTGGTCGTGCATCCGGTCATGCATCCGGTCGGGCATCGTGATCTCCTCGCGAGCGGTGAGGCGAGTGACCACACGGCGAAGCCCCGGGGCACTCGCCCCGGGGCTTCGGACAAAACAGCTGTCAGCGCGCCGGGACACTCTCCGGCGTCGTCGTCATGCACATAGCAGCGCGCTTCATGGCGGCGATCGTAGCGACCCGCCCGCCCGGCGCGCGATCGTTTTTCCGGGAGCCACGAGCTCGCCCCCGGGTGCCCTCCCCACCTCCGCCGTCCGTGATGGCAGGCTTGGGCCATGCGTCCGCTCCTGTGTGCCCCCGGAATCGCCGCGCTGACCGCGCTCGCCGCACTCACCGTGCTGCCCGCCGCCACGCCCGCCGTGGCCGACAGCGGCACGCCCTCCGCGTTCACCGTCCAGGACCCGCGGATCAAGGAGTCCAGCGGTCTCGCGGCGAGCCGCGCGCACCCCGGCGTGTACTGGACGCACAACGACAGCGACGACGGCCCGTACGTCTACGCCGTGGACAGCCGGACGGGACGTACGGTCGCGACCGTCACGCTCAGCGGGATCGACCCCCGTGACGTGGAGGCCATCTCGATCGGGCCCGACGGGAACGTCTACGTGGGCGACATCGGTGACAACCTCGGGGGCAGTTGGCCCAAGGTGTGGATCTACAGGTTTGCCGAGCCGAAGGAGCTGAAGGACGTCACCGTCACTCCGGTCCGGTACGCGGTCCAGTACGAGGGCGGTCCGCGCGACGCCGAATCGCTGATGGTGCACCCCAAGACCGGGCGGGTCTACATCGCCGGCAAGCACCGCTCGGGCGGTGGGCTCTTCGCCGGTCCCGAGAAGCTGTCCGCGACCGGGACCAACGTCTTCCGGCGCGTCGCCGACCTCAAACTCTGGGCGACCGACGGGGCCTTCTCGCCGGACGGTACGCGGCTCGTGGTGCGCAGCTACTTCGACGTGCGCGAGTACCGCTGGGAGGACGGCCGGCCGAAGGAGATCGGGCGGCCGAACGTGCCGCTGCAACGGCAGGGCGAGTCCGTCACGTTCACTCCGGACGGCCGGACGCTGATGTACGGCACGGAGGGCGTCCGCAGCCAGGTCTCGCCCGTCCCGCTGGAGGGCGATCTGCTGCCCGACCACGCCGGGAAGGCGCCCGCCGACGACAAGAACGACGGCCGGACCGAGAGCGGTCTGGGTGACGGCGGAGGTGACGACCGCAACCGCAACCTCGCCATCGGCGCCGGCACCTTCGCGGTCGCGACGCTGCTGGTCCTGGCCCTGCGGCGGGTGTTCCGCCGACGGTAGGCACCGGGAGAGACACGTAGGCCCGGGTCCACAGGGCCCGGGCCTACGTCGTGCTTGCTTACAGGCGCTCGATCACATGGTCGACGCACGCCGTCAGCGCCTCGACGTCCGCCGGGTCGATCGCCGGGAACATCGCCACGCGCAGCTGGTTGCGGCCGAGCTTGCGGTAGGGCTCGGTGTCGACGATGCCGTTGGCGCGCAGCACCTTGGCGATCGCCGCCGCGTCGACGTCGTCGGAGAAGTCGATCGTGCCGATGACGGCCGAGCGCTTCGCCGGGTCGGCGACGAAGGGGTTCGCGTGCTTGGACGCCTCGGCCCAGCCGTAGAGGGTGCGCGCCGACGTCGCCGTGCGGCGCACCGCGAAGTCCAGGCCGCCCTGGCCGTTGAGCCACTCGAGCTGCTCGTTGAGCAGGAAGAGCGTCGAGAGGGCCGGGGTGTTGTACGTCTGGTTCTTGAGGGAGTTGTCGATCGCGGTGGGCAGCGAGAAGAACTCCGGGATGTGCCGGCCGGACGCGTGGACGCGGGCCGCGCGCTCCAGGGCCGCCGGGGAGAAGGCCGCCAGCCACAGGCCGCCGTCGGAGGCGAAGGACTTCTGGGGAGCGAAGTAGTAGACGTCGCTCTCGGTGATGTCCACGGGCAGACCGCCCGCGCCGGACGTCGCGTCCACCAGGACGAGCGCGCCCTCGTCGGCGCCCGCGACGCGCTTGATGGGCGCGGTGACACCGGTGGAGGTCTCGTTGTGGGTGAAGGCGTAGACGTCGACGCCCGCCTCGGCCACCGGCTCCGGGTGCGTACCCGGCTCGGAGGAGATCACGGTCGGCTCGGCCAGCCACGGGGCGAGCTTCGCAGCCTTGGCGAACTTGGACGAGAACTCGCCGAAGGCGAGGTGCTGCGACTTGGACTCGATGAGTCCGTGGGTCGCGATGTCCCAGAAGGCGGTGGAGCCGCCGTTGCCCAGGATCACCTCGTAGCCCTCGGGGAGGGAGAAGAGGTCCCGGACGCCGTCGCGCACCTTGCCGACCAGGTTCTTGACCGGGGCCTGGCGGTGGGACGTGCCGAGGAGAGAGGTTCCGGTGGCAGCCAGGGCGCTGAGCGCCTCCGTACGCACCTTGGACGGGCCCGCGCCGAAGCGACCGTCGGCGGGCTTGATGTCAGCGGGGATCTGGATATCAGCCACGGGGGCAGCCTAATCCGTCGCGGCGCGGGTCACGGGAGGCTGTCCGGCGGATGAGACGCAGGTAACGGCGGGGGCCAGAGAGGCGGACGGGGCGTTCGTTCCCGTGTCCCGGCGTTCCTCTCGGGCAGGCTGAGTCCATGGCTGATCCCCTGGTTGATCACGAAGGACTGCCGGCCGCGCTCCGCGCCACCGTCCGTGGTCACGTCGACTTCGGCACCACCGCGCGTGCGTTGACCACCATGGACGCGTCGAACTACCGCCGCGTCCCGCTCGGCGTCGTCGCCCCGAAGGACGCCGACGACGTCGCCGCAGCCCTCGCCGTGTGCCGGGAGCACGGGGTGCCGGTGGTGGCGCGCGGCGGCGGGACGTCGATCGCCGGGCAGGCCACGGGCGTGGGGGTGGTGCTGGACTTCACCCGGCACATGAACGCGATCGTCCGTATCGATCCGGACGCCCGTACGGCCGTCGTGCAGCCCGGCGTGGTTCTCGACGCGCTGCGGACGGCGGCGGGCGCGCACGGGCTGACCTTCGGGCCGGACCCGTCCACGCACGCCCGCTGCACGCTCGGCGGCATGATCGGCAACAACGCGTGCGGCGCCCATTCCGTGGCATGGGGGACCACCGCCGACAACGTACGCGCGCTGGACGTGCTCACCTACGCCGGGGAACGGGTCCGGCTCGGGCAGGGGTGGGACGGCCTGCCGGCACGGCTCGCCGACGGCCTGCGGGCGCTGGTGGACGGCGGGTTGGCACGGCTGCGGACCGGCTTTCCCGAGCTGCCCCGGCGCATCTCGGGGTACGCGCTGGACGCGCTGCTGCCCGAGCGGGGCACCGACGTGGCGCGGGCGTTCACCGGCAGCGAGGGCACGCTCGGGGTGCTGACGGAAGCGACGCTCCGGCTCGTGGAGGCGCCCGGCGCGCGGGCGCTGGCGGTGCTCGGGTACGCCGACGAGAGTGCCGCCGCCGACGCGGCGCCCCTGCTGCTGCCGTACGGGCCGCTGACCGTCGAGGGCATGGCGGCCGACCTGGTGGGCGACGTCCCCGGGCTGCCGAAGGGCGGCGCGTGGCTGTTCGTCGAGGTCGGCGGGGCGACGCCGGACGAGGCGGCGGCCCACGCAGCCGCGCTGAGCCGGGCGGCGGTCGCGGACGGCGCGGCCGGGCACACCGTCGTCACGGACCCGCGCGGGCAGCGCGCCCTGTGGCGGGTGCGGGAGGACGCGGCCGGCATCGCGACCCGGATGGCCGACGGCAGCGAGGCCTGGCCGGGCTGGGAGGACTGCGCGGTACCACCCGCCCGGCTCGGCGCGTATCTGCGGGAATTCAGGGCCCTGTTGGCTCAGCACGGGCTGCGGGGTGCGCCGTACGGGCACTTCGGTGACGGGTGCGTGCACGTACGCATCGACTTCGATCTGCTCGGCGAGGCGGGGGTGCGCCGCTTCCGGGACTTCTCCGGCGACCTGGCCGATCTGGTGCTCGCGCACGGCGGCTCGCTCTCGGGCGAGCACGGCGACGGCCAGGCGCGGGCGGAACTGCTGCCCCGGATGTACGGGCCGGAGCTGGTGGCCCTCTTCGAGCGCGTCAAGGACCTGTGGGACCCGGCGGGCGGTCTGAACCCCGGCATCCTCGCCCGCCCGCACCGCCTGGACGAGAATCTGCGGTTCGCGGTGCTGCCCAGGCGGCCGGTGCCGGTGGAGTTCGGCTATCCGCACGACGGCGGGGACTTCACGGCGGCCGTGCGGCGGTGCGTGGGGGTGGCCAAGTGCAGGGAGACGTCGGCGGCCGGTACGGGGGTGATGTGCCCGTCGTACCGCGCGACGCGCGAGGAGCGGCACTCCACGCGCGGGCGCGCGCGCCTGCTGCACGAAATGCTCGCGGGCGAGCGGGGCGGGGTGATCACGGACGGCTGGCGCTCGGAGGAGGTGCGGGAGGCGCTCGACCTGTGCCTGTCGTGCAAAGGGTGCCGCAGCGACTGCCCGGTGGGGGTGGACATGGCCACGTACAAGGCGGAGTTCCTCCACCACCACTACGCGGGCCGGCTACGGCCCGCCGGGCACTATGCGATGGGGTGGCTGCCGGTGTGGCTGCGGACGGTGGCGGCTGCCCGGCTCGGTTCAGTGATCAATGCGGGTTTTCGTGTCGGCCCGTTGGCTGCCCTTTCCAAGCGGGTCGCGGGTGTCGCTGCGGAGCGGGAGCTGCCGGAACTCGCTCCGGAGACGTTCATCCGCTGGCTGGCCGGGCGCGTACGGGCCCGGCACGGCGACCGGCCCGAGGCCCGCTCCAGCGATCAGGTGGCCGTCCTGTGGCCGGACACCTTCACCAACCACCTCACCCCGTCCGTGGGGCGGGCCGCCGTCCGGGTGCTGGAGGCGGCGGGCAAGGAGATCGTGCTGCCCGGATCCAAGGGGCTGTGCTGTGGGCTGACCTGGGTCTCCACCGGTCAGCTGGATCACGCCCGCAAGGTCATGCGCCGAACTCTGGACCGCGTCGGACCGGCCCTGGGGCTCCCCCTTCTCGTCCTCGAACCGAGCTGCGCGGCCACTCTCCGCACCGACCTCCCGGAACTGCTTCCCGACGACCCGCGCGCCGCCGAACTCGCCGCGTCCGTCCGCACCTTCGCCCAGTACCTGGAGGAACACACACCCGACTGGGAGCCCCCGCGTCTCGACCGGCCCGTGGTCGGGCAGACGCACTGCCATCAGCACGCGGTCCTGGGCGACGCTGCCGAGCGCCGACTGCGGGAACGCGCCGGCCTGACCGGCGAGTTGAGCGGCGGCTGCTGCGGTCTGGCCGGGAACTTCGGCTTCGAGCGGGGGCACTACGAGGTGTCGGTCGCGTGCGCGGAGGAGCAGTTGCTGCCCTCGGTGCGGGAGGCCCCGGAAGGGGCGGAGGTGCTGGCGGACGGGTTCTCCTGCCGGACCCAGCTCGAACAGCTCGCCGGGCGGCGCGGACGTCACCTGGCGGAGGTCCTCGCGGAGGCGCTCGGCGCGACCGACGGTGAGGGCGGCCGAAAATAATGCAAGCACGCTTGCTTGTTTCTCTGGCCGCTGCCACGCTCTGACCGGGCACGCCGGATCGTTTACCGGTCCGCCAACTCGCCCTGCCCGCAAGGGCAAACGCACGAACATGCCCTTCGAGGGGAGCGCGGTGTGGTCGACCCGGCGGAAGTGCTCGCGGACGTACTCGCGGACCTGCGGGCGGAAGGCGAGGAGCTGGACGCACTGGTGGGCGGGCTGGCCGCCGGGGACTGGCAGCGGGCGACGCCCGCCCCCGGATGGACCGTCGCGCACCAGATCGCCCACCTGGCGTGGACCGACGAGCGGGCCGCACGGTCCGCCGCCGCCCCCGAGGGCTTCGCCCGGGAGGCCGAGAAGGCCCTCGCGTCGCCGGAGACCTTCGTCGACGAGGCCGCGCGGGCCGGGGCCGGGGCGCCGCCCGGCGAGCTGCTGGCGCGGTGGCGCGCCGGGCGCGCCGAGCTGGCCCGGACGCTGGCGGCGATGCCGACGGGGGCCAAGCTGCCCTGGTACGGGACGGCCATGAGCACCACCTCCATGGCGACCGGCCGGCTGATGGAGACCTGGGCGCACGGCCAGGACGTCGCCGACGCGCTGGGCGCCCGGCGCGTCCCGACGGACCGGCTGCGGCACGTGGCGCGGATGGGAGTGCGGGCCCGGGACTACGCGTACGCGGTGCGCGGGCTCCCGCTGCCGACGGAGGCATTCCGCGTCGAACTCCTCGCCCCCGACGGGCGGACCCTGTGGACGTACGGGCCGGGCGACGCGGCCCAGCGCGTCACCGGCCCCGCCCTGGACTTCTGTCTGCTGGCCACCCAGCGCGCCCACCGCGCCGACCTCGCCCTCCGGGCGACCGGCCCCGACGCGGACCGCTGGCTGGACATCGCCCAGGCCTTCGCGGGCCCGCCGGGCGCCGGCCGCGAGCCCGGGGGCCGCGAGTCCGCTGTCCGCGAGCCCGGGGGAGGCGGCCGGTGATCGTGCCGCGCCCCCTCCTCATCGGCAATGCCTCCGGCTTCTACGGCGACCGCTTCGACGCCCTGCGCGAGATGCTGACCGGTGGTCCGCTCGACGTGCTGACCGGTGACTACCTCGCCGAACTCACCATGCTCATCCTCGGCCGGGACCGGCTGAAGGACCCCGGCCTCGGGTACGCGAAGACCTTCCTCGCACAGTTGGAGGAAGGGCTCGGGCTGGCCGCCGACCGGGGTGTCAAGATCGTCACCAACGCGGGCGGGCTCAACCCCGCCGGTCTCGCCCGGCGGATCGGCGAGCTGGCGGAACGCGTCGGTGTGCCCGTCCGGGTCGCGCACGTCACCGGCGACGATCTGCTGGGGGAGCGCGACTGGGGTACGGGTGTGCTCACCGCCAACGCCTACCTCGGCGGCGCCGGGATCGCCGCGTGTCTGCGGGCCGGTGCGGATGTCGTCGTGACCGGCCGGGTCACCGACGCCGCCCTGGTCACGGGGCCCGCCACCGCCCACTTCGGCTGGACCGCCGCCGACCTCGACCCCCTCGCGGGCGCGGTCGTCGCCGGGCACGTACTCGAGTGCGGCGCGCAGGCCACCGGCGGCAACTACTCCTTCTTCCAGGAGCACGACGGCCGCCGCCCCGGCTTCCCCCTCGCCGAGATCCACGCCGACGGCTCGGCCGTCATCACCAAGCACCCCGGCACCGGCGGTGCCGTCACCGTCGGCACGGTCACCGAGCAACTGCTGTACGAGACGTCCGGCCCCCGCTACCTCGGGCCCGACGTCACGGCCCGGCTGGACACCGTCCGGCTGACCCCCGACGGCCCGGACCGGGTGCGGATCTGCGGGGTGCGCGGCGAGGCACCGCCGCCGACACTCAAGGCCGGGCTGACCCGGGTCGGCGGCTTCCGCAACGAGGTCGTCTTCGTGCTGACCGGCCTCGGCATCGAGGCCAAGGCGCGGCTGGTGCGCGACCAGTTCGAGGCCGTCTTCGCGAAGGCCCGGCCCGCCGAGGCCCGGTGGACCCTCGCCCGTACGGACCGGGCCGACGCACCCGTACAGGAGGAGGCGAGCGCGCTGCTGCGGCTCGTCGTACGCGACCGGGACCCGGAGGCCGTGGGCCGGGCCGTCGCCGCCGCCGTGGAACTGGCCCTCTCCAGCTACCCCGGCTTCCACCTCACCGCCCCGCCCGGCAAGGGCGCGCCCTACGGCGTCTTCGAGGCCGCGTACGTGGACGCGGGCGATGTGCCGCACACCGCCGTCCTTCCGGACGGGACGTGTGTTCCCGTTCTGCCGCCTGCGCCTGCCGTCATTCCTGCCACTGTGCTGGGTGAAGCGACGCTTCCTCCTCCTCTTCCCGCCTGCCCCACCCGCCGTGCCCCCCTCGGGCTCGTCGCCGGGGCCCGCAGCGGCGACAAGGGCGGCAGCGCGAACGTCGGAGTGTGGGTGCGCACCGACGACGCCTGGCGGTGGCTCGTGCACGAGCTGACGGTGCCGCGATTCGTCGAACTGCTCCCCGAAGTGGGCCGGTTCGCCGTTACGCGGCATCTGCTGCCGAACCTCCGCGCGCTCAACTTCACCGTCGACGGGCTGCTCGGCGACGGCGTCGCCTCCCAGGCGCGCTTCGACCCGCAGGCCAAAGCGGTGGGCGAATGGCTGCGCTCCCGCCATCTGGAGATACCGGAGGTGCTGCTGTGACCCTGCTGGCGTCGGGGCTCGACCCGTCGAGCCCCGAGTACACGGCCAACCGCACGACGATGCTGGCGAAACTGGCCGAGCTCGACGCCGCGCACGCCCAGGCCGTCGCCGGGGGAGGTGAGAAGTACGCCGCCCGGCACCGCGCGCGCGGCAAGCTCCTCGCGCGCGAACGCATCGAGCTCCTCCTCGACCCCGACACGCCCTTCCTCGAGCTGTCGCCCCTCGCCGCCTGGGGCAGCGACTACGCCGTCGGCGCGGCCCTCGTCACCGGCATCGGCGTCATCGAAGGCGTCGAGTGCGTCGTCACGGCCAACGACCCGACCGTACGCGGTGGCGCCAGCAACCCCTGGACGCTGAAGAAGGCCCTGCGCACCAACGAGATCGCCTACGCCAACCGGCTCCCGTGCGTCAGCCTCGTCGAGTCCGGCGGCGCGGATCTGCCCAGCCAGAAAGAGATCTTCATCCCCGGTGGCGCGCTGTTCCGGGACCTGACGCGGCTGTCCGCCGCCGGGATCCCGACCGTCGCGGTGGTCTTCGGGAACTCGACGGCGGGCGGGGCGTACGTTCCCGGGATGTCCGACCACGTGATCATGGTCAAGGACCGGGCGAAGGTCTTCCTCGGCGGGCCGCCGCTGGTGAAGATGGCGACCGGCGAGGAGTCCGACGACGAATCGCTCGGCGGAGCGGACATGCACGCGCGCGTGTCGGGCCTCGCCGACTACTTCGCCGTCGACGAGAGTGACGCGCTGCGGCAGGCCCGGCGGGTGGTGGCCAGGCTGAACTGGCGTAAGGCTCATCCTGATCCGGGTTGTCCTGTCGAGCCTCCCCGGTACGAGGAGGAGGAGCTGCTTGGTGTCGTGCCCGGTGATCTGAAGGTTCCCTTCGACCCCCGCGAAGTCGTCGCCCGCATCGTGGACGGCTCGGACTTCGACGAGTTCAAGCCCCTGTACGGAGCCAGTCTGGCGACCGGATGGGCTCGCCTGCACGGCTACCCGGTGGGCGTGCTGGCCAACGCCCAGGGCGTCCTCTTCAGCGCCGAGTCGCAGAAGGCCGCGCAGTTCATCCAGCTCGCCAACCAGCGGGACATTCCGCTGGTCTTCCTCCACAACACCACCGGCTACATGGTCGGCCGCGACTACGAGCAGGGCGGCATCATCAAGCACGGCGCGATGATGATCAACGCGGTGTCGAACTCGCGCGTGCCGCACCTGTCCGTCCTCATGGGCGCGTCCTACGGGGCCGGGCACTACGGGATGTGCGGGCGGGCCTACGACCCGCGCTTCCTCTTCGCCTGGCCCAGCGCCAAGTCCGCCGTCATGGGACCGCAGCAGCTCGCCGGGGTGCTGTCGATCGTCGCGCGCGGGTCCGCCGCCGCGAAGGGGCAGCCGTACGACGAGGAGGCCGACGCCGGGCTGCGGGCCGTGGTCGAGGCGCAGATCGAGTCGGAGTCCCTGCCGATGTTCCTCTCCGGCCGGCTGTACGACGACGGGGTCATCGACCCGCGTGATACGCGGACCGTGCTGGGGCTGTGCCTGTCCGCGATCCACACGGCGCCCGTCGAAGGTGCGCGCGGTGGCTTCGGTGTCTTCCGGATGTGAGGTTTCGTGCCCGTGATCCGCTCTGTGCTCGTCGCCAACCGTGGCGAGATCGCCCGTCGTGTCTTCCGTACCTGCCGGTCGCTCGGCATCGGCACGGTGGCCGTGTACTCCGACGCCGACGCGTCCGCCGCGCATGTCCGCGAGGCGGACGCCGCCGTCCGGCTGCCGGGGGCGGCGCCGGCCGATACGTATCTGCGGGGCGAGCTGGTGGTACGGGCCGCGCTCGCGGCGGGGGCGGACGCGGTGCACCCCGGGTACGGGTTCCTGTCCGAGGACGCGGGGTTCGCGGCGGCGGTGGCCGACGCGGGGCTGGTGTGGATCGGGCCGCCGCCGTCGGCGATCTCGGCGATGGCGTCGAAGACGCGGGCGAAGTCGCTGATGGCGGCGGCGGGGGTGCCGTTGCTTTCGTCCGTGGATCCGGCTTCGGTCTCCGCCGCGGATTTGCCTTTGCTGGTGAAGGCCTCCGCCGGTGGGGGTGGGCGGGGGATGCGGGTTGTTCGTGAAGTCGGTCAGTTGGGGCGTGAGTTGGACTCCGCTCGGGGCGAGGCTGCTGCTGCGTTCGGTGACGGTTCTGTCTTCGTCGAGCCGTACGTCGAGGGCGGGCGGCATGTGGAGGTGCAGATCCTCGCCGACGCGCACGGGACGGTGTGGACGTTGGGGACGCGTGACTGCTCGCTTCAGCGCCGGCATCAGAAGGTGGTGGAGGAGGCGCCGGCGCCCGGGCTGTCGGAGGGGCTGCGGGAGACTTTGCGCTCGGCTGCTGTTGCGGCGGCTTTGGCCGTCGATTATCGGGGGGCCGGGACGGTTGAGTTTCTTGTGGCGCCGGGTGGGCGGGCGTTCTTTCTGGAGATGAACACCCGGCTTCAGGTCGAGCACCCAGTGACGGAATGCGTGTACGGGGTGGACTTGGTGGCGCTCCAGATCCGGGTCGCGGAGGGGTACGCGCTGGGTGCGCCGCCTTCGCCGGTGGGACATGCGGTGTCGGCTCGGCTGTACGCGGAGGATCCGGCGCGGTCGTGGCGGCCTTGGGCGGGTGTGGTGCACCGGCTGTCGGTGGGGGCCGGTGCGTCCGGGGTCCGGCGCCGGGGCCTCCGGGGCGGGGGTCCGGGACCGTATATTTACGGGCCCGCGAGCCAAAATGTGTCGAGCACCCCGCACTTGGGCCCGCAAATACACGTCAGCGTCCCGGACCCCCACCCCTGCGACCCCGTCACCTCCCGTGGTGTCCCGACTGCCGGTGGCGTGGAGCCCCGCTTGGACGGCCAGATCGATCGTACGGGCCTTCCCTCGGCCCTTGGCGGCGCCACTGGTCTGCGTGTTGATTCCGGTGTCGAGGACGGGGATGTTGTCGGTGTTCACTACGACTCCATGCTCGCCAAGGTCATTGCTTGGGCTCCCACGCGGGACGAAGCCGTTCGGCGTCTCGCCCACGAGCTGGAGCGGGCCCGTATTCATGGGCCCGTGACCAACCGCTCGCTGCTCGTGCGGTCCCTCCGGCACCCGGAGTTCCTTGCGGGGGAGATGGACACCGGGTTCTACGAGCGGCATCTCCCGGCCCTGACCGAGCCTGACAGCCAGGCGGACCGGCGGCTCGCCGCCCTGGCCGCTGCCCTCGCCGATGCGGCCGCGCGGCGTGTGGGGGGCCCGGGGGTGCAACCCCCGGATCACAAGGGCGGGTGGGTGGGAGAGACGTCCGTACCGCACCGCATCGGCGGCTGGCGCAACGTTCCCTCACAGCCGCAGGTCAAGCGCTATCGCGTCGGCGATGACGCGATCGAGATCCGGTATCGCCTGGGGCGCGACGGGCTCGTCGCGGACGGGTTCGACGGGGTTCGGCTGGTGGCCGCCGCGCCCGAGTGTGTCGTTCTCGACGTGGGTGGGGTTCGGCGTGCCTTCGAGGTGGCTGTCCACTCCGGTGGAGACGTTTACGTCGACTCCTCTGTTGGTGCCTTCGCCCTCACCGCCCTGGCCCGCTTTCCCGACCCCACCACCCGCACCGCGCCCGGGTCACTGCTCGCCCCCATGCCCGGCACCGTCGTGCGGGTCGCGGACGGGGTCGCGGTGGGGAAGCCCGTACAGGCCGGGCAGCCGTTGCTGTGGTTGGAGGCGATGAAGATGGAGCACCGCGTCGTCTCGCCCGCCGACGGCACGCTCACCGCCCTGCACGCCGTCCCCGGTCGTCAGGTCGAGGTCGGAGCCCTGCTCGCCGTCGTCACCACCGAGGAGACCACGCCATGAGCCATGCCATCGTCGAGACCGAGCAACACCGCGATCTGCGCGCCGCCGTCGCCGCCCTGGGCGCTCGCTACGGGCGCGAGTACTTCACCTCCGTCGTACGCGACGGCAAACACACCGACGAGCTGTGGGCGGAGGCCGGCAAGCTCGGTTATCTCGGGGTGAACCTGCCCGAGGAGTACGGGGGTGGTGGCGGTGGCATCACCGAACTCGCCATCGTGCTGGAGGAGCTGGGCGCCGCCGGCTCGCCGTTGTTGATGATGGTCGTCTCGCCCGCCATCTGCGGCACGGTGATCGCCCGGTTCGGTACGGACGCGCAGAAGCGTGCCTGGCTGCCGGGGCTCGCGGCCGGTACGACGAAGATGGCCTTCGGCATCACCGAGCCCGACGCCGGGTCGAACTCCCACCGGCTGACCACGACCGCCTGTAGGGATGGTGACGACTGGGTTCTCACCGGCCGTAAGGTCTTTGTCTCCGGTGTGGATGTCGCTGATGCGACCCTTGTCGTCGGGCGGACCGAGGATGCCCGGACGGGCAGGCTCAAGCCCTGTCTGTTCATCGTCGGGCGTGACACGCCCGGGTTCTCCCGTCGGCGGATAGCCATGGAACTCGCCGCCCCGGAGAAGCAGTTCGAGCTGGTGCTGGATGATGTGCGGCTGCCCTCCGACGCGCTCGTCGGTGACGAGGACGCGGGGTTGTTGCAGTTGTTCGCCGGGCTCAACCCCGAGCGCGTCATGACGGCCGCGTTCGCGATCGGGATGGGCCGGTACGCGGTGGCGAGGGCCGTCGACTACGCCCGTACCCGTGAGGTGTGGGACCGGCCGATCGGCGCGCATCAGGCGATCGCTCATCCGCTGGCGCAGGCACATATCGAGCTGGAGCTGGCGCGGTTGATGACGCAGAAGGCCGCCGCGCTCTATGACGCGGGTGATGACGCCGGTGCGGGGGAGGCCGCCAACATGGCGAAGTACGCGGCCGGGGAGGCCGCCGTCCATGCCGTGGACCAGGCGGTGCACACCCTCGGCGGCAACGGGCTGACGTCGGAGTACGGACTGGCCTCACTGATCACCGCGGCGCGGGTGGCGCGGGTGGCGCCCGTCAGCCGGGAGATGATTCTCAACTACGTCTCGCATCAGACGCTGGGCCTGCCCAAGTCGTACTGAGGAAAAGGTGATTCACGGATGTTGGTTCGCCGCTCGCACGAGCACGGCATCACCACCCTGACCCTGGATTCCCCGCACAACCGGAACGCTCTCTCGGCCCGGCTCGTGAGCGAACTGCACGAGGGACTCGCGTGGGCGGCCGACGACGCGGACACCCGTGCTGTGCTCCTGACGCACACCGGCAACACCTTCTGCGCCGGCGCGGACCTCAGCGAGGCCGGGTCGGACGCGACGGCCCCGCTGGGGCTCGCGCGGCTGTTGCGTGCGGTGGTCGAACTGCCGAAGCCGGTCGTCGCCCGGGTCACGGGACATGTGCGGGCGGGAGGGCTCGGGCTGTTGGGGGCGTGCGACATCGCGGCGGCGGGGCAGGGAGCGTCGTTCGCGTTCACCGAGGCGCGGCTGGGGCTCGCGCCCGCCGTCATCTCGCTGCCGCTGCTGCCGCGCCTGGACGCCCGGGCCGCCGCCCGGTACTACCTGACGGGCGAGCGGTTCGACGCCGGGGAAGCGGCCCGGATCGGGCTGATCACCCTGGCCGGGGACCCGGACGAGCTCCTTGTTCCGGTGCTCGACGGACTGCGGCGGGCCTCGCCGCAGGGGCTCGCCGAGTCCAAGCGGCTGGTGACGGCCGAGGTGGTGCGGGCCTTCGACCGCGACACGGAGGTTCTGGCCGAGCAGTCGGCGCGGTTGTTCGCGTCGGCGGAGGCGCGGGAGGGCGTGACGGCGTTCCTGGAGCGGCGGGACCCCGTATGGGCACGGTGAGCCTGCCCAAGCAGGACCGCAGCCGGGCCACGCGGCAGCGTCTGCTGGAGGCCGCCATCGCGTGCCTGGCGGAGTACGGGTGGGCGGGGTCGACGGTGGCGGTGGTCGCCGAGCGGGCCGGGGTGTCGCGGGGCGCCGCGCAGCATCATTTCCCCACCCGTGAGGACCTGTTCACGGCGGCGGTGGAGTACGTCGCGGAGGAGCGTTCGGCGGCGCTGCGGACGCTGATGCCGCGGGGTGGACCGGACCGTACGTGGGCGGTCGTCACCGCACTGGTGGGCCTCTACACCGGCCCGCTGTTCCGTGCGGCGCTGCAACTGTGGGCGGCTGCCGCGCACGAGGAGCAGTTGCGGCCCCGGGTGACGTCGCTGGAGGCGCGCGTGGGGCGGGAGTCGCACCGGATGGCGGTGGAGCTGCTGGGGGCGGACGAGGGCCGCCCGGGGGTGCGCGAGACGGTGCAGGGGCTGCTGGACATGGCGCGGGGGCTCGGGCTCGCCAATCTGCTGACGGACGACTCGGCGCGGCGGGACCGGGTGGTGGAGCAGTGGGCGCGGATCCTGGACGGTGTCCTGCGCTGACGCGAAGGGCCCGCTCCCCGGGCTGGGGAGCGGGCCGTGGCGTCAGCCCTTGATGTCCTCGTAGCCGGCGACCTCGCGCGGGTCCCGGGTGCCCGGCCCCACGTAGCGGGCCGACGGGCGGACCAGGCGGCCCGTGCGCTTCTGTTCGAGGATGTGGGCGCTCCAGCCCGCCGTGCGGGCGCAGGTGAACATCGACGTGAACATGTGCGCCGGAACCTCCGCGAAGTCCAGGACGATGGCCGCCCAGAACTCGACGTTGGTGGCCAGCACCCGGTCCGGGCGGCGGTTGTGGAGCTCTTCCAGGGCGGCCTTCTCCAAGGCCTCCGCGACCTCGAAGCGCGGTGCGGCGAGCTCCTTGGCCGTGCGGCGCAGGACGCGGGCGCGGGGGTCCTCGGCGCGGTAGACGCGGTGGCCGAAGCCCATGAGCCGCTCGCCGCGGTCCAGGGCCTGCTTGACATAGGCCGTGGCGTCGCCCGTGCGTTCGATCTCCTCGATCATGCCGAGGACGCGGGACGGCGCCCCGCCGTGCAGCGGTCCGGACATCGCGCCGACCGCGCCCGACAGGGCCGCCGCCACGTCCGCGCCCGTCGAGGCGATGACGCGGGCGGTGAACGTGGAGGCGTTCATGCCGTGCTCCGCGGCGGAGGTCCAGTACGCGTCGACGGCCTTGACGTGCTTGGGGTCCGGCTCGCCGCGCCAGCGCTTCATGAAGCGCTCGACGACGGTCTCCGCCTTGTCGATCTCCTTCTGCGGCACCATCGGCAGGCCCTGGCCGCGCGCCGACTGGGCGACGTACGACAGCGCCATCACCGCGGCCCGCGCCAGGTTGTCGCGCGCGGTGGCCTCGTCGATGTCGAGGAGCGGCTTCAGGCCCCAGACGGGCGCGAGCATCGCGAGCGCCGACTGGACGTCGACCCGGATGTCACCGGAGTGGACGGGGATCGGGAACGGCTCCGCGGGCGGCAGCCCGGGGTTGAACGAGCCGTCGACCAGCAGGCCCCAGACGTTCCCGAAGGAGACCTGGCCCACCAAGTCCTCGATGTCGACGCCTCGGTAGCGGAGAGAGCCGCCTTCCTTGTCGGGTTCGGCGATCTCCGTCTCGAACGCGACGACTCCCTCGAGTCCGGGTACGAAGTCGGACATCAGGCGGCTCCTCATGATGTGTGACAAGCGGCTGCCGGCCACGGTGGTGACCGTCACTGCTCCTACGGCTGCTGTTGGCGGCCCCGAAAGCGGTTACGCGGCTGCTCGGCGCGGCTCGCGGTCCGATTCGGTCAACCCGGTCATGCCCCGTGCGGCTGTTCTTCACCCGGCTCGATGCCCGGTTCTTCGCCCGGTACCCGCCCGGCCGGCGCACCGGGCTTCGGTGGGAAGCCGGGGTCCGCTCAGGCCGGACACGATAGCCGGTGGTGTGTGGGCGCCACAGCTTCCTGGGAAGTGATTTTGGTGGGTTCAACAGATGCGGGGAAGGGTGATGTCCGGCACAGTGCGGGTTTCGTCCGCCGCAGGGTTAGGGAACCCCGGTGCGGGGGAGGATGAGCGGGTTCGGCCGCGCCTTCCGCTCCCGTGCGCCGTATCCGCGCGGGCGGCCCGTGTTGCAAGATGGCCGCGTGTCCCACGCCGATGATCTCGACCCCGCCGCGATGCGCGCGCAGTACCGCTTCGGCGGTCTGCTGGAGACGGACCTCGCCGACAGCCCGTACGGGCAGTTCGCACGCTGGTTCGCGGAGACGGTCGCCGCCGGGCTGCACGAGCCGAACGCGATGGTCGTCTCCACCGCGGACGCCGCCGGGCGGCCCAGCTCGCGGACCGTGCTGATGAAGAGCTACGACGAGCGCGGCTTCGTCTTCTACACCAACTACGGCTCCCGCAAGGCCGTCGAACTGGCGGTCAACCCGAACATCTCGCTGCTCTTCCCCTGGCATCCCATCGCCCGCCAGGTCATCGTCACGGGCACCGCCGAGCGGGTCGGGCCGGAGGAGACGGCCGCCTACTTCCGCTCCCGCCCGCACGGCTCGCAGCTCGGCGCCCTGGCCAGCGCGCAGTCGACGGTGGTCTCCTCGCGCGCCGAGATCGACGAGGTGTACGAGCGGCTGGCGGCCCGCTACCCGGAGGGCGAGCCGGTGCCGGTGCCCACGGGGTGGGGCGGTTTCCGGGTGACACCGCAGGCCGTGGAGTTCTGGCAGGGCCGGGAGAACCGGCTGCACGACCGGCTCCGGTATCTGCGGGCCGCCCAGGGCCCGGGCTGGCGGGTGGAGCGGCTCTGCCCGTAGCGGCAGGAGAACGCAGACGATCCGTGGGCCCTTTACCGCCGCGCCTGGCGGCGCGGCGGTGCCGAGCGGACGACTCGGCGGCCCACGGATCGGGTGACTGCTTGGGATTGGCCGGCTACGCCGGCGCTGCGCTGTGCGCGACGACGGGCGCTAGCCCGCAGTCACCTCACGCGTCCGGACTGAAATCATGTCCCGAACCACCTCCCTTCTCGTGTACCCCCAGCGTAAAAAACGGTCCCCGGGACGACAAGCGAATTTCCCGTGGCACCGATTTCGCCGAAGACGGTGTGGTGCCGGGCACGGTCGAGTTGAATGACCCGTCGTGCAGGACATGCAGACGCGTCCAGCAGGGGGTACCTCGTGACCGCTCCACACCCGTCCGGCCCTGCCCGTCGCGGAACCCGCACCGGGGACGGGGCCGCCGCCGACAGCGACGACTCCGGCCTCCTCGCGGCGCTCCTCGACGGTATGGACGCCGCGCTGTGCGCGTTCGACGCGGCCGGCACGGTGACCCACTGGAACCGCGAGGCCGAGCGGATACTGGGCTGGTCGGCCGAGGAGGCCGTCGGGCGGCACGGGCTGGCCGGCTGGGCCGTGCGCGCGGCCGACGCCGAGGAGGTCACCGCGCGGCTGCTCGGCGTGATGGAGACGCCCGGACGGCAGGTGCACGAGTTCGCGCTGCTCACCAAGGACGGCGGCCGGGTCCTCGTCCGCATCCAGACCTCGGCCGTCCCCGGCCCGGACGGCAGGCCGGCGGGCGCGTACTGCGCGTTCAGCGAGGTGCACACGCAGATCGACCTGGAGCGGTCGATCGCACTGAGCGAAGGGCTGTTCGGGGACGCGTCCTGGGGTGTGGTGCTGGTCGACGCGGATCTGCGCCCGGCCCTCGCCAACGCGCACGCCGCGCGGGCGCTGCGCACGGGCCGGACGGCACTCCTCGGCCGGCCGCTGGGCGATCTTCTGGACCAGGGCGTGGAGGAGTTGGAGGGCGCCCTCCAGCACGTGCTGGCCGCCGGTGCCCCGCCCGCGCCCACCGACCTGTGGGTGACGCTGCGGGACGCCACCGGCGCGGCGTCGGAGCGGCGCTGCTGGCGCAGCGGCTTCCTGCGGCTGGCCTCCCCTCTTGCGGAGGAGCCCGTGCCGCTGGGTGTGGCCTGGCTGTTCCTGGACGTGACGAAGACGCGGCTGGCCGAACAGGAGAGCGCGCGGCTGCGGTTCCGGGGCAACCAGCTGCACCGCGCGGGCCGGGCGGTCGCGGAGTGCGAGGACCCGATGGAGGGTGCGGCGCTCTACATGGACTTCGCCCTCGCGGGCTTCGCCGATCACGCCGTGATCGATCTGCTGCCGGCGCCGGTGGCCGCCCCGGAGGGGCCCGTCCGGCTGCTGCGGGCCGCCGCGACGCCCGCCGGGGCGCCGGGACCGTGCCCGGTGGCGGCGCTGAGCGGGCTGCCGGTGCCCTACGCGGACGGCCACCCGGCGTTGCAGGCGGTCGAGCGCTGCGGTTCGGTCCGGGCGGGCTCGGACCGTACGGACAACTGGGCGCCGGCCCGCAAGTGGCCGGACGGCACCGAGCACGCCCTGGCCACGGTGCTGCGCAGCCGGGGCCGCACGCTGGGGGCGGTCACCTTCCTGCGCGGGCCCTCCCGCCGCCCGTTCGACCGGGCGGACGCGACCTACGCGGAGGACGTCGCCTCACGGGTGGCCGCGTCGATCGATCTGGCGGTGACGGCCGAGGCGGCGGCGAAAGCGGAGGCGGAGGCCGGGACGGTCGGCTGGTGCGGGAAGCCCGTCGGCTGACCGGTGGGCCGGGGGCGCGGTCCCCGCCTCACGGCCGCGGCCTGTCCTAGTGACGGAAGAAGATGCGGTCCCCGTACTCGGCCATCACCCGGCCGTTCCACTCGTGGCCGCCGTCCACGTTCCCGGAGCGGAGCATGGGCGGGTCGATGCCCCGGGCGGCCAGCTCACCGGCGGCCGTCGCGACGACGGCCTGGAGCAGGGCGCTGGTGACGACGGTGGACGCCGGGGCGAAGGGGGCGGCGATGCCGTCGGCGGTCAGCTCCGCGTCCCCGGGCGGGATCTTGCTGTCGATGACCAGATCGCAGTGGTCCTTGAGGAAGGTGCCCGAGACGTGCCGTGACCTGGTCTGCTCGGCGTAGGCGAGGGACGTGACGCCGATGACCTTCAGGCCGAGGGCCCGGGCGTTCATGGCCATCTCCACCGGCAGGGAGTTACGGCCGGACAGCGAGATGACGATCAGGACGTCACCGGGCTGCACCGGGCTGGAGTCCAGGACCGCGCCGGCCAGGCCGTTCACCCGCTCCAGCGCGCTGCCCAGGGTGGCGGGCATGACGTCGATGCCGACGGCGCCGGGGACGGCGAGCAGGTTCATCAGGGCGAGGCCGCCCGCCCGGTAGACGACGTCCTGGGCGGGGAGGGAGGAGTGCCCGGCACCGAAGACGAAGAGCCGGCCGCCGTCCACCACCGTGTCGGCGAGCATGGCCCCGGCGGCGGTGATGTGGTCGGCCTCCTCGTCGCGAGCCCGCTGGAGCAGCCCGATCGCGGCGTCGAAGAACTGCCCGGCCAGCTTGTTCTCGCTCATCGCTGCGGGGCTCCTTAGCTCGGAATCCGGTGGTGCGGGGGGAGTGCGCACGGTCGGTGCGTACGCTCGTGGCGCGGATCACGTTGCGGTCTTGACCAGCGCCCTGTCAATACGGCGTCCGCGCCGACGCCGCACGCGGCACCGTTGTCGGTGGTATGCGTCAGAATTGAGTCCAGGGCCAGCGCACGACATATCGAGGGGCACACATGTCCGGACTGATCGACACCACGGAGATGTATCTCCGCACCATCCTCGAGCTGGAAGAGGAAGGCGTGGTCCCCATGCGCGCCCGCATCGCCGAGCGGCTCGACCAGAGCGGCCCGACGGTGAGCCAGACCGTGGCCCGCATGGAGCGGGACGGCCTGGTCTCGGTCGCCGGCGACCGCCACCTGGAGCTGACCGAGGAGGGCCGCCGGCTGGCGACCCGCGTCATGCGCAAGCACCGGCTGGCCGAGTGCCTGCTGGTCGACGTGATCGGCCTGGAGTGGGAGCAGGTGCACGCCGAGGCCTGCCGCTGGGAGCACGTGATGAGCGAGGCGGTGGAGCGCCGCGTGCTGGAGCTGCTGCGCCACCCCACCGAGTCGCCCTACGGCAACCCCATCCCGGGCCTGGAGGAGCTGGGCGAGAAGTCCGAGGCCGATCCGTTCCTCAACGCCGGCATGGTCAGCCTGATGGACCTGGAGCCGGGCACCGAGGGCAAGACGGTCGTCGTCCGGCGCATCGGCGAGCCGATCCAGACGGACGCCCAGCTGATGTACACCCTGCGGCGCGCGGGCGTCCAGCCGGGCGCGGTGGTCAGCGTGACCGAGTCGGCCGGCGGAGTCCTGGTCGGCAGCGGCGGCGAGGCCGCGGAGCTCGAGGCGGACATCGCGGCGCACGTCTTCGTCGCGAAGAGGTAGCCCTTCCGGCGGATCAGTGACCTCATGTGCCCGGACGGGCTTGATATGGCTGAGCCCAGCCATATCAAGCCCGTCCGGCGCTTGAGGACGCGCCCGCAGGGCGCTCGCCGCCGCAGGCGGCATGACGGGCCGGTAGGCGAAGAACCCGTCGGCCGGGCGAGTGGCGGCAAGACAGGCCGTGGCAACTCCCACCGTTCCGGCCGGAGTTAGCGGAATCGATACGCCCGGCCCCTCGGCGTGCCACGCTGGCGCTGACGCATATGCCCACGCGCCACCGACCTGGGGAGGGGCTCGATGGGGCCAGCGGGCCGCACGGCCACCACGTGGCACCCCGGTGCCCGTCGTGGCGCCTGTCGTGGTGTCAGCCGGCGCGACGGCCATGACAAGGGCCCCGGCGGCCTTTCGGACCGCCGGGGCCCCACCTCCCCGTGCTCCCCCGCGGCGACCCGGAGCCCCGAGCTCCCAGGGTGCGCCTCGCGGACCTTCTTCCCCGAGCGGTCCGCGCCCAGATCGATGTCTCCCCTGGGGGCGGGCGGCCAATCCTGCTGCATGGTCACTCGAACGAGGGGTGTTGCGCGCGAAAGCGGTTCGTTCGAATGCAAGTTCTATAAAGTAGGGCTGCTCGGGGGAGAAGTGGGGGTGCCAGAACTCATGGTGCGGCGTATCGACGTGAGCGGAAGCGGCGGAGTGCGGCTGGCGGCCTGGGAGTTCGCCGACCCCCCGAAGGCCGGCGGTCCGTTCGCCGGCGGCGGCCCGAGCGGCGTTCTGCTGCTCCACGGGCTGATGGGCCGCGCCTCCCACTGGGCGGCGACCGCCCGCTGGCTCTCCACGCGCCACCGCGCGGTCGCCCTCGACCAGCGGGGGCACGGGCGCAGCGAGAAGCCCGCCGACGGCCCGTACACCCGCGAGGCCTATGTGGCCGACGCGGAGGCGGCCGTCGAGGAGCTGGGGCTGGGTCCCGTCACCCTCGTCGGGCACGCCATGGGCGCCCTGACGGCCTGGCAGCTGGCCGCCCGCCGCCCCGACCTCGTCCGCGCCCTGGTCGTCTGCGACATGCGGGCCTCCGCGCTCGGCGCGGCGACGCAGCGGGAGTGGGGGGAGTGGTTCAGGTCCTGGCCGGTGCCGTTCGCCACGCTCGCGGACGTACGGAAGTGGTTCGGCGAGGACGACCCCACGCTGGAGCGGCCCAACCCGGCCCGCGGCGACTTCTACGCCGAGGTGGCGGCCGAGCGCGCGGACGGCTGGCGTCCGCTGTTCTCCCGCCGCCAGATGCTGCTGGCCCGGGAGACCTACGTCCATGACGCGCACTGGGAGGAGCTGGCCCTCGTCGAGTGCCCGGCCCTCGTCGTGCGCGGTCTCGACGGCGAGCTGGGCCGCGCCGAGGCCCAGGAGATGGTCCGCGTCCTGCCGCGCGGCGTCTATGCCGAGGTGCCGGACGCGGGTCACCTCGTCCACTACGACCAGCCCGACGGCTGGCGCCGCGTGGTCGAGCCGTTCCTCGCCTCGGTCCTGCCGGTCTGACCGCAGGCGGCCGGCGCCTCCTCCCGGTCACCGCCCCCGCCGTCCCGCGGCGGATCGGCATGGCCCGAATTAATTCAACGACCGTTGACATAACCCCGGACCGGGTGTGCACTGGAAGGACCGAGACACCTGGAGTTGCCATGACTTCTCGTACCGATCCCACCGCCGACGTCCTCGTCATCGGCGCCGGACCCACTGGACTTCTGCTGGCCGGCGATCTCGCCGCCGCCGGGGTGCGGGTCGTGCTGCTGGAGCGCCGGGCGCGGGAGTCGAACCTCACCCGGGCCTTCGCCGTCCACGCGCGGACCCTGGAGATGCTGGACATGCGCTCGGTCGCCGAGCAGCTGCTCGCCACCGGTGTGCTCGTCTCCTCCGCGCGGCTCTTCGGCAAGGCCAGGCTCGACCTGTCCGGACTGCCGAGCCGCTTCCCCGGTGTCCTCATCACCCCGCAGTACGAGACCGAGCGGGTCCTGGAGGAGCGGGCCGTCAAGCTCGGTGCCGAGATCCGGCGCGGCACCGAGGTCCTCGGCCTGCGGCAGGACGCGGACGGTGTCGACGTGGACGTCCGGACGGACACCACCGACGAGCCCTCCGGCGACGCCTCCGGCAGCGGCGGGACGGCGACCCTCCGCGCCCGCTATGTCGTCGGAGCGGACGGGGTGCGCAGCACCGTGCGACAGGCGCTCGGCATCCCCTTCCCCGGCAAGTCCGTCCTGCGGTCCATCATGCTCGGCGACGTGCGCCTCGCCGCCCCTCCCCGCGAGATGCCCGTCTTCGGCAACGTCGCCGAGGGCATCTGCCTCATCCTCCCCTTCGGTGACGGCTGGTACCGCATCATCGCCTGGGAGCGCCACAGCGACGTGCCCGCCGACGCGCCCGTCGAGCTGGAGGACCTGCGGGCCATCACCCGGGCCGCGTTCGGTACGGACTTCGGGGCCCACGACGCCCGCTGGACCTCGCGCTTCCACAGCGACGAACGCCAGGCGCCGCGCTACCGCGACGGCCGGGTCTTCCTCGCGGGCGACGCCGCGCACGTCCACTCGCCCGCCGGCGGCATGGGGATGAACGCGGGCCTGCAGGACGCCGCCAACCTCGGCTGGAAGCTCGCCGCCGTGCTGGCCGGGCGCGCCGACGACGCCCTCCTCGACACCTACCACGACGAGCGGCACCCGGTGGGCGCCCTCGTCGTGCGCCTCAGCGGAGCCCTCCTGCGGGTGGCGGTGGCCGATTCGACCGTCGTGCGGGGGCTGCGGCGGGGCGCGGCCGCCGTCCTCCGGTACGTGCCGCGGATGACCCGCCGTCCCGCGCTGCTCGTCTCCGGCCTCGGCATCCGCTACCCCGCGCCGCCCGGCGCCCACTCCCTCACCGGGAGCCGCGCCCCCGACCTGCCCCTGGTCGAGGTCCCCGACGGCCCCACGCGTCTCTACGAGGCGCTGCGCGCGGGCCGTTACGTCCAGGTCCTGCCGCGCGGTGCGGCTCCCGGGGATCCGGTGGCGGAGCGCGAGAGGGACGTCATCACCGTCACGCGCGCCGACGCGCGGCAGCAGAGCCTGCTGGTGCGGCCCGACGGATACGTGGCCTGGGCTTCCGACGACGGCGCCACCGGGGCCGTGCCGCCGCCCGGTGCCGTCCCGCCGTCCCGGGTGTGAGACGGGGGTACACACCCGGGACGGCCCCTTCCCCCTGCGGCGGCAGGCGCCTCTCGCCTGGCCGGCGGATCTTCGGCCGGCCAGGCTTCCGGCCCCCGCGGCGGGCAGGCGCCTGCGGGCGCGTCCTCAAACTCCCCCAGCTACCGCTGGGAGGTGCCCCCCCAGCGGGCTTGACGTGGCTGAGCCGGCCCGGCTGGCGGCGGACGCGGTCCGCAAGGGCGTTCGCCTGACGTGCCGGTCACGGCAAGGCCAGCCGTTCGCAGTCGCTACGCCCGCGCGCAGCGAACCGGTCAGCGGTCCGGTCAGCGCCCGCGGGCGTCCGCGGTCTCGCGTCCGCACGCGTAGGCGAGCGCGCTGACCAGCTCCTCCGCGTCGGGGAGCCAGCGGTTGGCGGCGGTGGGCTGGCGGGCCCACTGGACCGCGCCGCGCGCGCCCATCCGGGTCGGCGGCGCGACCACGTAGTCGCCCTCGCCGCGCGCGACCAGGTCGAGGGAGGAGGGCGGCCAGCCCAGCTTCCGGGCCAGGTCGGCGACCTTCAGGGCGCCGCCGGGCAGGACGAAGAACAGCATCCTGCGGTGCGGGGTGGAGGTGATCGGCCCGAGCTGGATCTCCATCCGCTCCATGCGGGCGAGCGCCAGGCAGCCGGCGCTCTCGGGGACGTCGAGCGCGTCGAAGGTGCGGCCGGTCGGGAGCAGAACCGAGGAGTTGGGCTGTTTCGCCCACATCCGGCGCGCGGCGACCGCGCTGCCGGTGGCCTGGGTGGCCCAGTCGGGACGGGCCGGATGCGCGCCGGGCGACGGGCAGTCGAGGTCGCCGCACGAGCAGCGTTCCCTGCCCGCGTCGACTTCCAGCCAGGTCCCGGCGAATACGTCCCAGTGCCGCTCTTCCGCGTACCGAACCGCGGCGTCGAGGACCTGCTCGCCGCGTTGTTGGGGGATAAGCGGGGCTCCTACTCCGATGGTCTTTTCCACGTTCATCACAACTCCCCTTGTCACCAGGGGTTACGGCTCGGGCACAGCCTCCTCGCCGGACTCCGCCCATGCATATGGGGCGCACGGGAGCATGTACGGGGGCGCAGGCGCGGGTTCGCCGCCGCGAAGGGGTAGCCACCTGCCTGGCGGTCGCGGACACGGTCGTCATCGCTTCACGTACCGCAGACGTCACCGCGTCATGACCGCAATTGCCGGTCATTACCGGCAAGTCCCGCATTCTCCGGACACCAGGGGGCAAAGATCACAGGAGAACGCGTTCACAGTTGGCTCAGCTTCTCCGCGCTTCGCGGCAGCCGTCGCGAAGGCATAGCAGTTTCAGGGGGTACAGCATGGCCGCACGGCCACTCGTGGCGCGGCAGCCGAACGAACGGCTGCAGGCGCTCATTCAGGAAGCAGGCTGTTCCAACGCCGGTCTGGCACGCCGGGTCAATATGTGCGGCGCCGAGCACGGTCTCGACCTTCGGTACGACAAAACGTCCGTAGCCCGTTGGCTGCGCGGCCAGCAGCCGCGGGGCCGCGCCCCGGCGATCATCGCCGAGGCGCTCGGCCGCAAGCTGGGCCGCACGGTGACGATCGACGAGATCGGCATGGCCAACGGCAAGAACCTGGCCTCCGGCGTCGGGCTCCAGTTCTCCCCGACCGTGCTCGGTGCCATCGAGCAGGTCTGTGAGCTGTGGCGCAGTGACGTGGGCCGCCGGGACTTCCTCAGCGGCACGTCCGTGGCGTCCTCCGCGCTCGTCGAGCCCAGCCGGGACTGGCTGATCACCAGTGCGGACGCGCAGGTCGCGCGCAGTGCGGGCGCCCGGGTCGGGGTCTCCGACGTCGAGGCCGTACGGGCCACGACCGATGCCCTGGTGGAGCTCGACCACCGGTACGGCAGCGGGCACGTCCGGCCGGTGGTGGTCCACTACCTCAACAGCGTCGTCTCGGGGCTGCTGGCCGGTTCGTATCGCGAGGTGGTCGGCCGTGAACTGTTCGCGGCGGTCGCCAGGTTGACAGAGCTGGCCGGATACATGGCGGTCGACACCGGCCAGCCGGGCCTCGCCCAGCGCTATTACATCCAGGCCCTGCGGCTGGCCCAGGCCGCCGGGGACCGCGGCTACGGCGGCTACGTCCTGGCCGCGAGCATGAGTCACCTCGCCGCGTCGCTGGGCAACCCCAGAGAGATCGCCCAGCTCGCGAAGGCCGCACAGGAGGGGGCGCGGGGGCAGGTCACCCCGCGGGCCGAGGCGATGTTCTGCGCGGCCGAGGCGCGCGGCCACGCGCTGCTCGGTGACGCGCGGGCCTTCCAGTCCGTCGCGACCCGGGCGGTGACCTGCCTCGAACAGGCCGAGGGCGACGGGGACTCGGGGGACGACCCGCCGTGGATCCGCCACTTCGACCAGGCCTATCTCGCGGACGAGCTGGCGCACTGCCACCGCGACCTCGGCCAGGCCGAGCCGGCCCGCCGTCAGGCCGAGGCGGCCGTCGCCGGTCACCCCGAGGGCCGCGTCCGCCGCCGGGCCATCGGTCTGTTGCTGCTGGCCACCGCCCACGTCCAGCAGCGCGAGGTGGAAGAGGCCTGCGCCACGGGTACCCGTGCCCTGGAGCTCCTCGGCTCACTGCGTTCGAACCGGGGCGCGGAGTACCTGGAGGACTTCCAGCAGCGCCTGGCGCCGTACCGGGAGGAGTCCGTGGTGCGGGAGTTCGGGGCCAGGATGGAGGTGCAGGCGGCCTAGGGGACCGCTGCCCGGTCGTACGGGCGCCGCCGATCGGAGGGGAGTCACGACCCATGGCACCGGCACGGGGAGGGCCTGGTGCCGTGGGGACGTGACCGGCGGGCCCGGCATCGACCTGCGCGGGAGCGGTCAGTGGCCGTTGCCCAGCAGGAGCGTCCACCAAGGGCCGCCCTCACCTGCCGCTACGCCCACGCCGGCGTGGGCGTAGCGGCAGGTGAGGATGACGTCGCGATGCCGTGGGCTGTGCATCCAGGCGTCGACGGCCTCCCGGGCGGTGGTGTGCCCGGAGCTGAGGTTCTCCGCGGCGTACCGGGGGTGGTAGCCGGCGGCACGCATGCGGCGGGCCGGGCTGCTGCCGCCCGGTTCGCTGTGGCTGAGGCGGTGCTGCCGGGCCATGCTGACGCTGTGGCGCTGGGCGGCCCGGTTGAGCGCGCGCCGCAGGCGTACGGGCGGGCAGCCGGCTGCGCGGCGGCGGTCGTTGACGGCCTTGAGGGTGTGGACACGGGCGGAGGCCACGCGCACGGTCCGGCTGCCGTGGGCCGCGTGGGGCCGGCCGGTGCGCGGCCTGTGGATCCGCGGTGGCGCGGGGCGGACGGGCTTGGCGCCGGGGGCCGGGGGCAGTGGCCAGGGCGGCGCCTGGTAGTAGGGGGGCGGGCTCGGTACGGGGGGATCGGCAGGCGTCGACGGGGAGCCGACGGCCACGGTGGGGAGGACGGCGAGGGCGATCGCTGTCACCGTTGCGATGCGCAGCTTCACGTATTTCTCCTTTTCCTTTCTGCCGGCCCAGGCGGGGGAAAAGTCCTGACGGAATCGGTTGGCGGCGAAGAGTGTGATGATCAAAGAATGCGCATATAGCTGCCGGATCTTTCCCGGCCGTTCGGGAAGCGGGGCGTTCGGGGGAATTCCGGAGTGTATGGCCCACCCCATACTCCGGGAATGAGAGGCTGACGGAGTTTCCCGTCCTTTCCTCTGTTTGGAGGCTTTTCCATGGCGTCCTTGATCCGCCGTGCCGCCGTTGTGGCACTGACCGCTCTCATGTTGGGCCTGAGCGGCGGTGCCCTGGCCACCGCTGCTTCCGCGGAACCGTCCAACGACGGTCACGAGTGGGGCGAAAGGCATCACCATGGTGGGCCGCCGGTGCACTTCGGGCCGTTCGAGGTTCCCCGCTTCGGCAGCGTGTCCGGCGGTTTCGCCTGGAACTTGCCGCACTGAGAATGCCCTGCCGGTAAGTGAGGGGGCCGTCGTCGCGACGGCCCCCTCACTTACCGGCTGCGGAAGGTCTGCCGAGTTCAACGCTTGAGGGTGGTGGCGGCGGCAATCAGGACCAGCACGACGCAGAGCAGAATGAGGAAAGCGTCCCGAATGAAGATTCCGGTGACACCGGAGTGGTCGGCGGCTTCACCGGCCGCCTGCACCGCGTAGGTCATCGGCATCAGCTTGGCGGCGGCCGCCAGCGCCCCCTGCATGTCCTCGCGCGGGACGAAAAGCCCGCACACCAGGAACTGGGGCAGGACTCCGGCGGGGAGGAACTGCACGGCCTGGAATTCGTTGCGGGCGAAGGCGCTGACGAGCAGCCCCAGGGCCAGGCCCAGCAGGGCGCCCAGCATGGCGATGATCATGAGCAGATACGGTGGGCCCTCGATGTCCAGGCCCAGCGGCCCGATGGACAGCAGCGTCGACAGAACGGCCTGCAGCAGAGCCAGCAGGGCGAACGCGAGGCTGTAGCCGAGGATGAGGTCCAGGCGTCGCACCGGCATCGTCAGCAGGCGCTCCGCGGTGCCCGAGGTGCGCTCCCTCAGCGTGGAAACGGACGCGACCAGGTACATGACGATGACCGGGAAGATGCCGAAGACCCGGGGGCCGACCCGCTCGAAGGTGGCTTCCGCGTCGTCGAACATCAGCTTGAGCAGCAGCATGAGCATGCAGGGGATGCCGAGCAGCAGGGCGGTGCTCCCGCGGTCGCGGGCGATCTGCTGGAGCACGCGCACCGCGGTGGCGAGGGTGATGGTCGGCGAGAACGGCAACCGCTCGGTCAGTCGCGCGGTGGCACTCACTGGCGGCCGTCCACGAAGAAGTCCGCTTCCAGCGGGGCGCCGGCCCCCTGCCCGAACAACCCGGGGATCGTGTCCGGGGAGGACTGCGCGGCGCGGCGGCGGGCGTGTTCCTCGGCCCGGGCGGCCGCGGTGACCAGGTGCATGAAGGCGCCTTCGGCATCCGCGCAGCCCGTGTGCTGGAGCAGCTCCATCCGGCCCGTGCTCGCCAGGAGGCGGCCCGAGCGCATCAGCAGCAGCCGGTCGCAGCGGTCGGCCTCGTCCATGACGTGACTGGAGATCAGGAGTGTCGTGCCTTCGCCGGCCAGGCGCTGGAAGGCCGCCCACAGCTCGCGGCGCACCATCGGGTCCAGGCCCACCGTCGGTTCGTCCATCACCAGGAGCTCCGGCTTGTTCAGCAGCGCCACGGCGAGGGACACCCGTGAGTACTGGCCGCCGGACAGGCTGGCGACCATCTTGTCGGCGTAGGAGGACAGGTCGACCTCCTTGATCACGCGCACGACGGCGTCCTCGCGCAGCCAGCCGCGCATGCCGAGGGCGGCGGAGAAGTAGCGCAGGTTCTCCAGCACCGTCAGATCGGCGTAGACGGACGGTGCCTGGGTGACGTAACCGACGCGGGAGGCGAGCTGCGCCGCCCCGGCCGGGTATCCGAGGACCTGGATATGGCCGCCGGTGGGCTTCTGGACGCCCACGATGGAGCGCAGCAGCGTCGTCTTGCCGCAGCCGCTGGGCCCCAGCAACCCGACGATCACGCCGCGGGGCACCGTGAAGGTGATGCGGTCCAGCAGCGTGTGGCCCGCGCGTTGCACCTGCAGGCCGTAAGCGGCCACGGCGGGCAGATCGCCCGGGAGTGCCGCGTGGTGCTCGTGGTGCTGCACGTCCCCACCTTCATGTCACTCGGGAGAGTCCACCCGCGGACGGCGGCGGCCCTGACGCGGGATGAACATGCGGGCGCATGACGGCCGTCGCTTCCAGACAACACCCCCGAGTGGGCAAAAGTCACGCATCAGGACATCCTGGTCGTCGCGGTCGCAACCCTCGTGTGCGTCGCGCGGCCGGGCGAGCCCGGACGGTGATGATCCGCTAAGAACCCGCCCAAGTGACTGATTCCGGTGCGCGGGTGCATGCGAGGTCCTCGACACGCGACCGTCCGCACGTCTTGCCTCCACAGGATTTACACATGCATATGCCGAAATAGTCCGGTACCTCTCAAGATCGAACAGAAGGCACGACGGAGGGCGGGCCGGCGGCCTGCCGCCTCCCGGCTTGCTCGTGGTGAAGGACGGACAGCGCATGCACGCAGAACCCGGCATCGAGGGGCTCGGGGCGGGGCAGGACGAACCGGTCGCGATCGTAGGAGCCGCCTGCCGCTTTCCCGGTGAGGTCAGGTCCCTCACCTCGTTGTGGCGGTTGCTGATGGCCCGCCGCGACACCGTGCGGGAGGTGCCCGCCGATCGGTGGGAGCAGGCGGAGCTGGCCGGGCTGCCCGACCGGGTGGCGGCCCGGCTGCGCTACGGCTGCTTCCTCGATGACGACGTCTACGCCTACGAGCCGGAGTTCTTCGGGATCAACGCCCAGGAAGCGCCGTGGGTGGACCCGGAGCACCGGTTGCTGTCCGAGGTGGTCTGGGAGGCCGTCGAGCACGCCGGAATCCCGGCCCAACGGCTGTCGGGCACACCGACGGGCATGTTCTTCGGGATCTACCAGAAGGACTACATGCTGCGCGTGCAGCGGCCGTTGGAAGACGTCAACGCCTACGCGATGTACACCGGCTTCGACAGCATCGGCCCCGGCCGGGTGGGGTTCATGCTCGACCTGAAGGGTCCTCAGGTCGTCATGGAGAGCGCTTGCGCCTCCGGACTGGTCGCCGTGCACACCGCCTGCCAGAGCCTGCGGACCGGGGAGACGGACGTCGCCCTGGCCGGGGCGGCCATGCTGACTCTGGGACCCGAGGGGGTCATCGCCCCCGCGTTGTGGGGCGTTTTCTCCCCCACCGGCCGCTGCCACGCCTTCGACGCCGCCGCCGACGGATATGTCCGCGGGGAGGGCTGCGGCGTGGTCGTGCTCAAGCGTCTGACGGACGCGATGCGGGACGGGGACCGGGTGCTGGCGGTACTGCGCGGCACGGCGGTCAACCAGAACGGCCGGGGCACGCGGCTGAGCGCGCCCTCGGAGCCCGCGCAGATCGACCTCTACCGCCTGGCGCTGGAGCGGGCCGGCGTCGAGGCGGGTGACGTCGGCATGGTGGAGGCGCACGGCCCGGGCACGGCGGTGGGCGACCCCATCGAGTTCGCCGCCCTGGCCGCGGTCTACGGCAAGGGCCGGGACCGGTGCGCGCTGGGTTCGGTGAAGACCAACATCGGCCACACCGAACCGGTGTCGGGTGTGGCGGGTCTGCTGAAGGCCATCGCCTCCCTGCGGCACGGCCTGGTGCCGGCCAGCCTGCACTTCAACGACTGGAATCCGCAGATCGACCCCAGTGGCACCCGGCTCTTCGTGCCCACCGACACCACCGAGTGGCCGGTGCGGGGCGGCACCCGGCTGGCCGCGGTGTCCTCCTTCGGCATCAGCGGCACCAACGCCCATGTCGTCCTCGAACAGCCTCCCGCCCTTCCGCCCGCCCGGCGTGCCGCCCGTCCGCTGCCGCAGGGCGGCCTGCCCACGGCCGGGGGCGACGAAGTGCCGCGTGTGTTCCCGCTGTCGGCCGGCACGCCCGTGGCGCTGCGGTCCTCGGCCGCCCGACTGGCCCGCTGGCTGCGGGGAGAAGGGTCGCAGGTCCCGCTGGCCGATGTGGCGCACACGCTGGCCGTGCGGCGCTCGCCCGCCCGGGAACGTGCCGCTGTCGTCGCCCTGGACCGCCCGGAGCTGGTGACACGGCTCGAACAGCTGGCCGACGGGACCGTGCCGGGCGCCGGAGCTGCGACCGGCAGGGCGGTGCCGGACGCCGGGCAGGGCGTGGTGTGGGTCTTCTCGGGACACGGCTCGCAATGGGCGGGAATGTGCCGGCAACTGCTCGACCGCGACGAGGAGTTCACACGCGTCATCGACGAACTCGAACCCCTGGTCGCCGAGGAGTCCGGCTTCTCCCTGCGGGAGACCCTGGGCCGGCCCGAGGTGGTGACCGGGTTCGACCGGGTCCAGCCGGTGATCTTCGCCATCCAGTTGGGTCTGGCCGCGATGTGGCGCTCCCACGGCGTCGAGCCGGCGGCCGTGATCGGCCACTCCATGGGGGAGGTGGCCGCCGCGGTGGCATCGGGCGCGCTGAGCGTGCGGGACGGCGCACGGGTCATCTGCCGGCGGTCGCGTCTGATCCTGCGGACCGCCGGGCAGGGCCTGATGGCCTCGGTCGCCCTGGGACGTGCCGAGGTCGAACGGCTGCTGGCGGAACAGGACGTGCGGGGGGTGACCGTCGCGGTCGTCGCGTCCCCGGAGAACACCGTCATCGGCGGCGACGCCGACCGCGTCCGCCGTCTCGCCCGGGAGTGGGACGCGGGCGGTGTGGGCATCCGCGTGATCGAGGTGGACGTCGCTTCGCACACCGCCCACATGGACCCCATCCTGTCCGACCTCGCCGACGCGCTCGCCGACGTCACCGGCGGATCACCGGCGACGGCCTTCTACAGCACCGTCACCGACGACCCGCGCGAGCACACCCTCTTCGACGCCGCCTACTGGTCGGACAACCTCCGCCGCGTGGTGCGCTTCGCCGACGCGGTACGGGCCGCGGCCGAGGACGGGCACCGGCTGTTCGTGGAGATCGGCCCCCACCCGGTGCTGGCCCATCCGGTGCAGGCCACGCTCGCCGCGCACGGCCACACCGACACCGCGGTCGTGCCCACCCTGCTGCGCGACACCGACGACACGCTGGCGTTCCACACCCACGTGGCGGCCCTGCACTGCGCCGGCCACCCGCTGGACTGGGCCGACCGCTACCACGACGGCTCGCTGGCCGACGTCCCGCCGACCACCTGGGAGCGCACCCGGTACGTCGTCGACCCCTCCCCCCTGCGGGAGTCGGCCGGGGCCCACGCGTCCCCCGCCCAGCACCCGCTCACCGGACCGCACACCGCCGATCCCGACGGTGAAGGACGGCATCTGTGGCAGACCAGCATCACCCCCGAGACGCTGCCCTGGCTGGCCGGGCACCGCGTCGACGACGTGGTCGTGGTGCCCGGCGCCGCCCTGTGCGAGATGGCCGTCGCCGCGGCCACCGACCTCTACGCCACGGGGCCGGAGCGGGTGCGCCTCACCGGCATCGACCTGCACCGGCTGCTGCTGCCGGCGGCCGACGGCACGTCCGTCACCGCCACCGCCGAGGCGGCCGGCCCGGACGCCGCCCGCTGGCGGGTGGTCAGCGCGGCGGCCGACGGCACGTCCGTTTCGCACGCACAGGCGTGCCTGCACCGCACGCCGGCGGAAGAGCCCCTCCCCGAGGGCTGCGACCCGCAGCGGCTGCTGGCCCGGTTCCCGCACGCCGTGGACGCCTCGGACGTCTACCGGCAGATGCGCGAGGAGCGCGGCGTGCACCACGGCCCGCCGTTCCTCGGCCTCCAGGCCCTGTACACCGACAGCGCACCGCAGCAGCCCGTGCCCCCGGCCGGCAGCCGCCTCCTGGCACGGGTGCGCGTACCCGACGAGGGCCGGGCCGGGGCGCCGGCGCTCCACTGTCATCCGGTCGCGCTGGACATCTGCCTCCAGGCCGTCGCGGGCGCCGTGCTGCGCACCGACGCCGTGCCCGCCGGGGGGATCCTGCCGCGGCGCATCGAGTCGCTGCGGCTGTACGGCACGGTCCCGCTCAGCGGGTACTGCCTGGTCACCCTCCAGTCGGTGGACGACGACCGCTGGACGGCGGACTTCCGGCTGTGGACCGACGACGGTGCCGTGGCCGCGGACGCCACCGGGGTGGAGTTCCGCCACGTCCCCGCCGAAACCGCGGAGGAGCGCTTCGACCGCCGTCTGCTCCACGCGGCCTGGGAACCCTGCGAACGCCCCGCGACGCAAACGGCGAGCGGGCCGTGGACCCTCCTGGCGGAACCCGGAAGGGAGGCGTACGCGGCCGCACTGGGCGAGGCCCTGGAGCAGCGGGGCGCCACGGTGGACATCCGCGTACTCTCCCCGGAGGGGACCGGCGTACCGCTGACACCGTCCGAGGACGGCGGCCCGGCGCCGCAGGCCGTGGTGTACCTGCCGGCGTCCGGCACGGCACGCGACAGCGCGTCCCCCGACCGGCAGGCGCGGCAGCACGTCGCCCGCCTGGTGGAGGTGGCCCGCGCCCTGGCGGCGGCCGCGGACGGCGCGGCGGGGCCGCGCCTGTGGACCGTCACCGGCACCGCCCAGCAGGTCACGCCCGGGGACGGGCCGGACCTCGCGCAGGCCGGACTGCGGGGGCTCATGCGGGTGCTGAGCTACGAGCACCCCGAACTGCGCCCCGGCGTCCTGGACACCGACCGGCCCACGCCGGTCGAGGACGTGGCCGCCGAGCTGCTGTCCTGCCCCGACGAGGAGGACGAAGTCGCCTACCGGCACGGGACGCGGCACCTGGCGCGGCTGCGCAACACACCACTGGACCAGCAGGAGCGCCGCCGGGTCACCGTCGACCGCGGGCGCGACCGGGTCGCCCTGCACCTCGCGCACGCCGGCGACCTGGACTCCTTCGAGCTGGTCGCCCAGTCCCGCCGTCGGCCGGGGCCGGGCGAGGTCGAGGTCCGCCTCGACGCCACCAGCGTCAACTTCATCAACGTGCTCCAGGCCATGGGCGTCTACCAGCGCTTCAGCACCGGTGACGAGCAGCCGGGCGCCGGCGCGTTCGACGGCGCGGGCGTCGTCACCACCGTCGGGGAGGGCGTCCGGGACGTGCGGGCGGGGGACCGCGTGGCGGCGATGTTCGTGGAAGAGGGGCAGACCGCCGTCATGTCCTCCTTCGTGACCGTCCGCGCCGACTGCCTGCTGCCGGTGCCGGACGGGATGCGTACGCAGGACGCCGCCGCCCTGCCGTGCGCCTACCTGACCGCCTGGTACGCCCTGCGGCACCTGGCCCGGCTCCGGCCGGGGGAGAAGGTGCTCATCCACTCGGCGAGCGGCGGCACCGGTCTGGCCGCCCTGTACCTCGCCCGGGCGTGCGGCGCGGAGGTCTGGGCCACCGCGGGCAGCGAGGCCAAGCGGGCGTACCTGCGCGGCCTGGGCGTCCGCCACGTCATGGACTCGCGCACCCTGGACTTCGCCGACCAGGTGCGTGCGCGACCTCACCGGGGGCCGCGGCGTCGACGTCGTCCTCAACTCGCTCCCCGGTCCGGCGCAGTCCGCCGGGCTCGGCCTGCTGGCCCACCGGGGCCGGTTCATCGAACTCGGCAAGCGGGACATCTACGCCAACACCCGGCTGGGGCTGCTGCCCTTCCGCCGCAACGTCACCTTCGCCGGCGTCGACGTGCTGATGATGATGCGGCAGGACCCGGAACTGCTCGCCGAGGGCTACCGCGAACTCACCGGCATGCTCGCGGACGGCACCCTGCCCCCGCTGCCCGTCACCGAGCACCCCGTCACCGAGGCGGCATCGGCCTTCCACACCATGGCCTCCGCCCGGCACACGGGCAAACTCGTCCTCACCTGGCCCACCCAGGGCACCGACACCCTGCCCGTACGGCCCGAGGACGCCGCCGTCGTCCGGCCCGACGCGAGTTACCTGGTCACCGGCGGGCTCGGCGGGCTGGGGCTGCTGGTCGCCCGGTGGCTGGCCGAACGGGGCGCCGGAGCCGTCGTGCTCACCTCCCGCAGCGCCCCCACCGCGGCCGCCCGTGCCGCCCTCGACGCCCTCACCGCCGACTTCGGCACCCGCGTCGAGATCGTCAACGCGGACCTCGCCGAGCCGGGCGCCGCCGACGCCCTCGTGCGTGCCGCGCTCGGTACGGGCCACCCGCTGCGCGGTGTCGTCCACGCCGCGGCCGTGGTCGAGGACGCCACCGTCGCCCATCTCTCCGCCGCCCTCCTGGAGAAGGTCTGGCGGCCCAAGGTGACGGGCGCCTGGCTGCTGCACCGGGCCGTCGACGGCCAGGACCTGGACTGGTGGGTCACCTTCTCCTCCGCCGCGTCCCTGCTGGGCAACCCCGGACAGGGCGCCTACGCGGCCGCCAACGCCTGGCTGGACGAGTTCACTTCCTGGCGCCGCGCCCAGGGCCTGCCGGCCACCGGCATCAACTGGGGGCCGTGGGCGGAGGTCGGCCGCGGCGTCGGCATGGCGGAACGCGGCTACACCATGATCGATCCCGCGGAGGGCATCGCCGCCCTGGAACGCCTCCTCTCCCACGACCGCGACCGCACCGCCTACACGCCCGCCGACCTGTCCCGGTGGCTGGAGTCCTACCCCGCCACCGCCCGCACCGCCTTCTTCGCCGAGCTGACCGCCTCGGCCACGGGCGCGCACCCCACCGGCACCCGCAGCGCCCTGCTGGAGTCCCTGCGGGAGGCCGACAGCCCCCAACTGCGTCAGCAACTGCTGCAATCCGAGGTCGTCGGGCACATCGCCGCCGTCCTGCGGCTGGGCACCGACCGGTTCGACGCCAACACGTCCCTGGTCACGCTCGGCCTGGACTCCCTCATGGCCATCGCCCTGCGCAACCGCCTCCAGCGCGAACTGGCCCTGGACATCCCCACCACGGTGATGTGGACCCACCCGACCGCCGCCGCGCTCACCCGCTACCTCCTGGCCCGGCTGGACCCCGGGCAGGCCACGCGGGAACAGGACGGCGCGCCCGCCGAGCCGGACACCGCGGCCACCTCACCCGCCGTCAGCTGACGGACACCACCCGCCCTCCCCGACCTCTAGGTGACCACCTCATGCCACCTCCTTCCGCTCCCATCCGCACGCCCGGTACCTGGGACGTGATCGTCGTGGGTGCCGGTCCGGCCGGCACCACCGCCGCCCGGATCGCCGCCGAACACGGCTGCGAGACGCTGCTGCTGGAGCGCGCCGCCATCCCCCGGTACAAGACCTGCGGCGGCGGCCTCATTGGAGCGTCGCTGGCCGCCCTGCCGCCCGGCCTGCCCCTGAAGGTCTACGACACGGCCGGGGAGTTCACCTTCGCTCTCAACGGCCGCAGGGAACGCACCCTCGCCTCCCGGACCCCGACCTGCACCCTGGTCTACCGCAGCGAACTCGACGCGGCACTGGCCGACGCCGCCGCCGTCGCGGGCGCCACCGTCCGCGACAGCACCGCGCTGACCGCCCTGGAGCAGGAGGGCGACACCGTCACCGTGCGCACCAACCGCGGCGAGGCCCTGCGCGCCCGCGTCGTCATCGGCGCCGACGGCAGCGCCAGCAGAGTCGCCCGGTACGTGGGAGTGCGGTGCGCGCAGGTCGACCTCGCACTGGAGGTCGAGACGCCGGTCGACGCCCGCACGGCCGACCGGTGGCGCGGCCGGGTCCTGATGGAATGGGGGCCGCTGCCGGGCTCCTTCGGCTGGGTCTTCCCCAAGGGGGACGTCTGCACCGCCGGAGTCGTGGCCGCCCGCGGCAACCCCGCCGCCCTGCGCGCCTACAAGGACGACTTCCTGGCCCGGCACGGGCTGCTCACGCCCCGCCCCCTCCACGACACCGGTCATCTGACCCGGTGCCGCCACCCCGACTCGCCGCTGGCCCGCGGGCGCGTCCTGGTCGCCGGTGACGCCGCGGCCCTCGTCGACCACTGGTCCCGCGAGGGCATCTCCTACGCCCTGCGCTCGGGTGACCTCGCGGGCCGCACCGCCGCACGCATCGTCACCGCCGCCGGTGCGCAGGAAGCGGCCACCGCCACCGACCGTTACCGGCAGCAGGTCGATGACATCCTCGGCGTCGAAATGCGCGCCAGCGCCTCGCTGATGAACGTCTTCGTCCGCAACCCGGGCCTCGTCCACACGGCTCTGACCCGTCTGCCCCCGGCGTGGCGCCGGCTCGACGCCTACATCGCCGGCCGTACCAGCGTCGCGGGGATCATGACTTCGCCGCTCGGGCGCGCCGCCGCCGCACTGGGCACCCGGCTGCCCGCCCAGCACACGAAGGCGTCCGCGCTGCCCGCACCGACGGAACCCGCCCACTGAACGGGCGGGGTGCGGCGCGGAACCGGACCGGGTGACAGGAGCGTCGTACGGGGCTGGGCGGGCGGTGCATGGCCGACCGCCAGTGCGAACCGGTAGCGTGAGCCGCCGGTTCGAGTCAGTCCCGTACAGCTTGAGGAGTCCCGGTGACGCAGAGCGGACAGGGGGACGAGCCGCAGTTCCCTGCGGCCCCGCCCGCGCAGCCCGTGCACGAGGGCGTCGTGCTGCCCTCACGCAGGAGCCACGGCGCGCCGTGGTCGGCCGACCGGGAGCGGGACGCGGCATCGGACCAGTCCTGGGGCGAGCCCTGGAGTGCCGAGGGGCAGCGCGCGCCGCTGCCCCCGGAGCGTCCTCAGCACGCGCCGCAGGCACCTCAGGCGGCACCTCAGACCCCGCCGGTTCAGCCGCCCATGCCGGTCACGCAGATCACCGAGGCCTTTGTGAGCGTGCCGCCGCCGCCCGCGCACGCGCCGGGCACCCCGCCCGGTCAGGGGGGCTCCGAGGCCACCCAGTACCTGCCGCCCGTCCCGCCGGGCCCGATGCCCGGGGGTGATTCGGCGTCCGAGGCGACGCAGTACCTGCCGCCCGTGGGCAACAGCCCCATCCCCGGCGCCCCGGTCCCGCCCGCGCCTTTCGCGCAGCCGGCCTCCGACCCGGTGTCCGAGGCCACGCAGTACCTGCCGCCGGTGGCCGCCAGCGGCCCCGCACCCGGTGCCGGTGACTCGGTGTCCGAGGCGACGCAGTACCTGCCGTCCATGGGCACCGGCTCCCTGCCCGGCACGTCCACGCCGACCGCGTCCTTCGCGCGCGGGGCGGCCGATCCGTCGGCCGTGACCCCCGAGTACCTGGAGCCGGGAGGCTCGCCCGACTCGCCGTCCGAGGCGACCCAGTACCTGCCGCCGGTCGGCGGGATATCCGACGGCATACCCGGCGGCACGTCCGGCACCGGCATCCCCGGTCCAGCGGGCGCCGACCGGGCCGATCAGTCCTACGGGCGGCACGCGGCCGAATCGGCCGCCGAGGCCACGCAGTTGCTGTCCCCGCAGCCGGCCGCCCCGGGGGACGCCGAAGCCACCCGTCATCTGCCGCCCGTTTCCGCGCAGTCCCCGGCACCGGCCGCCAGGCCCGAGGAGCCCGCCGCCGGTGGCCCGCCGGTCTTCGCGATGCGGCCGGGGCAGGCGGAGCGGCCGCCGCCGGCCGAGTTCGACGGGCTCTTCCGCGCGGCCGAGCCGACGGCGCAACTGCCGCCCGTCCAGGCGCCCATCCGCAAGCAGACACCGCCGCCCGGCCACGGGCCCGCGCCGTCCCACCAGGGCCCCGGCGGCCCCGGCCGGCGGGCGCCCCACACCCCCGAGCCGTACGACCCGTACGAGCCGCCGGCCCGGCGCAAGAAGTCCCCGGCCGTCCTGATCGGCGCGGTCGTGGCGGTCTGCGCGATCGCCGGCCTCGGCGCGGGCGCGCTGCTCAGCGGCGGAGGCGGCGAGGACAACAGCGACAAGCAGAACACCTCCGCGAGCACGGCCCCCAGCGAGCCGGCGAAGGACGACGACAAGAAGACGAGCCCGCCGCCGTCCCCGTCCGCCGACCCGGCGCTGGCGCAGGCGAAGGCGCTGGACGCGCTGCTCAAGGACAGCAACAACAGCCGGGAGTCGGTCATCAAGGCCGTGGACTCCACGAAGAGCTGCAAGAACCTCGACTCCTCCGCGAGTGATCTGCGCGCCGCCGCGACCCAGCGCAACGGCCTGGTGACCCGCCTCGACCGGACGCCGATCGACAAGCTCCCCGACCACGCGGAGCTGTCGGCGCAGCTGAAGAAGGCCTGGCAGTCGTCCGCCTCGGCGGACAGCCACTACGCGAAGTGGGCCAAGCAGGTCGACAGCAAGCGCGGGTGCATCAAGGGCCACGCCCGCCCGACCCGTGAGAGCGCCGCCGGCGACCGGGCGAGCGGCGACGCGACCGCCGCGAAGAAGAAGGCGGCGGCCCTGTGGAACCCGATCGCGAAGAAGTACGGGCTGAGCCAGCACACCTGGTCCCAGCTCTGAGCGGCACCCGGATCACGGGTGCTTGCGGCGGTGCTCCAGCGTCCTGGTGACGTCGGTGAACCCCTCGCGCACGGCCACGAGCCGGCCGTCCCGCACCACCTGATAGGTGACGTTCGCGTTGACGATCCGCGGGTAGTCCGGCACGGCCAGCAGGTCCTGGTAGCGCCAGGAGAGCGGCGGCGTGAGCCCGCCCGTGCCGACGCGGTGCCCCCGGTCGAGCGCGGTCCGGACGGAGTGGGCGCTGATGTCGTCGGCGTCCAGCGCCATGAGCACCGACCGCAGGGCGGTGTAGGCGACCCATGTGGTCTGGACGCCGGGGTCGGCGGGGTCGACCCGGTTGTCGCCGAAGGCGTGCCGGTCGATGACCTCGCGCATGGACGTCCAGCGGCGATCGTCCGCGGCGGGGTACCAGCCGGTGGCGAACGCGCCCTCCAGCGGGCTCTTCGCACCGCCGGTGCTGTCGACGAGGGACTGCTTGACGCTGCCGAGCACGGACGCGATCCGCACCTTCGCACCGGCCTCCGGCTGCCGCCGGAAGGAATCGAAGAACGTGTCCGTCCGCTCGCCGAGCGCCGCGGTGACACAGCCCCCGCCGTCGGTGCCCGCGGCCTTCAGGGCCTCCGTGCTCGTCCGCTCGTAGTCGGTGGCGTCCTCCGGCGCGCGCAGGTCGGTGGCCGGCGGCCGGCCCGCGGCGGCGAGCCCCGCGTCGAGCAGCCCGGGCAGCTGGTCGCCGGAGATCGTGTCGGGCCGCACGAGGGCGACGCGCTTGCAGACGCCCGCCAACTGGCGGCCGTTGCCCGCGAGCAGGGCGGCCTGGCCACCGTTGACCGGGTAGGAGAGCGGGCTGCTCAGCTCCTCGTCGGTCAGGCCGTAGCCGCCGATGAAGGGGGTGCCGGACGCCTCCAGGGGCGACATCATCGCGCGGCCGTGCTGGCTGTAGGAGCCGACGACCGCGACGACCCCCTCCTCGACGGCGCGCCGCGCGCAGCGCGAGGCGGTGACGGACTCATTGCGCTCGTTGCAGGTGATGACCTTGAGGTCGCGGCCGTGGATGCCGCCCCGCGCGTTGACCCAGCGGGCGAACGCCGCGGCCATCGCGGGCATGCCCGGCATGTTGGTGGCGCGGGTCCCCTCCGGGGCCCAGGTCATGACGGTGATGGGGTCCCCGGAGTCCCCCCTGGCCCCGGGGAGCCCATCACAACCGGCGAGCAGTGCCGCGCTCACCGCCACGCACACCGCGGACACCGCGGTGGTCCGTAAGGGGCGGGTGGTCAGGCGACGCCGTCCGGTCATGGCCCGCACTCTCCCGGCCGCCGGGGAACAGATGTGTGATCGCGGCGCAACGACGGGTGACGCCGGAGTGAATTGCGGGGGCCTGATGTGGACGGCCGATGGGGAACGTACGATCGAGTGCTGTGCAAGGTTCGGAGAAGTCTTCCCGTCGCGGCCGCCGCTCGACCACCATGGACGGCATGCCGCTCAATGACATGCCGTGGTGGCGCTGGCGCGTGAACGTGCGCTCCGCGCTGCACATGCTCTCGGACCCCGTCTTCCAGCGGGAGTGCTGGCTGACCGGGCTCCCGGGGTACGGGGATGTGACCGACGCCGTCTACCGGCTCGTCGAGGACACCTGGCTGGACAACTGGTCGGCGGAGAAGTACATAGGGACGATCTTCCGGGACCCGGCCGAGGCCAATCTCGTCGACGTCGCCGTTCTGCGGGTGCTGCGGATCATGCACCAGGTCGGTGCCGACGCGCCCGTCTCGGCGTACCTGGAGCACCACGCCTGGCCCGAGGCCGTACGGGCTGCCCGCGAGGCACACGTCCGGCTGGCGGCGAACGACGGGGACGAACCGGACGTACCGCCCCGCCCGCTCGACGTGCTGGCGCAGCTCACCCGCATCGCCTGACGCGCGCGGAGCCCGGTTCGGGGGCTCACTCCGGGCCTCGCCCCGGGTCTCGCGGAGGCGGGCGGTCCGATGGGCCCGGCGGGTATGCGACGCTATTGGGCTATGAACGCCTCGCAGCTCCCCGCCTCCGAAGGGGCCCCCGAACAGTACGTCCTCACCCTCTCCTGCCCGGACAAGCAGGGCATCGTGCACGCGGTGTCCAGCTACCTCTTCATGACCGGTTGCAACATCGAGGACAGCCAGCAGTTCGGCGACCACGACACCGGGCTCTTCTTCATGCGGGTCCACTTCACCGCGGACCCGCCGGTGACGGTGGAGAAGCTGCGGGCCAGCTTCGCGGCCATCGGCGACACCTTCCACATGGACTGGCAGATCCACCGCTCCGACGAGAAGATGCGCGTCGTGCTGATGGTGTCCAAGTTCGGGCACTGCCTCAACGACCTGCTCTTCCGCTCCCGGATCGGCGCCCTGCCGGTCGAGATCGCGGCGGTCGTCTCCAACCACACCGACTTCGCCGAGCTGGTCGGCTCCTACGGCATCCCCTTCCGCCACATCCCGGTGACGAAGGAGAACAAGCCGCAGGCGGAGGCGGAGCTGCTGGAGCTGGTCCGCGCCGAGGGCGTCGAGCTGGTCGTGCTGGCCCGCTACATGCAGGTGCTCTCCGACGACCTGTGCAAGGCGCTGTCGGGCCGGATCATCAACATCCACCACTCCTTCCTGCCGAGCTTCAAGGGCGCCAAGCCCTACCACCAGGCGCACGCGCGCGGCGTGAAGCTGATCGGCGCCACGGCGCACTACGTGACCGCCGACCTCGACGAGGGCCCGATCATCGAGCAGGAGGTCGAGCGCGTCGCCCACGGCGTCACGCCCGACCAGCTCGTCGCGATCGGCCGCGACGTGGAGTGCCAGGCGCTGGCGCGCGCGGTGAAGTGGCACAGCGAGCACCGGGTGCTGCTGAACGGGCGGCGGACGGTCGTTTTCGCGTAGTCGCGTCCCGCGAGGTCAGGCTGGTTGCGGGCTGCGGGGGCCCTGGAGCTCCCGCAGCTGCGCCTTCAGCGCTGCCTCCAGCTCGATGCTCCGGCGTAGCTGGGCATGGGCGTCGTCGAGGGCCTGGCGCAGTTCGTCCAACCGGTCGGCCTCCGGCAGTGGCGCGGGCAGCGTGGGCCGGGCACGCAGGGCGGCCAGATGCAATGCCTGGAGGCGCCGCAGCGCCTCCGGCGCCGGCTCCTGGCCTCGGCACAGCGACGCCTCCCGCACCAGCACCCGGAGAAAATCCCGCGGTGGGATGCGGCTGCCCGAGAGATACCGGGAGAGGGTGCTCGGGTTCACGTGGTGACGCGCGGCGAATCGTCTCAGGGAGACGCCGAGCTTGTCGAAGAGTTCCCGCAGTGCTTGGGCCAGCAGGCGCTGCTCGTGCGGTACCTCGCCGATGGGGTTCAGGGCGTGATCCTGGCGCGGGGGCAGGACGACGGTCTGCACGGTTTCGGCGAGGACCCGCGAGGCGGCGGGCGCGGATACGGGCCGTGGGGGTCGCTGACAGTTCCTGTGCACGCGGAGCCAGTGCTCCTGCCACTCCTCGGCCACCGGACGGGTTTCCTCCGCGTGGATGCGGCTCTGTCGTTGGGCGACGGTCAGACAGGCGAGCACGAGCGATCTGACGACGAACGCGTTCGGCAGCGAGGCGCGGCTGCGGCTCAGGGCGTCACCGATGGTGCTGCGGGGCAGCCGGCAGCCCCTGCCGAACGCTACGGCCTCGAGCCGGGACAGGGACGGATTGCCCGCCCAGAGCTTGAGTTCCCGCAGGCAGGCGATGAACTCCTGAGGGGTCCCGGCCAAGGCGGGGACGGGTGGTTCGGTCGACCACGGGCGCACCTCGGCGGCCGCCGGGCCGTCGAGTGGACCCGGACCGGTCGGGTGCTGGGCGATGAGCCATTGCTCGGTCCAGTGCTCGCGGCCGCCACCACAGGCCGTGGCATAGGCGAGGGTGAGTTCGAGGCTCGGGAGCTTCCGGCCCGCCGCTGCCTGGGACAGCGCGGACACCGAGTACTTCGCCCGCCGGGCGAGTGTCGTATAGGTCGGGGATCCGGAGGACTGTCGCAGCTTCCGCAGTTGCCGGGCGAACGTCGCGTACGGGGCCGTGGGATCGATGGGGTTTTCCGGGCGTGCCACTCCCGCCTCCCTGCGGGTGGTCCAGGGGGTGCCGCGTTGTCGCGGCACCCCCTGGATTGCCGACAGGGGTCAGGACGTGCGCTGGAGCTCGCGTGCCGCCGTACCGGCGGCCAGAATGGTCGCGAGCGCGGCGGTCTCGTCGTAGCCGAGTGCGACAAGCACGACGACGACCACCAGCACCGGAACAACCGGCGGCACTGTGAGGGTCCTGCCTCCCGGCAGACTGACGCACAGTGTGTGCGTATCGATCGCCACTGATACCACTTCCCTTTGTCCAGACGGTCATTGACGGCGTGTCACGGTTTGCCGCCCGGGACACAGCTTCACTGTCCCAGCTCGCGTGGCGAGAAGTCAGTCGCTCCGGAGGTCTCGTTGTTTCCTGGATTCCGGGACTTCCTCCCTTGTCAGGGAGCAAGGAATGACGCGGATTGTTGCCGAGTTTCCGGAAGGCGAGTGAACAACGGCGGCCGCGTCGGTCTCATGCCTGATCAGCGCCATGGGGTTGTTCAGTGGGCGTCCGGATCCGTCCGCCGGGTGTTGCAACCCTTCCTGCAACGCCCGGCCGCGTGGGAGAACTCATTCAAGAACTGCGGTCCAGATACCTGTTCTGTCCGGACGGTCTGTCGCAGCTTTCGGGAGCCACCCGTTGCCGCGGGCCTCTCATCCCCGTGGGGCCCCGCATCCGAGGATGCGGGGCCCCACGTCACATGAACCCGACGTCGTCACAACCGCGAAAGCGACGCCGTGGCGCGCAGCACATCCCGGATCGCCTCACGGTCACCGAGCTGCCCCGCCGCCGCTTCCTCCGGCGGCACGTGTCCCGCCGCGAGGCGACAGAACTCCAGGGCGTCCAGTGCGACGTGGGCGACCTCCTCGTCCGGTGAGGGCAGGGCCGCGGGGGAGTCGAGGGGGATGTGCCAGTGGCCGCCGCCGTCGCCCTCGATCTCCAGGTGGAGGGTGCGGCCCGGGGTGCCCGCCGCGACCAGGGTGCGGGGCGGGCCCGAGAGGCCCGTGCGGCGGCGGTGCGCGATCGTGGCGGGCAGGTGCCGGGCCGCGAGGTCGATCATGTGGTGGAGGTGGCCGGCCGCCGGTGGGGCGTAGGGGTAGTGGACGGCCTCCGCGATGTCCCCGGCGTGCACCCAGCACTCGAAGGCGCGGTCGAGGAAGGAATCCCGCAGCGGCAGGGTGAACGGGCCGTACGGGACGTCCAGTTCGGCGGCGCCGCCGCCCGCGAAGGACACGGTCCTGATCAGCGAGTGGCCCTGGGAGCGCCAGGCGGCCCGCGTTTCCCCGGGCTCCTGTTCCGCGGCGGCCGACGCCCAGAACGCCTCCGTGCGTTCCGCCGGTGTCCCCGGTCCCTCGCAGCCCCGTCGGGTGGGCAGCCCGAGTGCGTCCGCGACGATGCCGTCCACGCGCGATCGTGGCGGGCAGGTGCCGGGCCGCGAGGTCGATCATGTGGTGGAGGTGGCCGGCCGCCGGTGGGGCGTAGGGGTAGTGGACGGCCTCCGCGATGTCCCCGGCGTGCACCCAGCACTCGAAGGCGCGGTCGAGGAAGGAATCCCGCAGCGGCAGGGTGAACGGGCCGTACGGGACGTCCAGTTCGGCGGCGCCGCCGCCCGCGAAGGACACGGTCCTGATCAGCGAGTGGCCCTGGGAGCGCCAGGCGGCCCGCGTTTCCCCGGGCTCCTGTTCCGCGGCGGCCGACGCCCAGAACGCCTCCGTGCGTTCCGCCGGTGTCCCCGGTCCCTCGCAGCCCCGTCGGGTGGGCAGCCCGAGTGCGTCCGCGACGATGCCGTCCACGGCCATCAGATGGCCGATGACCTCGGCCACGGTGGTGTCCCGCCCGGCCGGGCGCCGGCCGTCGAACCAGCCCAGCCGGACCGGGGCCCGCCATTCCGCCTCGCCGATGTCGCGGAGCAGGGCGTCGAGGCGGGCGGTCTCCGCGTCGTAGGGGGCGGCCCAGTCGGGCACCGGGATACGGGCGGGGCGGCGGGTCAGGCAGGTGGCGAGGGTGCGGGAGCGCAGGGTGGGGTCGAGGTCGAGATTGTCCTCGGGGTGCAGCAGCGCGACCGCGTCGCGCAGCCGGACGGCTTCCTCCGCGCAGCTCGCGCAGTCCGTCAGATGCGCTTCGACCGCCGCCGTCTCCTCGGCGGAACAGGCGGCCAACGCCCAGGCGCCGAGCAGGGACTTCAGCAACCCGTGGGACATCGGCGGCGCCGGTGGCGGGGGAGGCTCGGGATCGGCCTTCGGCGAGGCCGGGGGAGAGGCCGGCGGTGACGACGGTGACGACGGTGGCGACGACGGCCGCGGTGCCGGGTCCGGTGCGTACGGCCAGCGCGGCGCGTCCTCGGCGGGTGAGCGGGGCGGGGGTATGCGCGGCGGGCTGCCCGGATGGCCGCTCCCGCCGTCCGGCAGCCGGCGGCCGGGGTCCGCGGGGTCGTTCGTGCCGCTCACCGGCCGGCCCTCCCGCTTCCGCCGGCGGGCGGCGTCATCGCGCGGGGACCGGGGTGGGCCGTGGAGAGCAGTTGCAGGCCGAGGCGGAGCCGGCGGCGGGCCTCGTCCTCGGTGACGCCGAGGTCGGCGGCGGCCCTGCGGTAGTCGAGGCGGCGGATGTAGGCGAGGTCGAGGGCGGCGCGCAGCGGGGCGGGCATGGACGTGACGATGTAGTCGGCGCGGGCGGCGGCGGACGCGGCGCGGACCTTCTCCTCGATCTCCTCGGGCGCGCTCTCCCGTTCGCTCTCCGACTGGCGCAGCCTGCTGACGGCCTGCCGGTGGGTGACCGTCGCGATCCAGGAGCGCAAGGGGCCCTGCTTGGGGTCGTAGGCGTCGGGGTGCTCCCAGACGTAGCCGAACACCTCGCGGGTGACGCGGTCGGCGCCCGCCTCGTCACCGAGGACACGGTGGGCGAGGCCGTGCACGAGGGAGGCGAAGCGGTCGTACAGCTCACCGAGCGCGGCGGCCTCGCCGCTCGCGAGGCGCTGCTGCATCTTCCGGTCCCACCGGGGTGGTGCGTCGTTCGTCATGCGGCCCCCTCCGTGCGCACCGCCACGCAGGTGGCCCCCGGTGGCGCCTCACTCACGTGTCCGTACGCGCGTACGTCGTACTGCTGCCCAAAACTGCTTGTGCCCACCGTCACATACTCGTCGAATGTAGTGGCCGGGCCCGATGGCGCAGTCGCCTTTGCGGCAAATCACCGTCCGGGAACGGCCATGGATGATATGGGTACGTTCACTTTGTGCATGTTTCGCCGATCGGTACAGATCGTACGTGCGCGAATGTGCCGATGTGTTATGCGGGTGTGACCGGATCTGTGGGCGAGGCGGCTTCGGACCGGGCATAGGCTCCTTGGCGGTCGGCGTATGCCAGGTGGTGTTTCACGCAGGAGCGGCCGGGCAGGGGCCACCGAGGAAGACGTCCGTGGGAGCGCGGGACCGAGTGAAGGGCTGCGGGCACGTGACACTGAAGGTGACGGAGGGTGAGCGGGGCGACTGGGCCGTGCTCCGGGTCTCCGGAGAGATGGACCTCGTGACCTCGCCGGCGGTCCGGCAGCATGTGCACGACGCGGTGGCCGAGGGGCGGCGTTCCCTGGTGCTCGACCTCGGTGAGGTCCGCTTCTGCGACTCCAGCGGTGTGGGCGTGCTGATCGCCGCCCGGCGGCTGATGCGGTCCTGCCAGGGGCGGCTGCGGCTGATCCTGCCCGCGCAGGGCGCGGTGGACGGCTCGCACGTCAACCGCGTGCTGGGCGCGCTCGGGGTGCGCCGCCTCTTCGAGGTCTTCCCCGACCTGGACAGCGCGACCGACGAACGGGCGAACCCGCTGTCGGCGTAGGCCCGGCAGGCGGATCCTCGCCGCGCGCCCGTCGTTGCCGCCCGCGGCGGCGAGCGCCCCGCGGGCGCGTGTCCTCGAGCGCCGGGCGGGCCGGTGTCACCCCGCCGAGGGAAACTCCGCCGAGGGGAATTCCGCCCGTACGAGGAAGCCGCCGTCGTCCGTCCCGTGCGCGGTCAGCGTCCCGCCCAGGCTCTGCGCCCGCTCCCGCAGCCCGACCAGACCGTGGCCCCCGCCGGGCAGTTCCGGTGCCGGTACGGCCGCGTCCGCCGGGCCGTTGCGGATCTCGACCCGCAGGCCCCGTCCCGCCTCCTCGGTGACCCTGACCCGCACCCACGCCCCGGGCGCGTGCTTGCGCACGTTCGTCAGTGCCTCCTGCACCGTGCGGAAGGCGGCGCGTTCCACGGCCTCCGAGCGCTCGGCCCCGCGGTCGGAGGTGTCCTCGTAGTCGACGTTCAGCGCGCTCAGCTCGATCAGCCGGGGCAGGTCCGCCAGGCGCGGCTGGGGGGTCAGCTCCTCGGTGTCGGCGCCCGCCGCGCGCAGGATGCCGACCATGTGGCGCAGCTCGTCCAGGGTGCGCACGGACAGTTCGCGGATCGTGCGGGCCCCGGCGCGGGCCTCGTTGTCGGCCGTGCTGATCTGCACGGCCCCGGCCTGCAGGCTGATGAGGCTGACCTGGTGGGCGACGACGTCGTGCATCTCGCGGGCGAGCCGGGCGCGCTCGGTGGCGAGGACCTGGTCGGACAGCAGCCGGTCCTCGCGGGCGCGGCTGCGGGTCAGCTCGTCGAGGCGGGCGGCGAGTTCGCGGCGGGTACGGGTGAGCAGGCCGACGGCGATGGGGGTGGCCGCGGTGACGAGCGCGTCGACGAGGAAGAGGGCCGTCTCGCGGCGGTCGTCGAAGGACAGGTCGGAGATCGGGTAGGGCAGGAAGTGCGCGGTGGCCAGCAGCGCCCCGCACACGACGAGCAGCCGCCGGTCGGGCCGGCGGACGGCGATCGTGTAGAGCGCGACCATGGGGGCGAACCAGATGTAGCCGATGTAGATGCCGGGCAGGGTGGCCGCGAAGACGGTGAGCGGGAACCGCCGGCGCCACAGCAGCGCGACCGCGGCGAGCAGCGACACCCCGAGCTCCAGCCCCAGCCCGGTGCCGTTGACGAGCAGCGCGTCCATGACCGCGAAGAGCACGGGCACCACGACGGGCAGGGCCGCGGGCAGCCGGCCGGCCCGGACGGCCGCGAAACGGCGCGCGGGCCGGGGGGTCACGCTCATCGGGCGCCGCCGTTCGGCGGGGTGGCATCGGCGGGGCGGCGGGTGGCGACGAGACCCGCGCGGTCGGCGACGACGGCGGCCTGGACGCGGTTGACGCCGCCGAGTTTGCCGAGGACGGCCCGGACGTGGTCCTTGACCGTGCTGGGGGCCAGCCCCATGCGCTCGGCGATCTGGGGGTTGGCGAGGCCCGCGCCGAGGTGGGCCAGCACCTCGCGCTCGCGGGGGGTCAGCGCCTGGACCGCCGAGGCGGCGGTCGTCTCGGCCTCGGCGGCGAGATAGCCGCCGATGACCGCACGGGTGACGCCCGGGTCCAGCACGCTGGCACCGGCGGCGAGGGTCCGCACGGCCCGCACGAGCTGCTCGGGGTCGGTGTCCTTGAGCAGGAACCCGGAGGCTCCGGCGCGCAGCGCCGCGGCGAGGTACTCGTCGGCGTCGAAGGTGGTGAGCATGGCGACGGCGGGCGGGTGCGGGAGGCGGCGGAGCGCGCGGAGGACGGTCAGCCCGTCGACGTCCGGCATCCGGATGTCGAGCAGCACCACGTCGGGTGCGCAGCCGCGCACGGTGTCCACGGCAGCGCCGCCCCCGCAGTCCGCGACCACCTCGATGTCCTGGGCCGTGCCCAGGATCATCCGGAGCCCGGACCGGACGAGCTGCTCGTCGTCCACCACCGCAACACGGATCACGGGCCGCTCCCTCTTCCCTGTTCAAAAGCCGGGTGCCACCTGTCGGCCCCCGGCGCCCTCCAGCCTGCCGTACGGCCCGGGCGAAAGCGGAGCCAGGCGCTCCACCCTGCGGGAGGGGACACCCCCGCCGATCGGCGGGGGTCGCCCGGGACCCACGGGGGATTCCGTTCCGGTTACCCCGACCGGCAGAGTGTGTCCATGCTGCACCATGCCGGGGCTCACCCCCGGACGCCCGATCGCGCGTGGCGCGCCCGCGCCCTCGTCGCGACCGGCGTCTGCGTCGCCCTGGCGGCCACGTGCGGCTGTACCCGGTCTCAGGCCGCCGCGTCCCCCACAAGCGGCGGCCTGTCCGTGTCCTACGAGGCTCCCCGGCGCGGCGGCGCCGACGAGCGGTCGTTCCTGAAGGACCGGCGGCTGCCGGAGCGGGTCGCCGAGCACTTGAACGACACCCTGCGGCTGCCCAGGACCATCGATGTCGTCGGCCGGACCTGCGACGAGAAGGACGACGTCCCCGCCTACGACCAGGAGACCCGGCGCATCGAGCTCTGCTACGACTTCGTCGGCGAGGTCCGGTCGATGTTCGAGGACGCCAGGAGCCCGGACCCGGACGAGCACACCGCGGGCGTGATCACCGAGACGCTCTACCACGAGGCCGCGCACGCCCTGAAGGACACGCTGCGCCTCGCGACCACCGGCCGCGAGGAGGACGTCGCCGACCAGTTCGCGGCGTACAGCCTGATCCCGCAGGGCGCCAAGGGCCGGGCCGCGGTGCTGGCCGCCGCCGACAACTACGCCCAGTACGCGCGCGAGACCGACCCCCAGGAGATCGACTTCTCCGCCGAGCACCCCCCGGAGGCCACCCGCTCGGCCAACTACCGCTGCTACCTCTACGGCGCCGCGCCCAAGAAGAGCGCGAAACTCGTCGACGGCACGCTGCTCACCAAGGAGCGCGCCGAGCTGTGCGCCGACGAGTACCAGGATCTGCGGCGCGGCTGGGGCAGCCTCCTCGCGCCGTACAAGACCGACCGCTGACCGGCCTCTGGAGGGGAGGGCCGGTCAGCGGCGCGGGATCGAAGGCCCGGCGCCGGAATCAGGGCCGCCACAGCGGCGGCGCGGCGGGGGCGGGGCCCAGCGTCGTCGTCCCCGGCGCCGCGCGGTGTCCGAGGCCGGTGCGGTACGCGTCCAGGGCGGCGTCCGTACGGCCGGTGCGCCGCAGCAGGTCGCCCAGCAGCCGGCACAGATCGGCGAGATCGCCCGCGGCGCCCGTGCGCTCCAGCAGGGACAGCGCGGCGCAGTAGTGCTCCTCGGCGGCCTCGGTGTCGGAGCGCTCCTCGGCGATCAGCCCCAGCAGCCGGTGCGCGCCGCCCGCGTGGACCGCGCCGCGCTCGGCGCCCAGCGCCGAGGGCGCCAGCAGCGGGCGCAGCAGTTCTTCCGCCTCGGCCGCCTTGCCGCGCCGCCGCAGCACGTCCGCCAGCTCCACCTCGACCTGCACGGTGAACAGCGGGGCCTTCTTGGAGGCCAGCATGTCGCGGGCGATGCGCAGCTCGCTCTCGGCCTTCCGCAGATCGCCGTCCTGCGCGTAGACGTAGCCGCGCATCCAGTGGCAGTGCGCCAGCTCGGTGCGGATGTGGAGCTGTTGGTACAGCTCCTGGGCCTTGGCGAGCGAGGCGTCGGCCTCGGCGATCCTGCCCTCGGCGATGAGGGTGCGGGCGACCCCGCGGTGCATGCTCGCGATGAGCGCCGGGTTGTCCACCTTCGGAGCGAGCGCGAGCGCCAGCTCGGCGGCGTGTGCCGCCCGCGCGTGCGCCCCCATGTCCATATAGGGGGCGATGACGGCGGTGTAGAGGAGCAGCAGCGCGTCGGGGTCGTGCAGTCCGGCGGCGTTCAGCTCGTCGACGGTCGACTCCAGCAGATAGCAGGCGTAGCGCAGCTCGCCCGCGAGCAGATGGGCGGTGGCGCGGCCGCGGACGGCGGGGACGCGGCGCGGCAGCGGCTCGTCGGCCAGCAGCCGCTCGACCTCGGCGAAGTGGTCCCGGGCGGCGACGAGATCGCCGGTCTCCAGGGCGCAGTCGCCGAGCCCCTGCACGGCGGTGGCCTCCTCGGACACCAGGGAGTGCCCGGCGGCCTCCTCGCGCAGGGCGCGGTAGCGCACGGCCGCGTCCTCGGCCTCGCCGGTGGCCAGGACGCGCCGGGCGTCGGTCAGCCGCAGCCGCAGCTCGGTGGCCAGGTGCGGGGGACGGCCGGTGGCCAGCTCCTCCAGGGTGATGCCGAGACGCCCGGCGAGATGCCGCAGGGCGGTCTCGGAGGGGCGTACCTTCCCGGCCTCCAGGGTCGAGACGTACGCGGCGGTGTAGGCGGGCTCGGCCAGCTGCTTCTGGGTCAGACCACGTTCGGTGCGCATCCGGAGCACGCGTCGGCCGATGTCGGCGGGTTCGTCGGCCCGTATGCCGTGGGTGCTGTTCTCGGCCACTTGTGCCCCTCGGTAAGTTACGCCGTGACTTAAGTCGTGAGTTAAATCTGTTTGAGTTGACGTGAGGACGGATGATGCCGGAAGCCCTGGGGAAGGCGGCTGCTGCCGCGCGGACGGTCCGACCGGCGGATTCGATAGATACCACGGGTACGGGGGTGATCCGTCAGCCCGGTCTCGTCATGACGGACCACTTCTTCGACGTCCCCCTCGACCACCGCATACCCGACGGCGAACACATACGCGTCTACGCCCGCGAGGTCGTCGCCACGCGCCGCGCGCACGACGAACTGCCGTGGCTGGTCTATCTCCAGGGCGGACCCGGCTGCTCCGCCGGGCGGCCCGTGGGCCGGGAGGGCTGGCTCGACCGGGCGCTGGAGGACTACCGCGTCCTCCTCCTCGACCAGCGCGGCACCGGCCGCTCCACGCCCGCCACCCGGCAGACCCTCCCGCTCCGCGGCACCCCGGCCGAACAGGCCGACTATCTGGCGCACTTCCGCGCCGACTCCATAGTCCGCGACTGCGAGCTGATCCGCGCCCGGCTGACCGGCGGCCGGCCGTGGACCGTGCTCGGGCAGAGCTTCGGCGGCTTCTGCGCGGTCACCTACCTCTCGTACGCGCCCGAGGGGCTCGCCGAGGTCCTCATCACCGGCGGTCTGCCGTCCCTGGACGCCGACGCGGACACCGTCTACCGCGCGGCCTACCCGCGCATGGAACGCAAGACGCTGGCGCACTACGCCCGTTACCCCGGCGACGAGGCCGCCGCCCGCCGCATCGCGCGCCACCTCGCCGACCACGAGGAGGTGCTGCCCGACGGCACCCTCCTGACGGTCCAAGCCTTCCAGCAACTCGGCATCCTCCTCGGCACCGGCGACGGCTCCCACCGACTGCACTACCTCCTCGAGGACGCCTTCGTGGACACCGTCGCGGGCCCGCGGCTGTCCGACGCCTTCGCCGAACAGGTCGCGGCGGTCCTCTCCCACGCCGACTGCCCTCTTTACGCCATCCTCCATGAGGCCATCTATGCCCAGGACGAGCGCGCGACGCACTGGTCAGCCGATCGGGTGAGGGGCGAATACCCGCAGTTCGAACGGGGGATCGAGCCAGGAGCGCGCTTCCTCTTCACCGGGGAGAGTGTTCACCCCTGGATGCTGCGGACGCACCCGGCCCTGCGCCCCCTGCGCCACACCGCCGAACTGCTCGCCGAACGCCGGGGCTGGACCCCTCTCTACGACCCCGAGCGCCTCGCCCGCAACACCGTTCCCGTGGCGGCCGCGATCTACCACGACGACCTCTACGTCGACACCGCGCACTCGCTGCGCACCGCGCGGGCGATCGCGGGGCTGCGGACGTGGGTCACGGACGAGTACGAACACGACGGCGTCCGGGCGGGTGGACGCGCGGTGCTGGACCGGCTGTTGAGGCTGGTGCGGGACGAGGTGTGACGCGGTCCGGGGCGGGTGTGGCGGCCCGAAAGTGATTCGTCGCGCGGTCGGTTTCACGGTTCGTCACATAGTTCGTCACACTGGTAACTTCAGCCTCATCCATTGCTTTGGGTCCCTCTGAGCCCCTACGTTGAGCCGCACCTCAATGCGACTTAACCCGCCATTTAAGTGGCGGGCTCAGGGAGGAACCCCCCATGCGCAGACGAATATCCCTCGCGGCCGGTGCGGCCCTCACGGCCGCGCTGGCCGCCACGGCGACGACGGTGACCGCGACGGCCACGACGACGTCCACCAAGACGTCCGCGAAGGCGGCGGCACCCGAGCCGAAGGGCGAACGTACCCAGCACGTCGAGTACTTCACCGGCCCCGGCGGCCACCCCCGCCACACCAAGATCCCCGCCTCCAAGACCCCGCCGCAGACGCTCCGGCCCTCGGCCGCGGGTGACGGTGCGGTCACCAAGGTCATCGGCAACGGAACGGTACGTTCCAAGGTCGACGTCGTCTTCATCGGCGATGGCTACACCGCCTCCCAGCAGGGCGACTTCCACGCAGACGTACGCGCCAAGTGGGCGAAGATGTCGGCCGTCGAGCCCTACGCCTCGTACAAGAAGCTCTTCAACGTCTGGGCCGTCGACGCCGTCTCGCGGCAGTCCGGCGTCTCCGGCGACCCGGGCGAGGGCGTCGTCAAGGACACCGCGCTGAAGTCCCGCTTCTTCTGCGACGGCATCGAGCGGCTGCTGTGCGTCGACACCGGCCTCGTCGAGTCGTACGCCGCGAAGGCGCCCGCCGCGGACCTGGTCGTGGTGCTGTCCAACTCCACCAAGTACGGCGGCGCGGGCTACAACGACATCGTCTCCAAGGTCGGTTACGACGGCATCGCCACCGCCTCGTCCGACAACGACGACTCCGACCAGGTCGCCGTGCACGAGACGGGTCACTCCTTCGGCAAGCTCGCCGACGAGTACCAGTACGAGGAGTACGGCACGTACACCGGCGCCGAGCCGGGCAGCGTCAACACCAGCAAGCTGACTGCCGCGCAGCTCTCCGCGCAGAAGAAGAAGTGGTACCGCTGGATCGGCAAGACCTCGCCGGACGGCGGCAAGGTCGGCGCGTTCGAGGGCGCCGGCTACTACCCCAAGGGCCTCTACCGTCCCACCGACGACTCGATCATGCGCTCGCTCGGGCGGGAGTTCAACCTCCCGGGCCGCGAGGCGATGATCGCGGGCTTCTACCGCCACGCGAAGGTGCTGACCAGCACGACGAGCACGTCCGGCAAGGTCGGCAGCAGTGACAAGGTCACGGTCCGGCTGCCCGCCGCGACCACGACCGTGCGCTGGTACGTGGACGGCCGCGAGGTCCAGGCGGGCCGGGGCCGCACGAGCGTGACGCCGCGCTCCCTGGGCGTGAAGCCGGACGGCAAGACCCACACCCTGACGGCCAAGGCCGTCGACCGCACCGACGCGGTGGTGGACCCGGAGCTGCGCAAGCGGCTGTCGGGCTCACTGACGTGGAAGGTGACGGGTTAAGGGCCGATCCGGGGCCTCAATCGCCGGACGGTGTCAAGGCTGAAGGCTGAACTGAAGCTCAGCCCAATCAAGCCCGTCCGGCGGTTGAGGACGCGCCCGCAGGGCGCTCGCCGCCGCAGGCGGCAAGACGGGCCGGTAGCCGAAGATCCGCCGGCCAGGCGAGAGGCGCTCGCCGCCGCAGGCGGCAAAGACGGGCCGCAGTCGAAGATCGGCAGGTCAGACCCTAACCCGCATCCAGGACGGCGCAGCCGCCATACGCAAGGGCGAGCCGCTCAAAGCCGCAGGCAAGCGCCGTGGAGATCACCTCATGCGTCCGCTCCGCCGGCTCGCCCGCGGCCAGCGAAGCGTGCAGGGCCTCGAAGGCCTGCTCCCGGACGGCGTTCGCGAAGGACGCGAACAGCTCCAGCTCGGCCCGGACGTCCGGGCGTTCCGCCTTCCGCCCGGCGCGTTCGACGAGGAGTTCCAGCAGGCGCCGCCGCCGCGCGCGGGAGACGGGCAGATAGCTGCGGCGGAGTGCCGGGCTGCCCAGGAGGATGCGGGCGAAGACGCGGGCCTGGCCGAGTGAGTCGTTCTCCTCGGTCAGCACCATCCCGTAGCAGTCGACGTAGAACCGGTGCAGCCGGTCGAGGAGTTCGGTGCTGTCGGCGGCCGGCAGGACGGCCTCCGGCAGCGCCGCGTCGAACTCGCTGCCGCGCCCGAAGAAGATGTCCTCCTTCGAGGCGAAGTGCGTGAAGACGGTGGCGGGGGCCACGTCGGCCGCCGCCGCGATGCGGGTGAGGGTGACGGCCTCGAACCCCTCCTCGGCGAACAGCCGGAAGGCGGCCTCGGAGATCGCGCGCCGGGTGCGCTCCCGCTTGCGGCCGCGCAGCCCGGCCGGGGGCGCGGTGCACGGCGTGGCGTCGGTGGCGGTGTGGGGGTGGGCCGTCGTCATGCGTTCAGGATAACCGCCCCCTCAACAGAATTAGAGGTGCTACATTTTTAGAGCACCTCTACTTTCGGGTGCCGCCATCCGTTGTGAGGACGCCCCGCCATGCGCACAGCCGCCGCCCAGCCACCACCGCATCCGATACCCGCGCCCGCTGCCGCCGACGACGCCCCGCCCCCGTCGTCCCGCACGCCGCGGTCCGCCGCCGCGGTCCTCGTCATCGCCTGCGCGGCCCAGTTCATGGTCGTTCTCGACGTGTCGATCGTGAACGTGGCTTTGCCGGCCATGCGCGCCGAGCTCCACCTCAGCGCCGCCGGCCAGCAGTGGATCGTCAACGCCTACGCACTCGCCTTCGCCGGGCTGCTGCTGCTCGGCGGCCGGGCCGCCGACCTCGTGGGCACGAAGCGGGCGTTTCTGACCGGCCTCGCCGCCTTCACCGTGGCCTCCCTCGCGGGCGGCCTCGCCGAGGGCGGTGCCCTGCTGATCGCCGCCCGCGCGGTCCAGGGCCTGGGCGGCGCGATCCTCGCCCCCGCCACCCTCACGCTGATCATGACGACGTTCACCGAACCCGCCGCCCGTACCCGGGCGATGGGCGCCTGGAGCGCCGTCATGGCGGCCGGCGGCGCGGCGGGCGCCGTCGTCGGCGGAGTGCTGACCGAGTACGCGGGCTGGCGCTGGGTGCTGTTCGTCAACGTCCCCATCGGCGTCGCCCTGCTGGCCGCCGCCCTCGTCTACGTCCCCCGGGTGACGGCCCGGGAGGGCGGGCTGCGCCGCCTCGACCTGCCCGGTGCCGTGACCGTGACCGGGGGCCTGACCGCCCTCGTCTACGGGATCATCTCCTCCGAGACCCACGGCTGGGGCGAGGCCGCGGTCTGGGCTCCGCTCGCCTCCGCGGCCGTACTGCTCGCCGCCTTCCTCGTGATCGAGGCCAAGGTGGCCCACCCGCTCGTACCGCTCGGCATCCTGCGCCGCCGCACCCTGGCCGTCGCCAACCTGGTGGTGCTGGGCATGGGCGCGGCCACGTTCTCGATGTGGTTCGTGCTCTCCCTCTACTTCCAGCAGATCCTCGGTCAAAGTGCCGTGAAGGCCGGCCTGTGCTTCCTGCCGGGCTCGATCGCGATCATCGTGGGCGCGCAGGTCGCCACCCGGGTCATCACCCGCACCGGACCGCGGCCGCTGCTGGTCACCGGCATGGCGCTGAGCACCGTCGGCTTCGTCTGGCTCTCCCGGCTGAGCGCGGACGGGAGCTTCGCGAGCGACGTGGTCGTGCCGTTCACCCTGGCGACCTTCGGCGCGGGCCTGGCGATGATGCCCGCCACCGTCGCCGCCACGAGCGGCACCGACCGGTCCCAGGCCGGCCTCGCCTCCGGCCTCGTCAACACCTCGCGGCAGGTGGGCGGCGCGATCGGCCTGGCCCTGCTGGCCACCGTCGCCTCCCACACCACGGCCGCCCGGCTGGCCGCCCACGACGACATGCGGGTGGCGCTGACCGACGGCTACGGCAGGGCGCTGCTGATCGCCGCCGTGTTCACCGCGTGCGCGGCGCTCGGGGCGCTGGCCCTGCCGGGCAGGAACCGCACGGAACGATCCTGAGCTCGTCCTGTCCTCAAGGAAGGAACGTCATGGCACTGGAGTTGAACCACATCATCGTCCACGTCAAGGACCGGCACGAGAGTGCCGAGTTCCTCGCCGGACTGCTGGGTGCCGACGCACCCGTCGACTGGGCGCACTTCACGCAGCTCACGTCGTCCAACGGCGTCGGCGTCGACTTCGCGGACCACATGGTGGCCCCGGAGGACATCAACCTCAGCCACCTCGCGTACCTGGTCACCGAGGAGGAGTTCGACGCCATCTTCGGCCGGGTCGAGAAGGGCGGGGTGCGCTTCTGGGCCGACCCGGCGATGAAGGCCGAGGGGCAGATCAACCTCGCCTACGGCGGTCGCTCGATCTACCTCCTGGACCCGGGCGGCACCTGCGCGATCGAGTTCATGACGAAGCCGTACGCCGAGGTGCCGGAGTCGCGGCCGACGCCGGCGTGACGCTCACGCGCTGAGCTCCCGCTCCAAGGGCGTGCGGAAACGGGGCGTGACCCGCACCCCGCCCAGCCAGGCGGCCAGCCGGGCGGCCTCCGCGTCGATCGCGGCGGCCGTCTCGCGGCCCACGTCCGCGAGCGGACGCCAGCGAACCTCCCCGTCCGCCCGCTGCGCCCAGCCGCCCACGACGCGCCCGTCGCTCCAGACGGTCGGGCCGACGTTGCCCGCCCGGTCGAACAGGGCGGGTACGTGATCGGGCGAGAGGTACCAGCCGCGGCCGCGCCACCCCATGGAGGTCGGGTCCAGCCCGGGGAGGAGCGCGACCCAGGGCTCGGCGGCGGGTTCGTCGTCGAGATCGTCCGGCAGGGCGACCCCGGCCCCGTGGGACAACTCGACGCCCGTCACCCCCACATCGGCCAGCGCCCTGCGCGTATCGCCGAGCGTCCAGCCGGTCCACCACTTCAGATCCGCTTCCGTGGCCGGCCCGTACGCGGCGAGCCAGCGCCGTGCCACCTCGGCCTTGGCCTCCCGGACGTCGATCTCCGGCAGCTGCGGCACGCGCGCGTACGGGTAGAGGCTGCTGGTCCACGAGCCGCGCGGCCGGGCGCGCCGCACATGCCCGTCCGAGGCCAGCAGCCGCAGCAGCCGGCTGCCGACGCTCTGCCGCCCCTCGTAGGGCTTGCCGGGCGACACCACGATCGTCTCTTGGAGTGCGGGCACGTCCTTGGCCAGCTCGGCCGTCGTGGCCTCGCCCCGCGCGTCGAGCGCCTCCAGCACCTCGGCCTCGGTCCGCGCGAGCCGCTCCTCGTCCCAGCCCCCGTCGGTGCCGTCCCGCAGGAACTTCACGAACGTGGCCCGCTCCTTCACGGCGATGGCCCGCGCAGTGGAGGAGCTGACATAGGGGGCGAATTCCCGGCTCACGGCGAAGAGGGTGCGCCGCATGGACAGCAGCTTGATCAACGTCACGTCCTCGTACAGCCCCCGCTCCACCTCCGCCGTCGACGGCTCGGCGAGCCGCGCGCACGCCGACAGGTACACGGTCGCGGCGTCGGTGGCGTGCAGGGCGACGAGCGCGTCCGCCACGTCCTCGACGGTCGTCGCCCGATGGCCGGGGGCGAGCAGATGCCGCCGCCCGAGGCGGGTGCGGCGCTGCTCGTCGCTGATACGGAGGCTCTTCATGGGGGAGAGGGTAGGGGCGGTGTAGGTCGAATCCTGTCCTCGATGAGGCGATATTCGGGTGCGGGGGGATCACTTTGCTGAGAGGTTGCGCGCCATGGACACCCCTGCCGCTGCCGTTGCCGTTGAGATTCTGATCCGCCGCGCCACCCCCGCCGACGCGGCCGGCACAGCCGAAACGTGGCTCCGCTCGTACGACGCGGCCCTGCCGTCCGTGCGCCGCGCGCACACGGACGACGAGGTCCGCGACTACTTCCGCTATGTGGTGATCCCGGAGCGCGAGACCTGGGTCGCGGAGGCGGGCGGGGAGATCGTCGGAATGATGGTCCTGCACGAGGAGTGGCTTGACCAGCTCTACCTCGCCCCCGGCTGGCGGGGCCGGGGCCTGGGCGACCGCCTGATGACCCTGGCGAAGGAGCGCTCCCCGTCCGGCCTGGACCTGTGGACCTTCCAGATCAACACCCCGGCCCACCGTTTCTACGAGCGCCACGGCTTCACCGAGGCGGAGCGCACGGACGGCACGACGAACGAGGAGCGCGAGCCGGACGTCCGCTACGTCTGGCGGCCGTAGCCCGTCCGGGCGGGGCCGGCGGGCATACGCGAGAGGCCCCTTCCGGTGTCGGAAGGGGCCTCTCGGTCTGTGCACTCGGCAGGATTCGAACCTGCAACCTCTTGATCCGTAGTCAAGTGCTCTATCCGTTGAGCTACGAGTGCGGGGCGTTGCGGGAGCAACCTTACAGGATTTTTTCCGGGTATTCGCACACCCGCGAACGCGGCCCGCATCCGGCAGGGGGGCGTCGGCCTCAGGTCGCGTCGAGCAGCTCCCACACCCGCAGCCCCGCCGTCCGGGCAGCCCCCGCGTGGCCGATGTCGTGCCGGAAGACCGTCCCGCCACCCTGCCGGGCGTGATGGGCACGGGTGATCGTGCGGCAGGCGTCGAAGACGAACATGGGGCGCTGGAAGAACGCGACGAGGCTGCGGACCGGTGCTCGCACGGCGGGTCGCACGGTGTCGGCGGGCAGGGCGGAATCGGCGGCGGTGAAGAGACGCTCACGGGCGCTCGTCGCGAGTTCGATCATTTCGACGAACGACCACTGGTCGGCCACCTCGCACTGGCTGCGGGAGAGGGTGGTCTCCCACTCCTGCGGGGTGATGAGCTCCGCCCCGAGATCGAAGGGCTGTCGGATGCGGGACTGTTCCCGGAACTCGTCCGACGGCAGGCGCTCGGCCCCGGTGAACTCCGCGAGGAGGGCCGGCGGCAGCACGCCGGGCTGAGCGGCCAGGCTCTCGGGCTCGGCGACGCTGAGCACGCGCATGACGAGACGGACCCGGGCGGCGACGCGGCCCCCGGCCGCATAGTCCATGCTCAGCACGAGCCACTCCCCGGAACCGCCGGTGGTCACGCGCACCTGGACGTCGAGCCAGGAAGCGTCCGCGAAGCGCAGGTCGGGCGCTGCGTAGTCGATGCGGGCGATGCGGACGACGACCGCGGTCCGGTGCTCGTGCAGGAGATGCGGGAACGGCGTCAGATGCTCGGCGAGCCAGCGGGCGAACCCGTTGGCGGCCAGGTCGAGCAGGGCGCGTGGCCGTAGTTGCAGCGGGCTGAACTGGGTGGTGTACAGGGGCTCGCGGAAGGTGGTCTCACGGGCGGCGTCAAGAATCACGTCAGCCACCCGCGATGGCGGTCAGGAACTCCACCTCGTCGGAGTCCTCCAGCGGCATGCCGAGATCCGGGGCGGCCACCCGTTCGCCGTTGAGGAAGAGCTGGTGGGTCCGGCGGATTTGCCCGTTCGCATCGCGCAGGACGTGCCGTAATTGCGGGTGACGGCTCTCGAGTTGCTCCAGGGCCGCGCCGAGGGTGTCGGCCTCTACCTGGACGGTGCGCTCGTAGTTCACCAGACGCAGCATGATGCCGCTGAATCGGAGGATCACGCGAGGTTCTTGCCTTTCTGTGCCGCACACATGCCGAGGTTGATCTCAAGGAGGTCCTGGGTGCCCGCACCCGCGAGCAGCCCGAAGGCCTCCCGGAGGAACATGCCGTAGTGGGGGTCGCCGTAGTAGGCGTGCCCGCCCAGGACGCGGAACGCTTCGTTCAGGACGGCCAGCGCCTGTTCGGTGACGTGGTGCTTGGCGGCGGAGACCACCGGATCGAAGAAGGGGTCGCCGTCTCCCGCGTCGAGCCGGGTCAGTGCCCGGTGGACGATCGAGCGGGAGGCCTCGACGGAGACGTACATCCGGCCGACGGCAGCCTGCACATTGGGCAGGTCCATGAGCCGCTGTCCGTAACGAACGCTGTCCTGGAGCCGTGTCACCGTGCTCTCCAGCAGTCTCCGCATCTGGCCGGTCGTGAACGACGCGATGACGGCGCGACGGGAGTTCAGGTACTGCTGCGCATGGCTCAGCCCGTCGGCCGACGTCATGACGCGGTCGGCCGGCACGCGCACGTCCTTGAACGTGACGGACGCCGCGCCCGCCGTCCGGAAGCCGGCACTGCGCGCCGGGACGACCTCCACACCGTCGTCGTGCGCCGGCACCAGACATGCCACCAAGTCGCCGTGCCGGTCGGAGGCGTAGGTGAGGAAGACGTCCGCGAGCAGCCCGCCGGTGATGAACTCCTTCCTGCCGGACAGCCGGAAATCACTTCCGGTCGCGGTGAGTTCCGTACGCATGGAGAGCAGATCGGTGCCCTCGGAGAAGGCGAGCGCGGGCAGGCACGCCCCACGGCTGATCGGTAGCGCGTAGGTGTGCACGAGGTGCGCGTTCCCTGTCGCACACAGCAGGCTCGCGATGCCGGTGTGAATGCTGACCACGACCGGGAACGCCGGGTCGGCGCACAGATACCCGATCTCTTCCAGCGCCCGCCCCCAGGTCACGGCATCGGCGTCCGCACCGGCCACGGCGGCGGGCAGCGGGAAGGCCTGCAGCCCCAAGGCGCCGGCGTCGGCGAACCACTTCTTGGGCACGGGAACGCCCTCGGCGTACCGCTCGACCGCCCCGCCCCCGATCTCCGCCAGCAGCCCACCCCACCGCGACCGGACCAGCCCGGCGACGTCGCCCTCACTCACCCGCATGGCGGACCCCTCCCCGTGCACACCCGGCGTACACACCCGGCTGTGGGCGTGAACCAATGGCCTACGGCTTTCAGTGTGTATTCACGTCACCCGTGTGCACAGGGCGAACGACCGGGCGCCTGGGGTGCTGGTGTGGAGCCAGTTCACTGCGTGCGCCGAGAGCGCGTTCGGGGGGCGCGTGGTGACGCGCGCGCTTCGGGGCTGGAGGGAGCACCCTCCTTACTGCGAGGCGCGCAGAAGTCGGCTGTCGAAACCGGAACGCACGAGGCGCTCGTAGGCGACGTGGACGTCATCCGGGACGTCCTGCTCGATCGCGAAGCCGTGCTTCGGGTACTCGACGATCCGTTGCAGGTCGCCGACGAGCATGTCCACAACGAGCTTCTCGTCCCCGATGGACTTCATGTAGTCGTCGAATTCGAGAGGCTCGGAGGCGCAGACAACATCGACCTCCGGCCAGACCATTCGGCACGTGGCGTACGAACGGCGCTCCATGTAGGGCTTTGAGATCAGGAGCAAGGAACTGACCTTGACGTCAGCCTTGGCCAATACCTTGCGTGAGAACGTGATGTTCTGGCCGGTGTTGCGCGCGCTCGGTTCGAGAAGGATCGCCTCGTCAGGCACGCCCAAGTCGAGTGCATGCGAGCGGAAATGGACTGCCTCACCTTGGGGAAAGCGGGCTGCGGTGGTCGCACTGTTTCCGCCGCTGAAGACGATCAGGGGGAAGAGTCCGGCGTGATACAGCTCGGCTCCGGTTGCGGCCACTCCGAGATCATGACTGCCGAGACCGATCGCCACCGAGCACGGGCGAACCTCGTGTCCCATTTGGTGGTAGTCCCAGATCAGTTTGGCGTCGTCCCACTGCCCAGTGGTGATCGTGAGCCGCTCGTGATTCTGCACTGGCACTCCCTGATTTCATCCTCGTCGGCCTCCACGCGTCGACCGAGTGGCCGGTGGACCGCCGTACGTTCGCCGGATCCGTTCAATGCTGCGCAGCTGGTGGTTCAGGCCGTAGTGGTCAGCTGTCCGCGCAGCCTGTTTGAGGACGGACATCCCGTCGTCCTGGGTCCCCCGGTCCGACAGAAGGATGTGTCCGTGGGCGGTGTCCAGCCGCACTCGTTGCATAGGGGTGTCGGCCGTACTGCTTTGGCGAGCGATATCGATGCAGTGGAGGGCGCGGGTGATGTCGCCTGTACCCAGGTGTGCGAGAGCGAGCTTCTGGTGGGCCACCGACCAGTCTTCAGGCTCTCCGAGATCCTCGAACTCTTGGGCTGCGATCGTGATGACACGCGTGGCGTAGTGGCTGTTGCCCTCCTTGCTGAGCGCTGTGCCGACCCACAGTCGAGCGCGTGCCCTGTCCCGGAGACTCAGGCGTGGGTCTGCAGCCAGCCCTTCGTACTGCCGTGCGGAATTCCCGAGCTGCCCGGACATCTCAGTGATGACTGCGAGGGATAAGTCGACCTGTGCCACCCGCCGAGAGAAACCGAGTTCGTTGAATAGTCGGCGAGCCTTGTTGTACGAGTGATGTGCAGACAGCGGGCCGACCACAGTCCCTCGGTCGCGTTGCAGGTCGCCAAAGAGCGCGAGCGAGCGAGCGTACAGATACCGGCTTCTGTCGTCGATCCCGGTCGGATCGTGACGGCTGAGCCACCGGTTCAGGAGGTCCTGGGCGAAGGTGAAGTTCTGATGACTGAGGCAGACAAGGGCACGGTCGATGTCCTCTGCCCACGTTTCGTGGTCCGGCGTACGTGCTTCTGTACGCCGGTCGGGTCGGGAAAGGAGAGCCTCGAAGCGTTCTTGCGCCTGTGGGGTGGCACGGGCGAGCGCGGTGTCAAGGATGGCCTGGGTGTCGGGACGCGGGTGCGTGGCCGAACCCAGCTTCTCCCACTTCGCCACAGTGCGGAGCGCGATACCCAACTGTTCGGCGAATCCACGCATGCTCATCCGGAGTGCGGTGCGCAGAGCGCTCGCTTCTCTGCCGGTCCAATGATGAACGCTGGCCACAGTCGGTACTCCCTCCGTCACCTATCGAAGCACGCTCGGTGCCGACGATGGGCCGGGAAGTGCAACATAGGTGCAACAGCCGGTCATTTCGCGGCCGAGCAGGCGCAGCGACGGTTGGTGTATGCGACTCCTCCCGGATCGAAGCGCGGTCAGCAGCACCCATGTCCGCAGACAATCGACGCCCGTCCGTCAAGCACTGCGTGGTGCCCCATTCATCAGCGGCGTTCCCGGTCTACACCTGCTTGCCGTAGGCGAGGGGTGGGATGTGGTGCGCGTACCGAATGCGGTCGGGTTTCCGGCGCTGGACCGGCTACGGGTGACCGAAGACAGGATCGGCCCCGTCCTGCATGACCGACGAGGCCAGCAGCTGTATTACGCCGTTCCAACCGCCACTGAGGATATGTGGCACGGCCTGCCCGTACGAGTGCTGGGCAGGGGCTCGTGGCTCGTCGCGCCGAGCCCTTGCCGATCCCACGAGTGGTTCGGCCGTTGGTGCGAACTGCCCGCTGACGACACTTTGACCTGCCCTGACGCTCTGCGCTGCGCCCTCGAGAGCGCTGCGGCCAGGGCTCTTGGGGCCTCCGCTCATCGACTTCCGGAGGTTGCGCCATGACTACGCCCACCCCATCAGCGACCCCCGCCTACGACCCCGCCCGCATCGAGGCAGTCGTCCGACGCGCCCAGGACCCCACTCAGGCCCCCACCCCCGCCACCCGCCTCGCCTTGCGCGCCGCCGTCGCCGCCCTGCTGCCCTGCGCCACCCGTCACCGCGACAGCCTCGCCCCCGGTGATGCCGCCCGGCGGTACGTGAACGCAACCATCGCGCGGGCACGCGCGTGGCAATCGCTGGTCAGCGTGCCCGTAGGGCCGCTCGCGAGCCTCGTGAACGAGCTGCTGCGGTACTCGCGACAGGTCCCCGCGAAGCTTTACCCAACGGTCAGTCAACCCGGCGCTCCGCGCCGCTAGCGTCACTGTCCATGGAAACGATCAACGTACGAAACGTGGCCGCAGGCCTTCCCCGAGCCTGGAGTTCACGCATCCTCGGCCAGGCCGGCGGGGCCTGCGTGAAGGTGCTGCGGATGGACGACGGCGGGCTGGAGGAGGAGGCACACGACACAGCCGAGGCGCTGTTCGTGCTCGACGGGTGCCTCGAACTCGCCGTGGAAGGCGTGCCCGTGGCCGTCCGGGCAGGTGAGCTGTATGTCGTACCGCCCAATACCTCGCATGCCGTGCGACGGGGGAGTCACGGGGTGCTGGTGGTGATCGAACGAGGCCGGGCCGGTTGAATTCGGGCTGTTGGATGGGGGACGCCGCCGGTATCGGGCCGGAGGCGTGGGGCAAGATGGGGCCATGGGGACCTTCGCTGCACCCGAAGGGTTGATCGCCGGTCGCTACCGGCTCGGGCCGAGGATCGGGCGTGGCGGCATGGGCACCGTTTGGCGTGCCAATGACGAGCTGCTGGCCCGTGAAGTCGCGGTCAAGGAACTGCACGTCGACGACGAGCTGAGCGCCACCGAGGCGCAGGCACACCGCGACCGGACGCTGCGCGAGGCCCGTACGGTCGCGCAGATCAAGCACCCGAACGTGATCGTGCTGCACGACATCGTCGAGCAGGACGGGCGCCCCTGGATCGTCATGGAGCTGGTGGACGGCCGGGCGCTGTCCGACCGGCTGTCGGCCGAGGGGCCGGTTCCGGCGCGGGAGGCGGCCCGGATCGGGGTCGCGATGCTCGGGGCGCTGCGCGCCGCCCACGCGCGCGGGGTGCTGCACCGGGACATCAAGCCCGCGAACGTCCTCCTGGAGGCCGGCACGGGTCGTGTCGTGCTGACGGACTTCGGCATCGCCCAGGTGTCGGGGGCGACGACGATCACCGAGACCGGGGCGTTCGTCGGCTCGCCCGAGTACACCGCGCCGGAGCGGATGTCGGGCGGCCACGCCGGGCCGGAATCCGATCTGTGGTCCCTGGGGGTGCTGTTGTGCACCGCGCTCAGTGGTGCGTCCCCCTTTCACCGTGACTCCCTCGGCGGGATCCTGCACGCCGTCGTCTACGACGAGATCCGGCCGCCCGCCGACGCGGGCCCGCTGCTGCCGGTCGTACGCGGCCTGCTGGAGCGGGACCCGGCACGCCGGATGAGCGCGGACGAGGCGGAGCGGCTGCTGCGCGGCTACCTCGACACCGGGCGGCTCGCGCCGTCCGCCCGCTACACCCCGACGCAGCGCAGCGTGCCCGTCCCCCCGCCCGCCCCGGTCCCGGACGAGACGCCGCAGCGTACGAGCGGTGATCCGTCGCCCACCTGCCCGCCCCCGCCCCGAAGCGCCCGGGGCGGGCGCGTGCGTACCGTCATGGTGGCGACCGTCGCCCTCATCGCCCTGGCCGGCATGGGTGCCGGTCTCGCCGTCGTCCTGATGGACCGGGAGTCGACGCCGGCGGACGCGAAGCCGGGACGCGCGTCGGTGCCCTCGAACCAGGCCGTGGCCTCCGCGCCGCCCAGTACGCCGCGCGTCAAGGCACCCGCCGGGTATCAGGTCGTCCGGGACCCGGCCGGCTTCGCGCTCGCCGTGCCCGACGGCTACACCCGCTCCTTCGAACCGCCGCGCGTCTTCTACTACTCGCCCGGCAAGGAGTTCCGGATCGGCATCCTCATCCAGGACGCCCGCCCCGGCGGTCCGATCGGCGCGATGCGCGACTCCGCCGCCCAGGCCCCGGACCGCTACCCCGGCTACTGCGACGGCCGCGTCGAGAAGACGACCCACAAGGGGTACCCGGCCGCGTCGTGGGAGTTCACCTGGAACGGCTTCGAGCAGGACGCGGGACCCCGCCACACCTTCGACCTCGGCTGGGACGAGGCCGGGAAGATGTACGACGTGTGGGTGTCGGGCCCGGCCGCCAAGTCGGTCGAGGGGCGTCGGCACTTCGACACCGCCCTGGACACCTTTGTGCGGACCCGGCCCGTTTCGTCGCCCTGACCTGGGGCGCCCCGGGCCCGGCCGTGGTGGCCGAGGTGCGCCCACGGGCCCCCGGTTGGTAATGATTGGTACATGACGAACCACGGGGGACGGGCCGACGAGCCCACCAGCTACGGGCTCCAGCCGCCGGGTGCTCCGGCCGCGTTCGGCGCGCCGACCAATCCTTATTCCGGCCAATTCGCGGCACCGAACGGCATGAACGGGGTGAACGGGGCGAACAGCACGTATCAGCCGACGGCCCATCACACCCCGCCCCCGCCTCCGCAGCCCGCGTCCCCCCAGGGCACGGACGGGACGGGCGTCGTCCGCAGGATCGGCGGCCGCTACCGGCTCGTCTCCCGCCTCGGCCACGGCGGCATGGGCACCGTGTGGAAGGCGCGTGACGAGGTCGTCGACCGCGACGTCGCCGTGAAGGAGCCGCGCGTCCCCGACCACCTGCCGGAGAGCATGCGGCAGACCGTCTACCAGCGCATGCAGCGCGAGGCCCGCGCCGCTGCCCGTATCGACCACCCCTCGGTCGTCACCGTCCACGACGTGGTCATCGAGGACGGCCGCCCGTGGATCGTCATGGAACTGGTGCGCGGGCGCTCCCTCGCTGACCGGCTCGCCGAGGGCACCCTGGACCCGCGCGAGACCGCCCGGATCGGACTCTCGGTCCTGGGCGCGCTGTCCGCCGCCCACGCGGCGGGCGTCCTGCACCGCGATGTGAAGCCGGACAACGTGCTGATCGGCCCCGACGAGCGCGTGGTCCTCACCGACTTCGGCATCGCGCAGATCGAGGGTGAGCAGGGCCTGACCGAGACGGGCGCCTTCGTCGGCTCGCCCGAATTCGTCGCCCCGGAGCGCGTGTTGGGCCAGGTGCCCGGACCCGAGTCGGACCTGTGGTCGCTGGGCGTCGTGCTCTACGCGGCCGTGGAGGGCGTGTCCCCCTTCCGGCGCACCAACACCCCCGCCACCCTCCAGAGCATCCTGTCCGCCGAGCCGCAGACCCCCTCACGCGGTTCGGGCGCGCTGGGAACGCTCGTCATGCAGCTGCTCCGCAAGGACCCGGCGGCCCGCCCGACGAGCGCCGAGGCCCGGCAGACGCTGGAGTCCGTGGCCCGTCCGACGGCCCCGCAGCCGACGGCGTTCGCCCCGCCCGCGGCGTCCGGCACCGGCAGCCGCTGGGTGCCGCCCGTGCTCCAGGGCAACCGCAAGGCACAGTGGGGGCTCGGCGGCGGCGTGCTCGCCCTGGGTGTCGCGGTGGCGCTCCTCATCGTGAACCCGTTCGCGGTCGGACCGGCGATCCCCCTGCACTGGAAGGTGCGCGAGGAGCCGGAGATCGTCCGGGCGTCCCTGGCGGTGCCCGAGGACTACATCAAGACAACGGACGCCGACAAGGGATGGGTCGGCTTCAGCGACCCCAGCGGCGTATTCATCATCTATCTGACCCGGGCGTCGGAGGAACCCAAGCCGGGATCCTCCGAGAAGAAGCCCGACATCGGCTCGGCCGACGCCGAAGCCGACAAGCTCAAGGCCTACTACGAGGGCGGTACGGCCTCGGGGATCAACGACCCCGTGGCGAAGAAGAACAAGGCGGCCTACCAGGGCATGGACTCGGCGGAGGTCCAGACCGTCTACCGCAGGTCCGGGAGCGACGAGGCGGATCCCAAGCGGCTCATCCGGACCCAGATCATCGTCAACAAGGACAGGAACGTCTCCTGGCAGCTCGAAGTGCGGATGCCGGAGAAGGGCGAGTCCCGCAAGGACGGCGACAAGCTCTTCGAGAACGTCCGCCAGTATTTGAAGCTCCAGGAGAAGTAACGCCCCGGGCGGGTGAAAACAGGTTACTTGTGGGTACCCAAAGTGTCGGCCCACGCCTACGCTCGCCCTCATGACGGACTCGCGGCGCGGCGTAGCAGAGATAGCAGGCACAGCGGAGACGGGAGAGGCGACGACGGAGTCAGTGGCGTCAACGGTGTCAACTGGGCGCGACGGTAACCCCGTTGCCCCGGCGGGGGCCCGTACCGCCGCCGACGTCGTCACCCCCGCGCTCGTCGCCCGGCTCACCGCCGGTGTCGTCGGCAGCGGTACGACCGCCAACCACACGCCGTTCACCGGGCAGAAGCTGGCCGATCTGCCCGAGTCGAGCCCGCAGGACGTCGCCGCCGCCTTCGACCGGGCCCGCGAGGCGCAGCGCCGCTGGGCCGCCGTGCCCGTCCGGCAGCGCGCGGCGGTGCTGCTGCGCTTCCACGACCTGGTGCTCGCGCGGCAGGCCGAGGTCCTGGACCTCATCCAGCTGGAGACCGGCAAGGCCCGGCTGCACGCGCACGAGGAGGTGCAGGCCGTCGCCATCGCGGCCCGCCACTACGGGCGCAAGGCACCGGCGTATCTGCGGCCCAAGGGGCACACGGGTGTCATCCCGACGCTCACCAAGGTGACCGAGCTGCGCCGGCCGCGTGGCGTCGTCGGTCAGATCGCCCCCTGGAACTACCCCCTGGAACTGTCCGTCGGTGACGCCCTCCCCGCCTTCGTCGCGGGCAACGCCGTCGTGATGAAGCCCGACACCGAGACGGCGCTGACCGCCTTGTGGGCCCGTGAGCTGCTGATCGAGGCGGGCCTGCCCGCGGACGTGTGGCAGGTCGTGCTCGGTGAGGGCCCGGTCGTCGGCCCGGCCGTCGTCGCCCACGCCGACTACGTCTCCTTCACCGGCTCGACCCGCACCGGCCGTGAGGTCGCGCAGGGCGCCGCCGCCCGCCTGGTCGGCTGCTCGCTGGAGCTCGGCGGCAAGAACGCCATGCTGGTCCTGCGCGACGCCGACGTGGAGAAGGCCGCCGCGGGCGCGATCCGCGGCTGCTTCTCCTCCGCCGGCCAGCTGTGCATCTCCATCGAGCGGCTGTACGTCCACGAGTCGGTCGCCGACGACTTCGTCCGGCGGTTCGTCGCCCGTACGAAGGCGATGCGGCTGGGCACGGGCCTCGCCTACGGCGCCGACATGGGCTCGCTCGTCTCCGGCCGGCAGTTGGAGACCGTGACCCGGCACGTCGAGGAAGCCGTCGCCAAGGGCGCCACCGTCCTCGCGGGCGGCCGCCCCCGGCCCGACATCGGGCCGCTGTTCCACGAGCCGACCGTCCTCGAAGGCGTCCAGGCGCCCATGGCGGTGTGCGCGGAGGAGACCTTCGGCCCGGTCGTCTCCGTCTACCGCTTCCGTGACGAGGACGAGGCCGTCGCCCTGGCCAATGACACCCCCTACGGGCTCAACGCCAGCGTCTGGAGCCGGGACGGGCGGCGGGGCCGCGCGGTCGCGGCCCGGCTGCGCGCGGGCACCGTCAACGTCAACGAGGCCTACGCGGCCGCCTACGGCAGCGCGCGGGCACCCATGGGCGGCATGGGCGACTCGGGGCTGGGGCGCCGCCACGGCTCCGAGGGCATCCTCAAATACACCGAGGCCCAGACCGTCGCCCAGCAGCGGATCCTGCCGCTCGCCCCGGCGTTCGGGCTGGACGACGAGCAGTACGCGACGCTCATGTCCCACGGGCTGCGCGCGATGAAGGCCCTGCGCCTGCGCTGAACGCCGAACCCCGCAAACGCTCTACGGGTCCGCCTCCACGGGTCCGCGTCCACGGTCCGCACCCCCCTACGGAGGTACCGGTGGCAGAGTTCGACTACGACGTGATCGTCATCGGCTCGGGCTTCGGCGGTTCGGTGTCCGCCCTGCGCCTGACCGAGAAGGGGTACCGCGTCGGCGTGCTGGAGGCGGGCCGCCGCTTCACCCGCGACACCCTGCCCAGGAACTCCTGGGACCTGCGCAACTACCTCTGGGCCCCGGCCCTCGGCCTCTACGGCATCCAGCGCGTCCACCTCCTCGGCAATGTGATGGTGCTCGCGGGCGCCGGCGTGGGCGGCGGCTCGCTCAACTACGCCAACACGCTGTACGTGCCGCCGAAGCCGTTCTTCGACGACCCGCAGTGGGCGCACATCACCGACTGGCAGGAGGAGCTGAAGCCGTACTACGACCAGGCCCGGCGCATGCTCGGCGTCCGGCTCAACCCGACCATGACGCCCTCGGACGTCCACCTCAAGGCGGCGGCCGAGAAGATGGGCGTGGGGGACACCTTCCACCTGGCACCGGTCGGTGTGTTCTTCGGGGACGGGAAGGACGCCGGGGGCACGGCGGGCGCCGCGCGGACCGAGCCGGGCGCCGAGGCGCCCGACCCGTACTTCGGTGGCGCGGGCCCGGCCCGCAGGGCGTGCACCGAGTGCGGCGAGTGCATGACCGGCTGCCGGCACGGCGCGAAGAACTCCCTCACCGAGAACTACCTCCACCTCGCCGAGCGGGCCGGGGCCGTCATCCACCCGATGACCACGGTCGTGGCCGTCACCGAGCACCCGGGCGGCGGGTTCGGGGTCGTGACCGTGCCCACCGATCAGCGGCGCAAGGCCCGGCCGAGGGTGCTGCGCGCGGAGCGGGTGGTCGTCGCCGCCGGTACGTACGGCACCCAGACGCTGCTGCACACGATGAAGGACAAGGGCCTGCTGCCCCGGATCCCCGACCGCCTCGGGCACCTCACCCGTACCAACTCCGAGGCCCTCGTCGGCGCCATGACCGACAACCGGCGCTACCGCAAGGCCCACGGGGTGCCGGAGGTCGACTTCACGCGCGGCGTCGCGATCACGTCCTCCGTCCACCCCAACGCCGACACCCACATCGAACCCGTGCGGTACGGCAAGGGCTCCAACGCGATGGGCCTCCTGTCGGTCAGCCAGGTGCCGGTGGGCACCCGCGCGCCCCGCGTGGTGGCCTTCGCGGCGCACTGTGCGCGGCATCCCCTGGTGGCCCTGCGGTCGCTCTCCAACCGCCGCTGGTCCGAGCGCACCATCATCGGCCTGGTCATGCAGTCACTGGACAACTCCCTGACCACGTACCGGAAGCGGAGCGGCCCGGGCAAGGGCCTGCTCACCGCCCGGCAGGGGCACGGCGCGCCCAACCCGAAGCAGATCCCCGAGGCGGCCGAGGCGGCGACGCTCATCGCGCGGGAGATCAACGGCTTCGCGGGCAGCAACGTCGGCGAGCTGATCGGCACCCCGCTGACCGCCCACTTCCTGGGCGGCTGCCCCATCGGCTCCGACGCCACGCAGGGGGTCATCGACCCGTACCACCGGCTGTACGGGCACCCGGGCATCTCCGTCGTCGACGGCGCCGCCGTCTCCGCGAACCTGGGCGTCAATCCGTCGCTGACCATCACGGCCCAGGCGGAGCGTGCGATGTCCTTCTGGCCGAACAAGGGCGAGGAGGACCCCCGGCCCGAGCAGGGCAGTGCGTACGCGCGCGTGGCCGCCGTCGAGCCCCGCAGCCCGGTGGTCCCGGAGGACGCCTTCGGGGCGCTGCGGCTGCCGTTCCTGGCGGTGCCGGAGGTGCCGAAGCGCGCCGAGCGGGGTGTCGAGCAGGTGTAGACCCACGCGCGCACGTGGGTCTGTGTTCCCGGGTTTATTCGGCGGAGTCCGCCTTACGGCGGCGCACGACGAAGACCGCGCCCGCTCCCACGGCCACTGCCGCCCCGCTGAGCGCGGCGATCGTCGGCAGCCCGGACGAGGAACCGGTCCGGGCGAGTTCACCGGTCACGGGCAGGGTGGACAGACTGCCCCGCGCGGCGGGCCTGTTGGCGTGCCGGGACGGGCCCGGCCTGGCAGTGGTGCCCTTGGCGTCGTCGACCTTGCCGGGCTTGCTGCCGACGGGAAGGACGTCGAAGGAGAAGATCGAGCCTTCCGCGTCGCCGCACTTGCCGTCGTGACCGGTGTAGGACCCGGCCTGGAAGGCCGAGCCGTAGCCGGAGGGGGCCTTGGCGTCGATCTTCAGCCGGAGCTTGGCGTCGGCGTACTGCCGGGGCCCGAGGTTCTCCGTCTCGGCGAAGTCGCCGAAGTCCTCGGGCAGGGGCTGCCAGGCCCGCTTCTGCGCGTCGTACCACTGCACGGTGAGGTACTGGCTGGTCTCCTTCCCCTCGCCCCTGCCGTCCCAGGTCCAGACGTCCATGTAGGCGACGACCGAACGCAGTTCCCTGTCGGAGGTGTTGGTCGTCCGGTAGGTGAAGTTCTGCCAGCCGGAGCCGGCCACGATCTTGCTGGGGAGGCCGAGGAGCTCGGTTCTGATCCGCGCCTCGTCCGAGTACTCCTCGCAGGCGTCCGGGGAGCTCGTCGACGTGCTCGAAGGGCCTGTGGTCGGGGAGCCGGAGGTGGCCGACGGCCCCGGCTCGCCGGTCGAGGTGGAGGTGGTGGCCGAGGTGGTGGCCGAGGACGGCGCGGCCGGGCTCGGGGGAGCGGAGGAGGCGGGCGGCTCCACGACGGGCGAGGGCGAGGTGCTGGGGGTCGACGACGCGGACGGCGTGACCGAGGGATCCGGCGAGGCGCTCGGCGCGGGTGACTCGCCGGTGGCGAAGGCGTACGGGGCGACGAGCAGTGCGGTGGGGCCGATGACAGCCGTGGCGGCGGCGGTCGCAAGAGCGCGGCGAAGCTTCATGGAGACCTCTTCGGGGTCCGAAGTGAAGGGGCCGTCGCGGTGGGGGGTGGAACGCGGTCATGGCCCGTGCGATTGCATGTACATGACCCGTGATCGACTCGAATGGTTGCGCGACCCTGTCAGGCCGGCGCCCGTGATTGATGTCACAGGGGGCGCGGAGATCGGCGAAGGGCCCCGTGGCCGCCTCCGCGGGGGGCGCGGGCGGTCACGGGGCCCTTGACTGCCGGCACCGGAGTCAGGGCAGGGTCGGTGCCGCGGAGCGGCGCCGGGGGAAGCGCCGCAGGTTCGTGAGGTCGTATCGGCCCGGGTCACTGGTTCAACCAATGACGGTGCGGGCCAAGGGATTTGGTGTCCCTCTGGCATCGTGGGGGATGTCCCTCGCCGGGCGCAACCGTTTCGACCGGATACGGTCGGTTCCAGGCGTCCCTGGAACCGACCGATCTTGGGTGGCGGCCGGGCTGCTGTCCCCTGCTGACCGGTCGCCGTGTCACCGGAGTGAGGTCCCACGACGTACGTGCTCGTACGTCTCACACTCCGGTGGATCCGCCCTGTCGTTGCCGGGCGCCCAGGTGAACAGGGACGGAAGCCACGCGTGGATTTCAAGTGGGCCGCTCCTGGCTGGCGCGGACAACGAGTCCAACGAAGGGCGTCGGGACGCGGTCACGCGCCGTACGGGTGACGGCGCCCGAACTCGGATCCGCGTCAGGTCCGCGTCAGATCCGTCCCCGGCACAGTTCCAGGAGGGTCATGGCCAGCGTGGTGCCGGGCTTGCCGAGCTGGTCGCTGAAGTGGGTGAGGATCTCCATCTCGCGGGCGAGGCTCACCCGGGGGCCGCCCGAGGCGATCCGCTCGCGCTGGATCACCGCCGAGACGGCCATCCGCTCCTGGACGAGCCCGATGATCCGCCCGTCGAGATCATCGATCCGTCCGCGCGCGTCGGTGATCAGATGGACGGCCTCGTCCGTGCGGGCGCCGGTCTCGGCGGCGGTCGGGGCCGGGGCGGTCAGGGGTGCGGCGGTCGGGGTGCTCATGTCCGTGTCTCCTGGGGTCTGAGGGGGTCTCGGGGGTTCTGGAGCCCCCAGGCCGGTCATCGGACCCGGAAAACGCAGGACGCCCCGGGCCTTGTCGGCCCGGGGCGCCTGGGAAGTCGCTGATCAGTGTTTCAAGCAGCACAACCATGGCAGCCGGTCGGGCCGGTGCCATAGGTAAACGCGAAGGTGAGCTGCTTAAACATGGGGCTCAGTATGAGCCCGTTAGAATGGAAAGTCCAACCCCCCGTTTCACCGCCGGAAGGCCGCCGAAGTGCCATCAGCGTCCCCTGCTGCCGCCCACGACAACGCCGCGGACCCCGTCCTCGTTGTCGACTTCGGCGCGCAGTACGCCCAGCTCATCGCCCGCCGCGTCCGCGAGGCCAGGGTCTACAGCGAGATCGTCCCGTCCACCATGCCGGTGGAGGAGATGCTCGCCAAGAACCCGAAGGCGATCATCCTCTCCGGCGGTCCGTCGTCGGTCTACGCGGAAGGTGCCCCGAGCATCGACCGCTCCCTCTTCGAAGCCGACGTTCCCGTCTTCGGTATGTGCTACGGCTTCCAGCTGATGGCCACCACCCTGGGCGGCACCGTCGACGACAACGGCGCCCGCGAGTACGGCCGCACCCCGCTGACCGTCTCCAAGCTCAGCTCCACCCTCTTCGAGGGCACCCCGGCCGAGCAGTCGGTGTGGATGTCGCACGGCGACGCCTGCTCCGCCGCCCCCGAGGGCTTCGTCGTCACCGCGTCCACGGACGTCGTGCCGGTCGCCGCCTTCGAGAACGACGAGAAGAAGCTCTACGGCGTCCAGTACCACCCCGAGGTGCTGCACTCCACCCACGGCCAGCAGGTCCTGGAGCACTTCCTCTACCGCGGCGCCGGCATCGAGCCCACCTGGACCACCGGCAACGTCATCGAGGAGCAGATCGCCTCGATCCGTGAGCAGGTCGGCACCAAGCGCGCCATCTGCGGGCTGTCCGGCGGCGTCGACTCCGCCGTGGCCGCCGCCCTCGTCCAGAAGGCCATCGGCTCCCAGCTCACCTGCGTCTACGTCGACCACGGCCTGATGCGCAAGGGCGAGACCGAGCAGGTCGAGAAGGACTTCGTCGCCGCGACCGGTGTGCAGCTCAAGGTCGTCGACGCGCAGGAGCGCTTCCTGAGCGCGCTCGCCGGCGTCTCGGACCCGGAGACCAAGCGCAAGATCATCGGCCGTGAGTTCATCCGCGTCTTCGAGCAGGCCCAGGCCGAGATCGTCGCCGAGGGCGCGGCCGACGGCGAGGACGTCGCGTTCCTCGTCCAGGGCACGCTCTACCCGGACGTGGTCGAGTCCGGTGGCGGCACCGGCACCGCGAACATCAAGTCCCACCACAACGTGGGCGGCCTCCCCGAGGACCTCGAGTTCAAGCTCATCGAGCCGCTGCGCCAGCTGTTCAAGGACGAGGTCCGCATGGTCGGCGCCGAGCTGGGCCTGCCGGACGAGATCGTCCAGCGCCAGCCCTTCCCCGGCCCCGGTCTCGGCATCCGCATCGTCGGCGAGGTCACCAAGGAGCGCCTGGACCTGCTGCGCGAGGCCGACGCCATCGCCCGCGAGGAGCTGACGGCCGCCGGTCTGGACAGCGAGATCTGGCAGTGCCCGGTGGTCCTGCTGGCGGACGTCCGCAGCGTCGGCGTCCAGGGCGACGGCCGCACCTACGGTCACCCGATCGTGCTGCGCCCGGTCTCCTCCGAGGACGCCATGACGGCGGACTGGACCCGGATGCCGTACGAGGTGCTGGCGAAGATCTCGACCCGCATCACCAACGAGGTCAAGGACGTCAACCGCGTGGTGCTCGACGTGACGAGCAAGCCGCCGGGGACGATCGAGTGGGAGTGATCCCACCGGCCTTCCAATAGGCCTTTTGCGCGATCAACGCCGATGCCGTCGCTCATTCGTTTGAGCGGCGGCATCGGCGTTTGCGGTGGGTACGCTGGCCGTACAGGCGAGACTCCGTCGTATGGGAGCAATCATGAGCGCCGCACCTGAGGACGAGGTCGAACAGCAGCAGTACGCGTGGCCGATCCCGCCCCCGGGCGGTTGGACGGCGGACGACCTCGATCGGATCCCGGGCCTCCCAGCGCATACCGAGCTGATCGACGGGAGCCTTGTCTTCGTGAGTCCGCAGCGGAAATTCCACACGCGCACCATGTGGCTGCTGGAGAACGCGTTCTTGGCACACATGCCGGACGACCTGGATGTCGACCGTGAGATGACGATCAAGGTGGACAAGTGGAATCGCCCCGAGCCCGACCTGCTGGTGGTCCATGCGAAAGCCGATACCGGGCCGGACCAGACCTGGTACGAACCGAAGGACGTCCTCCTGGCCGTCGAGGTCGTGTCGCCGGATTCCGAGGCGCGGGACCGCGACGTCAAGCCCCGCAAGTACGCGGCGGCCGGTGTGCAGTACTTCTGGCGCGTGGAGCAGAGCGACGGCCTCCCCGTCGTCTACACGTATGAGCTCGATCCCGCGACACGTTCCTACGGGCCCACCGGTGTCCACAGGGAGGTGCTGGAGGTGGACTACCCGTTCCCGGTCTCCATCGACCTGACCGCGATCAACCGGCGGCGCCGCGGGCCTGCTCAGGCCGACTGAGTCGTCGCACCCCTGTTCTCCTCGGGTACCCGGCGGTAGCTTCCGTTGCGTAGCCACGGAACAGCCCGAGGAGACCGTCATGCCGCAGCCGACCCCGCCGGAGCCTGTACCCACCGACCGGCTCCACTTCGCGATGCCGCCCCAGCACGAGACCGTCGAGGACGAGCGGCAGCACCGCAAGGAGCGGCTCGCGGCCGCGCTGCGGCTGTTCGGGCGGCTCGGGTTCGAGGAGGGCGTGGCGGGTCATATCACCGCGCGGGACCCGGAGTTCACGGACTGCTTCTGGGTCAACCCGTTCGGGATGTCCTTCAAGCACGTCACCGTCTCCGACCTGATCCTGGTGAACCACCAGGGGCAGGTCGTCGAGGGGCGCTACCACGTCAACCAGGCGGCGTTCGCGATTCATTCGCAGGTCCACCGGGCCCGGCCGGACGTCGTGGCCGCCGCGCACAGCCACTCCACGTACGGGCGGGCGCTGGCCGCGCTGGGGGAGCCGCTGGAGCCGATCACGCAGGACGTCTGCGCCTTCTACCAGGACCACGCGGTCTTCGACGACTACACGGGCGTGGTCCTCGACGAGGAGGAGGGGCGGCGGATCGCGACCTCCCTCGGACCGCACAAGGCCGTGATCCTGCGCAACCACGGGCTGTTGACCGTCGGGGACTCCGTCGACGCGGCGGCGTGGTGGTTCATCACGATGGAGCGCTCCTGCCAGGTGCAGCTGGTCGCGAAGGCCGCCGGGAAGCCGGTGCTCATCGACCCCGAGAGCGCGCTGCACACCCGCGAGCAGCTCGGCAACGACCTGGTGGCGTGGATCAACTACCAGCCGCTCTACCAGCAGATCACCCGCAGCGAGCCGGAGCTGCTGGGCTGAGCCCCGGGCTGGGCCGGGGTGACTTCCGGCCCGCCCGAGCCGGGCCCTCACCCCCGCCCGGAGGCGGGGGTGGCTCGTCCTTCCGGGCGCCTTCGCGGCGCTTTCGCGCTGCCTACGATGAATGAGTGCCGAGGCCTCGCCGCCTCGGCATTGTCACGCCCGGAAGAAACGATTCGGAAGAAGACTGGTAGGAACATGCGCCTCTCCCGCTGCATCGGGCTGTCCGCCGCCCTGGCCCTGACCGGCCTGGCCGTCACCGGATGCGGCGCCGAGACCGGGGAGCGGCCCGGCTCCGGCAAGCCGTCCTCGGCGGGCTCGGCGGCCTCGTCAGGGCCCTCCGCGCCGGCTTCCGTGGCCGCCCCGGAGAAGCCCGCCCCGCCCGCCGTGGAGCTGCCGGGCGCCGCCAAGGTCGTACGGCCCGAGATCGCCCCCGCGAACGGCGAGAAGGTCGGCGTGGGCCAGCCCGTCGCCATCGTCTTCAAGCAGCAGAAGGTCTCGCCCGAGCTGCGCGCGGGCATTGAGGGACGTCTGAAGGTCCGGACCTCGACGAAGACCGCCGGGGCCTGGCACTGGGCGGAGTCCAAGGGCGACACCCTCGTCCACTTCCGGCCCGAGAAGTACTGGCCGGCGGGGACCGAGGTCTCCCTCGACGCCCGTCTCGGCAAGGTCAAGCTGGCCCCCGGCACGGCCGTCGACCGCGACCGGAAGATCAACTTCACCATCGGCGCCGCGATGATCAGCACGGTGGACCTCAAGGCCCACCGGATGACCGTCGTCCGCGACGGCAGGACGCTGCGCAGCATCCCCGTCAGCGGCGGCGACGAGAAGAAGTTCAAGACCCGCGACGGCATCAAGACCATCCTCGCCAAGGAGGGCCGGGTCGTCATGGACTCGCGTTCCATCGGCATCCCGCGCAACCACCCCGACGGCTTCTACGGCTCGTACGACTACAGCATGCGCGAGACGGTCAGCGGCGAGTACGTGCACGCGGCGCCCGACAACGCCGAGTCCTTCGGCAAGGAGAACGTCAGCCACGGCTGCATCGGCATGTCCACGGCCGACGCCAAGTGGCTGTACGGGCTGAGCCTCAAGGGCGACGTCGTGCAGGTCACGGGCAGTTCCGGCAAGCCCATGGACACCTTCGGCAACGGCTACGGCGACTGGAACCTCAGCTGGGAGCAGTGGCTGAAGGGCAGCGCGCTCGGCGTCCGCACCGGCTGACCGGCCCGCTCGTCGTCCCTGACACGGGTGACGGGGTTGTCCACAGCCCTGTGGTTGTCCACAGGGCTGAACGCGTTCCGCCCGACGTACGTATGGTCGGGGCGAGGGCAATGGGCGGGGCGAGGGCGGAGAGGTGGCGGGTGGCATGGCGTTCACAGGCCGTACGGACACGGTCGGCGGCGGCGCGGACCGGCGGTCCGCCCTCTCGCGGTACGCGCTGCTGCCGCTGCGTATTTTCCTGGGCGTCACGTTCGTCTACGCCGGGCTCGACAAGCTCACCGACTCGGCCTTCCTGGCGAGCAGCGGCCCGGGTTCCCTCGGTGAGCTCATGCGCGCGGTGCGGGGCAGCGCCGCGATCCCCGGCCTCGTCGACCTGGCGCTGAAGAACCCCGTCGGCTTCGGCTACGCCATCGGCATCGGCGAGCTGGCGGTCGGCATAGCCACCCTGCTGGGGCTGTTCGCCCGGGTGGCGGCGGTCGGTGGCGCCCTCATTTCCCTCAGCCTGTGGCTGACGGTGAGCTGGGCGACCACGCCCTACTACTACGGCAACGACCTCGCCTATCTGATGGCCTGGCTGCCGCTGGTCCTCGCGGGCGCGCCCATATTTTCCGCCGATGCCGCGTTGCGCGGTCGCCGGGGCCGCCGGGCCTTCCGGGGACGGCGCGGTCGGCATGGCGGGCTGCCGGCCTGATCCGGCTGTCTTGCCGCCTGCGCGGAGAGCGCCCTGCGGGCGCGTCCTCAATCGCCGGACGGGCTCGAATCAGCCCGTCCGGCGATTGAGGACACCGCCGCGCAGCGGAGGTGCGCACTCCACCGCTTCAATCCCGGTCACCCCGACCGTCCGGGCTCCCGGTCGCCAGGCTCCGCGCCGAGCTCACGGCGGCGGCGCACGGAGACGGCGAGAGCGGAGACCATGCCGGAGACGCAGAGGGAGATGCCCAGGGCCGGCAGCAGCACGTAGGCGGGGAAGTGCCACCGGCCCGCGGCCGCGGCCAGATAGGCCGCGCAGCCGCCCAGGAGGACGAGTCCGATGACGAGCTTGCCCGGTTCGAAGTCATGGCGTCGCACGGGTCACCTCCACCTGGCCGATACCGACCTCGAGCCTGATCTCCAGCGTGCCGCGCGAGGTGTGTCCGGCGGGCGGCGGCAGGGTGATCCGTTTGCGTTGTCCGGGGCTGATGTCGATGTCGTCGCGCTGCTCGCCGGGCAGCTGGATGTCGCCGAGGCCGACCTTGACGTCGAGCCGGGCCGTGACGTCCGGGGGCACGATGACCTTGAGCTGCCCGGCGCCCGCCTCGGCGCTCGTGCCGATCGCCTTGTCCTTCGGCCAGGCGACACCCGACAGGTCGAGCACGCCCACGCCGCTGCCCACCGCGTAGTGGTCCCGGACCTCCGCCGCGCCGGCCGGGCGCCAGGTCCTGTGGGTCCAGTCGGCCGTCACCGACTCCGGCAGCGCTGCGGCGCCCGTGAGCAGAACCCCGGTCAGCATGGCCGCGAAGACGGTCCCGCCGCCCGTGCGCCCGTACAGCGCGCTCGTCGCGATGCCGAGGCCGAAGACGCCGAGCGCGCACGCGAGGCCGATCTCCAGGGAGGTGCCGAGCGCCCGGTCGTGCCGGGTCAGCCCGGTGCCGAGCGCGAAGGCGGCCAGCGCCAGCAGGAAGACCCAGCCGCCCAGCGCCCGCCCGGCCGGCTGCGGCGCGGAGGAGGCCGGGGGGAAGGGCGGGCGGGCGGCCGCGGCCTTCGGTTTGTGCAGGCCGCCCAACGGGCCGTGGCCGCCGTGCAGGCCGTGGCCGAGGCCGAGGCCGTGACGGTGGCTTCGGGCGGGGGCCGGGCCGGTGTCCGGGCCGTCGTCGGGACCCCACAAATAGCCCGTGCTCGTGGGGGCCGGGCCCGTCATGCCGTCCTTGACGATCGGGTCGCGCCACCAGGAGGGCGTGCCCGGCGTGGGCGGTGCCTTCGTCTCCGGCGGGGCCTCCACCGTTTTCTGGGTGGCGGGTGCGTCCTCCTCGCCGTCGGCGGGCCGGTGGTGCTGCGACCAATAGGCCGCGCCGACGATCGCGACGGTCAGCGCCAGCGAGAAGGCCATCGCCCCGCTGTTGTTGAGCATCGACAGGAACAGGCCGCAGCCCACCAGTGCGCAGAGCAGCGCGGTCAGGGCCGGGCCCTCGACCCGGCCCGACAGCATCCGGCGGGCCTCGTTCTCCTCCTCGCCCTCCAGCGGGATGAGCAGCCACGCCAGCCCGTAGACGATCAGGCCCAGCCCGCCGGTGACCCCGAGCACGCCCAGCACCACCCGGAAGACGACCGGGTCCAGGTCGAAGCAGCGGCCGAGGCCCCCGCAGACACCGGAGAGCACCTTGTGCTCACGGCTGCGCCGCAAGGGCGGCCTGGCGCCCGGCGGCGGGTCGGCCGCCGGGTCCGCGGGCCGGGAGCCCTGGGCGGTTGGTGCGTCGGTCATACGGACATGGTGTCAACCGGGCGGTGCGAACGGCATCCGTGGGGACCCTGCTCGTTCCCTGAGATTTCCCCTGAGACGGTGGCGGATATCGTGGCGCATCGAACACGCATGGGGGAACCGGAGGGGCGCACGGTGTCTGAGTCAGTGTCCGGGGCTGCGTCCGGGTGGCCCGAGGCGGCCGGACCGCGGCCGGACCGCGGTCTGCTGATCGCCGGGCGGTACCGGCTCCTGGAGCGTGTGGGCCGCGGCGGCATGGGCACCGTCTGGCGTGCCGAGGACGAGTTGCTGGACCGTCAGGTGGCGCTCAAGCAGCTGCACGTCTCCCCGTATCTGGAGGAGGACGAGCTCGCCACCCTCTACGAGCGCACCCGCCGCGAGGCGCGCAGCGCGGCCCGTATCAACCACCCCAATGTGGTCGTCGTCCACGATGTGGTCGAGCACGACGGACTGCCGTGCATCGTGATGGAGTACGTGCCGTCGAGGACGCTCGGTGACGTGCTCCGGCAGGGCACCGTCTCGCCGGACGAGGCGGCCCGTATCGGGCGCGGCATGATCGCGGCGCTGCGGGCGGCCCACGCGGCCGGGGTGCTGCACCGCGACGTCAAGCCCGGCAATGTGCTGCTCGGCGAGGACGGGCGGGTCGTGCTCACGGACTTCGGCATCGCCCAGTCCACCGGCACGTCGACGCTGACCAAGACGGGCGAGATGGTCGGTTCGATCGACTACATCGCGCCCGAGCGGGTCAAAGGAGCCAAGCCGGGCCCTGCGTCCGACCTGTGGGCGCTCGGCGCGACGCTGTATCAGGCGCTGGAAGGGCGACCGCCGTTCCGCAAGGACACCGCCGTCGAGACGGCCTACGCCATCGCCATGGACCCGCTGGAACCGCCCCTGCAGGCGGGGCCGCTGACCCGGCTGATCGAGACCCTGCTCGCCAAGGAACCGGACCTGCGCCCGCCGGCCGAGCTGGCCGAGCAGATCCTGCGCGAGCCGGTGGCCGAGGTGGAGACGGCGTATCTGCGCATACCGGAGCAGCAGGGCGAGCGCACGACGGTCACCACCTGTGCGCCCACGGCCGTCGAGCCTTCCGGGCGCGACGAGTCGGCCGAGCCGCCGGAGCCGCGCGAGGCCGCGGACACAGCGGGGACGGTCGCTCCGTCAAAAGCCTCTGGCACGGCGGGGGAGCGGGCAGCGGGTGCCGCGCGCGAAGACGGCCGCCGCCGGACCCGCAGGCTCCTGTGGGGCGCGACCGCCACCGTCGTCGCCGCCGGGCTCGCGGCGGGCGCGTTCTTCATGACGTGGGACGCCGGACCCGGCCAGGACACCGACCCCAGGGCGGCCGCTTCCCAGGGCGGTGAGCGGCGCACCGGCCGGCCCGCCGACCCGTCTCCGGCCGCCTGGAAGCCACCGCCCGTCCCGGCGGGCTACCACCTGGTGGAGGAGAAGCGGCTCGGCGTCTCCTTCCCCGTGCCCAACGGCTGGACCCGTAAGGAGAAGTCGCCCGTCGAGGTCGACTACATCGCCCCGGGCGGGCTCGTCGGCCTCAAGGTCAACGTCCTCGACTTCGCGAGCCCCGACCACCTCCGGCACTGGAAGGAGGTCGAGGAGCAGCTCAAGACGGAGGTCGACGGTTACCGGCTGGGCCGGATGCAGGAGACCAAGTTCCGGGGCGAGCCCGCGGCGGTGTGGGAGTTCACCTTCAAGGGCCGGGTCCGTGAGTTCCGGGCCATCGACCTCGGGTTCGGCCGGGAGGGCGGCAACGAGTACGCCCTCTACCTCTCCGCGCCGAAGGACGAGTGGAACCGGCACGTCTCCGTCTTCAACGTGCTCCGTGACGGCTTCCGGCCGGGGCCGGGCGGACCGGGCTCGTAGGGGGCGGGCTCTTCCCCGGGCGCTTCCTCGGGCGCCCCGCGGGTTCTTTCCCGGGTCCGGTCAGGGACGACCCTGATACCCCTGCGGGCACGGGCATGTGACGATCGGAGCATGACCAGCGCATCGACGACGCCGCCCCGTGCCGGGGGCGCCTACGCGCCGCCCGACCCCGACGTCCGTCCGCTGCGCAAGCTGTACCGCAGCGCCGAGGGGCGGATGCTGGGCGGCGTGGCCCGGGGGCTCGCGGGCCATCTGGGCATGCCGGTGTCGTGGGTGCGGGTCGCGTTCGGCGCGCTGTTCATGGTGCAGGGCATGGGGGCCGTGCTCTACGCGGTGTTCTGGTTCGTCGTGCCGCTCGGTGTCGGCGGGGTCGAGGCACCGCGCGCGGCGACCGCCACCGAGGCCCTCCCGGACGGGCGCAGACGGCGCTTCGCCCGTAAGCCCGACCGTGGCCAGGTCTTCGCGCTCATCGCCGTCATCATCGGCGTCGCGATCTTCGTCGACACCCTTCAGCTCGGCCGTGCCAACGCCTACATCTGGCCGCTGCTGCTGATCGGCGCGGGGGTCGCCCTCGTCTGGCGGCAGGCCGACAACGCCCGGCGGGCCCACTGGATGGAGGTCAGCCGCCGCAAGCGGGTCCTGCCGCTCGCGCGCGGCGCGGCGGGCGTGCTGCTGGTCGGCGCCGGGGTCACCGGCATGGTCGTCCTCCAGGGCTCGGCCCGGCACCTGGGCACGGTCCTCCAGGCCTCGCTGGCCGTCGTGGTGGGGATCGCGCTGCTGGCGGGCCCCTCGGTCGTCCGGATGACGCAGGACCTCTCGGCGGAACGGACGATGCGCATCCGCGCCCAGGAGCGCGCCGAGGTCGCCGCGCACGTCCACGACTCCGTCCTGCACACCCTCACCCTCATCCAGCGCAACGCCGACGACCCCCGCGAGGTCGCCCGCCTCGCCCGCGCCCAGGAGCGGGAGCTGCGCGCCTGGCTCTACAGGCCCGAGGGGCGCGGCAAGGACGAGTCCGAGGAGCCCACCACCCTGGCCGAGGCCGTGAAGGCCACGGCCGCCGAGGTCGAGGACTACCACGGGGTGCCGATCGAGGTCGTCGTCGTCGGCGACTGCCCGCTGGACGAGCGGCTGGCCGCGCAGCAGCAGGCCGCCCGGGAAGCCATGGTCAACGCCGCCAAGTACGGTGGCGAGGGCGGCGCCGTCCAGGTCTATGCCGAGGTCGAGGGGCGTACGGTCTTCATCTCCGTACGGGACCGGGGGCCCGGCTTCGATCCGGACGCCGTTCCCGAGGACCGGATGGGCGTCCGCGAGTCGATCATCGGCAGGATGCAGCGCAACGGCGGTACGGCGAGACTGCGTTCCGCGCCCGACGGGGGAACCGAAGTGGAGCTGGAAATGGAGAGGGCGGAGAAGGCGTCATGACGACCGAAGAAGTGACGGAGCGCCATGCGAGGGTCGTGCTCGTGGACGACCACCGGATGTTCCGCACCGGGGTGCAGGCCGAGATCGGGGCCACCGAGCGGACGGGTGTCGAGGTCGTGGGCGAGGCCGCCGACGTCGACCAGGCGGTGACGGTCATCACGGCGACCCGCCCCGAGGTCGTCCTGCTGGACGTCCATCTGCCCGGCGGCGGCGGGGTGGAGGTGCTGCGCCGCAGCGCGGCGATGATGGCCGACCCCGAGTCGCCGGTCCGCTTCCTGGCCCTGTCGGTCTCCGACGCCGCCGAGGACGTCATCGGTGTCATCCGCGGCGGCGCCCGTGGTTACGTCACCAAGACCATCACCGGCACGGACCTGGTCGACGCGATCTTCCGGGTCAAGGACGGCGACGCCGTCTTCTCGCCCCGGCTGGCCGGCTTCGTGCTGGACGCGTTCGCGTCCACGGACGCCCCGCCGGTCGACGAGGACCTCGACCGGCTGACGCAGCGCGAGCGCGAGGTGCTGCGGCTGATCGCCCGCGGGTACGCCTACAAGGAGATCGCCAAGCAGCTCTTCATCTCGGTCAAGACGGTCGAGTCGCACGTCTCGGCGGTGCTGCGCAAGCTCCAGCTGTCCAACCGCCACGAGCTGACCCGGTGGGCCACGGCCCGCAGGCTGGTCTGACGGGCCGGTCCCGGGACCGGCGGAACCTTCGCGCCGCGCATGGCATCTTGAACGGACGAGAGGCTCTCACTTGCGCAGGGCCGGGGCCCGCCGGGCCCGCGATCCGGAAACGAGAGCCCGATGAGTCTGACGGGTACGCCCTTCTTCCTGACCACGATCGTCCTGGTCGTGGTGGCCCTGGTGCTGCCGCTCGCACTGTGGAGCAGGATCGGCGGCCCGAAGGTCGTACGCCTGGTCACCCGGTTGTTCATGATCCTCTTCGCGCAGGTGACCGCGATCGTCATGGTCTTCGTGATCGTCAACAACTCCAACGCGCTCTTCGACAACTGGGACGACCTGCTCGGCACCGGCGACCACGTGACCGAGGCGGCCGACCTCGGACCGGACGGCACCGGCGGCAAGTCGCTGGACCGTGAGCCGAAGGTGTTGCAGAAGTTCACACCCGCCTCGGACGGGCGGATGGGGCCCGGGGTCCAACAGACGCAGCTCAAGGGCCGGATATCGGGCGTGGAGGGCGAGGTCTACGTCTGGCTGCCGCCGCAGTACGACGACCCGGCGTACAAGGACAAGAAGTTCCCGGTGGTCGAGGTGCTGCCCGGCTTCCCCGGGTCGGCGAAGGCGTGGTTCGGCAGCCTGAACGTCAATACCCAGCTCAAGCCGATGATGGCGAAGGGCGAGGTCGCCCCCTTCATCATCGTCGCGCCGCGCACCACGCTCCTGGGGAACGTCGACACGGGCTGCGCCAACATCCCCGGCAAGGTCAACGCCGACACCTGGCTGAGCGTCGACGTCCGCAAGATGGTCGTCGACAACTTCCGGGCGGAGGAGAAGGCCGACGGCTGGGCCGTCGCCGGCTACTCGGCCGGTGCGCACTGCGCGGCGAAGCTGGCCGTCGCGCACCCCGACCGCTACCGGGCGGGGGTGAGCCTGTCGGGCTACAACGACCCGATCGGCGAGCCCGCCTCGCTCACCGCGAAGACCCCGGAGCTGCGCGAGGCGAACAATCCCTGGAAGATGCTCCAGCGTGCCAAGACCCCGCCGCGCGTCGCGCTCTTCCTCTCCGGCGCGGAGGGCGACGGCTACCAGGGCGGGCTGGCGATCAAGCAGTCGGCGAAGGCGCCGACGACCGTTCACGTCTCGATGATCCCCGCCGGCGCGGGCGGGCACGGCACGGCGGTGTGGAAGCGGCAGGTCCCGGACGTCTTCCGCTGGCTCACCCGGCAGATCCGGCTGCCGTAGCCCGTCAGACCGGCCTGGCCGCGCCCGCGAACGGCATCTGGTCGACGGGGGCGATGCGCACCGGCGCCCCGGGGTGCGGGGCGTGGATCATCTTCCCGCCGCCGATGTACAGGCCGACGTGGCTGACGCCCGAATAGAAGAAGACCAGGTCGCCGGGGGCCAGCTGGGACCGTCCGATCCGCCGCCCGGCATTGATCTGCGTATACGTCGTGCGCGGCAGCGACACTCCCGCCGACCGCCAGGCCGCCTGCGTCAGCCCCGAGCAGTCGAATCCGGACGGGCCGGTCGCCCCCCATACGTACGGCTTGCCGAGCGCGGAGTACGCGAAGGCCACGGCCCGCGCGGCGCGCTCCGTGGGGGCCTGCGCGCCGCCGCGGGGGGCCGACCGGCCCGCCCGTTCCCCCAGGGGCGCCGTGCTCGCGGCGGTGCCCCGCTCGGCTCCGCCCGCCGAGGAGCCGCCCGCCGGGGCGCCGGCCGCTTCGCCGCCGCCGTGGAACGCCGCGCGCTCCTCGGCCGTGAGCCGGTCCAGGAGCCGCCGGGCGTCGTCGAGCTTCGCCTCGACGGTCCGCTTGTGCCGGGACAGCGCGGCCTGTTCGTCCTTGAGCTCGGCGAGCCGGGCCGCCGCGGTGGTGCGTACCCGCTCCACGCCCCGCAGCTCGCTCCGCACCCGGGTGAGCGCGACGGCCTGGAGGCTGCCCGCGCGGTCGGCCAGCGACGCCCGTTCCAGATACCGGTCCGGCGAGGAGGACAGCAGGAGTCGCACGGCGGGCGGGAGGCCGCCCTCGCGGTACTGGGCGGTGGCGAAGGACCCCAGGGCGTTGCGGGCGGCGGTGAGCCGCTCGGTCCTGCGGGCCGCCTCGTCCTGCAGCCCGTCCAGTGCCGACCGGGCCCGGTCGGCCTTCTCCCGCACGCCGTTGTACCGCTCGGTGGCCACCTCGGCCTCCCGGTAGTACTGGCCGACCCGCGCCTTGACCTGGTCCTTGGTGGGTGGTGGCGTGGCGTTGCCGGTGCCGTCGAGTGCGGTCGCGGTGGCGACGCCCGCGAGGGCGAGGGTGGCTGCCGTCCGGGCGGTGTTCCCGGCCAGCGGATGCTGCTTGGGCTTGCGGTGCGACGCCACGTCGGTCGTCACTTCCTTCCGGAGCCTGCGGTGCGCTGTTCCGGACGACGGTGGCCCGCGCGAGGGGGGAGAGTGAGCGGACCACCGCCGTCTGGAGGAGGACGCTAAACCGCGGGGTCACGTGGATACGGGCTTGACCGGTAATGCCCGGAATCAGCTATTCAGCGACCGCCGGTGACCGTGCGGCTCGGGCTCGTACGGAAGGAAGCGGCCAGCGTGTGACCGATGTGGCGATAGCGCCCTACCTGGCTGCACTCGGGTGCTATGGCCGCAGCTAGGGTCGGACACCATGGACGTACTGATTCACGCCTTCGTCGGCCTGCACATCATCGGCATCGCCGCCCTGCTCGGTGGCTTCATGACCCAGATGAAGGCCATGGGCAAGGGCGAGGCGCGCATGGTTCCGGCGATGCTGCACGGCGCGCTGACCATGCTGGTCACCGGTGTCGCGCTGGTCGGCCTCAACCAGGCCGACGACAACACCGTCAACACCGTCAAGATCGGCGTGAAGCTGGCGCTGCTGATCGTGATCCTCGGCCTGGTCTACGTCAAGCGCGACGACGAGAAGGTCCCGGCGGCCGCCTTCGGCACCGTGGGCGCGCTGACCACGGCGAACGTCTTCGTCGCCGTGCTGTGGACGTAGGGACGGACGTAGGGACGGACCTAGGGACGGACCTAGCGACGCGGTCTTGGGCACGGGCGCGGGCGCGTGGTGCCGGGCCCCGGACGCGGCGGACGTAGACGTACGTCACAGCCCCGGGGGCGCCCGGCTCGGCGGAAGCGGGACCGGCTGTCAGTGGGGCGGCCTAGACTCGGGAGGCGATGAGCAGCCTCTTTGACGACAGCTTCCTGGCGGATCTCGGCCCCTCGGGCGAGGAGCACCCACCGCCCCCGGAGGAAGCGGCCCCGGAGCCGGTGCCGCACGACCTCTTCGGGGGCGCGTTCGACGCCCCCGTACCCCGTGACGCGTACTACCGCGACGGGGCGGCCCGGCCTGTCGTGGACCCGGTCGCCCTGCTGGAGGGGATGAACGACCAGCAGCGTGCCGCCGTGGTGCACACCGGCTCGCCGCTGCTGATCGTCGCGGGTGCCGGGTCCGGCAAGACCCGGGTGCTCACGCACCGCATCGCTCATCTGCTGGGCTCCCGCCACGTCCACCCGGGGCAGATCCTCGCGATCACCTTCACCAACAAGGCCGCGGGCGAGATGAAGGAGCGCGTCGAGGAGCTCGTGGGCCCGCGGGCCAACGCCATGTGGGTCATGACCTTCCACAGCGCGTGCGTGCGGATCCTGCGCCGGGAGAGCAAGAAGCTGGGCTTCACGTCCTCCTTCTCGATCTACGACGCGGCCGACTCGAAGCGCCTCATGGCGCTCGTCTGCCGCGATCTGGACCTCGACCCGAAGAAGTTCCCGCCGAAGTCGTTCAGCGCCAAGATCTCGAACCTGAAGAACGAGCTGATCGACGAGGAGGACTTCGCCGCGCAGGCCGCGGACGGTTTTGAGAAGACGCTCGCCGAGGCGTACGCGATGTACCAGTCGCGGCTCCGCGAGGCCAACGCCCTCGACTTCGACGACATCATCATGACCACCGTCCACCTCCTCCAGGCGTTCCCGGACGTGGCCGACCACTACCGCCGCCGCTTCCGGCACGTGCTGGTCGACGAGTACCAGGACACCAACCACGCGCAGTACACCCTGGTGCGCGAGCTGGTGGGCACCGCGGAGAACGCCCCCGAGGAGGGCGTCGCCGAGCTGTGCGTCGTGGGTGACGCGGACCAGTCGATCTACGCCTTCCGCGGCGCCACGATCCGCAACATCCTCCAGTTCGAGGAGGACTACGCGGACGCCACCACGATCCTGCTGGAGCAGAACTACCGTTCCACGCAGACGATCCTCTCCGCGGCGAACGCGGTGATCGAGCGGAACCAGAACCGCCGCCCGAAGAACCTGTGGACCGAGGCCGGCGCCGGCGCCGGCATCACCGGCTACGTGGCCGACACCGAGCACGACGAGGCGCAGTTCGTCGCCGACGAGATCGACCGGCTGACCGACGCCGGGGACGCCAAGGCCGGGGACGTCGCCGTCTTCTACCGGACCAACGCCCAGTCCCGTGTCTTCGAAGAGATCTTCATCCGCGTCGGCCTGCCCTACAAGGTCGTCGGCGGTGTGCGCTTCTACGAGCGCAAGGAGGTCCGCGATGTGCTGGCCTACCTGCGGGTGCTCGCCAACCCCGAGGACACCGTGCCGCTGCGCCGCATCCTCAATGTGCCCAAGCGGGGCATCGGGGACCGCGCCGAGGCCATGATCGACGCGCTGTCGCTGCGCGAGAAGATCAGCTTCGCGCAGGCGCTGCGGCGGGTGGACGAGGCGTACGGCATGGCCGCCCGCTCGTCCAACGCGGTCAAGCGCTTCAACGTCCTGATGGAGGAGCTGCGCACGATCGTCGAGTCCGGGGCCGGTCCCGCGACCGTGCTGGAGGCGGTCCTGGAGCGCACGGGCTATCTCGCCGAGCTCCAGGCGTCCACCGACCCGCAGGACGAGACCCGCATCGAGAACCTCCAGGAGCTGGCCGCCGTGGCCCTGGAGTTCGAGCAGGAGCGGTCCGTCGAGGGCGCCGAGAGCCCGGGCACGCTGGCGGAGTTCCTGGAGAAGGTCGCGCTGGTCGCCGACTCGGACCAGATCCCCGACGAGGACACCGAGGGCACCGGCGTCATCACGCTGATGACGCTGCACACGGCGAAGGGCCTGGAGTTCCCCTGCGTCTTCCTCACCGGCATGGAGGACGGCGTCTTCCCGCACATGCGGGCCCTCGGCCAGACCAAGGAGCTGGAGGAGGAGCGGCGGCTGGCCTACGTCGGCATCACGCGGGCGCGCGAGCGGCTGTATCTGACGCGGGCGAGCATGCGCAGCGCGTGGGGCCAGCCCGCGTACAACCCGCCGTCGCGCTTCCTGGAGGAGATCCCGGAGCAGTACGTGCAGTGGCGCCGCACCGGCCCGGCGACACCGTCGGCGTCGATGGGCGCGGTCTCCGGTCTGACGTCCGGGTTCTCGTCCTCGCGCGGTGGCGGTGGTGCGAAGGCGGGCCCGAGCGGTTTCGCGACGCGGCGCACCAAGGACCGGCCGGTGGTGGCCCTCACCATCGGGGACCGGGTCACGCACGACTCGTTCGGGCTCGGCACGGTCGTCGGTGTGAAGGGCAGCGGTGACAACGCCGAGGCGACGGTCGATTTCGGCGAGGAGAAGCCGAAGCGGCTCCTGCTGCGCTATGCACCGGTCGAGAAGCTCTAGCCACGGACTCCGGGCCCGGAGGGGCACACGATGACGGGGCCCGTACGTGCGTACGGGCCCCTTGATCGATCGACGGAATCGGTCGGCCGGCCGGGCGTGTCGGTTACGCCGGACGGGTTGTCGCGGCTATGTCGGGTCGAGGCCCTGGCCGCGCAGCCACGGCAGCGGGTCGACGGCGTGGCCGCCCGGCCGTACCTCGAAGTGCAGGTGCGGCCCGGTGGAGTTGCCGGAGCTGCCGGAGTAGGCGATGACGTCCCCGGCCTTGACCGGGCCGGACCGCAGCTTGGTGCTGCTCAGGTGGCAGTACCAGGTCTCGACGCCCTCGGGTGAGGTCACTATGGCCATGTTTCCGTAGGCCACGTTGTACTGCGTGCGGACGGTGCCGTCGGTGGCGGCCATGACGGGGGTGCCGTAGCCGACGGGGAAGTCGATGCCGGTGTGCGTCGACATCCAGTTGATGCCCGCCTGGCCGTAGTAGGCGCTGAGCCCGTGCTGGGCCACGGGCAGTGCGAACTTCGGGCGCTCGGCCTCCTTGCGGGCCGCCTCCGCCGCCTTGCGCTTGCGCTCTTCCTCCTGGCGGGCCTTGAGGTCGATGCGCTCCTGGGTGCGGCTTGCGCGGCTGGCGAAGTCGTCGGCGCCCTTGCTGAGGCTCGCGAGCTGGGTGTCCAGCTTGTTGTTGGCCATGGCGGGCTTGATGGCCGAGGGGTCCGGGGCGGTGGCCGCCTGGGTCTGCTTGGTGTCGCTCTGTCCGCCGGTGGAGACGGAGGCGGCGGCGATACCCGCGACGCCCATGACGGCGACCGAGGGCACGGCGACGGTCAGCAGCGCCTTGCGGCGCGGTCGGTAACCGGCCTTGGCGGGCGCGCCCTTGCGGCGGCTGCGGCCCTGGCCGCTCCGCGTCTCCTCGGGTGCGTCCTCGGGCCGGTCGTCCCGGCGCGGCGGTGCGGTCACCGCTTCCATGGTCCGGGTCTCGGCGTCGGCGACGACGCGGGGCCCGGGCTCCGTGCCCGCTGGGGTGCCGGAGCCGAAGCCCTCGTCGAACCCGTCGCCGAAGCCCGTGTCGTAGCCGCTGTCGGCGCCCGGCGCGGTCAGGTCCGCGAGACCGAGGTCGGTCATGACGGTCGCGTCGTGCGGGGTCTCGTGCGGCTGTTGCTGCGGGGCCTCGTGGCCGTGATCGAGGCCGGCTCCGTGCGTTGCGTCAGGGTTCGTGTAGGCGCTGGTGTCCCACGTCTGCGTCTGACCGCTCATGTCCCATTGGCCGGAGGCGTCCCAGCCCTGGAACTGCCCGGACGTGTCCCACGTCTGGGTCTGGGGGTGCTCCTGGCCCGGAAACGCCGACTGGGGCTGGAACTGGTCCTGTGTGTGCCCGGCCGTGTCCCACTGACCCGAGGTGTCGTACGAGCTGCCCGCACCCCAGGCGTTCGCGTCCCACTGGCCGGTCGTGGTGGTGTCCCACTGCCCGGTCTGCTGCGCGGTGCCGCTGAAGTCCCAGGTCTGGGTCTGGCCGGTGACCCCCCACTGACTGGTGGTGTCCCATTGGCCTGTGGTGTCCCACTGCCCGGTGTCATAGCCGCCATAGGGGGCATAACCCTGCTGGGTGCCCTGCTGCTCATACGCCGGGTAATGCCCGTAAGGCTCGGGAGTGGGAACGGTCGGGGTTGGGCCCGCCGACGGGTGACGGTCGTTCACCACCACTTCCATTTCGCCTCGGCAGCAGGTGAATTAGCGGCGACTGTACCCGGCGGTACGGGACGGCGACAATCTTCGTCACGTTTCGATCCCTCGGGGTCCGGGCATTTGGCCGCCTTTCGGTGGACTGAACCCCGAGTAATAGGTTTGACGTTCGATATATGTTCGAAATGATGGGCCGATTGTGCGAGGAAACTGCCGGTCGGCCGGGTGATCCGGGTCAGGGGGTCAGGCGACCGAGGACGTTCCCGTGGCGTCGGCCACCGCTTCCTCGGCGGCCAGCGCCTGCCGGATGCCGGCCGCGATCGCCCAGTGGACCGGCAGCGCGAGATGCCCGACGCCGCTCACCCGGACATTGCGCGCCGACAGGTCCGGATGATCGATTCGCGCCGTCTCCACCGGGACCATGATTTGGTCCAGGTCGCTCCAGAAGGCGATGAAATGCGTACCGCAATCGGGGGCGGGCCGGGACAACTCCGCGATGACCTCCGAATCGGGCCGCATCTGCCGCACGAGCGGGTGTGCGGACATCAGAGGCGCCACGGTCGTGCCGCGGTGCGGAGTGCCGAGCGTGACGAGGGTGCGGACCCGGGTGTCCCCGCCGAGCCGCTGGACGTAGTAGCGGGCGATCAGACCGCCGAGGCTGTGCCCCACGATGTCGATCCGCTCCTGGTCGGTGCGCCCGCAGATCTCCTCGATGTGCCCCCCGAGCACCGTGGCCGCCGTGCGGAGGTCGCCGGTCAGGGGCGAGTAGTTGAGGGAGGAGACCTGCGACCAGCCGTGCCGCCGCAGCGAACGGCGCAGCAGGACGAAGACCGAGCGGTTGTCGATGAAGCCGTGCAGAAGGAGCACGGGTGGGTGGTGCGGCTCGGCCGGTGCGGTCGCTGGTGACGGTGCGGTTGTCGGTGGGGGTGCCGGTGAGGGTGGTGCGGGGGGTGGGGGCGCGGGCGGTACGGGCAGGGGAGGCGGGCGGCGCTCCTGCGTCAGGCCGGTCGGATAGAGCAGCAGATGACCCGCGAGGATCAGCAGCTCCCACACCGTGGACCGCACCAGCGCCGCCGAAGGGCGAACGAGGGTGGGGAAGAAAAAGGGCAGGGCCCCCATGGCCGACCTCCTGAACTGCGCACAGCAGGCGGCTCCGTCCCCCGTGTGCACTCCTGGCGGCTGCGCGGCGCCGCTCGTCGCACCGCCCGCCGTGCGGCCGGGCGGGGCGGATACCACTGCGACCGCACCGCGGCTACCGTCGCGACCACCGCGCCCGGCGGTCCCGGCGACCCGTGCGGCCGGACGGCCCACCGGACGCGGAGACGCGGGCGCGGTGCGTAGCGAACGTGTCGAACTGTCGAACGTGATGTCCCACGTGTGATTTCCCCCTCGCTCTCCTCCGTGAAACGGCGGGTTGCGGGATGCTGGCGATAACGTTCGTTCACTTCCCCGGCCTCCGGGCCCGGGACCTCGGCCGGTGACGGCAGTCGTAGATGGAGGCAGTGATGGGAGTGACCGGTCCGATCCGCGTAGTGGTGGCCAAGCCGGGGCTCGACGGCCACGATCGCGGCGCCAAGGTCATCGCGCGTGCGCTGCGCGACGCCGGCATGGAGGTCATCTACACCGGGCTGCACCAGACGCCCGAGCAGATCGTCGACACCGCGATCCAGGAGGACGCCGACGCGATCGGCCTGTCCATCCTCTCCGGCGCGCACAACACGCTGTTCGCGAAGGTGATCGAGCTGCTGCGGGAGCGTGAAGCGGAGGACATCAAGGTCTTCGGCGGCGGCATCATTCCGGAGGCGGACATCGCTCCGCTCAAGGCACAGGGGGTCGCGGAGATCTTCACCCCCGGCGCGACCACGACGTCGATCGTCGAGTGGGTCAACGCGAACGTCCGCCAGCCGGTCTGATCATCCGGACCGTTCGGCTTTGACGGGTGCCCGGCCCCGCGCGGCGGGGGCGGGCGCTCAAGCCCGCTACCCCGCGAGCTCCGCCCGCATCGTGGCGCGCAGTCGCAGCGTGCCGACGAGGCGTTGGAAGGCCTCGGCCCAGTAGCCGACGGCGCCGGGGGCGCCCGTGCCGTCCTCGGGGTCGTCGGGGAGGGCGGTGAGGACCTCCAGACGGTCGGCCTCGGCCGGGTCGAGGCAGCGCTCGGCCAGGCCCATCACGCCGCTGAAGCTCCAGGGGTAGCTGCCCGCGTCCCGGGCGATGTCGAGGGCGTCGACGACCGCCCTTCCCAGTGGCTCCGCCCATGGCACCGCGCAGACCCCGAGCAGCCGGAACGCCTCCGACAGCCCGTGGGTGGCGATGAACTCCGCCACCCACTCCGCCCGTTCCGCCGGGGGCAGCGCGGACAGCAGCTTCGCGGGGTCCCGCCACGAGGAGCCCTCGGGGGCGGGCGGTGACGTCGCCGGGCCGAGCAGCGCCCGCGACCATTCCCCGTCCCGCTGCCGGACCGCCGCCCGGCACCACGCGGCGTGCAGGTCCGGCTGCCAGCCGTCGGCGACGGGCAGCGCCACGGCCTCGGCCGCGCCGGTGACCCCGAACCGCTCGCACCACGTGTCCAGCGGTGTCGCCTCCACCAGCTGGCTCAGCCACCACGACCGCTCGCCCCGCCCCGACGGCGGTTTGGCGACGATGCCGTCCCGCTGCATACCGCCGTCGCACTCGTGCGGAGCCTCGACGGCGATGCGCGGCGCGTCGGCCCCCGTGCGGTCGAGGCCGACGCAGGAGCGGGCCCGCTCGGCCATCCGTGCCGCGAGCGCGGAGCCGGGGAGGGCGGACAGCAGCTCGGCGGCGGTGGCCCGCACATTGCGGCTGCGGTCGGACAGGGCCTGTTCGAGGAAGGGTTCGTCGGCGAGGGACAGTTCCTCGCGCAGGGAGTCCAGGAACATCAACCGGTCCTCGGCCCGCTCCCTCGGCCATGTCGTGGCGAGCAGCTCCCGTGCACCGGCCGGATCGTGGCGCCGTACGGACGACAGGAGGGCGACCCGCTCGGAGAACAGCCCCTCCTGCCAGACCCGTTGCACCGCCCCCACGTCGGAGGGGCGGGTGCCGGGTGCGGGCGCCGGGCCGCCGCGCAGCGCGTACTTCCACTGCGGGTTGAGCCGGGCCAGCCACAGCGCGCGGGGCCCGGCGAGCACGAGCGCCTGCGGGCGCAGGTCCGAGCGGGCCCGGGCCGCGTCGAGCAGGGCGGGCAGCAGCGCGGCGGGCGCCCGGTACCCGTGGCCGTTGGCGGCGGCCAGCCACTGCGGCAGCAACTCCAGGAGGTCGGGCGCGGAGCCCCGCCGCCCGGCACCGCCGCCGGGTCCGGCCCGGTCGGCGAGCAGCAGCTCCAGGCGCCGCCGGGCGGCGGGCGGCAGCGACGGCCGTGGGTCCTCGGGCGCGGCCTCGGGGAGCTCCCTGGCGGCGACCGGCAACAGCCCGGCGCGCCGCTGCACCGTACGCAGCGCGGCGGCGTCCAGCAGCGCCGCGGCGGCGTCCTGGCCGGGGCGCGGCCGGGTGGGCGGAGTGCGCCGCTCGGTGCCGAGCAGGGCCGCGGTGACGAGCTCGTCCCAGGTGCTGATCATGAGCTTGCCCTTCCTGTGGAATGTCGCCTGGAATGTCGCCGACCGCCGGGTGGTCCGGTCGGGTGGGGCGTCGTCAGAGCGCGACCGGCTCCGGTGCCCAGGTGGTCAGGGGGGTGAAGCCCCGGTGGCCGCATTCGCCGAAGACCGTCACCGGGGAGCCGCCGGATATCGCAGCGAGCCGCCACAGGCCCATGCGGTCACCGCACCGGGGGTCGACGGGCAGCGCCGATCCGCCGTGCGCGTCGGCCAACTGCCAGCCCTGCTCGGGGCCCGGAACCGGGGTCACGGCCGAGACGATCGCGGGCCATGCCTCCAGCCACGGATCGTCCCGCAGGGCCTCGCCGTAGGCGCGGAGGGCCGCCGCGGCGTCGCCGCCCGCCGGCGCCTCCGGACTGGGCGCGGGCGCCGCATGGCGGGTGCCCAGCACGGCACGCAAGGGCCGCGCGGCCGGGTAGTAGGCGATGTCCGCGTCCAGAGCGAGCCCGGTGGGCAGGGACAGCTCGGGTGCCCGTCCGCCCGCCCCGTAGGACAGGAGCAGGGCCGTCCGGCCCGTGGACCGGCCGTGGAGCCAGATCTTCCGGGTGATCAACCGGCCGTCGTCGCTGTCCTGTTGCGCCAGAACGAGCCAGAGATCGCGGACAGGGGCGGCGGAGGCCAGCAGGGCCGCCGCGTCCGAGGTGATGCCGACCCGGGTGCGCACCGTCGCGGCCAGCGCCTCGGGCAGCCGGTCGAGGTGCAGATACCCCTGATTGAGGGTGTGCAGCAAGGCGCACTCCTCCAGCAACCGCGCCGCCCGGTCGGCACCGGAACCGGTCACGGACGCCAACTCCCGTACCCGCGCGGCCAGCCCCGGGGCCTGCGCGTCGACCATGCGGGCCGCCGTCTCCTCCCACGGCCCGTACGAGCCGCCGTCAGCGGCGGCGAGGCCGCCCCGCAGCAGGTCGGTGAGCCGCTGCTCCAACTCCGTGGCCCCCGCGGCGATCCGCTGCGCGCGGCGCTCCGAGCGGCGGCGGGCCGCCTCGGTGTCCACGGCCGCCGGGCCGTCGGCCGGTGTCGGTGGCTCGGCGGCACGCTCCGCGCGCTGCCGCCGCCGCTCCAGCCACTCCCCGGCCCAGGCGGGCGGCTCGGCGCCCGAGGCGGGGACGGCGTCCTCGCCCTCCGTCCACAGCAACAGCAGGCCCAACGCGTGCTTGCACGGGAACTTCCGGCTCGGGCACGAGCAGTGGAAGCCGGGCCCCCCGCCGTGCCCGGACAGATCCACGACCGTCCGGTACGGCTTGCTCCCACTGCCCGCGCACTCCCCCCAGACCGCGCCCGCGTCCCCTGTCGTGCGCGCCCCCGCGGCCGACCACGGGCCGGGCGCCGCGAGCTTGGCGCCTGCCTTGCGTGATGCGGCGTCAGGAGCCAGCGCGAGCACCTGTTCCGCCGTCCAGCGTTCCCCCTGCGGATTCATGTCGACGACGCTAGGCCCACCCACTGACAATCGCTCTGACCAGCGGATTCCCGCTGCCGAGGCCGATTGTCAGTGGGTGGGTGCAAGGTGGTTCACGTATCCCGGAGCCGCACGACGAGGGGGACTTGTGACCGTGCCCGGAATTGAGACCGAAGCCCTGCGACCGCACGCGGAGGACGCCTTCGCCGAGGAGCTGAGGGCCCTGGCGGCGGCCGACGACCGGCCCCGGCCCGAGCGTTGGCGGATGTCGCCGTGGGCCGTCGCCACGTATCTGCTCGGCGGCACATTGCCCGACGGCACCGTCATCACACCGAAGTACGTCGGCCCGCGCCGCATCGTCGAAGTCGCCGTCACCACGCTCGCCACCGACCGGGCGCTGCTCCTGCTCGGCGTGCCCGGCACCGCCAAGACCTGGGTGTCCGAGCACCTGGCCGCCGCCGTCAGCGGCGACTCCACCCTCCTCGTCCAAGGCACGGCGGGCACACCGGAGGAGGCGATCCGCTACGGGTGGAACTACGCCCGGCTCCTCGCCCACGGCCCCAGCCGGGACGCGCTCGTGCCCAGCCCCGTCATGCGCGCCATGGCCGAGGGCAGGACGGCGCGCGTCGAGGAGCTGACCCGGATCCCGGCCGACGTGCAGGACACGCTCATCACCATCCTGTCCGAGAAGACCCTGCCGATCCCCGAGCTGGGCCAGGAGGTGCAGGCCGTGCGCGGATTCAATCTGATCGCCACGGCCAACGACCGGGACCGCGGCGTCAACGAACTCTCCAGCGCGCTGCGCCGCCGCTTCAACACCGTCGTTCTGCCCCTGCCCGCCACCGCCGATGCCGAGGTCGACATCGTCGCCCGCCGCGTCGACCAGATCGGCCGGTCGCTGGACCTGCCCGCCGGCCCCGAGGGGCTCGACGAGATCCGGCGCGTCGTCACCGTCTTCCGCGAGCTGCGCGACGGCGTCACCACCGACGGGCGTACGAAGCTCAAGTCGCCCTCGGGCACGCTCTCCACCGCCGAGGTGATCTCCGTCGTGACCGGTGGCCTGGCGCTCGCCGTGCACTTCGGCGACGGCGTGCTGCGCGCGGGCGACGTGGCGGCCGGGATCCTCGGCGCGGTCGTCCGCGACCCGGCGGCGGACCGGCTCGTCTGGCAGGAGTACCTGGAGGCGGTCGTCCGCGAGCGGGACGGCTGGAAGGACTTCTACCGCGCGTGCCGCGAGGTCTCCGTATGAGCGGGACCGCCCCGGCGCTGCTGGGCGTGCGCCATCACGGCCCGGGCTCCGCGCGGGCCGTGATGGCGGCGCTCGAGCAGTGCGCGCCGAGCGCGGTGCTCATCGAGGGGCCGCCCGAGGCGGACGCGATCGTGCACCTGGCGGCCGATGCCGGAATGCGCCCGCCCGTCGCGCTCCTCGCCCACGCCACGGACGACCCCGGACGGGCCGCGTTCTGGCCGTTCGCCGACTTCTCCCCGGAGTGGGTGGCCATCCGGTGGGCCCTGGCCCATGACGTGCCGGTCCGCTTCATCGACCTGCCCGCCGCGCATTCGCTCGCGCTGAACCGTGCGGGCCGGGGCGGCCCTTCGCCGGTGCCCGCCGACGACGCCCCGGGCTCCCCGGACCGGCCCCCCGGCCCCTGCCCGGCACCCCGCCTCGATCCGCTGGCCGCACTCGCGGCGGCCGCCGGATACGACGACGCGGAGCTGTGGTGGGAGGACGCCGTCGAGCACCGCCGCACCGGGGGCCCGACAGGCGGCGACGCGCTCGCGCCCTTCCAGGCCGTCGCCGAGGCCATGGGCGAGCTGCGCGCCACCTTCGGCGACAGCGACAGCGGATGTGACGGCGGATGCGACGGCGACGGCGGCAGTGGCTGCGACGGCGGGTGCGGAGGTGGCAGCGACGCCGCGCGCGAGGCGCACATGCGGCTCAAGCTGCGCGAAGCCCGACGCGAGTTCGGGGACGGGATCGCCGTCGTCTGCGGGGCCTGGCACGTGCCGGCCCTCACCGAGAAGCGGACCGTCACGGCCGACCGGCAGGCCCTCAAGGGGCTGCCGAAGGTCAAGGCGCAGCTCAGCTGGGTGCCGTGGACCAACCATCGGCTCTCCCGCCACAGCGGATACGGGGCGGGCATCGCCTCACCGGGTTGGTACGGCCATCTCTTCCGCGCCCCGGACCGGCCCGTCGAGCGGTGGATGACCACCGTCGCCCGGCTGCTGCGCGAGGAGGACCACCCCGTCTCCTCGGCGCACGTCATCGAGGCCGTCCGGCTCGCCGGCACCCTCGCCGCCATGCGGGGCCGCCCCCTGGCCGGACTCACCGAGACCACCGACGCGGTCCGCGCGGTGATGTGCGACGGCTCCGACGTGCCGCTCGCGCTCGTCCGGGACCGGCTCGTCGTCGGCGACGTGCTCGGCGAGGTCCCCGAATCGGCGCCGGCCACCCCCCTCCAGCGCGATTTCTCCCGCCTCCAGCGCACCTTGCGCCTCAAACCCGAGGGCCAGGAGCGGGACTGGGAGCTCGATCTGCGCAAGGACACCGACGCCGCGCGCAGCCGGCTGCTGCACAGGCTGCGGCTGCTCGGCATCGACTGGGGCGAACCGGTGCGTTCGCGCGGCGGGCTGGGCACCTTCCGGGAGACATGGCGGCTCCGCTGGGAGCCGGAGCTGTCCGTCCGGCTCGCCGAGGCGGGTGTGTGGGGCACGACCGTGATCGGCGCGGCCACGGCCAAGGCCGAGTCCGAGGCCGTCGGGTCCTCGGCCCTCGCCGAGGTCACCACCCTCGCCGAGCGCTGCCTGCTGGCCGACCTGCCCGACGCCCTCCCCGTCGTGATGCGCGTTCTCGCCGACCGCGCCGCCCTCGACGCCGACGTGGCGCACCTGGCGCAGGCCCTGCCCGCGCTGGTCCGCTCCGTGCGCTACGGCGATGTCCGCCGTACCGGCACCGCCGCCCTCGGCGATGTGGCCACGGGCCTCGCGGAGCGCGTCTTCGTCGGCCTCCCGGCGGCCTGCGCCGGGCTCGACACGGACGCGGCGGAGGAGATGCGGGGGCATCTGGACGCTGTGCACCGATCCGTGGCCCTTCTGGCGGAAACGGAAACGGAAACGGAAACGGAAACGGAAACGGAAACGGCCCCGGCCGCCCCCACCGACGAGCAGGCCCCTACCGACGAGCCCGGCCCCACCGACGACCCCATCGCCCCGAACGGCCCCACCGGGCCCGACCCCTCCGGGCTACGGGGGCGCTGGGCCGGTGTGCTCGGGGTGCTCGCCGAGCGGGAGGGGCTGCCCGGGGTGATCCGGGGGCGGGCCGCGCGGCTCCTGCTGGACGACGGGCGGCTCGCCGAGGACCGGGCGGCCAGGCTCATGGGCCTCGCCCTGTCGGTCGGCACCGAGCCGGCGGAGGCGGCGGCCTGGATCGAGGGATTCGTCGGCAGCGGCGGTTCCGGCGGCATGCTGCTGATCCATGACGAGCGCCTGCTCGCCCTCGTCGACGACTGGCTCGTCCGGGTGCCGGCCGAGGCGTTCACGGACGTCCTGCCCCTGCTGCGCCGCACCTTCTCCGCGTACGACGCGAGTGTGCGCCGCACGCTGGGTGAGCTCGTCCGCAGGGGCGGCGCGGCCGACGGCACGGCGGCCCGGGGTGCGCGTGGCGCCCCCGGCTTCGGCCCGGACCTCGACCCCGAGCGGGCGGCGGCCGTGCTGCCGACGATGCGTCTGCTGCTGGGGCTGGAGACAGGAGGGGACACGGGCGCCGTGACGGGCAGGGACATCGACGCGTTGACGCCCGCCATGGCGCGGGCAGGGGGAGCTGGGCAATGACGACCGCGACAACGGCGACAACGGCGACAGCAGCGACGACGGCGACACCGGCGAACGGGACGGCCGGGGTGCCCGGCGCGAGCCACGCGGCCCAGGAGAGCCAGAGCACGGACCCCGCCGCCGAGCGCTTGCGGCGATGGCGGCTCGTGCTCGGCGGGGAGGGCGGCGGTGACGGCACCGGGTGCGCGCTCGGGGGCACCGACGCCGCCATGGACCGCACCTTGGAGGCCCTCTACGGCTCGGGTCCCGGCTCCGGACCCGGCTCCGGCCAGGGCGCGGGCGGGGGCCCCGGCGGCGGCCGGCGCGCGGCCGGGCTCGGCGGGTCGGCACCGCAGATCGCACGGTGGCTGGGGGACATCCGGACGTATTTCCCGACGTCCGTCGTTCAGGTGATGCAGCGGGACGCCATCGACCGGCTGGGTTTGTCCGCCCTGCTGCTGGAGCCGGAGATGCTTGAAGCCGTCGAGGCGGACGTCCACCTGGTGGGGACGCTCCTGTCCCTCAACAAGGTGATGCCCGAGACCACGAAGGAAACGGCGCGGGCCGTCGTCCGCAAGGTCGTCGAGGACCTGGAGAAGCGCCTCACGGCCCGCACCCGGGCCACGCTGGCCGGCGCCCTCGACCGCTCGGCGCGCATCAGCCGCCCCCGCCACCGGGACATCGACTGGGACCGCACCATCCGGGCCAACCTCAAGAACTATCTGCCCGAGTACGGCACCGTCGTGCCGGAGCGCCTGGTCGGCTACGGCCGGGCGGCGCAGTCGGTGAAGAAGGAGGTGATCCTCTGTATCGACCAGTCCGGGTCGATGGCCGCCTCCGTCGTCTACGCCTCGGTCTTCGGCGCCGTCCTCGCCTCGATGCGGTCCCTCGACACCCGTCTGGTCGTCTTCGACACCGCTGTCGTGGACCTCACCGACCAGCTGTCCGATCCCGTGGACGTGCTGTTCGGCACCCAGCTCGGCGGTGGCACGGACATCAACCGTGCGCTCGCCTACTGCCAGTCGCGGATCACCCGGCCGGCCGAGACCGTCGTCGTCCTCATCAGTGATCTCTACGAGGGCGGCATCCGGAACGAGATGCTCAAGCGGGTCGCGGCCATGAAGGCGTCGGGCGTCCGGTTCGTCACGCTGCTCGCGCTGTCCGACGAGGGCGCCCCCGCCTATGACCGTGATCACGCGGCGGCGCTGGCCGCCCTCGGGGCGCCCGCCTTCGCCTGTACGCCCGATCTCTTCCCGGAGGTCATGGCGGCGGCCCTGGAGAAGAGGCCCCTGCCCGTGCCCGAATCCTTTGCCCCGCACGGCGGATCGGGGGCGGCGGGCTGACGAGGACGCGCGGTGTCGGCGGGCGGTACGCGGCCCCGCCGGGCGGACCCCTGTATACCCATATGAGTACGGGCGCTGTCGCGATCTGTGAGCGTAATCACGGCCCGAGTGTGACCTGCGATTTAGGGACCTCCCTCCCTCGGGGATAACCTGCGAGACGGACATGCCGCGTCAACGGTGAACGTGTGCCGCCCTCGTCAAAGATCGCGTCCTCACGCTGCCTGCGGCACGCCCGCGCAGACAACGAACCGCGATATCCATGGAAAAGGGACTGACGCGCGTGGACCTGTTCGAGTACCAGGCGAGGGACCTCTTCGCCAAGCACGGTGTACCGGTGCTGGCCGGTGAAGTCATCGACACGCCTGAGGCGGCGCGCGAGGCCACCGAGAAGCTGGGCGGCCGTTCGGTCGTCAAGGCGCAGGTGAAGGTCGGCGGCCGCGGCAAGGCCGGCGGCGTGAAGCTGGCTGCCACCCCGGACGAGGCCGTCGCTCGCGCGACGGACATCCTCGGCATGGACATCAAGGGCCACACGGTCCACAAGGTGATGATCGCCGAGACCGCTCCCGAGATCCTCGAGGAGTACTACGTCTCGTACCTCCTCGACCGCACCAACCGCACCTTCCTGGCCATGGCCTCGGTGCAGGGCGGCATGGACATCGAGGAGGTCGCGGAGAAGACCCCCGAGGCCCTCGCGAAGGTCCCGGTCGACTCCAACACCGGTGTCACCATCGAGAAGGCCCGCGAGATCGTCGCCCAGGCGAAGTTCCCGGCCGAGGTTGCCGAGAAGGTCGCCGAGGTCATGGTGACCCTGTGGAAGACCTTCGTCGCCGAGGACGCGCTCCTCGTCGAGGTCAACCCGCTGGCCAAGGTCGCCAACGGCGACATCCTGGCCCTCGACGGCAAGGTCTCGCTCGACGAGAACGCCGACTTCCGCCAGCCGGAGCACGAGGCGCTCGAGGACAAGGCCGCGGCCAACCCCCTCGAGGCGGCCGCCAAGGCCAAGGGCCTGAACTACGTCAAGCTCGACGGCCAGGTCGGCATCATCGGCAACGGCGCGGGTCTCGTCATGAGCACCCTCGACGTCGTCGCGTACGCCGGTGAGAAGCACGACAACGTCAAGCCCGCCAACTTCCTCGACATCGGTGGCGGCGCCTCCGCCGAGGTGATGGCGAACGGCCTGGAGATCATCCTCGGCGACCCGGACGTCAAGTCCGTCTTCGTCAACGTCTTCGGTGGCATCACCGCGTGCGACGAGGTCGCCAAGGGCATCGTCCAGGCGCTGGAGCTGCTCAAGGCCAAGGGCGAGGCCGTCACCAAGCCGCTGGTCGTGCGCCTCGACGGCAACAACGCGGAGCTGGGTCGCAAGATCCTTTCCGACGCCAACCACCCGCTGGTGCAGCGCGTGGACACCATGGACGGCGCGGCCGACAAGGCCGCCGAGCTGGCTGCGGCTAAGTAAAGGACGAGGACTCCACAACCATGGCTATCTTCCTCACCAAGGACAGCAAGGTCATCGTCCAGGGGATGACCGGCGCCACGGGCATGAAGCACACCAAGCTCATGCTGGCCGACGGCACCAACATCGTCGGTGGCGTCAACCCGCGCAAGGCCGGCACGAGTGTCGACTTCGACGGCACCCAGGTGCCCGTCTTCGGCTCCGTCGCCGAGGCGATGGAGAAGACCGGTGCCGACGTGTCGGTGCTCTTCGTGCCGCCGGCCTTCGCGAAGGCCGCCGTCGTCGAGGCGATCGACGCCGAGATCCCGCTGGCCGTCGTGATCACCGAGGGCATCGCGGTCCACGACTCCGCCGCCTTCTGGGCGTACGCGAAGGCCAAGGGCAACAAGACCCGGATCATCGGCCCGAACTGCCCCGGTCTGATCACCCCGGGCCAGTCCAACGCCGGCATCATCCCGGGCGACATCACCAAGCCCGGCCGCATCGGTCTCGTGTCCAAGTCCGGCACGCTGACCTACCAGATGATGTACGAGCTCCGTGACATCGGCTTCTCCTCGGCCGTCGGCATCGGTGGCGACCCGGTCATCGGCACCACGCACATCGACGCGCTCGCCGCGTTCGAGGCCGACCCCGACACCGACCTGATCGTCATGATCGGCGAGATCGGTGGCGACGCGGAGGAGCGGGCCGCGGACTTCATCAAGGCCAACGTCACCAAGCCGGTCGTCGGCTACGTGGCCGGTTTCACCGCGCCCGAGGGCAAGACGATGGGCCACGCCGGCGCGATCGTGTCCGGTTCGTCCGGCACCGCGCAGGCGAAGAAGGAGGCCCTCGAGGCCGCGGGCGTGAAGGTCGGCAAGACCCCGTCCGAGACGGCTCGCCTCGCGCGCGCCGCGCTCAGCGCCTGATCCTCACGGATCCCCGGCCGTGGGCCCGCACCCCTTGGGGTGCGGGCCCACGCCTGTTTTCCCTGCCGCTGACGGTGTGCTGACGGCGTAGAGACAGCGACTTTTCGGCTCTTCCGCTCGAAAAGGTGCATAAGCGTATCTTGGGCGACACGACGGCTATTTGCCTGCTACCAGGACGAAAGCCCTGTTGTTGGCAGCATGGCACCGTGACCCAACATGCCGATCGCAGCACGTCGTCGCCGACGCGCGGCCGGCCCGCGGCAAGCGTTCCGCCCGTCGTGGGCACCGCCTTCTTCGACGGGATGATCGCCGCGGGCCTGGGCCTCGGGGCGTTCGCCGTGGGCGTCCTGGCGCTGTGGATCTCGTCGCCGTACCCCGACGGCGGACCCGCGGCGGCGCTGCGCATCGCCGCCGACCTGTGGCTGCTGGCGCACGGCGCCGATCTCGTACGGACCGAGACGCTCTCCGGGGCGCCCGCGCCGCTCGGCCTGACGCCGCTGCTGCTCACGGCCCTGCCGTGCTGGCTGCTCTACCGAACGGCGCGGCACGCGCTGGACCTCCCGTGCGGGGACGACGAGGCGCGGGCGGCGACGGTGCCGGGGGTGCCGGACGTGACGGAGCTCGTGGACGAGCCCGGGGCCTCGGGCTCGCCGGACGCCTCGGACGCCTCGGACGCCTCGGACGCCTCGGACGCCTCGGACACCTCTGATGCTTCGGATGCTTCGGAGGCCTCTGACGGGCCGGGCCCGTCCGCCGGGCTCACACCGCGCACGGCGATCCTGGCCATGGCCGGCGGCTATCTGCTGGTGGGCGCGTGTGCCGTGCTCTTCGCCTCCTCGGGGACCGTGCGGGTCGCGCCCTGGAGCGCGCTGCTGCATCTGCCGGTGTTCGCGGTGGTGACCGTCGCGGCGGGTGTGTGGACGGCTGCGGGCTGCCCCGGCTGGCCCCGGTCGGGGCCCGTGCGCCGGGTGGTGAACGTGCTGCCCGCGCGGTTGCGCCGGTGGTTCACCCGTCGCCGGACGGTCGCGGCGGTACGGGCGGGAACGGCCGCGACGGCCGTGCTGTTCGGCGGTGCCGCGCTGCTGCTGGCGGGTTCGCTCGCGTGGCACGCGGCGGAGGCCCAGGAAGCGTTGGTCCATCTGACCGAGGACTGGTCGGGGCGGGTGGCGGTGCTGCTGCTGTGCGCGGCGCTGCTGCCGAACGCGGTCGTCTGGGCGGCGGCCTACGGGCTGGGACCCGGCTTCACGGTCGGCGCGGGCAGCGTGGTCGCTCCGCTGGGGGCGGTCGCCTACCCCGCACTGCCGAGCTTCCCGCTGCTCGTGGCCGTTCCGTCGCCGGGGGACGCGGGGCCGCTGATGCTGGTGGTGGCGGCGTTGCTATCGGTCGCGACGGGCGCGGCGGTCGCCCGCTTCACCGTCCCACGGCCCCCCGCCGTGGTGGGCGTGCGGGAGGTGGCCGCGATCGCCGCCCTCGCCGCCGTCGTCTGCGCGGCGGTGACGGCCGCCCTGGCCTTCGCCGCCTCCGGCGCCCTCGGCGCGGCCACGCTCGCGACCTTCGGCCCGCCGTGGTGGCTCTCCGGCGGGGCGGCACTGGCCTGGACCTTCTTGATCGGCGTCCCGGGGGCGTTGGTGCTGCGCTGGCTCCGGCGGGGTGCGGTGGCGCAGCGGCTCCGGCCGCCACGCCCCCCGGCCGCCGACCGGCCCGTTCCGGCGACCACCGACCGGCCCGTGCCGGCGACCGGCAAGGAGACCGCCCCGGAGACGAAGCCCCGGTGGTGGACGGGAGGGGCGCTCGTCCGGGGTGCGGCGGGCTGGCTGGGCTTCGGTGCGCAGCCTGCCGGCGGCGGCGGCGACGACGTCGACGGCGACGGCAAGAAGGCCAAGCCCGTCGTCACCCCTGTCGTCGGCCCCGGGCTGCCCGCGCTGGCCCTGCCGGGCGTGAGGCCGGCCCGGGAGGACGCGGCGCCTGTGGTCCCCGCGGTGGGTACGCCACCGAAGCCGGCGGAGCCGAAGGCCTTGGTGGCGGCGTTGCCGGTACGCCCGGCCCGCGCCGCCGGGCCCGGATCGGAACCGGAAGGCGAACCGGAGCAGCAGGTGGCGGCCGAACGGTCGTGGTGGCCCGGCATGCTGCCGGGGAAGGGCCGCCCGAGCCGCAAGGAGCGCAAGCGCGGTGAGCAGGCCGACCGTGAGCGTCGGCGGGTCCGTACGGAGGGGGAGACGACGGCGGGCGGCGAGGACAGCGCGAACGGCGGCAAGGACGCGGCCGAAGGGAAGTCTCCCAAGGACGGCGACAGGGCTCGGGCGCCTCGGGGCAGTCTGGCCGAGCGCTTCGGCCGCGATGCCAGGACCGGCCGCCGGAACGGCAAGGGCCCCGAGACGCGGGAAGGCGGCAAGGACGCCGCCGCCGGGGACGCCAAGGTCCGGGCGGGCCGGGCGGATCCGGCCGAGCGCGTGGGCCGTGAGGTCCGAGCCGGGCGCAGGAGCCGGGCGGACCGCAGGGGCGGGGGAGACCGCGAGACCAAGGAGGAGGGCGGCAAGGGGCGGGGGGACCGCAAGAAGCGCGGGCCCCGCCACGCGGCGCCGCCCACCCCGACGTTCTCCCCCACGCACCCGGGCACCCCGGACTGGCACGACACCCGCGCCCGGCAACGCCGCTGGGCCGCCCTCAAGGACACCGGCGGCGGCCTCGTCCCCGACTTCGAACCCCGCGACCTGACGAAGCCGACCGACGGCCTGTGACGTTCGCCTGCGGCGAGCGGCACGGGTGGCGCAACCGGCCCGGCGGGCCGGCTCTCTCCGGCGCGGCCCACACCACGGCCCGGCTCCCGCCCTGGCCTCGCACGGCCGGTGTCCCGTGGCCGCCCAGGGCAGGGATCGGTAGCAGCCCGAACGCCGGGCTCCCGGGCCTGGCCTCGCGCGGTCGCCCCTGCCCTGTCCCCGCTCGGGGCAGGGCTCCGGCCGGGGCGTCGGCGGCTGGTTGGCCGTAGCCGAAGCGGCTGCGCCGCGGGCTCGCCCAGCCGGGCCGGCTCTCTCCGCTACGGCCCGGCTCCCGCCGCAGCCGCCTGTCCAGGCAGGTGTGGCCGTTGTCCGCAGCCGACGCGTCCACGCGAGTGGGCGCCCTGCCGAGTGTGCCTCCGGCCCGGCACGGCGGCGCGTTACGCCCCGGCACCAGCCGGGCAGTCGACGCGGCGGCGCGAGCCGATGCCCTGCCGAGCTCGCCTCCGCGCCGGCGCGGCGCCGGGCTACGCCCCGGCTCCAGCCGACGCGGCGGCAGCCCGAAGGCCGGGCCCCTGGGCCGACCCGCCCGGCTCCTCCGGGGCAGCCCGCGGCGCGGCCCGCGCGCCGAGCTCGCCTCCGCGCCCGGCGCGGCGCCTGGTTGCGCCCGGCTCCGGCCGGGACCGCGGCGGCAGCCCGAAAGCCGGGTCGGGCCGACCCGGCCCCGCCCGGCCCCGCCGGGCCGGCGGCGGTCAGTCCTTCTCGCCCAGGAGCGGACGCAACTGCTTCGGGAGGTGGTTCTCGCAGGCCTGGCGGGAGGTTTGAGTGAGGGCGTCGTCGACGCAGGTGTAGTAGTCGCTGTAGACGAACTGGAAGGTGAACGTCGCCGCCACGATGGCCAGTGCGAGGCCGCCCGTGACCAGGCCGCTCACGGCCGCCGTCGTCTGCGGGCGGGAGGCGGTCGCGGTGGGGCCGCCGTTCGGCGGGGGCGGGATGTCCGGGTCCGTGCGCTGGGGCTTGGGCTTGGCGCGGAGGGCGCTGATGCCCCAGTAGAGGGAGAGGGCGCCGAGGAGCAGGGCCACCTGGGGGATGCTGAACAGGGCGAAGAAGAAGCCCCACATGCCGGCGAGCAGGGCGTAGCGGGCCCGCCGCTGGGCCGGGTCGGTGGGGTCCCAGCGGAGCCCGCCCCCGCCCGGGCCGCCGGAGGGGTTCGGGCCGCCCTGGCCCTTGCCGCCGCCGAAGCCGCCGCCCTGGCGGCCCGGCTGGCGGCTGCTCCACTCGCTGCCCCAGGCCGGGGGCGGCTCCTGACCCTCACGGCCGTCCTCACGGCCCTCCTCGGGTCCTTCCCCGGACCCGGATCCTTCCCCGGACCCGGAGGAGTCCCCCTCGGGCCCGCGCCGCGGCTGCCACGGCCGGTCCGGCCGGCCTTCCGGCGGCGCGGCGAAAGGGTTGTCCCGCTGCTCGTCGGACGGCGACGGCGAGGACGGCGGCTGTGCATCGCGCTCGTGCGACATGCGGGCGTTCCTCATCACTGCCCTCCGATGGACGCGGCGGACGCGGGTGACGCGGTGGGCAGCGAGAGGCGGTGAGCCGCGTGGCGGCGTCGGTCCGGCATGTGGAGTGTGTCTTCCCCTTGTGTCGGGCGGTGTCGGCGTCGGTCGGCTTGAGGTCGGTCGCCGTCCGTCGCGCCGGTCGGCGTGTCGGCTTCTGCGTCGGCGGTGTCGGATGTGTCGGATCCCTCGGCGTCCGCCGACGTCCCGGCGGACCCCGCGGGCTCCGCGAGCCCCGCACACCGCAGGTCCCGCGACTCCCGCACATCGAACGTACGGCGGCGTGCCCGGATTCCGCGCCCGGATTCCGCGCGTCGCCCCGGCGCGTCGCGGCCGCACGCCCTTACCGCGTGGTGACCGCGTGGTGCCGAATCCGTACATCGCCTCCGCACATCACTTCGTGCGCTGCTTCCAGACGCTACCTTCCGCGCGCGCCCCCGTCCCGTGGGGGCCGTTCGGAGTGCCGGTATCGTTGCTGGCGGTCGGCGGCTTCGTAGAGTCCCCCGTATTCGGGGACCCCTCCATCTCGTACGACCATACAAACCGCATCACCCGCGAGAAAGGGCCCCGTTGTGGCCTCCCCACCTCCCGCGTCTCCCGGCTCCCGGCGGCACCCCGCACCCGCCCGTCTCGTCGTGCTCGTCTCCGGTTCGGGGACGAATCTGCAGGCCCTGCTCGACGCGATCGCCGCCGATCCGGCCGGCTACGGCGCCGAGGTGGTGGCCGTGGGTGCCGACCGGGACGGCATCGCCGGGCTGGAGCGGGCCGAGCGCGCCGGGCTGCCCACGTTCGTCTGCCGGGTGAAGGACCACCCGACGCGGGACGCGTGGGACCGCGCGCTGACCGAGGCGACGGCGGCGTACGAGCCCGATCTCGTCGTCTCCGCCGGTTTCATGAAGATCGTGGGCAAGGAGTTCCTCGCCCGCTTCGAGGGCCGCGTGGTCAACACCCACCCGGCCCTGCTGCCGAGCTTTCCCGGCGCCCACGGCGTGCGCGACGCGCTCGCCTACGGCGCGAAGGTCACCGGCTGCACCGTCCACTTCGTCGACGACGGCGTCGACACCGGACCGATCATCGCCCAGGGCGTGGTCGAGGTCCGGGACGAGGACGACGAATCCGCGCTGCATGAGCGGATCAAGGAAGTCGAGCGAGAGCTGCTCGTCGATGTCGTGGGGCGCCTGGCCCGTAACGGCTACCGCATAGAGGGACGAAAGGTAAGAATCCCGTGACCGTCGAAGGTACGACCGCCGAAGGTACGAAGCGGCCCATCCGGCGCGCGCTGGTCAGCGTCTACGACAAGACGGGGCTGGAGGAGCTGGCCCGCGGGCTGCACGCGGCGGGCGTCCAGCTCGTCTCGACCGGCTCGACGGCCGGCCGGATCGCGGCGGCCGGGGTCCCGGTCACCAAGGTCGAGGAGCTGACGGGCTTCCCCGAGTGCCTGGACGGGCGGGTCAAGACCCTGCACCCGCGCGTGCACGCCGGCATCCTCGCCGACCAGCGGCTCGACTCGCACCGTGAGCAGCTCGCCGAGCTGGACATCGCGCCCTTCGAGCTGGTGATCGTCAACCTCTACCCGTTCCGGGAGACCGTCGCCTCGGGCGCCGCCCCCGACGAGTGCGTCGAGCAGATCGACATCGGCGGCCCGTCGATGGTCCGCGCCGCCGCCAAGAACCACCCCTCCGTCGCCGTGGTCGTCAATCCCGACCGCTACGCCGATGTGCTGAAGGCCGCCTCCGACGGGGGCTTCGACCTCACGCAGCGCAAGCGGCTCGCCGCCGAGGCGTTCCAGCACACGGCCGCCTACGACGTGGCCGTGGCGAACTGGTTCGCCGACGACTACGCGGCCGACGAGGGCCCCTGGCCGGACTTCACCGCCGTCACCTACGCCCGCAAGCAGGTCCTGCGCTACGGCGAGAACCCGCACCAGCCCGCCGCGCTCTACACCGACGGCACGGGCAAGGGCCTCGCGTACGCGGAGCAGCTGCACGGCAAGGAGATGTCCTACAACAACTACGTCGACACCGAGGCCGCGCGCCGGGCGGCGTACGACCACACCGACCCCTGCGTCGCGATCATCAAGCACGCCAACCCGTGCGGCATCGCCATCGGTTCGGACGTCGCCGAGGCCCACCGCAAGGCCCACGAGTGCGACCCGCTGTCCGCGTTCGGCGGCGTCATCGCCGTCAACAGCCCCGTGTCGGTCGCCATGGCCGAGCAGGTCGCCGAGATCTTCACCGAGGTCATCGTCGCCCCGGCCTACGAGGACGGCGCCGTCGAGGTGCTCGCCCGCAAGAAGAACATCCGCGTGCTGCGCTGCGCCGACGCCCCCGCGGCGCTCGGCGAGACCCGCCCCGTCGAGGGCGGCATCCTGGTCCAGGTCAAGGACCGGCTCCAGGCCGAGGGCGACGACCCGGCCAACTGGACGCTCGCCACGGGCGAGGCGCTGTCCGCCGACGGGCTCGCCGAGCTGGCCTTCGCCTGGCGCGCCTGCCGCGCGGTGAAGTCCAACGCGATCCTGCTGGCCAAGGGCGGCGCGACCGTCGGCGTCGGCATGGGCCAGGTCAACCGCGTCGACTCCGCGAAGCTGGCCGTCCAGCGGGCGGGCGAGGAGCGCGCCCAGGGCGCGTACGCGGCCTCGGACGCCTTCTTCCCCTTCCCGGACGGGCTGGAGGTGCTGACCGCCGCCGGCATCAAGGCCGTGGTCCAGCCGGGCGGTTCGGTCCGTGACGAGCAGGTCGTGGAGGCCGCGAAGGCGGCGGGCGTGACGATGTACTTCACCGGTACCCGCCACTTCTTCCACTAGGGCCTCCGGCGGTTCGCGTGTGCCGCCACGGCCTCCGGTGGTTCGTCTTGCCGCCTGCGTCGGCGGGCGCCCTGCGGGCGCGTCCTCAATCGCGCCACGGCTTGCAGAGCCGCCGATACGACCGGAGGCCGCACCCCGTGCGGGGTGCGGCCTCCGGCTCCGGCGGTCCGCGGCGCTCAGTAGCGAGGACGCTGGAACCACTCGGACGACGCGCGCTTGGCCGCGAAGACGATCACCAGGATCGACGCGACCAGGGTCACCAGGCCGAGCCCGTACATCACCGAGGTGATCAGACCGCTGATGATGCCGAACGAGGAGTAGACGATCGAGCCGACGCGGACGCCGTTGCGGCCCTTGCCGTAGCGTGCGGCGAGGATGATGCCGATGATCGCGAAGACGGCGGCCAGCAGGACGAAGAAGGCGATGACGCCCTTTCCGGCGTCGATGACCGTGTCCACGTCCACCTCCTCGCCGTTCGCGGTGCGGACGGTGCCCCCCGAGCCTTCCTTCTCGACCGCGTCGTCGATCGCGGCGATCGCGGTGGCGAAGAGGCCCGCGAGCACGACGTGGACGCCGGCGATGACGTACATCAGGACGCGGGCGGCCTTGGTGAGGCCGGGCATCGCGAACGGCTGGCCGTAGGGCGCGCCGTTGTACCCGCCGCCCTGATCCTGCGGGAAGGGGGCGTACGGCTGGCCGGGCTGGCCCGGGATGCCCTGAGGGGCCTGCTGCGGGTAGCCGTAGCCGGGCTGGCCCTGCGGGGGCTGCTGCCCGTACGGGTTGTTCTGGTCGCCGAAGCTCATGGTGAGGGAGTTCCTCCGTAGTCGTGCGGGGACGGCGCGGACATCAGGAGGAGAGATTGCAGAGCGGTCCGCCCCCCGTCACAGCCCGCGGCACTGCCGGATCATCGTTGTTGGGCTCTTGACATTTGTCCAGCCGATACCCGTATGCGTTGTACAAGGACCACGGTCAGTGAAAACCACCGTGAACATCACCGGGGCGGGCCCCGCCCGGATTGGAACGAGGGCCGCCCCATCCTGGAGGATGAACCCATGACCGCCCAGATTCTCGATGGCAAGGCCACCGCCGCCGCGATCAAGTCCGAACTCACCGTCCGCGTGGAGGCGCTGAAGGCCAGGGGTGTCACGCCCGGCCTGGGCACCCTCCTCGTCGGCGACGACCCCGGCAGCAAGTGGTACGTGGCCGGCAAGCACCGCGACTGCGCGCAGGTCGGCATCGGGTCGATCCAGCGCGAGCTGCCCGACACCGCCACGCAGGAGGAGATCGAGGCGGTCGTCCGCGAGCTGAACGACAACCCCGAGTGCACGGGCTACATCGTCCAGCTCCCCCTCCCCAAGGGCATCGACACCAACCGGGTGCTGGAGCTCATGGACCCGGCCAAGGACGCGGACGGGCTGCACCCGATGAGCCTGGGCCGGCTCGTGCTCAACGAGAAGGGCCCGCTGCCCTGCACCCCGTACGGCATCATCCAGCTGCTGCGCCACCACGGCGTCGAGATCAACGGCGCGCACGTCGTGGTCGTCGGCCGCGGTGTCACCGTCGGCCGCTCGATCGGCCTGCTGCTGACCCGCAAGTCCGAGAACGCCACGGTCACCCTCTGCCACACCGGCACCCGTGACCTGTCCGCGCAGCTCCGCCAGGCCGACATCATCGTCGCCGCGGCGGGCGTGCCGCACCTGGTCAAGCCGGAGGATGTGAAGCCGGGCGCAGCAGTCCTGGACGTCGGCGTCAGCCGGGACGAGCACGGGAAGATCGTCGGTGACGTCCACCCGGGCGTGGCCGAGGTCGCGGCCTGGATCTCCCCGAACCCGGGCGGCGTGGGCCCGATGACGCGGGCGCAGCTGCTGGTGAACGTGGTGGAGGCCGCGGAGGCGGCCGAGGCCGCCGGTCGCGCGGCCGGAAGCGCCGATGAGTCCTGAGCGGGGACCCTCCGGGTCGGCACGTGGTTCCGAGGGTGACCACCCCGGGCCTTCGGCTTCCGGGAAGCGGTCGCGCCCTGCGGGCGGGGCACGTCCCGGCCCTGAGTCCGCGAACGGTTCCGGATCCGGACGGCGCCCCGAGTCCGGGGCGCGGTCCGAGGACGGGCAGCGGTCCGGGCCCGAGCGTCGTCCGGAGCCCGGCAAGCGGTCCGAGGCAGGAGAGGGCGCCGGGGCCGCCAACGGTGCTGCGTCCGCGAACGGTGCCGGGGCCGTGAACGGCGCCGGGTCCGCCAAGCGTCCCGCGACCGGAGAGGCCGCCGCTTCGGGCCGTGCCGTCGCCGCGACGCGCACCGGGCCCGGTGGGCGACCCGGGTCGGGCAAGTCCTCCGAGGCCGCCGAAGGCCACGGCTCGGGGCCCGGGAAGTCGCGTCGTTTCCAGGCGGTCACGCGGGACACCGCGCGTCCCGAGGGCGGCGGCCGGGCCGCGCCCGGGGACGCGCCCGCCCCGGCGCGGCAGTGGCCGCTGCTCGCCGTGCTGGGCGCGACGGGACTGGGGCTGCTGCTCGTCGCGTTCGACGCGTTCCGGGTCGGCACGCTCCTGATCGGCCTGGCGATGATCGGCGGCGCCGCCCTGCGCTGGGCGCTGCCGTCCGTGGGCATGCTGGCCGTACGGTCGCGGTTCACCGACATGTTCACGTACGGCGGCCTGGGCGTGTCCATCGTGCTGCTCGCCCTGATGGCGCAGCCGAAGGCGTGGCTGAAGATCCCGTTCCTGGACGACATCCTGCACTTCACCGTGCGCTGACGCAGACATAGACGCAGGCACAGCCGCAGACGCGCGCAAGGCGACGGCCGGTCCTCCACCCCCGTGGGAGGACCGGCCGTCGCCTTTTTTGAGGATCATGACCGTGCCGGTCCCGATCAAGGTCCGATGGCGCTCTGTGGCGCGGAGGTGACCGTTTCGGTACGAGGTCCCCATCGCGTACCGGATGTCCGCGGGATGTGACGAAAGCGCAGTGCGGCGCACGCCGGGGCGGAGTGTTCCGGCGACGTCAAGGGGGCGTGCGCCCGTGCGCGTGACGCATGTGATCAACCGCAAATACTCCCGTGCGCCCCGGCGTTGGGAACTGATATGCCGAGTCGTGGCATCCCTGTGGGCAGTCAGCACCGAAGCTGTGGAGTGGGCGCGTAAGGGGTAGGAAAGGGCACGGAAAAGTAACCGGAAGGGCAGGGCAAGGTTCACCGTAGACACCGGGGGACAGGGGAGGGCAATGCCTCGCTGGAAGGCGCTACCGGAGGAACTCGACCCGCAGGTGCGCGAGTTCGCCGAGCAGCTGCGCAGACTCGTCGAACGCAGCGGTCTGAGCGTCGCCGCCGTCGCGGACCGCACGGGCTACAGCAAGTCGTCGTGGGAGCGCTATCTGAACGGGCGGCTGCTGCCGCCGCGCGCGGCGGCCGAGGCGCTGGCCGAGGCGACGGGCACCGACGTCGGCCACCTGAGCACGATGTGGGAGCTGGCCGAGCGCTCCTGGAGCCGTGCGGAGCTGCGGCACGACGCGACCCTCGACGGGATGCGGGTCGCCCAGGCCCGTGCCGCGCTGGGCGAGTTCGGCCCGCCGGCCGCGAGCCCGGTGCCCCGCGAGCCCGGCGGTTACCACGCGGACCCGATAGGCCCGCAGATAGAACCGCACATAGGGCCGCGGCAGGGCAGGCCGGAGCAGATACGATCCGCCGCGGCGCTGCCTCCGGCGAGGGCCGGGCAGTCGCCCGACGTGCGCTCGGCCGCCATCCCGGACGACCGGCGGCCGCGCGCCCATGTCGCCCTGTTCCTGACCGGTGTCCTCGGCGCCCTGCTCGTCGTCGCCGCCGCGCTGCTGCTCTTCGGTATGGACGACGACGACACGGGCCGGCAGGCCGGGCCGGGCACGTCGCCGAGCGGCAGCGTCGTCGGGCTGCCCGCCGGGGTGAAGTGCTCGGGAGCGGACTGCGCGGGCAAGGACCCGGAGACCATGGGCTGCGGCGGCCGTCATGCCACCACGGCCGGCTCCGCGACCATAGGGACCTCCTATCTGGAGGTCCGCTACAGCAAGGTCTGCGGCGCGGCCTGGGCCCGCATCACCAAGGCCGTCCCCGGTGACACGCTGCGGGTCAGCGCGGCGGCCGGCGGTGGGGTGGCGGCCCGTTCGGAGGACGGCCGGGTCGACCGGGACGCCGACGGCTACACCCGCATGGTCACGGTCGCCGGCCCCGAGCGGGCCTCGGCCTGCGCGACGCTGACGACGGGGCGCAAGGGGTGCACCGTCCCGCGGTCGGCGTCCGCTGCCGGCTAGGACGCCGACCTTGCCCCTCGGGGGTTGTGGTGGGTGCACCTCCGCTGCGCGGTGGTGTCCTCAAACGCCGGACGGGCTTGATGTGGCTGAGCTCAGCCGATTCCAGCCCGTCCGGCGTTTGAGGACGCGCCCGCAGGGCGCTTGCCGCCGCAGGCGGCACCGGCGGCACCCGCGGCCCGCGGGACGGCCCCTAACCGAAAGATCCGCCGGATTACGCACTCGTGAGGCGTCCCACACAGGGTCGGCGGTTCACGGGGGGCGCGGTCGGATAGCCTGACGCCGGGTCTCTTGACACCGAGAGAGATCCCCACAAATGGGCAGGGACACCCAACCCCAGTTCGCAGCAGGAGACCGCCATGACCCGCACTCCCGTCAATGTCACCGTTACCGGCGCGGCCGGTCAGATCGGCTACGCGCTGCTCTTCCGCATCGCCTCCGGTCACCTCCTCGGCGCGGACGTGCCGGTCAAGCTGCGGCTGCTGGAGATCCCGCAGGGCCTCAAGGCCGCCGAGGGCACCGCCATGGAGCTCGACGACTGCGCCTTCCCGCTCCTCCAGGGCATCGAGATCACCGACGACCCGAACGTCGGCTTCGACGGTGCGAACGTGGCCCTCCTCGTCGGCGCCCGCCCCCGCACCAAGGGCATGGAGCGCGGCGACCTGCTCGAGGCCAACGGCGGCATCTTCAAGCCCCAGGGCAAGGCCATCAACGACCACGCCGCGGACGACATCAAGGTCCTCGTCGTCGGCAACCCGGCCAACACCAACGCGCTCATCGCGCAGGCCGCCGCCCCGGACGTACCGGCCGAGCGCTTCACCGCGATGACCCGCCTGGACCACAACCGCGCGCTCTCGCAGCTCTCGAAGAAGACCGGTGTCCCGGTCTCCGAGATCAAGAAGCTGACGATCTGGGGCAACCACTCCGCCACCCAGTACCCGGACATCTTCCACGCCGAGGTCGCGGGCAAGAACGCCGCCGAGGTCGTGAACGACGAGCAGTGGCTGGGCGAGACCTTCATCCCGACCGTCGCCAAGCGCGGTGCCGCGATCATCGAGGCCCGTGGCGCGTCCTCGGCCGCCTCCGCCGCCAACGCCGCCATCGACCACGTCCACACCTGGGTCAACGGCACCGCCGCCGGCGACTGGACCTCCATGGGTATCCCCTCGGACGGCTCCTACGGCGTGCCCGAGGGTCTCATCTCCTCCTTCCCGGTCACCTGCAAGGACGGCAAGTACGAGATCGTCCAGGGCCTGGACATCAACGCCTTCTCCCGCGCCCGCATCGACGCCTCGGTGCAGGAGCTCGCGGAGGAGCGCGACGCGGTCCGCGGTCTCGGCCTCATCTGACGCCGACTCCGTCGGCCGGAGGCCGGCGCAGCTCTCTCGAAGCCCGTGAGGCCCTCCGGGGCCGAGCGGTGCGAGAGGAGCGTCGGGCATAGTGCGCGACGCTGTCCGCGGTCTCGGTCTCATCTGAGCCGCGCCTGATCTGATCAACCCGCTTTTCGTACGGGCGTACTGACGTACGTCCGTACGGGGTGCTTTTCGGCCCGTCATTTGCCTCCGGCAGGGGGTCGATGGCGGGCCTTCTGGCTTATTCTGGATTCTCCGAAAATCCGTCAACTCCTGCACCTTCGCAGGTGAGTTCGACGATCGGGGGACGCATGACCCAGTCCGGTCCACATGACTCCCGCACGGAGGCCACACGGCTGCTGTGCGCGGGTGTCTATCTCGACGCGGACTTCCGCCGCCGCGTCATCGAAGAGCTGGTGGAACACGAGGAAAGACCCATCGCACCGTCGCTCGGCATCGACGTCGTGCCGGTGCTCGCCCACGCCTTAAGAGCCCGCGGGCAGGAGGTGCTGACCGCGCTCCTTCTGCTCGCTCTGTGGGTCGCCTTCTTCGCCGTCGACCTGTCCACCGGCACCGGCGGGGTGCTGGGGGTGCCGGGGGTGTGGGCGTTCATGTACGCCGTGGTCTGCCTGGGCGCCTGGTCCGCGCGGGCCGCCGCCGGGCGCGGGACGGCGGTGTACGTCGTCGACAAGTCGACCCTCCGCCAGGCCCTCAAGGGCAGCGGCGGTCTGAAGAGGCTGCTGCCCGTCGCCCCGCCCGTGCTCATGATCGGTTATTGGCTGCTCGCCGTCGTAGCGCTCTTCCAGGGCGGCAACGACTGGGTGGCCGTGCTCTTCCCGCTGCTGCTGGTCCTGCCGGTGTGGCTGCACCGCTCGCGGGTCGCGGCCGTCATGCGGATGGAGCTGGGCCGTGAGGCCTTCCACCACCGGCCCCGGGCCGTGCCGGCCGGCCGCTATCGGCGGATCGGGGTCTCCATCGACCGCGAGCAGTACGCGGGGCTGACCATCTACGACCCCTTCCGGCCCTTCATCGGCATGGGCCAGCCGTACGAGCCGTGGTCGTTCGCCCTGGAGCTCAAGCGCTCGGGGCTCGCCAAGTCCGACGACGAGCCGTTCACCGGCCGCACCGTCGTGGAGCTGATCCGGCCCCGGCTGGAGGCGCTGCGCGACTCGGCCGCCGAGACCAGCCGCGACCGGCTCAAGGACCTGGAGATCGAGGAGTTCGTCTATCTGCCCGTCGGCCCGCAGCGGCCCGCCGTGCGCTACGACGAGCCGACCGTGCGGGCGCATCTGCGTGAATCCGTCGACGAGGGCGGCGAGGCGCGGCGGCATTTCCTGCGGGTGCGCGTCGGTGCGTGGGACGAGCAGATCGTGGTGTCCGTGCTGGTCAGGGTGCACACGCAGGGCGGGATGCTGGTGCTGGAAGTGGTGCCGCACGTCCTGACGCCGATCCGGCCGGAGTTCCGCGCGGTCGATGTGATCGCGGCGCGCGGCGAGGAGGACATCCTGCGCGACGGCGCGCGGGCGCTGCTGACCGGTCCCGCCGCCGGGTTCGCCGCGGCCGTCTCGGCGGTCCGTACGGGCATCACCCTCTTCCGGACCTGGCTGGCGGATCCGCGGCGCGCGGTGCCGGACGGTCCGGCGGGGTCGGTGCGGGAGCTGGCCGGGGTGCGCACCGTCTCGCTGTTCCAGGAGATGGACATCAGCCGTTACGTGAAGACGGTCCAGGACCGGATCGCGAGCGGTGTGCGGGACGCGCTGCGTTCCAAGGGATATGAGACGGATCAGTTCGAGCAGCAGATCGTGCAGATCAGCGAGGGCGGTGTCTTCATCGGCTCGATGAGCGGCGGTGCGGTGGCCACGGGCAGTGGCGCGCAGGCCAAGCACGTGGCGGGAGGCGTCGGCCAATGACGGACGAACAGCGCGATCAGCGCGAACAGCGCGAGCGCGAGGGACGCGAGGGGCGCGAGGGGCGCGGGAAGGTCGGCGGGGTGGCCGTGGGGCGGTTCACCGGCGGTGCCATCACCACCGGTCACGGCTCCCGTGCCGAGGACCGGTCGGAGCGCGTCGGGCAGGGCGCCGAGCGGGAGACCGGTCCCGTGGCCGTACCGCAGTCGGTGCCGGAGGACGGCGGGGTGGCCGTCGGGGAGATGGCGGGCGGCGCCGTCGCCACGGGCACCGATGCCGAAGCGGTGTACGCCTCCCGGGAGTTGCTGTCCGCGTCCCCTGAATTGCTGGCGGCCGTGCGGATGCTGCGGCAGCAGTTGCCGCTGCTCGCGCGGGCGGAGGGTGACGGGCTCGACCGCTGTGACGGGCAGTTGGCGGAGCTGGAGGAGGAGGTGGTGCGGACCGGCCGGGCCGAGCGCGGGCGGCTGGTGCGGCTGCGGGCGCTGCTGACCGGCGGGGCCACGACCGCCGGGGGACTGGCGTCGGCCATAGCCGTCGTCCAGGCGATCAGCGGGCTGCTCGGGTGAGGGGGCGGGGAACATGAGTTATTGGGACGCGGACCGGCAGCAATGGGTCGAGGGCTTACCGCCCACACCACTGCCGGCCCGCCCTGCCCGCCGGCCCTCGCCGGAGGCCGAGACCGAGACCGGCATGGGCCCGGTCCCCCCGGACGGGTTCCCCCCGGACGGGCTGCCGCCGGAGGAGCCGTACTACCCGGACGAGCCGGAGGGCCTGCCCGACGGCCCCTCCCACGCGTCGATCCTGGCCGGAGTGATGGCCGGGGTGCTGCTGGCGAGCGGGATCGGCATCGGGGCCTGGGCGCTCCTGCGGGACGACGACGGCGGCGATTCCTCGACCGGCGAGTCCGTGCCCAGCCTGAGCGCCCCGGCGACCCCGGGCCCCACGTCCGACGGTTCGAGTGTGACCGGGGGCACCACCACCGGCGGCACCACGACCGGGGGCACCACCTCGGGGGGCACCACGACGGGCGGCACCGGGGGCTATCCGTACACCCCGTCGCCCACGAGTCCCGGCACCCTGTCGGGCACCCCCGGAGCGCCGCCGGGATATCTGCGCACCGACGACCCGGCCGGGTTCCGTCTCGACGTGCCCCGGAACTGGCGGCGCAGCACGGAGGGCGCCAGCGTCTTCTACAAGACGCCGGACACCAAGAGCCTGATCCAGGTCTTCACGCTGAACGGCCCGGAGGGCACTCCGTACGAATCGCTGGTGGCGACGGAGAAGACGGTCTCCAAGAACAAGGACTACCGACGGCTGAGCCTGGCAAGGGTCAGTGGAAGGGTGGGTGACACGGCGGAGCTGGAGTACACCTACGAGCGGGACGACGGCAGCGTGCGGCACATCATCGTCCACGCCTTCACCGGGCCCGACCGGCGGCAGTACGCGCTGCTGGTCGCCGGGCCCGTGCATGTCTGGGACGCGCACCTGGAGATCTTCAAGGTGGTCCTGCGGTCGTTCTGCCCGGCCGGCTACTGCTCGTCGTAGCTCGCGCCGGTAGCTCACGGAGTGACCCGCAGTCATCACACAGAGTCCCGACCGGAGTGACTCGGGTCACTCTTTGTGAAGGAAGTGGCATAGGTTTTCCCCTTCCGGTTAGGGGCGTCCCGTTGCCGAGTCCGACTTTGCTCGGTCGGTAACGGGACGTTTCGGAAATCGGAAGGCAGAAGAGACATGTCGTCAGTCGAGACCATCCATGTGGACGGGGCGTGGCGCGCCGCCGCGTCCGGCGCGCAGCGGGAGGTCCTCGACCCCGCAGACGCCAAGACACTCGCCGTGGTGTCCGAGGGCGGCACGGAGGACACCGACGCCGCCGTCGCCGCGGCCCGGCGCGCGTTCGACTTCGGCCCCTGGCCGCACACGCCCGTCGCCGAGCGCGCCGCGCTGCTGCGCCGCGTGGCCGACCTCCTCCGGCGCGACCGCGAGACCATCGCGCTGACCGAGAGCCGCGACACCGGCAAGACCCTCGAAGAGGGCCGCACCGACGTCGACTGCGTCGCCGACGCCTTCCGCTACTTCGCCGACCTCGTCGTGGGCGAGGGCCCCGGTCGCGTCGTCGACGCGGGCACCACCGACGTCCACAGCGTCGTCGTGCACGAGCCGGTCGGCGTCTGTGCACTGATCACCCCCTGGAACTACCCGCTCCTCCAGGCCAGCTGGAAGATCGCCCCGGCGCTCGCCGCGGGCAACACCTTCGTCATCAAGCCCAGCGAGGTCACCCCGCTGACCACCGTGCAGCTGGTCCGGCTGCTGGTCGAGGCGGGCCTGCCCGACGGCGTCGCGAACCTCGTCACCGGCGCGGGCGACCCGGTCGGTGCCCGCCTCTCCGAGCACCCCGACGTCGACCTCGTCTCCTTCACCGGCGGACTGGCCAGCGGCACCAAGGTCATGCAGGCCGCCGCGCCGACCGTGAAGAAGGTCGCCCTCGAACTCGGCGGCAAGAACCCCAACGTCGTCTTCGCCGACGCCTGCGCCACCGACGAGGACTTCGACACCGCCGTCGACCAGGCCCTCAACGCCGCGTTCATCCACAGCGGCCAGGTCTGCTCGGCCGGCTCCCGCCTCATCGTCGAGGAGTCCGTCAGCGAGCGCTTCGTCGCCGAACTGGCCCGCCGCGCCGAGAAGATCAAGCTCGGCCGGGGCACGGAGGACGGCGTCGAGTGCGGCCCGCTCGTCTCCGCGCAGCAGCTCGACAAGACCGAGGCGTACGTCGCCTCCGCGCTGGCCGAGGGCGCCGCGCTGCGCTGCGGCGGATCCCAGCCCGAGCCGAACGCCGTCCGCCCGGCGGCCGGTTACTTCTACTCGCCGACCGTCCTGGACCGCTGCGACCGCACGATGAAGGTCGTCCGCGAGGAGACCTTCGGTCCCATCCTCACCGTGGAGACCTTCCGCACCGAGGACGAGGCCGTCGCCCTCGCCAACGACACCGAGTACGGGCTCGCGGGTGCCGTCTGGACGAAGGACGCGGGCCGCGCGCGCCGCGTCGCCGGCCGGCTGCGCCACGGCACCGTATGGATCAACGACTACCACCCCTACCTGCCGCAGGCGGAGTGGGGCGGCTTCGGCAAGTCCGGCATCGGGCGCGAGCTGGGGCCGTCCGGACTGGCCGAGTACCGCGAGGCCAAGCACATCTACCAGAACCTCGCGCCGAAGCCGGTGCGCTGGTTCGGAGGCTGAGCCCCGCGCAGCCGGTCGACCGATACCGACGGCCGATGACCGCGGCCACCTGCCCGATGGGGCCGGTGCCGTACGAGCGAAGAACTTTCCCGCCCCCGAGGAGTACCCCCATGCCCCCCGCAGTTGAGAAGATCACCGCCGACTATGTCGTCGTCGGCGGAGGCACCGCCGGATCGGTGATCGCCTCCCGGCTCGCCGAGGACCCGGGCCTGTCCGTGGTCGTGATCGAAGGCGGCCCGTCCGACGTCGACCGTCCCGAGGTGCTCACCCTGCGCCGCTGGCTCGGTCTGCTCGGCGGCGAGCTGGACTACGACTACCCGACCACCGAGCAGCCGCGCGGCAACTCCCACATCCGGCACAGCCGGGCGCGGGTGCTCGGCGGGTGCTCCTCGCACAACACCCTGATCTCCTTCAAGCCGCTGCCCGGCGACTGGGACGAGTGGGCCACCGCCGGGGCCGAGGGCTGGGACGCGGAGTCGATGGACCCGTACTTCGCCCGGCTGCGCAACAACATCGTGCCGGTGGACGAGAAGGACCGTAACGCCATCGCCCGCGACTTCGTCGAGGCCGCCCAGGCGGCGGTCGACGTGCCGCGCGTGGAGGGCTTCAACAAGAAGCCCTTCCACGAGGGCGTCGGCTTCTTCGACCTCGCGTACCACCCGGAGAACAACAAGCGTTCCTCCGCGTCCGTCGCCTACCTCCACCCCCACATGGAGGCCGGTGACCGCCCCAACCTCCGCATCCTGCTGGAGACCTGGGCCTACGAGCTGCAGCTGGACGGCAACCGGGCGACCGGCGTGCGGGTCCGCACCGCGGACGGCACCGAGATGATCGTCGAGGCGGAGCGGGAAGTCCTGCTGTGCGCCGGCGCGGTGGACACCCCGCGGCTGCTGCTGCACTCCGGCATCGGCCCCAAGGCCGATCTGGAGGCGCTGGGCATCCCCGTCAGGCACGACCTGCCGGGCGTGGGCGAGAACCTGCTCGACCACCCCGAGTCCGTCATCGTCTGGGAGACCGACGGGCCGATCCCCGAGAACTCGGCGATGGACTCCGACGCGGGGCTCTTCATCCGCCGCGACCCGGCGGCCAACGGGCCCGATCTGATGTTCCACTTCTACCAGATCCCCTTCACCGACAACCCCGAGCGGCTGGGCTACGAGAAGCCCGAGCACGGCGTGTCGATGACCCCGAACATCCCCAAGCCGCACAGCCGCGGCCGGCTGTACCTGACCAGCGCCGACCCGGCCGTCAAGCCCGCCCTGGACTTCCGGTACTTCACGGACGAGGACGACTACGACGCCCGTACGCTCGTCGACGGCATCAAGATCGCCCGGGAGATCGCCAAGGCCGAGCCGCTCGCGAAGTGGCTCAAGCGCGAGGTGTGCCCCGGCCCGGAGATCACCTCGGACGAGGAGATCAGTGAGTACGCGCGGAAGGTCGCGCACACCGTCTACCACCCGGCCGGCACCTGCCGCATGGGTGCTGTCACCGATGAACTGGCCGTGGTAGACCCCGAGTTGAGGATTCGCGGCCTCGACGGCGTACGCATAGCCGACGCGTCCGTCTTCCCGACGATGCCCGCGGTGAACCCGATGATCGGAGTACTGATGGTGGGGGAGAAGTGCGCCGAACTGCTCGGTGCGGCCACGAGCCTAGGTGGTGATGCGTGATGAGCGCCGACGGTATACAGACCATGGAGGCCGGCATCGGTACCGAGGCCCCGCCCGTTTTCTCCGTCCGCAACCTGTGGAAGGTCTTCGGTCCGAAGGCCGACCGCGTCCCGGACGGCCCGCTGGCCGAGCTGTCGCCCGACGACCTGCGCCGGGAGGCCGGCTGCACGGTCGCCGTCCGTGACGTCTCCTTCGACGTCCGGCAGGGCGAGGTGTTCGTCGTCATGGGCCTGTCCGGCTCGGGCAAGTCCACCCTCGTCCGCTGTCTGACCCGGCTCATCGAGCCGACCTCCGGCGCCATCGCCATCGACGGCGAGGACGTCGTCGGCATGGACCGCGGCCGACTGCGCGATCTGCGCCGGCACCGCGCCGCCATGGTCTTCCAGCACTTCGGTCTCCTCCCGCACCGCACGGTCCTCGACAACGTCGCCTACGGCCTGGAGATCCAGGGCGTCGGCAAGGCCGAACGCCGCGCCAAGGCCATGGAGATGGTCGAGAAGGTCGGCCTCGCCGGCCTGGAGGGCCGCCGCCCCACCCAGCTCTCGGGCGGCCAGCAGCAGCGCGTCGGCCTGGCCCGCGCCCTGGCCGTCGACCCCGAGGTCCTGCTGTTCGACGAGCCGTTCAGCGCGCTCGACCCGATGATCCGCCGGGACATGCAGGAAGAGGTCGTCCGGCTGCACGAGGACGAGGGCCGCACCATGGTCTTCATTACCCACGACCTGTCGGAGGCGCTGCGCGTCGGCGACCGCATCGCGCTGATGCGCGGCGGCCGGATCGTGCAGTGCGGCACCCCCGAGGAGATCGTCGGCTCCCCGGCCGACGACTACGTCCGCGAGTTCGTCCGGGACGTCCCCCGCGAGCAGGTCATCACCGTCCGCCGCGCGATGCGCCCCGCCACCGGCGGCGAGGCCGAGTCGGGCCCCGCCCTGGCCCCCGCCACGACGGTCGCCGACGCGATCGAGGCCGTGGCCCGCACCGGCTCCCCGGCCCGCGTCGTCGACGCCGGGCGCTGCCTGGGCGTCGTCGACCACAAGAGCCTGCTGCGCGTCGTCGCCGGGCTGGACCGAGTGGAGAGGGCGGCGGCATGAGCGCAGGTACGTATCGCACGACGGCCCCCGCGGCCCCGCTCGCGGTGGCGCGCCCCACGGGCCGTCCCGCCCGACCGGACGGGGGGCTCGCATGAGTGCCGCCACTTCTCCGGCGAAGCCGGCCACGAAGGCCACGAAGGTCTCGACGGCCAAGCCCGCCCAGGCCGGCCGCGCCTCCGCTCCCGCGCCCGGCAGAGCCACCGCTGCCGAGGCTCCGGCGGCGTCGGGCAGCCGTAATGTCCTGAGCTTCCTCAGCACCCACCCCGTCGTCCGCAAGCTCCTGCTGCTCGCGATCGCCGCGGCGGTGCTCGTGCCGCTCGCCCACGCCCGCTGGGGCAGCGGAAGCTGGCCGGGCGCGCTGACGGTCGGCCTGGACGAGCCGCTCGGCAAGGTCAGCGACTGGATCATCGACAACCGGGACAGCCACTGGGTGTTCCTGTATTTCTTCGGCCACATCAGCAACGCCATCGTCACCTCCGTGCACGCCGTCTACGTCGTGCTGCTCGCCCTCGGCTGGGCGGGTGTGACGGCCGCCGCGACGCTGCTCGCCTGGCGGGTCGCCGGGGTCAAGGTCGCCGCGACCACCCTGGCGTCGCTCGCCGTGTGCGGGCTGCTGGACATGTGGGTGCCGACGATGCGGACGCTCGCGCTGATGGCCGTGGCCGTCGCCGCGTCCGTCGTCATCGGCGCGCTGCTGGGCCTCGCCGCCGGGCTGTCGGACCGGATGTTCCGCGGACTGCGGCCCGTCCTCGACACCATGCAGGCGCTGCCCGCCTTCGCGTATCTGCTGCCCATCGTGCTGATCTTCGGCATCGGTGTGGCCCCGGCCGTGCTGGCCACGGTCGTCTACGCGGCCCCGCCGATGGCGCGGCTCACCGCGCTGGGGCTGCGCGGCACCGACAAGGGGGTGCTGGAGGCCGTGACGTCGCTCGGCGCCACCGGGCGGCAGCGGCTGCTGACCGCGCGGCTGCCGCTGGCGCGCCGTGAGCTGCTGCTCGGCGTCAACCAGACCATCATGATGGCCCTGTCGATGGCCGTCATCGCCTCCGTCATCGGCGCCGACGGCCTCGGTGACCGCGTCTACCAGGCCCTGTCGACCGTGGACGTCGGCAGCGCCCTGGCCGCGGGCATCCCGATCGTGCTGCTGGCGATCGTGCTGGACCGGACGACCGCCGCCGCGGGCGAGCGCATGGGCACCGAGACCCGGGGGAAGGGCGGACAGCGCTGGGCGCTCGTCGCCGTGGCCACCGCGGCCGTCGCCGTCATCACCCGCGCCATGGGGGCCCTCAGTTGGCCGGACGGCTGGACCGTGGCCATCGCGGCGCCGGTCAACGACGCCAAGGACTGGATGGTCGACCACCTCTACTCCGGCATCCCCGGCATCGGCGGCACCGCCGACTGGGCCGCGCACTACACCGGCTGGGTCCTGGACCCGCTGCGCGACGGTCTGCTGGGCCTGCCCTGGTGGGGCGCACTGGTCATCGTCGCCGCCCTCGCGTGGCTGATCGGCACCTGGCGGACCGCACTGACGGCCGTCCTCGCGATGGGCGCGATCGGTGTGCTCGGCCGCTGGGAAAGCTCCATGGACACCCTTTCGCAGGTGCTCGCGGCCGTCGCCGTGACACTCGTCCTCGGCTTCGCCATCGCCGTCGGCGCCGCGCGCAGCCGCCGCACGGAGCGGCTGCTGCGCCCGGTCCTGGACGTCTTCCAGACGATGCCGCAGTTCGTGTACCTGATCCCCGTCGTCGCCCTGTTCGGCGTGGGCCGGGCCCCGGCGGCGGCCGCCGCGATCGTCTACGCGCTGCCGGCCGTCGTCCGCATCACCAGCCAGGGCCTGCGCCAGGTGAACCCGGGCGCGATGGAGTCCGCCCGCTCGCTCGGCGCGACCAGCGGCCAGCAGCTGCGGCACGTGCAGTTCCCGCTGGCCCGCCCGGAGCTGCTGCTCGCCGTCAACCAGGCCGTGGTGCTGGTGCTGTCCGTCGTCATCATCGGCGGTCTCGTCGGTGGCGGCGCGCTCGGCTACGAGGTCGTCTTCGGCCTCGCCCAGGGCGACCTGGCCACCGGGCTCATGGCCGGTGTGGCCATCGCCTGCCTGGGCCTGATGCTCGACAGGGTCACCCAGCCGACGAAGGCCCGTGCCGGAAAGGGGGCCTGACATGGCTCGCAAACGCGTCATCACCATCGGGGCCGCCCTGGCGGGCAGCCTCGGGCTCCTCGCCGCCACCGGCTGCGGGGCGGCCGACATGACCAAGCAGGCCTCGCCCTACGCCAACGCGGCCGGGGCGAAGACCGTGACCCTGTCCGTCCAGTCGTGGGTGGGCGCCCGCGCCAACACGGCCGTCGCCCAGTACCTGCTGGAGCACGAGCTGGGCTACCGCGTCGACACCGTCCAGGTCGACGAGGTGCCCGCCTGGGACGCGCTCAGCCAGGGCCGCGTGGATGCGATCATGGAGGACTGGGGCCACCCGGAACAGGAACAGCGGTACGTCAAGGACAAGAAGACGATCGCGCCCGGCGGTGACCTCGGGGTCACCGGGCACATCGGCTGGTTCGTCCCCAAGTACTTCGCCGACGCCCACCCGGACGTCCTGGACTGGAAGAACCTCAACAAGTACGCGTCGCAGCTGCGCACGGGCGAGAGCGGCGGCAAGGGCCAGCTGCTCGACGGCTCCCCGTCGTACGTCACCAACGACAAGGCGCTCGTGAAGAACCTGAACCTGGACTACCAGGTCGTCTTCGCGGGCTCCGAGGCGGCGCAGATCACGCAGATCAAGCAGTTCGCCAAGAAGAAGCAGCCTTTCCTCACCTACTGGTACGAGCCCCAGTGGCTCTTCAACGAGGTGCCGATGGTCGAGGTGAAGCTGCCGAAGTACACGGACGCGTGCGCCGAGAAGGGCACGGCCGACCCGGACACGGTCGACTGCGCCTATCCGACGTCGTCGCTGAAGAAGTTCTTCAACGCGGAGTTCACGGAGAAGGGCGGCAAGGCGGCCCGTTTCCTGAAGAACTTCACCTGGTCGAAGAAGGACCAGAACGAGGTCTCGCAGATGATCGCCGAGGAGAAGCTCCCGGCGGAGGAGGCCGCGAAGCGGTGGGTGCAGCGGCACCCGGACGTCTGGAAGGCGTGGCTGCCGTAGGGATGGAAATCCCTACGGCTTGAGGAAGACCGAGGTGTCCAGGTCGAGGCTGAAGGGTTCGGGGAGGTGGAGTTTCTCCCCGAACCCCACGCGGCGCACGTCCCGGTAGCGGCCTTCACCGTCCGGGTTCCAGTGCACCGTGGTGTTCCCGTCGCCGTCGTGCGGGTCCACGAGGAGATAAATGGGCACCTGGGAGTGGGCGAAGCCCCAGATCTTGGGCCCGCGGTCGCGCCGGGCGGTCGACGGCGACGTGATCTCGGCGGCGAGCAGTACGTCCTCGGCGGCGAACCGCCACTCATCGGGATCCCGGAGCAGCGCGTCCGCGGGGCAGACGAGGAGGTCGGGGATGAACCTCTCGTCGGTGGCGGGGAGGAAGACGGTGGTGGTGTTGGTGACTGCCCAGTCGTCCGGCGTGGCCCGGTCGATCAGGCGGTGCAGCTTGCCGTACAGCCAGTTGTGGAAGTTCGTGGGTGACGGTGAGATGACGATCTCCCCCCCGATGAGTTCCGCTCGGTGGCCTTCGGGCACCTCAAGGTGCTCGTAGGCCTCGAGCAGGTGTGCCAGCTCGTGGTCGGGCAGCGGCGCCGTCATCGCGAGACCTCCCATGTCGGGCCCCCTTCTCTGGCCTTGGGTACATGTGCCGGACTGCCATGAGGGGCTTGTCACCATGATGCGCCACGTACCAGTGCCGGACATGAGAAATCGCCCCCCGCGCGGAACGGCGAGCGGGAAGGCGATTGGTCACACAGTGTGCTTGTCGGGTGTCGACGCGTTGGATCGGGTGTCCTCACAGGATCCGGGGCACGTCCCAGATGCGGACGGTGCCGTCATCGCCGCCTGTGGCGAGGAAGCGGCCGTTACGGGTGAACGCGGCGCTGGACACCGCACCGATGTGCCCCGGGGCGGAGTGACCGCGCAGCCTGCCGTCACGTGCGGCCCATAGCTCCAGCTTGCCGTCGATGGACGTGGTGGCGAGTACACCGCCGTTGTGACTGAGGGCCAGGACGGCGTTCGGATGCATGGAGCGGCCGGTGGTGCGGGCGCGCGGCCGGCCGGTGCGGGTGTCCCACAGCCGGACCACGTACTGGTCGTCGGACTCCTCTTCGGCGGTCGCCAGCACTGTTCCGTCGCCGCTGACCGCCCAGTGATGGGAGAGCGGGATCTCCTTGTGCATATGTGTCTTGGCGTTCCACAGATGGCACATGGCCACCAGGCCGGGCGTGATGCTCACGACAGAGCCGAGCTCGCTGACCGACACCACGTGCACGACGGTCGGCAACGTGGTGCCTACGCGGGTGTGCTTCTCCCTGTCCCAGAGGCAGACCGTTCTGCTCCTGTCGCCCGCCGCCAGGTAGCGGCCGCTGTGGCTGAAGGCCAGCGTATGGAGTTCCGCGATGCCCCATACCGGGCCGCCGTTGGCCAGGTCGGGGAGCCGGCGAAGCCCGGTGCGGTCCCAGAGGCGGACCGGCCCGGCGGGTTCGGCCGCGGCCAGAACGCGGCCGTCGCCACTGGCTGCCACGCAGCAGCGTTCTTCCAGGTGGGGGAGGGGGAGGACGCGTCCGCTGTCGATGTCCCGTCGCTCGAAGGCCCTCCGCCTGCCGCCGGCGGAGGCGCGATTGAGACCCAGACCGCGGTTGTCGGCGCTGAAGGTGATTTCCCAGCAGTGCTCGAAGTCGGGCAGGGCGAAGTCCCCGATGAGTTCCTCCCGGCGCCATTCATGGACGCGGAGGGTTCCGTCGTTCCTGGTGGTGGCGACGAGCCTGTTGTCATGGCTGAACGCCATGCACGTCGCGGCGTACATGCGGTCGCGCCCTCGGGGATCGACGTCGTTGAGCACGACACGCGAGAGATCGTCCGGCAGGTCGGTGGCCGACCGTCCCACGACCCCGAGTACGACTGTCGCCGAGGCCCCCAGAACGACCCGTCGCCGTGTCGTGCCGACGGCACCCACATGCGGCAGGTGCGCAGGTGACGCAATGGCGGAACCTTGCCGGGCGAGCTGCTCCTGAAGGCGGATATGCCGGAACTGGTACGTGCCACCGGACTGACGCAACAGGCCGCGATCCCTGGCGTCGGAGAGGAACGCCAGCAACTGCCAGGGCAATTGTCCCCGCAGGGCCATCACGGCACGGACGATCAGGAAGCGCGTCCAGGCCCTGCTCAGCAGCACCAGGAGGGCCACCGTCACCCCGGGCAGGACGTAGAGTGCCCCGATCAGCAAGGTGGGTGACCCGGGTGAGAAGCCGCTGATGTCCTGGTAGCCGGCCGCCGCGATGCTTGCCGTGGCGGCGATGCTGAACCAATTCCCGTGCTCCCACCGGGCAATGGACTGCATGCCGAAGAGCGCCAGAAAGCTGCCCATCGCGAGCGCGGGAGCGAACGTCGCGCTCACCACGACCCCGGCTCCGAGTGCCCCGGCCAGCGAGGACTGACGGTCCTGTCGTACGAAGGCCGGCGGGCTGGCCTGGGCGGAACGGCTCGGAGGAGCGTCCAGCCAGTTGTGCACCGCCACCGCGAGGCCGATCACCATGGCCAGCGTGATGCTGGTCGCCAGGAGAATCGCGTAGTCCTTGACCTCCGGGAGTGACCAGTCGTAGGGCCGTCCGTACCTGTCGATGTCGGCTTGCGGGATGTAGAAGTACGCGGCAGCGAGGAACGGTGCGGCCGGGACCATGACAAGAGCCAGACCGAGGAGGAATCCGCGGCGCAGCCGCTGGGCCGACCCCCGGAGCGTCAGTGACAGCCGTCCTGGCGAACGGCCCGCGGTGGCATACCAGATGACCATCGCGACGATGGCGAAACCGATGCCGATCACGGTGGCGAAGAGCAGTGCATCCTCGGGGTCGTTGTCAGGCCGGCCGGCGGCGGACACCCATCCGACAGCGGTCATCATCAGCACCGTGCCGATCCCCATGCCGATGCCGGGGGCGATCCAGGGCGACAGCAGCCGCTGGCTCATCAGCCACCACGCGAGGTCCCGCTCGCGGTGCTGGTGCAGGTACGTGGCCAGGAAGGTCAGCCAACGCCGGGCCTTGTCCGCGTCCCAGCGCGGCTCGTCGCCCGCTACGGGACGCCCCGAAGGCAGGAGCTCCGGCGAGTACGCGGCATCGATCACCCGCGCCAGCAGATGGTTTTCGACCGCGTGTCGGCAGTCGAACCGCCCGGAATCGAGCAAGTCGCCGGGGTTCCCGCCACTTCGCCGGTAGACCAAGCGGGTCAGGGACACCACCAGGGGTGTGGACAGCGCGGTCGTCACGGCGCTGTTCCCGTTGCCGGGGGCCCGCAGATGAGCGAAGACCGGGCTCCAGTCGGTGCCCTCCGGCCAGTCGATATCCCCCAGATACGCGATGACGTCATCGACCGCCACCGGCTCGACCTCCACCACCGGTGACCGTCGCAGTACCGGGGCGCCGCCTTCGATGACGTCCTCGTACTCGGCCGAGCGGCAGGTCACCACGATCGGGCGGTCTCCGCCGAGCGCCCGGTTGATGGCGTGGATCGCGGCGCGCCGGGCCGATTCCGGGATCTCGTCGAGCCCGTCCAGGATCGGCAGCAGCAGCCCACGGTCCAGGAGCTTGCGCGGAATGTCGTGGCGGCCGCTGTAGTAGGAGGACGCCAGGGTGTGCACGATCCAGTCGTCCAGCAATTCGGACACGGGGTCCCAGGACGAGGCTGCCAGGAGCACCGGCACCGGGCCTCTCCGGGAACGCCCTTTGAGCAGGCCCAGGGCGAGGAGGATGGCCAGGACCGTCTTGCCCGCGCCCGGCTCGCCGAGCACGACCAGCCGGCCACTGGGCGCTCGGCCGTATCCCTCGGCCAGCTGGGTGATGGCGTCGTCGAACCGGTCGGCCAGCCGGCCGTCGAGCCGTAGCCGGATGATCTGGCCCGCCGCCGACGTCACCTGCTCGGGGGCGTCCCCGACCGGACGGGTGCTGGCCGACCAGCTCAGTGGGAGAACCCGTGGATCGCGCAGGCTGCGGGCGACGGCTTCCTCCGACCACTGGTCCTCGACCGTGCCGGCCAGGTCGTCCGCGAGGGCGCCCGGATCGGTCGGCTCGTCCTCCGGCCGGAAGTAGTCGGCGACCGCCACGGCGAGCGCCGCGACGCTGACGAAGAAGCCGCACACGGCCATGAACCGGCTGCCGTCGTCGGCCGCCGTGCAGACCCATACGCCTCCGGCCACGCACAGCGTGACCAGGCCGGCGAGCAAGGTGTTCCGGACGGTCCGACGACGGGTCCGGTTGAGTGGTCGAGGCACAGTCCACATGGTGAGCGGCCGTCGCGCGCGCCCCTTTGGGAAGAGGTCGCCTTCACTCCAAAAGACGAACCCCCGGCCCACCGGACACTCGCGTGTCGGGGCGGCCGGGGCCGTCCTCGTTCGGTGCCGTCAGGCCTCGTACAGGCCCGGTGTCATGCGGGTGGTGACGCCGATGCGGTTCCAGGCGTTGATGGTGGTGATGAGGGCGATGAGCTGGGCCAGCTCCTGCTCCTCGAACTGCGCGGCGGCCCGGTCGTAGACCGCGTCCGGGACGAAGCCGTCGGTGAGGACCGTGACGGCCTCGGTGAGGGCGATGGCCGCCTGCTCCTTCTCCGTGTAGTAGCCGGCCGCCTCCTCCCAGGCGCTCAGGAGGTAGATGCGCTCCTCCGTCTCGCCCGCCTTGCGGGCGTCCTTGATGTGCATGTCGAGACAGAACGCGCAGTGGTTGAGCTGCGAGGCGCGGATCTTGACCAGCTCGATCAGGGTCGGTTCGAGGCCCTTGCGGGAGGCCATTTCCAGGCCGTACATCGCCTTCTGGACCTCGGGCGCGAGCTTGTGGAAGTGCATCCGGGGACCGTGGCTGTGGGGAGCGGCGTTGTTCGTCATACCCATGACACTACGGTCGGGATAGCCCACGGGTATGGTCCATTTCCATGCGGGAATCATGGGCCACTTCTCAGGACGGCACACCGGACGCCACACCGGACGGTGCCGGCGCCGATCTGCATCTGGACCTCACCGGGCCGGGCGGCGTACGGGCCAATCTGATCCGCGCCCTGCGCGACGCCGTCCGTACGGGCCGTCTCGCGCCCGGCACCCGGCTGCCCTCCTCCCGCTCGCTCGCCGTCGACCTGGGGCTGGCCCGCAACACCGTCGCCGACGCGTACGGCGAGCTCGTCGCCGAGGGCTGGCTCACCGCCCGCCAGGGCTCCGGCACCCGCGTCGCCCGGCGCGCCGCGCCCCGCGCCCCCGAGCGCCGCACCACCCCGCCCCGGCCGGCCGCCCGCCCCACGTACGACCTGCGCACCAACTCGGCCGACGTCTCCGCCTTCCCCCGCGCGGCCTGGCTCTCCGCCGCCCGCCGCGCCCTGGCCAAGGCGCCGAACGAGGCGCTCGGCTACAGCGACGGCATGGGCCGGCCCGAACTGCGGGCCGCACTCGCGGACTACCTCGCGCGGGCCCGGGGCGTCCGCGCGGACCCCGCCCGGATCGTGGTGTGCGCGGGCTATATGCAGGGGCTCGCCCTGCTCGGCAGGGTGCTGCGGCAGCGCGGCATCCGCGAGCTGGGTGTCGAGGAGTACGGATTGTGGTTCCACCGTGATGTCATCGCCCGCGCCGGACTGCGGGGCCGGCCGCTGCCGGTCGACGAACGCGGGGCGGACGTCGGGGAGTTGGACGCTCACAGGAACGTCCGGGCGGTGCTCCTCACCCCGGCCCACCAGTTCCCCACGGGGGCGCCGCTCCACCCCGACCGCCGGGCCGCCGTCGTCGACTGGGCCTCGCGCACCGGCGGGCTGATCCTGGAGGACGACTACGACGGCGAGTTCCGCTACGACAGACAGCCGGTCGGCTCCCTCCAGGGCCTCGCCCCCGAACACATCGTCTACTGCGGCACGGTGAGCAAGTCCCTCGCCCCGGGCCTGCGACTCGGCTGGCTGGTGCTGCCGGAACACCTCGTCGGTGACGTGCTGGAACTCAAGCGCACGGGCGAGTGGGGATCGGGCGTCCTCGACCAGCTCACGCTCGCGGAGTTCATCACCTCGGGCGCGTACGACCGTCACGTCCGCGCGATGCGGCTGCGCTACCGCCGCCGCCGCGACCAGATCGTGGCCGCCCTCGCCGAACACGCCCCGCACGTCCGTGTCACCGGCATCGCCGCCGGACTGCACGCCGTGCTCGAACTCCCGCCGGGCACGGAACGCACGGCCCTGCAGGCCGCCGCGTGGGACGGCCTCGCCCTGGAGGGCCTGAGCCGCTTCCGCCACCCCGACGCCACCGGCGCGCCCGGGGCCCCCGACGCCCTGGTCGTCGCCTACGGGACCGCTGCGGACCACGCCTTCCCGTCCGTCCTGGAAGCCCTCCTGCGCGCGCTGCCACCGGCGTGAGCTCCCGGGTCCGTCAGCCGCCCGCCGGTTCCGTCGCGGGGACGCGCAGGGCGATGAGGCAGATGTCGTCGCGGCCGGTGGCGGCGGGTTCGGCGAGGAGGGTGTCGCAGAAGACGTCGAGCGGTTCCCGGGCGAGGACGGCGGCGGTGCGGCAGAGGCGGTCGAGGCCCTGGTCGATGTCCTCGTCGGGGCGCTCGACCAGGCCGTCGGTGTAGAGCAGCAGGGTGCTCCCGGCGGGCAGGGGGTCGACGGCGCTGTCGCGCCAGTCGTCCTGCATGGGCAGGCCCAGCATCGGTGACGCGGCCCGGTCGAGGAAGCGGGTCGAGCCGTCCTCCGTGACGAGCAGGGGCGGCGGGTGGCCCGCGACGCTGTAGTGGGTCTGCCAGCCGCCGTCGTCGCCCTTCTCCAGGCGGGCGATGACGCAGGTGGCCGTGCCCTCCTCGGGGTTGAGGGTCTGGGTGGCCACGTCCAGGCGTCGGATGATGTCGCCGGGCGGTTCCTGGCGGTCGGCGGCCAGGCCGCGCATCATGTTGCGCATCTTGCTCATGGTCACGGCGGCGGCGATGTCATGGCCGGCGACGTCACCGATGACGAGGATGAGGGCGCCGTCGGGCAGGACGAAGGAGTCGTACCAGTCCCCGCCGACCTCGGCGGCGGTGGGGCTCGGCAGATAGCGGGCGACGATGCGCAGCCCGTCGTACTTCGGCGGGTCGGTGAGCAGGCTGTGCTGCAGGGCGAGGGCGACGCGCCGGGTGCGCTGGAACTCGGCGATGTGCCGCAGGGGTTCGTGCGCCTGCTCGACGAACTCGTGCATCAGGGCCACGTCGGCCGGGCCGATCGGCTCGCGGTCCCCGCACGCGAAGGCGTCCACGACGGCGGCGAGGGTGCCGTCGATGACGATGGGCACGATCACCATGCTGTGGGCGCCGGCCCGGCGGAGCCAGGAGAGGGTGGCGGCCGGGGCGGTGTCCGGGGGAATGGTGTCGGGGGTGAAGGTGGCGTGGATGACGCGCCGTTCCCGGACGGCCGCCGCGAGCGCGCTGCCCGCTTCGAGAAGCTCCTCACGGCGCGCCGGAAGGTCGGACGGGAGGCCCTCACGGATGCGGGAGGAGATCCGCTCGACGGTGATCGGCCCGTCGGTGGCGACGTGGCCGTCCGTGGCCGGCAGGAGGTAGATCCCGCACTTGTCGGCCAGCGCGGGAACGATCACGTCACCGAGCGCGGCGAGCGCGGCGCGCGGCTTGGTGGCCTCCGCGAGGACGGCCGCGGCGCGCGCCAGGAGGTCCTTGCGGCGCTGCTCCAGCCACTGCTGCTCGATGTCGGTGCAGGTGCCCACCCACTCCACGACGGTGCCGTGTTCACGGACCGGTACGGCCTTGACGTCGTAGTGCCGGTAGCCGCCGTCGCGGGTGCGCAGCCGGTAGACGTACTCGAACTGGTCGGGCACCTCGTCGAGGGCGCGCCGCCAGGCGGTCATCATCGGGGCGCGGTCGTGGGGGTGGAGGGCGTCGAGCCAGCCGTCACCGCGGAACTCCTCCCAGGTCTGGCCCGTCACCTCCTCCCATCCCGGGCTCGGTTCGATGGTTCCGCCCTTGGCGGCGGTGACCCACATCATCCGGGGGCCGGTGGCGGCGAGGCTCTCGTAGCGGCGCAGGGCCCGCAGCCGCTCCTCCGACAGCAGCCGCGCCCGTTCGGCGGCCTTGACCTGTTCGGTCACCTCGACGGCCACGACCAGAACGCCGGATTCGTCCGCGTCGCCGGGGGTCGCGGAGAGGCTGAAGGTGAAGAAGCGGGTCTCGCCGGGGTCCGGGGAGCCGATCCGTACGGGCGCGGCGGTGATGGTCACCGCCTCACCGGTGCGCAGGACCTGGTCGAAGAGGTCGAAGTACTCGCGTTCCCGGAGGTCGGGGAAGGCCTCGGAGACCGGTAGCCCGACGGGCCGGTCACCGAACAGCTCGCCGTAGGTGCGGTTGGTGTAGGCCAGGGTGTGCCGCGGTCCGCGGGTGACGGCCACCGCGACGGGGGCGGGGTCGAACATCCGCCAGTCCGGCCCGCGAGGCGGCAGGGGTCCCTCTTCCGTGTCCATCGGTCGTCCTCCTCGCCGGGGATCCTGACGGCCGGTCGACTGCGTGAACCCACATCGTGCCCGACCGGTGGGGACGAGCCCCGCTGGAGGTTTGGTGCGTCAGGGTGACGAGCCGGCCGGCCGTGAGGGGCACGGCGCGGTTCGGGCTTTTTTGCTCGCGAGGACCTCGTGCGCGAGGGCCACCAGGTCGGGGATGGCCGGGTGCCCCGGTCCCTCGCGCCAGGCGAGGACGACGGGAACGGCCGGTGCGTCGGCGAGCGGGCGGTAGACCAGGGCGGGGTGGGCGTGGTTGCTGGGGGTGGCCGAGGTGGAGACCCCCAGGGCGCGGCCCGCGGCGATGGCCATGAGCCACTCGTCGGTGTTGGTCACCTCGATGGTCGCGACGGGCCGGGCGGCCGGCGGCCAGAGGTCCATTGTCGTGGTGCCGGAGACGGTGTTGACGGCGATCGGGTGGCCGGCGAGGTCCGCGAGGGTGACCCGGGGGAGCGCCGCCAGGGGGCTGTCCGCCGGCATGACCACCACCCTCGTCTCCGACAGCAGCGGCTCCGTGCGGAGTCCGGGCGAGGTGACCGCGCCGCGCAGCAGGGCCGCGTCGACCCTGCCCCGCGTGAGTCCCGCCGTGCGGTCGTCGACGCGGAGCAGCTCCAGCGGGGTGCCGGGGTGGGTCTCGTCCCAGCGGCGCAGCAGGGGGATGGTGTGGTCGCCGAGCGCGGCCCAGGTGTGGCCGAGCCGCAGCGGCCAGCCGCGCAGGCCTCGGGGGTCGAGGGCGGTCTCGACGGCGGCGAGGGCGGCGGCGGCCTTGTCGCGGAAGGTGTGGCCCTCGGTGGTGAGTGCGAGGTGATGGGTGGAGCGGTCCACGAGGCGGGCACCGAGGTGGTCCTCGAGCTGGCGCAGGGTGCGGGAGAGGGCGGGCTGGCTCAGGTGGAGGCGGGCCGCGGCGCGGGTGACGTTGCCGGCGTCGGCGATGGCGAGGAAAGCGCGCAGGTGCCGCAGCTCGATGGTCATGCCTTGGGAGCATAACCGTGCCGCGATCGGCATTTCACAGGGCGTAGTCGGCTGCCTAGCGTAAAGCGCATGACATTCCGCATGACATCCACGGTGCACGAATCGTCCACGACGACGGCCGCACCCGTTCTCCTCCGCCGCGCCCCGGGGCGCGGCACCCTCGGTGGCGTCGGCCTGGTGCTGGCCGGGGCGGTGTCCGTCCAGTTCGGGTCGGCCTTCGCGGCACTGCTGTTCCCCCGGGCCGGTGCGCTCGGCACGGTCGCGCTGCGCGTCACGTTCGCCGCGGTGCTGCTGCTCGTCGTCGCCCGGCCCCGGCTGCGCGGGTACACGCGCGCCGACTGGGCGGTGGCCGGCGGGTTCGGCCTGGCGCTCGGCGGCATGAACCTCCTCTTCTACCAGGCGATCGACCGCATACCGCTGGGGGCGGCGGTCGCCATCGAGGTGCTCGGCCCGCTGCTGCTGTCGGTCGTCGCCGCGCGCCGCGCCGCCGGACTGCTGTGGGCGGCCCTCGCGCTGGCCGGGGTCTTCCTGCTGGGCCGCGGCGGCTTCGGTGAACTCAACGTCGCGGGTGTGGCCTTCGCGCTGGGCGCCGGGGCGATGTGGGCGGCGTACATCGTGCTGAACGCCCGCGCGGGCGCCCGTTTCCCCCGGCTGGACGGCCTGGCCGTCGCGATGTCCGTCGCCGCGCTGGTCAGCCTGCCCCTGGGCGTCGGGGCGGCGGGCGGGACGCTGCTGGAGTCGCGAGTGCTCGTTCTGGGACTCGCGATCGCGGTGATGAGCTCGGGCGTGCCCTACACCCTGGAACTGCTCGCCCTGCGACGGCTGCCCACGGCGACGTTCGCGGTGCTGACGAGCCTGTCACCGGCCCTTGCCGCGACGGCGGGCTACCTGGTGCTGGACCAGGGGCTGTCGCTGTCGCAGTGCGTCGCGATCGCGATGGTGGTCGCGGCGAGCGTGGGCGCGGTGCGGACGGGCAAGCAGTGACGGATGCCGGCCCTATGAGTGCGGGGTGAGCCCCAACGACCGCACCAGGTCGAGCATTTCGGCGCGGTAGAGCTTCGCCGGGTCGTGGGTCAGGGGGCGGAGGTGGCCGTAGATCTCCAGGGCCACCAGGCCGTGCATCCGGCCCCAGACGCGGATCGCGAGCGCGACCCCGGCGGGCGGGAGTTCGGGGAAGCGCTCCCGGATGTCGGCGGCGAAGGCGGGCTGGAAGTCGGACCACAGGTGGCCGTCCGCCGCCTCCAGGCTCTCGGCGCGGGGCCAGGCCCCGGCGACGAGGGCGGTCAGCCCCGCGCACGCGCGCTGCGCGGCTTCGGCGGCGGGGCCGCCCTCGGGGGGCTGGTAGCCGGTGACGGGGTCGCCGTAAATGAGCCGGAAACCCTCGGGGTTGGCCACGGACCAGGCACGGAAGGCCTGCGCCCAGGCGAGGGTGCGGGCGGCCACGTCGGCGGCGGGCAGGGGCGCGACGGCTGCCTCCGCCCGGTCGACGAGTGAGGTGTAGACGTCGGAGATCAGCGTCGTGACCAGGTCGTCCCGGGTCGGGTAGTAGCCGTAGATGGCCCCGGCCGTCATGCCCATCTCGCGGGCGATGGCGCGCAGCGAGATCGCGTCCGGCCCGCCCTCCGCCATGAGCCGCAGCGCGATCGTCTTGATCTCCTGGGCGGTTTCCGTCCGGAGCCTGGCCCGTCGGTTCTGCGTCTGGTCTTCCACGGTGGGCTCCTTACAGCGTTGAGCTGCTCTCCGCCGCGTTGCCACTGAACACCGTGCAGTAATTCTACGTCGTGTACCGGGGGCTCGTCGGGTGGCCGTTCCGCCGCCCCCACCAGGGGTGAGCCGCCTCTTGTCAACTTTACTGAGGCGAGGTATATAGGAGTTGTCGGCGACATGTGCATCCCGTCTTCGGGAGAGGAGTGACCGATGATGCTCATGCGAACTGACCCCTTCCGCGAGCTGGACCGGCTCACCCAACAGGTCTTCGGCACTGCGACGAGGCCTGCGGCCATGCCGATGGACGCCTTCCGCGACGGTGACACCTTCATCGTCGAACTGGACCTGCCCGGGGTGGCCCCGGAGTCGATCGACCTCGACGCCGAGCGCAACGTGCTGACGGTCAAGGCGGAACGCCGGTCGAGCGTCGGCGAGGACAGCGAGGTGGTGATCGCGGAGCGGCCCACCGGGTCCTTCAGCCGCCAGCTCTTCCTCGGTGAGACCCTGGACACCGAGCGCATCGACGCCTCCTACGAGGCAGGTGTGCTGCGGTTGCGCATCCCGGTCGCCGAGCAGGCCAAGCCCCGCAAGATCGCCATCAGTGGCGGCGACGCGCGCAAGCAGATCAGCGGCTGAGTCCGCGGCCGAAGAGGGCGGGAGCCCGGGCGGGCTCCCGCCCGCGTGGCGGCCCGCCTCGGCGGCGGCCGGGCGGCAGGCATTCGGAGGACGTCATGCGTATGCAGTGGTCCGCGTTCCTCGACGCGGTGCAGGAACGCGGTGAATACGCCTCACCCGCGGAGGCCGAACGATCCGCCCGCGTCGTTCTCGCCCTGCTGGGCGCTCATCTGGTGGGCGGGGTACGGTCCGAGCTCGCCGCCCGGCTGCCCGAAGCGCTGGCACTGGTGCTGCTCAACCCCCTCCAGGCGCATGAGCCGCTCGCGCCCGAGAGATTCATCCGGGCCACCGCGGCCTGGATCGAAGGCGCCACCGAGAAGACCGCGACATGGGACGTCAGCGCCGTGCTCAGCGTCGTGGCCGACCTCGCGGGCGAGGACCTGATGAATCGCATCCTGTTCCAGCTTCCGCCGGGCTATGACCTGTTCTTCGGGCGCCCTCAGCCAGGCTGAACACCGCCGCGGCGTAGGCGAGTGCCGCCGTGATGCCCACCAGGTGTCCGCGGCTGGCGATGTTGGGGACGGTGACGACTTCGAGGATCATGGCCGCCACCGTGCCGGTCAGCAGGACCGGGGACCGGCACTTCCACGCGATGCAGATGAGCAGCCCCACCACGGCGGCCGACGGCCCGGTGTCCAGGGCGAGTGTCTCGTCGGCGGGGAGGCCCAGGGGGTGGCCGGGCCCGAGGCGGCTCATGACACGGACGGCAAGGCTCGCCGCGAGGGTGGTGAGCAGTGCGACCGCGGCGGTGTGCCCCGCGCCGAGGATCCGTTCGGCGAGCGCGAAGACCACGGCGACCTGCACCAGCGCTCCCAGGAAGGGGAGGTCCGGAGCCGGGACGAACATCGACAGGGGCAGCCGTGCCGCGGCCAGGGCCGGCGGCACGTCGGCCCGGATGCCTCCGACCAGCCAGACGAGCCGCGCCCCCGCGTGGTGCAGCGCCGCCGCGTGGAAGAAGGCGAGCAGCAGCAGCGAGACGAACGTCAGCGGCACGGCCGCGATCCGCCGCGCGCGGATGTCGGCCACCGGGCGGTCGACGACGCGATGCCACTGCGCCGCCAGTGACCGCACGGCCCGACGAAAGGGACGGCTGCTCTTGGCCGTCCGGAAAATCGAAATGCGCGTCATGCTTCGTTAACCACTGATCGCAAGGTTGGCAACGGCTCAGCGCATCGGATCCGACCGGTCGGCCAGGGCGGTGATTCCTGCCGCGGCAGCGGTGGCGAGGTCGGTGACCATCGCGTCATCGACCGGCAGGTTGAGGATGTACAGGGCGGACGCCAGGGAGCCGAGCAGCAGCAGGTGGGCCATCGCCGGGTCGACGGGCCCGGCCCCGCCGCGGCATCACCCCGCCGGCGTTCATCGCCTGGACGCTGGGGGTGTGGACCGTCGTCGACGCCGTGGTCCTCCCGTTCACGCCCTGGCCGCTCTTCGTGCTCGCGTGCGCCCTGCTGCTGATCGGCGCCCGCCGAGCCCGCCGCGCCGACCCCGCGCTCAAGGCCGGGCTCCCGCGAGTGTGAACGCGGGGCCGCGACCGCCGTCACCCGCACGCCATGCCGGCGTGCGGGTGACGAGCGTTGCCCGGTCGTACGGGAGGGCGGTCGGGCCCGTCCGTGTTCCACTGTCGGTCAGTAGAACATGAACGTCGGGTACAGCCCGTTGAGGTACTGCGTGATGACCTCACCGGCTCCGATTCCACCGCCGTTGGCGGCGTTGGCCACGTCGTAGACCGATCCGTAGTTGCCCATCCAGTGCCAGGTCTTGGGCTGGGCGGCCTTCGAGGTGGTGCACTTCCTGAGCTCGATGCCTTCCTGGCTGGTGAGGACGGCGTCGGTTGCGGGTGTGTCGCAGACCGCGCGCGGGGCCGTGGGCGTGGTCGCCGCCGGGTCGTCCGCAGCTGCCGCTGGGCCCGCCAGGCCGATCACCAGGGCGATGGGGGCCGCCGCGAGGGCGATGGCGTGGGTACGAAGACGGTTCATGGTCACCTCCACGAGGGGGACCAGACGTTCGATGGATCGGACATCTGGACCCACAACCGTAGGGTGGTCTACTCCATTCGGCATGTCGGCTACGCCATCCGGGTGACGGCCCCCGTGTGCCGCCTGGTCTGGAGGGCCTTCGGGCGTGTCTCAGCGGATCGTGTCTCAGTGGATGCGGAAGGACGTCCCGGTCACGAGCGCGCCGTTGAAGCCCACATAGGTGTTCGGGGGGAACGAACGCTGGGAACAGGCCTGCGTCCAGCAGGCGGACGCGGTGTACCGGCCGGTGTCGTAGGCGCTGCGGTAGGGCCAACTGCCGCGCGCGGTGCCCCGTGAGCCGTAGAAGCCCCGGTGGGCGTAGGGGACGCGCCCGCTGAGGTAGCAGCCGTCACCCGAGTTGCAGCCGCTGCGCTGGCTGATGCCCTGGTCGGTCGACTGCGGCTTGACGGAGAGGATCCGGCCGGTGGCCGGGTCCAGCTCGACGGCCTTGGGGGCGCTGGAGTTGAGCAGAGCCTGCTCGGATGCGGTCAGTGGCGGGATGGGCCCGGGATTTGCCTGGGCCGGGGCGGCGAGGCCCAGGCCGATGGTGGCCGCGATGGCGGTCAGTGCTCCGACGCGACGTAGGGAGGAGCCGGACATGAAGTTTCGCACCAAGGCCTCCAAGGCAAAGCCGGGCAGTGACGATGTGTCAGGCTATGCGCCCGACGCCGTGGCGCTAAGGCAGAAGCAAGTCATGTGCCGTGACAACTCGGACAGTTCTGGAGGCGGACCCGATGCGACTGATGGCATGATCACCGGTCATGGGGGATTGGTTCATGCAGACAGACCACGGAGTGCGGTTCGAGTGGGGCCCCGTCGGCGCGGCGCGTCTCGCGGAAGACGTCGCCTGTCTTGTCGTCGTCGATGTGCTCTCGTTCACCACGTCCGTGACGGTGGCGGTGGAGGCGGGGACCCACGTCATTCCCTACCGCTGGCGTGATGAGACAGCCGCGACCTTCGCCGAGCAGATGGGCGCCGAGCTGGCCGTAGGGCGGCGCATGGCCACCACGACATCCCCGTGGTCGCTGTCGCCCGCCGCGTTGCGGCGGGCGCCTTTCACTCCGCGTCTGGTGCTGCCCTCGCCCAACGGATCCACCATCGCCGCCGCTGCCAGGGAATCCACCGTGGTCGCCGCATCCCTGCGGAACGCGACCGCCGTGGGCCGGTGGCTGGTGGATCGGGGCTACGGAACGTCCGAGCGGCCCGTCGCCGTGATCGCCTCGGGCGAGCGCTGGCCCGACGGCAGTCTCAGGCCGGCGCTCGAGGATCTCCTCGGAGCCGGAGCGGTGATCGCCTCACTGTGCCGCCACGGCAGAGACCGGCTCTCGCCCGAGGCGACGGTGGCAGCGGCAGCCTTCGCAGGTGTCACGGACGTCGGCACGACCGTCGCGACCAGCGCCTCGGGCCGGGAACTCATCGACGACGGCTATGCCGACGATGTCGCCATCGCGACGGAGCTGGATGCCTGCGGGGCGGTCCCCGTCCTGACGAACGGGGCGTTCGCCGCCGCCGGGTAGCGACCTCGGAAGGCAGTGCCTGTCGAGGCCCGCATGGTCACCCCTTCTAGCCCCTGGCGCTGATACAGAAGGGCTGTTCGGAGGGGTCCAGCAGAACGGTCCAGTGCTTGCCGCCGGGCTGGTGGGCGGGCTTGGTGGCGCCGAGGCCGATGAGGCGCTGCTCGGCGTCTTCGACGTCGTCGAAGACGAGATCGAGGTGGAAGACGAGCTCGTCGTCCGGCCAGTTCGGGGCCTTGAAGGACTCGGCCGTGTAGAAGACGTACGCCGTCGTGCCGTCACTGATCATCGCTGCCGCGTCGCCGAAGGTCTGGGTGACCTCCCAGCCCAGGGCGGCGGCGTAGAAGTCGGCGAGCGCCTTGCCGTCGTGACCCCAGAAGGCCGCGCACTTCACACCGCCCACGGTGGCCTTGCTGCTGCTCTTCGCCATGGCGGTCACCGGGTCCGCTTCTGGTTCACGCCGATGACGTAACCGTTCAGGTCGGTGAAGTAGAAGATCTTGTCTCCGTGGTGCTCCACTTCCTTCTGAACGGTGACCAGGGGCCTGATGCGTTCGACATAGGTGTCGAAGTCGTCGACGGCCAGGTAGAACATGCCGAACGCGCCGACCGGGGTGTCCTTGAGCACGGGCAGCCAGCCCCGCAGGTGCTCGTCGCGGTAGACCATCAGCGCGAAGTCGCCCTCGAAGAGGAGGATGCGCAGGTCGTCGTCGGGGTCGTCACCGGCGGGCAGGGCGCTGAAGCCGAGCTTCTCGTAGAAGTCGACGGTCGCCTGGGTGTCGGGAACGCCCAGGCACGGCGCGATGGCGGGAGGCTTCATCAGGGATCACTCCTTGGGGGGCGGGCGAAGTCGTCAGCCCTGCCGGGGTGCGACCGGTTTGTGGCCGGGGTACACGTGGTCGGGGCTCACGATGCGGGTGACTGCCTCGCCGAAGAGCGTGCTGGGCTCCTGCCCGTCGTGCAGGACGTCGGTGTTGATGACAATGACCAGGGTCGCCCGCGCCTCCGGCAGGTAGACGGTCAGCGATTCGTAGCCGGGCAGCGAGCCGTTGTGGCCGATCCAGCCCTGGATGTTGAAGATGCCCAGCCCGTAGCCGTCACCCGGGATGTCCATCGGGGTGGTCTTCAGGCGCTCCGCCTGGGTCGCGGGCGACAGCAGCGCCCCGGTGGCGAGGATGCGGGCCCAGCGGCGCAGATCCTGAAGGTCGGAGATCATCGCCCCGGCCGCCCAGGCCCAGGTGGGGTTCCAGTCCGTCGCGTCCTCGATCTTGCCCGAGGGCGTCTGGTTCGTGTACCCGTGCGCGTGCGGATCCGGGATCTCCGCCCCCGTGGGGAAAATCGTCCGATGCAGCTCGGCCGGCTTCAGGACGTCCTGCTTGACGACCTCGTGCAGCGGACGCCCGGTGACCTTCTCCACCACCAGGCCGAGCAGGATCAGATTGGTATTGCAGTACGCGAACTGTGCCCCCGGCTCGAACTGCACGGGGTGCTTGAAGGAGTAGTCGAGCAACTCCTGCGGCGGGAACGGGCGTCTGGGATCGGCTTCGAGCGCCTTGATGAAGTCCTCGTCCTCGCTGTAGTTGAAGAGCCCGCTGCGCATGCCCGCGAGTTCGCGCAGGGTGATGCGGTCGCCGTTCGGAACGCCCTTGACGTACTTGCCGATGGGGTCGTCCAGGCCGAGTTTCCGCTGGTCGACCAGCCGAAGCAGGGCGGTGACCGTGAACGTCTTGGTCTCGCTGCCGATGCGCGTGTAGAGATCGGTCGCCATGGGCGCGCCGGTCGCCTTGTCCGCAAGGCCGAAGGTGCGCACGTAACTGCCCTTGCCGGGCGTCCACAGCCCCACGGTCACGCCCGGCACCTGCGTCTCGCGCATCAGGTCGCGCACGGCCGCGTCCAGCCTGGCCGCGACGGCCGGGGTGAGGTGCCGGAAGTCCTTGTCATGGTCCGTGGCGGCGGCTGCGGGGACGATCAGCGCCGGAGCGGTCGCCCCGGACGCGGCGCCCCCGGCGGCCACCGGGGCGATGAGCGCACCTGCGGCGGCAACGGCCACGCAGGACCGGCGCAGCCGAATGCGGGACGGTTTCACGGCATGGCCTCCTGCCGTACGAGGAACCAGTGCATCAGCACGCATCAGGACCAGGCTAGGCCTGTGCCACCTCGGTCGCGCGGCGAGCGGTCCGGCTGCGCCTGTGGGCCGCGAGGGCTACCGCTGCCCGCCGCGTAGTGCCGCCCGTACGAGGCTGCCGCCGCGCAGCGCGGCGCCGATGGCGCCGGAGGCGTCGTTCTGGGCTTCGGCTGCCTGTTCCTGGCGGCAGTCGCGGCACAGTGTCTCCCCGTCCACCGGCCGGAACAGGTACGGATGCATGTGATCACCCCGGCACTCCCGCATGCCTGCCACACGGGGCGTGGTGGGCTCTACGGGCTCTACGGCCCGCTGATCCGCGAACGACGGCGGGTCGGGCATCTTGCGCACCAGCCGGTCACGCGTCAGGCCCGCCGGTGAGTTGATCCGGTCCGGAAGCCCGGAGGTCAGCGCCTCGCGCAGCTCCCGCAAGGTGGCCCCGCGCAGCAGCCATTCCGCTGCCAGCGGCGCGAGTTGAGCGATGTCGCGAGGAGCCAGCCGCAGTTTGCGTTCGCCGCGCGAGACGGCGGCGAGGGCTTGAGCGCCCCGTTCAGCCAGCGGGTGGGGAGGGTGGGGCGTGTTAGCCCCCGTTGTTTTCTCTTGGTAGCGGCCGACGGACCGAGGGGTCGGCTCACCGACGGTCGGTTCGCCGACAGTCGGTTCGGCGGCAGTCGGTGCGTCGACGGCCGGTTCGTCGACGGTTGGTTCGGCGACAGTCGGTGAAACGCCCGGGTTCCGCACGGCCGTTGCTTGCTCCGCCGTCAGCGGTACGTTCGAGATGAGCTGGATGGTCACCCACCGCCCCTTCTCGACCTGCTCGCTCCACTCGTGCAGGTACCCCTCGGCGACCAGCTCGGCCTTGGCGCGGGTGAACGCCGTCTTCTTGATCTCGGCTCGGTCGGCCGTTGCGCCCAGGGGTTCATCCACGCTGTCGGGGAAGGAGATCTGCCAGGTCAGCAGGCGTACGGCTTCGGCCGACAGGCGGGGGTGACGGATGATCTCGTTCGATACCTGGGTGAAGAAGCGCGTGGGAGCGATAACATGCCTGAGCATTCTCGGGGAGCCCTTTTCTCCTGGGGGATGTAGACCCCCGGTCGGTGTTCGTAGCACCGTCGGGGGTCGCTTCGTTTACGGCACGCTAGCCGTGCGGGCGGGCCCGGGAAGGCGGATTCGGGGCTCCAACACTCGTTCAGGGTGGTTGTCCCGTTTTCGGTTACGGGCTTCGGACGGCAGAGCTACGCTCGCCAGGAGTAGCTGATTTCGGCGCGTCAAAGTGAAACCTGGTGACAACGGTGCCTCCACCAAAGGAACTTGACCCCTCGGCCTCACTGGCCGCCCTCTACGGCGTGAAGCTCCGCAAGCTGCGCATCCGGGCCGGTTGGACCCAGCGGGAGCTGGGAGACCAGATCCCGGTCCACCACAGCCAGATCGCCAAGTACGAACTCGGCAACGAGACGCCGTCCAAGGACATCTCTGACCTCATGGACAAGCTCCTGGGTGCGGACGGTGACCTGTCGGACCTGTGGGTCCATGTGGAGCGGTTCCCGCACACGGACGCATACCTCAAGTTCAAGGAGCTCGAGGCCAAGGCTGCTGCTATGCACAAGTACCTGGCGCACTCCGTGCCGGGTCTGTTGCAGACAGAGGCGTATGCGCGCGAGATGATGAGCCACGCGTTGCCATGGTGCACTGCGGACGAAATCGAGGAGAAGGTAGCCGCACGACTCGCCCGGAGGGACGTGCTGGCGAAATCCGTTCCGCCGCTGCTGTGGGTGGTGTTGGACGAGGCGGTCATTCGGCGGCCGGTGGGTGGCCCGTCAATCATGTGTGAACAGTTGGCGTACCTGTTGGAGGCGTCAGCCGCTCCGAACATCGAGGTGCAGGTTCTGCCCTTCGCTGCTGGCAGCCATGCCGCCATGGGTAGTTCGGTGACCGTGTTGTCCTTCGATACCGGTCCGAACCTGGTCTACCTCGAAGGTGGTGCCTTGACGGACCTGGTGAAGGATCGCAAACGGGTGGCTCGGTATTCCCACATGTACGATCGGGTGCACGCCATGGCGCTCTCGCCAGCCGCCTCTGTCAGATGGATCGAGAAGGCAATGGAGGAGATCGGAACATGCCAGCCATACGAGTGAGCCTAAGCAACGTCCAGTGGCGTAAATCGACGTACAGCGACGACCAGGAAGACTGTCTCGAAGTCGCCGACAACATACCCACCGGCATCGTGGCTGTCCGCGACAGCAAGCACCCACACCGCCCCGCTCTCATATTCCACCCCACCGCGTGGCAACGCTTCGTCACCGCCGTCCGGAACGGCAGCGGCTACGCCTCGGGAGCCCGCTTCAGGTAGCGGTCCCAGATCTGTGCCCCTCGGTACGGGCCGTCCCCACTGCTGTCGTACTGCGGCTCGTCGAACACGACCCAGTACGCCAACTCGCCTTCCCGCGCCATGGAATGCCGCACAGGTTCGGGGGCGTGGAGGTCGTCAATCGTCCCTTGGAATGCAGCCTGCCACGGCCCGTCCCAAGAGCTGTCTCGGATGACCGTGACGCGAGTGCCGGCGGCCATGGCACCCGTCGGCCAGCCAAGTGACTGCTGGGCGTCTTCTCCCCCCAGAAGCCTGCGATTCCAGGAAGTATTCGTGGGAACTCAGATCGAAACTGAGCCCGGTGATCCGGTGAAGGGCGGCCAGTTGGCCCTCGCTCAGGGGGTAGACGTCGACGAGGTTGACGGCCGGGATACCGACCAGGTCGGCGAGAGCTTCGACCCCGACCTCCGACACATCCGTCTCGCCATCCGGACGATCGGAGTCCTTCAGATATGAGACGACGATGAACTTCACGGAGTCCCTTCCCGTGGGCACTGGTTGTGGGGCAGCGAGCAGCCCCGGCGAACTCAGCCAGTTCATACCCTCAGCGCGCTCGTGCGGAGGCGTCTTCGGGTTGACGCTGCGACGCTCGACGTAACGACTGATCGTCTCCACGCGCCGAGGATTCGGCAGCGCCACTAGGCCGATGGAGCCGTTGCCCCAGACGGTTGCCCGCAGGACGAAGGTCCCGTCAATGGACATCATGACGAATTCTGGAAACCCTTCCGGGCCGAAGATTTCAGACCCGGCAGCGGAGTGGTTGCGAAATATGTCCCAGCTGTCCATGAGGCTTACCCTCGCCCATTGCGTTCTGGACGCTTTGTCTCCCGGTCCGCCCGGGACCGCGAGGAGGAACTCGCCGTTCTCGTCGAACAACCCCTCGTCTTCCGCCAGGTGAAACCACGCAGAATTCGCGGAGTTCAGGAAGTCGGGGTCGTCCTTGGTGACGGTGACGCCATGCCTCCCCTCGTCGGGGCGGCAGCCGGTGGCGACGAACGCGCCCCATGTGGGCAGGTGCGTGCCCGGGCCTTCTATCCCGCACAGCCGCAACCCCGACGCGGATAGATTGTGCGAAATATCGGCAATCTCCATGAAAATCCCTCTCTCTGCGGGGGTCAGGGCGTACTCGATGCGGCGCTCCGCGCCCTCGTACTCCGGCCGGCCTCGTACGGATACCCGCTGATCATGATGGTTTGTCGCCCTTTTACGCTAAGGGCATGCATCGGGGACTTTCGACACTCAACACCGCAGCCGGCTATCTGACCGTCGGCCTTGCGCTCCTGGTACTGAGCTTTGCGTTGCCCTCCGGGTTCGTCCAAGGCGTCGCTTGCGGCGCGGGCATCGTGACGACTCTGATCGCGGCCACCCGCATGGGGCGAGGTGCGGAGCACGAACAGCAACCGGAGCAGACCGATCCCTGACGTCGGCTGCACACAGCTGCGGCGGTCATCGTCTCCGAACGAGGAGGCGGGGAATCGATACGCCTGGCCTCGTCCGAGGGACACGGCGAGTACTGACTCTGCGCCTGGGCATCCTGCGGCTGACAACTGTTGCCCAAGATAGGTGGCTTCATGCTTCTCGCCCCGTCCTTCTTCCGTTGAACGGCATCGTCAGCACCGTGGCGGCTCTCCTCGGTCTCGGGTAGGGCATGCATGATGCCCCCGTGCGGGACCTGCGGTGTCCGGTGTTGAGACACTCCCAGCGGTAGCCGGGGAGCGTCCGCAGGGCCTGTGCTGACCCGTCGGACAGGCCCTAGTCCCCCGGATCCGCCGCCCCCGCAAGCCCCGCCTCCTGCGCGTCGATCAGCTCGTCCCAGTGTTCCCGCGTCCACTCGCAGGCCGCGTCCAGTGGGCCCAGCAGGCCCCGGCCGAGCGGGGTCAGGGCGTACTCGACGCGGCGCTCCGCGCCCTCGTACTCCGCCCGGACGACGAAACCGTCCCGTTCCAGCCTGCGCAGGGACTGGCTCAGTGACTTGGCGGTGATGCCGCGCAGCGGGACCTTGAGCTCCGAGAACCGGCGTGGGCCGTCCTGCAGGCAGCGCAGGATCAGCGTGGCCCACTTGTCGCCCACGCGGAACGGCACCAGCGGGGACGGGCAGACGGGGTCGAACATCTCGGGGTCCAGGGGGACCCGTTCGGCCCGTCCGGCCTGCGGTTTCGTCATGATCCACACCGTAGGGCGGTATCCGATCGGAAACCAGCCCTCGCCCTACGCTCCGGCCCATGGAAGCCAAGAGCAGCAAAATCATCGTGTTCGGGGCGGGTGGCCGGGTCGGCCGGGCGGCCGTGGCGGAGGCCCGGAGGCGGGGCCACGAGGTCACGACGGCCGGGCGGGCCGACGGGGACGTGACGGACCCGGCGGCCGTGGCACGGCTCGCGGCCGGGCACGATGCGGCGATCGTCGCCGTGTACGACCCCGGGGCGCGGCCCGGCGAGTTCTTCCCCGCCGTCGCCCGCGCCCTCGCGGAGGGGCTCCCGGCGGCCGGGGTGAAGCGGCTGGTGTCGGTCGGGCTGGCGTCCGTACTGCCGACCGAGTCCGGTGACTTGCTGATGGACGTCCCCGGGTACCCGCAGGAGTGGCGGGAGTTCTACGTCGGCCACGGCGCCGGCACCGAGGCCCTGCGGGCGGCCGCACCGGAGGCGCTGGACTGGGTGGTGCTGAGCCCGGCGGGGGACTTCGACCACGAGGGCGAGCCCACGGGCGGGTACGTGCCCGCCCCGGCGGCCGCCGACAGCCGGATCACGCCCGGAGACTTCGCCCGCGCGCTGCTGGACGAGGCCGAGGCCCCGACGCTGCACCGGACCCACGCGGGAGTGTCCGCCGCATGACCGACACGATCCACGACAACCCGACCCCCTGGGTCGCCGACCACATCCGCCGCTTCGAGGAGACCGGCGGCCGCCCCCGCCCCGGGGTGGCCGACCTGCTCCTGACCACCCGGGGCCGCAGGTCCGGCCTGCTGCGCCGCACGGCGCTGGCGTACGTCCGGGACGGGGACGCGTACGTCCTGACGGCGTCCAACGCGGGCGCGGACCGTCACCCGGCCTGGTACCTGAACCTGCTGGTCACCCCGGAGGTCACCCTCCAGGTCGGCGCGGCCACCCTCCCGGCGACGGCCCGCCCGGCCACGGCGGCTGAGTCGGCCCGCCTGTGGCCGGCGGTGGTGGCCGCGATGCCCTCATACGCGGACTACCGCACCGCGACGACCCGGGAGATCCCCCTGGTCCTGGTCACCCCGACGGGATGATCGACGAGCTGACGGCCAGGCGGGCAGGCCGCAGGCCCTGCCGGAAAAACCGGCAGGGCCTGCGGGGTGAGATACGGGACAGACGACAGACTTACGGCAGCGTCCGGTGGATCGCTGTCAGGCGGTCGTCCGGGTCGTCCGGGACGAGGACGCCCGAGCGGTCGATCCGCCACCACGTCTCGTCCGGGACGAACGGCGCGCACTTCGTCGCGCCGTAGCCGTCCTCGGCCAGCCGGGACAGCGCCTCCGACAGGCGGGGGACCCGCTCGTCGGAGAACGTGTCCCCGTCACCGGGGACGGAGACCGTGTCCCCGTCGGGCTCGACCGCGATGTGGGTGAGCGAGCCCTCGGTGGAGAACCCCAGCTGTACGTCTCCGTACAGGCAGAAGACCGGGTCCTCGCTGGCGAGGCCGTCCGGCTCGCCCCAGGCCGCGACGATGTCGCGGTAGTCGGTGCCGGGGACGGCGGCGCCCAGCTCTCCCGTGCGCATGAAGCGCAGGAGGGCATTCATCAGGGTCGCTCCTCACTCGTCGGAACTCGTCGGAACTCATCGGTCCCCGCTCACGGAGTAGTGAGCTTCTTCAGTGTCTCCACCAGGCGCTCCAGGCCGGGGATCTCATTGCTGAAGCTGTGATTCTCCTTGAGGTACTTCAGCCCCTTCTCGGCCGCCTCCAGGGCCTTCTTCTGGAACGCGGCGTTCGCGAAGCTCTTCTTGGCCGCGGCCAGTGCTTCCTTGCCCGCCTTGCCGGAGAACGTGGACCGGTAGGTGATCGCCCCGGACTTGTCGGCGGCGACGGAGACCTCGCCCGCGCTGCCCTTGCCCGGCAGCTTCACGTGGAAGCCCTTGGCGGCCCAGTCGTTGGCGATGGTGTCGATCTTGCATTCGGCGTTGTGGGCGAGGACCGGGGTCCGGCCCGCGAGCACGTAGTACGTGTGGATGGAATTGACGGTGAGGTTGAAGACCTGCTGCGTCGCCGTCCGCGCGTCGGTGCCCGTGACCTCGACCGTCGCACCCGTCGCCGTCCGCAGCATGCCGCCCGGCTCGATGTCGCCGGCCTTGACCCAGGCACGCTTGTCGGCGAGCCAGAAGGGGTGGCCCGCGGTCGCGGTGACCGTGCCGGTGGCGTCCCCCTTGTCGCCGTCGGTGTCGACGGTGAGGTTGACCAGCTGCTTCACACCATTGCCGACGATGACGCCGTCGACGGGCTGTGATTCCGTCCGGCCCGTCGCAGGGTCGGTCGACAGGACGTTCTCGCCGGTCCGTACGTCCTTGATGGGCTTGACGGAACCGTCGGCCATCAGCACGGGCGTGCCCGGCGTGAAGCTGTTCTTGCAGGCCTTCCGCAGGCCGTTGATGAATCCGAGGCCCTTGTCGCCGTACTTGGCGAGCTTGGCCGCCGTGGCGGCCTCACCGGCGATCGGAATGGCGGCCGCGCAGGAGAGGGCGGCGTTGCCGTAGTCGCCCTCGGCGCCGTACCAGGCGCAGTTGACGCCGTTGGCGATGGTGCCGATGCCGGGCACGGCGCCCACGACGTCGAGCGCGAGGTGACCCCAGTCGCCCCAGCCCCAGCCGTCGTCCTCCTCCTTCTCGGCCTGCCTGCGGAGCTCCTCCTCGCGCTCCTTGCGGAGCTGCTCCTCGCGGCGGCGGGCCTCGTCCTCGGCGCGCTGCTTGGCGACGGCGACCTCGTAGGCCTCCTCCGCCGCCTTGTTCGCGGCGTCGGAGTCCTTGCCCGCCGCCGTGGCGGAGGCGCGGGCCTCGTCGGCGGCGGCGTAGGCCTCGTCGGCCGACCCGCGGGCCCAGGAAGCGGAGACGGCCGCGCGGGCGGCGGAGTTCTCCGCGTCACGTGCGTCGCGCTTGGCGGCGGCCTCGGCGTCCCGGGCGACCTTGGCGGACTTGGCGGCGTCGGCGGCCGAGGCGGCCGCCTGCTTGGCGGAGTTCAGCGCGTCCACCGCGTAGCCCTTGGCCTGCTTGGCGGAGTCCGCGGCCTGCCTGGCCCAGCCGTCGGCCTCGGCGGACGCCTTACGGGCGAGGGCCGCGACGCGCGCCGCCTCCGCCGCGTTCTGCTGGGCCGTCGCGGCGACCACGGAGGCCCCGGCGATGAGGCTCTTGACCTCGGCCACGTGGGTGGCGGTGAGCTGGTCCTTGCGCGCGGCCTTGAACTGGCCGTTCTGGATGAACGCGTGCAGCAGCAGCGGCGGGGACTCCAGGGCGACCCGGGCGGCCGCCTTGACCTCGGCGCCACCGGTGCTCAGCAGCTGTACGGCCTCGACCCGCTCGTCGGCCTCGCGGGCCGCGTACTGGCCCTCGCCCAGGAACTCGCGCAGCTTCGCCGGGGAGCCGTCCTTCAGCGCCGCCTTGGCCGCCTCCTGGATGCCCCGCTTGCTGTTGTTGGCGATCTGGACCACGCTCACGCGGTAGTCGTCGACCGCCGCCTGGTGCTGGCCGGTCCGCAGGAACTCGCTGATCTTCGCGGCGTCGCCCTTGAGGGCCTCCGCCGCGGCCTTGCGCACGGACTCCGAGTCGGCCTCGTCGACCAGGCGCTCGACACGGGCGCGCTCGTCCTGCTGCGCCGCCGTCCTCCAGCCCGACCGTACGTAGGCGCGGACCGCGTCGTCGGACGCGGCGAGCGCCGCCTCGGCGGCGGTGCGGCTCCAGGGGCCACGGGTCTTCATCGCCAGCAGCGCGACCCGGCGGCCCTTCTCGGCCACCTGCTTGGTGTCCGTGCCGGGCTTGGCGGCCTCGGCGGCGAGACGGGTCGCCTCCTCGTCGAGCGCCTTGGCCTCCTTGACGCCTTCGGCGGCCTTGGCCTTGCGCTCGTTGTCGGCGGCCTTGAGGTCCTTGGCCTGCTCGATCGCCCCGGCGGTACGGGACTTGAGCTCCTCGTCCTCGACCTTGCGGGCGATCTCCTGGACGGTACGGGCCTTGTCCACGGCGCCGGACGCCACGTCGGCGGCCTTCTTGGCGGCCTCCGCGTGGGCGGTGGACTCCTTGGCGGCCTTCGCCGCCTCACCGGCGTGCTTCGCGGCCTCCTCGGCGGCTGCCGCCGCCTTCTCCGCGTGCTCGGCAGCCGACATGGCGGCGTCGCGCGCCTGGTAGGCGGCGCCCGCGGCCTGCTGGGCGAGCGACTGGGCGGCGTTGGCCGCGCGGGTCGCCTCGCGCGCGTGGCGGCGGGCCGCTGCCGCGGCCGACCTGGCGACGGCGGACTGCGCACCGGCGGCGTCGGCGTAGTTGCCGGCCTCGTCGGCCGCGTCCGCGGCGGCGGTGGCGTTGGCGCCCGCACCGGCCGCGGCTGCCGCCGCCTCACCGGCCTGGGTCGCCGCTTCGCCCGCCGCCACGGCGGCGTCGGCCGCGAGCCGTGCGCCCTTGGCGGCGTTGCGGGCGTCCTCGGCGGCCTTGCGGGCGGCCGCGGCCTGGCCCGCGTCGGTCGCCGCGTTCGCCGCGGCGCCCCGTGCGCGGGCGGCGGCCTGGGCGGCACCCGCGGCGGCCTCGGCGGCCTGCGAGGCGGCGCTCGCCGCGATGCGGGCCGAGGAGTTGGCCGCGCGGGCCGCGCCGATGGCCTCCTGGGCGGCCTCGGCGGCACCGGTCGCGGCCTCCGCCGCCCGGCCCGCCGCGTTCGCCGCCCGCTTGGAGTCCTTACGGGCCTCGTCGGTCTCCTTGGCCGCCTTCTGGGCGGCTTCCTTGGCCAGCTTCGCGGCCATCACCGCGCGCTCGGAGGCCTCCTTGGCGGCTTCGGTCTCCCGCTTGGCGAGCTTCCCGGCCTCCTTGGCGCGCTCGGCCAGCTGGGCGACCGTGGCGCGCTCCTCGTCCCGGGCGCGGGCGACGTTCTGCCCGACCTCCAGGAACTCCCGGACGTCGTCGATGGAGCCGGCGAGTGCGACCTTGGCGGCTTCCTTCGTCGCGGGGCCGCCGGAGCTCATGATCTGCATGAGCCGTACCCGGTCGTCGGCCTCCCGGGCCGGGTACTGGCCCTCGTCGAGGAACCTGCGGACGTCCTCCGGCGTGCCGCCCAGCGCGGCCTTGCCGGCTTCCTGGACGCCGCTGCCGCCCGCGCTGACGATCTGCATGACCCGGACCCGCTGGTCCTGCTCCATCGGAGCCTGCCAGCCGCTCCGCAGGAACGTCCGCAGCTCCTCGCGGGTGCCGGCGAGGGCCTGCTTCGCGGCCTCGCGCACCCCGCGGCCGCCCAGGGTGAACACCTGGACGGAGGCCACGCGGTCGTCGTGCAGCTCGGCGAGTTCCTTCTCGCTGTCGAGGAAGCGACGGACATCCGCGTCACTGCCCAACAGGGCCGCTTCGGCGGCCGCCTTGACGCCCGGACCGCCGGTCTTCCACAGGTCGACTATTCGGCCGCGTTCGGTCGCCGGGACGGGATTGACGATGGTGACGTCATCCGCCGCGTCGGCCGCCGCGGGGCTCGTACCGAGCAATCCCGCGACAAGGGCCAGGGACACCACGGTCAGGCACGCACCGCGCATGCCGGTATTCGTCTGTCTTCTCGCTCTCGCGGAGTAGACACTTCTCTTCACCGAGTCGGCCTTTCCAACGTGCTGTGAGATGCCATGTATGGCTGGCTGAGCATAAGCGCTGGTGAGGGGCCGTCAACCGGCTAAATATGGAAGGTGAAATTCCGTCTGGTGCAACGAACTTGATTATGTGTCGGGACGTCCTGGTGATACGTTATGAGTGGGCCCTTTATTCAACGCTTATGCGCGGCAATGAAGCCGTGCAGCCGATTGCGTGGCTGCTGAAATAGTCTTCATTCGGAAAGGCGTATCCGGGTAATGGGCGGCGGCCGGCCCTCCTTCGGGCCCCTTGTCGTCCGCCGCGGGGAGCCCTCGCGGCGTCCCCGTGGCGCCCCCGTGATGTTCCCCTGACGCGACGGCGTCATATGCCCCTTTCGCCCCGTCATGCCAGTACCTTGGTGCGCGGCGTCGGAGGCGAAGGGGCACGGCATGGACCGCACGCGGTGGGCAGCGCTGCTGGCCCATCCGGCGCGGGTGCTGGTCGGTGCCTTCGTCGTGGTCATCGCGCTCGGGGCCGGGCTGCTCATGCTGCCCGTGTCGGCCGAGAGCGGCCGCGCCACGAGCGCGCTGACGGCCCTTTTCGCCGCGACCGGCGCGGTGTCCGGCGGACTGCCCATCGTCGACACCGGCCGGTACTGGAGCGTCTTCGGCGAGGTCGTGGTGCTGGGAATGATCCAGCTCGGCGGCTTCGGCATCATGACCCTCGCCTCCCTCCTGGGGCTTCTGGTCTCCGGCAGGCTCCGGCTGGGCCTCCAGCTGACCGCCCAGGCCGAGACGCAGAGCCTCGGCATCGGGGACGTCCGCACGGTCCTGCGCGGGGTGGCCGTCATCACCGCCGCCGTGGAGATCACGATCGGCCTCTGGCTGACGCTGCGCTTCCATTTCGGCCTCGGGCGGCCCCTCGGGGAAGCGGCGTACCACGGGCTGTTCCACGCGGTGTCGGCGTTCAACAACGCCGGCTTCGGGCTGCGCTCCGACAATCTCGTCGGCCATGCCACGGACCTCTGGATCATGCTGCCGATCGCCCTGGCCTGCTTCCTCGGCAGCATCGGCTTCCCGGTGCTCCTCGAACTGCTGCGCGGTGCCCGCTCGGGCGCTTTCCTGCGGTCCGCCCGCCGCTGGTCGCTGCACACCCGGCTCACCCTCCTCACCACCGCCGTGCTGCTCGCCGCCGGAGGCGCCTTCACCCTGCTGCTGGAGTGGGGCAACCCCGGCACCCTCGGCCCGCTGTCCTGGCCCGACAAGCTCACCAACGGCTTCTTCAACGCCCTCACCGCCCGCACGGCGGGCTTCAACAGCGTCGACGTCGGGGAGATGGAGCCCGCGACCCTGCTCGGCACCACCGTGCTGATGTTCATCGGCGGCGGCAGCGCGAGCACTGCGGGCGGCATCAAGGTCACCACCTTCGCCGTGCTGGCCGTGGCGATCCTCGCCGAGGCGCGCGGCGACCTCGCGGCGGAGGTGATGGGCCGCCGGATCGCGCCCTCGGTCCTGCGCCAGGCGCTGACCGTCGCACTGCTGGGCGTGGGCGCGGTCATGCTCGCCACCATCGTCCTGCTGACCATCACCGACGAGCCCCTGGAAGCCGTCCTCTTCGAGGCCACCTCGGCGTTCGGCACCTGCGGGCTCAGCACGGGCATCACCGGCGAGCTGCCGGCCGCCGGGCAGCTGATCCTGATCGCGCTGATGTTCCTCGGCCGCCTCGGCCCGATCACCCTCGCCTCCGCGCTCGCGCTGCGCGTGCGCGGCCGCCGTTACCAGCTGCCCGAGGAGCGACCCGTCATTGGCTAGTCACATGGACCGACCGCGCCGCGGCCCGCGCCGCCTCCGCCGTACGCACCGCCGGGGCGCCGCCGACGGCTCCGGCGCCGGTGACCTGCGGGTCGCGGTCATCGGGCTCGGACGCTTCGGGATCTCGCTCGGCACCGAACTGATGCGCCGCGGCTGGGACGTCCTGGGCGTGGACAGCGACGCCGCCCTCGTGCAGCGGCTGCGCGACGAGCTGACGCACGCGGCCGCCGCGGACTGCACCGACCCCGAGGCCCTGGCGCAGCTCGGGGTGCCGGAGTTCCCGAGGGCCGTGGTGGGCATCGGCGACGCCCTGGAGGCCAGCATCCTGATCACCTCCAACCTCGCCGACGCGGGCGTCCCGCGCATCTGGGCCAAGGCGGTCAGCCGTCAGCACGGCAGGATCCTGGAGCGGGTCGGCGCCCACCACGTGGTGCTGCCCGAACAGGACATGGGGGAGCGGGTGGCCCACCTCGTCACCGGGCGGATGCTCGACTTCATCGAGTTCGACGACGACTACGCCCTGGCCAAGACCGTCGCCCCCGCGTGCGCCACCGGACGGCCGCTCGGCGAACTCAAGGTCCGCTCCACGTACGGGATCACGGTGGTCGGCATCAAGCGGGCCGGTGAGGACTTCACCTACGCCACGGCCGAGACGGTCGTACGGCCCGGGGACATCATCATCGTCACCGGCCGGACGCAGGTCGTGGAGACCTTCGCCGAAATGATGTGAGCCCCCGTTACGGCCCGGGCTCCTCGACCACCGGTGCCTCGCCGAACCGCGCCAGCGCGAGCGCGCCCAGCACCGCCAGGAAGAAGCCCGCCACCGCCAGCGGGGCGAGGCCCGGCCTGGTGCGGTCGCCGAGCCAGACCACGCCCACCAGCGCCGGGCCGACCGTCTCCCCGATGACCATGCCGGCGGTGGCCGCCGTCACCGAACCGCGCTGGAGCGCCGACGTCAGCAGCAGGAACGCCGCGCCGCCGCCGAGCAGTACGGCATAGGCGGCGGGGTCGGTGACCAGCGCGCCCGGCGAGATGTCGTCGGTCAGCCGGACCGCGACCTCCACCACCCCGAAGCCGATGCCCGCGCCGAGGCCGAGGGCCGCCGCCCGGGCCCGGCCGGGAAGCCGTCCGGCCAGTGCGCCCAGGCCCAGCACCCCGGCCGCGACACCCAGGGTGCCCAGGCGCAGGGCGAGGGAGCCCGTCTCGGCCCCCTCCGCACCGGAGGCCAGGCCCAGCATCGCGAGGCCCCCGCACACCACGCCCACCGCCGCCCACTCCACGCCGCTGAGCCGCACCCGCAGCATCCACGAGGCCACCACGGCCGTCACCGCGAGGCTCGCGGCGAGCGCGGCGCCGACGGCGTAGAGGGGCAGGTGGCGCAGGGCGAACAGCTCCAGCGCGAAGCCGAGGGCGTCGAGGGCCAGACCCGCCAGATACCGCCACTGGCGCAGCGCGCGCATCAGCAGTGCCGTGTCCACGCCCGAGCCGCTGCCGGGCGCGACGGCTCGGGCCGCGACGGCCTGGAGGACGGACGCGGTGCCGAAGCAGACCGCCGAACCAAGTGCGCAGATCATCCCCAAAAGCACATACCGACTGTAGAACGCCCTGAGTTCCGCAGCCGGGACGCGCCCCTTAGGGTGAACGGACTTCAATCGGTCCGAGTTGACGGGGGTCAGCCACATGGCAGCGAAGGAACGACGGCGACTGCGGTCCAGTACGGTCGTATTGGGCGGAATGGGCGTCCTCGCCACCGCCCTGACCTCCTGCGGCTCCGAACCCGACAAGCGCTGCGTCGACCCGAACAGCTACGACGTCTCGCGCGGCTACAAGGTCGTCGACTCCAAGGCGTGCGGCAAGGGCGGCGGCAGCGGAAGCAGCGGCGGCTCCTCGTCCGGGCGCTGGTACTACGACGGCAACAAGTCCGGCGGGTTCTCCGACCGCGGCACGTTCAGCAAGAGCCAGGCCGTCGACCGCGGCGGCTTCGGCTGCTCCGGTTCCGGCTCGGGCGGTGGCTGAGCGAGCATGCGCCGCCATCGCACAGAGCCCCGGCCCGGCTGGCAGGCCACCGTCGAGGAGCAGGGGCTCATCTATCCCCTCACCCGCTACCCGGACGGCTCCCTGCGCCCGTACTGGGACGAGAGCGCGTACTACTCCTTCGACCTGGCGGAGATAGAAGAGCTCGAAGAGGTCGTCGAGGAGCTGCACGGCATGTGCCTGACGGCCGCCGCGCACATCGTGGACACCGGCCGCTTCGCCGACCTCGGCGTCACCGACCAGCGCCTCGCGGCCCTGATCGCCGAGTCCTGGCGTCGGCGCGCCGAACTGCCGTCCCTCTACGGCCGGTTCGACCTGCGCTACGACGGCGACGGCCCGGCCAAGGTGCTGGAGTACAACGCCGACACCCCCACCTCGCTCGTGGAGGCCGCGAGCCCGCAGTGGTTCTGGATGGAGGACCGCTTCCCCGACGCCGACCAGTGGAACTCCCTCCACGAGCGGCTCGTCGACTCCTGGAAGCGCCAGGCCCCGCTGCTGCCGCCCGGCGCGCCGCTGTACTTCGCGCACTCGGCCGACGACGAGCTGGGCGAGGACCTGATGACGGTCGCCTATCTGCGCGAGACGGCCGAACAGGCGGGCCTGGACACGCGGGCCATCTCCATGGAGGACATCGGCTGGGACCGGCTCTCCGGCCGCTTCGTCGACGAGCGGTACGGCTTCGTACGGGCCTGCTTCAAGCTGTATCCGTGGGAGTGGCTGGCCACGGACCGCTTCGGCCCGCACGTCCTGGACACCCTCGACAACGGTGGCGGCACCGGTTCCACCCTGTGGATCGAACCCGCCTGGAAGATGCTGCTGTCCAACAAGGCCCTGCTCGCGGTCCTGTGGGAGCTGTTCCCCGGCCACCCGAATCTGCTGCCCGCCTACCTCGACGGCCCCCGCGAGCTGGCCCACGGCCGCGGCTACGTCGCCAAGCCGCTGCTGGGCCGCGAGGGCGCGGGCGTCACGGTCCACGAACCGGGCTCCGCCGCGCCCGCCCGCGACGAGGCGTGCTGCTACCAGGAGTTGGCGCCGCTGCCCGACTTCGACGGCAACCGCGTGGTGCTCGGCGCGTGGGTCGTCGAGGACGAGGCGGCCGGCCTCGGCATCCGGGAGTCCTCGGGCCTGGTCACGGACGGCTACGCGCGCTTCCTGCCCCACGTGATCCTCTGACCGCCCCGGTCGCCCTGGCCGCCCGCGGCGTCAGAACAGCTGCTGCTGCCCCGGCGTCGGCGGCTCGTCCGGGTCGAAGAGCCGGGGGGCCGTCGACAGCAGGGGCGCGGACTTCCGCGACCCCGGACAGGAGATGAGCTCGAAGGAGGAACGACGGCCCGGCGGATCGTGCCGCGCGAAGCGACCGCCGACGACGGCGATCTCACGGGCACAGACGGGACACGTACGGCGGGGAGAGGACATGCCACCAGTGTGACGCAGCACGGCCACGCCCCCGCGAGCCGACGCCCGGCCGCCACCGGCGCGCGGGCGCGTCAGAACGACTCCGTCGGCACGTGGGTGCCCCACACCTCGCGGAGCGCGCCGCACACCTCGCCGACCGTCGCCCGCGCGCGCAGGGCCTCCTTCATCGGGTAGAGGACGTTGTCCGTGCCCTGTGCCGCGCGCTGGAGGTCCGCCAGTGCCGTCCGGACCGCCCCGCCGTCCCGCCCCGCGCGCAGCTCCGCCAGACGCCGGGCCTGGCGGGCCTCGATCGCCGGGTCCACGCGGAGCGGCTCGTACGGCTCCTCCTCCGCGAGCTGGAAGCGGTTGACGCCCACGACCACCCGCTCGCCGCTGTCGGTCTCCCGGGCGATGCGGTAGGCGTTGCGCTCGATCTCGCCCTTCTGGAAGCCGTGCTCGATGGCGGCGACGGCCCCGCCGAGGTCCTCGACGCGGGTCATCAGGCCCAGCGCCGCCCGCTCGACGTCGTCGGTCAGCGATTCGACCGCGTACGAGCCCGCGAAGGGGTCGACCGTCGCCGTGACGTCGGTCTCGTGGGCGAGGACCTGCTGGGTGCGCAGGGCGAGGCGGGCGGACTTGTCGGTGGGCAGGGCGATGGCCTCGTCGAAGGAGTTGGTGTGCAGGGACTGCGTGCCGCCGAGGACGGCGGCGAGGCCCTGGACGGCCACCCGCACCAGATTCAGCTCGGGCTGCTGCGCGGTCAGTTGCACCCCGGCCGTCTGGGTGTGGAAGCGCAGCATCAGCGACTTGGGGTCGCGCGCGCCGAACTCCTCGCGCATCACCCGCGCCCAGATCCGCCGGGCCGCCCGGAACTTCGCGACCTCCTCCAGCAGCGTCGTCCGCGACACGAAGAAGAAGCTCAGCCGCGGGCCGAAGTCATCGACGTCCATGCCCGCCGCCACGGCGGTGCGGACGTACTCGATGCCGTCGGCCAGGGTGAAGGCGATCTCCTGCGCGGGCGAGGCACCCGCTTCGGCCATGTGGTAACCGGAGATCGAGATCGTGTTCCACCGGGGGATCTCCGCACCGCAGTACCGGAAGATGTCCGAGGTCAGCCGCAGCGACGGCTTGGGCGGGAAGATGTACGTCCCGCGCGCGATGTACTCCTTCAGGACGTCGTTCTGGATGGTGCCGTTCAGCCGCTCGGCCGGGACGCCCTGTTCCTCGCCGACGAGTTGGTAGAGCAGCAGGAGCAGGGCCGCCGGGGCGTTGATCGTCATCGACGTGGAGACCTTGTCGAGCGGGATGCCGTCGAACAGCGTCCGCATGTCCTCGAGGGAGTCGATCGCGACCCCGACCTTGCCGACCTCGCCGCTCGCGAGCGGGGCGTCCGAGTCGTGGCCCATCTGGGTGGGCAGGTCGAAGGCGACCGACAGGCCCGTCGTGCCGTGGTCGATGAGCTGCCGGTAGCGGGCGTTGGACTCGGCGGCCGTGCCGAAGCCCGCGTACTGCCGCATGGTCCACGGGCGGCCGGTGTACATCGTCGGGTAGACGCCGCGGGTGTAGGGGAACGCCCCGGGCTCGCCCAGCTTCTCGGCGGGGTCCCAGCCGTCCAGCGCCCCCGGCCCGTAGACCGGCTCCACCGGCAATCGGGACTCGGTCCGCCACGTGCCGTCCGACTCGCGTGCCATGTCTTCACGCCTCCCGCCGCTTCACCGGCAACCACCAGAGCCTGTGCAACGCGACTGTAGCGGCGGGGGAGCGGGCGGGGGCGGGGGCGCGCACGGCACCCCGCCCGGGGGAGGGAGGGGGGCGCGGGCAGGGCCGGGGGAAAGAGCCCCGCCCGCGCCGGGTGCGCAGAGCCAGCTGTTGGGGGAACTCCAGCTCATGCGCGGCCGATGACCAGTCGGCCCACTTCCTACTGCGCCACCGGGTCGAAAAACGTCACACCGAACGTCACACCGTCGGAAGAATCCGGCGAATCCGTGGGGAGGCGGGGTCCGTCAGCGGGCCAGGAGGTCGAGCACCGGCGTCGCCGCGGTGGGCGCCGGGAGCGCCGGCGGCAGGGGCACCGGAAGCGTCGGCGGCCGGGTGTGCGAGCCGCTGCGCGAGTGCGGCACCGGCCGTGAGGTGCGGCGGACCTCGTCCCAGTCGGGCACGGTGCCGCTCTTCAGGATCCGCTCGCACAGGGCGCGCAACTGCGCCGCGCCGCCCTCGGCGCGCTCCAGGGTGCGGACCTCGTCCTCGTCGACGCGCTGACGGGCCAGCAGCAGGCGGCACACCCGGGCGTACGCCTTGGGGTCCTGCTCGGCGCCGCCGTCCTTGCCGGTCCCGGCCCGGTCGTCGCCCGGCCCGGTCGTGGCCGAGGGGCTCTCGCCGGGGCCGTCGTGCCTGCCGTCCCGCCCGGTGGGCGAACCGTGGCCCGGCGTCGCGGAGCCGGACGCCGAGGGTCTCTCGCTCGGCCGCAGGGTGCCGGTGGCGCCGGGCGAGGGCGTGGCGCCGTGATCGCCGATGCCGGGGGCCAGGGTCCGGGTGTCACGGTCCTCGGCCGCCGAGACGCTGGTGGCGGGTGCCGGTGCGCCGCCCGCGCTCCCGAAGGGGCCCGGCAGCACGCCCGTTCCGGCGGCGACCGCGACCCCGCCGAGCGCGCACCCGGCCAGGGCCAGGGCGAGCGCGCCCTTGACGGGGCGGCGCAGGAACGACCGGTTCCGGGCAGGGGTGGCGAGCCGCACGACGGGCTCGTCGTTCTCCGCGGCAGCACCGGACGCACCGCCGCGCACCGCGCGCAGGGGCGTCGCCCGTATGCCCGGGGCGCCTTCGGCCCGGGCCGCGCGGAACGCGGCGAGCGCCGCCTCCTCGCCGGGCAGCGGCCCGTCGGCCCCGGCTTCCGGCAGCACCGGGGTCCGCAGGTCGGCGAGGCTCGCGGCCAGCCGCTCGGCGGCGGGCCGGGTGTCTTCGTCCAGAGCTGCGGAGTCGACCGTTCCGCCGCGCAGCAACCGCTCCACGGCGTCGTCATCCAGCCAGTCGTACCGGTGGTCGTCCGCCATCACATGTCCTTCTGCGTCCGCGGCCGCAATTGCGTCACACCCGCAGAACCGTTGGCTCCGGGGGACGACTGCCGCTGTCCGGGGATCTGGTCGGCCGACTGCTGGCCGGGACCGGCCGTGACCAGCTCGGCCAGCCGTCGCAGGCCCCGGTGCGCGGCGGTGCGCACCGCGCCGGGGCGCTTGCCGAGCACGCCCGCCGCGCTCTTCGCGTCGAGTCCGACGACGACGCGCAGCACGACGGCCTCGGCCTGGTCCTGCGGGAGCTGGGCGATCAGCGCGAGGGTGCGGCCGGTGCCGAGGGACTCCAGGGCCTCGCCCGCGGTGTCCGCGTCGGCGGGACGGGCCGCGAGCTCGCTCTCGTCGCCGCCGACGGCCGGGCGCCGGCCGCGCATCCGGATGTGGTCGAGGGCACGGTTGCGGGCGATCCTGGCCGCCCAGCCGCGGAAGCGGTCGGCGTCCCCGGAGAACCGGGCGAGGTCCCGGGCTATCTGCAACCACGCCTCGGACGCCACGTCCTCGGCGTCCGCGTCACCGACGAGCGATCGCACGTATCCGAGCAGCCGCGGGTGCACGGACCGGTAGACGGTACGGAATGCCGTCTCGTCCCCGTCCTGCGCCGCACGCACCGCGACGGTCAGCTCAGCGTCGTCCCCCTGCACGCCCTCATCCTGCCCCACTGGCGGAAACCGAACTTCAGTAGCCCGCCGGACCGCTGCCGAAAGGATTCTGCGCAGGGCCGCCGGGGCCGTACGGGGAACCAGGCTGCGGACCGGGCTGTGCGGGCGGGTAACCGGGGAATCCGGGCTGCGGGGCGCCGGCGGGCGGGCCCGCGGGCGGGAAACCGGCCTGCGGGAAGGCGGGCTGCGCGAAACCGGCCTGCGGGTATCCGGGCTGGGGGAACCCGGCCTGCGGCCCGGCCAGCGCGCGCTGCTCCTGCATCTTCGTCAGCTGCCGCACGAGCAGCACCGCGAGCACCGTGGCGACGAGGAGCAGCAGCCGGGAGAGGACGTGGAGGGAGACGCCCGTCATCAGGGTGTGGACATCGCCCTCGACATCGGAGGCGTCGTAGCCCCGGGCCCGGATCTTCGCCTCGGCGCCCGAGTAGGTGACGGACCCCATGACGCTGATCACCATGGTCGCGATCCACAGGGTCCACCAGGAGTTGAGCAGCCCCTTGCGGACGTTCTGCGGGCCCGCCGGGGAGCTCGCCCGGTAGATGTCATTGGCGATCTGCTTGGGGAACCAGAGATTGACGACCGGCGTGAACCACGCACCCACCGCCCAGCCGGAGGAGAACCGGTGCGTGCCCGGTGCGAAGTACTCCGCGTTCAGCCGCGCCCGCCGGAACCAGATCACCCAGAGCACCGCCGTGGCGGCGAACACCAGGAGGTACAGGAGGTCCATGCCGACGGCGAAGGCCTCCGCGTCGTCGAGCTCGCGCCCGGCCGACATCGACAGGCCCGAGTCGAGGAAGTCCTGCATCGCCGCCCGGTGCTTGCCGCGCGCCCCGATGACCAGCATCAGCATCGGCACGTTCACCCACAGCAGCACGGTCAGCGCGGTACGCACCCCGCGGCGCAGGTCCACGCCGCCGACGGGCAGCGCCCCGGCGTACGGGTACGGCTGGGCCGGCATGCCCATCGGCTGCGCCTGCTGGAAGGAGCCGCACGCCGCGCAGCGGCCGTCCGGACCCACGGCGACAGCGCGGCAGTGACCGCACGGATACATCTTCTTCAGCCCCCAGGGGATGTGGCCGTGACCCCGGCCACCGGGAAAAGGCAGTGACGATCGCGCCCACCAGGCGCGGAAAAGGGCACGTTACGGGCTGGGGCCCGGCCGCGTCCACACCGCCCCCCGCCTCCCCGGCGCGACCGATTCCGACGGCGGGTGTGACGAAATCGCGGGTCGTGGCGCTGTAGGTAGTGCGGGCCACTCCATGGTTCGCACCGGACGGCGGCCGGAGCCTCTCCTGTGGGGGGTGGCGGCTCCGGCCGTCCTCCGTCCGGAGCCGCCCCCGCGCTATTCGGCCGCTTCGTCGGTGACGTCCTTGACGGTGATCGTCAGGTCGTTGGTCACCGTGAAGTACGGGCGCAGGCGCACCCCGCCCGCTGCGCCGCGGGTCGCCGCCGGGAAGGTGTCGATCCCCTTGCGGTCCGCGAAGTCCCCGCCGATCCGGCCGACGCGCACCAGCGCGGCCCCCGCCGCCGGGCGCACCCACAGGTCCCACAGGTCCTGCTCGGCACCGCGCCGCGTCTCCATCGGCCCGTACGGCAGGCAGCCCGTGCCGCCCGTGAGCGGCGCACGCACGTCCCCCACCGAACCGTCGCCGCCGCGCAGCCGGGCGACGATCTCGGCGCCCTCGCCGAACGTCGTGCCATGGGCGGCGAGGGTGAGCGTGACGCCGTCCTCACCGACCCGCACCTCGGTGACCTCGGCGTGTTCGGGACGCAGCCAGGTGCGCACGGCGAGGAAGCCGTCGCTCGTCTCGTACGGGACGCGCGCGGCGACGCCGTCCGCCGTCGCCGCCAGCGGCAGCGTCAGCAGCGCCTTCTGCTCGACGAGCCCGGCGGCCAGCCGGCGGCGGGACTTGTCGCCCGGCCGCTCGACGTAGCTGTCCCAGCGGCCCTCGGCCAGGGGCGCGCACGCGAAGCGGGCCTCGGCCCAGCCGCCCGGCTCACGGCGGCCCGACAGCTCCGCGCGCACGCTCTCCTTGCCCTTGGTGCCGCGGTGCCGGAGCAGCACATGGGTGTCGGCGGCGGTGAGCTGCTCGGCGCGCAGCCGGACGGTCAGGGTGCCGTCGGCCTCCACGGCGCAGCGGGCCACGGGGTGGGCGATGTCGGCCTGCGGCGCGGGGGCCGGGGCGGCCTTGGGGCGTCCGCCGCCGAAGAGCCCGCGCAGCAGCCCCTTCTTCTTCTCGGCCGTCGACCCCGGGCGCAGCTCCTCGAAGAGGTCCTCGTAGCGCTGGGCGATCCGCGAGGGCTCGTAGCGGTGGGCGGTCTCGCGCGCGGCGGCGCCCAGGCGGCGGCGCTGCCCGGCGTCGCCGGTGAGCTTCAGCAGGGCGCCCGCGTAGGCGTCGACGGCGTCCGCGTCGTCGAGCGGGACGAGCACGCCGTCGGTGCCGTCGGTGAGGATCTCGCGCGGGCCGTAGGGGCAGTCGGTGGCGATGACGGGCAGGCCCGCGTGCATGGCCTCGACGATGGTCATCCCGAAGGACTCGGCGTCGGAGGCGACGGCGGCGACGGAACCCTTGGACCACTCGGTCTCGATGGGCGACCGGGCGCCCATGAGCGTGATCCGCTCGTACAGGCCCAGCTCCTCGATCTGCTTGCGCAGCTTGGCCTTGGCGGGGCCGCGGCCGTAGATCCGCAGATTCCACTCGGGGCGCTCGGCGGCGATCTTCGCGAAGGCGGCGATGAGCCGGTCGTAGCGCTTGACGCCCACGAGGCGGCCGGCCGAGACGATCGTGTTGGAGTCGCCGGTGGAGGGCTCGGCGGCCGGGGCCGGCACGGCGTTGGGGATGGAGAGGATCTTCGCGTGGGCGCCGGGGAGGGCGTCCCGGTAGTGCCCGGCGTCGGCCTCGGAGACGGTGGCGAAGGCGTCCAGCGCGGCGATCGCCGGGTCCATCACGGCGTGCAGCTCGGGGACGTGCGCCTCGTGGGTCAGGTGCTCCTGGCCCAGGCGCAGATAGCGGTCGCTGCCGTACTTCGCGAGGTAGCCGATGAGCTTGGGCCGGGTGGCGATGACGACGTCGGCGTCGGTGGCGGCGAGGTGGGCGGCGACGCGCTCGTCGGTGAGGGCGGTCGCGGCCATCCGGCCGTTGTCGATGCGCTCGTCACGGAAGATCTCGCTCGGCAGCTGGTTCCGCGGGGCCGCGTACTCGTCGCCCTCGGTGCCTTCGCGCAGATCCACGAGGGGAGTCAGACGCACCCGTGGATCGATGGCCAGCTCTGGGTCGTCCACGGGGCGGTTGACGCTGACGATCCGCACCTCGTGCCGGTCCGCGAGGGCGGCTGCGAGGTTGACGGTCGAGCGGATCGTGCCGCCGATCCCGTACGCGTTGTGAAGCAGGAATTCGATCTTCATCGGGCCCTCGTTCAGATGCGCGGGCGCGCGTGCGCGCACTCCGCCGTGGAGAGTACGCGGGCATCCCGAATCTGTCCTTCCGTATCCGTGCGACGAAGGGACGGCCCACGTGGTTCACCCCCGGAGGCTAAGCCCCCGGTGCCCGGACACGCCCGGCGAGTGCCGAGAAGTCCCTCCACGGCAGGGTCGGCGGGCGCGGGTCCCACAGCCGCTGGGCGAGCGCCGCCAGCGGCAGCCGGATGCCGTTCGCCACCTGCTGCGGGGTCTGCGCGCCCGCCCGGTCGCACCAGACGGCGAGCCGGCCGCCGAGGATCCGCGAGGGCCCGGCGAGGTTCGCCGGTACGGCGGCCGTGCCGCGCAGCACCGCCGGGGACCACTGCTCGTAGATCCGCTCGCCGGTGGGGTAGCGGAACTCATTGGGCTCGCCGAGGACGTAATAGAGGTACTCGTCGTTGAGGTTGACCACCGGCCGTCCCTCGTTCAGGTACTCCAGCGGCTCGCGGGCCCCCAGCTCCTTGCCGGTCCAGTACTCGACCTCGATGCCCTTGTCGGCGGTGACCACGCCGCCGCGGAAGAAGCCGTCGTTCCAGGCCTTGGCCTTCTTGCCCAGCGAGCGCAGCACGGCGGCCCGGTCGTTCAGCCAGCCGGTGGCCAGGTCCTGGACGCGGCCCTGGGGGCCGTACTTCGCCCGTGCCCGCTCGGCCAGGCCGGGATAGGAGGCCTGCGGGTCCTTCGCGAGCAGCGCGCGGTACTCGTCGGCCCCCAGGTGCCAGTAGGGGCCGGGGAAGAGCGGCGCGTACTCGCGCAGCAGGTCGTCCACGATGCGCGCGGCCTCGGGCTTGGTGACGTCGACCGCGCCCTCGGCGGGCGTCCCGGCCCGGTTGCGCAGCTCCAGGGCGGGGTGGGCGTCCGTCACCGCGCCCAGGTGGCCGGGGGAGTCCAGCTCGGGGACGACGGTGATGTGCAGCTCACCGGCGAGCGCGACGATCCGTCGGACCTCGGTCTTGGTGAGGTGCTGCGCGGAGACGACCTCGGGGTGGGACTCGCTCGCGATGCGGAAGCCCTGGTCGTCGGAGAAGTGCAGACCGAGCATGTTGAGCTTGAGGTCGGCCATCTCGCGCAGCCGGGCCTCGATCCACTCGGCGGGGAAGTGCTTGCGCGCGGTGTCGAGGTTGAGGCCGCGCTGCGGCCGGTCGGGGCTGTCGCGCACGACGCCCTCGGGGACCCCGCCGCCGGAGCGCACGGCCTGGACGACGGTCCGGGTGCCGTAGAAGACGCCCGCCTCGGCCGCACCGGTGATCAGGACCTTGCGGTCACGGGTGGTCAGCTCGTACCCCTCCGAGCCGCCGCTCTGGCCCGGGCGCAGGGCCAGCTCGACGTCACCCGGGCGGGCGGGGCCGCCGGAGGAGGCGAGATTGAGGTCCTGGGCGAGCCGGCGGCCCTCGTCGGCGAGCGGGCCGCCGGGGTCGGTGACGACCCGGGCGCCGGTCGTGGGCCGCCAGCCGGGGCCGCTGCCCGCGGTGAAGGACCGCACGGAGGGAATGGTGCGCGGGGGCCCGGCCGGGACGGCGGCGAAGGCCGGGGCGGAGGAGGTCGCGGCGGCGGAGGTGCCGGGGGAGCTCGCCGTGCCGGCGGGGGAGCGGGAGTCGAGCCTGGTCGGGACGTCCTTCGCGCCGCCGCCGTTCCCCGGGCAGCCCATGAGGCTCAGGGTGGCGATGAGGGAGAGGCTCGCCACGAATCCCCGTGCGAGGGCAGTGCGGGCGATCGGAGTGCGGATGAGCTGAGCGCGGGTGATCCTGCCAGGTAGTCCCATGGAGCAAATCTCCTATTTGGTGCGACTCTGGGGCGAAGGTATTGCCCTTTGCCCCTCCCGGCGTCGACTACGCGCCCGAAACCCCTCTCGTCCGAATGAAATTCGCGCATCCGTCGGACAGTGGCTGAGATGCATCGTTACCGTGGCGTAAACCTTGACGTCGTGACGTCTCGGGTTGGCGTCGATGGCGTCTCAGATTGGCGTCCCGGCCGTCGCTCCCGCCGCAGTTCGTCACTCCCGCCCCGTACTGCCCGGTCCTGTCGTTATCTGCCCCCTTCTCGTTACTCCTCTGCGCCGCCTCTCGCCAGCCCTCCGCTGTCCGTGTGCCCCGCCTGTCCCCTCTTCGCCCGTGTCCTTCGAGGAGCCCACGCTGCACGACGACCCCGACCGCTTCGACCGGCTCGACGGACTCGACCGGCTCAACGCCGCGGACCCGGACGACGCCGAGGCCGCCCTCCTCGCCTGCTGCGGCAGTCGCCGCTGGGCCAGGCGGGTCGCGGCCCACCGCCCCTACCCCGCCCCGGACGCCCTGCTGGCCGCCGCCGACACCGCGGCCCGCGCCCTCGGCCGCGCCGACCTCTGTGAGGCCTTCGCCGCGGAGGCCGCCGCGGCATTCACCCCCTCGCAGGCGCGCGCCGCCGGTGCGTTACGAGCCGCGCACGCCGCTTACGAGCGCAGATTCGGCCACGTTTTCGTGATCTGTCTGGACGGCTGCCGCCCCGAGGACGCCCTCGGCCGACTGCTTCCGGCCCTGGCCGCCCGTCTCGCCGGCACCCTCCCCGAGGAGCACGCCACGGCCTGCGAAGAGCTCCGCCGCATCGCCCGCGGCCGCCTCACCCGACTGGCCGAAGGCACCCTCGTGCCCGGCTGCGGGGGACCGGCCTGGGATCTACGGGAGTGTCAGGGGAGCCGTCAGTGACGTTTTGGCCGCAAGATCGGACTCGTATGAGCGGAAGACGGAAGTCGCATCTATCCTGACAAAAGCCCCACCCGTATCGGACACGCTGGGACGGACCGGACGCCTCGACGAGGCATCGGCCCCCCGGTAGCTAGGCCGTACGTGCCTGTTTGATCACACCTGACATACCCCGCGAGACCGAACCGACAAGGCGTCGCTACGATGGCCAGGGCCGGTGGACCGTACCCGGCCGGGCCCGCTGACAGTGAAGCCGGCAGGCCCCAATCCCCGCTCCCGGAGGGTTTTCCGTGCCGGCTGGAACGCTGTACCGCGGCCGGGAAGGCATGTGGTCCTGGGTGGCTCATCGAGTCACCGGCGTCCTCATTTTCTTCTTCCTGTTCGTGCACGTCCTCGACACCGCCCTCGTCCGTGTCTCTCCCGAGGCCTACGACGAGGTAGTCGCGACGTACAAGACACCGATCGTCGCCGTGATGGAATACGGCCTCGTCGCCGCCATCCTCTTCCACGCGCTCAACGGCCTCCGCGTCGTCGCCGTGGACTTCTGGTCCAAGGGCCCGAAGTACCAGAAGCAGATGCTCTGGTCCGTCATGGCCATCTGGATCGTGCTGATGGTCGGGGCTATTTACCCCGTCCTCGGGCACGCCGCACGCGAACTGTTCGGGAGCTGACGTCTGATGTCCGCTGACACCTCTTCCGCGGTCGATCCCGTCGAGGGCGTGAGCCTGTACGACGTGGACAATCCGGCGCCGGTCATCGAGCCGCCCCGCAAGCGCACCAAGAAGACCCCGAAGGCGACCCGCACCAACTTCGAGCTGTACGGCTGGCTGTTCATGCGGCTGTCCGGCGTCGTGCTGGTCGTCCTGGTCCTGGGCCATCTGCTGATCCAGCTCGTCCTCGACGGCGGCGTCAGCAAGGTCGGCTTCGCCTTCGTGGCCGGCCGCTGGGCCTCGCCGTTCTGGCAGGGCTGGGACCTGCTCATGCTGTGGCTGGCCATGCTGCACGGCGCCAACGGCCTGCGCACGGTCATCAACGACTACGCGGAGCGGCCCAAGACCCGCTTCTGGCTGAAGAACCTGCTGTACGCGGCCACGGTGTTCACCGTCCTGCTGGGCACGCTGGTGATCTTCACCTTCGACCCGAACATCCGCTAGAGCCCGGGGCTGACGCGACCATGAAGATCCACAAGTACGACACCGTCATCGTCGGCGCCGGTGGCGCCGGCATGCGCGCGGCCATCGAGTCGACCAAGCGCAGCCGCACCGCGGTCCTGACGAAGCTCTACCCGACCCGCTCCCACACGGGTGCCGCGCAGGGCGGCATGGCCGCCGCGCTGGCCAACGTGGAAGAGGACAACTGGGAGTGGCACACCTTCGACACGATCAAGGGCGGTGACTACCTGGTCGACCAGGACGCCGCCGAGATCCTGGCGAAGGAGGCCATCGACGCGGTCCTCGACCTGGAGAAGATGGGCCTGCCGTTCAACCGCACCCCGGACGGCACCATCGACCAGCGCCGCTTCGGCGGTCACAGCCGTAACCACGGCGAGGCCCCGGTCCGCCGGTCCTGCTACGCCGCGGACCGCACCGGCCACATGATCCTCCAGACGCTGTACCAGAACTGCGTCAAGGAGGGCGTGGAGTTCTTCAACGAGTTCTACGTCCTCGACCAGCTGATCACCGAGGTCGACGGCGTCAAGAAGTCGGCCGGCGTGGTGGCCTACGAGCTCGCCACCGGCGAGATCCACGTCTTCCAGGCGAAGGCCGTCATCTACGCCTCCGGCGGCACCGGCAAGTTCTTCAAGGTGACCTCCAACGCCCACACCCTGACCGGTGACGGCCAGGCCGCCTGCTACCGCCGCGGTCTGCCCCTGGAGGACATGGAGTTCTTCCAGTTCCACCCGACGGGCATCTGGCGCATGGGCATCCTGCTGACGGAGGGCGCCCGCGGTGAGGGCGGCATCCTCCGCAACAAGGACGGCGAGCGCTTCATGGAGAAGTACGCGCCCGTCATGAAGGACCTCGCCTCGCGAGACGTCGTCTCGCGCTCCATCTACACGGAGATCCGCGAGGGCCGTGGCTGCGGTCCCGAGGGCGACCACGTCTACCTCGACCTCACCCACCTGCCGCCGGAGCAGCTCGACGCCAAGCTCCCGGACATCACCGAGTTCGCGCGCACGTACCTCGGCATCGAGCCCTACACGGACCCGATCCCGATCCAGCCCACCGCGCACTACGCCATGGGCGGCATCCCGACCAACGTCGCGGGTGAGGTGCTGGCCGACAACGACACCGTCGTCCCCGGCCTGTACGCCGCCGGCGAGGTCGCCTGTGTCTCCGTGCACGGCGCCAACCGCCTCGGCACCAACTCGCTGCTGGACATCAACGTCTTCGGCAAGCGGGCGGGCATCGCGGCCGCCGAGTACTCCGCGAAGGCCGACTACGTCGAGCTGCCGGAGAACCCGGCGCAGCTCGTCGCCGACCAGGTCGAGCGGCTGCGCAACTCCACCGGCAACGAGCGGGTCGCCGAGCTCCGCAAGGAGCTGCAGGAGACCATGGACGCCAACGTGATGGTGTTCCGCACCGAGCAGACCATCAAGACGGCCGTCGAGAAGATCGCTGAGCTGCGCGAGCGGTACCTCAACGTCTCCGTCCAGGACAAGGGCAAGCGGTTCAACACCGACCTGCTGGAGGCCATCGAGCTGGGCAACCTGCTCGACCTGGCCGAGGTCATGGCCGTGTCCGCGCTGGCGCGCAAGGAGTCCCGCGGCGGTCACTACCGCGAGGACTTCCCCAACCGCGACGACGTCAACTTCATGCGGCACACCATGGCGTACCGCGAGGTCGACGCGGACGGCAAGGACTCGATCCGCCTCGACTACAAGCCGGTCGTCCAGACCCGCTACCAGCCGATGGAGCGTAAGTACTGATGAGCACCACGACGCTCGAGAAGAGCGCGGCCTCGGCCGAGTCCGAGGCCCCCGCGCACCTGATCACGGTCACCTTCCGGATCCGCCGGTTCAACCCGGAGATCTCCGACCAGGCGACCTGGCAGGACTTCCAGCTGGAGATCGACCCCAAGGAGCGGGTCCTCGACGGTCTCCACAAGATCAAGTGGGACCACGACGGCACGCTGACGTTCCGGCGTTCCTGCGCGCACGGCATCTGCGGCTCCGACGCGATGCGCATCAACGGCAAGAACCGCCTGGCGTGCAAGACCCTGATCAAGGACATCAACCCCGCCAAGCCGATCACGGTCGAGCCCATAAAGGGCCTCACGGTCCTGAAGGACCTCGTGGTCGACATGGAGCCGTTCTTCCAGGCGTACCGCGACGTCATGCCGTTCCTCATCACCAAGGGGAACGAGCCGACGCGTGAGCGCCTGCAGACGGCGGAGGACCGCGAGCGGTTCGACGACACCACCAAGTGCATCCTGTGCGCCGCGTGCACGTCGTCCTGCCCGGTGTTCTGGAACGACGGCCAGTACTTCGGCCCGGCGGCCATCGTCAACGCCCACCGCTTCATCTTCGACTCGCGCGACGAGGCCGGCGAGCAGCGGCTGGAGATCCTGAACGACAAGGACGGCGTGTGGCGCTGCCGCACGACGTTCAACTGCACGGACGCCTGCCCGCGTGGCATCGAGGTCACGAAGGCGATCCAGGAGGTCAAGCGCGCGCTGATCACGCGCCGGTTCTGACCTCCGACCTGCGGTCCGCTGTAGACGAGGGCCCCGCTCCATCCTTGGAGCGGGGCCCTCAACTTTTGAGCCCGTCCGGCGATTGAGGACAAGGCACAGCAGCCCGTCCGGCGATTGAGGACCGGGGTCCGGGGCGGAGCCCCGGTTACTCCGGCCGCATGGCCGACGCCACCCCCTGCAGCGCCTCGCGCTTACGCAACAGCTCCGCCATCTGTTCCTCCACACGCGACAGCTGCCCATCCAGCACCTGCACAGAGTGCTCGCAGGCGAGCAGGCCCGGCCCGCCCTGCGTGCAGGGCAGCAGGTCCCGGATGGCCTCCGTCGTCAGGCCGCCGGCGAGGAGCTCACGGACGCGGGTCACCCGCTCGACCGCGTCGGGCCCGTAGCGCCGGTAGTCGTTGGAGTCCCGCTCGGAGACGAGCAGGCCCTGGCCCTCGTAATAGCGCAGCAGCCGGGGGCTCACCCCGGTACGCCGTGACAGTTCACCGATCCGCATCGTGCGACTTCCCCCACCGCGTTTGACCTTGACACTGATGTCATACGGCAACCTCTCGCCCATGACACAGACACAGATTCTCACGCCCCTCGCCACCACCGTCCACGGATCCGGCCCCGGCCTCCTGCTCGCGCACGGCGCGGGCGGCAGCATCGAGGGCAACTACCTGCCGATCATCCCGGCCCTCGCCGAGCGGCACACCGTGGTGGCCCCCGACTACCCCGGCTCCGGCGGCACGCCCCGCGCGAGCGAGCCGCTGACCCTCGACGGCCTCGCCGACGCCGTGGTCGCCTCCGCCACCGAGGCGGGCCTGGAGACCTTCACCCTGGTCGGCTACTCGCTGGGCACCCTGGTGTCGGTGCGGGCGGCCGCCCGGTACCCGGACCGGGTGCGCGGACTGGTCCTGACGGCCGGTACGGCCAAGGCCGACAACCGGCTGCTGGCCTCCCTGGACATCTGGCGGAAGCTGCTGGCCGACGGGGACCGGGAGACGTTCGCGCGCTTCGTCGCCCTCAGCGGCTTCGGTGAGCCGTTCTTCAACGCCGTGCCCACCGAGCAGCTCGACTCCTTCTACGGGATGCTCGCCGCCGGCGTCCCGGACGGTGCCGCCGACCAGGCGGGCGTCGTACAGGTCGCCGACACCACGGGGGACCTCGCCGGGATCTCCGTCCCCACCCTCGTCATCGCCACCACCCTGGACACGCTGGTCTCGCCCGCCAACTCCCGGGTGCTCGCCGAGCGGATCCCCGGCGCCGAGTACGCCGAGATCGAGACCGGGCACATCCCCATGGCCGAGCGGCCCGAGGAGTGGCAGCAGCTCATCACGAGCTTCCTGGACAAGCACGGCCTGTGACAGGCGCTCTGACGGCCGTTCAGGTGCGTCAGATGCGTCCCAGCTGCCACAGCCGCCACGTTCCCGTGCCGTCCGAGAGGTACTGCGTGCCGGAGATGGCGGAGTCGCTGAGGGCGTAGTCCTTCTTCTGCCACAGCGGCAGGAGGGGCACGTCCTCGGCGATGATCTTCTGGATGTCGCGGAAGGTGCCCGCGACCCGGCCGCGCTGCTCGTTCCGCTGGCCCGCCTCGATCAGCCGGTCGACGCGGGGGCTGGAGTAGCCCGAGTGCAGGGCGTTGCCCGCACCGACCAGGGGGCTGGTGAAGGTGTCCGGGTCGGGGAAGTCGGCGACCCAGCTGACGCAGTACGCGTCGTACGCCCCACGGGCATAGCCCTTCTGGAACTCCGCCCACCCCACGCGCCGGGTGGTCACCTCGAACAGTCCGCTCGCCTCCAGCTGCTTCTTCAGCAGCGTCGCCTCCTGGTCCGTGGCGGCGCCCTGCGAATAGGCGAGGTCGAAGCGGACGGGGACCTTGATCCCGGCCTCCCGCAGCAACTGCCGGGCCTTGGCCGCGTCGGGCCGGGGATAGCGGTCGTAGAAGGACGTGGTGTGGCCCGTGAGGCCCGTGGGGACGAGGGAGTACAGCGGCTCGACCGTCCGGCGGTGGACGTCACGGGCGAGGGCCTCGCGATTGACGACCGAGGCGACGGCCCGGCGTACCGCGACGTCCTTCACGGGCGAGCCGTCCCGCAGATTGAAGACCAGGTTCCGGGTGCTGGCCGCGGCGGACTCCATGACCTTCACGTCCGAGTCGGCGGGGGAGAGCGCCGCGATGTCCGTCGGCGGCATCGAGCGCGTGGCGACCTCGATGGACCGCCGCTGCCACGCCTGGCTCATCCGCTCCGCATCGGCGAAGTAGCGCACGACGACAGGGGAGCCCTTGCGTTTCATGCCGCCCCGGTAGTGCTCGGCGGGGGCCAGCTCGGCGCTCGCGCCCGGCCGGTACTTCTTGAGGACGTACGGGCCCGAGCCGTCCACCTCGTCACCCGTGCGGAGCCGGTCGGCGGGGTAGCGGGTGCTGTCGACGATCGCCCCGCCGCCCGTGGCTATCTTGAACGGGAAGGTGGCGTCCGGCACCTTCAGCCGGAAGGTCACCCGGGCGTCGCCCGAGGTCTCGACCGACCGGAGGGTCTCCAGCAGCGACCGGGGACCCTGGTCCGACTTGATGCGCAGGATGCGGTCGAAGGAGAACTTCACGTCCTTCGCCGTCAGCCCCCGCCCGTTCGAGAACTTCAGCCCGGGCCGCAGCACGCACTCGTACGTGCGTAACTGGTCCTTGAAGCCGCAGCGCTCCGCCGCGTCCGGCACCGGGGAGCTGGAGCCCGCCGAGAAGGTCAACAGTGACTGATACACGTTGCTGTACAGCGCCCATGAGCCCGCGTCGTATGCTCCCGCCGGGTCCAGCGAGCTGACCGTGTCGGTCGTGCCGACCGAGATCGGCTCCTGTTTCTTCGCCTCCGGCGATAAGAGCGAGCAGCCTCCGAGGCCGACCGCCAGCAGTAAAACGCCCACCGCACTCGTTGTAGCCGTCCGAACCCGGACCCCGCGCACCCCGTGCCCCCTCCGCCCAGTGATGCGCATCACCTAAACACACGAACGGACGTACGTCCCGGGAATCGGCCAAGTGATCGTCAAGTGCTCCCGGGCGGTCGGCTATGAGCTGCGCCGCAACGCCCTGACGCCACGCAACCCGATGACCCCGACAGCCGTCCCCAGAAGAAACGAGGTGATCGCGAGCAGCAGATGGACCCAGAAGTACGCGGTCGGATCGCCCGCGTCGTCAAAGGCGAGCCCGCTGCCGTCCTTCCAGAGGTTCTTGACGAAAGTGATCCAGATGAACCAGCTCCACACCCCGAAGGCGAGCAGGAACCAGGCCACGGGGCGCGAGAGGGTGAAACCCGCGCGCGGGGAGTCCTCGGAAGAGTTCGGCATGGGTTTCAGTATGCGTTCGGCCCCGCGCAATAGTCCTATCGGGTCCACGCCGGGGGCACGCGCCGGTGAGGCGCCCTCCTGTGGGCGTGGACCTGGAGGTACGTTCACGAACGTGCCGACGACGACATCACACTCCCCGCGGTGCGCCACGCCGCGCCGCCGCGCCGCCGCTCTGGTCGCAGCCCTGTTGCTCCCCGCACTCACCGCCACCCCGGCCCTGGCCGACGAGAAGAAGGACGACAAGGGCCGCCCGCCCGCCCAGCCGCCCGCCCGGATGTCCACCGTCGGCGGTGAGCTGCTCGGCAAGCCGGGCACCCAGGTGCGGCTGGGCCCCGGGGCGCCCGCCCTGCCCAAGGAGCTCACCGGCCGCTCGTGGCTGGTCGCGGACGCCGAGTCCGGCGAAGTGCTCGCCGCGCACAACGCCCACTGGCAGCTGCCGCCCGCCTCGACCCTGAAGATGCTCTTCGCGGACACCGTGCTGCCGAAGTTCCCCAAGAACCGGCAGTACAAGGTCAAGCCCGCCGACCTGGAGGGCATGGGCGAGGGCAGCAGCCTGGTCGGGGTCAAGGAGAACCAGACGTACTCCGTCCGCGATCTGTGGCTCGGTGTCTTCCTGCGCTCGGGCAACGACGCGGTGCGCGTGCTGGCCTCCATGAACGGCGGCATCCCGCAGACCGTCAAGGACATGCAGGCGCACGCCGAGGCGCTCCAGGCGAAGGACACCCACGTCGTCAGCCCCGACGGCTATGACGCGGAGGGCCAGGTCTCCAGCGCGTACGACCTGACCCTCTTCGCCCGCTCCGGGCTCCAGAAGGCGGACTTCCGCGAGTACTGCGCCACGGCGTACGCGAAGTTCCCCGGCGAGACGAAGAAGGACGGCAAGCGGGACACGTTCGACATCATGAACACCAACCGGCTGCTGACCGGTGCGAACGGGATGGCCGCCTACAAGGGCATGGCGGGCGTCAAGAACGGCAGCACCACCAACGCCGGAAACACCTTCACCGGCGTCGCCCAGCACGACGGCCGCAAGCTGCTGGTCACCGTCATGAACCCGGAGAACCGGGAGGCCAACGAGGTCTACAAGGAGACCGCGCGCCTGCTGGACTGGGGCTTCGAGGCGGCCGGGCACGTCAAGCCGGTGGGCCATCTGGTGCCGCCGCCGGGCGTGGCCGACAAGACCGGCCGGAGCGGTGTCCCCGGCACGGCGGACAGCTCGCAGGCCTCGGTCGCCGGATCGGGCGGCGGAATGTGGACGGCGGTCGGGATTACGCTGGCCTCGCTGGTGGCGGTGGCGGTTGCGGGGTTCGCCGTGCACCGTCGCTGGCCGCTGCCGGACCGGAGCCGGCGCCAGGGCTGACCTTCCTGTCGGAGTCGGGGCGGGAGGAGCCGGGGCCGGAGGGGGAGACCTCTTCGGCCCCGTCCTGCGCCGCGGGCACCTCGCCGTGCGGGGTGGCCGTCCAGGCGGCGCAGAAGAGCGCCAGCCGGGCCGTGAAGTTGATCCACAGCAGCAGCGCGACCGGGGTGCCGAACGCCCCGTACATGCTCTTCGCGGCCACCCCTTGCAGATAGCCGCTCAGCAGCAGCTTGAGCAGCTCGAAGCCGACCGCGCCGAGCAGCGCGGCGACGAGCAGCCGGCGCCGCTCGGGCAGGACGCCGGGCAGCCGCGACAGGACGTAGAGCATCATCACGAAGTCGGCGAGCACGGCGGCGCCGAAGCCCGCCGCCGTCAGCAGCGGCGCACCGGCCCCGCCGTCGGCGAGCCCGGTCTTCTCGACGACCCAGCCCACCGCCGCCGACGCGAACGCCGAGCAGCCGAGCGACAGCAGCGCCACCCCGCCGAGGCCGACGAGCACGGCCGCGTCCTTGCCCTTGAGCAGGAAGGGGTTGCCGGGGGCCTCCTCCAGCTCCCAGACGGCGCGCAGGCACTCGCGCAGGGTCCCGATCCAGTTGACGCCGGTGACCAGCAGCAGGGCACCGGCGACGAGACCGACCGTGCCCGCGTTGTCGACGAGGGTGCTGAGATCGAGCTGGCCGGAGATGCCGGGCACCTGCTCGGCGGCCTTGTCCTCCAGCTTCTTCAACTGCGCGTCGTCGAGGACGGCCGCGCCGATCGCCGCGCCGACGGTGATCAGAGGGAACAGCGCGAGGAAACTGGTGTAGGTGATCGCGGCGGCCAGCCGGGCCCAATTCGCCCGGTCGAGGGTCTCGTAGGAGCGCCACACATGGGTGCGCATCAGCCGGACGATCAGGGGTCCGATCCACGGCAGCCGGGTCAACCAGTCCATGGACGACACCTAACCACTTCACGGCCGGACACCCCTGTCCCCCGAAAGCGTGAGCGGGCAGCATCCCGGGGGTGTGACGGTGGAGCGGGGCGCGGGGGAGGGGCGGGAAGAAGCGCGGGCCGGAGTCCGGGCGGGTGCGTCGGCGTCGCGTCAGTGGGAGGGCGCCGTCAGTGGGAGGGCGCGGAAGGGCGCACCACACCCTGATGAGGTACGCCGGTGGCCATGGGCGGCGCGTCCTGCTCACTCTGCCCGAAAGGGTATTCACGCTCCAGCCGCCATACGCCGTCCGTGCCCTGCTCGTAGAGCGCGAAGCCGCCCACGGCCCAGGCGGCCTCGAAGTCCGCCAGCTCCTCGAAGGCCCGGTCCATCGCCTCCTCGGCGATGCCGTGCGCGATGGTGACGTGGGGGTGGTAGGGGAAGAGCAGCTCGCGGGCGACGGGGCCGGCGGTGTCCCGGATCCGCTTCTGCAGCCAGGCGCAGGCGGCGGAGCCCTCGACCACGTTGACGAAGACGACGGGCGACAGGGGGCGGAACGTACCGGTCCCGGACAGCCGCATCGGGAAGGGCCGGCCCGCGGCCGCGACCTCGGCCAGATGGGCCTCGATGGCGGGCAGGCAGGAGTCGTCGGCCTCGGTGGGCGGCAGCAGGGTGACGTGCGTGGGGATGCCGTGTGCGTGCGGGTCGCCGAAGCCCTCGCGCCGCTTCTGGAGGAAGCTGCCGTACGGCTCCGGGACCGCGATCGAAACGCCGAGCGTTACGGTCCCCATTGCGTTCTCCCTCCTGTGCAGCCTGTACGTCCCCGTGGCCAGTGTGGCGGCTGAGCCACACCTGTCGCCAGGTCACTCGGTCCTTCGCGCGCGGGACCGGAAGACCCCGCGCGCTCCGTGACCGTCCCGTCACCGGTGGTACGGGCCGGTCACCACCGGCCCGCTGACCGGTGCTGTCAGTGCTTGGCGGGCAGGAAACCCACCATGTCGTAGACCCGGGCGAGGGTCTCGCCCGCCACCGCGCGGGCCTTCTCGGCGCCCTTGGCCAGGACAGAGTCCAGCGTCTCGGGGTCGTCCAGATATTCCTGGGTGCGGGCCCGGAACGGGGTGACCCACTCCACCATGGCCTCGGCCAGATCCACCTTCAGCGCACCGTAACCCTTGCCCTCGTACTTCTGCTCCAATTCCGCTACACCCGTTCCGGTGAGCGTGGAGTAGATCGTGAGCAGGTTGCTGATGCCCGGCTTGTTCTGCGCGTCGAAGCGGATCACGGTGTCGGTGTCGGTGACCGCGCTCTTGATCTTCTTGGCGGAGACCTTGGGCTCGTCGAGCAGGTTGATCAGACCCTTGGTGCTCGACGCCGACTTGCTCATCTTCGCCGTCGGGTCCTGGAGGTCGTAGATCTTCGCGGTCTCGCGGACGATGTGCGCCGACGGCATCGTGAACGTCTCGCCGAAGGTGGTGTTGAAGCGCTCGGCCAGGTCGCGGGTCAGCTCGATGTGCTGCCGCTGGTCCTCGCCCACCGGCACGGAGTCGGCCTGGTAGAGCAGGATGTCGGCGACCTGGAGCACGGGGTAGGTGAACAGGCCGACGGTGGTGCGGTCGGCGCCCTGCTTCGCGGACTTGTCCTTGAACTGCGTCATGCGCGAGGCCTCGCCGAAGCCGGTGAGGCAGTTCATCACCCAGCCGAGCTGGGCGTGCTCGGGCACGTGGCTCTGGACGAAGAGGGTGCAGCGGTCCGGGTCGAGGCCGGCGGCCAGCAGCTGGGCGGCGGCGATGCGGGTGTTGGCCCGCAGCTCCTTCGGATCCTGCGGCACGGTGATCGCGTGCAGGTCGACGACCATGTAGAAGGCGTCGTGGGTCTCTTGCAGCGCCACGTACTGCCGGACGGCACCGAGGTAGTTCCCGAGGTGGAACGAGCCTGCGGTGGGCTGGATACCGGAGAGAGCGCGCGGACGATCAAGGGCCATGCACACATTCTCTCAGGTGCGGAACCGGACTCGGTCCGGCGGTACGGGTGGGGGTGTAGAAAGTGAGGAGCAGCATGCCCCGACACCGAACGGAGCACACGTTGACCTTCACGCAAGACAGCATCGCGGCCGCCGAGGAACACAGCGCCCACAACTACCACCCGCTGCCGGTCGTCGTGGCGACCGCGGAGGGCGCGTGGATGACCGACGTCGAGGGGCGTCGCTATCTGGACATGCTCGCCGGCTACTCGGCGCTCAACTTCGGCCATGGCAACCGCCGGCTGATCGATGCGGCGAAGGCACAACTGGAACGGGTGACGCTCACCTCGCGCGCCTTCCACCACGACCGGTTCGCCGAATTCTGCACCGAGCTGGCCGCGCTGTGCGGCAAGGACATGGTGCTGCCGATGAACACCGGGGCGGAGGCGGTCGAGACGGCCGTGAAGACCGCCCGTAAGTGGGGCTACCGCGTCAAGGGCGTGCCGGACGGCCGAGCGAAGATCGTCGTGGCCGACAACAACTTCCACGGCCGCACGACCACGATCGTCAGCTTCTCCACCGACCCCGAGGCCCGCGCGGACTACGGCCCGTACACCCCCGGCTTCGAGATCGTCCCCTACGGTGACCTGGCGGCGCTGGAGGCCGCGGTGGACGAGAACACCGTCGCCGTGCTGCTGGAGCCGATCCAGGGCGAGGCCGGGGTGCTCGTACCGCCGGCCGGCTATCTCGCGGGCGTACGACGGCTGACCGCCGAGCGGAACGTGCTGTTCATGGCCGATGAGATCCAGTCGGGGCTGGGGCGCACCGGGAAGACCTTCGCGTGCGAGCACGAGGACGTGGTGCCCGACGTCTACATCCTCGGCAAGGCGCTCGGCGGCGGCGTGGTGCCGGTCTCGGCCGTGGCGGCCTCCCGGGAGGTCCTGGGCGTCTACCGCCCGGGCGAGCACGGCTCGACCTTCGGCGGAAACCCGCTGGCGTGCGCGGTGGCCCTGGAGGTCGTGGCGATCCTCAAGTCCGGCGAGTTCCAGCAGCGGGCGACGGAGCTGGGCGAGCACCTCCACCACGAACTGGGCCTGTTGGCGGGGACCGGCGCGGTCGAGGCGGTCCGCGGCCGGGGCCTGTGGGCGGGCGTCGACATCGCCCCCTCCCACGGCACGGGCCGGCAGATCTCGGAGCGGCTGATGGACCGGGGCGTGCTGGTCAAGGACACCCACGGCTCGACGATCCGGATCGCGCCGCCGCTGATGATCAGCAAGGAGGACCTGGACTGGGGGCTGGACCAGCTCAGGGCGGTACTGGAGGGGTGAGGGGGGGGCGAGCGCGGGTGGCTCGCCCCCACGCCGTCCATCAGGTGAGCGTCGCCCACTGGGAGACGGGCCGGTCGCCGGAGACGAGGTTGTCGGCGTGTCCCACGCCGTGGTCGATCTCGATGATCCGGAAATGGTCGCCGCTGAACGCCCAGAAGCGGCTCTTGTCGTCCACGCCCTGGTGGTCGGGGACGGGCAGGAAGGTGTCCACGTGGGTCCAGCCCTCGAACGCCGCCCACTGCGAGACCGCGCGGTCGGGCGTGATGATGGTGTTCGTGTGGGCGGGGCCGTCCTCGATCTCGATGAGCCGGTAGCGGTCGCCGCAGAACACCCAGTAGCGGCTGGTGCCGTTGACGCGCTGGTGACCGGGGACGGGCAGGACGGCGTCCAGGAACGAGAACCCGTCGAGGGCCGACCAGTCACGGATCGGGTGGTCCTCGCCGAGCGCCCGGTTGGTGTGGGCGGGCCCGTCCTCGATGGAGATCTTCCGGTACCGGTCGCCGGAGAAGACCCAGAACTCGCTCGTGGGTTCCGTGCCCTCCCCGCCGTCCAGGGGCCCGATGCGCTGGCGGTCGGGGACGGGCCAGATGGTGTCGAGGGCGGGGAGCCCGACGAGCGCCGGACACTGCGAGATCGGCCGGTCGCGGGCCACGATGGTGGCGGTGCGGTCGGGGCCGTCGGAGATCTCGATCAGCCGGTAGTGGTCGCCGTTGAACGCCCAGAAGCGGCTCCTGCCGTCGACGCGCTGATGGTCGGGGACGGGCAGCACGGCGTGCACGGCGGCGGCGCGCGCGGCGGGCCGCACGGCCGGTGGGGTGGCCGGTTGTGCGACGGGTTGTGCGACGGGCTGTGCCGCCGGCCGGGCGATGGCGGTCGTCGCGTCCGGCGGGCTGAGGTCGAACAGGCTCCGGACGCCGAAGTACGTGTCGTAGCGGTCGCTGGTCTCGTGGGCCAGCCACTCGCGGGCCCCGCCGTCCCCGATCCACCGGGCGACGGCCCCGCCGGGGCAGATCACCTCGATCGCCGTCAGACAGAGGTTGTCCGGGCCGTTCTTCATCAGCTCGATCCCCGTCGGCGTGCCGAGGTCCTGCTCGAGGACGATGTCGAAGGCGGGGCTGGTACCGCGCTGGAACGTACCGAGCATGGTCCACACCGTCGAGCAGCCGTCCCGGAAGACCAGGCGCGCCTGCACCTTCTCGTCGGTGCCGGCCTCGTTGATGTCGGCGACGGCGATCCTGACCTTGTACATCAACACTGCGATCAGCCCCTTCTTGACGCTCCTGTTGAGAAAAGGGCGCCAGGGATCGTGGCGAATGCGGGGCGGGGCACGCGGCCGGGCGGGATTCTTTACATAAAATCGACCCGAACGGTCGCATAAGGGGGGTGCGGGCGCCGTATCAGGCGTCGTAGTCCCGGTCGAACGTCTCCCGGGCCCGCTGGTCCTCCTCGTCGGCCTTCAGCTTGGCCTTGCGGGCCCGCTCCTCGGCCTGCTCCTTGGCCTTGGAGGTCTTGGAAGCCTTGGACGTGGCGTCGTCGGACGTCTGCCGCGCCTTGTCCCGCGCATTCTCTTCATTGCCCATGCTCGATCACTCCCTGACGGGTGACGCGGATCGGTCTCGCGGAAAGGCTGACACGACGGGCCACGGGCCGCATCTCGCGTTTGCGCGCTTGCGCGTTTTCGCGCTTTCGGCGGGATGACAGGATGAGGTGATGACGACGCCCCACGACGAGCTGCTCGCGGCGAAGACGCTGGTGTACCACCCGAACGGGCTCACCTGCTCGGAGCCGGTACCCGAAGCGGAGAGCGCCGAGTACGCGGCGCACGCATTCACGGTCGGCGGCCGGTCGGTCAGATTCCGGGTGGCGAAGACGACGCCCACGAAGGTGGGCCAGTTCGTCACGGTGTGGAAGCGCATCGGAGGCGGCCCGATCCAGCCCTTCGACGCGGCGGACCCGGTCGACCTCTTCGTCATCAGCGTGCGGGACGGCGACCGCTTCGGGCAGTTCGTCTTCCCGCGGGAGGTGCTGCGCGAGCGCGACATCGTATCGACGGACGGCGCCGGCGGGAAGCGCGCGTTCCGCGTCTACCCGCCGTGGGTCACAACGACGAACCGCCAGGCGGGCGGCACGCAGAGGTGGCAGACGCGGTACTTCCTTTCTGTACCGGGGGACGACGGGTTTGTGGACGGGGATCGGGCGCGGGCGCTGTATGGGGCGTGAGGATCAGTCGAATCCTTCATGTAGCACGCGTTCTGGGCTGAGCCCTGATTCCGTAAGGAATTCTGTCAGAGCGTCGCGCGACTCCTTGGGGCCGATCACTGTCAGGATGTAGCCCGGGTTCGGCGCGTTGTGGACCTCGCGAACCAAGGCTGCCAGGGTTCCGTCCTCAAGGGTGAATGCGAAAGTCAGCCACGGTCCGAGGTCGTCTGTGGACAGTTCATGTTCGCCCCACAGGGACTCGGCATACTCGGTGGTGATGTCGAGTTGTGCCACGTACTTCTGTGGGCGTCCATGGAAGTCGGATGCCTGGATACGCCTCACAATTACCTTACCTCCGTTACGAATACGGGAATCGAGGCGAATTCGTCGCCGCCTTGATTGAAACCTCTGACGCCCGGCTGTTGACCCAACTCCCATGCCGCGTATCCGGGCGGTGTGTTCCTTGCTGGTTTGGGCTCGATGGATGTGTAGAACTCGAAGCTACCGGGCGTTGCGGTACTGGGAATCGGTCCACGGTGTGCCTGCACCATCGGATCTCCGCCCCAGCGTGACTCGCGTCCCCACAGCTCCCCTGAACTCATCACTTGCTCCGTCACGCCGCTTGTTTGAGTTGGTGACCCCAGCCTATGGAATGGGCCATGAAGCTGTGCGATATCGCCGATTCCGGGCGGGGCAGCTCCTAGCGCCAGCGGACTTTGGGTGTTCGTCGATTCCGGGAAGGACGGGCTTGTTGTTGATTGCCTGTTGAAAATGCCCTTCAGGCGATCAACGATCCCAGGTTTGCACGGCGCCAACCCCAGCGGATCCGCCCACGTCAGCGGATTATGGACATACGCCGACGGGTTCGGCGACGGCGCCAAGCCCAGCGGGTCCGGCGATGCGTAGCGCGCCGTTTCCGGGTCGTAGTGGCGGTGGAAATTGTAGTGGAGGCCCGATTCCGGGTCGAAGTATTGGCCCGGGAAACGCAGGGGCGTGTAGGCCGTGCTGTCCGCCGCCCACGTGGTCGTGCCCCACAGCGTCGCGCGGCTTCGCCACGCGATCGTCCCGGATTCGTCGACGAGTTCGCTGGGCGTGCCGACCAAGTCGGTGACGATGGCGAAGAAGCGGCTGTCGATCTCCGTCTGGGGCGCGTCCGCAGTCGTTATGCGTTCCGACTGGGAGACCGGGCGCAGGCCGTCGTGGTCCCAGGTGAGCGTGACCGGGTTCGGCAGGCCCGACGTCGTCGTGGTCTGTTCGATCAGCGTCGGGCCGTCCCAGGTGAAGTCCACCCGCTCGGCGACGTCCCCGGCGTCGGTCAGGCGCTGTTTGGCGATGCGGCGGCCCAGCGGGTCGTACAGGTACTGCCAGCGCGTGCCGTCCGGGGTCACGACGGCGATGAGACGGTCCTCCGCGTCCCATGCGTAGCGCCAGGTGTCCGGCTTGCGGGAAAGGCGGGGCCTTTGGCGCAGGATGACACGGCCGAGGTCGTCGTGTTCGTAGCGGACGCGCCCCGCTTGGTGGATGCGGGTGCCGGTGTACGAGCGGGAGCCGAGGGCCTCCGGGCCCGTGTGTCCGGCAGGCCAGGTGGCCTCGGTCTGGTTGCCCGCCTCGTCGTAGGCGTAGCGCTCGGACCAGCCGGGTGCCGATACGGCGGTGACGCGACCGGCCGCGTCCACGTCGAAGGCATGGAGGCCGGAGAGGTGGTCGTGCACGGCCGTGAGATTGCCGTCGCGGCGGTAGGTGTAGGTCCGGGACTGGACCGTTCCCACGCCCTCGCCCGTCAGCGTCTGCGAGTTGAGGCGTCCCGTCGCGTCCCAGCCGTGCGACAGCGTGAGCGCTTCACCGAAGTGGCGGGCGATCTCGCGGCCCGCCGCGTCGTGCTCCATGGTGAAGGCGCGGCCGGAAGCGGTGAGTGAGGTGCGGCGGCCCGCGGCGTCGTAGGTCCAGGTGCTGACGGCGCCCGTGGGGGTGACACGGCGCGTGCGGCGGCCCAGCGCGTCGTGGGTGAAGACGGTCGTGCGGCCGCCTGCCGTCTCGGACGTGATGCGGCCCAGGCGGTCACGGCTGTACAGCAGTGTCGTGTCCGGCCCCGACGCCTCCAGCAGTCTGCCCACCGGATCGTGCGCATACGTCGTGACCTGGCCGTCCGCGTCCTTGGCGACCACCCGCCCGAGTTCGTCGTGCTCGTAGGCGATGGTCCGCCCCGACGCGTCGGTACGGGCGGTGAGCCGGCCCGCGTCGTCGTGCGCGTAGGTGAGCGTGCGTCCGTCGAAGTCGGTCTCGGCGGCGAGGCGGCCCGCCGGGTCGTAGGTGTAACTCCACTTCAGGCCCTGGGGGTTCGTGACCTCCACCAGTTGCAGCCGGGTGTCGTGGGTGAATTCGTGACGTACGCCGTCGGGGCCCGTCCGGGCGCTGAGCAGGTCGAAGTGGGTGTACTCGGAGCGGGTGACGCCGCCGAGGGCGTCGGTGTGCGTGGTGCAGTTGCCCTCGCCGTCGTACGTCCAGGACTGCTCCGAACCGTCCGGAGCGACGTGGCGGACCAGCTTGCCCTCCACCGACCACGACAGCCTCGTCGTCGCCCCGAGCGGATCGACGACGGTGGTGACGCGGCCGAAGGCGTCACGGAGGTAGGTGGTCACGCCGCCCAGGGGGTCGGTGGTCTCGACGGGCAGCCCCGCCCGGTCGCACCGCACGCGGGTGGTGCTGCCCAGGGCGTCCGTGACCGAGGCCGGATGGCCGAGCGCGTCGTAGGCGTAGCGGGTGGTCGCACCCGAGGGATCGGTCACCGATGTCCGGCGGCCGGCGTCGTCGAAGGTCTGCCGCCAGGTCGTGCCGTCCGCGTGCGTCACCGTCTCCGGCCGGCTCAGCGCGTTGTAGGTGGTCGTCGCCTCGCGCCCGTCGGGGCGGACCACCGCGACCAGCCGCCCGTCCTCGTCGTGGCGGAAGCGCGTGGTGCGGCCGAGCGGGTCGGTGCGCGACAGGAGGCGGTCGTAGCGGTCCCACCGGTAGCGGGTGGTCGCACCGGTCGGGTCGGTCTCGGCGAGGAGTTGATGGGCCGCGTTGAAGGTGAGACGGCTGGTGTGGCCCAGCGAGTTCGTCACGCGGGTGACCCGCAGTCCGCTCGCCGGGTCGCGCGGCCCGTACTCCACCGTGCTGCGCATATGGCCCGCGACGCCGGTCTGGTGGACGCATCGGTCCTCGTGGTCGTAGGCGTAGTCGTAGCGGCTGTCGTTGCGGTCCGTCCAGGAGGTGACCCGGCCGTGCTCGTCGTACGTGAACCGCAGTGGCAGAGCCGAGGAGTTGGTGACCTCGGTCAGATCACCGTCGGTGTAGCCGTAGCGGACGATCTCCGTGTCGGTGCCGCCCGGCCCCGCGCCGACGAGGTGCAGGGCGGTGACGCGACCGGCTTCGGTGGAGACGCGGACGCGGTAACCGCCGTCGTGCACGAGGGCCGTGGGGGTGCCGTCGGTGTCGTGTTCGACGGTGATCCAGTGGCCACCGCGGTCGGATATCTGGTCCAGCAGCGCCAGTCCGTCGCCGTGGGGTGTGAAGTGCCAGGTGCGACCGCCGACCGGATCGGTGACGACGTACCCGCCGTCCGCCGCGTTCTCCAGGGGCCACCGAGGGCCTTCGACCGGCAGGGTGGGGACACCGGGCGCCGGGTGCGGATAGTCCAGCAGCAGGCCGTCCTGGTGGACGAAGACCACACCGGCCGCGTCGATCTCCAGCCGCTGGTCGACCGTGCTCGACCAGGAGGGGCCGAACCACCGCCCCAGCCGGTACCCCGACTGGACCCGCCGGCGGAACACCAGGGGCAGCGTGCCGGGCAGCGCGACATCGGTCTGGGAGAGGAACATCTTGCCGGTCGCCAGGTCCACCGGGTCGGTCTCACAGGTCGACTTCGTGCCGTCCGTGCGCGCGGGTTCGCGCGCGTCCCCGCCCAGCTCCCTGCGGGCCAGGCTCTCCGCGCCCTCCTTGCCCGTCTCCCTGGCCCCGGCGGCGACGGCCCGCCGTCCCGCACTGCCCGCCGCGCTCGTGCCGCCGGTCGCGAGTGCCGAGGTCAGGTCGAAGCCGAGGCGTCCGGTCGCCTCCCTCGGGTCCTTGCCCCAGCCGTCGCCGAGCAGTGCCTGCGGCGCCCGGTCCGGATGGTTCGCCAGCGTGACCAGACCCGCCACGCTGGAGTTGAGGTGGTCCAGATAGAGGGCGGGGTGGGTCACGTTGTACGGGTCGAGGGGGAAGACGCCGCGGGCGAACTTCACCACGCCCGCGGCCCCCTTGGTCGCGCCTCCCACCACATGGAGGCCGGTGTCGGCGGACGCCGTGCGGAAGTCGGCGAAGTCGTCCGGCACACGGTCGGTGAACTCGGGTTTCCCCGGGGCGTGGGCCAGTGCCCCGCCGACCGTCTCCCGCGCCTTCTCGGCGGCGGAATCGCGTTGCGAACGGGCCCGGGCGAGGATCTCCCGCGCTTCCTTGATCTTGGCCGTGCCGGGGTCGCTGACGCCCCGGGCGCGCCCGTCGGCTTCGCGCCGGGGTCCTTGCCCGCCCCCAGCCGGGCGTTGTAGGCGTCGACGGCCGCGTTGTAGGCGTGGACGGCCGCGTTGTGCGCGGCGACGGCCTTCTTGGTGGCCTCCTTGCCGGCCCTGTACGCGGCGATGGCCTCCTTCGCCTGGCCCTGGGCCCAGGTCACGGTCTCCGCGTAGGACTCCAGGGCCTTGCAGGCCTCCTCACACGCGTCCGCCGCCTTCAGCCACTGCTGGGGGTGCATGGCGAACTTCTTGCGGAACGCGTCCGCGCCCTCCCCGCGCCAGTTGCCGGAGTCCAGGCCCTTCATCCCCTGTCCGACGCGGTCGAACGCGGCGTGGAAATCCTTCAGGTGCAGTGCCGCGGCCCGGATCCTCCCCGGCGACCCGTGGATGAGCTCGGAGGCCTGCTCGGTCTGCCCGAGCTGCTGCTCGGCGACCTTCGCGCCCATCCGGTCCGCGAGGAAGTCACCGGCGTCCTCGATCACGTCGGCCGCGTCGTGCAGGCCCACCCGGTCCAGGCCGGCAGCGAGCTGCTCGGTGCCCCAGTCGACGGCCTCGCCGGCTTTCTCCTTGCCCTTGTCGACCAGGTCGCCGGCTTTGTCGGCCGCCGCGTTGACGACGTCCTTGAACATGTCGTAGGTGCCCATCAGTGGTCACCCGGCTGCCGGCCGGCCGATCGCGGCGCGTGCTGCCCGGCCTGCTCCAGCAACATCCGGAGCCTTTCGTTCCGGGTGGCTTCCATGTCCTTGGTGACGCCGTCCCACGTCTCCTTGCCGTGGTCCCACGCCTTCTCGAACGACTTCCCGCTGTAGTCGACGCCCGCGAAGTTCCCGTTCGCCTTCACCTCGTCCCAGGACATGTTCTCGACGTCCTCGTCCTTGAGGTTCGGGTTCGCGCCGAACGCGGCACCGGCCACCTTCATCGTTCCCTCAGCGTATTTGTCCTGCTCGTAGTACGTGCCGGCCGACAGTCCCACCCGCCGGGCGAACTCGTTCCCGTCCTGGACGAGGGTGCGTACCCCCCATTCCCACCGCTCGCAGAACTCCTTGAACTGCGCCGCGAGGCCTGTGTGTCCGAGCTCCAGGCCGGTCAGGGCGATGTCCTCGAAGCCGCGGCCCGCGGCGGCCCCGCCCATGGGACTGAGTTCGCCCAGCTCGGAGAGCGCGTCCGTCAGCCCCTTCGCGATCAGGGACAGGTCGTGCGCGTGGGCCTTCAGGTCCGGCTGGTCGCTCACCGCGCCCCCTCCTCATGCGCGTGCGCGTCGCCGTCGACCGCGGCACGGTCCGGTACGACCCCCACGAGCGGCGGGAACAGCGCCGGGTGGTCCCCTCCCGGGTCGAGGGCGATGCCCGCGGGTTCTCCCATGCCGGGAATCACCACGTCCAGCAGCCGTGCGCCGAGGACGGTGACGTAGTCCCACTGCCGCCCGGCGTACTCGTCCAGCGCCTGGGCGAAGTCGGCCAGGGCCTCCTCGTCGGAGAAGGCGTGGATCCACCACACGCCCCCGTACGACGTGGTCCACAGCCCGCCCCGGTCGTCGAGCGGGACCAGCACGGGGGAGCGGCGGAAGCCGCCCAGCGCTGCCGCGAACTCGCGGCGGGCCGCGTCGAACGCCGCCGCGCCCCCCTCGTCGGTCCGCGTTGCCGTCTGATCCCCCGTCATGGTCATGACCGGGATGCTCGCACGCGCGATTTCGCAGCCGCAACCGGGAAGATCACGTCACTCCTTCGGGCAGACCACGTCCCCCGTCGGGCGGCGGCCCGTTGTCAGGAAGTCGGTGACCGTGCGGTCGCCGCAGGTGTTGCCGTTTGCCAAGTAGGCGCCGTGGCCGCCGGAGTCGACGGTGACGAGGCGGGCGCGGTCGCCGAAGGCCTCGCGCATTTTGAGGGCGCCGTGGTGGGGCGTGGCGGGGTCGCGGAGGTTTTGGATCATGAGGATGTTCGAGGGGCCGCGGGGGGTGATGCGAACGGGTTTGTCGGCGGGGGCGGTCTTCCAGAAGGCGCAGGGCATGACGCCCGCCGGCATGCCCGCCGTGAGGGGGTGGCGGGCGCGGTCGGCGGTGACGGCGCGGGCGTAGGTGCGGAGGTCGTGGGGCCAGCTGACGTCGTTGCAGATGGTGCCGACCATGACCGCCGTCTCACGCCCGCTGATCGGGCCGCCGGGCAGGACGTCGCGGACCGTCAGGGGGCCGGCCGTGTCACGGGCGGCCAGGATGAGTTCGGCGAGGGGCTCGAAGGCGTTCTTGCTGTAGAGCGTCTGCTGCAGGGCCTGGCGCAGGCGGTTGCCGGTGAGCGGGAAGTGCGCCGGATCGCTGAACTTCCGGGGCGCCGCGTCCAGTTCGGCCGCCAGCTTCAGGAACATCGGGCGGACGTCCTCGGGGCGCTCGGCCAGGCGGTGTGCGCGGTCGCGGGCCGGGTCGGCCGCCCAGGCGGCGAAGTCGGGGAAGCGGTCGTCCGTGCCGACGGACATGTTCGCCGACCAGCCCCGGGCGACCCGCTCCGGGTCGGGGTCGCCGTTGCTGTCCAGCACCAGGCGGTCGGTGCGGTGCGGGTACTTCTGCGCGTACGTCGCCGCCACGTACGTGCCGTAGGAGGTGGCCCACGCCGACAGTTTCTCCTCGCCGAGGGCCCGGCGGAGGCTCTCGATGTCGCGGACCTCGTTGGCGGTGGAGATGTTGCGCAGCATGGCCCCGCCGTTGGTCTGGCAGGCGGCGGCCACGCGGCGGGCGCGGGCGACGTTCGCGGTGATGTCGCCGTCGGGGCCCGGCCAGGGGCGGAGGTGGGTGAGCTCGCGGTCGTCTTCGGAGACGCCGCAGTCGGCCGGGGTGCTGCCGCCGACGCCGCGCGGGTCGAAGGCGACGAGGTCGTACGCCCCGGCCGTCTGCTTCCGCAGCTCGGCGCCCTTGGCGGCCAGGCGGGCCACGCCCGAACCGCCGGGGCCGCCCGGGATGGCCAGCAAGGTGCCGCGCCTGGCGGGGGAGTCGGCGCCGCGCAGCCGGGAGACGGCGAGGTCGACCCGCTGGCCGCCCGGGTCGCGGTAGTCCATCGGGACGGAGAGCGTCGCGCACTCGGTGGCGCCGGCCGGGCTCGGGCACGGCTTCCAGGTGAGGGCGGGTGCGGCGGGACGTGCGGCGGGGGCTGCCTGCACGGGGGCGGTGAGCGTCGCGGTGACCGCCGTGGTGGCGAGAGTCAGCAGGAGGGCCTTGCGGCGCGTCCGGTTCGAAAGTGGCATGGGGAAAGGGTGGTTGACGCCCGGCGCCCTGCCCATCCGGCCAGCCGTTCCCCTGGGGGTGGGGGTAGCCCCCGGTGCCCGTCGGTCTCCGGACCCCCCACCGTCTCAAGACGGATGTGCGACCAACTCGCGTTCCCCTACCGTGTATTCGACCGACGGGAGGGGGATCGGGTGACCGGGTTCATGACCGACGGGCTGGCGGATCAAGCCCGTGCGCTGGCCGACGGGGAGGTGTCCTCGCGGATGCTCGTCGAGCGGGCGCTGGAGCGGATCGAGCGGACGCGGGCGACGGTGAACGCCTTCCGCAGGGTGCGGGCCGAGGCCGCACTGGCGGAGGCCGACGCGGCCGACCGGCGGCTGGCGGCGGGGGAGCGGCTGCCGCTGCTGGGCGTGCCGGTGGCGGTCAAGGACGACATGGACGTGGCGGGCGAGCCGACCGCGTTCGGGTGCCCCGGGCGGTTTCCGCCGAAGCGGGCCGACAGTGAGGCGGTGCGGCGGCTGCGGGCCGCGGGCGCGGTGATCGTCGGCAAGACGAACACTCCCGAGCTGGGGCAGTGGCCGGTCACCGAGGGGCCGGCCTTCGGGGTGACGCGCAACCCGTGGCAACTGGAGCACACCCCCGGCGGGTCGTCGGGCGGCTCCGCCGCGGCCGTCGCCGCCGGGCTCGTACCGGCCGCGCTGGGGTCGGACGGGGCGGGATCGATCCGTATCCCCGCCGCCTGGACGCTTCTGGTGGGCATCAAGCCGCAGCGGGGCCGGATCTCCACCTGGCCGGACGCGGAGGCGTTCCGGGGCATCACCTGTGACGGTCCGCTGGCCCGGACGGTCGCCGACGCGGCGCTCCTGCTGCACTCGGCGAGCGGCTCGCACGCCGGTGATCTGCACCGGCCGCCGGCCGTCGACCTGCTGACGGCGGCGGGCCGCGAGCCGCGGCGGCTGCGGATCGCGCTCTCGCTGCGGCCCGCCTTCGCGGTGGTCCGGCAGCGGCTCGACCCGGTCGTCCGGGCAGCGACGGTACGGACCGGGGAGCGGCTGGCGGCGCTCGGGCACGAGGTCGTGGAGGAGGAGCCGCGCTACGGGCTGATCGGGCTGTCGTTCGTGCCGCGGTCGATGGCCGGCATCCGGGACTGGGTCGGGCGGGTGCCCGATCCGTCGCTGCTGGATCCCCGTACGCGGGTGAACGCGCGCGGCGGGCTGCTGCTCGGCGGCGGGGTGCTGCGTGTGGCGAGGGCCGCGGAGGGGCCGCTGCGGCGGCGGGCGGGGGAGCTCTTCGGCCGGTTCGACGTGGTCCTGACCCCCACCACGGCGGTGCCGCCGCCGCGGACCGGGGAGCTGGCGGAGCTGTCCAGCCACCGGACGGACGCGACGATGATCGCGGCCTGCCCCTACACCTGGCCCTGGAACGTGCTGGGCTGGCCGGGGGTGAACGTCCCCGCGGGCTTCACCCCCGACGGGCTGCCGCTGGGCGTACAGCTCCTCGGCCCGGCGAACAGCGAGCCGCTGCTGATCTCGCTCGCCGCGCAACTGGAGGCGGACCAGCGGTGGTACGAGCGGTGGCCGGACGTGGCCGGGCGGAGCGCTCCGCTCAGCGCGGGATGCCGCTCGACAGGGCCCACAGCGTGAGGACGGCGACGATCGGGGTGATGACGACGAGCGCGAGGCCCCCGGGATTGCGGTGGTGGTAGACCCAGCGGTTTCCGTACCGCTGGCGGACCAGGAGCGGTTCGCTGTCGTGGTGGCGACTCAGGCGACTCATGGGATCAGCCTACGGACGCCTGTTCGATGATGCGTCAGTTTTACGGCCGGGCCGGTGGCTTGTGGCAAGGCCGTCACGGAGCGGGGACAGCGCCATCATGCGCGGGCGCCCCGCGCGTGGCCGACTACGGCGCGAGGATGTCCAGTTCGGCCATCGCTCCGCTGGCGATCTCGCGGGTCAGGGCCTCGGCGCGGGCCGCGTCCCGTTCCCGTACGGCCTCGGCGACGCGGACGTGCAGGGTGACGGCGGCCGGGTCGGGGTCGGTGAACATCACCTGGTGATGGGTGCGGCCGGTCAGTACCTCGGCGACGACGTCGCCGAGCCGGGCGAACATCTCATTGCCGGAGGCGCGCAGGATGACGCGGTGGAAGGCGATGTCGTGGACCAGATAGGCGTCCAGCTGCTGGCCGCGCGAGGTGGCGACCATGCCCAGGGCGTGGTCCGTCAGCTCGGCGCACTGCCCGGGCGTCGCGAGGTGGGCGGCGAGGCCCGCCGCGACGGGTTCCACGGCCGAGCGCAGCACGGTCAGCGAGCGCAGCTGGCGCGGGCGGTCGGCGCCCGCGAGGCGCCAGCGGATGACCTGCGGGTCGTAGACGTTCCACTCCTCGGTGGGCAGGACCGTCACCCCGACCCGGCGCCGGGAGGCGACCAGCCGCATGGACTCCAGCACGCGTATCGCCTCGCGGATGACCGTGCGCGAGACGTCGAAGCGCTGCTCCAGCTCGTCGGTGCGCAGCACGCTGCCGGGCGGGTACTCGCCGGCCGTGATCGCGGGCCCGAGGGATTGCAGCACGCGCGCGTGCAACCCCTGCCCCTGGTTCTCCATGCGCTCAGCCTACGGTTTCCGCCGGCCGGCCCCGGCCGCGCGTGCGATATCGCGAGAGCCAATTAAGTATGACTTTTAAGTCACGGGGTCTTGAATACGTCGTACTTATGGGCTTGAGTGTCCGCATCGCCAAAGGCGTCGAGGTCAACGAGGACAGCGAGGTAGCGATGCAGGCCCCCCATCCCCCTGTCGTGGCCGTCATGGGCGTGTCCGGCACGGGCAAGACCACGGTCGGCCCGCTGGTGGCGGACGCCCTCGGCGTCCCCTACGCCGAGGGCGACGACTTCCACCCGCCCGCGAACATCGCCAAGATGAGCGCCGGCACCCCGCTGGACGACGCCGACCGCGCCCCCTGGCTCGACGCCATCGGCGCCTGGGCGCACGGGCGCGCCGGACGAGGGGGAGTGGTGAGCTGCTCGGCCCTCAAGCGCGCCTATCGCGACCGGCTGCGTGCCGCGGCCCCCGGCATCGTCTTCCTCCACCTCACCGGCGACCGGGCACTGATCGCCGAGCGGATGGAGGCCCGCAAGGGGCACTTCATGACCACCCGGCTGCTGGAATCGCAGTTCGCGGCCCTGGAGCCGCTGGACGCGGACGAGGTGGGCGTCGCGGTCGACGTCGCGCCCGACCCGGACGCCATCGCCCGCCGGGCGACGGCCGCACTGCGGCACCTCTGACATCTTTTTCGGCCCCCCTTCCCCTCCCACCTCTTCAGGAAGCCCCGTGAGCACTCTCAGCGTCGAGATGCTGGCCGCGGCCCCCGCCGAACCGATCACTTCGGCAGGTCACGCACAGCTGGGCATCGCCGTCCTCGTCGGCATCGCCGTCATCGTCCTCCTCATCACCCGCTTCAAGCTGCACGCCTTTCTGTCGCTGACCATCGGATCGCTGGTGCTCGGCGCCGTCGCGGGCGCACCGCTCGACAAGGTCATCACGGGCTTCACGACCGGGCTCGGCGCCACGGTCGCGGGAGTCGGCGTGCTGATCGCGCTCGGCGCGATCCTGGGCAAGCTGCTCGCCGACTCCGGCGGCGCCGACCAGATCGTGGACACGATCCTGGCCAAGGCGGGCCGCCGCTCGATGCCGTGGGCGATGGTGCTGATCGCGTCCGTCATCGGGCTGCCGCTCTTCTTCGAGGTCGGCATCGTGCTGCTGATCCCGGTGGTGCTGCTGGTCGCCAAGCGCGGCAACTACTCGCTGATGCGCATCGGCATCCCCGCGCTCGCCGGGCTGTCCGTGATGCACGGCCTCGTGCCGCCGCACCCCGGCCCGCTCGTCGCCATCGACGCGATCGGCGCGAACCTCGGGGTGACGCTCGCGCTCGGCGTGCTCGTCGCCGTGCCGACCGCGGTCATCGCGGGCCCGCTGTTCTCCCGCGTCGCCGCCCGCTGGGTCGACATCACCCCGCCCGAGAAGCTGATACCCCAGCGGCCCTCGGAGGACCTCGAACGCCGCCCGGGCTTCGCGGCCACCGTCGCGACCGTGCTGCTGCCGGTGGTGCTGATGCTGGCCAAGGCGCTCGTCGACATCGTCGTCGACGACCCGAAGAACCACGTCCAGCGGGTCACCGACGTCATCGGATCACCGATGATCGCGCTGCTCGCCGCCGTTCTCGTCGGCATGTTCACCCTCGGCCGGGCCGCGGGCTTCGGCCGTGACCGGCTGGCCGGGACCGTCGAGAAGTCGCTGGTGCCCATCGCCGGCATCCTGCTGATCGTCGGCGCGGGCGGCGGATTCAAGCAGACCCTGATCGACGTGGGCGTCGGGCAGATGATCCTGGACTTCTCCGAGGACTGGTCCGTCTCCGCGCTGCTGCTGGCCTGGCTGATCGCGGTCGGCATCCGGCTGGCGACCGGCTCGGCGACGGTGGCCACGATCTCCGCCGCGGGACTGGTCGCCCCGCTCGCCGCCGACATGAGCACGACCCACTCCGCCCTCCTCGTCCTGGCCGTCGGCGCGGGCTCGCTGTTCTTCAGCCACGTCAACGACGCCGGATTCTGGCTGGTGAAGGAGTACTTCGGCATGGACATCGGCCAGACGATCAAGACGTGGTCGGTGATGGAGACGATCATCTCGGTCGTCGGGATCGGCTTCGTGATGCTGCTGTCGCTGGTGTTGTAGGGGGTAGGTGGCGGGGGGGATTGCCCCTCCCCGCCCCTTCCCGATTCTTGTCCTCAAGCGCCGGACGGGCTGGGTGTGCCGTGTCCCCAAGCGCCGGACGGGCTGGGTGTGCCGTGTCCCCAGGCGCCGGACGGGCTGGGTGTGTCGCCTAGCCCGACACCTCCGACACCTGCGCCAGGTACGGCGCGACGTCCGCCGGGTCGTCCGTCGCCAGGCCCACGTAGCCGTCCGGGCGGATCAGGAACAGCCCCGAGCCGTAGGCCGCCTTGGCGTGCCCCTCCGTGTCCAGCAGGTCCGCCGCCGGGCCGCCGCTCACGCGGTACGTGCGTATCCACGCGGCGTCCGGCGCCGCACATTCCACGTCACCCACCGCCAGCAGCGTGAAGTGCGGGCCCCGGAAGGCATCGAAGAGGCGGACGGCCGTGCCCGAGGCGTCCACGCAGGGCGCGTCGGGGGCGCGGTCACCCGCCCGCAGGGCGCCCTCGGGCAGGCCCCGGCGCAACTCCCGGGTGAGGGGGCTCTCGCGGTAGTTGAGGGTCAGCTGGTGGGTCTCGCGGCCGCGCAGGCTCGGGCCGCCGCCGGTCTGGTCGGCCTGGTGGACGCTGGTGGACAGGCGGAGCACGTCGGCGGCGACCCGCGTCCGCTCGGTGTCGTAGGTGTCGAGCAGCGCGTCGGGCGCGCCGAGCCGCAGCACCGCGCCCAGCTTCCAGCCGAGGTTGTACGCGTCCTGGACGCTGGTGTTCAGGCCCTGGCCGCCCGCCGGGGAGTGGACGTGCGCCGCGTCCCCGGCGAGCAGGACCCGGCCGGTGCGGAACCGCTCGGCCATGGCGGCCCGCGCCCGGAAGGCGGAGGCCCACCGCACCTCGCCGGTGCGCACTCCCGGATGCCCGGTGCGCTCGGTGATCAGGCGGGCCAGGGCCTCGGGAGTGGCGTCGCGGGACGGGTCGGGCTCGTGGGAGGTGTCATTGAAGCCGGCCATGACCTGCCAGGTCTCCACGTTCTCCAGCGGGCGCAGGGCGAGGATGCCGCCCTCGGCGCGGGGCCACATGTGCCAGTGGTCGCGGTCCAGCAGCTCCCCTTCCACCATCACGTCGGCGATCAGCACCGCGCGCGCGTCGACCTGCTCGCCGGTGAAGGCGATGCCGAGCGCCTTGCGGACGGTGCTGCGCCCGCCGTCGGCCGCGACCAGATACTCCGCCCGTACGGTCTGCTCGGCGCCGCCCGCGTCCCGCAGGGTGGCCGTGACGCCGTCCGCGTCGTGCTCGAAGCCGGTCAGCTCGGTGCCGAACTCCACCCGGCCGCCCAGCTCTTCGAGCCGCGCGGTGAGGATCTCCACCGTGCGCCACTGGGGGATCATCAGGATCTCGCCGTAGGGCACGCCGGGCGACGGCTCGGCCGGCTCGACGATCCGCTGCTCTCCGACGCGGGTGGTGCCGTCCCAGATCCGCACGATCGGGCACGGGCCCCCGGCGGCCCACAGAGCGTCGATCGCGCCCAGGTCGTCGAGCACCTCCTGGCTGCGCGGCTGGATGCCGGTGCCGCGCGAACCGGGGAAGCCGCGCTCGGAGCGGTCGACGATGCGGTGCCGGACGCCGCGCCGGGCGAGGTCGATGGCGAGAACGAGACCGGTCGGCCCGGCACCGGAGATCAGGACCTCGGTGGCGGGGCTGGTCGGGGGCAGGCCCATGAGAGCCTCCTTAACGTCGTTAAGTTCGCTGTTCCCCAAGCCTGAACTGAACGGCGTTAAGCTGTCAAGGTGGCAACTCGAATCGACCGCGCCCTGGTGGCGGACACCGCTCTGCGCCTGCTGAACGAGGTGGGCCTCGAAGGGCTTACGCTGCGCAGGATCGCCAAGGATCTGAACGTCCAGGCTCCCGCCCTCTACTGGCACTTCAAGAACAAGCAGGAGCTGCTGGACGAGATGGCGACGGAGATGTTCCGTCGGATGCTCCCGAAGCTGGCGCTGCCCGAAGGGGCGCCCTGGCAGGAGGGCATGGCGCACGCCGCCCACGTGCTGCGCCGTGAGCTGCTCGGCTACCGCGACGGCGCGAAGGTCTTCGGCGGCACGCGCTTCACCGACGACTCCTACGCCGGGACCCTGGAGTCGTTCCTCCAGGCCTGCCTCGACGCGGGCTTCACCTCACGGGGCGCCGCCCGCGCCTGGTTCACGGTGAACACCTACACGATGGGCTACGTCATCGAGGAGCAGTCCGTCCACCCCGTGCCGGGGGAGCGCGACCCCGCCTACGACCAGGCGCTGCGGGAGGGCCGCCTCGGCGACTCCCCGCTCGCCGTCGAGGCGGGGCACGAGTTCTTCGACGACCTCGAAGCGGGGTTCGACGACGGGCTGCGCGCCGTCATCGCGGGCGTCGGGGTGACGCTGCTACCGGCTCCGGCCGGGCAGGAGTGAGCCGCGCAGCAGGGGTGTGAGCCGCTGTTCCACCCAGCGGTGCAGCACCCACGCCACCAGCAGCATCAGCGCGATCGTCAGCGGGAAGGCCGCGTAGGAGGGGATCCGCAGGCCCCGGTGGAGGCCGCCGATCACCACCCACCCCAGGTGCTCGTGCACGAGGTAGAAGGGGTACGTCAGCGCGCCCGCGACGGTCAGCCAGCGCCAGTTGGCCCAGTGCAGCCTGCCCACGGCGACGGCGGCGACGGCCGCGTAGCCGACGGCGACGACGGCGATGATGACGTACGGGGAGCGGTAGGAGAAGTACTGCGGGCCCGGCGGATGCCACAGGCCGGTGACCGCGTAGTGCTGGCCGATCAGGAAACTGACCGCCACGATGCCCCAGGCGAGGGCGTCGTGCCCGAACCGGTGGATCAGATACAGTCCGATGCCGCCGATGAAGAACGACGAGTGCTCGGGCATGACGACGACCCGGAGCACCTCCACGTGCGAAGCGGTCGTGACGACCGTCGCCAGCGTCCACACCGCGCAGAAGAGCACCACCCGGCGGCGGGTCGCGCCCGGCAGCACCACGAAGAGCGCGAAGAGCGCGTAGAAACGCAGCTCCGCCCAGAGCGTCCAGCACACCCCGAGCACCCGCTGCGCGCCGACCGGCTGTTGCAGCATGGTGAGGTTCACCAGGAGGTCGCTCGGGGAGACCGTCCGGTACGCGACCCACGGCAGCGCGAAGGCCAGCGTGACGAGCGCGATCGCCGCCCAGTACGCGGGGTAGAGCCGAGAGACCCGCGAGGCGAAGAAGGAGCGCAGCGGGCGCCCCCAGCCGCTCATGCAGATCACGAAGCCACTGATGACGAAGAAGATCTGCACCCCGAGACAGCCGTACGCGAAGACGCCCGACAGCGTCGGGAACTCCCGGCGCGGCGACGCCCCCCACGCCTGCTCGACCTCCCCGCCCCGGCCGCCGTAGTGGTACAGCGCCACCATCAGGGCGGCGAGCAGCCGCAGACCGTCCAGGGCCCGGAGGCGGCCCTTGCCGCGAGCGGGCGGGGAGGCGGTTGCCGGTGGGGCCGGGCGGGCCGTCCGGGCGTCCGGCGGTGCGGCGGGCAGCACCGCTTCGGACGTCACCGCCCGTTTCCGTTCCGGGTCCGGCCCGCCACGGCAGCACGCTGTCCGGGCAGCCGCAGCGCGAGGCGCCGCTGCACGGACCGCGCCCGGCGGGCCACCTTCCGCACGGTGGGATTGCGCGGGAGGAAGGCCAGTTGGGAGGGGACGGCGCCCGGCAGGGCGAGGGCGGTCAGCCGGCGGCGCTTGAAGTAGCGCCGGGTGCCGGCGTCGAGGTGGTCCGCGAGATAGCGCTCGGCGGCCGGGCGCAGCGCCGGGTGGATCTGCGGCTGCATCGCGAAGCCCACGGCGGCCAGCAGCCCCGACAGCCGCTCGCCCGGCAGCTTGCCCGGCGTCCAGCCCGCCACCGTCTCGGGCCGTTCGAGGTCGGGCAGCAGCGCGTCGACGAGCGTGACGGGCACACGGTTGCTGTTCTGGTACGGGCTGAGCCGCTCCAGCAGCAGATCCGTGCCGACCCGCGCCACGGGCAGCCCGTAGAAGGTGCTCGCGGTGAGCAGCGCGGTGGAGAAGCAGCCGACGACGAGGGCGGGGCGCGACCGGCGGAAGACCACCTCGGCCAGGACGGGGGTGCCCAGGACCGTCAGCGCGACACCGAGCCGTCCGGCCTCCGTCTCCAGCATCCGCGACCAGCGGGCCGGGGCGCTCGGGTGCGGCTTGAACACCAGCTCGCGGTGGCCGAGGGCGGCCGCGCCGCGCAGCATCCGCACATGCAGCCGCTCCTCCTCCTCGGGGGTGAGGATGTCGATCGCCGACAGGTACTGGCCGAGCAGCAGCGCGGCCCCCTCGGGGGCCTCGACCAGCGGGGTGGCGTCACAGAGCTCGGCCAGCACCTTGGTGAAGACCTCGGCCGGCACGATCTCCGCCGGGACGCCGAACTCCGAGAGCAGCAGCGGCCGCAGGCCCGGCACCAGGTCGAGATGGAGCAGCCGCCGCACGCGCCCGCCCACGAGCGGATCGAGCTTGTTGCGGGTGGGGCCGTAGCTCATCAGACCGTCGGCGTAGACCTCCAGCGGCGCGTCGGGGAAGAGCTGGGCGACCGCGAGGGCCGGGTTGACCTGGAGGGATTCGACGACGAGTTCGACGTCGTCGGTGCCGAGCCCCCACAGCAGCCGCAGGTGCCGCTCCCACAGCGGGACGTCGTCCGGCCGGGGCGACCAGCCGCCGGGGTGGAAGGGCCTGATCGTCTCGTTCCAGGACAGCACCCCGTCGAAGCGGGCGCGCAGCCGGTCGAAGCCGGGCGCCTCGTCGAAGGCGGGGGTGGTCTCGGGCGTCGCCGCGTTGTTGGCCACCAGCAGCAGCCGGCGGTCGGCGCGGGGGAACTGCTCGGCGTCCAGGGCGGCGGCGAGCGTCGCCGCCCCGTACAGCGTCGAGGCGAGGAAGATCTGGGTGCGCCGGCGCTCGGCCATCAGCCGGTCACCTCCGCCGGAGCGGGGCGGCGGCGGAGCCTGCGCAGCCGGGCCGCGCGATCGTCGTCCATGGAATTCAAGGCGTCCTTGAGGAGATCCTGGGGCATTCGCCGCAGGGCGGCCGCGCTCTTCGAACGCAAGGTCCGGGCCACGGCCGGTTCGAATCGTTCGATGGAACCGAGATGGTGGGAAATGATCGCGCAATAGGTGCGTACGGCTTTCGGGAGCAGGATCTCGGCGTCCGCGTCGCGCGAGGTTTCGTCGATTACCTGATCGAATGCGCGAAGGAAATCGAGTTGCCGCACATCACCGATCTGGGTCAAGGAGGACGCGACCCCGCGCCGGTAGAAGACACCGAGCAGCCCGGCGACCGCGAAGGTACGCGCCTCGCGGTGCAGCCGCCAGATCCAGGGCCGGTCCTCGGCCGTCCGCAGCCCGTGCCGGAAATGCAGCAGCCCCTCGTCCAGCAGCCGCCGGTGGTAGATCCCGGCCCACGCGTAGGCGTAGTCCACGGACGTGGAGCGGTCGGCGGGCAGTATCGCGTCGCGCGGGCTCAGCACCACACCGCGCCTGCCGTGCGGCACGCGGTGGACCGTCCGGGCGCGGGCCGTGCACTGCACGTGGTCCGTACGGACGAATTCCACCCCCAAACCCTCGATGACGTCGAGCAGTTGCTCGTAGTAGCCCGGCGCGAGCCAGTCGTCGCCGTCGAGGAAGGTGATGTATTCGCCGCGCGCCCGTTCCAGCCCGGTGTTGCGGGCGGTGGCGAGGCCGCCGTTCTTCTCGTGCCGCACGAGCACGGCCCCGGGCAACTCGCGCTCGGCGCGCCGGAGGATGTCCGGGGTCTCGTCGGTCGAACAGTCGTCGACGAGAATGAATTCGAAGTCCGCGCGGGCGTTCGCACGCAGACTTCTCAGTGTGTCGGGCGCGTAGGTCTGCACGTTGAAGAACGGCACGATGACGGAGAGCTTAACCACTCGGGTGACGTTAGGTGGCCCCCCGGCATTCGTCTTGACCTATGGCGTACGCGGAGGTGAACGAAGAACGGCGGAATGATGAACCCGCCACGGACGCCAGTCGATTCGCCGTCCGGCGGTGTGCTGTTTACCGGTTGTTGAACTCGCGTTGGGCAACGAAACGGAATGGATTCCTATCGTCGGCCACGTGCCACAACGAACCGAATCCCCGCCGCGCGTCGCCGTGCTCGCCGATTCCGACACCCGGTGGAAATGGGGTGCCCTCACCGCCCACCGCCTCGCCCCGGACGCCGCCCGGCTCGACGGCTATCTGCTGCGCGGCCGCGCCACGCCGACCGTCCGGCAGCTCGCCGAGGTCGGCGTGCGGGCGGACGCCCTGCGCGAGGTCACGGGGACCGAGTTCGTCCAGGCGATCGACCGCAGGCGGTACGACATCACCGTACTGGCCTGCGTCGGCGGCGCCGTCCAGGCCATGCTGCACGGCCTGGCCCGCGCCTGGGACGGCGCACCGGCGCGGCCGGTCGTCGCCACCGGGTACGTGGGCGTCGTCTACGAGAAGCTCGCCGACGGACTGCTGCTGCGGCACGGCGCGGACGTGGTGCTCGCCAACTCCCGCCACGACGCGTGGCGGTTCCGCGAGGTGTACGCGGGCGTCGGCGCCTCGGGGGAGAGCGTCACGGAGTGCGCGCTGCCGTTCCTCGGCGGCGAGCGGTACACGGCCCCGGCCGGCTCGGAGGGGCCCCGCACCGTGGTGTTCGCCGCCCAGCCCTCCGTCCCCGACAACCGGGCCGACCGTACGTACCTGCTGCGCCGCGCCGTCCGGCACGCCCGGCGGCACCCCGGCCGGGAGGTGCTCATCAAGCTGCGCAGCAAGCCCGGTGAGCACACCACGCACATCGAGGAACTCCCGTACCAGAAGCTGGCGGCCAAGCTGCCGGGCGGCCTGCCGCCCAACTGCCGTCTGGTCTACGGGCACATGGGCGAGGTCCTCGACCGGACCGACCTGCTGGTGACCGTCAGCTCCACGGCCGCCCTGGAGTCCCTCCACCGCGGCATCCCGACCGCCGTCCTCACCGACCTCGGCATTCGCGAACCGCTCGGCAACCACCACTTCCTCGGCTCCGGCTGCCTCGCGTCCTGGGACCAACTCGACGCCGGGCACCTGCCGGTGGCCGACCCGGCGTGGACCGCCCGCCAGGGCGTCGCCGCGGACGGCTCGTACGCCACCGCCTTCGACGCGGCGCGGAAGCGGATCACGGAGCTGGTCGCGGCGGACACGCTGCCCCCGCTCGCCCCGTACTACACGCCCGAGACCGCCCCTCACTACCTGCCCGCCATCCTCGCCCGCCACGGCCTCGACCCGCAGGGCCGGCCGCTGCCCGGCGCCGCCCGGGAGCCCGGCGAGCCGAGCGCCGTGCGGCGCGCGGTGCGCGAGGCGGCGCGCGGCGCGTACCGCCACGGCGTCCAGCGCGTCGCCCCCGCCATCCGCCGGCTGGGGGAGCTGTGAGGGCCGGAACACCCCACGACCGCAAGGAGACCGCCATGTCCGCCGCCCCGTCCGGCCCCGCCGCCGTACTGGCCGTCATCCCCGCCCGCGGGGGATCCAAGGGCGTGCCCGCCAAGAACCTCGCCGCGGTCGGCGGAATCCCGCTCGTCGCCCGCGCGGTACGGGCCTGCCGGGCGGCCCGCCTGGTCACCGACGTCGTGGTGTCCACCGACGACGCCGCCATCGCGGCCACCGCGCGCGGCGCGGGCGCGGTCGTGGTCCAGCGCCCCGCCGTGATCGCGGGCGACACCGCGACGAGCGAGGCGGCGGTGCTGCACGCGATGGACGCGTACGAGGCCATGCACGGCACCCGGGTCGGCACGGTCCTGCTGGTCCAGTGCACCAGCCCCTTCCTCACCGGCGAGGACATCGACGGCGTGGCCGCCGCGGTACTCGAACAGGGCGCCGACAGTGCCCTGACGGTGGCCCCCTTCCACGGCTTCGTGTGGCGGGAGGGGGACGACTTCGCAGCCGGCGAGGAGGCTGCCGCGATCCCGCTCGCGCGGGGCGACCGGCCCGCCGGGCCGGAGGCAGCCACGGACGTGCGGGCCGGTGCCGGGCCGGCGTCGGGGGACGAGCTCGCCGTGGTGCCCGGCCCGGCCCGGGGGGATCAGGACGCCGTGCCCGGCGCGACGCCGGGTGGGCCGTTCGCCGTCGGGCACGGGGATACGCCGTCGGCGGGCGAGCTCGCCGTGGTCCCGGGATCCGCCGGGAGCGTGGCCGCGCCGGGGCCGGGTGAAGGGCGCCCTGCCGGGCAGGGCGATACGCCGTCCCCGGCCGGCTACGCCCCGCCGCAGGCCGGGGCCACGCGGCCCGTGGCCCCCGCCCGCGGTGATCAGGGCGCCGCGCCCGGGACAGCTACGGACGCGCGGGCCGGCGGGCGCCCGCCCCAGGTCACGGACACGCGCGAGAGTGCGGTTGCCCGGCCGACGTCCCCCATCCCCGCCGCCGGAGGCCACGGCGTCAACCACGACAAGTCCCACCGCCCCCGCCGCCAGGACCGACCCCAGGACCTGCTGGAGACCGGTGCCGCGTACGCCATGCGCGCGGACGGGTTCCGCAGGGCCGGGCACCGGTTCTTCGGGCGGACCGAGCTCGTGCGGACCGATGCCGCCCGGGTGCTGGAGGTCGACGACCCGCACGATCTCGCGCGGGCCCGTGCGCTCGCCCCGCTGCTCGACGTCCCCGGGGCCGGCGCGCTGCCCACCCGTGACGACGTCGACGCGGTCGTCCTCGACTTCGACGGCACCCAGACCGACGACCGGGTGCTGATCGACTCCGACGGGCGCGAACTCGTCGCCGTGCACCGCGGCGACGGGCTCGGTGTCGCCGCGCTGCGGAAGGCGGGGCTGGCGCTGCTCATCCTCTCCACCGAGGTGAACCAGGTCGTCGCCGCGCGGGGCCGCAAGCTGCGGGTGCCCGTGCTGCACGGCATCGACCGCAAGGACCTCGCCCTCAAGCAGTGGTGCGAGGAGCACGCCGTCGCACCCGAACGCGTGCTCTACGTCGGCAACGACGTCAACGACGTGCCCTGCTTCGACCTCGTCGGCTGGCCCGTCGCGGTCGCCGACGCGCACGACGTCGTACGCGGCGCGGCCCGCGCCGTCACCTCCGCGCCCGGCGGCCGCGGCGCCGTCCGCGAGATCGCCTCCTGGCTCCTCGGCCCGTCCCTCTGACCGTCCGACCGTCTCACCCCAGACCGCAGCACTCACCCGAAACCCGAAGGAAAACGGCCTCCATGAGCCCCACGCTGTCCACCGGCACCGTCCGGAACACCCGCATCCTCGGCGACAAGGCGGTCGGCCCCGGCCACCCCGTCTACATCACCGGTGAGATCGGCATCAACCACAACGGCGACCTGGAGAAGGCCTTCGCCCTCATCGACGCCGCCGCCGACGCCGGCTGCGACGCCGTCAAGTTCCAGAAGCGCACCCCCGACATCTGCACCCCGCGCGACCAGTGGGACATCGAGCGCGACACCCCGTGGGGGCGCATGACCTACATCGACTACCGCCACCGCGTCGAGTTCGGCGAGGAGGAGTACCGCCGGATCTCCGAGCACTGCGAGCGCCGCGGCATCGCCTGGTTCGCCTCCCCGTGGGACACCGAGGCCGTGGCCTTCCTGGAGAAGTTCGACGTCCCGGCCCACAAGGTCGCCTCCGCGTCGCTCACCGACGACGAGCTGCTGCGCACCCTGCGCGCCACCGGCCGGACCGTCATCCTGTCCACCGGGATGTCGACCCCGCAGCAGATCCGGCACGCCGTCGAGGTGCTCGGCAGCGAGAACATCGTGCTCTGCCACGCCACCTCCACCTACCCCGCCAAGGCGGAGGAGCTCAACCTCCGGGTGATCAACACCCTCCAGGCCGAGTACCCCAACGTGCCGATCGGCTACTCCGGCCACGAGACGGGCCTGCAGACCACCCTGGCCGCCGTCGCCCTCGGCGCCGGCTTCGTCGAGCGCCACATCACGCTCGACCGGGCCATGTGGGGCTCCGACCAGGCCGCGTCCGTCGAGCCCGGCGGGCTCCAGCGGCTCGTGCGCGACATCCGGGTGGTCGAGGAGTCGCTGGGCGACGGGGTCAAGAAGGTGTACGAGAGCGAGCTCGGGCCGATGAAGAAGCTGCGCCGGGTGCCGGGCGTCGTCGCCGAGGCCGGCGGGTCCGATGACCGCAAGCCCGTAGCGGTCTGACGGCCACCACGGTGACCTCTCCCGAGGGGCCGGTCCCCGGCCCACCCCCGGAGGCGGCCCCGGCCGCCCGGCCCGGCCGCTTCCGGGGCCGCGGGCCCGCCGCCGAGCGGGCCACGGCACGGACCCTGGCCTTCGTCGAGAGCCCGGTCCAGCTGCTGAACGTCCTCGAATGGGCGCACCACCACACCGGTGCGGCCCGCCCGGAGCACAGCCCGCTGTGCGACGGCGTACCGCGCCAGAGCGCCGGGCGGGCGACGCCCCCTCTCCCGGACGACGCGGACGACGTCGGCGGGCTGCTCCTCGTCGTCCTCGCCCCGCACGACCCCATGACCCGGGGGCAGCTGCGCCGGATGGCCGAACTGGCCCGGGAGCAGGGGTACCGGGTCCGCTGGGAGGAGGCGCGGGGCGGCCCCGGGGCGCCCGCGCACACGATCGGGGGGCTCGCCGGGGCGCTGCGCAAGGCGCGCCGCGTCGTCATCGGCGACCCGTTCTCGCGGTACGTCCAGCTGCTGTTGATGATCACGCGGGCCCGGGAACTGGTCGTGGTGGACGACGGCACGGCGACGATGGAGTTCGTCTCCCAACTCGCGCGCGGCGAACGCCTCGTGCGCTGGCACCGGCGCGGCGGCCGGGGGGCGCGCGATGTCGTCTTCGCGCCTGTGTCTGCTTCCGCGCGCCGGAAACTCACTCCGAACACCCGCAGAACCGTCGAGGTGTTCACCTCGATGCCCGTCGAGGCACCCGCCGGGGTGACCGTCACGGCCAACGACTTCGCCTGGACCCGGGCCACCTTCGGCCCGCCCCGGCTCACGCGTGGCACGGACCTGGTCGGAACGTCCCTCGTCGAGACCGGGGTCGTGGACGCGGAGGCCTATCTGGAGGCCGTCGCCGCGCTGGCCCGCACCCATGGCGCCACCCGCTACTTCGCACACCGCCGCGAGCACACCGACAAGCTGCACCGCATCGGCGCCCGGCTCGGTCTGGAGGTGGTACGGCCCGAGCTGCCGCTGGAACTGATCGCCCGCCGCGGCCCCATAGGGCGCACCGTCCTGAGCTTCCCCTCGACCGTGGTGCACACCCTGCCGCTCGCCCTCGTCGGCACTGGCGTCACCGTCGTGGTCTGCGACATCGACCCCGCCTGGCTCACGGAGACCGCCTCGCCGCGCGCCGAGGGTTTCCTCTCCGGCGTCACGGACACGGCCCGCGATGTGCGCAGGCTGCCGTATGCCCCTCTTTCAACGACGCAGGCCGTAAATACGGGTCATACCCCATAGGGAACCCATCCATGCGGCTGAACTTTTCTTGATCGGGCGGCAGTTGCCCCATTCGTGGCTCTACCCTTCGCAGGGTGAACCATCTGATGCCTTGCGAAGCCGAGCCCGATACCGCCGATGGCGATCTTCCCGGCGCGCTGCCCTCGGGGCTGCGCGCCGAACTCATCAACTTCCGGCGGGACTTGCATATGCACCCCGAGCTGGGGAACCGCGAGTTCCGTACCACGGCGGCGGTGAAGGCGAGGCTGGAGAAAGCGGGGCTCAGACCCCGCACGCTGACCATGGGCACCGGGATCGTCTGTGACATCGGCCCGGACATCGACACCGGCACCGGGGCGTGGGCCGGTGCCGGGCGGCCGATGCTCGCGCTCCGCGCGGATCTCGACGCGCTGCCCATCCCGGACACCAAGACGGTCCCGTACCGCTCGACCGTCCCCAAGATGGCGCACGCCTGTGGTCACGACGTGCACACCACCGCCGTCCTCGGCGCCGGTCTCGTCCTCGCCGAGCTGGCGGAGCGCGCCCTGCTGCCGCGCCCGGTGCGGCTGATCTTCCAGCCCGCCGAGGAGGTGCTGCCCGGCGGCGCGCTCGACGCGATCGAGTTCGGGGCGCTGGACGGCGTGGGCCGGATCATCGCCGTGCACTGCGACCCCAAGGTCGAGGTCGGCCGGCTCGGGCTGCGGGCGGGGCCGATCACCTCCGCGTGCGACCGGCTGGAGGTCTCGCTGGACGGCCCCGGCGGGCACACCGCCCGCCCGCACTTCACCACCGACCTGGTCACGGCCGCCGCCCGGGTCGCCACCGACGTGCCCGCCCTGCTCGCCCGCCGGGTGGACGCCCGTTCGGGCCTGGCCGTCACCTGGGGACGGCTGGAGGCTGGGCACGCCTGCAATGTCATCCCGCAGCACGCGGAACTGTCCGGAACTGTTCGCTGCCTGGATCTGAACGCCTGGCGGGACGCCCCCGACCTGGTGCACGCCGCGATCGACGAGGTCGCCACGATGCACCGCGCCAAATCGGAGATCAACTACGTCCGCGGCGTGCCCCCGGTGGTCAACGATCCCGAGGTCACGGGCCTGCTGCGGCGGGCCATGGCGGCCCGGCGCGGCACCTTCGCGATCGAGGACACCGAGCAGAGCCTGGGTGGCGAGGACTTCTCCTGGTACCTGGAGCGGGTGCCGGGGGCGATGGCCCGGCTCGGCGTGCGTCCCGTCGGCGATACGACCCGCCGTGACCTGCATTGCGGTGATTTCGACGTGGACGAGGGCGCGATCCAGGTGGCCGTGGAACTGTTCACCGCCGCCGCATTGCTGGATGGAGGGCGAATGTAGCCATTCGGGTCAAGACAGGTTCGCGACGATCCGATAACGGCTTTGAAGCACCCCTTTTATCTGCATCTACGCGCGTTACGATGCCCGCGAACCAGCGCCGACGGAGGCGCTTCGAGTGAAGGGGCCCCTCGTGCGCCGGGTATCCACAATCACTGTCGCGGGTTTTGCTACCGCGGCTCTCGCATTCTCCCTCACCGCCTGTGGTGAGTCCTCCACCGAATCGGGTGGCGGCAAGGACAAGGGCATCGGTCTCGCGTTCGATGTCGGCGGCCGTGACGACCACTCCTTCAACGAGTCCGCCGCCCGTGGCGTGGACAAGGCACAGAAGGAGCTGGGCGTCGGCGCCCGCATGCTGACCGCCAAGAACGGCGAGACCGAGGCCGAGCGCGAGCAGCGGCTGAACTCCCTCGCCGAGGCGGGTTACAACCCGGTCATCGGCGTGGGCTTCAACTACTCGAAGTCGATCGAGAAGGTCGCCAAGGACTTCCCGAAGACGACCTTCGCCGTGGTCGACTCGGTTGCCAAGGGCGACAATGTCGAAAGCATCACCTTCGGTGAGCACGAGGGTTCCTACCTCGCGGGTGTCGCCGCGGCCCTGAAGTCCAAGACCCACAAGGTCGGCTTCATCGGCGGTGTGAACAACGCACTGATCCAGAAGTTCCAGGCGGGCTTCGAGCAGGGCGCGAAGGCGGCCGACCCGAAGATCGAGGTCACTTCGCAGTACCTGTACCCGAACAACGACAAGGGCTTCAACGACCCGGCGGCCGCCAAGGACAAGGCCAAGGGCATGCTCGACTCGGGCATCGACGTGATCTACACCGCGGCCGGTCTCTCCGGCAACGGCTCGATCGAGGCCGTCGCGGGTCAGAAGGGTGCCTGGGCGATCGGCGTCGACTCCGACGCGTACCAGCAGCCGGGCCTCGCGAAGTACAAGGACTCGATCCTCACCTCGGTCGTCAAGAACGTCGACGTCGCGGTGTTCGACCTGGCCAAGAGCGTCAAGGACGGCAAGCCGCTGACCGGCCCGCACGCCTACCTGCTCAAGGACGGCGGCGTCTCGCTGGCCACCTCCGGTGGTCACATCGACGACATCAAGGCCAAGATCGAGGAAGCGAAGAAGAAGATCGCGGACGGTTCGGTCAAGGTCAAGACCTCTCCGTGATCCATGACCGGTTTCGACCGGTCCAGTAGGTCATGGGGCCCGGTACGAGAAGCGTTCTTCTCGTGCCGGGCCCGCGATGCGAGCCAACGCTACGCGCGTAGCGTGGCGTTGACGCGGTAGCGTCGCCCCCGCTCAGCCGGAGATCTTTCCGGTAGCCCGTCCTGCCGACCAGGCTTCCCCGCTCCCTTCCCCGAGGAGAGTGCGCCATCAAAGCGTCCAGTAGTACCGCCTCCGCTGGTACCGCCCCCGCCGTAGAACTCGCGGGCATCACCAAGCGGTTCCCCGGTGTCGTGGCCAACCACGACATCCATCTGTCCGTCCGCCGCGGCACCGTGCACGCCCTCTGTGGTGAGAACGGCGCCGGCAAGTCGACCCTGATGAAGATCCTCTACGGCATGCAGAAGCCGGACGAGGGCACCATCACGCTCGACGGCGAGCAGGTCACCCTGCACAGCCCCGGTGACGCCATCGCGCGCGGCATCGGCATGGTGCACCAGCACTTCATGCTGGCCGACTACCTCACCGTCCTGGAGAACGTGGTCCTCGGCGCCGAGAAGCTGCACGGCATCGGCGACAAGGCCCGCGCGAAGATCAAGGAGATCTCCGACGCGTACGGCCTCGGCGTCCGTCCCGACGTCCTCGTCGAGGACCTCGGCGTCGCCGACCGCCAGCGGGTGGAGATCCTCAAGGTCCTCTACCGGGGTGCGCGCACGCTGATCCTCGACGAGCCGACCGCCGTCCTGGTGCCCCAGGAGGTCGACGCCCTGTTCGACAACCTGCGCGAGCTCAAGGCCGAGGGCCTGACCGTCATCTTCATCTCGCACAAGCTCGGCGAGGTGCTCTCCGTCGCCGACGACATCACCGTCATCCGGCGCGGCACCACCGTCGCCTCCGTGGCCCCGAGTGAGACGACGCCCAAGCAGCTCGCTGAGCTGATGGTCGGCAGCGAGCTGCCCTCGCCCGAGACCCGGGAGTCGACGGTCACCGACACGCCGATGCTGAACGTCGAGGGGCTGCGGCTGTCCGCCACCGACCCCGACGGCGTCGTCCGGGCGGTGCTCGACGGCATCACCTTCACCATCCACAAGGGCGAGGTCCTCGGCCTCGCGGGCGTGGAGGGCAACGGCCAGGCCGAACTGGTCGAGGCCATCATGGGCATGCGGACCCCGAGCGAGGGCGTCGTGACCCTCGACGGCGCCGACATCACCAAGGCCCCGACCCGCAAGCGGCGCGAGGGCGGCATCGGCTACATCCCCGAGGACCGCCACCGGCACGGCCTGCTCCTCGAGGCCCCGCTGTGGGAGAACCGTATCCTCGGCCACGTCACGGAGAAGCCCAACAGCAAGGGCGGGCTCCTGGACAACAAGGCCGCCCGTACCGACACCGAGCGGATCGTCCGCGAGTACGACGTGCGCACCCCCGGCATCGAGGTCACCGCGGCCTCGCTGTCCGGCGGCAACCAGCAGAAGCTGATCGTCGGCCGCGAGATGAGCCACCAGCCGAAGCTCCTCATCGCCGCGCACCCCACGCGGGGCGTGGACGTCGGCGCGCAGGCGCAGATCTGGGACCAGATCCGCGAGGCGCGCCGCGAGGGTCTGGCGGTGCTGCTGATCTCCGCCGACCTGGACGAGCTCATCGGGCTCTCCGACACCCTGCGGGTCATGTTCCGCGGCCGTCTGGTCGCCGACGCGGACCCGGCCACCATCACCCCGGAGGAGTTGGGCTCGGCCATGACCGGCGCCGCAACCGGCCACCTTGAGCATGTCGAGGACGGCGGGGACGCCGCGACCGACACCGCTGCCGACAGCAACGACACGAAGCGGGAAGGGGGCGATTCCGCATGAGCCTCACCAAGAAGTTCGACAAGGACAAGATCGTCCTGGGCTTCGCCGCCCCGGTCCTCGCGATCGTGGCCGCGCTGGTCATCACCTCGCTGATCATCGTCTCCACCGGCAAGGACCCGTTCCACGCCTACCAGGTGATGGTCGACTTCGGGTCGAAGAGCGACAGCCAGGTCTGGATCGTCAACAAGGCGACCCCGTACTACCTGGCCGCGCTGGCCGTCGCCATCGGCTTCCGGATGAACCTCTTCAACATCGGCGTCGACGGCCAGTACCGCATCGCGGCCTTCTTCGCCGCCGTCGTCGGTGGCGCGATGGCGCTGCCGGGCATCATCCAGATCCCGGTCATGATCCTCGTCGCGATGATCGTGGGCGCGATCTGGGCCGGTATCGCCGGTCTGCTGAAGACCACCCGCGGCGTCAGCGAGGTGATCAGCACGATCATGCTGAACGCCATCGGCGCCTCGCTGATCGGCTACCTGCTCCAGGACGGGCGGCTCGCGGAGAAGGAGGGCAACCTGATCCACACGCCCTACCTGCCCGACTCGGCCCACTTCTTCGAGATCCCGACCATGCCCAAGCCGATCTACGGCTTCGTCGTGATCGCGGCCCTCGCGGGCGTCGTCTACTGGTTCGGTCTGAACCGCACCCGGTTCGGCTTCGACCTGCGGACGGTCGGCCGCTCCGAGTCCGCGGCGCAGGCCAGCGGCGTGAACGTCAAGCGCATGGTGATCACCTCGATGGTGCTCTCCGGCGCGATGGCGGGCCTCGTCGGCATGCCGACCCTGCTCGGCGTCTCGTACAACTACGGCACCGACTTCCCCACCGGCATTGGCTTCACCGGCATCGCCATCGCGCTGCTGGGCCGTAACCACCCCATCGGCATGGCGCTCGGCGCCCTGCTCTGGGGCTTCCTGGACCGCACCGGCACGCAGCTCGAGTTCGAGGGCTACGCGCAGGAGATCGTCGGAGTGATCCAGGGCGTCATCGTCCTGTGCGTCGTCATCGCGTACGAGGTCGTGCGCCGGTACGGCCTCAAGATGCAGCAGCGCAAGGTCGGCGAGGAGCTCGCCGCCCAGGCCAAGAGCGACAAGGCGGAGGTTTCCGCGTGAGTACGACTTTCACCGACGCGCTTGCCAAGGGCCTGTCCGGCAAGAACAAGGGCGAGCGGCGCAAGCTCTCCTACCCCGTGATCCTGCTGCTCATCGCGGGCGGGCTGCTGGTGCTCTCCCTCCTGCGGGCGATCACCGGCGCGGAGGACCTGACCTCCTCCGGCCAGTTCAGCGGTGCCCTCGGCGCGGCCGTGCCCATCGGACTCGCGGGCCTCGGCGGCCTGTGGGCCGAGCGCGCGGGCGTCGTCAACATCGGCCTCGAGGGCATGATGATGCTCGGCACCTTCAGCGCCGGCTGGATCGGCTGGCAGCACGGCCCCTGGGCCGCGGCGGCCGCCGGCATCATCGGCGGCGCGCTCGGCGGCCTCGTGCACGCGCTGGCCACCGTCACCTTCGGCGTCGACCACATCATCTCCGGTGTGGCGATCAACATCCTGGCGCTCGGCGTCACGCAGTACCTCGCCAAGCTCTGGTTCGGCGCGGAGGGCAGCGAGGCCCAGCAGGCGGGCGGCAACGACAAACAGTCGCCGGTCATGGACAACATGCCGCACTTCTCGATCCCCGGTCTCTCCGACTGGCTGAACACGATCGAGAAGAAGGACTGGTTCTTCGTCTCCGACCTCGCGGGCATCGTCGACGGCCTGGTCACCGACGTGTCCTGGCTGACGATCGTCGCGGGCGGCCTGTTCGTCGTCACGTTCTTCGTGCTGTGGCGCTCGTCCTTCGGTCTGCGCCTGCGCTCCTGCGGTGAGAGCCCGGTGGCGGCCGAGTCCCTCGGCGTCAACGTCTACAAGTACAAGTACGCGGCCGTGGTCGTCTCCGGCGGTCTCGCGGGCCTCGGTGGCGCGTTCCTCGCCATCGGCACGCACATGTACTCCGACGGCCAGACCGGCGGCCGTGGCTACATCGGTCTCGCCACGATGATCTCCGGCAACTGGCGGCCGGGCGGCGTCGCGATGAGCGCGGGTCTGTTCGGCTTCATGGACAGCCTCCAGCTGCGCTCCGGCGGCCCGACCGTCCACGCGCTGCTGCTGCTCGTCGCGGTGCTGCTGATCGGCTTCGCCGCCTGGCGGCTGCGGGCCGGCAAGACCCGGCCCGCGATCGTCAGCGCGGCCTTCGGTGTGGCGCTCATCGTCTGGTACACGATGACCAAGACCGTGCCGCTGGAGCTCGTCGACGCCACCCCGTACGTCGCGACGCTGCTCGTACTGTCCTTCTCCGCGCAACGTCTGCGGATGCCGAAGGCCAATGGCAAGCCCTATCGGAAGGGCGAAGGAAAGTGACCTCTCCCATCGACTGGGAGAACCTGCGGACGCAGGCCCGGGACGCGATGTCCCGGGCCTACGCCCCGTACTCCGGTTTCCCCGTCGGCTCGGCGGCCCTCGTCGACGACGGGCGCACCGTCACCGGCTGCAATGTGGAGAACGCCGCCTACGGCGTGACCCTCTGCGCCGAGTGCGGCATGATCTCCGCTCTCATTTCCTCGGGCGGCGGCCGGCTCACCGCGTTCACCTGCTGCGACCGGCACGGCAACATCCTCATGCCGTGCGGCCGCTGCCGTCAGCTCCTGTGGGAGCACGGCGGCCCGGAGCTGGCCGTGGACACCGCCAAGGGGGTCCGCCCGCTGGCGGAGCTGCTGCCGGACGCGTTTGGGCCCGCCGACCTGAATCGATAAAGATGTCCTCAAGCGCCGGAGGGGCTGATGTTCAGCCCCTCCGGGTCACTTTCCGGCCCCGGGAAGACTGAGGACGCACGAACCTTAAGGAAAATGTGCTGATGGACGCCATTTCCGTTATCCGCACCAAGCGTGACCGCGGCCGACTGACCGACGCGCAGATCGACTGGGTCATCGACGCGTACACCCGCGGCGAGGTCGCCGACGAGCAGATGTCCTCGCTCGCGATGGCGATCCTGCTCAACGGCATGGACCGCGCGGAGATCGCCCGCTGGACCGCCGCGATGATCAAGTCGGGCGAGCGCATGGACTTCTCCTCGCTGCCCGTCCCGACCTCCGACAAGCACTCCACCGGCGGCGTCGGCGACAAGATCACCCTGCCGCTGGCCCCGCTCGTCGCCGCCTGCGGCGCGGCCGTGCCGCAGCTCTCCGGCCGCGGCCTCGGCCACACCGGTGGCACGCTCGACAAGCTGGAGTCCATCCCCGGCTGGCGCGCGCTGCTCTCCAACGACGAGATGATGGACGTCCTGCGCAACGTCGGCTCCGTCATCTGCGCGGCGGGCGACGGCCTGGCCCCCGCCGACAAGAAGCTCTACGCGCTGCGCGACGTGACCGGCACGGTCGAGGCCATCCCGCTGATCGCCTCGTCCATCATGTCGAAGAAGATCGCCGAGGGTACGGGCTCGCTCGTCCTGGACGTCAAGGTCGGCTCCGGCGCCTTCATGAAGAACCTCGCCGACGCCCGTGAGCTGGCCTCCACCATGGTCGGCCTGGGCACGGACCACGGCGTGAAGACCGTCGCGCTGCTCACCGACATGTCGACCCCGCTCGGCCTGACCGCGGGCAACGCCCTCGAGGTCCGCGAGTCCGTCGAGGTCCTCGCGGGCGGCGGCCCGGCCGATGTCGTCGAGCTGACCATCGCGCTGGCCCGCGAGATGCTCGTCGCGGCCGGTCTGCCCGACGCCGACCCGGCCAAGGCCCTCGCGGACGGCTCCGCGATGGACCACTGGCGCCGCATGATCATCGCGCAGGGCGGCGACCCGGACGCGGCCCTGCCGGTCGCCCGCGAGCAGCACGTCGTGACGGCCGCCGAGTCCGGCATCCTCACCAAGCTCGACGCCTACGCCGTCGGCGTCTCCGCCTGGCGCCTGGGCGCCGGCCGCGCGCGCAAGGAGGACCCGGTCCAGTTCGGCGCGGGCATCGAGCTGCACGCCAAGCCGGGCGACACGGTCACGGCGGGCCAGCCGCTGATGACCCTGCACACCGACACGCCGGAGAAGTTCGACTACGCCCTCCAGGCCCTGGAAGGCGCCGCGGACTACGCCCCGGCCGGCACGGAGTTCACCGCGAACCCGATCGTGCTGGACCGCATCAGCTGACGCGGTTTTCCCGTACGGGTGTTCTCGTCGCCGCATACAGGCCGTCTGGCCGCCTGCGGCGGCGGGCGCCCTGCGGGCGCGTCCTCAAACGCCGGACGGGCTGCTTTCGCAGCCCGTCCGGCGTTTGGCGGGGCCTCAGCGGCGGGCCGCCACGATCACCCGCTGCTCGGCGAGAGCCTTACGCGTGGCGTAGAGGGTGATGGACGCCGCGCTCACCATGGCCACCAGACCCAGCACCACCGTGCCGTCCCAGCCGCCCCAGTTGTAGGCGAGTGCCCCCACCGTGCCGCCCAGCGAGCTGCCCAGGTAGTACGCCGTCTGATAGAGCGCCGACGCCTGCGCCCGGCCGGTCTTGGCCGCGCGGCTCACCGAGGACGAGGCCACCGCGTGGCCCGCGAAGAAACCCGCCGTGATGAGGACCAGGCCGAGCAGTACGGCCCCCAGCGACTCGGTCAGGGACAGCAGCAGGCCGGCCGTCGTCGTGCCCACCGCCAGATACAGCGCGCCCCGCCGGCCCAGCCGGCCGACGAGCTTTCCGGCCGCCGCCGAGGAGACGGTACCGACCAGATAGACCAGGAAGATCGAACCGACGACACCCTGCGGCAGCGAGAACGGCGCCTCGACCAGGCGGTAGCCGATGACCGTGTAGACCGCGCCGAAGACGGTCATGAACAGCGCGCCGATCGCGTACAGCCGGCGCAGCAGCGGGTCGGAGAGATGACCGCCGACCGTACGGGCCAGGGCCCGCGGCGAGACGGTGGCCGGGGTGAAGTGCCGGGCCTTCGGGATCAGCAGCCGGAAGACGACCGCGCACACCATGGCCATCAGCCCGACCGCGGCGAGCCCGGCCCGCCAGCCCCAGGCCTGGGCCACCCAGCCGGTGACGATCCGTCCGGACATGCCCCCGATCGCGTTGCCCGCGACGAACAGCCCGATCGCGCCGACCAGTGCCTTCGGGCGCACCTCCTCCGCCAGGAACGCCATCGCCGAGGCGGGCAGACCGGCCAGCGCCACGCCCTGCACGGCGCGCAGCGCGATCAGCCAGCCGAGGTCCGGGGCGAACGGCACGAGCAGCGACACGAGCGCGGCCACACAGAGCGCGGCCGTCATCATCGCGCGGCGCCCGAAGCGCTCGGAGAGTGCGCTCAGCGGGACGACGGCGACGGCGAGCGCGCCCGTCGCGGCGGACACGGTCCAGCTCGCCTGATCCGGCGTCACCCCGAGGTCGGCGGAGATCGCCGGCAGGAGGGCCTGCGTGGAGTAGAGGAGCGCGAAGGTGGCGACACCGGCGGCGAAGAGCGCGAAGCTCATCCGGCGGTAGCCGGGCCCGCCGGGGGCCAGCTTGGTGTCGCAGGGCGAGGAGGGAGAGACAGGAGTCGGGGACGACGAGGCAGAGGCATCCGGACGCGTGATCACGTCGGATGCCCCGGTATCCGCAGGAGGCATGTACCGACCGTATGCATGCACCGCTCATGCGTCCAATGCACAAAATCGCGATAATCGTTCCCATGCAGCATCAGCGCAGGTCAGCCAGGGCTCTGTCACCAAGTGGCAACACGGGAGTTACCAAGAATTTTGACATCCCGGTAACACCCGACACACCTGACATCGAGGTGGATTCCTGGGCGGTCACCCTCACCCCGCGCCTCGCCCAATTCGTGGCCGTCGCCCGCCACGAGCACGTCACCCGGGCCGCGCAGCAGCTCGCCATGCCGCAGTCCACCCTCAGCCGTGCGATGGCCCGGCTCGAACACGACCTGGGTGTCGCGCTGTTCGCCCGTCACGGCCGCACCGTCTCGCTCACCGCCGCCGGCCGCGCCTTCCTCGTCTCCGTCGAGCGCGCCCTGTCGGAGGTCGACCGCGCCGCCGAGTCCGTACGGGCCGATGCCGATCCGGCGGCCGGCAAGGTCGCCTTCGGATTTCTGCACACCCTCGGCCCCGAGACCGTCCCCGGGCTCATCCGCGCCTTCCGCGTCGATCACCCGCGCGTACGGTTCCAGCTCGTGCAGAACTACGGCGAGGCCATGCTCGAACGTCTGCGCACCGGCGACCTCGACCTGTGTCTGACCTCGCCCGTGCCCGATGCCCCCGACCTGGTCGCCCGCCGCCTGGACGAGCAGAAGCTCCGGCTCGTCGTCCCCGAGGACCATCCGCTGGCCGCCCGTAAGCGCGTCCGGCTCGCCGAGGCCGCCGCCGAACTCTTCGTCACCCTCGAACCGGGCTACGGGCTGCGCCGCATCACCGACGCGGTCTGCGCCGAGGCGGGCTTCACCCCGAAGGTCGCCTTCGAGGGCGAGGAGGCCGAGACGCTCCGCGGCCTGGTGGCCGCGGGCCTCGGCGTCGCGCTGCTGCCACCCCCGGCCGTCCCCCGCCCCGGGGTCGTCGAGCTGACCGTCACCGCCCCGCGCGCTTTCCGCGAGATCGGTGTGGCCTGGCTCGACGGACATCCCGACACCCCGCCCGTGGCGGCCTTCAAGAAGTTCCTGCTGTCCCGGCGCGGGCAGTTGCTGCACGGCTGACGGCCTTCGGGGCTCCGCCCCGGACGGGCTGGAAATCCAGCCCGTCCGGCGTTTGAGGACACAGCACACCAGCCCGTCCGGCGCTTGAGGACGTAGGAGACAGCAGCCCGCCCGGCCTTTGCGGACCCACGGCACTCAGTGCCCCAACGACTCCCCGAAGCCGCAGGCCAACGGCATGCGCAGGCCCAGCGGCGGCGGCGCCGCCAGCGCGTCCGCCAGCGGCCGGGCGTAGTGGTGCCCGAACAGCGAACCCCGTACGAAGTCCGCCGCGAGCGCCAGCACTTCGGACCGGTGCTGCCGCAGGTCGTGACCGTCGGAGTGGACCTCGAACCGGCAGGTGTCGCGGTTGACCTTCTTGGCCCGCTCGGCGAGCCGGTAGGAGAGGTCGGGGTCGGTGCGCTCGTCGTCGGTGCCGTGCACGAGCAGCACCGTGCGGCCGGCGAGCTGCCGGACGGGATCGGGGTCGATGACCGCCTCGGGCTCCGGCAGCCAGGGCGAGAGCGCCAGTACCGAGGTCACCGCCTTGTGCCCGGCGGCGCTCAGCGCCGCGCGCGCCCCCATGCCCGTACCGATCAGGACGACCGGCACATCGCCGTAGCGCCGGACGACCTCGTCCACGGCCCACTCCGCGTCCCGCACCGGGTGGGCCGCGGTGCCGTTCCAGCCGCGGTAGCGGTAGCGGACGACATGGGTGACCAGTCCTTCGGTCTCACCCGCACGGGTCAGCCGGCGAGCCAGTGGGCGCTGCGCGGCGAGCGCCAGGAGGGAGGGGCGCCGGGTCCCGGCGGCCCGGCCGCCGGGGAGCAACAGGGCCACACCGTGCACGGTGTGCCCGGCACCGAGCGGTTTTCCGAGGCGGACCGTTCTCTCCGGGTCCCGCTGCGGCAACGCTTGCTGAGCCATGGCAGAAACGATGGCAGAAGGCCCGGTGGTGTCCACCCCGCCGACGGGTCACCGTTCCGTATCGTTCGCCGCCATCTACGCGCGTAGGGGCTAGAGTGCCGAGATGACGAGCGAGACCACCTCACAGCCCACCCCCGATCAGATCCGGCGCGCGCCCAAGGTGCTGCTCCACGACCACCTGGACGGCGGCCTGCGCCCCGGCACCGTCGTCGATCTCGCTCGCGAGATCGGCTACGCCAACCTCCCCGAGACCGACCCGGACAAGCTGGGCGTCTGGTTCCGGGAGGCGGCCGACTCCGGTTCGCTGGAGCGCTATCTGGAGACGTTCGCGCACACCTGTGCCGTCATGCAGACCCGCGAGGCCCTGTTCCGGGTGGCCGCCGAGTGCGCCGAGGACCTGGCCGAGGACGGCGTCGTCTACGCCGAGGTGCGCTACGCCCCCGAGCAGCACCTGGAGCGCGGGCTCACCCTCGAAGAGGTCGTCGAGGCCGTGAACGAGGGCTTCCGCGAGGGCGAGCGCCGGGCCAAGGCCAATGGTCACCGCATCCGCGTCGGCGCGCTGCTCACCGCCATGCGGCACGCCGCCCGTGCGCTGGAGATCGCCGAACTCGCCAACCGCTACCGCGACAGCGGCGTGGCCGGCTTCGACATCGCGGGCGCGGAGGCGGGCTTCCCGCCCACCCGCCACCTGGACGCGTTCGAGTACCTCAAGCGCGAGAACAACCACTTCACGATCCACGCGGGCGAGGCCTTCGGCCTGCCGTCCATCTGGCAGGCGCTCCAGTGGTGCGGCGCCGACCGGCTCGGCCACGGCGTGCGCATCATCGACGACATCCAGGTCGCCGAGGACGGCACGGTCACGCTCGGTCGGCTGGCCTCCTACGTCCGGGACAAGCGCATTCCGCTGGAGATGTGCCCGACGTCGAACCTCCAGACCGCCGCCGCGAGCTCGTACGAGGACCATCCGATCGGCCTTCTGCGGAAGTTGCATTTCCGTCTGACGGTGAATACGGATAATCGTCTGATGAGCGGCACGAGCATGAGTGTCGAATTCGAGCACCTGGTCAAGGCGTTCGGCTATTCCCTCGACGACATGCAGTGGTTCACCGTCAACGCAATGAAGTCCGCGTTCATCCCATTCGATGAACGTCTGGCCATGATCAATGACGTGATCAAGCCGGGTTATGCGGAGCTGCGGTCGGAGTGGCTGTTCCGCCAGACGGCCGCCGCGACCGCTGTGACCAGCAATTCCGGCTCCACCGAGGGCTGACGGTCCATCAGCGTCGAATACAGTGAAAACGGCCGGGACTTCAATGTCCCGGCCGTGTCATTGTTTGCGGGCTCCCCGGACTCGTGACTAGGTTGCAGTGCCGCTCAAAATCCCCCCGTCACGAGGACAGATTTCTGATGAAGCAGGGAACCATCAAGACGCTCGGCGTCGCCGCCGTCGGTGCCGCCTTCGCCGTCACGGCGTCGGGCACCGCCTCCGCGGCCGGTACCGCCGGAACTCTCGAGTCGGTCAGCACCACCGCCCAGGGCACCATGGCGGGCCTCCCCGTAGAGCAGGTCGCCAACCTGGCCCCGGCCGGGGGACCGGTCGTCTCCGCCGTGAACCGGGCCATCGCCACCGGCGTCGTGACGAGCGCCGCCAAGGCCGTCGACACCGCGGCGGCCCCCCACCTCCTGCCGACCGACACCAAGGGCAACGGCGGTCTGCTCGGCGGCCTGCAGCCCGGCGCCCTCGCCGGCAAGCTGCCCACCAAGGGCCTCCCGGTCGGCGGCCTCACCGGCTGACGCCGTACCCACGCGACGAGCGGGCCGCGCACCCGTAAGGGGTGCGCGGCCCGCCGTGCGCGTGAGGGCGCTGCGGGATGTCCGGCAGGTGCCCCAGCGGCCGGCATGGGCTGAGCTCAGCCGAAATCAGCCTGTCCGGCGTTTGCGGACGCGCCCGCAGGGCGCCCGCCGCCGCAGGCGGCACGGAGGGCCGTAGCCGACGGTCCAAAAAACAGCCCGTAGGTCACCAGGCGGTGGCCTCGCTGTGTGCCTTCTCGCTCGGCAGCAGCAGCCACAGCGCCAGATACAGCACGAACTGGGGGCCGGGCAGCAGGCACGAGACCAGGAAGATCACCCGCATCGTCGTACGGGAGACGCCGAAGCGCTGGGCCAGACCCGCGCAGACACCGGCGATCATCCTGTTGTTCCGGGGGCGGACCAGCGGAGCGGACATGGTGGCGACTCCTCGTCGTCGGTGCGGCGACGCGCTGGTGAAGCGGCGGCCGCGGGGGTTTCCCTGATGACTCCACGCTACGACCGCGCCCCGGGCAAAGCGTCACTCTAAGGGGCGATACCGACCCTGGGGATCGTCGGGGTCATACCCTGAGTCACCTCATCCCGGCGGAGGGCTTTGCGGGGCCGCACCTCACCCCCGCGACGGAGCCGGGCCCGGACGGCCGGGACCACCGCCAGATGCGCGAGGGCCACCCCCGTCACGTTCAGCAACAACGCGTCCGCGTTCAGCACCTGGCCCACCACGCCGCTCTGCACCACCTGGAGCACCAGCGCGATCATCGCGCTGGTGAACACCGTGCGGGTCAGCGAGCCCAGCGACGACACCGCCAGCCGGCCGCGGGCCCACGGCAGCAGCACGCCCAGCGGCGCGAACGTCAGCACCATCGCGCCGATCGCCCGGGCCGCGTCCCACGGCGCCAGCGCCAGGTCGGCGCGGATGGTGGCCAGCGGCTCGACCTGCGCGGCGGTCACCCACGGCGCGGTCAGCGGGCGCAGGGCCAGCCAGCCGACGACGAGGAGGTGGACGGCCAGAAGGACGCAGCCCGCGACGCGGTAGCGGTATCGGAGGGCGGTCGTACCGCCGTAACCATGACCCTGCACGCCCCACAGGACGCGGCGCGCGCCCCGCGCGGTTCCGCCGGTCCGCAACAGAGCGTCAACGCCCTGGCGCTACGCCGCCGCGCCCCGTCAGACGGCGGTGCCCCGCACGGTCTCCGGGCGGGTCCGGACCTCGTCGGTGCAGGCGAAGCGCTTGGGCGCCTCGTCGCCCGGCCCGCCGAGGACGACCGCGGCCTTGCTGCCCGTCGCGGCGGTGCTCGTGAATGTGCACACGAGCTGCGCCACCGCGAGCGGCGGCAGCTCCTCCGGGGCGCGGCTCAGCCGCAGCGTCCCGGCCGGATCGTCCTTGCGCGGCCCGCTGACGGACAGCCGCAGCGGGACGTCCGTGGAGAACCCGGCGGCGGCCTCCGTGGACGAGGGCGCCCGCCGCAGCTCCTCCAGGAGCGCCTGGGCGATCGTCAGGGCGTCCTCGGGCGTCTTATCGGGCAGCGGCATGACCCGGGACACCGGCAGCAGCTGCGAGCCGCACACGAGCTGCACGGACATCGCGACGCTGCCCGCGGGCGGCAGGCTCTGCGCGCCGGAGCGCACGACACACGTCGCCCGGGAGGGCGCGCTGCCGGCGTCCACCGGCACGGCCGTGCCCCGGATCCCGCACCCGGCCAGGGCGCCCGCCCCGAGCACCAGCGCGAGTGCCCGGGCCGCGGTCCTCGCGGTCACGGTCCTCATCGTGCGTTCCCCTCAGCCGTACCCGGCGACGAGCCGTCCCCGTCGCCGTCCGCCCCGCTCCCGTCCCCGTCGTCCGGCTCACTCTCCGTGGCCGTGCCCCGGGGGAGGGTGAGGGTGAAGACCGCACCGCCGTCGGGCGAGTTGGCGGCGGTGATCTCGCCGCCGTGGATATGGGCGTTCTCCAGGGCGATCGACAGCCCCAGACCGCTGCCCTCGGAGCGGGGGCGGGAGGCGCTCGCCTTGTAGAAGCGGTCGAAGACGTGCGGCAGGACGTCCTCGGGGATGCCGGGGCCGTGGTCGCGCACCTCGATCACCAGGGAGTCGTCCGCGGTCCGCACGGCCACTCGTACGGGCGAGCCGCCGTGCTTGAGGGCGTTGCCGATGAGGTTGGCGAGGATCACGTCGAGGCGGCGCGGGTCGAGCAGCGCCATGATGCCGCGCTCGGCGTCCAGCTCGACCGCGTCCAGCCAGGCACGGGCGTCGATGCAGGCGGTGACCTGGTCGGCGACGTCCACGTCGTCCAGCACCAGCCGGGCGGTGCCCGCGTCGAAGCGGGTGACCTCCATCAGATTCTCCACCAGATCGTTCAGCCGCCTGGTCTCGCTCACCACGAGCTGCACCGCCGGAGCGATCATCGGGTCGAGGTTCTCCGCCTCGTCCTCCAGCACCTCCGTCACCGCGGTGATCGCCGTGAGCGGGGTCCGCAGCTCGTGCGACATGTCGGCGACGAAGCGCCGGCTCGCGGCCTCCCGGGCGCTCAGCTCCTCGACGCGCTTCTCCAGCGACTCCGCCGCCCTGTTGAACGTCCGCGACAGATCCGCCAGCTCGTCCGTGCCCGACACCTGGAGCCGGGTGTCGAGCTTGCCCTCGCCGAGCCGCCGCGCCGCGTCACCGAGCCGCTGCACGGGCCGCAGCACCGTCGAGGCGGCGGCCTGGGCGAGCAGGGCCGAGCCGATCAGGGCCAGGCCGGTGGCGATGCCCAGGGACCAGGCGAGGGAATTGAGGTCCGCCCGCTCGTTGTCCAGGGACTTCAGCAGATAGCCGGTCGGCCCGCCGCCGATCACCTTGGCGCCGCCGACGAGATAGGGCTTGCCGTCGAGCGTGATCCGCTGCCAGTACAGGTGGTACGGGTAGCGGTTCGAGTCGGTGACCGGCCGCTCGCGGTTCACGGCCTTGCGCAGCGACTCGGGCACGACCTCGAGCGTGAACAGGTCCCGGTCCGAGGGCGCCGCGCAACTGCCGCCGCCGGTGACCTTGTCGATCAGCAGCACCTCGTACTTCTGCGAGGTGGCGGCCATCCGGTCCGCGGCCTCCTGCAGCTCGGGGCAGGTCGGGGTCAGCGGCAGCGAACCCGTGTTGTCCTGGAGGGATTTGCGGAAGTCGTCGAGGGCGGCGTTCTGGGTGCGGGTGAGGACCGCGTCGCGGTTGAGCCAGTACGCGATGGCGGACGCGGACACCGCCGCGGCCAGCGCGACCAGCGCGAAGACGAGCATCAGCCGCAGCCGGAGGCTCACCCATCGCATGCTGAGCTGCACGACCCGCTTCGCCGCCGCCCAGCCCCGTACCCGACCGGGCTCTTGATTCACGGTGCGCTCTCTGTGCTGTTGTGGCGGTCCGAAATGATCACTGCGGGGTGTCCAGGCGGTAGCCGACCCCGCGGACCGTACGGATCAGGGTGGGGGAGGACGGAACGTCCTCGACCTTGGCGCGCAGCCGCTGCACACAGGCGTCCACCAGCCGCGAGTCGCCGAGGTAGTCGTGCTCCCAGACCAGCCGCAGCAGCTGCTGCCGGGACAGCGCCTGCCCCGGCCGCCGGCTGAGCTCCAGCAGCAGCCGCAGTTCGGTCGGGGTGAGTTGCAGATCTTCGCCGTTCTTGGTGACGGTCATCGCGGAGCGGTCGATGACCAGCGAGCCGAACGACGCCGAGTCGTTGGACTCCCGCTCGCCGCGGCGCAGCACCGCGCGGATCCGGGCGTCGAGCACCCGGCCCTGCACGGGCTTGACCACGTAGTCGTCCGCCCCGGACTCCAGGCCGACCACGACGTCGATGTCGTCGTTGCGCGCGGTCAGCAGAATGATCGGCAGCTGGTCGGTGCGCCGGATCCGGCGGCAGACCTCGAAACCGTCGATCCCGGGCAGCATGACGTCCAGCACGATCAGATCCGGCCGCTGCTCGCGCAGCAGCTTCAGGCCGTCCTCGCCGGTCGCCGCGGTCACCACTCGGTGACCTTGGCGGGACAGGGAGAACTCGAGGGCCGTGCGGATGGCGTCGTCGTCCTCGATCAGCAACAGGAAAGGCACGGTGGTCATTCTGGCCTAAGAGTGGCCCTCAGTTCGACAGACGGCGTCGTCCGGAGTGCGGCCGAAGGGTGTCCGGAGTGCTCCGTGCCCTGTTGCAGGGCTGTGACAGTCGGGGGACAGCGCGATGAAACTGGCCCGGCAGGCTTTGGTTTCACCGAGCGGTACCAGGGCTCGGACGCAATCGGACCGAGCTGGCTCCACCGACGGGGGGCGCGAGATGAACACACTGCACAGCACTACGACCAGCGCAGTCATTCGCACGCGCCTGCACGACGCCGGGCGGGGTTCGGAGAAGTCCGGTGCCGTGGGCGGACGGGGGTGCGCCCGCGGCACCGGACGTGGACGGTCACAGGCCATGTACCTGGCGGCCATCGACGCGAGCGTGTACGGGGAGGCCGCCCGGGGCACGGGGGAAAAGCCCGGGGGTTCGGGGGAACGCAAGGCTGAGTCCCGGTCGGAGGCGGAGTTCACCGCCTACGTCCAGGAGCGCCGGGCCTCCCTGTACGCGACCGCTTACCACCTGACCGGTGACCGCTTCGAGGCGGAGGACCTGCTCCAGAGCGCGCTGTTCTCCACCTACCGGGCCTGGGACCGGATCGCCGACAAGGCGGCGGTGGGCGGCTATCTGCGCCGCACCATGACCAATCTGCACATCAGCGCCTGGCGTCGGCGCAAGCTCAACGAGTACCCGACGGAGGAGCTGCCGGAGACGGTGGGCGACCAGGACGCGATGCGCGGCACCGAACTGCGCGCCGTGCTCTGGCAGGCGCTGGCCCGGCTGCCCGAACTCCAGCGCACGATGCTGGTGCTGCGCTACTACGAAGGCCGCACCGACCCGGAGATCGCCGACATCCTGGACATCAGCGTCGGCACGGTCAAGAGCAGCATCTGGCGCTCGCTGCGCCGGCTGCGCGAGGACGAGGTCATCGGCTCGGGCCGTGGCGCCGTCGAGTCCTTCGGCGAGCTGGTGGCCTAGGCCTGGCCGGCGGTTCATGGGGACGCACCACCGCTGCGCGGCGGTGTCCTCAATCGCCGGACGGGCTGGTTGTGGTTGAGCTCAGCCGAATCAAGCCCGTCCGGCGCTTGAGGACGCGCCCGCAGGGCGCTCGCCGCCGCAGGCGGCAACGACGGCTCGCAGCCGGGGGCCGGGGACCAACGGGGGAACCACGGGGGAGAGAGCGGGCGGACAGCCGGGGGGTCTGTCCTGCCCGCTCTCGCCGTTTCGTCGTCCCGCGTCAGCGGGCCCGCGCAGGCCGCCTAGGCCACCCGTACCGGGTCCGCCTCGGGCGCGCATGTCTCCCGGCGGCCGGCGGCCGCGGCGGCTATCCGGCCCATGGCCGCGTCCTTGTCGCAGGCGTGCGCGCCGAGTGCCGTCTGCCGGGCCACGATGCCGCGCTCGGCGCGCATCAGCCGCAGGCCGCGGCGCACCAGGTACAGGACGGGCTTACGGGCCTCCCGCAGATCGCGCACCAGCCGGCGGCGGAAGGTCGTCGAGGGGCTGCCCCGCAGGCACAGCGCGTCGGCGAGGACGCCCAGCTCCCGGCAGCGCTCGATGATGTCCGCGGCGAAGATGCCCTCCGCGATGAACAGCGAGGTGCGCCCGATATCCAGCGTGCTCTGCCCGGTCCGCGAGCTGGTGGAGATGTCGTACAGCGGCACCGGCGTACGGGCCGTGCGGCACAGCGCGTCGATCGCGGCGACGGCCGCCTCCGCGTCCCACGACAGCGGCGAGTCCCAGTCGGCGCCGGACCCGTCCGCGAGCGGCGGCAGGGTCGGGTCGTCGCCTTCCTTGTAGAAGTCGTCGAGGTTGAGCACGGGCAGCCCGGTGCGGGCCGCGAGGGACGACTTTCCGGAACCAGAGGGTCCGGTCAGCAGGATGACGCGCGCGGGAGTCAGGTGGGGAGTCACGGGACACCAGTGTGAGGCATTGGGCCACATGGGGGAGCCCCCCGGGTCGCAGCGTGCGCGGAACGTCACCATTCCACTACGTTGCGTTGTCGTCCTCCGACATCTCCGACCCGGCAGGTGGCCATGGCCTCGCACGCACGACACGCACGCTCCAAGTCTCCCCGTCCGGGGCTCCCGCGCGGCCTCGTGCGCGTCGGGGTGTCCGTATCGGCGGGAGCTGCGATCGTCGCGGGCGGTGCGGCGATCGCGAGCGCCGCACCGGCCAAGGACAAGGCCCAGCCGGTCGGCGTCTCGCTCGGCGAGATCTCGGCGGAGTCGGCCGGGACGGCCCTCGGCCAGTCGCTGTACCACTCCTCCGCGGGCGCTCTCGGCCCGCTGAAGGTGCTGCGGCTCAACCCGCTCGCCGGCACGGGCAGCGACCCGACGAACAACGCGGTCGGCACCCAGGTCGCCGACTTCCAGCCCGTGAGCACTGCGATCGTCACCGCGCCGCTCTCCCAGGGCGGCGCCCTGGAGCAACTGCCGCTGCTGAGCTACGCGGCGCAATTCCTGCCCGGCTGACGGCCGGCCGACGGCCGTCAGAAATGGCCGCGCGTGCGCGACGGCGGCGGCTCCCGGTCCGGGGAGCCGCCGCCGTCGTATGTCCTGGTGCCGTCGGCTAGTAGGCCGAGCCGCCCGCGCCGAGCGAACCGGTCGGGTGCCAGACCGTCTTGGTCTCCAGGAACGCCGTCATCCGGTCGGTGCCGGGGTCGGCGGACCAGTCCACAGCCTGTGGACGGAGAACGCGCTTGAGGTTGTCGGCCGCGGCGATCTGGAGCGCCTTCGACAGCTCCGCGTCGGCACCGGCCAGGTCGATCGCGTTGACGTCCTGGTGCGCGGCGAGGGACGGGGCGATCTCCGCGGTCCTGCCGGACAGGATGTTGACCACACCGCCGGGCACGTCGGAGGTGGCGAGCACCTCACCCAGCGACAGCGCCGGGAGCGGGGCCTTCTCGGAGGCGACGACCACGACCGTGTTGCCGACCGCGATCGCCGGGGCGATCACCGACACCAGGCCGAGGAAGGAGGACTCCTGCGGGGCCAGGACGGCCACCACACCGGTCGGCTCCGGCGTCGAGAGGTTGAAGTACGGACCAGCGACCGGGTTCGCGCCACCGACGATCTGCGCGATCTTGTCGGTCCAGCCCGCGTACCAGACCCAGCGGTCGATCGCCGCGTCCACCTGGGCCGCCGCCTTGGACTTCGAGAGCCCCTCGGCGTCGGCGACCTCCGCGACGAACTGGTCGCGGCGGCCCTCCAGCATCTCGGCGACGCGGTAGAGGATCTGGCCGCGGTTGTACGCGGTCGCGCCCGCCCAGCCGCCGAACGCCTTGCGCGCCGCGACGACCGCGTCACGCGCGTCCTTGCGGGACGACAGCGGGGCGTTGGCGAGCCACTTGCCCTTGGGGTCCGTCACCTCGTACACCCGTCCGCTCTCGGACCGGGGGAACTTGCCCCCGACGAACAGCTTGTAGGTCTTGAAAACGCTCAAGCGCTCAGACATCGAGGTACGCCTCCAGACCGTGACGGCCGCCCTCGCGGCCGAAGCCCGACTCCTTGTAGCCGCCGAAGGGCGAGGTCGGGTCGAACTTGTTGAACGTATTGGCCCAGACGACGCCCGCGCGCAGGCTGTTCGCCACCGACAGGATCCGCGAACCCTTCTCGGTCCAGATGCCCGCCGACAGCCCGTACTGCGAGTTGTTGGCCTTCGCGACGGCCTCGGCCGGGGTGCGGAAGGTCAGCACCGACAGGACCGGGCCGAAGATCTCCTCGCGGGCGATGCGGTGCGCCTGGGTGACGTTCAGGAAGAGCGTCGGGGCGAACCAGTAGCCCGCGGAGGGCAGCTCGCAGGCCGGGGCCCAGCGCTCGGCGCCCTCGGCCTCGCCGCTGTCGGCGAGGGCCTTGATCCGGGCCAGCTGCTCGGCGGAGTTGATCGCACCGATGTCGGTGTTCTTGTCCAGCGGGTCGCCGAGGCGCAGCGTGGACAGCCGGCGCTTGAGCGCGTCCAGCAGCTCGTCCTGGATCGACTCCTGGACCAGCAGCCGCGAGCCCGCGCAGCAGACCTGGCCCTGGTTGAAGAAGATGCCGTTGACGATGCCCTCGACGGCCTGGTCGATGGGCGCGTCGTCGAAGACGATGTTCGCGCCCTTGCCGCCCAGCTCCAGGGTCAGCTTCTTGTCCGTACCGGCGACGCTGCGCGCGATGGCCTTGCCGACGGCGGTGGAGCCGGTGAAGGCGACCTTGTCGACGCCCGGGTGCTCGACCAGCGCGGCACCCGTGGAGCCGTCACCGGTGACGATGTTGACGACGCCCTTGGGAAGACCGGCCTGGCGGCAGATGTCCGCGAAGAACAGCGCCGACAGCGGGGTGGTCTCGGCCGGCTTGAGGACGACCGTGTTGCCCGTGGCGAGCGCCGGGGCGATCTTCCAGGCCAGCATCAGCAGCGGGAAGTTCCACGGGATGACCTGGCCCGCGACGCCCAGCGCCTTCGGGTTCGGGCCGTAGCCGGCGTGGTCGAGCTTGTCGGCCCAGCCCGCGTAGTAGAAGAAGTGCGCGGCGACCAGCGGCAGGTCGGCGTCGCGCGTCTCGCGGATCGGCTTGCCGTTGTCCAGGGTCTCCAGGACGGCCAGCTCGCGCGAGCGCTCCTGGATGATCCGGGCGATCCGGAAGAGGTACTTGGCGCGCTCGGCGCCCGGCAGCGCCGACCACTTCTCGAACGCCTTGCGGGCGGCCTTGACCGCCGCGTCCACGTCCTCGGCCGAGCCCTGCGCGACCTCGGAGAGGACCTCCTCGGAGGAGGGGGAGAGGGTCTTGAAGACCTTGCCGTCCGAGGCGTCGCGGAACTCGCCGTCGATGAACAGCCCGTAGGACGGGGCGATGTCGACGACCGCGCGCGACTCCGGCGCGGGTGCGTATTCAAAGGCCATGATCAGTCCACCGTCACGTAGTCGGGACCGGAGTAGCGCCCGGTGCTCAGCTTCTGGCGCTGCATCAGCAGGTCGTTGAGGAGGCTGGAGGCGCCGAAGCGGAACCAGGTGTTGGTCAGCCACTCCTCACCGACGGTCTCGTTGACGAGGACCAGGAACTTCAGCGCGTCCTTCGTGGTGCGGATGCCGCCGGCCGGCTTCACGCCCACCTGGACGCCCGTGGTGGCGCGGAAGTCGCGGACCGCCTCCAGCATCAGCAGGGTGTTCGCCGGAGTGGCGTTCACCGCGACCTTGCCGGTCGACGTCTTGATGAAGTCGGCGCCGGCCAGCATCCCGAGCCAGGAGGCGCGGCGGATGTTGTCGTACGTCGACAGCTCGCCGGTCTCGAAGATGACCTTCAGCCGGGCGGCGCTGCCGTCCTCCCGGCGGCAGGCGTCCTTGACGGCCTTGATCTCCTCGAACACCGAGAGGTAGTGCCCCGAGAGGAACGCGCCCCGGTCGATCACCATGTCGATCTCGTCCGCGCCCGCGGCGACGGCGTCCCGGGTGTCGGCCAGCTTCACCGGCAGCGCGGCACGGCCGGCCGGGAAGGCGGTGGCCACGGAGGCGACCTTGACGCCGGAGCCCTTGAGGGCCTCGGCGGCGGTGGCCGCCATGTCGGGATAGACGCAGATCGCCGCGACCTTGGGCGTGGTGCGGTCGATCGGATCGGGGTTGACGCCCTTGGCGCACAGCGCCCGGACCTTGCCCGGGGTGTCCGCGCCCTCGAGCGTCGTCAGGTCGATCATGGAGATCGCCAGGTCGATGGCGTAAGCCTTCGCCGTCGTCTTGATCGAGCGGGTGCCGAGCATGGCGGCGCGGGCCTCGAGCCCGACCGTGTCGACACCCGGCAGGCCGTGCAGGAAGCGGCGCAGCGCACCGTCGGAGGCGGTCACGTCCGCCATCGACGCCAGTCGCTCGGCGGCTTCGTTGCCGTTTGAGGGAACAGTGGGCATGGTCACCGGATGAGCATATCTACGCGCGTAGCGCGTGTCACCCCCCAGGGTGGCGTCCCCTGCACCACACTGCCCCCTGTGAGCGTGGTGCACAATCGGCGGCATGACGAGCCCGGACGACTCATCCGCACCACGGCCCCCTGAGAACACACCGGACAAGGGGTACGCCGAGCGGTGCTACCGCTCCGCCGCAGGCATCGGCGGCGGCGTGCTGCTGCTTCTGATCGGCGCCTGGCTGGGCGGCGACGCGATCGTACGTGGCGCGGGCCGCACCCCGTGGCTCACCCTGGCCGCGCTGCTGTGCGGAGTGCCGCTGGTCATCGCCTTCACCCTGCGCCCCGCGGTGTGGGCGGGCGAGGACGCTCTCCGGGTGCGCAATCCCTTCCGCACGATCACGCTGCCCTGGGCCAGCGTGGCCGGCGTCCGCGCCGGCTACTCCAGCGAGGTCCTGGCGGGCGGCGCCAAGTACCAGCTGTGGGCGATCCCCGTCTCGCTCCGCCAGCGCAAGTCCGCTGCGCGGCGGCAGGCACGGGCGGCTTCGGAGGACGTCACGGGCACGGTGTCGGCCTCGGTCGCGGCCTCGTCCTCCGGTTTCACCCGGGCACCCGCGGACCAGGCGATCGACGACCTGCGCGAACTCGCGGAGCGGAACGCTTCGCGTCCGGGGGCGCAGGGGGAGCCGGAGGTGCGGTGGGCCTTCGAGCTGATCGTGCCGTCCGTGGTGGGGCTGGTGCTGCTCGTGGTGCTTTTCGCTGTGGCGTAGGGAGCTGTGGCGTAGGGGAACTGCGGCCTAGGGGGACTGTGGCCTAGGGACACAGGGGTGTTGCGGGACTGCTTCGCTCTGCGTCCCGCAACACCCCTGTTCCGTCAGATACCGGCGGCCTTGGACAGGTCGGCCTTGATGGCGGCGAGGACCGTTTCGGCCTGGGTGCGGGCGGCGGTGAGGGCGCTCGCGTCGGTCACCGGGACGACGACCTCCAGATAGCACTTGATCTTGGGCTCGGTGCCGCTCGGGCGGACGATGACGCGCGCCGCGGAGACGGCGCCCGAGGCGTCACCCGCCAGGTGGTACCGCAGGCCGTCGGTCGGCGGCAGCGACTCCGTGCCCTCGGACAGGTCCTCCGCCGAGGAGACCCGGAGCCCGGCGAGGGTCGTCGGGGGCTGCTCGCGCAGCCGCCGCATGGCGTTCGCGATGAGCGACAGGTCCTCGACGCGCACCGACAGCTGGTCCGTGGCGTGCAGACCGTGCTCGACCGCGAGGTCGTCCAGGAGGTCGGTGAGTGTGCGCCCGGCGGCCTTGAGCCCGGCGGCCAGCTCGGCGATCAGCAGGGCGGCGGTGATGCCGTCCTTGTCGCGGACGCCCTCGGGGTCGACGCAGTAGCCCAGCGCCTCCTCGTAGGCGTAGCGCAGGCCGTCCACGCGGGCCAGCCACTTGAAGCCGGTGAGCGTCTCCTCGTACGCGGCACCCGGCGCGGCGGCCGCGATCCGGGAGAGCAGCGAGGACGAGACGATCGTCGTGGCGAACGTCCCGGTCGCCTCCTTGCGCACCAGGTGCGTGGCCAGCAGCGCGCCCACCTCGTCGCCGCGCAGCATGCGCCAGCCGACGACGCTGTCCCGGTCGGGGACGGCGACGGCGCAGCGGTCCGCGTCCGGGTCGTTGGCGATGACGATGTCCGGCGCCGCCTCGCGGGCGGTGGCGAACGCCAGGTCCATCGCGCCCGGCTCCTCCGGGTTGGGGAAGGCGACGGTGGGGAAGTCGGGGTCCGGCTCGGCCTGCTCGGCGACCACGGTCGGCGCGGGGAACCCGGCGCGCGCGAAGGCGGCGGTCAGGGTGTCGTGGCCGACGCCGTGCATGGGCGTGTAGACGACGCGGACGTCACGCGGGGAGCCGGGGGTCAGGACGGCGTCGGTGCGCTCCAGGTAGGCCTCCACCACGGAGTCGCCCAGGGTCTCCCAGCCGGCGCTCGGGCGGGGCACGTCGTCGAGGTTCGCGATCGCGGCGATCTCGGCGGCGATCTCCCCGTCGGCGGGCGGCACGATCTGGGAGCCGTCGCCGAGGTAGACCTTGTAGCCGTTGTCGCGCGGCGGGTTGTGGCTGGCGGTCACCTCGACGCCGGCGACCGCGCCGAGGTGGCGGATCGCGAAGGCGAGCACGGGGGTGGGCAGCGGACGCGGCAGCAGCGCGGCGCGCAGGCCCGCGCCGACCATGACGGCGGCCGTGTCGCGGGCGAAGTCGGCGCTCTTGTGGCGGGCGTCGTAGCCGATGACGACCACGCCGTTCGCGTGCCCCTGCTTCTTGAGGTACGCGGCGAGACCGGCGGCCGCGCGGATGACGACGGCGCGGTTCATGCGCATCGGCCCGGCGCCGAGCTCACCGCGGAGACCGGCGGTGCCGAACTGCAGGGTGCCGCCGAAACGGGCGGTCAGCTCGGTCAGGTCCTCGGCGTCGATGAGCTTGGCCAGCTCGTCGCGGGTGTCGGGGTCGGGGTCCTCGGCCAGCCACGACTTGGCCAGCGTGATGAGGTCTCGCTCCACGGGTTCTCCTCCGGAGTGGTCAGGGGGTACGAACTGGGGGTGCGGCGGCCGGTGCCGGGGGCGCGTGCCCGGTGGGTGGGTGGGTCGGTGCCGGGGTGGGCGGGCCCTACGGGGCTGCATGATTTACGGGCCCGTCACCCGGTGTTGCATCGGTGCCCTGAGATTGGGCCCGCAAATCACGCCTTACGCCCCTTGCCGGGCCCACCCCACCCCGTCCCCTCCCGTAGATCCGCCCGGTGCCGGTGCCCGGCTCTGACCTGTGGGGCTGTAGGGGCGGCTGGAAGGGCACGCGCAGGCGGGGTGCGGGGCGTAAAGCGAAGCAGCCCCGCGACCCACCGGAGCGGGACGGGCCCGACCAATGGCCGGGCCCGCGCTGTGGGCCGACGGCCCGAACCCCCACTCCCGCCGAAGGCGGGAACGCGAAATGTCAGAGACGGTCCAGAACGCTCGCCAGCAGCGTCCCCATACGCGCAGCGGAATCGCGGCCCGCCTGGAGGACCTCTTCGTGGTTGAGCGGCTCGCCCGTCATGCCCGCGGCCAGGTTCGTGACCAGGGAGATGCCGAGGATCTCGGCGCCCGCCTCGCGGGCCGCGATGGCCTCGAGCGTGGTGGACATGCCGACCAGGTCGCCACCGATGGTGCGGACCATCTTGATCTCGGCCGGGGTCTCGTAGTGCGGGCCGGGGAGCTGGACGTAGACGCCTTCCTCGAGGGTCGCGTCCACCTCCTTGCACAGCGCGCGCAGCCGCGGCGAGTAGAGGTCGGTGAGGTCGACGAAGTTCGCGCCGACGATCGGCGAGGTCGCCGTGAGGTTGATGTGGTCGCTGATCAGCACCGGCTGGCCGGGGCGCATGCCCTCGCGGAGGCCACCGCAGCCGTTGGTCAGGACGATGGTCTTGGCGCCCGCGGCGACGGCCGTGCGGACACCGTGGGCGACGGCGGCGACGCCACGGCCCTCGTAGTAGTGCGTGCGGCCGAGGAAGACCAGGACGCGCTTGTCGTTGACCTTGTACGAGCGGATGGTGCCCGCGTGCCCGGCCACGGCCGGCGGCGGGAAGCCGGGCAGCTCGGTGACGGGGAACTCGGCCTCGGGGGTGCCGAGCGCCTCGGTGGCGGGGAGCCAGCCGGAGCCCATGACCAGCGCGACGTCGTGGGTCTCGGCGCCCGTGAGCTCGCGCAGGCGGGCGGCGGCGGCGTCGGCCGCGGTGTACGGGTCGGCCTGGATGTCCGGAGTAACTGATGCGTTCACGCGGACGAGGGTAACCGCTAATGGCCTACGCGCGTAGATGTCTCTGGTGACGGTGTTCTGATTGTTGCCTTGTGGTTTTAGACGAGACCGATTTCTCATCGTTTCCCACCGTTCGGCCCTGCCTGGTCAGCAGGGTCGTTTGCGTAGTTCCATCACATAGTCGTGAGGGGCGCCCGCCGACTCCGCGGCGTCGGCGATCTCGCCGAGATAGCGCGCGGAGGGCAGGCCCCCCTCGTAACCGTTCAGGACGTAGATCCACGCCGGTTCCTCGCCGTCCAGGGTGTGGACCCGGACCCGCATCCGCCGGTAGATGTCGAGGCCGACACCCTCCCAACGGTCCATCGAGTCCTCGTCCATCGGGGCGATGTCGTAGAGGGCGACGAAGACCTGGGAGCGCGGTGCTTCGACGACCGTCGCGAGCGCCCCTTCCCAGCCCATCTGCTCACCGCCGAAGGTCAGCCGCCAGTCGGCGAGCCAGCCCGTGCCGCGCAGCGGCGAGTGCGGTGCGCGGCGGGACATCAGCCGCGCGTCGAGGTTGCCGGCGTACGCGGCGTAGAGCGACATGGTTCTGAGGGTACGGGAGTGAGGCGGGACGGCATTTGGGGTGGCAGTCTCGAAGGAGGGTTCGCGCGGAACCTGCAGCCGAACCTCGTACGGATCCTCGGATGCCGCCCCCGGACGGGATCGCCTGGATCACGGCGTATTACGTGCGAAATCGCGTATACGGGCCCCGGAAGGATTCGCTTTGATGGGTGCGGGACAATGGAATACGTGACTCGGATCGTGATCATCGGTGGCGGACCCGGCGGCTATGAGGCGGCGCTCGTCGCCGCGCAGCTCGGCGCGGAGGTGACCGTCGTCGACTGCGACGGTCTGGGCGGGGCGTCGGTGCTCACCGACTGCGTGCCCTCGAAGACTCTTATCGCGACGGCTGAGGTGATGACGACCTTCGACTCCTCGTACGAGGAGCTGGGGATCATCGTCGCCGACGACACGCCGCATCTGGAGCAGGCGGCGCGCGTGGTGGGCGTGGACCTGGGCAAGGTGAACCGGCGTGTGAAGCGTCTGGCGCTGGCCCAGTCGCACGACATCACCGCCTCGGTGACGCGGGCCGGGGGCCGGGTCATGCGCGGCCGCGGCCGCCTGGAGCCGAACCAGGCCCCGGACGGTTCGCGCAAGGTCGTCGTACGGGCCGCGGACGGCTCGGAGGAGACGCTCGTCGCGGACGCGGTGCTGATCGCCACGGGCGCGCACCCCCGGGAGATCCCGGACGCGCTGCCGGACGGCGAGCGGATCCTGAACTGGACCCAGGTGTACGACCTGGAGGAGCTCCCCGAAGAGCTGATCGTGGTCGGCTCCGGCGTCACCGGTGCCGAGTTCGCCGGCGCGTACCAGGCGCTCGGCTCGAAGGTCACCCTGGTGTCCTCGCGCGACCGGGTGCTGCCGGGTGAGGACCCGGACGCGGCCGCCGTGCTGGAGGACGTCTTCCGCCGCCGCGGCATGAACGTGATGTCGCGCTCCCGGGCCCAGTCCGCCAAACGGGTGGGCGACCGGGTCGAGGTGACGCTGGCGGACGGCCGGGTCATCACCGGTACGCACTGCCTGATGGCGGTCGGCTCGATTCCCAATACGGCGGGCATCGGGCTGGAGGAGTCCGGCGTCCGGCTCAAGGACTCGGGGCACGTCTGGACCGACAAGGTCTCCCGTACGAGCGCGCCCGGCGTCTACGCGGCCGGCGACTGCACGGGGGTCTTCGCACTGGCGTCGGTCGCCGCCATGCAGGGCCGGATCGCCATGTACCACTTCCTGGGCGACGCGGTCGCGCCGCTGAATCTCAAGGCTGTATCCGCGAACGTATTTACGGATCCGGAGATTGCCACGGTCGGCTATACGCAGGCCGATGTCGACGCCGGCCGCATTGACGCCCGCGTGGTGAAGCTGCCGCTGCTGCGCAATCCGCGGGCGAAGATGCAGGGCATCCGGGACGGTTTCGTCAAGATGTTCTGCCGCCCCGGCACGGGCATCGTGGTCGGCGGCGTCGTGGTCTCGCCCCGGGCCAGCGAGCTGATTCACCCCATTTCGATCGCGGTCGACAACAACCTGACCGTGGAGCAGATCGCGAACGCGTTCACGGTGTACCCGTCGCTGTCCGGTTCGATCGCCGAGGTGGCCCGTCAGCTGCACACCCGCAAGGCGCAGCGGGAGGGCTAGTCGCGAGGGCCGGCACGAGAGGTCCCGCCCCCGGACAAGGGGAGCCGGGGCCTCTTCTTCCGGTTCCCCTATATCACTTGGCGGGTTGCGTAGCGGACAACTTCCGTTAATTGCTGCAACCTGCTGAAAACGGATGCGCGTTGGCGTTACTGTCGGTTTCGTGTTCGCTGCAGAACGTCGTCAATTGATCCTCGAAATGGTGCGCGCCAACGGAGCGGTTTCGCTCCGGGAGCTCGCCCGCGTCGTCCAGACCTCCGAAGTGACCGTGCGGCGCGACGTGCGGGCATTGGAGGCAGAAGGACTGCTCGACCGCCGGCACGGCGGTGCGGTACTGCCGGGCGGTTTCACCAGGGAGTCCGGCTTCCCGCAGAAATCCCATCTAGCGACCGCCGAGAAGACGGCCATCGCCGATCTCGCGGCGAGCTTCGTCGACGAGGGCGAGGCCGTCGTCGTCGGCGCCGGTACGACCACGCAGGAGCTGGCCCGCCGGCTCGCGCGGGTGCCGGGTCTGACCGTGGTCACCAATTCCCTGCTCGTCGCGCAGGCGCTCGCGCACGCCAACCGGGTCGAGGTCGTCATGACCGGTGGCACCCTGCGCGGGTCCAACTACGCCCTGGTGGGCAGCGGGGCCGAGCAGTCCCTGCAGGGCCTGCGGGTGACCCGGGCGTTCCTGTCGGGGAGCGGACTGACCGCCGAGCGCGGGCTCTCCACGTCCAACATGCTCTCCGCGAGCGTGGACCGGGCGCTGGTGCAGGCCGCCGCGGAGGTCGTGGTGCTCGCGGACCACACGAAGCTGGGCACCGACACGATGTTCCAGACGGTGCCCACGGACGTCATCACCAGACTCGTGACCGACGAGCCGCCCGGTCACGACGACCGGGCCGCGACGGAGCTCCAGGCGCTCGCCGACCAGGGCGTGCACATCTCGGTCGCCGGGCCCGGCGCGGGGTCGGGCTCGGGACCGGGCGGGGTGGCCGGTGGTGAGGCCCAGGGCTCCCGTCGCCGTGAGGTGCGCGACGTGCCGCCCCTGCCGGGGCAGCGCCGCAGTATGCCGCTGGGGCCCGGCCAGGACCCCGGGCGGGGCCAGGGCGGCCCGCCGGGCGCGCCCCAGCTCCGCAGCGCGTCCGGCATGGGCGACCAGCCCACGGCCCGGGTGGCGGACCTGGCACCCCGGCGGCGCTGACCTCAGTCCCGCCCGGGGTCCGAGGACGCCTTGAGACCGGTGAGCGTCAACATCAGCAGGCGGTCGGCCAACTCCGGATCGTCCGGAGACTGTTCGACCGCCAGGGAAATGGCGTTCGTCAGCTGCATCAGATCGACGATGTCCACATCCGACCGGACCGTCCCGGCCCGCTGAGCGCGGGCGAGCAGCGTGCTGCCCGCCTCCCGCATCGGCAGGCTGCACCGCGACAGGGCGGACGCCTCATCGCTCTGCGCGGCCATCAGGGCCCGCGACAGCCCCCGGTAGGTGCTGGCGTGCGCCACGATGGCCCGCAGCCAGTCCACGAGCGCCCGGCACGGCTCGGGCGCCGCCAGCAGCTCCCGCGAGCGGGTGAGGAGGGAGTCGACCTCACCCTGGAAGACCGCGCTCATCAGGGCCGTGCGGTTGGGGAAGTGCCGGTAGAGCGTCCCGATGCCGACGCCGGCCCGCCGGGCGATGTCTTCGAGGGAGGCGTCCGTGCCGTGCCGGGTGAAGGCGGTGCGGGCCTCCACGAGCAGCCGCTCGTAGTTGCGCCGCGCGTCCGCGCGCATGGGTCGTGGTGACGTCTGCGCCGTATCGGTCGCCATTTTGCGTCGTCCTCCCGCTTCGGTGCGCTCACATGGCCGCGTACGGTCCTGGTCCTCGCGGGTCCAAGGATGCCAGTTGCCCTCCCGGCGGGTGGGTGGGCTACTACGGTGACCGACGGTCGGCGGTCGTGAGCGCACGCAGCGCGGCCGGCGGTCGGCGTGAGCCTGCGGCTCGGTGGTTGTCCTCAATCGCCGGACGGGCTGAAACCCTCGACCACCGGACGGGCTGAAACGTGCGGCCGGGTGGTGTCCTCAATCGCCGGACGGGCTGGAAGGTGCGGCCGGTGTGGCACGGACGGGTTCGGCGGGCGTGGCCCCATGCGGCCTGCGGCCCGTGGTGTCCTCAATCGCCGGACGGGCTTGAACCCCCGGCTGCCGGACGGGCTGGAGGTGCGGCTCGCTTGAAAGGTGCCGCTAGGCGCAGCCAAAGACGCGCAGCCAAAGACGCGCAGCCAAAGACGCGGGCCCCGGCCGGAGGATCCGGTCGGGGCCCGCGGTCACGGCGGTGAGGCCGGGGTCAGTCCTTGATCTCGCAGATGACCGCACCGGAGGAGACCGAGGCGCCGACCTCCGCGGTGATGCCCTTGACCGTGCCCGCGCGGTGCGCGTTCAGCGGCTGCTCCATCTTCATGGCCTCCAGGACCACGATCAGATCGCCCGCGGCCACTTCCTGGCCCTCTTCGACCGCGACCTTCACGATGGTGCCCTGCATCGGCGACGCGAGCGCGTCACCGGAGGCCGCCGAGCCGGCCTTCTTGGCCGCGCGGCGCTTCGGCTTCGCGCCGCCCGCGGCGGCGGTGCGGGCGATGGTCATGCCGAGCGAGGAGGGCAGCGAGACCTCCAGGCGCTTGCCGCCGACCTCGACGACCACGGTCTCGCGGCCCGGGGCCTCCTCGTCCTCGTCCGCCGCCGCGCCGGTGAAGGCGGGGATGGTGTTCTCGAACTCGGTCTCGATCCAGCGGGTGTGGACCGTGAACGGGTCCGCGGTGAACGCCGGGTCGGTGACGACCGCCTGGTGGAAGGGGATCGCCGTGGCCATGCCCTCGACGGTGAACTCGCCCAGGGCCCGTGCCGCGCGCTGGAGCGCCTGCTCACGCGTGGCGCCCGTGACGATGAGCTTGGCGAGGAGGGAGTCCCACGCCGGGCCGATGACCGCGCCGCTCTCGACGCCGGCGTCCAGGCGCACGCCCGGACCCGAGGGCGGGTCGAAGCGGGTCACCGTGCCGGGGGCGGGAAGGAAGTTCCGGCCCGGGTCCTCGCCGTTGATGCGGAACTCGAACGAGTGACCGCGCATCGGCGGGTCGTCGTAGCCGAGCTCCTCGCCGTCGGCGATGCGGAACATCTCGCGGACCAGGTCGATGCCGGTGACCTCTTCGGTGACCGGGTGCTCGACCTGGAGGCGGGTGTTGACCTCCAGGAAGGAGATCGTGCCGTCCTGGCCCACGAGGAACTCGCACGTGCCCGCGCCCTCGTAGCGGGCCTCGCGCAGGATGGCCTTGGAGGCGCGGTAGAGCTCCGCGTTCTGCTCCGGGGTGAGGAAGGGGGCCGGGGCCTCTTCCACGAGCTTCTGGTGGCGGCGCTGGAGCGAGCAGTCGCGGGTGGAGACCACCACGACGTTGCCGTGCTTGTCGGCCAGGCACTGCGTCTCGACGTGGCGCGGCCGGTCCAGGTAGCGCTCCACGAAGCACTCGCCGCGACCGAAGGCGGCGACGGCCTCGCGGACGGCGGAGTCGTACAACTCCGGTACCTCTTCGAGGGTGCGGGCGACCTTCAGACCGCGACCGCCACCACCGAAGGCGGCCTTGATGGCGATCGGCATGCCGTGTTCCTCGGCGAACGCGACGACCTCGTCCGCCCCGGAGACCGGGTCGGCGGTGCCGGCGACGAGCGGGGCACCCGCCCGCTGCGCGATATGACGGGCCGCCACCTTGTCACCGAGGTCGCGGATGGCCTGCGGGGGCGGGCCGATCCAGGTCAGGCCGGCGTCGAGGACGGCCTGCGCGAATTCGGCGTTCTCGGACAGAAATCCGTATCCGGGGTGGATGGCGTCCGCGCCCGATTCGGCTGCCGCGGCAAGCACCTTGGCCACGTCGAGGTAGCTCGTCGCCGGGGTGTCACCGCCCAGCGCGTAGGCCTCGTCGGCCGCGCGGACATGCAACGCGTCACGGTCCGGGTCGGCATAGACCGCCACGCTCGCGATCCCGGCATCCCGGCACGCACGAGCAACGCGGACAGCGATTTCGCCACGGTTGGCGATGAGCACCTTGCGCACGATGGCTCCCTCCTTGAAACAAGGTGAGTTTAGGTACTGGCAACACTCTGTGCCGACCCGACTTCCAGGGTGACCTTGCCCACACGGAGCGTTAAACGGAAGCGCCCTATGGACTGAAGTTCCCAGATCCCCCACGGTACGCCGCGTTTCCTGGAGTGCTGCGCGCGTGACGATGTGGTCAAGGTCTCGATGAGCGCCTGGGAGTGGCGGTGCCGATTCTTTGTGGAGTCCCTACGAACGGGTGACACAAAGTTTGCGCTCTCGCCCGGGGCGTTGTGGTGGGCCTCAGGCGGTTCCGGGCCTCTCGACGGTCGGTTTACCCACCAGTAGCGTCCCCGAGTCGGCCAACTTTCCGGCTTCTGCCGCGACATGGCGCATCACCTCGGTCACCTGGTGTCTGCGCCGATGGAAATCAGCCAGTGGCAGCGCCGCCGAGACAGCCTGCGCCGGGCCGCCGCCCGCGCCCGGCACGGGCACCGCGATGCAGGCCACGCCGGGTGCGCATTCCTCCACCTCCACTGCGACGCCACTCCGGCGCACCTGTCGGAGCTCCAGATCCAGCCGTTCCGGCGAGGTGATCGTGCGGGGGGTGATGGCCCGCATCCCGGAGTCCGAGAGATAGCGCAGCCGGGCGGCCCGGGGGAGGGCGGCGAGCAGGACCTTGCCGTGGGCGGTGGCGTGTCCGTCGGTGTCGCGGCCGACGGAGAAGCCCCCGGTGGCCGGGTGGGAGGCGGCCGCTCCGGCGAGGACGGCGATGTCGCCGTCGCGGTAGGTGCTGAAGTACGTGTCCGCCCCGGCCGCCCGCCGCACCCGGGCGAGCAGCTCGTGCACCCGCTCGTCCATCCGCATCTGCCGCTGGAAGGCGCTGTGCAGGGAGGGGACGCGATAGCCGAGGGTGTAGCCGCCGGAGCCGCGGACCAGATGGCCGCGCGCGGTGAGGGTGCCGAGCAGGTCGTAGACCGTCGATAGACCGCAGCCCAGCTGCCGGGCGAGCACCTTGGCGGGCACCGGCCCGTCGGACGCGGCGACGGCGTCCAGCACGTCCAGAGCGCGGTCGACGGACTGCGGCATGACGGAACGGCTCCTCGGGGATCGGATGCTGGGTGAGTACAGGACTTCTTCGGCGGGCGGACCCACCAGCTTGGCACGGCCGGCCCCGGAGCTGCCCGGTCCGCTCTCTCTACCAGCTCCGCGGAGCGGCATGGGGGTTTCCGGGAAGGAGCGCCCGAGTGGCCGAAGCGTCGGTGACCGGGATGACACGACATCGTTGGTGAAGTCATGATCAAGCGCATTGCAGCCGCCGCCGTTCTGGCAGGCGCCGCTCTCACGATGACCGCCGCCTCCGCGTCCGCCGTGCCCACCCCCGTGCCCCCGCCGAACGCGACGGCGGGCGATGTCGTGACCCCGCCGCCGGGCATGGCGAAGGACGGCAACCCGCAGACCAGCATCTACCCGGGCGCCACCGATGAGCTGGGCAAGCTCCAGCAGCTCGAGAAGCTGAACGAGCTGGGCCAGCTCAACCAGGTCACCGGGGCCCTGACCCCGATCTTCGGCATCCTGCCGCTCTAGGGCCGGGCCGCTTCTTCGGGGCGGGTCGCTGCTTCGCGGCGGGCCGTCACGCCCACAGGTCGGTGATCACGACGCCCAGCTCGGCGAGCTGCTTGCGGAGCAGGGGGAGCGACAGGCCGATGACATTGCCGTGGTCGCCGTCGATGCCCTCGAGGAAGGGCGCGGACCGGCCGTCGAGGGTGAACGCGCCCGCCACGTGAAGGGGCTCGCCGGAGGCCACGTACGCGGCGATCTCGGCATCGCTCGGCTCGCCGAAGCGGACCGTCGTCGAGGCGGTGGCGGAGACCTGGCGGCCGGTGGCCGTGTCGATGACGCAGTGGCCGGTCCGGAGTACTCCGGACCGGCCACGCATCGACTTCCAGCGGGCGGTGGCGTCCTCGGCGTCGCGGGGCTTGCCGAGGGCCTCGCCGTCCAGCTCCAGCACCGAGTCGCAGCCGATGACGAGCGCCCCGGCCGCCTCCGCCCGCGCGGCCACGGCCGCGGCCTTCGCCTCGGCGAGCACCCGCGCCAGCTCGGCGGGGGTCGCCGCGGTGATCGCGTCCTCGTCCACACCGCTGACGATCACCTCGGGCGCGAGCCCGGCCTGGCGCAGCAGGCCGAGTCGGGCGGGGGACTGGGAGGCGAGGACGAGGCGGCGGCGCTCGGGGCTGTCGTTCATACGGGCCAGCCTAAGAGGTCCGCCGCCGCCGGGTGGCTCAGCCGACGGCCGAGGCCACCTTCCCGCTCATCCGGACCGGGTCCGTGCCCTCCTCGTTGTGCCGGTCCGCCCAGTTCGTGAGGGCGGTCAGGCACGCGTGGTCGAGGTGCCGCAGCCCGGACAGGTCGAGTTCGATCGGCCGGTCCTTCGGCAGCGCTTCGAGGGTGTCGAGCATGTGCGGCAGCCGCAGGAACGTGGCGTTGCCGGTGAGCCGGACGTGGATGGGGCCGGTCTCGTCGTCGTCCTTGACGTTCATCTGGATGTGCGAGATCGTCCACGCCGTCTTGGCGACCGCGAGCAGCAGACCGATCAGGACGCCCTCGAACATGTTCGTCGTGACGATGGCGATGGCGGTGACCGCCAGCACCACGGCCTCGCCGCGGTGCTCCCGCCACAGCGGAACCAGCTCACGGACCGGGACGAGCTTGCAGCCCGCGTGCACCAGCACACCCGCGAGGGCCGCGATGGGGATCACACCGAGCGCCGCCGGGAGCAGTGCCGCGAACAGCAGCAGCCACACGCCGTGCAGGACGCGCGAGGCCTTGGTACGGGCGCCCGCCTGGACGTTGGCCGCGCTGCGCACGATGACCGCGGTCATCGGCAGTGCGCCGAGCAGCCCGCAGACGGCGTTGCCCGCGCCCTGGGCCATCAGCTCCTTGTCGTAGTCGGTGCGCGGTCCGTCGTGCATCCGGTCCACCGCCGCGGCGCTGAACAGGCTTTCGGCGGAGGCGATGAGGGTGAACGCCAGGACCGTGCCGAGCAGGGCCACATTGCCCAGGTCGGAGAAGGCGTCGACGCCGGGCGGCTGGATGGCTTCCAGCAGTCCCTTCACCTCGACCTTGGCGACCTTCAGGGAGAACAGCGCCGTGGCGGCCGTGGCGAGTGCCACCGCCACCAGCGGGGCGGGCACGATGCCCGAGATCCGCGCGGGCAGCTTCTTCCAGAGCACCAGGACGGCGATGGTCCCGGCGCCCAGGGCGAACGCGGACAGGGCATTCCGGTCGGCGGCGATGTCGCCGACGAGCCCGGGGATCCCGGCGATCTTGTCCAGTCCGCTGCTGGGAGCCTTGAGGCCGGCCATCGCGTAGGACTGGCCGAGGATCAGGACGAGCCCGATGCCGGCCAGCATTCCCTGGACGACGGCGACGGAGATGGCACGGAACCAGCGCCCGAACCCCAGGAAGCCGAGGACGAGTTGGATGGCACCGGAGGCCAGGACGATCACTCCGAGGGTGCCCAGGCCATGGGTCTGGACGGCCTCGTAGACGAGCACGGTCAGTCCGGCGGCAGGGCCGCTGACCTGGAGGGAGCTACCGGGCAGCAGGCCGACGACGAGACCGCCGACGATGCCGGTGACCAAGCCGAGTTCGGCGGGCACCCCGGAGGCGACGGCGACCCCGACGCACAGCGGGACGGCCACGAGGAAGACGACGAGTGAAGCGGTGAAGTCCCGCCGCAGGTCTGCGGGACGGAATCTGGAATGCATGGATTCCTCACGTAGGTGGGGAAGGCGAGCTGCGGTGATCCGATGCCGCGGATCACCGCCGGCGGTTCACAGGGGCAGGAACTCGGCTTCGTCGCCAGCGGACTGGTGGGCGAGGACGGCCCCGGTGTGGACCTCGTAGTACCAGGCGTGCAGCCCGAGTTCGCCCTTGGCGAGCCGCTCGGTCACGCAGGGGTAGGCGCGCAGCCGGTCGAGCTGGGCGAGCGCGTGCCGCTGCACGGGCTCGGCCACGTCGGGGCCGTCGGTGCCGGTGCCCGGTTCCTTCAGCTCGTCCGATGCCCCGCGTTCCAGCCAGCCGCGGACGGCGGGCAGCTGGGTCAGGTCCTCGTCGCGCACCAGCGCGCCGACGGCGCCGCAGTGGGAGTGCCCGCAGACGATGATGTCGCGGACGCCGAGGACCGAAACGGCGTACTCGATGGTGGCCATTTCGCCGGAGGGGTGTTCGCTGTTGTATTCGGGGACTATGTTGCCCGCTGTACGAAGTTCGAACAGATCTCCGGGTCGGGTCCCGGTGATGAGTGTCGGCACGACACGGGAATCGGAACAGGTGATGAACAGTGCTTCGGGGGACTGGCCCAGCTCAAGGCTGCTGAGTTCCCCGGTGGATTGAGGCGCGCGGGTCGAAAAGGCGCGGGCGTGGTCGATGAGGGACTGCATGAACGGCTGACCTCCTGGAGGTCGTCGTTGTCGGTCGGACATCGAAGACGTTGCGTCGTCGGTACGTCTCGTATGGACTTGTGGCGGATATGGGTGAGAAGCACCGAAGAGATCGGTGCGGCCGAGAAGTCGGCGAAGCCGCCGTGCTCAGTACCCGGGCACGCTCAGTGCCGGAACACCTGGAACACGGTGGAGAGTTGATGGCTGGATCCGCGAGCTGACGCGGGCATCCGCCAATCGGGCTGCCCCGCACCCGTTCCAACGCGCGCGGCGTCCGGTGAGTTCCCGGTGGGCGCGGTGGGGGTGGGCCGCTGCTTGAGCTGCGACATGGTGCCGGTGCCACTGGGGATCCGGCCGCGACGGACCTGGTCGTCGTCGCCGCGTTCGTCGGTGTGGAGGCGGTCGGTCTCGGCGGCCTGGGCCGTGTACGAGGCCGACGACGGCACCATCGCGGTTTCCCCGCAGGGTGCCGTCTGGGCGAGCAGTAACAGCGCCAGGACGAGGGTGAGGAGCGTGCCGACGAAGCCGGCGGACCGGTGGCGCATCACATCCCGCTCCCTCGTTCGAGTGACTGTGGAGATCGATTCTAGCCACACGAGGTGTCGTTGCAGGGGCGGAGTGATTACCTCTCAGTTAAGTCCGCAGATCGTACGATTTTCCGTCGGTGGGTGTTTGGTGGGTAGATGACGGGGCGATGAACGGCCTTTGTGGCAGCGTCGGTTACTTCTCGAGGACCGACTCCATGACCTTCTTCGCGATGGGACCCGCGAGCCCGCCACCGGAGATTTCCTCGCGGTCGATGCCCGAGCCCTCGGGGTCGATGAACACGGCGACGGCGACCGGCGAACCGTCGCCCTGCTTGGCGTAGGAGACGAACCAGGCGTACGGCAGCTTCTCGTTGTTCACGCCGTGCTGCGCGGTGCCGGTCTTCGCGCCGACCGTGACGCCGTCGATGAGCGCCTTCTTGCCGGTGCCGTTCTCGGCGGTGTTCTCCATCATCGCCTGGACCTTCTTGGCGGTCCCGGCGGAGACGGCCTGGTTCAGGACCTCGGGCTCGTGCTTCTCCAGGACGGACAGATCGGGGCCGCGCAGCTCCTCGACCATGTAGGGCTTCATCACCTTGCCGTCGTTGGCGAGGCCGGCGGTCATCATCGCGATCTGCAGCGGCGTGCTGTCCAGGCTGCCCTGGCCCATGCCGGTCAGCGCGGTCTGCGGCCGGTCGAGCTTCTTGGGGTAGAGGCTCTCGCTGGCCCGCACCGGGGTGAAGACCTCGGAGTTGAAGCCGAACTTCTCCGCCGTCTCCCGCATCTTGTCCTTGCCCAGCTTGGCCGCGAGGTCGAGGAAGACGTTGTTGCACGACCACTGCAGACCGGTCTTGAGCGAGGCCTTGTCGCAGGGCGCGGTCTTGATGTCGTTGCCGATCTTCGTGGTGCTGTCGGGCAGCTGGTACGGGGCCGGGGCGTCGCCCTTGGCGTCGATGTCCGAGACCAGCCCGTGCTCCAGCGCCGCCGCCGCGGTGAGGATCTTGAACGTCGAGCCCGGGGGGAACCGCTCGCGCAGCGCCCGGTTGTTCATCGGCTTGTCCTTGTCGTCCTGGAGCTTCTTCCACTCGGCCTTGTCCTTGGCGGACTGCCCGGCGATGAGCGACGGGTCGTAGGACGGGGTGGAGGCCAGGGCGAGGATCTTGCCGGTGCGCGGGTCGAGGGCGACGACCGCGCCCTTGTACTTGCCGAGGCCCTCGTAGGCGGCCTTCTGCGCCTTGGGGTCTATGGTCGTCACCACATCGCCGCCGCGGGACTTCTTGCCCGTGAGCATGTCACTGGTGTGCTGGAAGAAGAGCCGGTCGTCCTTGCCGCTGAGCAGCTTGTCGTTGACACCCTCCAGGAACGTGTTGCCGTAGCCCTGCGAGGAGAAGCCGGTGACGGGAGCGTACATCGCGCCGTCCTTGAACGTGCGCTTGTACTTCAGGTCGCCGTCGGTCGCGATGGAGCCGGTGATGGGCTGGCCGCCGACGATGATGCTGCCGCGCGGCTGGGCGAACCGGGCGATGGTCACCCGGTGGTTCTTCTCGTGGTTCGAGAGCTCGCCGTTGCGTGCGAACTGCACCCAGGTGGCCTGGGCGAGCAGGGCGAACACCAGCACCCCGACGAATATCGCTATGTGGCGTACGGGCCTGTTCATGGTTCGACGCACTCCCCGGTTCGCGGCATATCACTGGTAGTGATGCGAATAGGGGAGGTTTTGGTTGCAGGTGGAATGCACCTGTGTGTCCGCTGTGACCCCTGGTGCGGTCCGGTGTGCGTCAGGCCACCGGTCAGGCCACGCCGAGCATGAGGAAGAGGATCACCATGCCCACCGCGAGCACGACGCCCGCCCTCCGGAGCATGGCCTGCGCCTCGCGCAGCTCCTCGGGCGGTTCGTCGGACGGGTCGGACCAGAGCATGCTGTCCATGCTCCGCCCGGAATGCCCGGCGCGCCTGAGTACGGGTACTCAGGCCTGTCCGGCGGATTCTTCGGCTGCGGGCCGTCTTGGCCGCCTGCGGCGGCGGGCGCCCTGCGGGCGCGTCCTCAATCGCCGGACAGGCTTAGGGCTGAGCTCGGCGATCCGCCGGACAGGCCCTACCCGGGCCAGTACGTGGTCCGCCAGGCGCGGGGCCCCCGGTGGGGGACGCGGCGGGACGCGACGAGGCGGGCCGGGTCGGCCCACTCCGGCCGGGCCTCGCCCTCCGGCGCGGCGGCGGCGCGGGCCGCCGCGCGGGCCTGGACCACCGCCAGTGCGGCGGCCAGCTCCTCCGGGGTGGGGTTGCCCCGTACGACCTTGATCACGAATGGATCCCTTCCTCGGCCGGCGGTCGGGCTGCTTACAGCGGGATGTTGCCGTGCTTCTTCGGCGGCAGCGTCTCGCGCTTGTCACGCAGCGTCCGCAGGCCGCGCACGATGTGGCGACGGGTCTCGGACGGCATGATCACCGCGTCGACGTAACCGCGCTCGGCGGCCGCGTACGGATTGAGCAGCGCGTCCTCGTAGTCCGCGATCAGCTTGGCGCGCAGCGCCTCCCGCTCCACCTCCGGCGCCGCGGCGATCGTGCGGCGGTGCAGGATGTTGACCGCGCCCTGGGCGCCCATCACGGCGATCTGCGCGGTGGGCCAGGCGAGGTTCAGGTCCGCGCCCAGGTGCTTGGAGCCCATGACGTCGTACGCGCCGCCGAACGCCTTGCGGGTGATGACGGTGATCAGCGGAACCGTCGCCTCGGCGTAGGCGTAGATCAGCTTGGCGCCGCGCCGGATGATGCCGTTGTACTCCTGGTCGGTGCCCGGCAGGAAGCCGGGGACGTCCACGAAGGTCAGCACCGGGACGTTGAAGGCGTCGCAGGTGCGCACGAAGCGCGCGGCCTTCTCGCTCGCGTTGATGTCGAGGCAGCCGGCGAACTGCATCGGCTGGTTGGCGACGATGCCGACGGGGTGGCCCTCGACCCGGCCGAAGCCGGTGATGATGTTCGGCGCGAAGAGCGCCTGCGTCTCCAGGAACTCGCCGTCGTCCAGCACGTGCTCGATCGCCGTGTGCATGTCGTACGGCTGGTTCGCCGAGTCCGGGATGAGCGCGTCCAGCTCGCGGTCGGTCTCCGAGATCTCCAGGTCCGCTTCCTCGGGGTAGGCCGGGGGCTCGGAGAGGTTGTTGGAGGGCAGGTACGACAGCAGCGCCTTGACGTAGTCGATGGCGTCCTTCTCGTCACCCGCCATGTGGTGCGCCACGCCGGAGGTGGTGTTGTGCGTACGGGCGCCGCCCAGCTCCTCGAAGCCCACGTCCTCGCCGGTGACCGTCTTGATGACGTCGGGGCCGGTGATGAACATGTGCGAGGTCTGGTCGACCATCACGGTGAAGTCGGTGATCGCGGGGGAGTACACCGCGCCGCCCGCGCAGGGGCCGACGATCAGGGAAATCTGCGGGATGACACCCGAGCCGTGGACGTTTCGACGGAAAATCTCGGCAAACAGTCCGAGGGCCACGACGCCCTCCTGGATCCGGGCCCCGCCACCGTCGTTGATGCCGACGACCGGGCAGCCGGTCTTCAGGGCGAAGTCCATCACCTTGACGATCTTCTCGCCGTAGACCTCACCGAGTGAACCGCCGAAGATCGTGAAGTCCTGCGAGTACACACAGACCGTGCGGCCGTCGACCGTGCCGTAACCGGTGACGACGCCGTCGCCGTACGGGCGGTTCTGCTCGATGCCGAAGTTGGTCGACCGGTGCCGGGCGAACTCGTCCAGCTCGACGAACGAGCCCTCGTCCAGCAGCAGCTCGATGCGCTCGCGTGCCGTCAACTTGCCCTTGGCGTGCTGCTTTTCCACCGCCCGTGCGGAGCCGGCGTGAGTGGCCTCATCGATCCGGCGCTGAAGATCCGCGAGCTTCCCGGCGGTGGTGTGGATGTCGATACCGTCGATTCCACTGGTGTCTGGCTCGGACATCGGGATGCGGCTCCTGCTCGTCCTGAGGGGCGGGGGTCACTGGCTACCGACTGGCTACCGGTTCGTAGCGTATCGGCGCGGCTGCGCTGCGGAAGTGCGTCGTTGGCCACACCGGTTCGCTGTGGTTTCCCTCCTATGGTGGCTGTTATGACGCCCTCCGACGCTTCCGGCAACCCCTGGTCCGACCTCGACCGCCCCCCGCTCAACACCACCTCCCTGCGGCGCGGCCTGCTGCGCCCCGACGGACTGTGGACGTCCGTGGACGTCGTCGCGACCACCGGGTCCACCAACTCGGACCTCGTCGCCTCCGGCGGCACCGAGGGCGCGGTGCTCGTCGCCGAGGAGCAGACCGCCGGGCGCGGCCGGCTCGACCGCACCTGGTCGGCGCCGCCGCGCTCCGGGCTGTTCTTCTCCTTCCTGCTCACCCCCGGCCCGGACGTACCGGCCGAGCGGTGGGGCTGGCTGCCGCTGCTCACCGGCGTCGCCACGGCGACGGCGCTCACCCGCGCGGCGGGCGTCGACATGGCCCTGAAGTGGCCCAACGACCTGCTCATCGACGTCGAAGGGGCCGAGCGCAAGGCCGGCGGCATCCTCGCCGAGCGGACCGGCGACAGCGTCGTCATCGGCATCGGCCTCAACGTCTCGCTGCGTGCCGACGAACTTCCGGTGCCCACGGCGGGTTCGCTGGCGCTCGCCGGGGCGAAGGTGCTGGACCGCGATCCGCTGCTGCGGGCCGTGCTGCGGTCGGTCGAGGAGTGGTACGGCGAGTGGCGGCGCGCCGGGGGCGACCCGGGGGCGTGCCGCCTGCAGGAGGCGTACGCGGCCGGCTGCGCGACGCTCGGCCGCACCGTACGGGCCGAACTGCCCGGCGGGCGCGAGCTGCTCGGGGAGGCGGTGGCCGTGGACGGCGACGGCCGGCTGGTGCTCGCGACCGAGGACGGTGTGCAGCAACCGGTCGGCGCGGGCGACATCGTCCATCTACGCCCGGCGCGGCCGGAGGAGTGACGCGCGCCGCGAGTGGGCCCGAGTGCTTCACCGCGGCGAGACGAAGAGAGGCCGGAAGAGTGGGCGGGAAGAGTGAGGCGATACCGTCAAGAGAGTGAGCTACGGCACACCTGCCGTATCGTTGTGCCCAGAACCTAGGCGAGCAGCGATCGGCAGGGCAGTGCGCACGGATCGGACAGGGGGCGGGCGGTGACCGCCGACGATGGGGGCACCTCCCGTGCCGTCAGGGCTACGGGGGAGGACAGCGGTGGTGCGCGCGGGGCTGCCGGGGAGACCGTGGGCGCGTCGGCCGGCCGGGCGGACCGCGAAGCCCCGCACGGGGACGCCCCGCACAAGGGCGCCTCGCACCGGGGCGTAGAGGGGGACTCCGCCGACGAGGGCGGGGACCCGATCGCGCTCCGGCTGGAAGCGCTGATCCTCGGTGCCGAGCGTCGTTATACCCCCTTCCAGGCCGCGCGGGCGGCCGGTGTGTCCATGGATCTGGCCTCCCGCTTCTGGCGCGCCATGGGCTTCGCCGACATCGGACAGGCCAAGGCCCTGACCGAGGCGGACGTCCTCGCGCTGCGCCGGCTTGCGGGCCTCGTCGAGGCGGGCCTGCTGAGCGAGCCGATGGCCGTCCAGGTCGCCCGGTCCACCGGACAGACCACGGCACGGCTCGCCGACTGGCAGATCGACTCCTTCCTGGAAGGCCTGACGGAGCCGCAGGAACCGGGCATGACCCGCACGGAGATCACCTATCCGCTGGTCGAGCTGTTGCTGCCGGAGCTGGAGGAGTTCCTCATCTACGTCTGGCGGCGCCAGCTGGCCGCCGCCACCGGCCGCGTCGTCCAGGCCCAGGACGACGCGGAGATGGTCGACCGGCGGCTCGCGGTCGGCTTCGCCGACCTGGTGGGCTTCACCCGTCTGACGCGCCGTCTGGAGGAGGAGGAGCTCGGCGAGCTGGTCGAGGCCTTCGAGACGACCGCCGCCGACCTGGTCGCGGCGCACGGCGGCCGGCTGATCAAGACCCTCGGCGACGAGGTGCTCTACGCGGCGGACGACGCCGGCACCGCCGCCGAGATCGGGCTGCGGCTGATCGAGACCCTGACCCACGACGAGACGATGCCCGAGCTGCGGGTCGGCATCGCCCTGGGGACGGTCACGACCCGGATGGGCGACGTCTTCGGCACGACGGTGAACCTGGCGTCCCGGCTGACGTCGATAGCGCCGAAGGACGCGGTGCTGGTGGACGGCGCCTTCGCGGAGGAGCTCGCACGCAACGGCGACGCCCCGAAGTCGGAGGCGGAGGCCGCGGCGTCGGCGTCCCCGGAGGAGGTAGAGAAGTACCGCTTCGCCCTCCAGCCGATGTGGCAACGCCCGGTCCGAGGCCTGGGCGTGGTCGAACCCTGGCTGCTCACACGCAGGGGCAACTGAGTCCGGCCCGCCCGTAAGGCGAGCCCGTCCGCTGGAAAATCAAGCCCGTCCGGCGATTGAGGACACCCCCCACCGATGCGATGATCCAACGCGACAGGTTCACGGTCGTTAACCGCGGAGGTCATCACATGAGTGAGCAACGCTTCGGCGAATGGGTCGCCGTCATCAAACACGGCCACGTAGCCGAGCTCGCCCTGGACCGGCCCAAGGCCATGAACGCCGTCTCGACGGAGATGGGCCGCCGGATCGCGGAGGCCACCGCCGCCCTCGCCGCCGACCCGGGCGTCCGGGTCGTCGTCCTCACCTCCACCCACGAGCGGGCCTTCTGCGTCGGCGCGGACCTCAAGGAGCGCAATTCCTTCTCCGACGCCGACCTGGGGCGCCAGCGCCCGCACGCCCGCGCCGCGTACACCGGTGTCCTGGAGCTGCCCGTTCCGGCCATCGCGGCCGTGCACGGCTTCGCCCTCGGGGGCGGTTTCGAGCTGGCGCTGTCCTGCGATGTGATCGTCGCGGACCGTACGGCCGTGGTGGGCCTGCCCGAGGTGTCCGTGGGCGTGATCCCCGGCGGCGGCGGGACGCAGCTGCTGCCGCGCCGGGTGGGCGCCGCCCGCGCCGCCGAGCTGATCTTCTCCGCGCGGCGCGTAGCGGCGGAGGAGGCGCGGGACTTGGGCCTGGTGGACGAGCTCGTGCCCGAGGGCGAGGACCGCACGGAGGCGCTGGCGCTCGCCCACCGCATGGCCGCCAACTCGCCCGTGGGGCTGCGGGCCGCGAAGCGGGCGCTGCGGCTCGGGCACGGGCTGGACCTGCGGGCGGGGCTGGAGGTCGAGGACGCGGCGTGGCGGTCGGTGGCCTTCTCCGGTGACCGGGCGGAGGGCGTGGCCGCGTTCAATGAGAAGCGGACGCCGAACTGGCCGGGCGAGTAGTAGGCCCATAGCCCGTTTCATCAGCGTCAACGTCGCAGAACTGCGATGGCTTCGCGGCTAAGCGGAACGGGCGCGGAATGGGCGGAACGGGTCCACAATTCTTACGCTGGAGTGCGAAGCTGCACGCGGCGACGGATTGTGAGGCTCGGGTGGCAGGTGACGGGGAGTGCGACGGCCGGCTGCGCGCCGTGGTGGAACTGGCGCAGGCGATGGCGGCGGCGCGCACCCCGCTGGAAACCGTCGACGCCGCGGCCGAGGGCGCGCGACGTGCCCTGGAGGGCACGTTCGCGGCCGTCTCGGCGTGGGAACGGGCCCGCGGGCGGCTGCGGGTGCTGGTGAACGCCGGCGAGCGGGCCGAGGGCGAGGAGCGGTTTCCGGTCGACGAGTCCTACCCCGTGCACGACTTCCCGGAGATCGCGGAGTTCCTGCACGACGAGTGGGTGGGCGGTGGCGAGCCGCACGCCTGGGTGGAGACCGCCGCGGCCCCGGAAGAGGCGGCCGGCGGCTTCGGTACGTACGGGCCCGGACGGGCGCACGGCCTGCGGCGGCGGGGCCGCGGCAGCTGTGTCGTCGCCCCGATCGTGCTGCACGGGCGGGCGTGGGGCGAGCTGTATGTGGCGCGCCCGCCGGGCGTGCCCGCCTTCGACCGCGCGGACGCCGACTTCGCGACCGTCCTGGCCGCCGTGGCGGCGGCGGGGATCGCGCAGACCGAACGGCTGGAGGAGGTCCGCAAGCTCGCCTTCACCGATCCCCTGACCGGTCTCGCCAACCGTCGGGCGGTCGACGCGCGGCTCGACGAGGCCGTGGAGCGGCACCTGGCGGACGGTGTGGTCGTCAGCCTGGTGGTGTGCGATCTGAACGGGCTGAAACGGGTCAACGACACGCTGGGCCACGCGGTGGGCGACCGGCTGCTGGAACGGTTCGGCTCGGTGCTGTCGCTGTGCGGGGCGAAGCTGCCGGGGGCGCTCGCGGCGCGGCTCGGCGGTGACGAGTTCTGTCTTCTGACGGTGGGCCAGCCGGCGGACGACGTGGTGCGGGTGGCCGAGGAACTGTGCCTCCGGGCGGCGGAGTTGGAGTTCGGCGAGGGGGTGGCCTGCGGGATCGCCTCGACGGGTGACCCGATCGGGGACGTGCGCTCCGCGCGCCGTCTCTTCCGCCTCGCGGACGCGGCCCAGTACCGCGCGAAGGCGGCCCGCGAGCTGAAACCGGTCGTCGCGGGCCGCGAGGGCGGCCCCGAGGACCCGGTCGTCCGCCTCGCCGACCGACCGCCCGCTCCGCCACAGGCCGAACGCCGCCGCTTCCGGGGCCGCAGACCGTGACGGGGCCGCCGCCACCAGGGCCCAAGCGGTCTCGTGGGTGCCGGGCATGCCGGGGCCGCCCCCTGGCGTTGTTACGGAGTGGAGGCGGCAGGCCACGCAAAGGGCCTCGTCGGGGCCCTGCGAGGGATTGGCCGAGACCTAGTGACAGTAAGCGATTCAGTCTCTAGGGTGCCTGAATATGGATATGCACACTGTGGTGGTGGGGACGGCCGGGACGACCGCGGAGGACGTGATCGCCGTGGCGCGCGACGGCGCCCGGGTCGTCGTGTCGGACGAGGCGATCGCGGCTGTCGCCGCGGCGCGGCAGATCATCGACGATCTGGCCGCCAAGCCCGACCCCGTCTACGGCGTCTCCACCGGTTTCGGCGCTCTCGCCGTCCGTCACATCAGCCCCGACCTGCGCGCCCAGCTCCAGCGCAACATCGTGCGCTCGCACGCCGCCGGCATGGGCCCGCGCGTGGAGCGCGAGGTCGTCCGGGCGCTGATGTTCCTGCGGCTGAAGACCCTGGCTTCCGGCCATACGGGCGTCCGCCCCCTCGTCGTCGAGACCATGGCCGCGATCCTCAACGCCGGCATCACCCCGGTCGTCCACGAATACGGCTCCCTCGGCTGTTCCGGTGACCTCGCGCCGCTCTCCCACTGCGCGCTCACCCTCATGGGTGAGGGTGACGCCGAGGGCCCCGACGGGGTGCTGCGCCCGGCCGCCGAGCTGCTCGCCGCGCACGGCATCGAGCCGGTCGAGCTGCGGGAGAAGGAGGGCCTCGCGCTCCTCAACGGCACCGACGGCATGCTCGGCATGCTGGTCATGGCCTGCGCGGACCTCGCCCGCCTGGTCACCTCCGCCGACATCACCGCCGCGCTCTCGCTGGAGGCCCTGCTCGGCTCCGAGAAGGTCCTCGCGCCCGAGCTGCACGCCATCCGCCCGCACCCCGGCCAGGGCTCCAGCGCCGACAACATGCTCCGTGTGCTGGCCGGTTCGGGGCTGACCGGCCACCACCAGGACGACGCGCCGCGCGTCCAGGACGCGTACTCGATCCGCTGCGCCCCGCAGGTCGCGGGCGCGGGCCGGGACACCCTCGCGCACGCCCGGCTGGTCGCCGACCGCGAGCTCGCCGCCGCCGTCGACAACCCCGTGGTGCTGCCCGACGGCCGTGTGGAGTCCAACGGCAACTTCCACGGCGCCCCCGTCGCGTACGTCCTGGACTTCCTCGCCATCGCCGCCGCCGACCTCGGCTCCATCGCCGAGCGCCGCACGGACCGGCTGCTGGACAAGAACCGCTCGCACGGCCTGCCGCCGTTCCTGGCGGGCGACCCGGGCGTCGACTCGGGCCTGATGATCGCCCAGTACACGCAAGCCGCCCTGGTCAGCGAGATGAAGCGGCTGGCCGTCCCGGCCTCCGTGGACTCGATCCCCTCCTCCGCGATGCAGGAGGACCACGTCTCCATGGGCTGGTCGGCGGCGCGCAAGCTGCGTACGGCCGTTGACGCCCTGTCCAAGATCGTCGCCGTCGAGCTGGTCGCCGCGACCCGCGCGATCGAGCTGCGCGAGGGCCTGGAGCCCGCGCCCGCCACGCGCGCCGTGCTGCGCGCGGTGCGCGCGGCGGGGGTCGAGGGCCCGGGAGAGGACCGTTTCCTCGCGCCCGACCTGGCGGCGGCCGACGCGTTCGTCCGCGCGGGGAAGCTCGTCGAGGCGGCGGAGACGGTGACGGGCCCTCTGACGTAGCGAGCCCGTAGCGGGCCCGTAGCGACCTGCGGTTTTACCTTTGCTTGACCCGGCCCTGCCGGGGTGGAGGGCCCCCGGCCCCCGCCCGGCAGGGCCTTTCGGCCCTTCCGCCCCGGAGGTGTTCCGCGGTCGAATGGAGGTGTCGAACGAAGCTACCGGACCGCCTGGCGCGACCTGCGCACGGCGACGGTGACCAGGGCGCCACCCGCGCCGACGAAGGCGATACCGCCGACGACGTACGGGGTGGTGTCGAAGCCGCCCGTATGAGCGAGGGCGAGCTGTTCGCTCCCGGCGACGGTGCCGGAGGCGGACGATCCGGCGGACTGCCGGGGCGCCGACGCGGCGCGGTCCTGCGGGGCCGCGGAAGCGTGAGTGGAACGTTCTGCCGTCGCATTGGCGGTCGGTACGAACCACACCGCACACAGCAGCGAACCGGCGGCGACGGCGGTCAGCAGCGGTCGGCGTGCGGTCACGGGATGATCCCCCTTGAAGTGACGAAGAGTTGGGGGTCGTGGATCTTGTGTGAATCCCGACTGACCCGATGTTAGTGATACAGATGGATCCGGGGGAAGTCGTGGCCCCCACCGACCTGTCCGCGTGGACACCGTCCGGATCTGCCTCACCGGTTTCCCCGTTGGGCGCCGGAGGGTCTTTACTGGCGTGGTTCCGCGTGGTCTTGCCCACACTTTCCCGAGGTGTGGAACGGACGAAACGGTGCAGGCGTTCCTTAAGCAGTAGCCGGGATACGTGTTGCCCCACGATTCGGCTCGGGGATTTCGGGGTCCAGGAGCAATGGAGAAGCGTGTGATGACGTACGGCAAGCGCCGCAAGAGCCTGGTGGCCGCGGCCGCCGTGCTCGGCGGTGTACTGACTCTCGCCGCGTGCGGCGGAGGCGACGACGACACCAAGAGCGGCGGCTCCGGCAAGTCGCAGAACCAGGTCGACGCCGCTGCCGCCAAGGACGCGTCCAAGGCGCAGATCAAGATCACGCCGAAGGGCGGGACCACCAACGCCGGCATCACCGGCGATGCGACCCAGGTCACCGTCAGTGACGGCGAGCTCACGAGCGTCAAGATGACGACCGAAAAGGGCACCCCGGTCGAGGGTTCAATATCGCCGGACAAGAAGTCGTGGAAGCCCGCGAAGCAGCTCGAGCGGTCGACCAAGTACAAGGTCGTCGCGGAGGCCAAGGACTCCGAGGGCCGCAAGGCGACCGAGCACTCCTCCTTCTCCACCGTCTCCCCGGCGAACAGCTTCATCGGCTCCTTCACGCCGGAGGACGGCTCGACCGTCGGCGCCGGCATGCCCGTGTCGATCAACTTCGACAAGCCGATCAAGGACCGCAAGGCCGTCCAGTCGGCCATCTCGGTCAACTCCACCAGCGGTCAGAAGGTCGTCGGTCACTGGTTCGGTGACCAGCGGATCGACTTCCGCCCGCAGGAGTACTGGAAGGCCAACTCCGACGTCACCCTGAAGCTGGACCTCGACGGGGTGGAGGGCGCGCCGGGCATCAAGGGCGTGCAGAAGAAGACGGTCAAGTTCAAGATCGGCCACGCCCAGGTCTCCACGGTCGACGTCAAGACCCACCAGATGACGGTGGTCCGCGACGGCAAGACCATCAAGACCATCCCGATCTCCGCGGGCAGCCCCGAGAACCCGACGTACAACGGCAAGATGGTGATCTCCGAGAAGTTCAAGGAGACCCGGATGGACGGCTCGACCGTCGGCTTCACCAAGGGCGACGGCAAGGGCGAGTACGACATCAAGGACGTGCCGCACGCGATGCGCCTGTCCACGTCGGGCACGTTCATCCACGGCAACTACTGGGGCAGCGGCATCTTCGGCTCGGTGAACACCAGCCACGGCTGCATCGGTCTCGCGGACAAGCAGGGCGCCGACGACCCGTCGACGTCGGGCGCGTGGTTCTTCGAGAACTCGCAGCTGGGTGACATCGTCGAGGTCAAGAACTCGAACGACAAGAAGATCGCTCCGGACAACGGCCTCAACGGCTGGAACATGGACTGGAACGCGTGGGTCGCGGGCAGCGCGACGGGCGCGTGATCCTGAGCCTGTAGCGCGTGTAGCGCCTGTAGCACAGAAGGGGCCCTTCCGGCGGAACATCGCCGGGAGGGCCTTTTCGTGCGCTACGGTGCGGGTAATCGGGTCGCTTCGTACGGTAACGAAGCGGCCCCCGACGCTGGCTGCAACCGGCGAGGGGGGCCTACACCCGCAAGGAAAGATGGTCCTTGAGATGCTCAGGCATGTTATCGCCCCTGCGCGCTTCTTCTCCCAGGTGCCGAACGAAATCATCCGCCACCCACGGCTGTCGGCGAACGCCGTACGGCTGCTGCTGTGGCAGCTGTCGCTGCCGGACGGCGTGGACCAGCCGTTGTGGGAGTCGGCGGAACGTGCGCGGATCGGGAAGAGGTCCTTCACCCTGGCGAAGCGTCAACTCGTGGCCGAGGGTTATCTGTTCGAGTGGAAAGAACAGAGTGAAGGCGGGCAGTGGTCGACGACGCAGATGGTGTCGAACGTATGCCTGACGGCGGCGCAGGCGGTGACGGCCAGGGACGGCCTTCCCGCCGTCGCTCCACCGACGGGCGCCATCCCGGCCATCGGTGAGCCGAAGGCCCGGTCCGTCGGTCGTTCCCAAGACAACACGGGGGCGAAGACCGACCACCCTCCCACCCGGCCCGCTGCGGAAGTCCCTTCGCGGACGGCGGAAGTGACGCCGAGCCAGGTGCCCGCCCCGCTGGTGGAGCGGGGCGCCCAGGCCCTCGCGGCTCTCTCCCACACGGAGCGCCGCCTACGGCTGACGGGCAGCGACGTCCGGGCGCTCGCCCCGCTGGCGGGGGAGTGGCTCCTGCGCGGTGCGACGCTGCGGGACCTCCGCGACGACCTGACGGCAGGCCTGCCGGAGCGGGTGCACTCGGCGGCGGGGCTGCTGCGTGACCGCTTGCTGCGCAAGATGCCGGAGGTGCCGTCGTTCGCGGAGCAGGAGCCGTTGACCTGCGCGGTCCCGAGGGCGGCGGACATGCGGGAATGCCAGGGTGAGCACACGCAGCCACGGCTGTTCACACCGGTGGCGGGGGAGCGCTTGTGCCCGGCATGCCGCCAGGACCGCGCGGAGGCGGCACAGGACGCCTCGGGAGCCATCCAGGCCACGTTGCGCGGCGCGGCGACGGTGAGGGCGGCCCTGCGGGGCGGGGCAGCGGGGTGAGGGCTTGCCGGGGCGATCGGCGCTGACCGCGCCCCTTACGCCTCGCGGGCTGAAGGCCGGGGGGAGGCCGCTATGGCCCTGGCCCGGTCGTAGACCTCCCTGGCGCGGGCGTTCTTCACGTAGGGGCGGAGGGCGGCCAGCATCGCGCGGAACCGGTCGTCGCACCGTCCGGACTGCACGTGCGGGAAGTCGTCGAGAACGCGATGCCAGTCCGCGCATGCCTCGTCCAGCCGGCCGATCTCCAGCTTCCTCTCGGCCAGCAAGCCGAGGTGCCGCACGCGCCCGCGCCGGTAGATCGAGTAGCGGGTGCGGTCGGACTCCTCCAGCGCTTCGATCGCCGCCTCCTTGTCGCCGAGCGCGTAACGGACTTGGGCCACGTGGTAGGCCAGCGACGACGGGTCGTACGAGCCGAACGCCTTTGCCTTGGACTCGGCCTTCTCCATGGCGACCTCGGCTTCGCGGATCTTCGTCAGCGCGGTGGCGCGGTGACCGGTCTGGGCTGCGGCGTGCGCCTGCTGCCCGGAGAGGAAGGCCGTCATGCGGGGGCCCGCCTCGGGGGACGCGGCGGACGCGGAGTCGGCGAGGCGGAGCGAGAGGGGGGCGTGGCCGAGGTCGACGGCCTGGACGCTCATCCCGCGCAGGGTTGTGCAGTAGGTGAGATGGTCCTGTGCGGCACCGGCCAACTCCAGTGCTTTGATGTAGTACCGCTGGGCAAGGCCGTCGGCACGCTCGTCCATCGCCATGTATCCGGTGAGGTAGAGGTGGTCGGCGGCTGCCGACAGCATCGCCTTGCGAACGTCTTCCGACGCCTCGGCCTGGAGATGGGGCGCGATCGTGTTGACCAGAAACGCGGCAGCCATGGGGCGCGCATGGCGACCGCCGAACATGTCGTCGATCTCGCTGATGCGTTCCGTCATCGCCGCCACGGCTTCCACTTCGCCGTATCCGATGCGGGCGCGAGGGTTGCGCCTCATCGTCTCGAAGCGGCCGATGACATCCTGGTACTGCGGGATGGTCAGGGCGACGGAGAACAGCCCCGCGGCGCCGAGCACGGCTCGCCGCGAGGGGTCCATGTCGGCGCCGCCCAGCTCGATGAGACCGGTCACGCCGTCAGCCGGGGCGGCCGGGGCCTCCTCGGTGTTGCCCAAGCCCGCCTCAGCGGGCGTGACGGGTCGGTTCAGCCGGCGGGCGAAGGCTTCGAGGATCGCCGGACGGGCGCGACGCCGGGGCCTCGTTCCCGTCAGCCAGTGGCACACCGAGGAGTCGTCGTAGCGCAGGGCGAGGCCCATCTCGGTGCCGACGCGATTGACCTGGCGAGCGAGCTCACCGTTCGTCCAGCGAGCCTCGCTGATCAGCGAGGCAAGGCCGGGGTTCGGGGTGCGATCGGCATGCATGGGAAGGGCCTCCCCTGAAATTCAAGGATTTCAACTCCCCACCCTGGCACGGACGTACCGGTCTCTACAGCCCGCCGGTTAACTCGATGTCACCGGAGGCCGGTGAGTCGCTTGAACAGGCCTCCGGCCTGCATGTTCCCGGCTGCCCTCTTCCGTGTCTCCAAGCTGACCAGCAGTTGACGCTGATCATTTCGGCCCTTGCCGCCCGGCCTGAGGGCGGTCGGACCGAGCGCGTGCCGCAGTGCCCCTGACCAATTGGAGGACGTCCCGCCCATGACCCCCCAGAGCCCTCAGCAAGAGCCCACGCTCACCACGATGATGACCGGTGACAACGTCCCCCTCGACCTCGTCACCATCCGCGCCACCGTCCGCCGCGCCCTCCAGGAGCGGACGGCTCTTCCCCGCGCCGAGGAGGTCCACGAGATCACCCGGGCCCTGCGTACCCACCTCTGGCTGATGCTGCCGGCCGCGCAGGCCATCGCGGACGGTCTCGACCGTGGCACGGGGCCGTGGCATCGATGGCGGGCGCTCATCGACCGGGTGCGGGTGGATCTCGATCACGACGGGGGGCCGGGGCTGTGCTCGGCGGTGGTGCACATGAAGGACCTCGGGCGCACGTGCCGGTTCCTGGCCGACTGCCTGGACGAATAGGGCCCCGGAATCCCCGTCCTAAGGAACGAGGACGATCTTTCCCTTCACCCGTCCGCTTTCGATCAGACGGTGAGCCTCGGCCGCCTCCGTCAGCGGCAGGCTGCGTTCGACGTGCACCCGAAGCCGCCCCTGCTCGATGAGGGCGTTGAGCTTTTCCAACGAGGCGTAGTCGGGCTCGACGCCGAGGGCGGCGAAGCGCACCCCTCGCTCCGCCAGGCCCGGCACGGCCGCCGCGCGGGTGGCGCTCACCAGGATCCCGCCGGGCCGCAACACCTCCACCGCGCGCGCCGCGTCGTCACCTGCGACCAAGTCGAAGAGCACGTCGACGTCCCGTACCGACGTAGCGACATCCGTCGTGGTGTAGTCGACGACGTCGTCCGCGCCGAAACCGCGCACGAACGCGTGTTTCTCCGCCCGCGCGGTGCCGATGACGTACGCCCCGAACGCCTTGGCGATCTGTACGGCCAGGTGGCCCGTCCCGCCGGCCGCCCCGAGGATCAGCACCCGCTGCCCGCTCGACACCCGCGCCGTGTCCACCAGGCCCTGCCAGGCGGTGAGCGCCGCCATCGGCAGGGCCGCGGCCCCGGCGTGGGTGAGGGCGGCGGGTTTGTGGGCCAGATGGCGGGGCGGGGCGGTGACGTACTCGGCGTAGCCGCCGCCGCGCCATGGGAAATGCACCATCCCGTACACCTCGTCGCCCGGCGCGAAGCGGGTGACGCCGGGCGTGACCGCTTCGACCACGCCCGACACGTCCCAGCCGGGAATGAACGGCAGGCTTCCCCAAGGCACCACGCCTGCCCGGAACTTCGCGTCCACCGGGTTCACACCGGCTGCTTCCACCCGCACCAGCACCTCGGTGGCCACCGGCTCCGGACGCTCCACCTCCGCCACGCGCAGCTCCTCGGGACCACCGAAGGCAAGCTGACGGACGGCGCGCATGAGCACACCCATGACGTACCCCTCTTACTGATCGTCCAGCTGATCTCTTACGGTCGCCGCGCGGCACACACCAGCCTGCGTCAGGCACTGACTCTTGAGAAGAAGGCACCCTCCTGATACCCAGGTTCCCTATGGATACCTGCGATGACCTGCGGCAATACGGCGGCGCCCACGCCTACTTCCAGACTTGTCCGTCCCGCCCGGTGCTGTCACTGCTCACCAGCAAATGGGCCCTGCTCACGGTGGGCGCCCTGCAACAGGGGCCGCTGCGCTTCAACGCACTGCGCCGCAGTCTGGACGGCGTCACGCAGAAGATGCTCACGCAGGCACTGCGCACCCTGGAGCGCGACGGCCTGGTCACCCGCACCGTCTACCCGACGATCCCGCCCAAGGTCGTATACGAGCTCACCGAGCTCGGTCACAGCCTCACCGGCCTGCTGACGGCGATCCAGGGCTGGTCCGAGGAACACCAGCACGAGGTACTCGCCGCCCGCCGGAGCTATGACCGGCGGGCGGCAGCCGAGGTGGAGCCGGTGCGACAGGCCGGCGCCCCGGACACGCCCTAGTGCCGGCCGGTCCCCGGACCCGTCGCATACGCCAAGGGCGGCGCGATCGCCCGCGCGTCCGCCTGCTCCTCCACCCACAGTCCGATGAACAGCGCCGCGGTCGCCTCCAGCAGTCCGGCGCGTTCCAGTCCGCCCCCGGACACCGGCGCACAGCCCACGTCCCGCACCAGTTCGTACGCCAACGCGACTGCCGACTCGTCGTCCCCGCAGACCGGAACCGCGAGGGGCTGACCGTCGAAGACCGGCGGGGTCATCCGCCACACGGACTCGTGGCAGAGGTTGAACGCCTTGATGACCCGCGCGCCCGGCGCCGCCGCGGCAAGGCGGCCCGCCGCCGAGGGGCCGGCTTCCGTCAGCAGGCGGAAGCCGGGCCCGACCGGGTTGGCGCAGTCGAGCAGGACCTTCCCGCTCAGCGCCGCCCGGTACTCCCTGACGACGTCCGCCCCCACGCCATAGGGCAGCGCGACCAGCACCACCTCGCCGAAGTCCGTCGCCGCGTGCAGGCTCCCGTGACCCGCGCCGCCCCCGAGGCGCGTCGCGAGCCGCTGGGCCTTCCGCTCGTCCCGGCCTCCGACGAATACCTCATGCCCGGCCCGCACCCAGTGCGTGGCCAGTGCGTCCGCCATGTTTCCCGTTCCCAGCACGCCGATCTTCATCGGTCCCCGCCCCTCTCCTCGCTCGTTCCCACCGCTTCCTGGGCGGCGATACGGCGACACTAGGAAACCCGTCAGGCACCATTCGGTACGTGACGACCGACGCCTACCTCGCCGACTGCCGTGCCCGTCTCGCCTTCGACCTGCTCTCCAACACCTGGAACCCCGTGCTCATCTGGGTCCTGCGGGACGGCCCCAGGCGCCCCGGCGAACTTCGCGAGCGCATCGGCGGCATCAGCCCCAAGGTCTTGACCGAGACGCTGCGGCGGCTGGAGTTCAACGGTCTGGTGGAACGACACGCCCATGCCGAAGCGCCGCCCCGCGTCGAGTACGAACTCACGGCCCTGGGGCGGACGTTGCTCGGCCCGATCGACGCCTTCGGCGCCTGGGCCTTCGAGCACGGCGATGAGGTCATGGCCGCCCAGGACCGGAACGGCGGGTGAGAACGCCGGGCGCCGGTCGGTGTCGTGGCCGCGGAGGAGGCGCCACACAAGGCGGTCGGCGACCAGGTGAATTGACCCGTTGAACCCCCGGACGCCCGGAACCTCCCGTTGATCGGAAAACCCGACGACAGCCCAGACCGCAGCCCGTACCGTGCGGAGGATGACTGACCTGCTGCGGCTGACCGCGAGCCCGACCGAGGCCGAGATCGACGCGTGGCACGCCGTCGTCACCGACGCGCACGCGCATGACCTGCCCGCCGCCGTGCCCGCGCCCGACCGGGTGGAGACGGCGGGCGCTCTGCGCGTACCGGCCGCGAGCAGCCGCTATGTGCGGCTGGCCGTGCCCATGCCGGACGGCGACGGATACGCCGGGGTCGCTTCGCTGCGGCTGTTCGACGACGAGGAGAACCGGGCGACGGCCTGGATCGACGGGCTCGTTGTACGGCCGGACCAGCGGCGGCGCGGGATCGGCGCGAGATTGTGGCGGGAGTTGCGGGAGGTGCTCACCGAGGAGAAGCGGACCTCCGTGAGCCTGGAGATCGAACTCGGTGGCGAGGGCGAACAATTCGCGGTCGCGCACGACTGCACCTGCGCGCTGCCGCTCGTCATGTACGTGCAGCGCATCACCGAGGAGACCGTCGAGCCGCCGCGGCTCCCCGACGGCTATCGGTTCGTGCACTGGAACGGTGTCGTGCCCGACGAGCACGCCGAGCCGTTCGCGGTCGCACACGGGGCCATGGCCGACAGTTCCATGGGCGAGGTGGACGAGAAGCCGTTCCAGTGGGACGCCGCCCGCATCCGCGCCGCGCAGAACGCCGTCGTCGAGCGCGGCGGGGTGATGCTCACGGTCGTTGCCGTCGCCCCCGACGGCACCCACGCGGGCTACTCGGAGCTGGTGCAGCGCGCGCCCGGTGACGTACGGGCCCTGCAGTACGACACCGCCGTGGCCCCCGCCTACCGGGGGCTCGGGCTCGGGCGGGCGGTCAAGCTGCGGATGCTGGAGCTGCTGGCCGAGGAGGGCCTGCCGGTGCGCGAGATCGCCACCACCGTCGCCGACGACAACGGTCCGATGCGGGCCGTGAACAAGCTGCTCGGCTACCGCCCCGAGCGGTCGATCGGGATCTACCAGGTGCGACTGCCGTCCGTGTAGGCAGGGCCCACGCCGGTGTACGGGAAAATGGGGTGTACAGCCCGTACACCCCGAGGGAAGAGAGCTCCGTGGCCAAGCGCGACAAGCGGCAGCGGGAGCTGCCGGAGGAGGCCCGGCTGCGGGAGGCCGTGGAGGAGGCCCTGCGCGGTCTGCGCGCCCAGGCACCGGAGGACCTCGACGACGCGCTGTACGCCGCCGCCTCCGCGCTGAGCGCCGCCCCCGCCGGCTGGGAGGCCGTGAGCCGGTCCGTGCTGCGGGTCGCCGGGACGACCCTGCGGCGTGCCTGGGAGTACGGCTGGCAGCCCGCCGACGTCCTGCGGCTCGTGCGGCGGGAGCTGACCGCCGCCGAGGTGCGGTTCACGGTGGACGCCATCGCGGCCGAGGCCCGGCGGTACCCGCCGGACACGCTCGGGGCGCGCTGGGCCGCGCAGCTGGCGGACGCGGACGCCCGCGTGTGGTGGAAGACGGACGACGCCTTCCTGGAGGGCTTCGCGGGGCGCGAGCGGCTGAGCCGGTTCGAGACGACGGCGTGCGCGCTCGGGACGCTACGGCTGATCGGCACGCTGCCGAAGATCGGAGCGGCCGGTCCGTTGCCGGGCGCCGCGCACGGGACGGGCACCGCGCATGCGGCCGCCGGGGCGCACGCGACGGCCGCAGGGCGCGCGGAAGCCCGTACCGGCGCCATCGCGCCCCGCATGCTCGCCCGGATCCGGGCCCTGCTGGCGAAAGCGGAGTCGACGGAGTTCGCCGAGGAGGCGGAGGCGCTGTCGGCGAAGGCCCAGGAGCTCATGGCGCGGCACTCCATCGACGAGGCGCTGGTCGCCGCCCACTCCACGGAACCGGTCGACGGGCCCACCGCCTGCCGGATCGGCGTCGAGGGGCCGTACGAGTCCGCGAAGGCGCTGCTTTTGGACGCGGTCGCCGCCGCCAACCACTGCCGGGCGGTGTGGTCGAGCGACTACGACTTCTCCACGGTCGTCGGCTTCGAGGCCGATCTGGAGCTGGTGGAGCTGATGTACACCTCGCTGCTGGTGCAGGCCACCGCCGCCATGCGCCGGGCCGGCGACGCCCACCACGCCCGCTCCCGCCGCACCCGCGACTTCCGTCAGTCCTTCCTCATCGCCTACGCGGCCCGCATCCGCGACCGGCTGTCGGACGCGGCGCGCGACGTCGCGGCGGAGGCCGGGCAGGAGGACCGGGAGGTGCTGCCGGTGCTGGCGGCGCGCGAGGTGGCGGTCGGCGAGACCGCCGAACGGCTCTTCCCGACGACGACGGCGCACCGCCTCAAGGGACGCGACGCGGAGGGATGGGCGCGGGGCGAGGAGGCGGCGGACGCGGCGGTGCTGAGGGGACGGTAGGTCTGCCGCCGTGGACGGTCGGCCTGCCGCCGTGTCCCTTCAGCCCGGCGGTGCGAAATACGCCTCAGCCCGGCGGTGCGAAATACGACCCCGGCGGCACGCCCACGCCCCGGCGGAACGCCGCCACGAACGCGCTCGGTGAGCCGTAGCCGACGCGGTGGGCCACGGAGGAGACCGTGGAGCCCGCCGCCAGCAGGGGCATCGCGGCCTGGAGGCGCAGCTGCGTGCGCCACTGCCCGTACGTCATGCCGGTGCCGGAGACGAAGGCCCGCGCCAGCGTGCGGGCGCTCGCGCCGACCACCGCGCCCCACTGCGCGAGCGTCCGGTCGTCGGCGGGGTTCGCGCGCAGGGCCTCCGCCACGCGGCGGGCCCGGGGATCGGCGGGCAGCGGCGCCCGCACGGTCGCGACGGACACCGGGTGGAGGAGATCGAGGACGACGCTCTCGGCGCGGTGCCGCGCGTCCGCGCCGAGCGTGTCCTGGTCCTGTGCGAGGTGCCCGATCAGCTCGCGCAGCAGCCCGGAGACGGGCACGACCTGGGGTTCGCGCCAGGTCAGCGGGCAGCGCTCCGGCCAGAAGTACAGGCTGCGCAGCAGGGCGGGGCTCGTCGCTCCCGTGGCATGGCGGACGCCGGCCGGGATCCACAGGGCGAGGGTGGACGGCAGGACCCAGGTGCGGCCGGTGGCCCGTACGGCCAGGACGCCGTGGGGCGCCCACGCGAGCTGGTGCGCGCCGTGCGCGTGACGGCCGAACCACTCGCCGGTCCGTAACGCGAAGCTGCCGACGACGACCGCACCGCCGGGGGCGGACGTCAGCTGCCCGCCCCGCGGTGCCTGCGACTGTCCGTCTCGCGACATGGGTTGGCTCCCCGGCCCGTATCCGACACCCCCGACCGGTTCCTAGCCTCGCAGCATGCCGATGAACCGCTTTCACCGCCACCTGTGCCGCTCCCGGATGTGGGCCCGCGCGATCGAGAACGAACTGCTGCCCTGGGCCCTCGAGGACGTCCGGCTCGGGCCCGACACCCTGGAGATCGGCCCCGGTTACGGGGCGACCACGCGCGTCCTGGTGCGCCAGGTGCCGCGCCTGAGCGTCGTCGAGATCGACGCCGCCTCCGCCTCGGGCCTGCGCCGGGAGTTCGGGGACAGGGCCGAGGTCATCCACGGCGACGGCGCCGCCCTGCCGCTGCCGGACGGGCGGTTCGACTCCGTCGCCTGTTTCACGATGCTCCACCACGTGCCGTCGCCGGGGCAGCAGGACGCGCTCTTCGCGGAGGCGCACCGGGTGCTGCGCGCGGGCGGTGAGTTCGTCGGCTGCGACGCCCTCACCGGCTGGGGCTTCCGCCTCGTCCACCTCGGTGACACCTGCGTGCCCGTACCGCCCGGCACGCTGGCGGGACGACTGCGGGCGGCGGGGTTCGCCGACCCCGAAGTGACCGTGGGGAAGGGCAGTTTCCGGTTCCGGGCCCGTCGGCGGTAGGCCGGTGACGGGGGTCAGGCCGCCAGTCGGGGTTCGCCCCGGAAGACCTGGCGGGTGTGCCAGGCTATGTGTTCCGGGTCCACCGGATCGGTGCCCGGCTGGGGCCCCATGAGCGCTTGGCCGGACAGGTCGTGGACCTGCCCGCGCGCGGCGCGACCGTCGCCGGTGAATTCCTGGGAGACCATGATCCGGCGCTGTCCGCTCAGGCCCAGCACGCCTTGGTCGAACAGCTTGTGGTGGAGCGAGCAGAGGCACAGGCCGTTGGACAGCCGGTCCGGGCCGTCGAACGCCCACCACCGCACGTGTGCGGCCTCCAGTCCGACGGGGGTGTGCCCGATCGATCCGCTGAATCCGCAGAAGGCGCAGCGGTATTCGTAGGCCACGAGCACCTTCGCCCGCAGTTCGGCGTTACGGCGCCGGGTCTCCTTGGTGACCTCGCCGAGCAGTACCGCCGTTCCGTCGGCCGCTTCGAGGTCGAGCCCGACGGCGGCGGTGATGTCCGGGTGCAGGGACGGCGGGAAGTGGCTGTCCAGGAGCAGGTGCGCGAGGCGTCCGAGCAGGGCGGGTTCCGATGACAGAGCCGCTCGCAGACCGGGCGCCAGCCGCCCCGCCGCCCCGCTCGACCGGAGCCTGCCCACGACGGACCCGGGGCTTCCGGAGCCCGTGTCTGTACGGACCTCCCAGACGCCGTCACTGGTCAGGTGGTGGAAGGGATACGCCGCGCTCGTCTTCCGGTTGGGACCGAAGTCCTCCAGCAGACGAGCCAGATCGCCCTCCACGGACGTGAAACGGAGAGCGGCGTCGGCGTCCTGCTGAAACCGTCCCAGCGCGTACAGCAGCAACAACGGCTTGTGCGGAGCACGCACCCCGTTCTGCGACCACTGCCGCAGATTCCTCACCCGCTCCATCCAGTCCATCCGTGGACTGTAGTCATGGCGCACGGCGCCCGCCCCGCTAGGGTCTGCGCATGAGCGCCGTCATCGCCGCCATGCTCACCGCTGTGGTGGGAGTGCTGGGCACCCTGTTCGCACCGCTGGTCACCCATCGGGTGACCGCGCGGCAGCGTGCCGAGGAAGGGCAGGCGGCGGAGGAGCGGCGGCGCTTCGAGGAGCGACGGGCCGCGTACACGGCGATGAACCGGGCGACAGGGCAGTTCCACACCCTCCTCAAGGACGCCCTGCACCGCATCCGGGACGGCGTCTACACCGACCAGGAGCGCGCGCAGCTCGAAGAGGCCCGGCTCGATCACCGCGACCGTTACGCCGAGGCGCAAATGATCGTGCCGGAGGCGGTATTGGACGCGTCCCGCCACCTCAACAAGGTCCTCTCCGCGAGCGACGCCGCCGTGAAACGGATCGACCGGGGGCGGGCCCGTGACGGCGAGAACACCCAACAGGTCCTGATCGACCTCAAGGAGGCGGAACCCCGGCTGTCCGCCATGCGCCGCCTCATGCGCGAGGACCTGGGAGTCACGGACTGACGGCACATCGGGCTGCCGTTCGGACCGCCCCACGGGTAGGTTGAGTTTCCTGGGACTCCGCGTGGGCGGAACGGGGGAGGTCGCGTCGTGGACGCTCTGCTGGTGGCCGGTCAGATAGCGCCGTACGTCACGGCGGCGGTCGGTGCGTACGGGACGGCCGTGGTGACGCGGGTGAGTGACGCCGGCGCCGACGCGACCGTGTCGCTCGGGCAGCGGATCCTTCAGCGCGTCTGGCGGCGGGAGGAGAGCCGCGAGGACATCGAGGGCGCGGTCGACGCGCTCGCCGCCGCACCCGAGGACGAGGACCTGCAAGCCCTGCTGCGGGCGCAGCTCAAGCGGGCGCTGCTGGCGGACCCCGAACTCACCGCCGAGCTGGCGCGGTTGCTGCCGCCCGCCGGGTCGTCGTTCACCGCCTCCGGTGCGGGGGCCGTCGCCGTGCAGCACAACTCCGGCGTCATCAGCACCGGAAGCGACGCCACCATCCAGCGATGACGCACCAGTATCAGGAGCGGCGTGAGGTGCAGGGGGAGGCGTCCGGGCCCGGCGCGGTGGCCGTCGGCAGCAACCACGGCATCATCAGCACCGGCGACGCGGCCACGATCGACAACCGCACCCTGCACCTTCCGGCCGAGGCGCTCAGAGCGCCCGCCGAGGTGCCGGCGCCGCCCGGGCTGAACAATCTGCCCGCACCGCGCAGCGCCGTCTTCGTCGGCCGTGTCGAGGACCTGGCGCGGCTCGGCGCCGCGATGGACGGCGGGGGCGCCGCGACCGTCGTGCACGGCCTCGGCGGCATGGGCAAGAGCACGCTCGCCCTGCACTACGCCCACCGCCACCGCGACCGCTACAACCCCGTCTGGTGGGTGCCCGCCGAGACCCCCGACGGCATCACCCTCGCGCTCGCCTCCCTTGCCGCGCACCTCGACCCGTACGCGAACCTCACCGCTTCGGCGAGTGCCGAAGGAGCCGCGTGGGCCACCGCATGGCTCCAGTCGCACGAGGGCTGGCTGCTCGTCCTCGACAACGCCGAGGCCCCGGACGATCTCGCCCCGGTGATCGGTCCTCTCACGACGGGGCAGCATCTGATCACCAGCCGGCGCGCCACCGGCTGGCACCACCTCGCCCGGCCCCTGGGCCTGCGAACCCTGGCACCCGACGCGTCGACGGATCTGCTCATGCGCATCATCGGCGAGGCGGGTGGGGCGGGCCAGCCGGGCGGGCCCGACGACGGCGCTGTTTTGGCGGAGCTGGCAGCCGAACTGGGCCACCTCCCCCTCGCTCTGACCCAGGCCGCCGCGTACATCCAGCACACCGCCATCACCCCGGCGTCGTACCTGGCGCGGCTGCGCCGCCATCCGGCACGGATGTTCGCCGCGTCCGCCACGGACAACCACGAACGCACCGTCGCCCGGGTCTGGCAGCTGACCTTGCAGGCCATCGCCGCCCGGGACCCGCTCGCGGTCGACATCCTGCGGACGTTCGCCTGGCTCGGCCCCGACGACGTGCCGCGCGACCTGGCCGAGGCCCTCGACGACGACCCGATCGCCGTCGACGAGGCGCTGGCGCTGCTGCACGCGTACAGCATGATCACGCTCACCCCGCTGACCTTCACCGTCCACCGCCTCGTCCAGGCCGTGGCCCGCACCCCCGACCCGGCCGACCCCCATCGCGCCGAGGAGACGATCGAGGAGGCCCGCCGCCGGGCCATCGGCCTGCTCGGCGCGGCGCTCCCGGAAGACCCGCTGTTCAACGTGGCCGGCCGTCCGCGCTGGCGGGCACTGCTCCCGCACATCGAGGCCCTCGCCGACCATGTCCCGCCCGCACGGGACGACGAGGAGACCGATGTCATCTGGCTTCTGACCTCGGCGTTCCTGCAGAGCGAGGTCCAACTCGACCGGGCCGTCGGCTTCGCCGAGCGTTCCATGGCGGCGTCACAGCGGCTGCACGGCCCGGATGCCCCTCGGACCCTGGCGTCCCGCTCCGTCCTCGCCAGCGCATACCGCGCGGCGGGCGATCTGGAACGGGCCATCACACTGCACGAGCGAAACCGTGACGACTGCGAGCGCGTCTTCGGCGCCGCCCACGAGGAAACGCTCATGGCCCGCGCCAATCTCGCCTACGCCCACGGACTGGCCGGCGATGTGCACCTGGCCGCCGAACTGCACAGCCGCAACCTCGCCGACTGCGAACGGCTCCTGGGCCCGGACGACAAGCTCACCCTCGTCTCACGGAACAACCTGGCGAGCGCGTACCGCGAGGCGGGCGACCTCGACCGCGCCATCTCCCTGCACGAGCAGAGCACGGCAGACTACGCACGCGTCTTCGGCCCCGGCCACCCGGAAACCCTCACGGCCCGCAGCAACCTCGCGTACACCTACCAACTCGCGGGCGACCTCACCCGGGCGATCCCCCTCCACGAAGCCGTCCTGACCGCCCGAGAACGAGCCCTGGGCCCCACCCACCCCCACACAACCCTCGCCCACGAACTCCTGACCAACGCCCGCGCGGCCGCGGCGTCCGCAGGTTGAATGCCGGTGCATGTGCCACCGCCTGCCGCTGAACATGACGCTGAACTGGGGCCGTGCCTACGGCACGTCCGTGATCCGTCATCCGGCTGTGATGAACGCTGCGCGAAGGACGACCGATCGAACTGACGCTCTGCGATGCGTGCGAGACCGTTGTCGGACCGGACGGTCGCCTGTAGACACGCGCTGCCCTGCGGCGGGCAGCTGTCATGTGCGCGTCTGTCGAATGGGACAGGGCAGGGTGGAGTCGGTGCGATTCGGGGAGCACGTAACGAGTGCGATCGAGTGGAAGACAGTGCCCTTCAGGTAGTGACCGAAGGACACGTCCCCGCCCCAGGCCAGCCGCTCCACAGCGCCCTTCGTCAGGAGCATCAAGCGGGTCACCTCTCGGTCGTCTTCAGAGACGAACCTCGGGGCGAACTCTGAGAGCTGAAGCCCCAGCCACTCCCCGGCCTCTTTCGGTTCCTGCCACGTGCCCCGGACCAGCGACGCCGGTTTCAGCAGCCAGTGTGCCGTCTGAAGCGGTGGCAGATCCGTCACGGGAAAGTCCGCCAACGCCGAACGGTAGCGCTGGATCACATCCAGGGGGCTGTCAGCCGTTGGCGGTTCGCCTACCGGTCGCCTCAAGCTTTCCTCGTCGAACGCCTTCTTCTCACCCAGCCAGGCATAACCGTGGATGTGCACTGTGCTCCGTTCCGGGGGAAGGCAACGTCCCCGCCCGTCGACATATGGGCGGGGACGTCGGTGAGGAGGGCTCTGCTCAGAGCGTCAGGCGGAGAGCCCGAACCGCGCGGGGTCGATACCGGCCGCGCCCAGCTCCGCTGTGGTGAATCGCAGCGGTTCGGCAGTCGGCCGCTTGCTGTCGCCCAAGGCCCACGAGTTCGGCCCGATCTTGGAGAGAGTCACGCACGCCTCGCCGTCCGGGTGCGTGTTGCCCCCACACGCCTTGCTGAATTGCGAACCAGTGATGTCGATGCTGTACAGGTCGGTCATCTGTTCCTCCGGCGCGGGTGAAGGTGTTCGCGAGGAGGGGACAGCCGAACCGTGAGTCCATCGTGGTCCTGCGGCTGCTCACTGGGATTCCCTCCTCGGGTGTTGGCATCGCCGATGCTTCACCCGCTGAGCGGCTCGTTCCAGGACCTTTCCTGTTGGGGCAAGAATCCATCTCTGATGCCCTCGACCAGGGCCCGCATGTCATCGTCGTAGACGGCCACGGCAGCGAATCGTTCGAAGGTGTCGGTGTAGAGCTGGACGTCCTTCGGTTCACGGGTAGTGACCTCGGCGTGGAACGTTTCCACAATGACGAGCCGGTCGTCGTGCAGGCTGAAGCAGGTCATCGGGAAATCCGGCATCGGACGGCCGGACGGCACCACACCCAGCGAGACGTTGGGCAGACGAGAGACAGACACGATCCGGTCCAGCTGCAGCGCCATGATGACGGGCTCGCTGATGCGCCACCGGAGTACGTGCTCGCAGATCAGGAAGCGGAACGACCGGCCTGGCTCGTGCAGGACCGATTGCCGTCCGAGGCGCGCTGCCACGGTCCTGGCCCTGGTCTGCTCCGGCAGAGCAGGCGGTAAGCAGAAGACAGCAGAGGCGTACTCGGGGGTCTGGAGGAGGCCGGGGACGAGCTGACCTTGGAAGAGCCTGAGCGTCGTGGTGCCTGCCTCGATGGCCCGGATGGTCTTCTGGTGCTTCCACGGGCCCATGCGACGCAGCAGGCGCCACGCGGTGGCCTCGGTGGCATCAGCGCGGGCGGTCGCCAGGAACTCTTCCTTGACCTCTTGGCTCACGCCCAGGGCGGTGAGGACCAGGTCCACGTCCTGTACGGTCGGCCGCACCTTGCCGGTCTCGATCTTTGAGAGCTTCCCGGCGGACATGGAAGCCCTGCGGGCCACCGCGTCACCCGTGAGACCGGATGCGTCGCGCAGCGCCCGCAGGGCCTTCCCGATCGAGTCTGCGGTCAGCGGTGCCGCTCCCAGTACTCCGCGAACGGCACTGCTTCGGCCAGGGCCCGGTCCCGGTAGCCCTGGTACTCGGCAAGTGTGTGGGCGGGGAGCGGCTCGGCGCCGATGAACACACCCTCGGATGTGTAGTGCATTCGGTACACGTCCTGGTCGTCGAACAGCCAGAAGTCGTGATCAGGCAGGCCGTCCACGGTCTGCTCTGCCAAGTCGATGATGCCGATGGTCTCGCCGGCCGTGATGTTTCCGGGGTACGCGGCCAGTTCGTAACGCAAATAGTCGGTCAGGGGCGAGCGGAGGACGTGGACGCGGGACACGCCCTTGCCCTTGCCGGTCATCGAGCGGACCCACGGGTTGTCGTGCCAGTCGGGGCCCATGTCCCCGTTCGCCAGGAAGCGTTCGAACTCCTCGCGCTCCTCTTCCACGTCGTAGACGGAGAGCGTCTCCAGTCGGAAGGCGGCCCGCTCGAACGTCTCGAAGAGCCGGCCGAACTCCTCACCGCTGAGCACGGAAGTACTCCTCCAGCACTGCCGCCGGCACCATGACGGCGGTCTCGCCCTTGGGCAGGTCGAGCTGTGCGAGCCGTTCGGGGTCGGTAATCACGTATCCCTGGACCACGTAGTCCTTGGAGTCCTCGGTGCTCCACAGAGTCGGGCACGTTCCATTCCTGCAATCCGGGTCACCGGACAGCTTCCGCAGCATCCTTGCCCCCCACTGGGTCGGCGTGCTCCTGTCGCGTTTGATGCTCCCGAGGAGATTGCGGCGGGGTCAAGGACGGGATCTTTCCAAAACAGGAAAGCGCTGCCGTCAGCCGTCGGCCTTCGTCACGCCCACCGGGCAGCTCACGCCCGTGCCGCCGATGCCGCAGTAGCCCGCCGGGTTCTTGTCGAGGTACTGCTGGTGGTGCGGTTCTGCCGGGTAGAAGGGGCCCGCCGGGAGGATTTCGGTGGTGATGTCGCCGTAGCCGGAGGCGCGCAGGACCGACTGGTAGGCCGTGCGGGAGGCCTCGGCCTCGGCCTGCTGGGCGGGGGAGTGGGTGTAGACCGCCGAGCGGTACTGGGTGCCGGTGTCGTTGCCCTGGCGGAAGCCCTGGGTGGGGTCGTGGGACTCCCAGAAGAGCTTGAGGAGGGTCGTGTACGACACCGATGAAGGGTCGAAGACGACGCGGACCGCCTCGGTGTGGCCGGTCAGGCCGCTGCACACCTCCTCGTACGCCGGGTTCGGGGTGTGCCCGCCCTGGTAGCCGACCAGGGTCGTCCAGACGCCGGGGGTCTGCCAGAACTTGCGCTCGGCGCCCCAGAAACAGCCCAGGCCGAAGTCGGCCACCGTCAGGCCCTCGGGGTAGGGGCCCGCCAGGGGGTTGCCGAGGACGGTGTGGCGGTCGGGGAGGGTGAATTCCGGTTCCGGGCGGCCCTTGAGCGCTTCCTCGGGGGACGGCAGTCGGGTTTCGCGGCGGTGGAACAGCATCTCGGCTCCCAGCGGTGGTGAAGGCGGCGTCCGTAGAACGTGCGGGGGCCGGAGCGCATTCCGGCCCCGCGGGCTTCAGCCCCGCGCTCCGCCCTGGGCCTCCCAGCCCGCCACGGCCAGCGCCCGGTACGTCGCGTACGCCCCGACGGGGTCCGACTCGTACGTCCACGGCACCGCCCCGATGTGGCCGTCGACCTTGCGCAGCTGGTCCATCGCCTCCTGGAAGCGCTCGGCGCGCACCAGGAACCACACCAGCAGGTGCCGCACGTGCGGCAGCACCGGGTGGTCGGCCGGCGCGTGCGCCACCGCGAACCGGGCGGCCTCGATCGCCTGCGTGACGACCGCGCTCTGGTAGAGGCCGCGCACCAGGTTCACGTCCGACAGATGGTCGTACACGGCGAACAGCGGCAGCGCGGGCAGCAGGCTGCCCGCCGGGGCCGCGCCCGCCGCGCGCTGCGCGAAGGCGTCCGCGCGGTCCTGCGAGCCGTGCCACTTCGCGCTCCAGTAGCGCAGCGCCGCCAGATGCGCCCCCATGTGCCCCGGTGCGCGGGCCACGACGGTCTCCCAGACGGACTGGAACTCCGCCTCGCTCGAACCGAGACCCCGCTCGACGCCCAGCCGGACGATGTACGGGACGGCGTCGCCGGGGGCCAGCAGGGCCGCCTCGGCGCAGACCGAGCGGGCCTCCTCCAGGATCATGCGGTAGTCCTGCGAGGACGGGTCGCGCAGCGCCTGCTGCACGAGGAACTCGGCCTGCACGGCCGCGCCGCCCGCGTCCTTCGGCGCCACGACCCGCCAGTGCCGCAGCCACATCCCGCCGGTGCCCGGCGCCTCGGCCAGCTCCTGGACCGCCGCACCGGCCAGGGTCTGCACCCGCTGCCAGCGCAGCTCGGCGGCGGTGGTGGCGTCGGTGCGGGCCAGCAGCTCGGAGGCGGGCTTCCAGTCCTGGGTGCGGCGGGCCTCCGTGACGGCCGCGAGCAGCTCCGGGTCCGGGCCGGGCAGCCGTACGTCGAGCTGTTCGACGGGGACGAAGCCGTACACACCGGCCGGGTCGACGGCGGCCTGGTGGCCCCGTACGGCGTCCTGCCCGGCGCGGCGGCGCCGCAACGCGGGCACCACCAGGACCCCGCAGATCAGTACGAGGGCGAGCAGGATGAACAGAAACTCCATGAGGTGTCCTGAGAGCAGAGAACGAGGGCCGACGGTGGGACAACGCGGGGAACCGGCGGATCGTTCATCCGCCGGTTACAAGTGAACAGGAGTGTTTCGGTGAACCTGGTACTACCCTCGGTTCAATGAGCGACCAGCATTCCTTCGAAACCCTCGCCATCCACGCCGGACAGGAACCGGATCCCGTGACGGGAGCCGTCGTTCCGCCCATTTACCAAGTCTCCACCTACAAGCAGGACGGCGTCGGCGGCCTGCGCGGTGGTTATGAGTACAGCCGTAGCGGCAACCCCACGCGCACCGCGCTGGAGGAGAACCTGGCGGCGCTCGAGGGCGGCACCCGCGGCCTCGCCTTCGCGTCGGGTCTGGCGGCCGAGGACTGCCTGCTGCGCACGCTGCTGGCGCCCGGCGACCACGTCGTCATCCCGAACGACGCCTATGGCGGAACGTTCCGGCTGTTCGCCAAGGTCGTCAGCCGCTGGGGCGTCGAGTGGTCGGTCGCCGACAGCTCCAGCCCGGAGGCCGTGCGCGCCGCCATCCGGCCGGAGACGAAGATCGTGTGGGTCGAGACCCCCTCGAACCCGCTGCTCGGCATCACCGACATCGCGGCCGTCGCCACCGTCGCCCACGAGGCCGGCGCGAAGCTGGTCGTGGACAACACCTTCGCCAGCCCCTACCTCCAGCAGCCGCTGGCCCTGGGCGCGGACGTCGTGGTCCACTCCACCACCAAGTACATGGGCGGTCACTCCGACGTCGTCGGCGGCGCGCTGATCACCGCCGACGCCGGCCTCGGCGAGGAGCTGGCCTACCACCAGAACGCGATGGGTGCCGTCGCCGGCCCGTTCGACTCCTGGCTGACGATGCGCGGCATCAAGACCCTGGCCGTGCGCATGGACCGCCACACCGCCAACGCCGAGCGCGTGGTGGAGCTGCTGCTCGCGCACCCGAAGGTGACCCAGGTCTACTACCCGGGTCTGCCCGAGCACCCGCTGCACGAGGTCGCGGCCAAGCAGATGCGCGCGTTCGGCGGCATGGTGTCCTTCCGCGTCACGGGCGGCGAGGAGGCAGCGGTCGAGGTCTGCAACCGCACCAAGCTGTTCACGCTCGGTGAGTCCCTGGGCGGCGTCGAGTCGCTGATCGAGCACCCGGGCCGGATGACGCACGCCTCGGTGGCCGGTTCCGCGCTGGAGGTCCCGGCGGACCTGGTGCGGGCCTCGGTCGGCATCGAGTCGGCGGACGACCTGCTCGCCGACCTCACCCAGGCCCTGGGCTAACCGGTCGAGGCGTGCGCCGCGGGGCCCGTCACGGGTCCCGCGGCGGCGCCGACCAGGGCTGTTCGATCGCGGCCCAGACCCAGAAGGCCACGACCGCGATCAGCAGCAGCACCCACACCACGGCCCCTACGGCCCGGCGGGCGCGCAGGATCCCGCGCCCTCGGTCCGCGGCCCGCGCGGCCAGCTCCGGCGGGACCTGCGGGTGCGAGAGGCCCAGCATCCGCCGGACCTCGTCCTCCTTGCGGTCGTGCGCGCTCACGGCGCGGCCCGGTCGGGCGCCGGGGGTGTCACCGGGCGGGAGCGCAGGGCGCTGACCGCCCGCGTGCAGATGACCCGCACGCGCTCCACGGACAGCCCCAGGGCGGCCGCGGTCTGTTCCTCGGGAACGCCTTCGTGGAGCCGTAGAACGAGCACCAGGCGCTCCCGCGGGGAGAGCCCGCCCAGGACGCCGCCCCGCGGGCGGCGGTAGCGCCGGGCGGACCGCGCGAAGCGGGCCGCCAGCTCCTGGCGGGTGCGGGCGTACGGATCCTCGCCGCGCAGCCGGTCCCAGTCCGCGTACGTACGCGCCAGGACCGCCGTCAGCAGGCGCTCGGCGGCCTCGGTGCCACGGCTGCCGGCCTCACCGCCACGGCTGCCGTCGACGCCGTGGATGCCGCCACCGCTGCCGGCGGCACGGCACGGCTCACCGGTCAGCAGGAGCGCGGCGTGCAGCAGCCGGCCGCCCGCGCCCGCGACGAACAGCTCGAACTCCTGGGCGCGACGGTGCTCCCTGGCCGCACGCCGTTCGTTCACCGGGGCCTCCGTGGCACGTGCCCGTACGGGCACGTGCCCTCAAGGACACGGCAGGGACCCGCGCCGGGTCAAGAGGTCGGCGGCACCGGGGGGAGCGCGGTGTGCAGGTCGGACAGGGCCACGTTGAAGCGGGTGAGCAGGGTGCAGAAGGAGTCCCGCTCCGCCTCGGTCCACCCCTCGGTCACCAGCGCCATCAGCTCGCGCCGGGAGGCGCGGACCTCCTCCAGGCGGGCCTTGCCGCGCGGGGAGAGCTGCAGGACGACGGCCCGGCCGTCCTCGGGGTGGGAGGTGCGCTTGACCAGGCCGGTGTCGACGAGCGGCGCCACCTGTCGGGTCACGGTCGAGGAGTCGATGCCCATGCCCGCTGCGAGCGCCTTGACGCCCATCGGGCCTTCCTGGTCGAGACGGTTGAGCAGGAGGTAGGCGGCGCGGTCCATCGAGTTGCGGACCTGGCCTACGCCACCGAGCCGGGTCTGTTCGGCGCGGCGGGCGAAGACGGCCACCTGGTGCTGGAGGGTGTCGAGGACACCGGGTGCGAGGTCGGTCGTCATGTCCGGAGGGGTGGGCATGGCCTGGGACTCACTTCGTGCGGCGGGGACGGAAAAAGGGCGGGGAAAAGCTTCGGAAACGCTGCGGAATGGGGGACAGAGTACGCGGCCGGGCGGGCGGCCGTACTGGTGCTGCGCAAACCGGTCGGTTTGTGCGGCTCTGCGGCGGCCGGGGCGGGGCGAGCTGCGAGACTGGGCACATGGCTGCACGAGTTGGTGACGAGGCGGGTACCTCTGCTTCGATGCCCGGGGCGACCGTTTCGCCGGCCGAGGGGTCCGCTTCGGAGGTGGGAGCGGGCATTTCGATGCCTGGGGCGACTGCTTCGTCGGCCGAGCCGCCCGTTCCGACGGCCGAGCCGCCCGTTCCGACGGTTGAGGCGTCCGTAAAGTCCGGTAGAGCCTCGGAAGACGCTTCCGTCTCATCCGCCCTGTCCGTCCTGACTCTTGATGATGTGCGCCACGCGCAGAAGACACTGTCGGGGGTTTCCCGGATCACGGCGCTGGAAGGCAGCCGCTATCTGTCCGGGCTGGTCGGCGCGCCCGTCCACCTCAAGTGCGAGAACCTCCAGCGCACCGGCTCCTTCAAGGTGCGCGGCGCGTACGTCCGGATCGCGGGCCTGACCGAGCGGGAGCGTGCGGCGGGCGTCGTCGCGGCCAGCGCCGGTAATCACGCGCAGGGCGTGGCGCTCGCGGCGTCCCTGCTCGGCGTGTGCTCCACGGTGTTCATGCCGGCGGGCGCGCCGCTGCCGAAGGTCGCCGCCACCCGCGAGTACGGCGCGGAAGTCCGTCTGCACGGACAGATCGTGGACGACGCGATGCGGGCCGCACAGGACTACGCCCGTGAGACCGGCGCGGTCTTCATCCACCCCTTCGACCACCCCGATGTCGTCGCGGGGCAGGGCACGGTGGGGCTGGAGATCCTGGAGCAGTGCCCCGAGGTGCGCACCATCGTGGTGGGCATCGGTGGCGGCGGGCTGGCGGCCGGGATCGCGGTGGCGGTCAAGGCCCTGCGGCCCGATGTGCGGATCGTCGGGGTGCAGGCGGCGGGCGCCGCCGCGTACCCGCCCTCGCTGGCCGCCGGGCATCCGGTGTCGATCCAGGCTCCGGTCACGATGGCGGACGGCATCAAGGTGGGGCGCCCCGGCGACGTGCCGTTCAAGATCGTCAACGACCTTGTCGACGACGTCGTCACGGTCACGGAGGACGATCTCTCCAGCGCGCTGCTGCTCTGCCTGGAACGGGCGAAGCTCGTGGTGGAGCCCGCCGGGGCGAGCCCGGTGGCGGCGCTGCTGGCCGCGCCCGACTCGTTCGAGGGGCCGGTCGTCGCGGTGTTGTCGGGCGGCAACGTGGACCCGCTGCTCATGCAGCGCATCCTGCGGCACGGCATGGCCGCGGCTGGCCGGTATCTCTCTCTGCGGCTGCGGTTGACGGACCGTCCGGGCGCGCTCGCCGCGCTCCTGGAGGTGCTGTCGGAGCTGGACGCGAACGTCCTCGACGTGAGCCATGTGCGCACCGATCCGCGGCTCCGGCTCACGGAGGCGGAGGTGGAGCTCCACCTGGAGACGAAGGGGCCGGAGCACTGCACGGAGGTGGGCGAAGCCCTGCGGAATGCGGGTTATCTCGTCATGTTGTGACAAGTGGGGTGGTTCATTCCCAAGGCGGTTCGGGCTCGGCGAACGTAAAATCCTGTAATACGTCACCCGAAACGGGGAGAACCTCCATGCCAGGCGCCATTTACGCCGAAGGCCTGGTCAAGACCTTCGGCGACGTCAGGGCTCTGGACGGCGTCGATCTCGACGTTCCGGAAGGAACCGTTCTAGGACTGCTGGGCCCCAACGGCGCCGGCAAGACCACCGCAGTACGCGTACTCACCACCTTGATCAAACCCAATAGCGGCCGGGCCGTCGTCGCGGGCATCGACGTCCTGAAGAACCCCACCGAGGTCCGCCGTCAGATCGGTCTGTCCGGCCAATTCGCCGCCGTCGACGAGTATTTGACGGGCCGCGAGAACCTCCGGATGGTCGGTCAGCTCTACCAGATGAGCGCCCGCGACGCGAAGGTGCGGGCCGGACAGCTGCTGGAGCGCTTCAACCTCGGCGAGGCCGCCGACCGCACCGCCAAGACCTACTCCGGCGGCATGCGCCGCCGCCTCGACCTCGCGGCCGCCCTGGTCGTCAGCCCGCCCGTGATGTTCATGGACGAGCCGACCACCGGGCTCGACCCGCGCAACCGGCAGCAGTTGTGGGAGGTCATCCAGGAACTGGTCGCCGGCGGCACGACCCTGCTGCTGACCACGCAGTATCTGGAGGAAGCCGATCACCTCGCGCACGACATCGCGGTCGTCGACCACGGCCGCGTCATCGCGCGCGGCACCTCCGACCAGCTCAAGGCCCGTACGGGAGGGGAGCGCGTCGAAGTCGTCGTGCACGAGCCCGGCGACATATCCGTGGCCGACGAGATCCTGCGGTCCTTCGGCAAGGGCGGCTCCAAGATCGAGGAGCACACCCGCAAGGTCACCGTCCCGGTCTCCGGCGGCGCGAAGCTGCTCGCCGAGGTCATCCGCGAGCTGGACGGGCGGGGCATCGAGATCGACGACATCGGGCTTCGCCGCCCGACGCTGGACGACGTCTTCATCTCGCTCACCGGCCACGCCGCCGAGACGGAGGAGGAGCGGGGGAACGGCGGCGGGAGTGGCGGCGGGAAACCGGACGGAACCCGGAAGCCGGACGGGACGCGGAAGCTGGACGGGACGCGTGTGGACGAGGAGGCCGCCACGTGAGCACCATCGGCAACACCGCCCTCGGTACGGCGGCCCCCAGAGCGCGCGGTGGGGTCGTCCAGTCCGGGCGGGACTCCCTGGTCGTCGCCAAGCGCAATCTCATCCGCATGGCGCGCATACCCGAAGTGGTCATCTTCGGGCTCATTCAGCCGATCATGTTCGTGGTGCTGTTCAGCTATGTGTTCGGCGGCTCGATCGCCGTGGGCGGCAGCACCGACCCCTCCACGTACCGGCAATTCCTCATGGCGGGCATCTTCGCCCAGACCGTCACCTTCGCCACGGCGGGGGCGGGCGCCGGTATCGCCGACGACATGCACAAGGGGCTCATCGACCGCTTCCGGTCGCTGCCCATGGCGCGCGGTGCCGTGCTCACGGGCCGTACGCTCGCCGACCTCGTCCAGACGGCGCTGACGCTGGTGGTGCTGGCGATCGTCGCGGTGATCGTGGGGTGGCGCATTCACGAGGGCATCCTCAAGGCGCTGGCGGGCTTCGCGCTGCTTCTGCTGCTCGGCTACGCCTTCTCCTGGATCGGCGCGCTGATCGGGCTGACGGTACGGACCCCGGAGGCGGCCACCTCGGGCGGGCTGATCTGGCTCTTCCCGCTGACCTTCATCTCGAACGCCTTCGTGCCCTCCGACAACATGCCGACGGCGCTGCGCTACATCGCCGAGTGGAACCCCTTCAGCGCGACCGTGCAGGCGGCCCGGCAGCTCTTCGGCAATCTGCCGGACGGCTATCCGGTGCCGGCGGCGTGGCCGATGCAGCACCCGGTGTGGGCGTCGCTGATCTGGTCAGTGGTGATCATCGTCGTCTTCCGCACCCTGTCGGTCCGCAAATACCGCTCGGCGACGGCTTGAGCACGGGATGCACCCGTACGGGTGGACGGTGAAGAGCGGACGGCGAAGCGTGGACGGCGAAGAGCCCCGGACCTCGACAGGAGGTCCGGGGCTCTTCGGTCACGCCCGGGAGCCGGGCGCGCTGGGATCAGGCCTGGTAGGGCTTGGCCTCCAGGATGCGGACCTTGGCCTTCTTGCCGTTCGGCAGCTCGTACTCGGCGTCCTCGCCGATCTTCTTGCCGTTCACGCCGGTGCCCAGCGGGGACTGGGGGGAGTACGTCTCGATGTCCGAGCTGGCGTACTCGCGGGAGGCGAGCAGGAAGTCGAGCGTGTCGTCCGGGTCGCCGTCGAAGGCGATGGTCACGACCATGCCGGGGGCGACCACACCGGTCGCGGCAGGAGCCTCGCCGACCTTCGCGGCCTCCAGCAGCTGCGTGAGCTGACGCACACGGAGCTCCTGCTTGCCCTGCTCCTCCTTGGCCGCGTGGTACCCGCCGTTCTCTCGCAGGTCACCCTCCTCGCGGGCCGCCGCGATCTTCATCGCGATCTCGGTGCGAGCGGGACCAGACAGGTACTCCAGCTCGGCCTTGAGCTGGTCGTACGCCTCCTGAGTCAGCCAGGTGACGTTGTCGCTGGTCTGGGTCACAGGTGCTCCTCGTCGGTACTGGGAATGCTTGGGGATACATCGCGATACAAATGAACGCCCTACTCAGAAGGGTGCGCCTTCAGAGGTGGGCGAAACCACGAGCCTAACAATTCCGCCCGGGAAGGGGGAAGGAGCAAGCGGGCGATACTGCGCAAGAATCGCGTCAGGGCAGGTCAGCGCGGTGCGATCAGCCGTTTGAAACGACCGTGCAGCCCTCGAGTTTCGTAGCGGCGGCCCACTGTGTCGTACGGAGCGTGACCAGCTCGGTGAAATGGGTCTCCCGGCGGTCGAACCTGACGTCCTTGCGCCCGGTCTCGGAGCCGTCCGCGGCCAGCGAACGCAGGGTGCAGACCGCGGCGGCGTCCTTCTCCTTGCGGACCTCCAGCACCGCCTGAACGGTGGTGTCCGACATCGACTTCGACCGTACGAGCTCACCGCTGACGTCCGTCTTGGTGACGTAGTGCACGCCGAACCAGCCGACCATGCCGAGCAGCGCCGCGCCCAGCACCGCACCGACGATCTTCAGCTTGCGGTCCGCGCGCTCGTCCGCCGTACGGCCGTAGCGACCCTCGGGCAGTCCGTCGCGCACCGCAGCCATGATCTTTCCTCCTGGTCGGGGGCCGGTGGAAGGCCGGTAGTGGAAGCCGGAATGAATCGACCCCTGCTTCGGTCACTATAGGAGGCGTCTCCCGTGACCAGTGACTGAGGATCGAGCCTTGACTGAGCAGCTCCGACTGATGGCCGTTCACGCCCACCCCGACGACGAGTCGAGCAAGGGCGCGGCCACGATGGCCAAGTACGTGTCCGAGGGGGTGGACGTGCTGGTCGCCACCTGCACGGGTGGTGAGCGTGGCTCCATCCTGAACCCCAAGCTCCAAGGCGATGCCTACATCGAGGAGCACATCCACGAGGTCCGCGCCAAGGAGATGGCGGAGGCGCGCGACATCCTCGGCGTCAAGCAGGAGTGGCTGGGCTTCGTCGACTCCGGGCTGCCCGAGGGCGACCCGCTGCCGCCGCTGCCCGAGGGCTGCTTCGCGCTCCAGGACGTCGAGGAGGCGACCGGGGCACTGGTGAAGCTGATCCGCGAGTTCAAGCCGCACGTGATCACCACGTACGACGAGAACGGCGGCTACCCGCACCCCGACCACATCATGACCCACAAGATCTCGATGCTGGCCTTCGAGACGGCCGGTGACCCGGCCCGCTACCCCGAGGCCGGCGAGCCGTGGCAGCCGCTGAAGCTCTACTACAACCAGGGCTTCAACCGGCAGCGCACCCTGGCGCTCCACGAGGCGCTGCTGGCGCGCGGCATGGAGTCCCCGTACGGGGAGTGGCTGGAGCGGTGGCTCACGGCCGGCCGCGAGCGGACCCTGACCACCTTTGTCCCGTGCGGTGACTTCTTCGAGATCCGTGACAAGGCGCTGATCGCGCACGCCACGCAGATCGACCCGGACGGCGGCTGGTTCCGCGTGCCGCTGGACCTCCAGCGGGAGGTCTGGCCGACCGAGGAGTACGAGCTGGCGAAGTCCCGCGTCGGCACTTCCCTCCCCGAGGACGACCTCTTCGCGGGCATCCGCAACAATTGACCCCATGATGAGCGCGACCGCTTCCCTCGCCGCCACCCACCTGGTGCCGTTCGCCGCCGACGAGCTGGACAAGAACAAGGTCACTCCCGGTGTGCTCGGTTTCATCGTCTTCGCCCTCATCGGCGGTGCCGTATGGCTGCTGATGAAGAGCATGAACAAGCACATGAAGAAGGTGGACTTCGAGGAGACCCCGGCGAGCCCGGACCAGGGTGGCACCGGCTCGGGCGGCAAGACCGCCCGGACCACCGCCACCACCATGACCAAGGGCGCCGCGCCCAAGGGCGAGCCCGCCACCTGACCGGCGGGCCCGGCCACCCCGATCGGTGAGGCCGGTCGCCCGACGGGCGACCGGCCGGCCGGTGGGTGAGGTCGGCATGCCCGGACAGGGCTCCGGCCCCTGGTCGTACGACCTGTCGCGGGTGGCTCAGGCCTCCCGGGGCAGCACCGCCATGACCTCTCGGGCCCGGCGGTTCGGCACCATGCCGAGCCGCCATGCCTGCCACCCCGTCTCCGGCGGGGCACCTCTCTCCAGCATCACGGCGTACGCCTCCGCGTAGTCCTCCAGCGCCGGGTCGCCCGCCCAGTCGGCATCCCGCAGCTCGCGCAGGAGCGCGGTCAGCTCCTCCTCGGCCACCGCCGCCCCCACCACCGCGCCTCCCGGCGAGGCGTACGGCAGCAGCGTGCAGCGCAGGAAGCGGGCCCAGCTCCCCCCGCGCCGGTCGCCGTACTCCGCGAACAGCCGTGCCGCCTCCTCCAGCAGCGTCAGTGCCTGCACCGCGCGGCCGTTGCCCGCGTCGATCACCGCCAGCTCCACGCAGGACCACGCCTCGCCGTGCGGGACGGCCAGCCGCCGGAAGTCCGTCCGGGCGTCCTGCAGCAATTGCCGGGCGAATCCGCTGTTGCGCAGGCCACCCGTCTGCGCCGCACGCTGATCACGGGTGACCCGCCCCGAGTGGTGCCGGGCGCAGGCCAGGCCGTATCCGTCCCGCATGCGGTTGAACATCGTGCGCGCCCGCTCCAGGGCCCGCACCGCCGCCGCCTGGTCCCCGCACTCCTCCAGCGACTGACCCAGGTAGTACAGCGACCAGGCCTCGCCGCGCGCGTCCTCGTTCTCCCGGTGGCGGGCCGTCGCCCGCCGCAGCTGATCCGCTGCCCTGGCCGGATCCCCGGCCACCAGGCGGGCCCGCGCCAGCTGGGTCAGGGCCCAGGCCTCACCACGGCTGTCCCGCGTCCGTCCGTAGCTCTCCAGGGCCTCGCGGAGCTCGGCTTCCGCGCGCGTCACCTGGCCCATCCGCAGCCGCACCTGGCCGAGCTGGAAGTGCGCCCACGCCTGGCCGTGCACGCTCTCGCTCCGCCGGTGCAGTTCCAGCGCCTCGTTCAGCAGATCGAGCGCTTGCGCTATCCGTGCCCGGTCCCGCTCGACCGCCGCCAGTGCGTGCATGGTCCAGGCCCGGTCCCCGCTCAGCTCCGGCGCGGCCTGGAGCTCCAGCGCCTCCCGGAGCTTCACGGCCGCCTCCTGGAGATTGCCCTGATGCTGCAAGGTGACGCCCAAGTCGCGCAGCGCCCGGGCGGCCCCCGCCGGATGCTGGGCGTCGAAGTACAGATCGACGACGGAGGACAGGGTCGTACGGGACTTGTCCAGCTCGCCCAGCTGCCGGGCGGCGACACCCGTGCGCCACTGCACCGACCGCGACAGCAGCCCCCGGTCCGTGGCCTGGGTCAGCTCACTCAGCTCACCCAGCCGGTAGAGATCGCCGCGCAGCAGGCAGTAGTCGCACAGGGCACCCAGCAGATGCAGCACAGCCGCCTGGTCGACGCCCTCCGCGTGGCGCAGTGCCGCGGTGATGAAGCTCGACTCGTCGTCCAGCCAGCGCAGCGCCGCGGCCAGAGAGGCGAAGCCGTGGCCCCCGGCGGCGCCCTGGGTGAACATGTCCGCCCGGGTGGAGGTCTTGCCGTCGACCATGCGGATCACCGTGTCGGCCAGCTCCGCGTAACTGCGGATCAGCCGCTCCTGTGCCGCCGCGCGCTCGCCCGGCTCCTCCTCGTCGAACAGCCGGGCGTGGGCGAAGTCCCGGACGAGATCGTGCATCCGGTAGCGGTTGGCGCGCACGTTCTCGATCAGCCCGGCCCGGGCGAGTGCCGTCAGCTGATGGGCTGCCTCCTGCTCGTCCGTCCCCAGCAGCGCCGCCGCCGCGGCCGCCCCGAGCGAGGCCCGCCCCGCCAGCGCCAGCCGCCGCAGCAGCCGACGGGCGCTGTCCTCCTGGTCGGCGTAGCGCAGTCGCAGGGCCCGCTCCACCGGGTCGGTGGTCCTGTGCGCCTCCAGATCCGCAGCCAGCGACTGTGGGCTGCGTGCGCCCAGCGAGGAGCCCGCCACGCGCAGGGCGAGCGGCAGCCCACCGCACAGCTCCCTCACCCGGGCCATGGCCTTCTCGTCCTCCGGGTCGGCGGCCTCCGGTCCGGCGCCGTTCGGCCCGGCGCCGTCCGGTGCCGTGGTGTCAGGACCGGAAGGCGCCCATGGCCCGCCGCCGGGGCCTCCCGGCGCGGCGACCGGGGGAGATTCCTCGGCCGCCGAACGCAGCAGTTCCGCCGCGCCCGCCTCGTCCAGCGGCTCGACCGGCAGCTCGTGCACCCAGGCCACCAGGTCCGGGGGCAGGGCCAACGGGGCGCGGGCCGTGATCAGCACCAGGCTGTCGGAGCGCTCCGGGATCAGCGTGCGGATCTGCTCCGCGTCCGAGGCGTCCTCCAGGACCACCGTCACCGGCAGCCCCGTGAGGTGCTGGTGGTAGAGCTCGGACAGCCGCCGCAGATGCCGCTCCTGAGGGGAGCGCTCCCGGAACAGCAGCTGATCACGCGGCGCCCCCAGTCTGTTGAGCAGATGGAGCAGCGCGTCCCGGGTCGGCAGGGGCGGTGCGCCCTGGGTCTCCCCGCGCAGGTCGACCACGCAGGCGCCCCGGAACTGGTCGCGCAGATGGTGGGCGGCCCGCACCGCGAGCGTCGAACGGCCGGACCCGGGCGGCCCGTACAGCAGGACGACCGTCGGCCTGGTCTCCGTGCTCGCCCGTGCCTGATGGACCCATTGGGCGATCTGCGTGATCTGTGCCCTGCGCCCCGCGAACAGGCCGTCCGGGGTCGGCAGGTGATCGAAGGACTGCTCCAGCACGCTGCGCCGCAAGGCGGCGGCGCTGCGGTCCGTGCCCCGTCGCAGCGGGTCGTGGCCCACGGTGTCCGTGCTCGGCTGCCCACCCGTGCCGCCTGCGCGCGTCGCCGCCGACAGGATGCGCTGCTGGTCCAGGAACGGGCGGATCCCCCGCACCTCCACCGCCGTCAGCCACTGCAAACGCAACTGCTCGGCGCCGCCGGGCTGCCCCCGCAAGCCCGCCCGCCGGTGTGCGGCCGGCCAGTGCCCGGCCGTCAGCTTGAGGAGGGTGGCGGCCGAGCCCGCCAGGGCCACGACGGCCCCCGCGCCGAGCGCGGTTCCGGCCGGCGTCCCGTGCCCCAGGTCGACACCGAACGCTGTCGCCGCCGCCACGGCCGTGACCAGCAGCGGAGTGCTGAGCGAGGCGCGTGACAGACGGGCCGTCAGCGGCCGCGCCGACACCGCCTCCTCATCGAGGGCGCGCACATACGCGCTGTACTCCTCGGCCGCCGTGGCCGCTATGGCATCGAGCTCCTCACGCGCCCGGCGCAGCAGCGCCGCACCGTCGGCCCGGCCACCCGAACGGCGCACCTCCTCCTCGACGGCGCGCCCCAACAGGCCTTCGACATCCGTGCGGTGGACCTCTCGCAACACGGCCAGCGAACCCGGCATGTGCTTCCCCCTCACCAGCGATTGCTCTGTGCCTCACGTGTGCAGCCCAAGTGTTCCGTCTGGGCAAGATTTCCGGCAGCCCTGTGGATAACCGGCCGACCGCGCCTGTCGAGCCTGTGGACAACTCACCATCGGGCTCGGTTCGGGTAAGGATGGGGTCATGCCGAACCGCCTGGCGCATGAGACGTCCCCGTACCTCCTCCAGCACGCAGAGAACCCGGTCGACTGGTGGCCCTGGTCTCCCGAGGCCTTCGACGAGGCCCGGCGCCGCGGTGTGCCCGTGCTGCTGAGCGTCGGGTATTCGAGTTGTCACTGGTGCCATGTCATGGCGCACGAGTCGTTCGAGGACGAGCCGACCGCCGGTTTCCTCAACGAGCACTTCGTGTCCGTCAAGGTCGACCGCGAGGAGCGGCCGGACATCGACGCGGTGTACATGGAAGCCGTCCAGGCCGCCACCGGTCAGGGCGGCTGGCCGATGACGGTCTTCCTCACCCCCGAGGCCGAGCCCTTCTACTTCGGCACCTACTTCCCGCCCGCCCCCAAGCACGGCATGCCGTCGTTCCGGCAGGTGCTGGAGGGGATCAAGGTCGCGTGGACCGACCGCCGCGATGAGGTCGGTGAGGTCGCCGGCCGGATCGTGCGGGAGCTGTCCGAGCGCACCCTGGCCTTCGGCGTGCCGACATCGGAGGACGGCGGCCCGGCCGCCCCGCAGCCGCCGACCGTCGAGGACCCGTACAAGGCGCTGATGGGGCTGACCCGCGATTTCGACGCCGTGCGCGGCGGCTTCGGCGGCGCACCGAAGTTCCCGCCGTCCATGACGCTGGAGTTCCTGCTGCGCCACCACGCCCGCACCGGTTCGACGGCCGCCCTCCAGATGGCGCAGGCCACCTGCGAGGCGATGGCCCGCGGCGGGATCTACGACCAGCTCGGCGGTGGCTTCGCGCGGTATTCCGTCGACGCCTCGTGGGTCGTGCCGCACTTCGAGAAGATGCTGTACGACAACGCCCTGCTGTGCCGGGTCTACGCGCACCTGTGGCGGGCCACCGGATCCGAGCTCGCCCGGCGGGTGGCTCTGGAGACCGCCGACTTCCTGGTGCGCGAAATGCGCACCGAGCAGGGCGGATTCGCCTCCGCGCTGGACGCCGACAGTGCGGTGCCGGGCGATGAGAGCGGCAAGCACGTCGAGGGCGCCTACTACGTCTGGACCCCCGCCCAGCTGCGGGAAGTGCTGGGGGAGCAGGACGCGGCGCTCGCCGCGGCCCACTTCGGGGTCACCGAGGACGGCACCTTCGAGGAAGGCGCCTCCGTCCTTCAGCTTCCCGACACCGAGCAGCTCATGGAAGCGGGGAAGATCGCGTCCGTACGGTCCCGGCTGCTCGCGGCGCGTGCGGAGCGGCCGCGGCCCGGCCGTGACGACAAGGTCGTGGCCGCCTGGAACGGACTGGCCATCGCCGCGCTCGCCGAGACCGGCGCCTACTTCGACCGCCCCGACCTCGTCCAGGCCGCGACGGACGCCGCGGACCTGCTCGTACGCACCCACATGGACTGGCAGGCGAGGCTCTTCCGCACCTCCCTCGACGGCGTCGCGGGCACCCACGCCGGCGTCCTGGAGGACTACGCCGACGTGGCCGAGGGATTCCTCGCGCTCTCCGGTGTCACCGGCGAAGGGGTCTGGGTCGACTTCGCGGGGCTGCTCCTGGACACCGTCCTGGTGCACTTCACCGCCCCCAACGGCACGCTCTACGACACCGCCGACGACGCCGAGGCCCTCATCCGCCGACCGCAGGACCCCACGGACAACGCCACCCCCTCCGGATGGACGGCGGCCGCCGGGGCGTTGCTGTCCTACGCCGCCTACACCGGCAGCTCCCCGCACCGGGAGGCGGCGGAGCGCGCGCTCGGCGTGGTGCGGGTGTTGGGCCCCAAGGCCCCCCGTTTCATCAGCTGGGGTCTGGCCGTCACGGAGGCGCTGCTGGACGGCCCCCGCGAGGTCGCCGTCGTCGGCCCGCACGACCACCCCTCCACCGGTGCACTGCACCGCACCGCCCTGCTGTCCACGGCCCCCGGCCTGGTCGTCGCGGTGGGCGAGCCGCCGTCGGGCGCGGAGGGCGAGCAGGTGGAGGTCCCGCTGCTGGCCGGTCGTTCGCTGGTCGACGCCCGTCCGGCCGCCTATGTGTGCCGCCACTTCACCTGCGACGCGCCGACGTCCGATCCCAAGGTCCTGGAGGAGCAGCTGACGGGGCAGCAGTGAGGGAGCAGGCAGTCCCGGGGGGCAGTCCTGAGGGGGTGGGTCAGAGCGTCAGGCCGCGCGCCAGTACGTCCAGGCCGCGGCCGATGATCGCCGTAAGGTCCTCGCCCTGACCGCGGTCCACCCACGTCATCATGGCTTCCTGTATCGCCGCGAGGATCGCCACGGCGGCGACCCGCAGCTCCAGGTCGTCCGCATGACGCCCTGTACGCTCCGCCAGCACCACACGGAGCATGCGGGAGGACTCCGCCGTGCCCTCCGCCGTTCTGCCGCGCAGCGCCGGGACCGCCCGCATGAGTCTGGTGCGCTGCATGAGTCCGGTGATGTCGTTCTCGATGGTGTGGCGCAGGGAGTCCATGACGCCGTGCCGGACGGCTTCCAGCGGTGCCTCATGCGGCGGGCGTGCTCTGATCGCGGCTTCCATGACGCGGTCGTACTCGTCGGTGAGAACGAGGTCTTCCTTGGTCGGGAAGTACCGGAACACGGTGCTGGGGGAGACGTCGGCTGCCTCCGCGATCTGGTCGACCGGCGTCGCGTCGTACCCCTGCCTCTCGAAGAGCCGGTAGGCGGCGCGGCGGATCGCCTGCCGGGTCTGGATCTTCTTCCGCTCGCGCAGCCCGAGCCTGGGCTGCGGCTGCGCCGCGGATGATGTCTGAGCTGAGGCCATGAAGAGCATTCTCAGGCATGTGTGTTCGGGGGGACCACAGCGCCCGCGTGCGGGAGTTGGTGCGGAAAGAAGGCGGCTTTCAAAAGCATGCGGCCCTCAATTCCCCTGTCTTGATGGCACGCTGATTGTCAGTGGGGTGTGTCACGCTCAGTAGAGGGCAAAGGTTCACTCAGTGATGATCGGAGGGGACATGCTGATAGGTGTCGTCGCGAAGCTGATGGCCACGCTGGTCGCGGCGTTATGCGTCGGAGGCTTCCTGGTGGCGGGTGAGGTGGCGGTGCTGGCCGTGGTCCTGACGGGCGTCGGTGCCCTGACATGGCGAGTGGCCGTGGCATCGAGGCCACGGCCACCGCGCAGGAGCCGACAGGCGCGTCTTGCGCCGGGTGTCTCAGGCGTGCGAATAGGCCACCAGAGAGATGCCCACGTAATGCACGACGAAGGCCGCCAGCGTGAGTGAGTGGAAGACCTCGTGGAAGCCGAACCACCGGGGTGACGGGTTGGGGCGCTTGATGCCGTAGATCACGCCGCCCACGCTGTAGAGCAGTCCGCCGACGATCACGCAGACGAGCACGGCGATGCCGCCCTTGCGCAGGAAGTCCGGCAGGAAGAAGACGGCGGCCCAGCCCATGGCGATGTAGCAGGGGGTGTAGAGCCAGCGCGGAGCACCGACCCAGAAGACCCGGAAGGCGATACCGGCCACGGCGGCCGCCCAGACCGCCCACAGCAGCGCCTGCCCCCGCCCGCCGGGGATCAGCAGCATGGTCAGCGGTGTATACGTGCCCGCGATGATCAGGAAGATGTTGGCGTGGTCGAGGCGGCGCAGCAGGCCGCTGACGCGCGGGCTCCAGTCGCCCCGGTGGTAGAGCGCGCTGATGCCGAAGAGCAGACACGCGGTGAGGACGTAGACCGCGCAGGCGACCCGGCCGCGGGTGCTGTCGGCCAGGGCGGTCAGGAAGACGCCGGCGATCAGTACGGCGGGAAACATCCCGGCGTGCAGCCAGCCGCGCAGGCGCGGCTTGACCGGGATCGCCGGGGCGAGCGGCGTGCCGTCGGGGAGTGCGGCGGTCACTGCGCCGGCGGGAGCGAGGGGCGCGCTGTGCGCTGCGTCGGGCGCGGATGTCATGCCCGACATGCTACCTACGCCACCGTAGGTTACGGACTGGTATCACGTGGCGATGGTCACGGGGGCGCCCCCTGGACAGATCGGAAGAGGAGTCGGATGATCAAATGAGTGCGGGCGGCACCGGATGAGCGGTCACGAAGCGTCTGGGTCGCAGCCCCCAAGGGGCAACCATCACGAAGCGGACTTCGCCGGCAGAACGGCCAGCAGGCAAGGTCCGTTCCACCCTCAACATCTGACGCCGGGCACCGCGGTTCCGGCGGGACGGAGCGATCGTGGCGCGCAGCAATGCGGCTCCCACCAGCCTCACCAACCACCAGGAGCTTCTCTCCTGGGTCGACGAGATCGCCGCCCTCACCGAGCCGGCCCAGGTGGTCTGGTGCGACGGTTCGGAAGCCGAGTACGAGCGCCTGTGCGAGGAGCTCGTCGCCAAGGGCACCTTCAAGAAGCTCGACCCGGTCAAGCGCCCGAACTCCTACTACGCCGCCTCCGACCCCAGCGACGTCGCGCGCGTCGAGGACCGCACCTTCATCTGCTCCGAGAAGGAGGAGGACGCGGGCCCGACCAACCACTGGAAGGCCCCGGCCGAGATGCGGGAGATCTTCTCCGGTGAGCAGGGCATCTTCCGCGGCTCGATGCGCGGCCGCACCATGTACGTCGTGCCGTTCTGCATGGGGCCGCTCGGCTCGCCGCTGTCCGCGATCGGCGTCGAGATCACCGACTCGGCGTACGTCGCCGTCTCGATGCGCACCATGACCCGGATGGGCCGCCCCGTCCTCGACGAGCTCGGCTCCGACGGCTTCTTCGTCAAGGCCGTCCACACCCTCGGCGCCCCGCTGGCCGAGGGCGAGGCCGACGTCCCGTGGCCGTGCAGCAGCACGAAGTACATCTCGCACTTCCCCGAGGACCGCGAGATCTGGTCCTACGGCTCCGGCTACGGCGGCAACGCCCTGCTGGGCAAGAAGTGCTACGCCCTGCGCATCGCCTCCGTCATGGCCCGCGACGAGGGCTGGCTGGCCGAGCACATGCTCATCCTCAAGCTCACCCCGCCCGTCGGTGAGTCCAAGTACGTCGCCGCCGCCTTCCCCTCCGCCTGCGGCAAGACCAACCTCGCCATGCTGGAGCCGACCATCTCCGGCTGGACCGTGGAGACCATCGGCGACGACATCGCCTGGATGCGCTTCGGCGAGGACGGCCGTCTCTACGCCATCAACCCCGAGGCCGGCTTCTTCGGCGTCGCCCCCGGCACCGGCGAGAGCACCAACGCCAACGCCATGAAGACCCTCTGGGGCAACTCGGTCTTCACCAACGTCGCCCTCACCGACGACAACGACGTCTGGTGGGAGGGCATGACGGAGGAGCAGCCCGCGCACCTGACGGACTGGAAGGGCAACGACTGGACCCCGGCCAGCGGGACCCCGGCCGCCCACCCCAACGCCCGCTTCACCACCCCCGCCGCCCAGTGCCCGATCATCGCGCCCGAGTGGGAGGACCCCAAGGGCGTGCCGATCTCGGCGATCCTCTTCGGCGGCCGCCGCGCCTCGGCCGTGCCGCTGGTGACGGAGTCCTTCGACTGGCAGCACGGCGTCTTCCTCGGGGCCAACGTCGCCTCCGAGAAGACCGCCGCCGCCGAGGGCAAGGTCGGCGAGCTGCGCCGCGACCCGTTCGCCATGCTGCCCTTCTGCGGGTACAACATGGGCGACTACATGGGCCACTGGGTCAAGGTCGGCCAGGACGCCGCGCGCAAGGGAGACGCCGCGAAGCTCCCGAAGATCTACTACGTCAATTGGTTCCGCAAGGACGCTGAGGGCCGCTTCGTGTGGCCGGGCTTCGGCGAGAACGGCCGGGTGCTGAAGTGGATCGTGGAGCGCCTGGAGGGCAAGGCGGAGGGCGTCGAGACCCCGATCGGCGTGCTGCCGACGCGTGCGGCACTCGACACCGACGGCCTGGAGATCAGCGACGCCGACCTCGATCTGCTGCTCACGGTCGACAAGGAGGTGTGGCGCGAGGAGGCATCGCTCGTGCCCGAGCACCTCGACACCTTCGGTGACCACACCCCGCCGGAGCTGTGGGACGAGTACCGCGCGCTGGTCCAGCGGCTCGGCTGACCGCTCCCCGCAAACCCCCGTGGGCCCGGTCCGACCTGTCTCGGACCGGGCCCACGGGCGTACGACGCGAGGTGAAATGCGGCGCCGGCCGTAGTGGGGCGCGCCGCCCGAGGGGGGCGTCAGGCCACTTCGGCGAGGCCGAGCGTCGTCGCGTGGGCGCGCAGCCGCTCGGCGGCCAGCGCCGAGCCGGCCACGTCCCCACGGGATGTGGCGACCACCAGGGCCTGTCCGGCGAGGGTGTGCGCGCGCTGGTGCAGCGAGGCGACCCGGGAGGCCGTCCAGGCGGAGGTGCCGGCCGACGGCATGGCCCGCAGCGGTGGGTGTCCGCCGCTCAGCCGCGCGACCCGCTCGGCGAGCCGGCGCGCCGCGTCGTCCAGCGAGGCGTCGGGCGTGAGCGCGCGCAGCTCGTCGGTGACGGTCAGCAGCGCGGTCAGATGCCCGGCCAGCCGGATGTCCAGCTCCTCCTCGCGGGAGCGGTGCGGACCGTGGTTCGTGCGGGTCTCGGCCATGGTGTGGACCGATTTGGTACGGATCGGCTCGTACATGAATGGCCTCCTGAACAGTCTCAGAAGGCCATCCTAACTTAGACGGCGTCTAAAGTTGTTTTGCTTACAGGTTGGGTTCGGGGCGCGGCGGGCTGTAATCGCCCGTCACGTCCGGCTGTCGCCCGTCACGTCTGGCTGTAGCCGTCGAGGAAGGTGCCGATCCGCGTCACCGCGTCCGCCAGGTCCTTGGCGTTCGGCAGGGTGACCAGACGGAAGTGGTCGGGCTCCGGCCAGTTGAAGCCCGTGCCGTGCACGACCATGATCTTCTCGGCCCGGAGCAGGTCCAGCACCATCTGCCGGTCGTCCTTGATCTTGTAGACCTTCGGGTCGAGCCGCGGGAAGGCGTACAGCGCGCCCTTCGGCTTGACGCAGCTGACGCCCGGGATCTGGCTCAGCAGCTCGTACGCCACGTCGCGCTGCTCCAGCAGCCGGCCGCCCGGCAGCACCAGGTCGTTGATCGTCTGCCGGCCGCCGAGGGCCGTGGCCACCGCGTGCTGCGCGGGCATGTTGGCGCACAGTCGCATGTTCGCCAGGATCGTCAGACCCTCGATGTAGCTGTCGGCGTGGGCCTTCGGGCCGCAGACCGCCATCCAGCCGCTGCGGTAGCCCGCCACCCGGTAGGACTTGGACAGGCCATTGAAGGTCAGCGTCAGCAGATCGGGGGCGATCGCGGCGGTCGGGGTGTGGGTCACGCCGTCGTAGAGGATCTTGTCGTAGATCTCGTCGGAGCAGACGATCAGATTGTGGCGGCGGGCGATCTCGGTGAGGCCGCGCAGCATCTCGTCGTCGTAGACGGCACCCGTGGGGTTGTTCGGGTTGATGATGACGATGGCCTTGGTGCGGTCGGTGACCTTGCGCTCGATGTCGGCGAGATCCGGCATCCAGTCCGACTGCTCGTCACAGCGGTAGTGCACGGCCGTGCCGCCCGCCAGGGACACCGAGGCGGTCCACAGCGGATAGTCCGGGGCGGGGACGAGCACCTCGTCACCGTCGTCGAGCAGTGCCTGCATCGACATCTGGATCAGCTCGGAGACGCCGTTGCCGAGGTAGACGTCCTCGACGGACAGCTCGATGCCCTTGGTCTCGTAGTGCTGCACCACCGCGCGCCGGGCCGACAGCAGACCCTTGGCGTCGCCGTAGCCGTGCGCGTCGCCCACGTTGCGCAGCATGTCCTCGAGGATCTCCGGCGGGCACTCGAACCCGAAGATCGCGGGGTTGCCGGTGTTGAGCTTGAGGATGCGGTGACCTGCCGCCTCCAGCCGCATGGCCTCCTCGAGCACCGGGCCACGGATTTCGTAGCAGACGTTTGCGAGCTTCGTTGACTGGATCACCTGCATGACGGCCACCATACGGGGGCACGAAATCAGGCGCGCACTGTTTGTCGGCGGGCGTGCCTCACACCGGCGGGGCCCACGCGCACCGGATCAGCCGGCCGGCGTGCGCCGCACCGCGCGCCCCGCCAGGACGTCCGTACGCCGTCCGTCTTCCATCACAAAGCGACCATCGATCAGGACATATGGAATGCCGGTCGGAAGTGTCCGAGGGGCTTCGAAAGTGGCACCGGGGGCCACGGTCTCGGGATCGAAGAGAACGAGGTCCGCGCGGAATCCCGGGCGGATGACACCCCGGTCCGGCAGCCTGAGCCGGGCTGCGGGACGGGACGTGAGATGCGCCACGCACTCCTCCAGCGACAGCACGCCCAGCTCCCGCGCGTACCGGCCCAGGTACTGCGGAAAGGTGCCGTACGCGCGTGGATGCGGCTTCTCGCCGTGCAGGATGCCGTCACTGCCGCCGGTGTGCACCGCGTGCCGCATGATCGTCCGGACGTTCTCCTCGTGCCCGACGTGCTGGAGGATCGTGGTCCCCAGCCGGTCCTCGGTCAGCAGCCGGCGGGCCGTGCTCCACGGCTCCTCGCCGCGCTCGCGGGCGCTGCGGGCGACGGACCGGCCGACGTGGTCCGCGAGCTCCGGGTCCGCGACACCGGAGATCTCGATGGTGTCCCAGTCGATCGGCACTCCGTGGCAGCCGTCCGCGCCCTCGATCTCCACGGCCCGCCGGATCCGCTCGGCCGTCGCGTCGTCGCGCAGCCGCGCGAGCACCGCCTCCGGCCCGCCCTCGCCCGCCCAGCTCGGCAGCATCGCGACGAGCGTGGTGCAGCCCGGGGTGTACGGATAGGTGTCCAGGGAGATGTCGGCGCCCGCCGCGAGCGCGGTGTCGAGAAGGCCCAGCAACTCGGGGGCGCGGCCCTGGTTCACGTCGAAGTTCATGACGGCGTGGGCCAGGTGCAGGGCGCAGCCCGCCTCGCGGGTGAGGGCGACCATCTCCTCGTACGCCCGCAGCGCGTCGGCCCCGTAGGAGCGGTGGTGCGGGCAGTAGTAGCCGCCGTAGCGGGCCACCACCCGGCACAGCTCGGTCAGCTCGGCGTCGGTGGCGTACATGCCCGGCGTATAGGTGAGCCCCGAGGAGAGCCCGACCGCGCCTTGCTCCAGTCCCTCGGCGACCAGGCGCTTCATCCGCCCGGTCTCCTCGGCCGTGGCGGCCCGGCGCTCCCAGCCCATGGCGAGCATCCGGACGCTGCCCTGCGGCACGAGATAGGCGGCGTTGACCGCGATGCCTTCGCCGTCGAAGCCGTGGTCGAGACGGTCGAGGTACTGCCCGACGCTCCGCCAGGTGAAGTCGATGTCGTGCCCGTCGCCGTTCCAGCCGGTGATCTGCGTACGGACCTCGGCGAGGGTGCGGTCGTCGACCGGCGCGTACGACAGGCCGTCCTGGCCGATGACCTCCAGCGTCACGCCCTGTGCGGCCTTCGCCTCGTGGCCGGGGTCGCGCAGCAGGGCGAGGTCACTGTGGGCGTGCATGTCGATGAAGCCGGGCGCCAGCGCCAGGCCGTGGGCGTCCAGAACGCGGGCGCCGCCGGGGCGGGGGCCGGCCGATTCCCGGTGGATCGCGGTGATCCGGCCGCCCGCGACGGCCACGTCCGCCCGGTAGGAGGCGCCGCCGGTGCCGTCGATGACGCGCGTGTCACGGATGACGAGGTCCATAGGTGCGTGCCCTTCTCTCGGCCGGACAGGTCCTCCTCGCCGGACGGGCCGCCGAAACGGCGAGCCTGTCCGGCGAAGGGAACGGAGGGCTAGAAGAACGTGCGGATGTAGTCCGTGACCGTTCCGTCGGCCTCGGCCAGCGGGATCAGCTGCCACTTGTCGAAGACCGTGCAGGGGTGCGACAGGCCCAGTCCGACCCAGTCCCCGACCTCCAGCTCCGCGCCCTCCGCCATCTCGACGAAGGCGTGCTGGTCGGCGAGCGCGGTGACCTTCAGCCCCTCGGCGGGGCGCAGCGAGCCGTCCCGGGCGGACCGGACGACCTGGGCCTCCGGCAGGCCGAGGTCGTACGCGGCGTCGCGCTTGCCCGCGTTGAGGTAGGCCCGGCCGGGCTCGGGCCGCGAGACGACCTGCGCCCACAGCCGGAAGGCGGGCTGGAGGGCGCCTTCCTCCGGGTGGCGGTTGAAGGGGGTCTTGCGCCGGTACTGCCCGTCGTCGTGGGTGACGTACGCGCCGGAGCGCAGCAGCTTGAGCACCGGTGCGGACAGCGGCGGGAGCTCCGCGAAGACCTCGGCGACGGCGTCGAACCAGGCGCTGCCGCCCGCGCTGACGACGATCCGCTCCACGCCCGCGAAGTGTCCCGCCTTGTCGAGCTCCACGGCGAGGGCGGTGAGCCGGTGCAGCCAGGCGCGTACCTTCTCGCCGTCGGCCCGCGGGACCTCCGCCTCGTAACAGGCGACGCCGACCAGGCGGAGGGTGTCCGTGGCCGCCACCGCCTCGGCGAGCGCCAGGCTCTCGGCCTCGGTCCGTACGCCCGTGCGGCCGCCCGCGACGCCCAGCTCGATGACGACGTCGAGGGGGCGCCCGGCCCCGGCGCCCCGCAGGGCGGCGTCCATCAGCTCGACGCCGCGCGCGGAGTCGACGTAGGTGATGAGCTCGAAGTCGGGGTCGGCGGCCAGCTCGCCGGCGATCCAGCGCAGCGCGGCCGCGTCCACCACCTCGTTGGCGAGGAAGATCCGTCGCACGCCGAAGGCGCGGTAGACGCGGACCTGGGTGGGGACGGCGGCGGTGATGCCCCAGGCGCCGTGGTCGAGCTGCCGCTCGAAGAGCTGCGGGGCGAGCGTGGTCTTGCCGTGCGGCGCGAAGGCCAGGCCGTGCTCGGTGGAATAGCGCTCCATGAGGGCGAGGTTGTGCGCGAGCGCCTCGGCGGAGAGGGCGAGGACGGGTGTGGTGAAGCCGCCGGTGAACAGCGAGCGGCGCTCGGCGGCCAGCTCGCCGACGGTCAGCCCCTCCGCGTCCGGGGGCAGCCCCTTGAAGCGGTGGTCCACCCGGTCCTGGGCGAGGCGGGTGACGGCGTCGTGGGCGGCCAAGAGAGCCTCCAGAGAAGTAGGTTGCAGCATGTGCAACACCCATTGCGAGTAGCGCTCGGTGCTGTCTAACATCCGGGCAAGCGCCCGGTCAACGGTGTCCGGGACTCCTCGGGAGACCGTCACAGAATGCGCGTAAAGCGCGGATCAAGGAGCGGAGGCCCGTGACCGCAGCCGCCCCGCCGCCGCCGCTGGGCAGCCGGCCCGGTGACGTCGATGTCGTGTGCCTGGGCGAGTCCATGGTCACCTTCCGTCCGTCGGCCCCGGGGCGCCTCGCCGACGTGCCGTCCTTCGACCGGGGCATCGGCGGCGCCGAATCGAACGTCGCCTGTGTGCTCGCCCGTGCGGGGCACCGCACCCGCTGGGTCAGCCGGGTCGGCGCCGACGGCTTCGGCGACCACCTCCTGGCGGCGATCGCCTCGTACGGCGTGGACACCTCCCCCGTCCGGCGCGACCCCGACCGGCCGACCGGGGTTTATTTCCGCACGTCGGGAGAACGGGCGGTCGATGTGGCACCGCCGCGCGGAACGGACGAGCGCCTCGCCGAAGTCGTCTACTACCGGTCCGGCTCCGCGGCCTCGGCCATGGCGCCCGGCCGGGAGATCCGCGCCGCCGCGTGGTCCGGGCGGTTCCTGCACCTGACGGGCATCACCGCGGCACTCTCCGCCGGCTGCCTCGCCCTGATGCGTGAACTGACGACCCGCCACCCCGGCCGCCCCCTGGTCTCCTTCGACGTCAACCACCGGGTGGCCCTGTGGCAGGGCACCACGAACGGCCCGGAGGTTCTCGCCGACCTCGCCCGGGGCTGTGACCTCGTCTTCGTCGGCCAGGACGAGGCGGCCGCCGCCTGGGGCCTGCGCGACGCGGCCGCCGTCCGGGCCGCCCTCCCGGAGCCCGCGACGCTGGTCGTCAAACGGGGCGCGGCGGGCGCCACGGTGTTCGCGCGGCGCGAGGACGCGCGGCCCCGGGCCGCGCTCCCGCGCCCCGCCGACGTCGTCGTCTCGGCGCCGGCGCTCCGCGTCGACGTCGTCGCGCCCGTCGGGGCCGGTGACGCCTTCGCCGCGGGATTCCTGTCCGGGACGCTGCGGGGGCTGCCGCTCCACGAGCGGCTGCGGCACGGCCACCTCATGGCCGCCGCCGCCCTCACCGCGCCCGGTGATCTCGGCGAGCCGCCCGGCCGGGCCCACGCCGACCGATGGGCAGCCCTCGATGCCGACGGCTGGGAGAGACTGCGACTCGGCCCCGGCTGGACCGGGTGTCCCGCCGAGACCGAGGACCGGTCCGCGAAGGTGGAGGACCACACCGTATGAGCCAGACCGTCGACCGCGCCCTGCGCATCCTGCCGCTGCTCGCCGAGGGGCCCGCCAATCTGGAGATGGTGGCGGGCCGGCTCGGGGTCCACAAGTCGACCGCGCTGCGCCTGCTGCGCACGCTGCACGAACACGGCATGGTCTACCGCCAGCAGGACCAGCGCTACCGGCTGGGTACCCGGCTGTTCGCCCTCGCACAGCAGGCCGTCGAGAACCTCGACGTCCGGGAGATCGCCCACCCCCATCTCGCCGCCCTCAACGAGCGGTGCGGGCACACCGTCCATCTGGCCGTGTACGAGGAGAACGAGGTCCTCTACATCGACAAGTTCGAGAGCCGCTATCCGGTGCGCATGTACTCCCGCATCGGCAAGCCCGTCGCGATCACCGTCGCCGCCGTCGCCAAACTGCTCCTCGCCGACCTGCCCGAGGCCGAGCGGCGCGCCGTCGCCGAGCGGCTCGACTACCCCGCCTACACCTCCCGTTCCACACCGAACGCCGCCGCGTTCCTGAAGGAACTGGCCACCGTGCGCGACCAGGGCTGGGCCACCGACCTCGGCGGCCACGAGGAGTCCATCAACTGCGTCGGCGCCCCCATCCGCGGCACCGACGGGCGGGTCGTCGCCGCCTGCTCCATCTCCGCGCCGAACGTCGTCGTCACCGCCGAGGAACTCCTCGCCCTGCTCCCGCTGTTGCGCCGTACCGCCGACGCCATCAGCGCCGAGTACTCCGGAAGCACCCCACCCGCGAACCCTGCGAAGGCACTGTCATGACCGAGAAGACCGCCCTCACCCCGGCCACCCACACCACCCCGCCCGCGAAGTTCTCGCACGGAGTGCGCAAGGGCAACATCCTCCAGGTCGCCGGCCAGGTCGGCTTCCTGCCGGCCGTCCCGGGGCAGGGGCCCACCGTGGCCGGCCCCACCCTGCGCGAGCAGACCCTGCAGACGCTCGCCAACGTGCGGTCGGTCCTCGAAGCGGGCGGCGCGACATGGGAGGACGTGATGATGCTGCGCGTCTACCTCACCGACACCGCGCACTTCGCCGAGATGAACGCGCTCTACGACGACTACTTCGCCGGCCTGAAGGAGGCCCCGGCGGCCCGTACGACGGTGTACGTCGGCCTGCCCGAGGGGCTGCTCATCGAGATCGACGCCCTGGCCGTCCTCGGCTGAGTGCGGCTGGGCACCAATGCCGTACCGCCCCGCCGGATCCGTCGGTCCGGCGGGGCGGGAGCGTTCCGCGTCGCGCGTTCACTGGGCGCAGTACTGCCCTTCCTTGCCGATGGCCCGGTACATGCAGTCCGCGTTCTCCAGGAGCTGGAGCACCGCGTCGCGGTTGCGGGCGGTCTCGCGGCCGATCACCTCGTCGGGCGGGTAGAAGCCGCCGGAGCCGCTCGGGCCGGGATACATCTCGAAGGTGTAGGCGAAGATCTTCTGGTTGCCCCACAGCCAGTCGTCGATCGAACCGTCGGTGATGTAGAGGTCGCTGGACTGCTCGGGCGTGTAGCGGTTGGAGGCGGCCATGGACTTGCCGATGGCCGCGAAGGCGTCGCGGTCGTCCTTGGTCATGCCGGGAGCGGTGTCGCTGTAGGTGTAGCCGAACGGCCAGAGCACCAGCTCGCTGTAGGTGTGGAAGTCGATCGCGGCCTTGATCTGCTGCTTCCCGCCGACGACCCGGCCGCGGACGAAGTCGGCCACGACCTTCACCTCGGGCGCCGACTCGGGAGCGGTGCCGCGGTAGGTCTCGGAACCCGGGCTGCCGGAGGAGCCGCCGCAGCAGCCCCACTTGTAGTCCCAGTTGCGGTTGGGGTCGGTGCCGCGTGAGGACGAGCCGGCGTTGGGCTGGCGGGTCTTGCGCCAGCTGCGGTACGAACCCGTCGCGATGTCGTATTCCCCGCCGTCGGGGTTGACATCGGGCACGATCCAGATCTCCCGGTTGTCGATCATCTTGGTGACGCGCGCGTCGCTGCCGTACTTGCCGCCGAACTCCTTCAGCAGATAGAGCGCCATCTCCACGGTCAGGTGCTCACGTGCGTGCTGGTGGTGGGTGAAGAGCACCTCGGGCTCGGCCTCGTCCGTGCCGACGTTGTCGCTGATCTTGATGGCGACGATATCGCGGCCCTCGTAGGACTTGCCGATGACCTTCTTCGCCATGATCGAGGGGTGCGCGGCGACTCCGGCGTTGATCTCCGCGAGGGCCTCGTTGTAGTTGTGGTAGCCGGAGTCGGCGGGCGGGAAGTCGTACGGCTTGAGCTTGCCGCCGCCGCTCCGCTCCGGTGGTCCGGCCAGTCGCTTCAGCCGGTAACCGAGCCGGCGTACGGCGTCGGCCTGTGCGTCGTCCGCCGTGATGACGACGGACCGCTCGCGGACGGCGTCCACGGAGGCGCCGGTGGCGGCGAGGGCGGTGCGCTCGGCGGCGGTCCGGGCGCCGGTGACCTCGTACTCGTGGGCCTGTTCCTCGGTGGCGGGGGACGCCGGTGCGGCGAGGGCCAGGGTGAGCAGGGCGGCGAGGGCGGTGGCCCATCTGCCCTGGGAACGCAGTCGCATGCGGTCTCCTGGAGGGTCCGTTAGTGCGACGGGTGGGGGGTGCGAGCCTTCCCAGTGTTCGAGTTTTGGCATGCAACGGTCAAGGTGTCGAGTGCGGGTGAATCAAGCCAACTTCCCTCGTACTTGCGTCCGGTTGATTGCTCATCGGCCCCACCGGTACCAACAATGAACACGTCAAAACCGAAAAGCACGTCGGTCTAGAGAGGACCACCCCCCATGAGACGACCTCTCGTCGGTGCGCTCGCGACGCTCCTCCTCACCGGAGCCACCGTCGGCGTCGGCACGACCTCCGCCTTCGCGACCTCGCAGGAGAAGGCGGACAGCAGGGCGGCCGTGACGGCCGCGGCCCCGCAGGCCGAAGCCAAGCCCAAGGCCGTCGACTTCGCCGGTACCGTCGCGCTCAGCAACTGCTCCGGTTCGCTGATCCGCATGCCCGGCTCGGCCGACAACGACCCCGCTCTCGTCATGACCAACGGCCACTGTCTGGAGAGCGGCATGCCGGGCCCCGGCGAGGTCCTCACCGACAAGCCCTCCAGCCGTACGTTCAGCCTGCTCAACTCCACGGCGGGCAAGGTCGCGACGCTGCGTGCCACCAAGCTCTCGTACGGCACGATGACCGACACGGACGTCGCGCTCTACGAGCTGAACACCACCTACGCGCAGATCAAGCACCGGTACAACATCAACGCGCTGGCCCTCTCGGGTGACCACCCGACCGCGGGCACCGCGATCAAGGTCGTCTCCGGCTACTGGAAGCGGATCTACTCCTGCAACGCCGACGCGTTCGTGTACCGGCTCAAGGAGGGGGAGTGGACCTGGAAGGACTCCCTGCGCTACACCTCCGCCTGCAACACCATAGGTGGCACGTCAGGTTCGCCGGTGATCGACGTGAACTCCGGCAAGGTCGTCGCCATCAACAACACCGGCAACGAGAGCGGTGAGCGCTGCACGGTCAACAACCCGTGCGAGGTCGACGAGAAGGGCCGGATCACGGTCCGCAAGGGCATCAACTACGCCCAGCAGACCTTCCAGATAACCAAGTGCGTCGGCACCGGCAACAAGATCGACCTCGGTCGGCCGGGCTGCACGCTGCCCAAGCCGTAACCGCTGCGGTCCCGAGCGCCGGACGGGCCTTTCGGCCCGTCCGGCGCTCGCGCGTTCCCGCGGGGCCGTTACGGCAGCCCGTGGACGTGCGGTCCCACCGCCTTCGACCAGGCGCTGCCGTTCGCGGCGTCCCAGTTGGTCGACCAGGTCATCGCACCCCGGATGTCCGGATAGGTCCGGGCGGGCTTGAAGGAGCCGCAGCCCGTGCCCTTGGCGAGGCAGTCGAGCGCGTTGTTGACGACGGACGGGGAGACGTAGCCGCTGCCCGCCCCGCGGGGCGAGGCCGGCAGGCCGAGACCGACCTGCGACGGGACGAGGCCGCCTTCGAGCTGGATGCAGGCCAGGGCGGTGAGGAAGTCCACCGAGCCCTGTGAGTAGACCTTGCCGTCACAGCCGTTCATGGAACCGCTGTTGTAATACTGCATGTTGACGACGGTCAGGATGTCCTTGATGTTCAGTGCGGTCCTGAAGTAGCCCGCCGAGGTGGACTGCATGTCGATGGTCTGCGGGGCCATGGTGATGACGAGCTTGCTGCCTGCCTTCGCCGACAGGGCGCGCAGCGCCTGCGTCATGTACGTCGGGTCGATCCCGTTCTCCAGATCGATGTCGACGCCGTTGAAGCCGTACTTCCGCATCAGGGCGTGGACGGAGTCGGCGAAGTTGGCGGCGGAGGCGGCGTCGTTGACGGTGACCGTCCCCCGTTCGCCGCCGACGGAGATGACGACGGACTTGCCCGCCGCCTGTTTGGCGGCGATATCGCTTTTGAACCGCTCTTCCGTGTAGTTCAGGGCGGGATCGAGCGTGAAGTCGACGGCCCCGCGGGTGGCCGTGGCGTCGGCGAAGGCGACGGCGATGATGTCGTACTGATCCTGTACGTCGCTGATCTTCTGGACCGTGGCGCCGTTGTCGAAGTTCTGCCAGTAGCCCGTGACGGCGTGCTTGGGGACGCCGGGGCCGTTGCCGCTGCCGGCGGTGGTGGTGCCGGTGACGGCCGCCGACCTCGGGGACTCGCCCTTGGCGTTCGTCGCCGTCACCTCGAACCGGTACGAGGTCGAGGGCGCGAGGCCGGTCACGGTCGCCGAAGTGCCGCTGACGGCCTGCACCTTGGTGCCGTCCCGGTAGACGTGATAGCCGGTGGCGCCGCCGACCGGGTTCCACGACAGGGCGACGGACGAGGACGTCGTGGCGCCGGCCTTCAGCCCGTCGGGGGCGCCGGGTACCGGGTCGCCGGGGTCGGTGCCGCCGGGGCCGGACAGCTCGACGTCGTCGGCGAAGTAGCCGGGCTGCCCGTACCAGCCGTGGGTGTAGACGGTGACGGAGGTGGTGTCCGCGCCGGTCGTGAAGCGGGTGGTGAGCTGCTGCCAGCCGCTCGCCGAGGGCGTCCAGGTGGAGACGTCCGTGGTGCCGGTGCCGCTCGCGCCGAGGTGGACGTAGCTGCCCTGGACCCACGCGCTGAGCGTGTAGGAGGAGCCGGGCCGGACGGCGACGGTCTGCGCGCACCTGGCGTGATCGGATCCGGCGGGGGCCGCCTTGAGCGCGGCCGAGCCGGAACGCGCGGGGGAGGCGACCGCCTGGCCGCTGCTGTTCGAACAGGTCCAGTCGGCGATCCCCGACTCGAAGCCCGGGTTCTTGACGAGGTTGGCCCCGGTGGTCGTGACGGCCCTCGCGTGCGCGCCGACCGCCTCGGCGTTCGCGCCGCCGACGGTCAGGAGCGTGCCCGCCGTGAGGGCCAGGGCGGCGAGGGCGCCGCCGAGTCGGCGTCTTCCTCTGGTGAAGCCGGTGCGGCCGATGTGATGTACCCGTTCCACGAATGCCTCCGGTGGGAAGGGAGTTGACGGGGGTGAGCCGGAGCCCTGGGGGGTGTGACCGTGGGGGTGGTGGGCTCCGTATGCGCGTGAATATGGTCCAGACCAATGCTCGCGTCAAGGGCGGGGAACGGGTCGGTGAACTCCCGTCCACGTCGCGCCGGGGCGCCGGTGGCAAAGCCCGAAGAACGGTTCTCAGCCGCTCCATTCGTGGATAAAGTGCGGAGGCACCAGCACCGGGCAGTATCGATCCGCGTCCGCCGGAGCCCCCCGCGGCCGGAGTGAACGGGGAAGCCGACGTGCCCATCGCGATAGCAGTCACCAGCTCCGATCTGGTGCTCCCGCCCCCCGACGGGAAGACCCCGCACGCCGCCGTGTTCCAGCCGCCCGAAGCGCAGCCGCTGGAGACCGCGGTCGCCCAGGCGGGCGTCCTGCTCGATCAGTGCGGCCATCTGGTCGTGCTCTACCCCGACTCGCTCCCCGGCCCCTACGTCCGGCGCCTGCACACGATCCGGTCCGTCCTGGAGAGCGACCGGGTGGCCCTGCTGCCCATCGCGCTGCCGCCGCTCGCCGTCGGCGTACTGGCCCGCCAGTTACGGCAGTTGTCCGTGTCGGACCTCAGCCCCGGCGTGCTCGCCTCCGCCGCCCGGCTGCTCGCCCACTACATCTACGCGGGAGCCCAGCTCTCCACCGTCACCCGGCTGGAGAGGGCGGACGTCGGACTTGGCGATCACCTGGCGTCCCTGCTGCCCGGCGCCCGCTTCGGGGTCCTCGTCAACCCCGTGTCCCGGCTGCTGCGGATCGGCGTCGGTGGCCCCCCCGACGGCCCCGGCTTCGGCACCCGGCTGACGCTGGCGCGCGGCAGGCCCGCCGGCGGCGAGGACTGGGTCCTCGACACCGTCGCCCCCCACTGGCGGGTCCAGGGCGTGCAGGAGGCCGTCTTCCCCGCCGAGTCCGCGCGCTGGTGGGGCACCCGCCGGGCCGTCGAGTTCGCCGCCGCCATCGGGGACCCCTCCGTGCTCTATCAGCTCGTCACGTCCGTACGGCGGGAGGAGTGCCGCTGGTGCGGGCTCGAACTCATCGGCGACCGCTGCGGGTTCTGCCGGGCGGCCGTGCCGCGTGCCGCCGCCGGTGCCCTCGACCCGCCCGTACGGGCCGGGGCGGGCGCCCCGCCCGGCCGCCGCTGATCCCCGCCGCGCCCGGCCCGTGAGCCCGGTCGCCACCGGCCCCGCCGGGCCGCACCCCGGTCACATCCGACGAAGCTGACGAACGCCGACGAATGAGGTCCGCCGCCCCATGAATTCACGCCAGCGCCGCGGGATCATCCTGCTGCTCCTGTCGGTCCTCTGCGCCGTCGGCGCGTGCGCCGGAGTCTTCTCGGTCATCGACGACGTCGAATCCAAGGTCGGTCCCGAGGTCGCCGCCTACCGGCTGAAAGCCGACGTCCCCGCCTACCGGACCCTCGAAGAGGACGAGTTCGAGAAGGTCTCGATGCCCAGGCGCTGGCTCCCCGCCACGGCCGTCACCGACCTCGCGCGGGTACGCGGGAAGATCGCCGTCACCCCCCTGCGCAAGGGCTCGCTGCTGCAGAGCGACATGATCGTCGCCCGTCCGGCGCTGACGGCCGGGCAGCAGGAGATCGCCATCATGATCGACGCGGCGACGGGGGTCGCGGGCAAGATCAATCCGGGGGCGAAGGTCAATATCTACGCGACCTTCGACGCCAAGGAACAGGGCGCCAAGCCCGTCTCCAAGGTCATCGTCAGCGGTGCCCAGGTCATCGACGTCGGCAAGCTCACCCCCCTCGACCGCGACGGCGGCAGCCGAGGGGGCGGCACGACGCGCAAGGCGGCCGGCGACGCGGTGCCGATCACCTTCGCCCTCGGCACCAAGGACGCCCAGCGCGTCGCGTACGCCGAGTCGTTCGCCTCGCACGTCCGGCTCGCCCTCGTCGCGCCCGGTGGCGACGACACGGTCAGCGAAGGCGACCGCACGTACACCCTCGACGGCGACAAGTAGCGGCACAAGAGAGGCAAAGGGGCCACGGTGACGATCAGAATCCTGCCGGCCATCGGCGACCCGGACACCGCCCGCTCCATCGGCGGCCTGCTCGGCCAGCTCCCCGGCGTCGAGCCACTGCCGACCGTCGGGGACACCACCCGGCTCCTCGACACCCTCGCCGTCCTGGCCGCGGCCTCCCTCGAGGAACTGCCCGAAGTCGTCCTCGTGCACGAGCGCATCGGGCCGGTGCCCGCCCTCGAACTCATCCGGGAGGTGGCCCTCCGCTTCCCGGCCACCGGGGTCGTCCTGGCCGCAGCCGACGCCGGGCCCGCGCTGTACGCCGCCGCCATGGACTCCGGAGCGCGCGGCCTCGTCGGAACGCCGCTGTCCTACGAGGAGCTGGGCGCCCGCGTCCAGGCCGCCGCGCAGTGGGCGAGCGGGGTCCGCCGGCATCTGGGCGGCACCGGCGACCTCGTCCCCGGGGGCGGACCCGGCGGCCGGCTCGTCGCCGTCATCGGCGCCAAGGGCGGCGTCGGGACGACCGTCACCGCCGTACAGCTCGCGCTCGCCGCGTGCGCCGCCGGCCGGGAGGTCGCCCTGGTCGACATGGACCTCCAGTCCGGCGACATCGCCTCCTACCTGGACGTCCAGTTCCGCCGGTCCATCGCCGACCTGGCGGGCATCAACGACATCTCCCCCCGGGTCCTTCAGGACGCCGTCTTCCCCCACCCCACCGGGCTCGGGCTGCTGCTCGCCCCGGCGGAGGGCGAGCGCGGCGAGGAGGTCGGCGACCTCGCCGCCCGCCAGATCGCCGCCGCGCTGCGCGGCCGCTACGAACTCGTCGTCGTCGACTGCGGCACCCAGATCACGGCCGCCGGTGCGGCGGTGGTCGAGACCGCCGACACGGCCCTGCTGGTCACGACGCCGGACGTGGTGTCCGTACGGGCCGCCAAACGCATGGTCCGGCTCTGGGACCGGCTCCAGATCCGCAAGGCCGAGGAGACCACGACCGTCATCAACCGTCACACCCGCACCGCCGAGATCCAGCCGCCCCTCGTCGAACGGACCACGGGCACGAGGACCGCGCGGACCACGATCCCCGCCGGGTACAAGGAGCTCCAGGCCGCCGTCGACTCCGGCCGCATGCAGGACCTCGACGCCAAGTCCTCCGTACGGGGAGCCCTGTGGACGCTGGCGGGCGAGCTGGGCCTGGCCGACGCTTCAGGTGCCCGGCTCGCGCACGGCGGAGCCCACGCCGCTCACGCCGCCCGCCCGATCGCGGGCACCCCGCGCCGACGGCGGGCCATAGGGGGCCCCGGCCCCGCCCCCGCCGGCGGCACCGGCCCCGACCAGCTGGCCCCCGTACCGACCAGCCGTTTCCGCAGACGGGGCGGCGGCGACCGGGGACAGGTCGCGGTGGAGTTCGCGGGCGTACTGCCGCTGATCCTCGTGGTGCTGGCGGTGGTCTGGCAGTGCGTCCTGGTCGGCTACACCTACTCCCTCGCCGGGAACGCGGCGGACAAGGGTGCCCGGACGGGAGCCGTCGGCGGCGACTGCGCAGCCGCGGCACAGGCCGATTTACCCGGCGCCTGGGGCGGCGACGGCATCGGCTGCGGCGAGGAGAACGGGGTCTACCGGGCGACGGTCTCCCTGGACGTCCCGGTGCTCTTCCCCGGGGCGGTGAGCTGGCCCTGGCAGGTGGAGAGCTCGGCCGGCGCGGCGCGGGAGGACTGAGCGATGCGCGCGCGATTCCGGTCCCGCCGCACCGGCGAGGGCGGCTCCGTCGGCGGGCCGCCCCCGGCGGCCCGCCCGCCCGCCCGGGACCGCGGCGTCGCGTCGATCGAGTTCCTCGGGTTCCTGCCCCTGCTGCTGATCGTCGCGCTGGCCGCCGTCCAGCTGGGGCTCGCCGCCTTCGCCACCCAGCAGGCGGGCAGCGGGGCCCGCGCGGCGGCCCGGACGGCGACGCTGGACCGGACGCCGGGTGCGGAGCCCCCCGACCCGGAGGCCGCGGCGCGGTCCGCGATGACCGGCTGGGTCGCGGACCGTGCCGAGATCGGCGCGCCGACGTGCCCGGACGGCGGTGAGGTCACCGCGACCGTCACGGTCACCGTTCCCGAGCTCGTCCCCGGTACCGGATTCAGCACCACGCGCCGCGCCACCATGCCGTGCCCCGCCGCCCTGGGATCCGGCGGGTTCCCCTACCCACCCCCGTCCGCGAGGAGTGCGCCATGAGCCTACGGGCGCGGATCGTCGCACCGGAAGCACCCGCCGACGGACGGGAGTCGAGCCATCTCGTCCCCGTCTACCGCGCGAAGCTGCTGGAGGAGATCGACCTCGCGGAGATGTCCGTCCTGGCCGCCGCCGAGCGGCGCACCCGGCTGGAGCGGGTGCTCGGCCACATCATCAGCCGTGAGGGGCCGGTGCTGTCCACCGCCGAACGCGACCGGCTGATCCGCCGGGTCGTGGACGAGGCACTGGGCCTCGGGGTCCTCGAACCCCTCCTGGAGGACCCCTCCGTCACCGAGATCATGGTCAACGGCCCCGACCAGGTCTTCGTCGAGCGCGCGGGCCGCGTCGAGCTCGTCCCCGTACGGTTCGCCTCCCACGAGCAGCTGATGCAGACCATCGAACGCATCGTCTCCACCGTCAACCGCCGGGTGGACGAGTCGAATCCGATGGTCGACGCCCGGCTGCCGAGCGGCGAACGTGTCAACGTGATTATTCCGCCCCTCGCGCTGAACGGCGCGACCCTGACGATCCGCCGCTTCCCGCGCGCCTACACGCTGCGGGAGCTGATCGGCATGGGGACGCTGGACGAGCAGACGCTGATGCTGCTGGCGGCCCTCGTGCGCGCCAAGTTCAACGTGGTCGTCTCCGGGCCGACCGGTTCCGGCAAGACCACGCTGCTGAACGCCCTGTCCGGGCTGATCCCCGAGGGCGAGCGCATCATCACCGTCGAGGACGCGGCCGAGCTGCAACTCCAGCAGACACACGTCATCCGCCTCGAATCCCGGCCCCCGAACGTCGAGGGCAAGGGCCGCATCACCATCCGCGACCTCGTGCGCAACTCCCTGCGCATGCGCCCGGACCGCATCATCGTCGGTGAGGTGCGCGGCGGCGAGACCCTCGACATGCTCCAGGCCATGTCCACCGGCCACGACGGCTCGCTGGCCACCGTCCACGCCAACAGCGCCGAGGACGCGCTCATGCGGCTCCAGACCCTGGCGTCCATGTCCGAGGTCAAGATCCCGTACGAGGCCCTGCGGGACCAGATCAACAGTGCCGTCGACTGTCTGGTGCAGCTCACCCGCAACGCCGACGGCTCGCGCCGCGTCGCCGAGGTCGCCCTCCTCGACTCGCACGGCCGGGAGGACTACCGCCTCGCCACCGTCTGCCGCTTCGACGCCCGGCCGATGGGCGCGGACCGCGTGGTCCGCGGGCACTTCACGCACTTCCCCGTTCCCGGGCGGGTCGCGGAGCGGCTGCGGCTGGCCGACGAGGCCGTGCCACCGGCCTTCGGCGTCGCCGCGTCACCCACCGCACCCAGCCCCCGAGAGGCCGGACAGAGGTAACGCCGTACATGGACAGTATGGACAATCTCGCGACCGTCACCGCCGGACTCACCCTGGTGTGCGGCGCCCTCGGCATCGCCGGCGTGCACCTGTACGCCACCGGGCGGGCCCGGCACCAGGCGCTGGTCGACCGGCTCTCCGACGCCCCCGCCCTGCCGCCCGGCGGCCGGGCCCGGTACTTCACCGGCCTCGACCGGAGGCTGCGCGGCACCCGCTTCGGCGGCCGCCTGGAGTCACGGATCGCCTCGACGGGGCTGGACGTCACCCCCGCCGAGTTCGTCCTGTGCACCCTCGCCGCGGCGGCCGGACTATGGCTCGTCGCGGCCGCCTCCCTCGCACCGTTCTTCGGCCCGCTGGCCGCGGTCGTCGCCCTCTGGTCCGCGTCCGCCTTCCTCGCCTGGCAGCGCCGCAAACGCATCGAGAGGTTCATCAACCAGCTCCCCGAGCTGTCCCGCATCCTCGCCAACGCGACCCAGGCCGGACTCGCCCTGCGGACCGCCCTCGGCATGGCGGCGGACGAGATGGAGGCCCCGGCGGGCGAGGAACTCGCCAAGGTCGCCGACAGACTGGCCGTCGGCCACTCCGTCGACGCGGCACTCGACGAACTCGCCGACCGGCTGCCCTCGCGCGAACTGGTCGTCCTGGTCACCACATTGGTGCTGTCGCACAAGGCGGGCGGTACGGTCGTCAGCTCGCTGCGCAACCTCACGACGACCCTGGAGGAGCGGAAGGAGACCCGGCGGGAGGTCCGCACCCAGCTCTCCCAGGTGACCGTGACGGCGTACGTCGTGCCCCTGATGGGCATCGGCACGCTGCTGCTCATGGACCGCATCGCACCGGGATCGATCGAGCGGATGACCGACGGCTTCCCGGGGCGGGCGGCCGTGGTCGCCGCCTTCGGGCTCTACGGGCTCGGTTTCTTCCTCATCCGCCGCATGTCCAAGATCGACGTCTGAGGGGCGGCCGGGAATGGGACTTCTGCTGGCGCTGCTGGTCGGGCTGTCCGTGGCGGGTGCCTGCTACGGCATCGCCCTCTGCCGCAGCGAGGCCAAGCTGCCCGCCGACCTGGCGCTGGCCCTGGAGGTCGGCGCGACCCGGACGACCGCCGTGGGCTCGGCCGTCGACCGGCTCGGCATGCGCTACGCACCGCTCGTGCTGCGCATGATGGGCGGCAAACGGGTCGCGAAGGTCCGCACCCGCATCGACCGGGCCGGCAACCCCGGCGGCCTCACGGTCGACCGGTACGCGGCACGCCGTGCGGTCTACGGCTTCCTCGGCTTCGGCGGCGCGCTGGTGATGCTGCTCGAAGGACGCGTCCTCATGGCGCTGCTGCTGATTGCCTTCGGTCTCTTCTGGATCGAGGTCGGTATCTGGGTGGCGGTGCGTGAACGCAAGGACGCGATCGAGCGCACCCTGCCGGACTTCCTCGACGTCCTCGCGGTGGTGGTGAGCGCGGGGCTGAGCTTCCGGCAGGCCCTGGACCGCGTCTCGGAGAAGTATGAGGGGCCGTGGGCCGACGAGCTGCGGATCACCCTGCGCCAGCTGGACATGGGCGTCAGCCGCCGCCAGGCGTTCGACGAGCTGCGCAAGCGCAATGACTCGGAGCAGGTGGCGCAGTTCGTCACGGCCCTGCAGCAGGGCGAGGAGCTGGGCGCCCCGATCGTGGACACGCTGATCGACATCGCCAATGACATGCGCCGCACCGACGCCCAGCAGGCCCGCCGCCGCGCGGCCCGGGCCGTACCGAAGGCGACCATGGTCGTCACCACCTTCATGGTTCCGGGCACGATGATCCTGCTGATCGCGGGGTTCTTCCTGGGCTCGGGCACGGATTTCGGCTCCATCACGGGGGATTGAGCCGCGCACACCTCGCCCGTACCACCGCACAAGGAGACCCCATGGACACCCCGCCCCGCCCCTCCCGGCCCCCGGAGGGCACTCCCCAGCGGCCCCCGTACGACCCCGGCTCCTCCCGGCACGCCTCCCAGCACACCTCTCCGCACCACGCCGCCCCGTGCTCGGAGCGGGCCCGCCCGACGGAGGCCGAACAGGGGGCGGGGGCGGTGGGGGAGCGGCTCGGCACCCGGTTCGGGATACGCGAGGAGCCTTCGCGTCTGCCATCGGATCGGGGATGGCCATCCCCTGACGGGTCCCCGGAAGGTCCCGCCGACGGGTCCTCCGGTGGCCTGACCGAACGGTGGTGAGGCTCATGGGCCGCCCGGGGTGGGCGAGGTTCAGGAGGCACATGGTGTCCCAACTCCCCCACGGGGGAAGGGATTGGTGCCACGTGACCTGTTCCGCCACCGCCGAATCGGCGTACTTTTCTGATGCCGCGAACGGGGACGCGGGTCGTATCACGGAGATCCACCCGCCGGACCGGACGGGCCCGGCTGCCCACGGAGGGGAAGACGATGGGAAAGCGGTTCTGGGAAGACGGCCTGGGGCACCGCCCGGGAGACGTCCGGGACGCGGGCCGGGACGCCGGCCGGAGGACGGGCCGCAGCGGCGCGGGGGGCCATGGGCCCAGTGGCGACCGGTACGGCGACCGGGGGCAGACCTCGATCGAGTACCTGGGCATCATCGCCGTGGTCGTGGCGATCATCCTGGTGCTGACGACGACCGACTTCGGCACGATGATCGCGACGGCCATCACCAACCAGATCTCCCAGATCACCGGGTGAGGCGCGCGCCCTCCGCGCGTCAGGCGACCGACGCCGGGCAGGCCTTCCCCCTCTACATCACGGCGGTGGCGGGCCTGCTCTTCATCGCCCTGGCCTTCTTCACGGTCGGCCGGGCGGGCGCCACGAAGAACGGCGCGCAGACGGCGGCGGACGCCGCTGCCCTCGCGGCGGCGCAGAGCTACCGCGATCAGCTGGGCACCAGCTTCCTGCACGCCCTCCGCACCGGCACGGCGTGGCAGGGCATCGTCCTCGACGGGCAGGTGACGACGGCGGTCGATGTCTGCGGCGCGGCGCTGAGGTTCGCGAAGAGCAACGGCGCCTCGGTACGCGACTGCGCCCCGGCGCACCCGCCTCCGTCCTTCACCGTCGCGGTCGAGTCCCTGAAGGGCGTGGGCAAGTCGGTGATCCCCGGGACGGAGGACAAGAAGGCCACCGCGACGGCGACGGCGGTCGTCACACCGCTCTGTGTGCCGGGTGCCGCACCGCCGGAGCCGAAGCCTTCACCGTCCCAGGAGAAAGGCGACAAGGGCGACGGGGGCAAGGAGGGAGAGGGCAAGGACGACGGGGGCAGGAGCGACGAGGGCAAGGGCGGTGAGAAGCCCCCCGATAGGCCTGCCGTCCTCTTCCTCGACTGCGACGGCAAGCACGTGACGATCGACCCGGGTCACCCCGACCGGCTTCCGGACACGGCGGAGCTGTTCGCCGTGCACCTCGCCGACTGACCAGCGAAGGAAAAGTTGCCCATGAGCATTCGGCAGACGTCGACGGCCCGGAGGGGCGCGGCCGGTGCGGTGCTGGCGGCCGTCATAGCCCTCGCCGTGGCGGGCTGCGGCAGCGACGGCGAGAAGAAGGACGACGCCGGCGCCCCGCGCGCGTCCGGTGCCCCCCGCACGGCCGGGGACAAGCCCGCGCCGGCGCCGAGGGAGACCATCGGCGAGATCAAGGGGCCCGAGGGGGTGGTCGTCGTGCTCCACTCCGCCGTGCGGGACACCGGGGGGTTCGTCACGGTCAGCGGGGTCGTCGCGAACCGCGGCTCGAAGCCCTACACCCCGCTGACCTGGCGCTCGAAGGAGACGGAGATGAAGTCCCAGTCGTCGGTGTCCGGGGCGTCGCTCGTGGACCGGGCCGGCAAGAAGCGGTACCTCGTGCTCCGGGACACGGACGGCGAGTGCCTGTGCACCACGGGCCTGGTCAACATCCGGCCCGACGAGAGCAGACCCGTCTTCGCGCAGTTCCCCGCGCCGCCCGAGAGCGTCACGGACATCGACTTCCAATTGCCCACCATGCCGACCGTCCGCATCAAGATCTCGGGGTGACCGTCCCATGCCGACGCATCGGACCCGCCGCGGCGCGGCCGTCGCCACCACCGTGCTCGCCGCGCTCGTAGTCCTCGCGCCGTCCCCCACGCCCGCCCGCGCCGTGGGCGGCCCCGGGGGGCCCGCCGACACCGCGCCGCCGGTGAAGGTCGACAGCGATGACCCGGACCTCAAGATGCGGGCCGGGGCGAAGCTCGCGCCGGGCCGGGTCCTCGACATCAAATCGGTGATCGAGACGGACGACGGCGACGAACGCCGCGAGGTCACCAACGTCAACGTGACCTTCGCCCTCCAGGCCGAAGTGCTCTTCGACAAGGACAGCGCCACGCTCAACCGCGAAGCCAACGCCCGGATCCGGACCATCGCCGACGAGGCCACCAGACACCGCGCGACCATCGTGCGCGTCTTCGGCTTCACCGACAGCCTCGGCTCCTCGGGCCACGGCATGGTGCTCTCCAAGCAGCGGGCCGACGCGGTGCAGCGCCAACTCGCCCAGAACGTCGGGTCGTCGGCGGGGGCGTCGCGCATCAGCTACCAGATCCGCGGCTACGGCGAGCAGTACCCGATCGCCGACAACTCCACCGAAGAGGGCCGCAGGAAGAACCGCCGCGTGGAGGTCAGTTTCCCCCGCCGGCCGTAGGGCGACGGCCGGACGTGCGGTGCGGCACCCCCCGTACCGCGCCCGCGGTGCAGCGCGAGTCTCCGGCCAAGAGGCGCGCGCCGCGCCCCGCGCATCGACCCCCGCGCTCCGGGCCGGTGTGCGGGAGTGTGCGGCGGGGCAGGATGGAGCAGCCCGAAGGTCGGGGGAGAGCTGAGGGAGGCGGGAGATGAGGGGCCGGCGGACAGCCAGGGGCGGGCTCGTCGGAATGGCCGCGATGGGGGCGTTGATGACGGCCGGTCCTGCGGGAGCGGTCGGGAATGCCGAGGACGGGGGTGCGTACCGGATGGCGCCCGGTGCGAACCCCGTCAAAGGCGCGGCGACCGCGGGTGACGCGCCCCTGCTCGCCGAAGGGATGTACACGGACAGCCTCAAGCCGGGTGCGACGAAGTACTACGGCGTCGAGCTGGACGACGCGTCGAGCGCGTACGTCTCGGCGATCGCCGTGCCCCGGGAGGGCAGTGTGCCGGGGGCCCAGGACGGCATCGGAGTGTCGATGCGGACCGCGGACGGCAGGCGCTGTGGCCTCGGGCACCAGCGCACCTTCGCGGCGCAGGGCGGTGCGTATCCGACGGGGGACTACGCGGAGCGGGTGGTCGAGCCGCGGGGTGTGTGCCGCGGCGCCGGGCGCTATGTCGTCACCGTGACGCGCGGGGAGGCCACCGGCGGGAGCACGGCGGCGCTGCCGATCGAGCTGGCGTACATGTCCGAGCCCGCCGTGCGCAAGGGGACCGAAGGCTCCCCGGCGGCAGGCGGCAAGAGCACGCCCGGGGCCGCCCAGGAGTCCGCGGCGTCCCGGCCCGCGGCCTCGGGCGGAGCCGAGCAGAGCGCCGAGGGCGGCACGGGCTTCAATGACGCCGCCGAGGTGCGGGCCGGCTCGGTGAAGGGATCGGTGGAGCCCGGCGACACGCGGTTCTACCGTGTGCCGGTCGGCTGGGGGCAACGGCTGCGGGTCACGGCGGACTTCGGAGCAGCGCCGTCGGGTTCCGCGTTCCACGCGGCGAACGGGGTGCGGCTGGCGTTGAGCAACACCGCGCGCGGCCTGGTCGCCAACCGGAACGGCGGCTATCAGGGCAAGCCGAAGTCCCTCTCCCTGGAGACGGCCCCGGTCGCCTACGCCAACCGTCTCGGTGCGGGCCTGGACGCGGCCACCAAGGCGATGCGCTTCGCGGGCGCCTACTACCTCCAGGTCAGCGTCCATCCGGCCGTGGCCGGAAAGGTCTCCGGAAGTGTGCCGTTCACCTTGCGCATCGGTGTGGAGGGCGAGCCTGCCAAGGGCCCGGAATATGTGAAGGACCCGGGGGAGTTCGGGGGCAGCATGCTGCCCCTCGCGGGTGACGGAACGGTGCCCGGCGGGGTCCGGGACGGCGGCTCCGGCCGGAGCGACCGGCTGCGGCTGGTGGGATACGCCGGTGTCGGTACGGGATCCGTGCTGCTGCTCGGGCTCGGCGGATGGTCGCTGGCCGCGCGCCGCTGGAAGAACTGACGGAAGGCCGGCGGACGGGCGGCCGGCTGCCGGGTCAGGGCGAGATCTCCACACGGCCCCCCGGGCGCAGCCCCCAGCGGGCCATGGTGCCTGCTTCCGCTTCCAGCACATGGCGGGCCCCGAGCCGCGGCCGGCCGAGGCGGCCGGGTGCCATGGTCCGTACCGCCAGGACGGTCAGGTGCCGGTCCACGTAGGCGACATCGATGGCGAAGCGCATCCGGAAGGTGTGAACGCTGCCGGCGGGTGTGAGCAGCAGCGCGCCCTCGATGCCGTCCCGGCCGAGCAGCCCCCGGGTGCGGACCCGGTAGGAGGCGGCGATCTCCAGCGGGACGAGCGTCTCCCGCGACCTGTCGTCGTCCGATGCCGTCCCGCTCGCGACCGTGCCGTGCACTACCCGGAGTTGGGCCCTGCCGTCCCGCAGGTGAGGCATGTGCCGCTCCCTTCGACCGGTCGTCCGTGCCGGGTGTCCGGCGCGTCCTCGGCCACTTTATCCACAGGCTTCAGCGGGGTTTTGGAAGCATGCGTAGCCTCGGAGCATGTACTCGCTGCTGATCGTCCTCGCCGCCGTATTCGGCTGTGTGGCGGGGCTGTTGATGCCGCGCGCCCGGTATCGGCTGTCCGTCGAGCCCGAGGAGGCATGGCGGTCGGCGGGCCCGTGCGGGCATGCCGTCGGCGGGTGGCTCGGGCGGGCGCGGTGTGCGGTGTGCGCGGGGGGATACGGGGTGGGGGCACTGTCTTCCGCGGCGTTGACGGCCCTGGTGTGTGCGAGTCTCGCGGCCGTGGTGGGGATACGTCCCGAGCTGGTGGTGTGGCTTGCGGCGGCGCCGACAGCCGTCCTGCTGGCGGGAGTTGACATGGCGGTGCGCCGCCTGCCGGATGTGCTGACGCTGCCGTTGGCGGCGGGGGTGGCGGGGCTGCTCGGGGTGGCGGCGCTGATCCCCGGGGCGGCGGGGTCGTGGTGGGGGGCGTTGTGGGGCGGGCTGGCGATGGGGGGTGGGTATTTCGGGCTGTTCCTCGTTCATCCGAGCGGGATGGGCTTCGGTGACGCGAAGTTGGCGGTCGGGCTGGGGTGCGTGCTGGGGTGGTACGGCTGGGCGGTGCTGTTCCTCGGGGCGTTCGCGGGGCTGCTGCTGGGGTCGTTGTACGGGACGGCGCTGCTGGTGACGCGGCGGGCGCGGCGCGGGGAGGCGCTGGCCTTCGGGCCGTTCATGATCGCGGGGGCATGGCTGGGGGTGCTGATAGGCGGGGCGACGAGCGGCTGAGCCCGCGCGAGCCCCGTGCGAGCCTCTCCGGTCCGTGAGCTCGGTCAGCGAGGCCGGTCCGCAGGCGTCATGCCCCGCAGAAGTTTATGTACCGAGCGATCCAAAACATGCTACGGTCACACCATGGCCCGACCGAGGAAGTTCGACGAGGAGCGGGCGGTCGACGCCGCGCTGGAGGCGTTCTGGACCGCCGGGTACGAGGCGACCTCGACCCAGGATCTGTGTGACGCCACCGGTCTCGGCCGGAGCAGCATCTACAACACGTTCAAGAGCAAGCGTGATCTCTTCCAGCGCGCCCTTCTCCTCTATATGGAGCGCAAGACCGGCGAACTGATCGAGCTGCTGGAGAGCGACCTGCCCGTCCGGGAGAAGCTCCGGACCGCGCTCGTCCGCATCGTCGACGAGGAGTCCGAGCACGTCGACGACGGCCGCGGCTGTCTGGTTGTCAACACCGCCATCGAGCTGGCCGCGCGCGACCGTGAGGTGGCGCACGACCTGGAGCGGGACTACGGGCGGCGGCTCGACGCGCTCGCCGCCGCCATCGAGGCCGGGCAGCGGGACGGCGATATCGGCCGCGCCAAGGACGCCCGCACCCTCGCGCATTTCCTGATCGCGTCCGTCGGCGGCATGCGGGTCTCTGCCCGTGCCGGCGCGGGGCGCGACGCGCTCGAAGGGGTCGTGCGCACCACGCTCGACGCGCTCTGAGCCCCGGACGGCCCGAACCTCCCGCCGCATCGGTGTGCCGTCCGGGCTTCCACGCGGCATCCGGACGGCTTCCGCATGGGCGCGTTTTGAACTGATCAATACAAAACCACTGACGTCAACGAGAACTCACAGGGGGACCCGCTGTGCCCGTCGCCGTATACATCCTGTCTCTGGGCATATTCGCCCAAGGCACCTCGGAGTTCATGCTTTCCGGCCTGCTGCCCACCATGGCCGAGGACCTGGGGGTGTCCATCCCCGACGCCGGGCTGCTGATCTCGGCCTTCGCCGTCGGCATGCTCGTCGGTGCGCCCCTGCTGGCCGTGGCCACCTTGCGCGTGCCGCGCCGCACCGCCCTCGTGGCCTTCCAGGCCGTCTTCATCGCCGGGCATGTGGTGGGGGCGCTGTCGCCCTCCTACGAGCTGCTGTTCGCGACCCGCGTCGTCACCGCCGTCGCCTACGCCGGGTTCTGGGCGGTCGCGGCCGTCACGGCCGTGAGCATGGTGCCCGTGGAGAGCAGGGCCAAGGCGATGTCCGTGGTCGCCACGGGGCTCAGTCTTGCCACCGTGCTCGGTGTGCCCGCCGGGACCGTGCTGGGGCAGCACGCCGGCTGGCGGGCGGCGTTCTGGGCGGTGGCCGTGCTCACCGCCGCGAGCCTGGTGAGTGTGGTGCTGTTCCTGCCGGGCAGCCTGGGCGCGGGCGGTCCGGCGCGCACCGTCCGGCAGGAACTGGTGGCGTTCGTCCGGCCGCGGCTGTGGCTCTCGTACGGCATCACCGCGCTCAGCATCGGCGGGGTCATCGTCTCCTTCAGCTACCTCGCCCCGCTCCTGACCGAGGTGAGCGGCGTCCCGGAGAGCTGGGTCCCGGCCGTGCTGTCGCTGTACGGGGTGGGTGCGCTCGTGGGCCTGACGATCGGCGGCCGTACCGCCGACGCCCGGCCGTTCCCGACGCTCTTCCTCGGCCTCGCCGGTGTCGTGGCCTTCTCCCTGGCGCTGTGGTGGGCGGCGGGCAACACCGTGCTGGCCGTCGTGCTGGTCTTCTTCCTCGGCCTCGTGGGCTTCGTGACCAATCCGGCCGTGCAGTCCCGTGTCTTCGCCCTCGGCGGCGACGCGCCCACCTTGGTCGGGGCGGTGAACACCTCGGCGTTCAACGTCGGCATCACGGTGGCACCGATGCTGGGCGGCCTGGCCATCGACGCGGGCCTCGGCTACCGCTCCGTCGCCTGGGTCGGTGCGGCGATCGGCGTGGCCGGTCTGCTCGCGACCGCCCTGGCCGCCGCCCTGGAGCGGCGCGGGGGCGCCGACGCCCCGACCGGACCGGGGCGGGGGCCGCGCGAGGGGGTGCCGTCGGAGCCCCGGCGGGAGCCGATCCGGGAAGGTGTCGCCCGTGTGGCGTCAATGACGTCAAACCGGTGACGAATTTGTAGGACGTTCGGGGAAGGTGCGGCGGGCGCCATTCCGGCTGGAACGCCCGGGGCGTTCTACGCTGTATGCCCAGTGCTGGTGGGCCCAGGGGGATTTCCCGGGCCCGCGCCCGACGAACTGTTCAAGATCAATAAGGCTGTTGCCCGTCAGCACGCCACGCATTGTCACCCCCGAGGATGCGCGAAGCATGCCCTCCGACCGGTTATGGTGGAAACCCCCCCTCGGGCCGGTCCGTATCCCCCCCACGGACCGGCCCGTTTTTCTTTCCCGGCCCTTACTCTCCGTGTGCATTCATGTGCCACGCACCGGGTCACCGGGAAGTCGATCAACGGCTGACCGAAAGTTGATCTAGGAGCGCCGGGCCCAGATATTGACGCCCTCCGTGCTCACCGCGAGGGCGTCGATCTCCGCCAGCTCCTCTTCGGTCAGCTTCGCCGCGCCGAGCGCCGCCACATTCGCCTCCAGCTGTCCCACGCCGGACGCCCCGATCAGCGCCGAGGTCATCCGCTCGTCGCGCAGCACCCAGGTCAGGGCGAGCTGGGCGAGGGACTGGCCGCGGCGCTGCGCGATCTCGTTCAGCCCGCGCAGCCGGCGCACGACGTCATCGGTGAGCAGCCCCGGGTCCAGCGACTTCCCCTGCGCCGCGCGCGAGCCCTCCGGGATGCCCTTCAGGTACTTGTCGGTCAGCAGCCCCTGCGCGAGCGGTGCGAAGGAGATGCACCCCATGCCCTCCGCCTCCAGGGTGTCGAGCAGCTCGTCGTCCTCCGTCCACCGGTTGATCATGGAGTAGGACGGCTGGTGGATGAGCGCCGGGACGCCCATCTCGCGCAGCAGCCGGGCGGCTTCGCGGGTCTGCTCCGCGTTGTACGAGGAGACGCCCGCGTACAGCGCCTTGCCCTGGCGGACGGCGGACGCGAGCGCGCCCATCGTCTCCTCCAGCGGGGTCTCCGGGTCGAACCGGTGCGAATAGAAGATGTCGACGTAGTCCACACCCATTCGGCCCAGGGACGCGTCGAGGGAGGACAACAGATACTTCCGCGAGCCCCACTCGCCGTACGGGCCTGGGTGCATGAGGTAGCCGGCCTTGGTCGACAGGATCAGCTCGTCCCGGTAGGGGCGGAAGTCCTGGGCGAACAGCTTGCCGAAGTTCAGCTCGGCGGACCCCGGCGGCGGGCCGTAGTTGTTGGCGAGGTCGAAGTGCGTGACACCCAGGTCGAAGGCGCGGCGCAGGATGGCGCGCTGCGACTCCAGGGTGCGGTCGTCGCCGAAGTTGTGCCACAGTCCGAGGGAAATGGCGGGAAGCTTGAGTCCGCTGCGGCCCGTACGCCGGTACTCCATGGAGTCGTATCGGCTTTCGGCCGCGCGGAAATGCGTGGAATCGGTCATGTCCACCTGACTATCACGCTCTTGTGACAGACCGAGTTGGGTCCCGGTGACACGCGGGCAGTAGGGTGGCGCCTTCGGGGCGACCGCCATGACATGGAGGGGCTGGGAAGACGTGAAGTTGCGCGACCTGGTGTACAGGCTCTACGCACGCCGGGTGGAAGGCCGCCTCGACCATGAGCAGGTGCCCAAGCACATCGGTGTCATCCTCGATGGCAACCGCCGCTGGGCGCGCGCGGACGGCCGTACGACGGAACAGGGTCATCAGGCGGGTGCCGACAAGATCCAGGAGCTGCTCGGCTGGTGCGCCGAGACCGACGTCGAGGTCGTGACGCTCTGGATGCTGTCCACCGACAATCTGGACCGGTCGGCCGAGGAGCTCAACCCGCTGCTGGGCATCATCGAGAACACCGTGCGCGGTCTGGCCGAGGACGGCCGCTGGCGCGTCCACCACGTGGGCACGCTCGATCTGCTCCCGGCCCGCACCCAGCGGGTACTGAAGGAAGCCGAGCAGGCGACCGACGGCATCGCCGGGATACTCGTCAACGTCGCCGTCGGCTACGGCGGCCGGCAGGAGATCGCGGACGCGGTGCGCTCCCTCGTGCTGGAGGCCGCGGAGAACGGCAGCTCCTTCGAGGAGCTGGCCGAGACCGTCGACGTCGAGCACATCTCCAAGCACCTCTACACCCGCGGCCAGCCCGACCCGGACCTCGTGATCCGAACGAGCGGTGAACAGCGGCTGTCCGGCTTCATGCTCTGGCAGAGCGCGCACTCGGAGTACTACTTCTGCGAGGTCTTCTGGCCCGCCTTCCGCAAGGTCGATTTCCTGCGGGCCCTGCGCGACTACGCGGCCCGCCACCGGCGGTACGGGTTCTGAGCCCTGGAAAGGGCGGGGCAGGGGTCCGGGCGGGAACGGCGGCGCGCGGCCGCACGGCGCGCCGCTCGGGGTACGGCGGCTGACGGATCGATCGTTCACTTGGTCGTCGCATATGCCGTTGCATGGGCAAGCGCCTGGAAGGGAATATCCCCTCCAGGCCGACGGTCTGTCCTAAGACCGTCGCTCTGCCAGCGGGCGGCATGGGGCCGCCCGCCCGGGAGGCCCTTTGCACACGGACGACGACCGTGCGGATCGAGCGGACCCTCGCGGTCGCGCGGTCGACGCGGAGGGCCGGTGTCCGGCCCTCGAAGGGCGTGCACCCGGCCCCTTACGCCGCGACGCCGTCGCGCCCCGACCTCTCCCCGAGGGGGTTCGTCCACCCGTGGTGACCAGCAAGAATCGCCGTGAGAACGACCGGCGCACGTATGTCCTCGACACCAGCGTCCTGCTGGCCGACCCAGGAGCCATGGCCCGCTTCGAGGAGCACGAGGTCGTGCTGCCCGTCGTGGTGGTCACGGAGTTGGAGGCCAAGAGGCACCACCCGGAGCTCGGCTACTTCGCCCGGAAGGCACTGCGCCTGCTGGACGAATACCGGGTGCAATTCGGCCGTCTCGATTCACCGATTCCGATCGGTGAGCTCGGCGGAACGTTGCGGGTCGAGCTCAATCATTCCGATCCGGGCATACTGCCCGCCGGCTTCCGCCTCGGTGACAACGACTCGCGGATCCTCGCGGTCGCCCGCAATCTCCAGGCCGAGGGGTATGACGTCACCGTCGTCTCCAAGGACCTGCCGCTGCGGATCAAGGCGTCGGCGGTCGGGCTGCTCGCGGAGGAGTACCGCGCCGAGCTCGCCATCACCGACTCGGGCTGGACGGGGATGGCGGAGCTGGCCATCACCGCCGAGCAGGTCGACGAACTCTTCGCCGACGAGCGGACCTACGTGCCCGAAGCGGCCGAACTGCCCGTGCACACCGGTCTGGTGCTGCAGTCCGAGCGCGGCAAGGCGCTGGGGAGGGTCTGCGCCGACGGCTCGGTGCGGCTCGTGCGGGGCGACCGGGAGGCCTTCGGTATCCACGGCCGCAGCGCCGAGCAGCGCGTCGCGCTCGATCTGCTGCTGGACCCCGACATCGGGATCGTCTCGATGGGCGGCCGGGCGGGTACGGGCAAGTCGGCGCTGGCGCTGTGCGCCGGGCTGGAGGCGGTGCTGGAGCGCCGCCAGCACCGGAAGGTGATGGTCTTCCGGCCGCTGTACGCGGTGGGCGGGCAGGAGTTGGGCTATCTGCCGGGCAGCGAGTCGGAGAAGATGAGCCCGTGGGCCCAGGCCGTCTTCGACACGCTCTCGGCAGTGACGAGCGCCGAGGTGATCGAGGAGGTCGTCGGGCGCGGCATGCTGGAGGTGCTGCCGCTCACCCACATCCGCGGCCGGTCCCTGCACGACGCGTTCGTGATCGTCGACGAGGCGCAGTCGCTCGAGCGGAACGTTCTCCTGACCGTTCTGTCCCGGATCGGCGCCAATTCGCGGGTGGTTCTCACCCATGACGTGGCCCAGCGGGACAATCTGCGCGTCGGGCGGTACGACGGTGTGGTCGCCGTGGTCGAGAAGCTGAAGGGGCATCCCCTCTTCTCGCACGTCACCCTCACGCGTTCGGAGCGGTCGCCCATCGCGGCCCTGGTGACCGAAATGCTGGAGGACGGCCGTATCTGAGGCGCCTGTCGGTAGTTGTACGGATGGGGCGCGCGGCAGGATCTCCGTGCATCCCGGCCCAAGCCCGTACAACCCGGTGTGCGTTCCCGCCCAGGGCAGTGCGCGGCAAAGCGACAGAGCTTAGCCGCGCGCTGTGGCGCGGCGCCAAGGTTTCCGTAAAACCCCTGGAGTAAACGGCGTGTGAGCTTTCCCACGCAACGAAGAATTGCTTCGGGGCGTCCCCGTCGGGCAAAGTCTGGGGCCTGTCAGGCCCCGCATACGGCACACCTGCATCCTCAGGGATGCGGCACCACAGAACTCAACAGCGTTGTCGTATGCCACCCGAGCACCATGCGGACCTCCTTCGCGGGAGGGCCCACCGGGTCAGTGCCTTCCGTGACCATCCGGTCCCTCGTTCCCGGGGCCGGTCCGAGTGGAGGCCCGTGCCAGGGGCACGATTGCGCCCGCGAGGTCACCTATGCGGGCGATGCTGGAAGGAAACCGTGTGAGCCGGATTTCGGTCCGGGGATTCGCCGTGGCATCCGCCACCGCGGTCACCACCGTCGGCGCCGTCGTTGGCGTCGCCTCGGGCAATGAGCAGGGCAGCACGACCGGTCAGGTCGAGGCCACTGCCGCCGATGCGACCATCCTCGCGGAGATCCCCGCCGGACAGAAGCTCCAGGCCCAGACCGCATCCCTCACGGAGCAGGCGGACACGCAGTCCGCCGCTGCCGAGACGGCGGCGAAGAAGGAAGCCGAGGAGGCCGCGCGCAAGCAGGCCGCCGAGGACGCCTCCGCCAAGAAGGAAGCCGCCGAGGAGGCGGAGAAGAAAGAGGCCGAGGAGAAGGCCGAGAAGGAGCGCGAGAAGAAGGAAGAGGTCAGCAGCCGTTCGGCCACGCGTGACGCTTCCAGCTTCGAGGCCAAGGGCTCCTACACCACCGCCGAGGTCCAGGCGATGGCCCGGCAGATGGTCCCCGGCGACCAGTTCCAGTGCTTCAGCAACATCGTGAACAACGAGAGCACCTGGGACTACACCGCGGAGAACCCCTCCTCCGGCGCGTACGGCCTCGTGCAGTCGCTGCCCGGTTCCAAGATGGCCTCCGCCGGCGCCGACTGGCGGACCAACCCGGCCACCCAGATCAAGTGGGGCCTCGGCTACATGAACGAGCGCTACGGCAGCCCCTGCGGCGCCTGGTCGTTCTGGCAAGCCAACCAGTGGTACTAGGCCGCAGCTTCACTTTCACCGAGCCCCCGACCTCAACCGGTCGGGGGCTTTGTGTGTCTTGCCCGACGACGGGCCGCGCGTTCGACGTGGCCGGGCACAGGTAACGTCGTCACGATGACCACGGGGGAGTGGGGTAGAGGAAGAGAAATGTCCAGATTGCCACAATGGGTCGGCGGCTTGGGGGCGGGCCTGACGCGGTTCGCCCAGCGGCTCGACGAACGCAAAGCGCAGACGTCGGGGACCGCGGACGCGTCGGAGGAGACGCATGCGCCGACTCCGGCGGGTATGAGCGCTTCCTCTGATACGCACGGTTCATCCGGTACGGCCATGTCATCCGGTACGGCTGGAGCCGCGGCCGGGCAGGCTCCCGTCGGTGTCGGCGCGGCCGTCTCCGAGCACGAGCACGTGCCGCCGCCGCCCGGCTACGCACCCTCCGTCGCGCCCCGGCCCGATCCCGTGGCCGCCGTCCCCTGGGGCGTACGGGTCGCGGCCGAGGTGGCCTGGCGACTGCTGATACTCGCCGCCTCGCTGTGGGTGCTGATGCGGATGATCAGCGCCGTGCAGCTGGTGGTGCTGGCCTTCGTCGCGGCCCTGCTCATCACGGCGCTGCTCCAGCCCACCGTCGCCCTGCTCCGGCGGCACGGTGTGCCCCGGGGCCTCGCCACGGCGATGACCTTCATCTCCGGCTTCGTCGTCATGGGGCTGGTCTGCTGGTTCGTGGTCTGGCAGGTGACGGAGAACCTCGACGACCTGACCGAGAACGTGCAGCACGGCATCACCGAGCTGAAGCACTGGCTGCTGAACAGCCCGTTCCATGTCACCGAGGACCAGATCAACAACATCGCCGACAACCTCAGCAAGGCGATCGGCACCAACACCAAGGACATCACCTCGGCCGGCATCGAGGGCGTCACGGTCATCCTCGAGGTGCTGACCGGCATCCTGCTGGCGATGTTCTCGACGCTCTTCCTGCTCTACGACGGCCCCAAGATCTGGGGCTGGCTGCTGAAGCTGTTCCCGGCGGCGGCCCGCGACGGCGTCGCGGGCGCGGGCCCGCGCGCGTGGGCGACGCTCACCGCCTATGTGCGCGGCACGGTGATAGTGGCTCTGATCGACGCGATCTTCATCGGTATAGGGCTGTTCTTCCTCGATGTACCGATGGCGGTGCCGCTGGCCGTCTTCATCTTCCTCTTCGCCTTCATCCCGCTTGTCGGTGCCGTCGTCTCCGGCGCGCTCGCGGTCGTCGTGGCGCTGGTGACGCGCGACATGTTCACGGCGACGATGGTGCTCGCGGTCGTGCTCGCGGTGCAGCAGATCGAGGGCCACGTCCTCCAGCCCTTCATCCTCGGTCGGGCCGTGCGCGTCCACCCGCTCGCGGTGGTCCTCTCGGTGGCCGCCGGCTCGCTCATCGCGGGCATCGGCGGCGCGGTGGTCGCCGTCCCGCTGGTCGCGGTCACCAACGCCGTCGTGGGATACCTCCGGGCGTACGCGCGGGAGAACGCGCTGCGGACCGCCGCCGGGGAGCCCTCGCCCGAGGCCGCCGGGCAGGACGTCCCGGCCGGAAGCTCCGGACCACCGGGGGAGGGCCGGGTCTGACCCCCGGGCCTGCCGCACATGACGAAACCGCCCGCCGACCAGAAGGTCGGCGGGCGGTTTCGTCGTGCGATGACGCGTGACGGCCTCAGCCGTTCAGCACGGCCTCGGAGTCGAGGGTCGCGCCGACGGCCTGGAGGACGGCGGCGATCTTGAAGGCTTCCTGGATCGTCTCGCGGTCCACGCCGGCCTTGCGGAGCACCTGCTCGTGCGAGTCGAGGCACATGCCGCAGCCGTTGATGGCCGAGACGGCCAGGGACCACAGCTCGAAGTCGACCTTCTCCACGCCCGGGTTGCCGATGACGTTCATCCGCAGGCCCGCGCGCAGGTTGCCGTACTCCGGGTCCGACAGCAGGTGCCGGGTCCGGTAGTAGACGTTGTTCATCGCCATGATGGCGGCGGCGGACTTGGCGGCGGTGTACGCCTCCGGGGAGAGGTTGGCCTTGGCCTCCGGCTCCAGCTCCTTGAGCACGCGCGGCGAACGCGAGGCGATCGCGCAGGCGAGCACGGTGCCCCACAGCTGCTGCTGCGGGAGGTCGGAGTTGCCGATGACCGAGCCGAGGTTCAGCTTCAGGTCCTTGGCGAAGTCCGGTATCGCGGACTTCAGCTCGTCGAGGGCCATGTCAGATCACTCGCCCGCGAGCAGCGCGACCGGGTCAAGGGTGGTCTCGCCCTTGCTCCAGTTGCAGGGGCACAGCTCGTCCGTCTGCAGGGCGTCGAGGACCCGGAGGACCTCCTTGGGGTTACGGCCGACGGAACCGGCGGTCACCATGGTGAACTGGATCTCGTTGTTCGGGTCCACGATGAAGACGGCGCGCTGGGCGTAGCCGTCCTCGCCCTCGACGCCGCAGTCGCGCATGAGCTCGTGCTTGGCGTCGGCCAGCATCGGGAAGGGCAGGTCACGCAGGTCGGCGTGGTCCTTGCGCCAGGCGTGGTGGACGAACTCGGAGTCGCCGGAGACGCCGAGGATCTGGGCGTCGCGGTCCGCGAACTCGTCGTTCAGCTTGCCGAACGCGGCGATCTCGGTCGGGCAGACGAAGGTGAAGTCCTTCGGCCAGAAGAAGACGACCTTCCACTTGCCCTCGTAGGTCTTGTGGTCGATCTGCGCGAAGGCCTTGTCCGCGTCGAGGTCCACACAGGCGGTCAGGTCGAACTCGGGGAACTTGTCACCGACAGTGAGCACGCGCTCTCCTTGCAACGGGAAATCCCACTCAGGGGTTTCCTGCGGGGTTGGACGGCCTCCACAGTGCCACAGGAGGCATTGATAGCGGAAATAGCTAGACTGAGTGGTGTTGATCGGAGGTGGCTATCAGTGAAGCCCATATCCCAGCCGTCCGGCGGCGGCCGAGGCCCGTCGCGCGGCCCCGGCGGCGGACCCACGAGGGGCCCCGGGAAGGTGCCGCAGGCGCGGCCCCGGCAGCCCAGCCTCGCCCAGCTGAGGGCCTTCGCCGCCGTCGCGGAGCAGCTCCACTTCCGTGACGCGGCGACCGCCATCGGCATGAGCCAGCCCGCTCTCTCGGGCGCCGTCTCGGCGCTGGAGGACGCGCTCGGAGTGCAGCTCCTCGAGCGTACGACGAGAAAGGTGCTGCTCAGTCCCGCGGGTGAGCGACTCGCGGCGCGCGCCCGGACCGTCCTCGAAGCGGTCGGCGCCTTCATGGAGGAGGCCGACGCGGTCCGCGCGCCCTTCACCGGGGTGCTCCGGCTCGGCGTCATCCCGACCGTGGCGCCCTATCTTCTCCCCACCGTCCTGCGCCTGGTCCACGAGTCCTATCCCGCCCTCGATCTCCAGGTCCACGAGGAGCAGACCTCCTCGCTGCTGGACGGGCTCACCCAGGGGCGGCTGGACCTGCTGCTGCTCGCCGTGCCGCTCGGCGCGCCCGGCGTCACCGAGATCCCGCTCTTCGACGAGGACTTCGTGCTCGTCACACCGAGTGACCATTGGCTGGCCGGGCGCGGGGACATACCGCGGGCCGCGCTGCGTGAGCTGGAGCTGCTGCTGCTGGACGAGGGGCACTGCCTGCGCGACCAGGCCCTCGATGTCTGCCGGGAGGCGGGCCGCACGGAGGGCGCCCCGGTGACGACCAGCGCCGCGGGCCTGTCCACCCTGGTGCAGCTGGTGGGCGGCGGCCTGGGCGTCACGCTGCTGCCGCGGACGGCCCTGCGGGTCGAGACGGGGCGCAATGACCAGCTCTCCACGGGGTACTTCGCCGACCCGGCGCCCTCCCGGCGCATCGCCCTGGCCATGCGTGCCGGGGCGGCGCGGCAGGGCGAGTTCGAGGAGTTCGCGGTCGCGCTGCGGATGGCTCTGCGGGGCCTGCCGGTTCGGATCGTCGGCTGACGGCCGGGCGGTGTGCACCTCCGCTGCGCGTCGGTGTCCTCAATCTTCCCCAGCTACCGCTGGGAGGTGCCCCCCAGCGGGCTGGTTGCGGCTGAGCTCAGCCGCAACCAGCCCGTCCGGCGATTGAGGACGGGCCCCTACCGCCCGTCGGTGCCCTCCGGCGGCCGGTCGGACTTCGGCGGGCGGCCCCGGCGGGGCATCGCGCCGGTGTCCTTCGGCAGCCGTCCCGCGTCACCGAGCGCCTTGCGCAGCAGGAACTCGATCTGCGCGTTGGCGCTGCGCAGTTCCTCGCCCGCCCAGCGCGCCAGCGCGTCGTGGACCAAGGGGTCCAGCCGCAGCAGCACCTGCTTGCGCTGCCGCGGCCGGCCCTTGGGCGGTGCGTCGTCCGTCACTGGTAAAGAGTGCCGGTGTTGAGGACGGGCTGGGCGGCCCGGTCACCGCACAGCACCACCATCAGATTGCTCACCATGGCCGCCTTCCGCTCTTCGTCCAACTCCACGATGCCCTGCTCGCTGATCCGCTCCAGCGCCTGCTCGACCATGCCGACGGCGCCTTCCACGATCAGCTTGCGGGCGGCCACGACCGCGCCCGCCTGCTGCCGCTGGAGCATCGCGGAAGCGATCTCCGGAGCGTAGGCCAGATGCGTGAAGCGCGACTCGATGATGTGGACACCGGCGGTCTCGACGCGGGCGTGCAGCTCCACCGCGAGCATGTCGGTGATCTCCTCGGCGTTCCCCCGGAGGGAGAGGCCGCCCTCCTCGTGCGCGTCATAGGGGTACTCGATGGCGATGTGCCGCACGGCCGCCTCGGTCTGGGTGGCGACGAACTCCTGGAAGTCCTCGACCGCGAACGTCGCCTGGGCGGTGTCCTCGACCCGCCACACGACCACGGCCGCCAGCTCGATCGGGTTGCCGTAGGCGTCGTTGACCTTCAGTACGGCCGTCTCGTGGTTGCGCACCCGGACGGAGACCTGCTCGCGGCTGGTGAAGGGGTTGACCCAGCGCAGGCCCTCGTTGCGGATCGTGCCGCGGTAGCGGCCGAAGAGCTGGACGACGCGGGTCTCACCGGGGGAGATCGTGTTCAGCCCGCTCATCGCGATGATCGCGCCGAGGCCGATGAGGATGCCGGCCGCGACGAACGCGGCGCACAGGCCCGACTTGCCGTCGTTGCCGAAGACGACGCCGAGGGCCACCGCGCCCGCACCGATGAGCAGTCCCACCAGGCCGAGCAGCAGGGCGAGCCCGCCGCCGATGTCGTGTGCCGGGGTCTCCCGCACGAGCGGCTTGACCATGGCGGGCGCCGCCTCGGGTGGGGCGGTCTCGGTGGTGCCGATGGTGTCGGTCATGGGTGGGTCCCCCGTATCTGATGGCGCGCGCACGGCCCAGGCCGGCTCGGCGCGCGGTTAACGCTGTCTAGCAAAGTGATATCACTTTAGCGCCCTGTACGGTTTCCCGCACTACACCGTGCCCGGGTTCCCGCCATCCGGGGTGCTGTATGTCACGTGTGTCGAAGCCGTGATCGATGGGCGTTTGGTGCCAGTTGCGGTGTTAGCTTCGTGAGCTGGGTTGGGGGCGGACAGACTGGAGCTACGGGAGAGATGGGCCGAGCGGAAGCGCGACGGGCGCAGGACAGCACCCGCAATGCAAAGGGCAAGAAGCCCAAGAAGACCGGCATACGCCGGTTCTTCACATGGAAGATGCTGCTTGCCTACTTCGTGGCGGTCATCGGGCTGGGGATGGGCGCCTTCCTGGCGCTCTACTTCTACGTCGACGTGCCGAAGGACGGTAACGGCGCGGCCAAGCTGCAGAGCAACGTCTACAAGGACAGCAACGGCAAGGTGCTGGCCCGCATCGGCGAGGTCAACCGCGAGGAAGTTCCGCTCGCGAAGATCCCCGAGCATGTGCAGCACGCCGTGGTCGCCGCCGAGAACAAGAACTTCTGGACCGACCCCGGCGTGGATGTGAAGGGCACCGCCCGAGGCATCTTCAACACCGTCATGGGGCGCGGCAAGCAGGGTGGTTCGACCATCACCCAGCAGTACGTGAAGAACTACTACCTCGACCAGCGGCAGACCGTGACCCGCAAGGTCAAGGAACTGATCATCTCGCTCAAGGTGCAGAAGGAGACCTCGAAGGAGGAGATCCTCGAGGGCTACCTGAACACGAGCTACTACGGGCGTGGCGCCTACGGCATCCAGGCCGCCTCCCGTGCGTACTACCAGAAGGACGTCGGCAGCCTCACCACCGAGGAAGGCGCCTACCTGGCCGCGCTGCTCCAGGCCCCGAGCCAGTACGACTTCGGGCCGGCGGCCACCGACGCCGGCAAGGAGAACGCCAAGCGGCGCTGGAACTACGTCCTCGACAAGATGGTCGAGAAGGACTGGCTGAAGAAGGACCAGCGGCAGGGCATGTCCTTCAAGGACCCGAAGGCGCCGAAGGCGGCCCCGGGTCTGTCGGGCCAGAACGGCTACTTCATCGACGCGGCCAAGCGCGAGGTCATCAAGGCCCTGGAGAAGCAGGGCCGCAAGGAGAGCGACTTCGCCGCCGGCGGCTGGACCGTCACGCTCAGCATCGACCCCAAGAAGCAGGCGGCGCTGGAGAAGGCGGTCAAGGAGCAGCTGCTCGACGACCTGGACACCAAGAGCCGCGAGGTGGACAAGAACGTCCAGGTCGGCGCCGTGTCGGTGGACCCGAAGAACGGTCGCGTCCAGGCGCTGTACGGCGGTCCGGACTACCTCAAGCACTACACCAACAACGCCACCCGCGAGGACTTCCAGCCGGCGTCGACCTTCAAGCCGATCATTCTCGCGTCCGCGTTGCAGAACAAGTCCAGGACGCAGGACAACGAGCCGATCACGCCGAGCACCATCTACGACGGCACCAGTGAGCGGCCGGTCGTGGGCAGCGATGTGCACTTCGCCCCGGAGAACGAGGACGGGTACTCCGAGAAGGCCATCACCGTGCAGAAGGCGATGAACGACTCGGTCAACTCCGTGTTCGCGCAGATGGCCATCGACGTGAAGCTCAACAAGGTCAAGCAGACCGCCGTCGACCTGGGCATGAACGGCAAGCAGGCCGGTTTCGTGGAGGCCCCCGCGATGTCGCTGGGCTCCATGGGCGCGAGCCCGCTCGACATGGCCGCGGTCTACGCCACCCTGGACAACCACGGCAAGAGGGTCACCCCGACCATCCTGAAGTCCGCGTCCCAGAACGGTGTGGAGCTCAAGCGCGACAGCGCGGTCGGCGACCAGGCCGTCTCCCGCAACACCGCCGACGGCGTCACCCGCGTCCTGCGGGGCGTGGTCAACGACGGTACGGCGACCGTGGTGGCCAGCGCCAACTACCCGGTGGCGGGCAAGACCGGTACCTCCGACGACAACAAGTCGGCCTGGTTCGCGGGCTACACCCCGAGCCTCGTCACCACCGTCGGCCTCTTCGGTGAGGGCCCCGGCGGCAAGCAGGTGACCCTCCAGGGCACCGGCGGCGGCGGTCGTGTCAACGGTGGCAAGTACCCGGCCCAGATCTGGTCGGCCTACACGGCGGCCGTGCTCGGTGGCGAGGGCGACGAGGAGTTCGACCTGGACACCGACATCAGCGCCGGATCGATCCAGGCGCCGGCCACGGCTCCCGCGGCGACGCCCACCAAGGGCGCGACGCCGACCCCGACGCCGACGAAGTCCGGCGGCGCCACGGGGAAGCCCACGCCGAACCCGACGAAGACCGGCGGGTCCACGGGCAAGCCGACACCGAACCCGACGAAGATCACCCCGACTCCGCCGAGGCCGCCGACGACGCCCCCGACGTCGACGCCCAGCGGCGGCGGCACCCGCCCCAACGGCGGCACGGAGACCGAGGGCGTCAAGCCCTGATCCGGCCCCTCCACAGCGGAAACACACCACCGGCCGCCGACCTCGTGAAGAGGTCGGCGGCCGGTGGTGTTTCCGAGGGGCCGGAGGAGATCAGCCGCCGTTGACCTCGGTGGCGATCCGGTCGCCGATGTTCTTGTCGATGTTGCGCCAGTACTGCAGTGCGCGGTCCAGTACGGGCCTGCTCACGCCCTGGCGCAGATGACCGGAGACGTTGGAGACCAGCCGGGCGCGCGCGGCGTCGTCGAGGACCTGGCGGACCATTGTGCCCGGCTGGCCCCAGTCGTCGTCATCGCGCCGCAGCCGGTACGCCTCGCGGACCATCTCGCCCGCCGTCTCCCAGCCCGCCGGCTCACCGAAGCGCGCGGTGTCGGCGGCCGGGCCGCCGTAGGAGTTCGGGGCGTACACCGCGCCCGTACGGGCCGGCTCGTAGCGCATCGGGCCGTCCTTCGCGTACGAGCCGAGCGGCGAGTGCGGCCGGTTGGGCGGGAGCTGGGCGTAGTTCGGGCCGATGCGGTAGCGGTGGGTGTCCGGGTAGGAGAACAGCCGGCCGAGCAGCATCTTGTCGGGGGACGGGCCGATGCCGGGGACGAGGTTGGAGGGCTCGAACGCGGCCTGCTCGATGTGGACGAAGAAATCCTCGGGGTTCTTGTTGAGCGTCATCCGGCCGACCTCGATCAGGGGGTAGTCGCCGTGCGGCCACACCTTGGTCAGGTCGAAGGGGTTGAAGCGGTAGTCCGGAGCGTCCTCGAAGGGCATGACCTGGACGTGCATCGTCCAGGAGGGGGCGTTGCCGCTGTCGATGGCCTCGAACAGATCGCGGCGGTGCTTGTCGGCGTCCGAGCCCGCCAGCTCGTCCGCCTCGGCCTGGGTGAGGAAGTCGATGCCCTGGTCGGTCTTGATGTGGTACTTGACCCAGAACTTCTCGCCGCCCGCGTTCACCCACATGTAGGTGTGCGAGCTGTAGCCGTTCATATGGCGCCAGGTCTTCGGGATGCCGCGGTCGCCCATCAGCCAGGTGACCATGTGCGCGGACTCCGGCGACAGCGTCCAGAAGTCCCACTGCATGTCATTGCTGCGCAGCCCGGTCTGCGGGTGGCGCTTCTGGCTGCGGATGAAGTCCTGGAACTTCTGCGGGTCGCGGACGAAGAAGACGGGGGTGTTGTTGCCGACCAGGTCGTAGTTGCCGTGCTCGGTGTAGAACTTCAGCGCGAAGCCGCGCGGGTCCCGCCAGGTGTCGGGGCTGCCCTGCTCGCCCGCCACGGTCGAGAAGCGGGCCAGCATCTCGCACCGCTTGCCGGGCTGGAACAGATCGGCCTTCGTGAACTGGCTCACGTCATTGGTGACTTCGAAGACGCCGTAGGCGCCGCCGCCCTTGGCGTGCACCACCCGCTCGGGGACCCGTTCGCGGTTGAACTGGGCCATCTTCTCGATCAGGTAGTGGTCCTGCAGCAGGATGGGGCCGTCCGGGCTGACGGTGAGCGAATGCTCGTCGCTCTCCACCGGGATGCCTGCGTTGTTGGTGGTGTACGGGACCTGTTGCGCGGAGTCGGTCATGCGACGCCTCCCATCGCGGGGCGATGCCAGATGGTGAGGGCGTCGTTCCGCCCTCCACCTCAGCAGTCAACCCCGCCGACGACCTGTCGGCAACAGGAGTCTGGACACTGTCCAGAACTCCACCGCCACCGGCTCAGCGCGCATGGCCCGGCAGCGCCAGCTCGAACCACACCACCTTGCCCGTGCTCAGCCGGGTGGCCCCCCACCGGCGGGCCAGCTTGTTCACCAGGTACAGCCCCCGGCCGCCCTCGTCCGAGGGCCGGGCCTGCCGCAGCCGTGGCAGTTGCGGCACGTCGTCACCGACCTCGCAGCGCAGCACGTCCGTACGGAGCAACCGCAGGGTCACCGGCCGCTCCGCGTACCGCACGGCATTGGTGACCACCTCGCTGACCAGCAGCTCCACGCTGTCGGTCAGCTCCTCCAGCCCCCAGCGGGTCAGCGCCCGCCGCGCCAGCCGCCGGGCCTGGCCGGCCGTCTGCGGGCGCGGGTCGAGGAACCAGTACGCCACGTCGCTCGGCGCGATGCCCTCGAAGCGGGCCGCGAGCAGCGCGATGTCGTCGTCCCGGTCGCCGGGGCCGAGCATGCCGAGGACCTCGTCGCACAGCGGCTCCAGCGGCGGCGGGTTCGGACCCGTCAGCCGGGCCGTGTCGATCAGCCGCTCGCGCAGCTGCTCTATGCCCGTCCACACGTCCCGGATCCGGGACTCCACCAGGCCGTCCGTGTACAGCAGCAGCGTCGCCCCGGCCGGCGCGTCCAGCTCCACGGCCTCGAAGTCCACCCCGCCCACGCCGATGGGCGCGCCCGGCGGGACGCGCAGCACCTCGGCCCGCCCGCCGCGGTGCAGCAGGATGGGCGGGGGATGACCGGCGTTGGCGATCACGATGCGGTGGGCGACCGGGTCGTACACCGCGTACAGGCAGGTGGCCATGCGGTCGCTGCCCAGGCGCTGCGCCTGCTCGTCGAGGTGGTGCAGCACCTCGGCCGGGGGCAGATCCAGCCCCGCGAGGGTCTGCGCGGTGGTGCGCAGCTGGCCCATGATCGCCGCGGAGGTCATGGAGTGCCCCATGACATCACCGACGACGAGCGCCACCCGGTTGCCGGGGAGGGGGATCGCGTCGTACCAGTCGCCGCCGACCCGGGCGGTCTCGGCCGCCGGGAGATAGCGGCTGGCGAGCCGGACCCCGGTCGGCTGGGGGAGGGAGTCGGGGAGCATCGTGCGCTGGAGCTCGTCCGCGATGTAGACCTCGCGGCCGTAGAGCACGGCCTTGTCCACACCGAGGGCGGTGTGGGTCGCCAGCTGGGCCGCGACCAGCAGATCGTCGCCTTCGAAGGCGGCCCGGTCCGCCCGGCGTATGAACACCGCCGCGCCGATCACGCGGCGGCGGCCGCGCAGCGGCGCGAGGATCGTGCGCTGCCGGTCGGGGACGTCCTGCTCGTCGCCCAGCAGCTCGGGGAGCGCCGCCCGGGCGGCGGAGGAGTCACCGAATACGGGCCTGACCCCTCGCAGCACCTCCGCGAGCGGCCCGCCTATCCGCACCTCGCAGCGCTCGGCCGCGCCGCCCGCGAGGTCGGGGACGGGCTCGGCCCGCTCCTGCGGGGCGTCCGGGTCCTCCGGGCCGCGCACATGCTCGGGCAGTTGGTCGGTGCGGCGCAGCCGCAGCACGACGGGCCCGACGGGCCGCTCGTCACCGACCGGCAGCGGGTCGCGCAGATAGACCAGGATGGCGTCCGCGAAGGTCGGCACGGTCGCCCGGCACAGCCCCAGCACGATCTCGTCCAGGTCGATGCCGCGGGCGATCCGCCGGGTGGCGGCGCCCACGAACCGCAGCCGCTCCCCGCCGGTCGTCCCGGCGGGTCCCTTGCCGGCACCCCCGTCCCCGTCCGCGCCGCCGGAGGCCGGTCTTTCGGGGCCGCCGGGCAGGGCGGTGCCCCGGTCCGTGCCGCCCTGTGCGGCGGCCCCACGGGCCGCCTCCGGGCCGCCGGGGCGGGGCACGGCGCGGCGGGGCGCACCCGGCTCGGGGTGCGCCTCACCGCGCGCCCTGGCGCGTGGGGCCGAGGCCGCCGCGCCGGGGTCGCGCGCCGGGCGCGGCGAGGCCGGCTCGGGGCCGTCGTGGCCGGGGAGCCGGTCGAGCGCGGGGGACTCCGCGCGGCGCGTGCCCTCCGGCTCGTCCGCGACCGCCCGGGCGCGGCCCGGTTCCGGGGCGGGGACGGCGGACTGCCGGACCTGCGCGGTCCGCTGTCCTCCGTGGGAGTTGGGATGCTCCGTCACGTGTGGGGTTCCATCCGTCGGGGCCGTACGCCCAATCGCAGGGGGCGCACCGTGGATCAGGCGCGTCGCAGATTGAGGAAGAGCTGGATCTCGGGTGGTACGTCCGTACTCGCGGGGGCGTACGCCGGCGAGCTCTCCCCGGTGATCTCGAAACCCGCCTCGCACACGACCTGGCGCAATTCGTCCCGCAGGTAACCGGATACCCGGATCGTGTTGCCCAGGAACGGAATCGCGAAGTCGTCCACGTCCGCTTCCACCATCGAGAGCGCCAGCAGCCCCCCGGGCCTCAGCATTCCGTACAGCATCCGCAGCGCGTGCGGAATTTCGGGGCGCGGCAGCATCAGCAGGGCGAAGAAGGCGGCGATGCCGTCGAAGGTGCCGAGCCGTCCGTCGCGCAGCTCGGCCAGGTCGCCGAGCCGGAAGTCGGCGCCGGGGACGTTGTCGCGGGCGAGTTTGAGCATGCCGGGCGAGAGGTCGACGCCCAGGACGTGGTGACCGGCGTCGGTGAGCTGGCGGGCGGTCGGCAGGCCCGTGCCGCAGCCGAGGTCGAGGATCCGGGAGCCGGGCGGAAGCTCGGCCGCCAGCCAGGCACCTGCCTCCAGCTGGCCCTCCTTGTGCGGGAAGGCATCGTCGTAGCGGACGCCGATGTTGTCGAACGCCTCGGCCTGTCCGCTGCGGTCCAGCCCTAACCGGGCGTAACCGTCGTAGTCCCGCTCGTCGTCACCGCTCACGGCTCCGCCCTTTCTGCGACTGTCGTCTGTGACCAGCTGTCACATGCCGTGCTCTGATCGTGCCGTGCTGCTGTGCAGTATCGCGGAGGCCGATCCTACGGTTGTCCCACGGGGAGACATCAAGCGGTTCACGCGCCCAGACGCGCCGGGGTGCGGTCCCAGTCGTCCGGGAGCGTCGGCACCGTCCACGCCGGGTCGGGCCGCCAGTCCTCCCAGCCGGAGGCGAACGGCGCGCCCCAGGTCTCGATCCGCTCGATGGCCGCCAGCCCGGCCGCCCGCACCCGCTCGGCCTGGGCGGCGGACATCAGGCCCGCTCGCTGGGCCTGCGCGAACTCGTCCTCGTCCTTCCATTCCCAACTGCGGTCGGGGTAGACGGCGATGTCCAGGAAATGGTCCTCGGAATCGACTCCGCCGGCCCACCGGGCGAGGGGCTCCTCGAGGTTCACGTACCAGTTCTTGAACTGCCAGCCCGGATCCCAGAAGAGCCAGACCGACCAGGCCTCGCCGGGCCGGGCGAGCTTGAGGACTCCGGTGCCGAACCAGCGGGACGTCGTGGTGGTGCGCGGCTTGGTGTACCGGGTGGCCAGCGGCTCACGGTGCACGGGGGTGCCGTCGGCGAGCAGCGGCTTGACGCAGTCGGTGCCGGGGGCCATCCAGACGGCGAGCAGGTCCTCGGTGTCCTGGACGACGGTCACCGGACGGCAGATGTGGACACGGTCGGTGGCATTGCCCCGATAGCGCCAGAGGATGTGGTCCCCCGGCGCCCAGGGGGCGGTGCCTGCCGTGCCCGTCGTTTCCACCGTGTCCGCTGTCATGCGCAGATCTTAGGTGCCTCGCCCACCGATGCGCCGTGATGTGCGCCGCAAAAGGTCCGGTCCAAGCATCCGGGTTGACGCCTGGCGCGGGGACATCGTGGCAGGTGGGGGCTACGGGCGCGTCATCCGCAGCACATCGAGCGCCGCGTCGAGCTGTTCCCTCGTCAGCAGTCCGCGATCGACGTAGCCGGACTCCAGGACGACCTCCCGGATCGTCTTCTGTTCGGCCAGTGACTTCTTGGCCACCTTGGCCGCTTCCTCGTATCCGATGTAGCGGTTCAGGGGGGTGACCACCGACGGCGAGGACTCGGCGTAGGCGCGGGCCCGCTCGGCGTTGGCGGTGATGCCGTCGACCGTGCGGTCGGCGAGCAACCGGGAGGCGTTCGCGAGCAGCCGTACGGACTCCAGGAGGTTCTTCGCCATGACCGGGAGCATCACATTGAGCTCGAAGTTCCCCGCGGCGCCCGCCGTGGCCACGGTCGCGTCGTTGCCGATCACCTGGGCGGCCACCATGAGGACGGCCTCGGGAACCACCGGGTTGACCTTGCCCGGCATGATCGAGGAGCCCGGCTGGAGGTCGGGGAGGTTGATCTCGGCGAGGCCGGTGCGCGGACCGGAGGCCATCCAGCGCAGGTCATTGGCGATTTTGGTGAGGCCGACGGCGATGGTGCGCAGCTGGCCGCTGGTCTCCACCAGACCGTCACGGGCGCCCTGCGCCTCGAAGTGGTCACGGGCCTCGGTCAGCGGCAGACCGGTGGTGCGGGCCACTTCGGCGATGACCGCGGCGGAGAAGCCGGGCGGGGTGTTGATGCCGGTGCCGACGGCCGTGCCGCCGAGGGGCAGTTCGGCCAGCCGCGGCAGCGAGGAGCGCAGCCGCTCGACGCCGTAGCGGACCTGGGCGGCGTAACCGCCGAACTCCTGGCCGAGCGTCACCGGGGTGGCGTCCATCAGATGGGTGCGGCCGGACTTCACGACCTCCGCGAACTCCGCGGCCTTGCGCTCCAGCGCCGCCGCGAGGTGGTCGAGCGCCGGGACGAGATCACCGGTGACGGCCGCCGTCGCCGCGATGTGGATGCTGGAGGGGAACACGTCGTTGGACGACTGCGACGCGTTGACATGGTCGTTGGGGTGCACATCACGGCCGAGCCGCTCGGTGGCGAGGGTGGCGAGGACCTCGTTGGTGTTCATGTTGGACGACGTGCCCGAGCCGGTCTGGAAGACGTCGACGGGGAAGTGGTCGTCCCAACGGCCCTCCGCGACCTCGGCGGCGGCCGCCTCGATGGCCTCCGCGACGTCCTTGTCGACCACGCCCAGCTCGGCGTTGACCTTGGCCGCGGCGGCCTTGATCCGGGCCAGCGCCTCGATGTGCGAGCGCTCCAGCCGCTGTCCGCTCAGGGGGAAGTTCTCCACCGCCCGCTGTGTCTGGGCCCGCCACTTGGCGTGCGCGGGGACACGGACCTCTCCCATGGAGTCGTGCTCGATCCGGTACTGATCACTGTCGGTCATCGTTGCTTACCTCCTGACAAACAAAGCGTTTGTCTCGTTCACAGTGTTCCCAAAAGCACTTACCGACTAGTAAATACCGCGAGTAACAACTGAAACCGGGGAGGCTTCATGACACGCAGACCCACCCTGCGCTGTACCCTCGCCGCCGTCGCCGCGTTCGCCGCGGCGCTCGGCGGGGTGGCCGCGACCGGGCCCGCCGCGCAAGCGGCCCCGCGCACCACCGCCTCGACCCCCCTCACGCCCGAGCTCGAGAAGGTCCGCGCGGCCGAGGCCACGAAGCTCTACGGCAGCGCCGCCGAGCGGCCGCTCGAACAGCGCAAGACGTCACTCGTCTCGCTGGGCGACAGCGAGATATCCGGCGAAGGGGTCGGCACGTACGAGCCCGGCACCAACGGCCCCGACAACTGGTGCCACCGCTCGCCCGACGCCGCCATCCACCGCACGGCGATACCCGCCGACGTCACCTACAACGTCGCCTGCTCCGGCGCCTACACCGGCAACATCCGGATCGGCGGCAGCAAGCAGTACGCGGACGAGCTGGTCCAGAGCGACAACCTCGCGGTCAAGGCCCGCAACACGCGCGTGAAGGTGGTGCTGCTGGTCGCCGGGGCCAACGACGACCTGCAGTTCGGGCCCGTCATCACCGACTGCGTCACCCGCTATCTGACCCTCCAGGGCCCCTGCGAGCCGAAGTACGCCCCCGGCTGGCAGTCCCGCGTCGACGCCCTCGTGCCCAAGGTCGAGCAGACCGTACGGGACCTGCGGACCGTCATGAAGGACGCGGGCTACGCCGACAGTGACTACAAGCTCGTCGTCATGGGCTACCCGAGCCCCATCGGCCCCGACATCGAGGACAACCCGAACTTCCCCGGCAAGCTCCCCGGCGGCTGCGTCGGCTACACCTCCGACTCCGCCTGGGGCCGCAACACCGCCGTCCCCGCCTTCGAGCGCGGCATGCGGCGCGTCGCCAAGAACACCGGCGCGCTCTACCTCGACAACTCCCGTCTCTTCCACGGCCACGAGGTGTGCATGGAGGACACCTGGGCGCGCGGCCTCTACGTCGACCTCGCCAACCCCTTCCCGCCGAACGCGAACTCCGTACGGCAGTCCTTCCACCCCAACGCGCGCGGTCACGGCGCCTTCGCGTCCTGCCTCACCCAGCTCTACCGGTCCGGTCTCCGGGAGGCCGGCTGCGCGGACCCGGCGAGCACGGGGACGCCCGCGCTGTACCCGGGCGGCTGGGACGACGCATACCGGCCACTGAAGAACGCGGCGACGGGCGCGTGCGTGGACGCCTACGGTGCGGCCACGGCCAACGGCACCCAGGTGGGCGGCTGGCCGTGCAGCGGCAGCCGCAACCAGGAGTGGTGGTACGACGCGGGGCAGAAGTCACTGCACTCCGCGCTGACGCACGACCGGTGCGTGGATGTGCCGGGGGGCGCGTATCGGGCGGGTACGGCGCTGGCGTTGTGGAACTGCCACGGTGGTGGAAACCAGCAGTTCGTACGGTCCGCCGAGTCGATCCGCCCGGCGGCGGCGCAGGACCTGTGTCTGACGCTGGGGTCGGCCAAGGACGCTCTGCGTCTGCAGAAGTGTGACGGTGCGGCGAACCAGCGCTTCGCGTAGCCCCACCCCGCCCCTTCCCGAAACCGGGGCTCCGCCCCGGGCCCCGGTCCTCAAACGCCGGACGGGCCGGCATTCAGCCCGTCCGGCGCTCGAGTCCCGCAGGGTTACTGCTGACGCACCGGGATCGCCGTGAACGTCGGCGTCGTCGGGGCCGGGTCGACGAAGAAGTCGTTGCCCTTGTCGTCCACGACGATGAACGCCGGGAAGTCCTCGACCTCGATCTTCCAGACCGCCTCCATGCCGAGCTCCTGGTACTCCAGGACCTCGACCTTCTTGATGCAGTCCTGCGCCAGGCGGGCCGCCGGGCCGCCGATCGAGCCGAGGTAGAAGCCGCCGTGCGCGTCGCACGCGTCGGTGACCTGCTTGGAGCGGTTGCCCTTGGCGAGCATGACCTTGGAGCCGCCCGCCGCCTGGAACTGGTCGACGTAGCTGTCCATGCGGCCGGCCGTGGTCGGGCCGAAGGAGCCGGAGGCGTAGCCCTCGGGGGTCTTGGCCGGGCCCGCGTAGTAGACCGGGTGGTCCTTCAGGTACTGCGGCATCTCCTCGCCCGCGTCCAGCCGCTCCTTGATCTTCGCGTGGGCGATGTCGCGCGCCACGACCAGCGGGCCGGTCAGCGAGAGCCGGGTCTTGACCGGGTACTTCGTCAGCTCGGCGAGGATCTCGTCCATCGGACGGGTCAGGTCGATCTTGACGACCTCGCCGGCCTCGTCCAGGTGCTCGTCCGTGGTCTCGGGCAGGAAGCGCGCCGGGTCGGTCTCCAGCTGCTCCAGGAAGACGCCCTCGGCGGTGATCTTGGCGACCGCCTGGCGGTCGGCCGAGCAGGAGACGGCGATGGCGACGGGCAGCGAGGCGCCGTGGCGCGGCAGCCGGACCACGCGGACGTCGTGGCAGAAGTACTTGCCGCCGAACTGGGCGCCAATGCCGATCTTCTGCGTCAGCTCGAAGACCTTCTCCTCCAGCTCCTTGTCCCGGAAGCCGTGACCGGTGGGGGAGCCCTCGGCGGGCAGCTCGTCGAGGTAGTGCGCGGAGGCGTACTTCGCGGTCTTGAGCGCGAACTCCGCCGACGTGCCGCCGACGACGATCGCCAGGTGGTACGGCGGGCACGCGGCCGTGCCCAGCGAGCGGATCTTCTCCTCCAGGAACTTCATCATGGAGGCCTCGTTGAGGACCGCCTTCGTCTCCTGGTAGAGGAAGGACTTGTTGGCCGAGCCACCGCCCTTGGCCATGAAGAGGAACTTGTACGCGCCGCCGTCGGTCGCGTACAGCTCGATCTGCGCGGGCAGGTTCGAGCCGGTGTTCTTCTCGTCCCACATGGTCAGCGGGGCCATCTGCGAGTACCGCAGGTTGAGCTTGGTGTAGGCGTCGAAGATGCCGTGCGAGAGGGCCTTCTCGTCGCCGCCCTCGGTCAGCACGTTCTGGCCGCGCTTGCCCATGACGATCGCGGTGCCGGTGTCCTGGCACATCGGCAGCACGCCCGCGGCCGCGATGTTCGCGTTCTTCAGCAGGTCGAGCGCGACGAACTTGTCGTTCGGGGACGCCTCGGGGTCGTCGAGGATCCGGCGCAGCTGCGCGAGGTGCGCCGGGCGCAGGTAGTGCGAGATGTCGTGCATCGCCTCGGCGGCCAGCTTCCGCAGCGCCTCCGGCTCGACCTTGAGGAACGTACGGCCGTCGGCCTCGAAGGTGCTCACACCCTCGGCGGTCACCAGACGGTACGGCGTGTCGTCCTCGCCCAGGGGCAGGAGATCCGTATAGGCGAACTCAGACTGGGCAGACATTGCGGCGATTCCTCACTGGGCAGGCAACGGTGGCTGGCATCCTCGACAGCGCCCTCCAGCCTAGGACGCTCCGCCGGTGACCGGTTGGTGAGGTAAGGCTCACTTCGCGGTGCGCGGCGCGGGCCCGCCCTCGTGCGCCCCTGTCGCGACCTATCGCGTGTGGCTAGGGTGGCGGCCGTGGACGAGTCTGCCGAAAAGCCGGTGTCAGTGACCAAGGGCGCCGAGCCCGCCCCCGCGCTGCGCGCCTCCGACGCGGACCGGGACCGGACCGCGGACATCCTGCGCGAGGCGCTGGCGGAGGGGCGGCTCACCGCGGAGGAGCACGCCGAGCGGATCGGCGCGGTGTACCGGGCGAGGACCCACGCCGAGCTGGAGCCGCTGGTGCGCGACCTGCCCAAGGGGCGGCGTCCCGCGCCGGGCGGCCCGCTGCCTTATCCCTACCCCGTCCCGTCGGCCGCCACCGAGAACCTCGTCGCCGTCTTCGGCGGCGCGGCCCGCAAGGGCCGCTGGCGGGTCGGGCCCCGGACGAACGCCTTCGCGCTGTTCGGCGAGGTGGAGATCGACCTGTCCGAGGCGCTCTTCACCCAGCGGGAGATCGTGATCAACGCCACCGCGGTCTTCGGCGGCGTCGACATCAAGGTCCCGGAGAACGTCTCGGTGCGCTCCGCCGGCACCGGCGTCTTCGGCGGTTTCGACGTGCGGACCCACGAGGCCGACGACCCCGACGCGCCGGTCGTGCTGGTCACGGGCTTCGCCCTCTTCGGCGCGGTGGAGGCCAGGGCGCGACGCGGCAGGCGCGTCAGGAACCTCCTCGCGCGCGGCTGATCGCACGACCTGGTCGCGCCGCCCCTGCGTGCCCTGTGACGTGGGGCGACAGGCGTCGGCGGGCGCGCTACGCGGCTTATCGCGTTCCGGTCATGACAACGGTGTGAATAAGAGCGCGCACAGCGGGTAAAGCTTGGTGCATCGTCTCTCGTACGGCTGCGGGTGCGAATGGTCGTGCGCAGTGAGACGGGCAAAGGTGACTCAATCGGCCCAGCAAAGCCGTCGTCAGGAGTAGACCGTGCTGCTACCGCATCAGCCCCGGCAGGAAGCCGCCGTACCGTCTCAGCGGATCGCCGCTCGGGATCAGGCCGGCCCCTGGCATTCGGAGGCGGTGTGCCGCCGGGATGAAGCCGGATTGTTCTTCGCACCATCCAAGGAACCCACGGCCGCGCGCCTGTCACGGGAAGAGGCCGCGAAACGCGTCTGCGCCCGCTGCCCGGTGATGGTCGCCTGCCGGGAGCACGCGCTGCTCCAGCCCGAGCCTTATGGGGTGTGGGGCGGGCTGACCGCGGCCGAGCGCAGGGTCGTGCTCGCGAGGCGCCGGCGGCGGGACGCGGAGCTCCAGCGTTCCGCACGGGTCGCCGCCGCGGGCTGAGCGCGGACACATACGGGCCGGGCCCCGCCGGAAGCGGCGGGGCCCGGCCCGTATGTGCGCGGGGATGGCGGGCCCGGTCGGCCCGCCGCGATCAGCTCGGGCGCTCGAAGTCCACGGTGCTGTACGCGCGCAGCTTCGACAGCCGGTGCGTGGAGTCGATCTGCCGGATGGTGCCGGACTTGGAGCGCATGACCAGCGACTGCGTGGTCGCGGTCTCCGCGCGGTAGCGCACGCCGCGCAGCAGCTCGCCGTCGGTGATGCCGGTGGCGACGAAGAACACGTTGTCGCCGCTGACGAGGTCGTTGGTGTGCAGGACCTGGTCGAGGTCGTGGCCCGCGTCGAGCGCCCGCTGACGCTCCTCGTCGTCCTTGGGCCACAGCTTGGTCTGGATCGTGCCGCCGAGGCACTTGATCGCACAGGCCGCGATGATGCCCTCGGGCGTACCGCCGACACCGAGCAGCAGGTCGATGCCGGTGCCCTCGCGGACGGCCATGATCGCGCCGGCCACGTCGCCGTCGGAGATGAACTTGATGCGGGCGCCCGCCTCGCGGATCTCCTTGACGATGCCGTCGTGACGCGGGCGGTCCAGAACGACGACTGTCACGTCCTCGGGCGAGGAGTGCTTTGCCTTCGCGACGCGACGGATGTTGACCGCCACGGGGGCGTTGATGTCGACGTAGTCGGCCGCCTCGGGGCCGGTGACCAGCTTGTCCATGTAGAACACGGCGGACGGGTCGAACATGGAGCCGCGGTCGGCGACGGCCATGACGGAGACGGCGTTGGCCATGCCCTTGGCGGTCAGCGTCGTGCCGTCGACCGGGTCCACGGCGACATCGCACTCCGCGCCGGTCCCGTCACCGACCCGCTCGCCGTTGTAGAGCATCGGGGCGTTGTCCTTCTCGCCCTCGCCGATGACGACGACACCGTTCATGGAAACAGTGCCGATCAGGGCCCGCATGGCCTTGACCGCGGCGCCGTCGGCGCCGTTCTTGTCACCGCGGCCCACCCAGCGGCCCGACGCCATGGCGCCCGCCTCGGTGACCCGGACGAGCTCGAGTGCGAGGTTGCGGTCGGGGGCCTCGGGGCTGACCTCGAGCTGGGACGGCAGGTGATGATCGGTCATCGGAACGCACCTTTCTGTACGGCGACGGCCGTGGGACCTCTGTCCCGTAAGGGCCAGGAGGGTGAGGGTGCTGATGACTTTATCGGTTCATTGCGAGAGTGAGCAGAGCGCCCCACGCATGAGCGGCGTCAAGGTGGCGATGCGGTTGCGAACGATGGCCGGATGACGCGCGACACGCATCCGCTACGCCGCCGGCCCTCGCCGGGCCGACCGCCACCGCGCGCCCGGCCGGGCACCGCCGTCAAGATCGGCGGGGGCATGGGGGACGATAGGGGGCGTGGCAGGTAGGAACGGTAAGACGCAGACCATCCGGAACATGATGCTGTCGATGGCGGTGGTCATCCCCGTGGCGGTAGTCAGTTATCTCTTCATCCCGCACAACGAGGACCACGACCCCATCAAGACGGTCGGTTACCACGTGGAGCTGGACCAGGCCCGGCGTGCGGCGCCGTACGCGGTGGCCGCTCCCGAGGGGCTCGACAAGGACTGGCGCGCGACCTCGGTCTCGTACCAGGCGCGCACCGAGGACGGCTCGGTCTGGCACCTGGGCTTCCTCGACCCGCAGCGGCAGTACGTCGCGGTCGAGCAGAGCGACGGCCCGGCGCGCGGCTTCATCAGCAAGGTCAGCCAGCGTGCCGAGAAGACGGGCAAGTCGGAGCGGGTGGGGAACGCCACCTGGCAGCGCTACGAGGGCGAGAAGTACAACGCCCTGGTGCGCGAGGAGCACGGGGTGACCACGGTGGTCACGGGCACCGCCTCGCACGAGCGGCTCATGGAGATGGCCGCCGCGCTCAAGGCCGAGAAGGCCCCGAAGGCCGGGGCATCGGGCTCCGGGCCTTCGAACTGAGCGCGACGGCCGGCGGCCCGCCCGCCTGGGGGGGTAGGCGGACGGGCGCGGGTCTGCCGTCGGGGGGAGACGGTCAGACGGTCGTGACGACCTGGTCGTAGGCCAGGCGCGGCGAGCGGGGGTGGCTGGCGTCGACGCCCGGCTTGCCGATGTTGATCACCATCAGCGGCGTGTGGTCGTCGTCCAGGAACTCCTTCTGGACACCGGCGAAGTCGAAGCCGGTCATCGGGCCCGCGGCCAGACCGGCGGCGCGGACGCCCAGGATGAAGTAACCGGCCTGGAGGGCGCCGTTCAGCGCGGCGGACCCCTCGCGGGCGGGGCGCTCGGAGAAGAAGAGGTCCTTCGCCTGCGGGAAGTGCGGCATCAGGTGCGGCAGCTCCTCGTGGAACTCGTTGTCCGTGGCGAGGATCGCGACCAGCGGCGCGGTGCGGGTCTTGGGGCGGTTGCCCTCGGCCATGTGCGACACGAGGCGCTCGCGGGCTTCCTCGGAACGGACCAGCACCACGCGCAGCGGCGTCGAGTTGAACGCGGTCGGCGCGTACTTGACCAGGTCGTAGATGGCCTGGACCTGCTCGTCGGACACCGGCTCGTCGGTGAAGGCGTTGGCCGTGTGGGCCGCTCGGAAGAGCAGGTCCTGGGCGGCGGCGTCGAGTGCGAGAGTCATGCGGGACACACCTTCTGTTGCGAACAGGGTTTCGGGCTTGTTCGAGCTGATGGCACCACTGTACGCGAGGTGTATGAAGTTTCAACTAAAAAGTGGGGATCCGTGACGGGCCTCACATGACCCTGCCGATGTGGGCGATCGTCGCTCTCAGCTCTCCTCGGCGGACGGTCCGCCCTCGGATTCCGCCAGTGCCGCGTCGAGCCGCGCCCGCGCACCGTCCAGCCAGCGGCGGCACACCTTCGCCAGCGCCTCGCCCCGCTCCCACAGGGCCAGCGACTCCTCCAGCGACGTACCACCGGCCTCCAGACGGCGGACGACTTCGATCAGCTCGTCCCGCGCCTGCTCGTACCCCAGGGCGTCGTCCTCCGCCCCCGGAGCACCCTCGTTCCCGTCCATCGCACCCGTCTTCGCCATGTGCCCCAGCCTATGCGGGCGGTGTGACGGCGGGGGGCGCGGCAACGGCCCGCACCGTGAACTCGCCCTCCGCGACCCGGGCCCGCAGCTCCTCCTCCGGCGTCACCTCGCCGGCGTCGCGCACCACCGAGCCGTCCGCGTGCTGGAGCACCGCGTAGCCGCGCCGCAGGGTCGCCGCCGGGGACAGCGCGACCACGCGCGCCCGGGTGTGCGCCAGTTCGGAGTCCGCCCGGTCCAGCAGATGCCCGAGCGTGCGCCGGCCCCGCTCCGCGAGCGCGGAGATCTGCTGCTCCCGCTCGTCCACCATCCGCTGCGGCCGTTCCATGCACGGCCGCGCCCGCGCCGCCGCGAGGCCGCGCTCCTCGCGGTCCAGGTGCGCGGTGACACAGCGCAGCGCGCGCTCCCGCAGCTGCCCGACCCGGGTCAGCTCCTCGCCCACATCGGGCACGACCCGCTTCGCCGCGTCGGTGGGCGTGGACGCGCGCAGATCGGCGACGAGATCGAGCAGCGGCGAGTCCGGCTCGTGGCCGATCGCCGACACCAGCGGCGTACGGCACGCGGCCACGGTCCGCACGAGCTGCTCGTCCGAGAACGGCAGCAGGTCCTCCACGCTGCCGCCGCCGCGGGCCACGATGATCACGTCCACGTCCGGCGCGGCGTCCAGCTCCTCGATCGCCGCCACGACGCCCGGCACGGCGTGCACGCCCTGCACGGGGACGTTGCGCACTTCGAACCGCACGGCGGGCCAGCGGTGCCGGGCGTTCTCCAGCACATCCCGCTCGGCCGCGGAGGCCCGCCCGCAGACCAGCCCGATGAGCTGCGGCAGGAACGGCAGCGGCCGTTTGCGCTCGGCGGCGAACAGCCCCTCCGCCGCCAGGGACTTCTTCAACTGCTCCAGCCGCGCCAGCAGCTCCCCGACCCCGACCGGCTTGATCTCGGTCGCCCGCAGCGACAGCGAGCCACGCGGCGCGTACCACTCCGGCTTGGCGTGCACGACGACGCGCGCGCCCTCCGAGACGACGTCGGCGATCTGGTCGAAGACGCTCCGGTAGCAGGTGACGGACAGGGAGATGTCGTGCGAGGGATCACGCAGCGTCAAGAACACGACGCCCGCGCCGGGCCGTCTCGAGAGCTGGGTGATCTGCCCTTCCACCCACACGGCGCCCAGCCGGTCGATCCAGCCGCCGATCAGCCGGGACACCTGACCGACGGGGATCGGGGCCTCGGGGGAGGTGTTGAGAGCCATGGGGTGAGGGTAGCGGTGTCGCCACATCAAGCCCGTCCGGCGATTGAGGACGCGCCCGCAGGGCGCCCGCCGCCGCAGGCGGCAGACGGCCCGCAGTCGGCAGACAGCCTCACTCCGGCGTCGTACGCCGCAGCGCCTGCGCGCCCAGCACGCCCAAGCCGGCGGCCAGCCACACCGCACCGACGAAGCGGGCCGTGGCCGCCGCCTCGACGATGACCGCGACCGTCACCACCAGTCCCAGCAGCGGCAGCACCACATGTCGCACCAAGCGGGGCGTCCCGCCCCGCTTGCGGACCGCGAACCAGCCGATCACCGACAGGTGCAGCAGAGCGAAGGCCACCAGCGCGCCGACGTCCACGACCGACACCAGCCGGTCCAGCCCGTCGTCCCGTCGGGCGGCCCACACCGCCGCGACCAGCGTCACCGCCGCCGCGGCCAGCAGGGCCAGGCGCGGCACCCCCGACCCCCGGTCCACCTTCGCCAGAAGATTCGGCAGCCGCCGCTGACGGGCCATGGCGAACAGCAGCCGGCCGGCCGCCGCCTGGCCCGCCAGGGCGGCGAAGGCCGCGCCGATCGCCTTGCTGACGGCCACCAGGTCGTGCAGCCAGGTCCCCGTCGCCGAGTCGACCGTGTCGTAGAACGCCGACCCCTGGTTCTCCGGCTTCGCCGCCAGCTCCGCCGGTGACATCGGCGCGAGCAGGGCGGCGAGGTAGGTCTGCGCGACGAACAGCACGCCCGCCACCACCAGACACGTCAGCACCGCCCGGGCCACCCGCTCCGAACCGCCCGTCGCCTCCTCCGCGAAGGAGGCGATCGCGTCGAAGCCCAGATAGGAGAGCACCGCGACCGACACCGCCCCCAGCACGGCCGTCATGGAGAAGCCGCCCTCACCGGTCAGCGGTGACAGCCAGCCGCGCCGCGCCCCGTCCTGGGCCAGCGCGACGACCGCGGCGACCAGGAAGACCAGCAGCACGACGATCTCCATGGCCAGCACCAGGAAGCCGACCAGCGCCGCGGCCCGTACGCCCGACAGGTTCAGCGCGGTCGTCACGACCACGGCGATCGCCGTCCACACCCACTGGTGGACGCCCGGCACCAGCGCGTGCATCGCGATGCCGGAGAAGAGATACGCGACCGCCGGGATCAGCAGATAGTCCAGCATCGCCATCCACCCGGCGACGAACCCCGCACCCTCGCCGAGCCCCAGACGCGCGTACGTGAACACCGACCCCGCCTGCGGGGCGACCCGCACCATCTGCGCGTACGAGAAGGCCGTGAAGGCCATCGCGACCGTCGCCACGAGATAGACGAGCGCCACGGCCCCGTGCGACTTCGCGTCCAGCGTGCCGAAGACGCCGACCGGTGCCATGGGGGCGATGAAGAGCAGGCCGTAGACGACGAGGTCCCGGAAGGACAGCGTCCGGCGGAGCGTGCCGTCACCGTCGGAGGGTGGTGCGGACATGGAGGCCCCCTCGCTGGTGCGGCGGATCGTTCCCCCAGCTTCGGCCACCACGCCGGTCCGCCCGGCCGGGACGCGCCGGTGGGCCGGGCCCGTACGATGGACGGCATGACTGCTACGCCCGCCCGTAAGGTCCTGCTCGCCGCCCCCCGTGGCTACTGCGCGGGTGTCGACCGCGCCGTGATCGCCGTCGAGAAGGCTCTGGAGCAGTACGGTGCGCCGGTCTATGTGCGCCACGAGATCGTTCACAACAAATACGTGGTCAAGACCCTCGAGAAGAAGGGCGCCATCTTCGTCGAGGAGACGGCCGAGGTCCCCGAGGGCAACATCGTGATCTTCTCGGCGCACGGAGTCGCGCCGGTCGTCCACGACGAGGCCGCCCGCGGCAAGCTCGCCACGATCGACGCCACGTGCCCTCTGGTCACCAAGGTCCACAAGGAAGCCGTCCGCTTCGCCAACGAGGACTACGACATCCTCCTCATCGGCCACGAGGGCCACGAGGAGGTCATCGGCACCAGCGGCGAGGCCCCGGACCACATCCAGCTCGTCGACGGCCCCAAGGACGTCGCCAACGTGGAGGTCCGTGACGAGTCCAAGGTCGTCTGGCTCTCCCAGACCACCCTCTCCGTCGACGAGACGATGGAGACCGTGGACGCGCTGAAGACCAAGTTCCCGCAGCTCATCAGCCCGCCCAGCGACGACATCTGCTATGCCACGCAGAACCGTCAGATCGCGGTCAAGCAGATGGGCGCGGACGCCGACCTCGTGATCGTCGTCGGCTCCAAGAACTCCTCCAACTCGGTCCGTCTCGTCGAGGTCGCCCTCGGCGCGGGCGCCCGCGCCGCCCACCTCGTGGACTTCGCCGACGAGATCGACGAGGCCTGGCTGGAGGGCGTGCGGACGGTCGGTGTGACCTCCGGCGCGTCGGTGCCCGAGATCCTCGTCGAGGGCGTCCTGGAGTGGCTCGCCGAGCGCGGCTACGCCGACGTCGAGGTCATCACGGCCGCCAAGGAGTCCATCACCTTCTCGCTCCCCAAGGAGCTGCGCCGGGACCTGCGGGCCGAGGCGGCGGAGCTGTCGGCGGAGTCGGCTGCATCGTCCGAGTCGGCTGAGACCGCCTGAGACCGCCTGAATCCGCCTGAGCCGGTCCGCCCGGACCGTACGGGGGGTGTCGCGCGGCGGCACCCCTTAGCGTGGTCGTCATGGACGTATTCGGCGTGGACATCGGCGGATCGGGCATCAAGGGCGCACCGGTCGATCTGGCCCGGGGTGAGTTGGCGGAGGAGCGTTTCAAGGTCCTCACCCCCCATCCGGCGACCCCGGATGCGGTGGCGGACTGCGTCCGCGAGGTCGTGGAGCACTTCGGCTGGTCCGGCGGTTCGATCGGGGCGACCTTCCCCGGTGTGGTGGTCGACGGGACGACGCGCACGGCCGCGAACGTCTCCAAGGACTGGATCAACCGGGACGCGGCGGGTCTGCTGGGCGAGCGGCTCGGGGCGCCGGTGACGCTGCTGAACGACGCGGACGCCGCCGGGCTCGCCGAGATGCACTACGGCGCGGGCCGCGGCCGCAAGGGCACCGTCATCGTCCTCACCTTCGGTACCGGCATCGGCAGCGCCGTGTTCATCGACGGCAGGCTCGTGCCCAACACGGAGCTCGGCCATCTGGAGCTGCGGGGGCACGACGCGGAGACCCGCGCCTCGACGCGGGTCAAGGAGGACAAGGGCCTGAGCTGGGAGCGCTGGGCCAAGCGCGTCGAGAAGTATCTGCTGCACGTCGAGAATCTCTTCTCGCCCGAGCTGTTCGTGATCGGCGGCGGCGTCAGCCGCAAGGCGGACAAGTTCCTGCCGCTGATCAAGAGGGTCAGCGCGGAGATCGTTCCCGCCCGGCTGGAGAACAGCGCGGGGATCGTGGGGGCCGCGATGGCCGCTTCCGCTGCCGGTTCCGCTCCCGCCTTCGCGCTCTGATCAGCGCGATCCTGCGGACGAGGGCGATCAGCGCGGCCAGCAGGGTGCCGGCGTAGAGCCATCCGGCGTTCAGCGACAGCAGGGTGATCAGCCCCATGAGCTGGGTGCCGAAGCCGCCCCCGCCGCCGCTGATCGGCACCCCGCCGACGGCGTACGCGATGGGCGCGCTGATCGGCGCGGTCACCAGGTCGGCGGGCCGCACCCACAGCGCGCAGGCCGCGCTGCCGATGATGAAGAACACGCCGTAGACGGCGGGGGAGCCGTCCAGCAGCGCCGCGTCGCCCGCGCCGATGGCCAGCATCCCGAGCGCGGTGAGCAGCCCGCTGCCGAGCCCCGTCAGCCGGGCCGCCGGCATCCGGTCCAGCGCCCGCCGCAGCGGCGGCACCCCGGGCCCGGGCCCCGACCGGTAGACCGTCGCGTGCTCGCCCTGTCCCACGGGGGCAGCGGGGCGCGGCACGGGGGGCGTGCGGCGGGCCTTGCGCTGCGGGGTACGTGTGCTGGGTTGCTCCACCCGACCAAAGTAGGTCGGGAAGCGGGAGGAATCCGGCGTTGGACACGCGCTTTGGGCCACCTTGCCCAAGCGTTCGAAGGACTGCCCGTTCGGGGCGGGGTCGCGGCGCGGACCCGTAGACTGGTTGACCGGCCCCCGGGGGCCGGGACCCTTCACACCATTCCCGGACGACGCGCGGCGAACCGCCGCCCGCGCCGCTACGGGAATCTCGCTACGGGAAGTCGCCACGTGTCGCTCACGATCGGAATCGTCGGCCTGCCGAATGTCGGCAAGTCGACCCTGTTCAACGCCCTGACCAAGAACGACGTACTGGCGGCCAACTACCCGTTCGCCACCATCGAGCCCAACGTCGGTGTCGTCGGTGTCCCCGACCCCCGGCTGCAGAAGCTCGCGGAGATCTTCGGTTCGCAGAAGATCCTCCCCGCCACGGTCGACTTCGTGGACATCGCGGGCATCGTGCGCGGCGCCTCGGAGGGCGAGGGCCTGGGCAACAAGTTCCTCGCGAACATCCGTGAGTCCGACGCGATCTGCCAGGTCATCCGCGCCTTCAAGGACGAGAACGTCGTCCACGTCGACGGCAAGGTCTCGCCCAAGGACGACATCGAGACCATCAACACCGAGCTGATCCTCGCGGACCTCCAGTCCGTCGAGAAGGCCGTCCCGCGCCTGACCAAGGAATCCCGTCTCCAGAAGGAGAAGGTCGCGGTCCTGGCCGCCGTGGAGTCCGCCCGGAAGATCCTAGAGTCCGGCCAGACGCTCTTCTCGGCCGGCATCACCAAGGGCACCGAGCAGGGCGACCTGCTGCACGAGCTGCACCTGCTGACCACCAAGCCGTTCCTCTACGTCTTCAACGTCGACGAGGACGAGCTGGTCGACGAGGACTTCAAGAACGAGCAGCGCGCCCTGGTCGCCCCGGCCGAGGCGATCTTCCTCAACGCGAAGATCGAGTCCGAGCTGATCGAGCTGGACGACGACGAGGCGCTGGAGCTCCTGCAGTCCATGGGCCAGGAGGAGCCCGGCCTGGCCACCCTCGGCCGCGTCGGCTTCGCCACCCTCGGCCTGCAGACCTACCTGACGGCCGGCCCGAAGGAAACCCGCGCCTGGACCATCAAGAAGGGCGCCACGGCCCCCGAGGCGGCCGGTGTCATCCACACCGACTTCCAGAAGGGCTTCATCAAGGCCGAGGTCATCTCCTTCGACGACCTGATCGCCACCGGCTCCGTAGCCGACGCCCGCGCGGCCGGCAAGGCCCGCATGGAGGGCAAGGAGTACGTGATGGCGGACGGCGACGTGGTGGAGTTCCGCTTCAACGTCTGATCGCGAACGCATACGTCAGAAGGGGCTGCACTCCCAGGAGTGCGGCCCCTTCTCGCGTCGATTCACCCGCCCTTGCGCGGCGTGAGCTTGTCGAGGTCGAGGCCGATCTCGAACGGCAGCTCCCGCTGGAGGGTATGGCGGAAGATCCCCGCCGGGGCGTAGACCCCGGTCGGCTCGTCCAGCTCGTAGACATGGACGACAGGCGCACCGTCCTCGTCCTCGATGCACCAGTAGTGCGGGATCCCGGCCTGTGCGTACTTGCGCAGCTTGACCGTGCGGTCGCGGTGCGCGGACTCGGGGGAGACCACTTCGACCACGAGCTGCACGTCCTTCGCCGCGAACCAGGTGCGGTCAGGGTCGAAAGGGGTCGTGGCCACCAGGAGGTCGGGCTCGGGGCGGTTGCGTTCGTCGAGCCGGATGGTCATCTCCCGGCCGACTTCGAGTCCTTCCGGCGCCCGCTCCATGAGGGCGACGGTGAGCATGGTGACAAGGTGGCTGTGCCATGCCCGCTGCGGCAGCATCCTGAAGACGAGGGCCCCGTCGATCAGCTCGGTGTGGCGAGGGGCGTCCGGCAGGCGGTCCAGATCTTCCGCGAACCATCCCTCGGGACGGGGCGGAATCATCCAGTCGGGCAGTGCGGTCATGGCTCCACCGTAGCGAGGCGCAGGACGACCGGTCAGGGGATCGCGCCGACGCGTTTCCTTGGTTGCCGCACCACCGACCCCGCCCCGCGCGGGGTCACGCTCCGTATCCGGGTGTTCCGCGAGGTATGAGGAGATGTGCCCCGGGGCAGTGCTGCGTGCATGTGCGCGCGTCGCCCGATCACGCGCCGCTGAGCTGCAATTCACCACATCTAGTGAATCCTTGGCCTTGAGTTGCGGACCACAACCATCGGTTGCCAAGCTGTTGCGGACTGTCAACTTGATGGGAGTGGACGTGGCCTTCGGTGACCAGCCCGCATATCTCCGCGTCGCCGGTGATCTTCGCCAGAAGATCGTCGCAGGCGAGTTGCCGCCGCATACCCGACTTCCCTCCCAAGCGCGCATTCGCGAGCAGTACGGGGTCTCGGACACCGTCGCCCTGGAGGCCCGCAAGGTGCTGATGGCCGAGGGGCTGGTCGAGGGGCGGTCCGGGTCGGGGACGTATGTGCGGGAGCAGCCCGTGCCGCGGGCGCTCGTGCGGACGGGGTACCGGTCGGTGGGGGATTCCACGCCGTTCCGGCAGGAGCAGGCCGACGACCGGGTCAAGGGGACCTGGGAGTCGCGCAGTGAGCAGGTGGCGGCCGGTGCCGATGTGGCGCGGCGGCTGCGGATCGCGGTCGGTGACCGGGTGATGCGGACGGGCTATCTCTTCCGGGCCGCGGGGGAGCCGGCCATGCTCTCCACCTCCTGGGAGCCGCTGGCCGTCACCGGGCGGACGCCGGTGATGCTGCCCGAGGAGGGGCCGCTGGCCGGCAAGGGGGTGGTCGAGCGGATGGCCGCCATCGATCTGATCGTGGACAACGTCACCGAGGAGGTCAGCGCGCGCCCCGGGCTGGCCGAGGAGGCGCTGGCGCTCGGCGGGGTGCCCGGCCACTGCGTGCTGGTCGTCTCGCGCACCTATCTCGCGGGGGGCTGCCCGGTCGAGACGGCGGACATCGTCATGCTCGCCGAGCGGCACCGGGTCGCTTACCACCTGCCGGTGAAGTGAAGATGACGTGAAAGTGACGCCGCCGTCTCGATAGCGATTCGAAGGCGGCGGCGGAGAGTTGACGTCCGGATATGTGCCCTACGTCGGCTTGCGCCCCCGGAAGAATATGCGCACTTCGCCCCAGCTTGTCCTGATTAGGCAAGGTGGATCTTTGTGTTGCAAACCTCACATACGCCCAGGTCAGAGCGTTTTTGCGGAACGGACCGTGCCAATTCGCTCGTACGATGGCGCGGTTTGTGTCGTGCCGTGGGGGAGTAGGAAGAAAAGGAGATCCGGGGCTTGAGTACCGAACAGGGTTCCCACTCGAATTACCGCCGGAGCTTGGGCACGGCGGCCCTGACGGCCGTCGGTCTCGGGTCGATCATCGGCTCCGGCTGGCTCTTCGGAGCCGAGCGAGCCGCCGCGCTGGCCGGTCCGGCCGCGATCCTCGCCTGGGTCATCGGCGCCGTCGTGGCGCTGACCATAGCCCTGACGTACACCGAGCTCGGCTCGATGTTCCCGAAGGCCGGCGGCATGGTGCGGTTCGGCCAGTACTCGCACGGCTCGCTCTCCGGGTACATGGCCGCCTGGGCCAACTGGATCGCCATCGTCTCCGTCATCCCCGGCGAGGCGACCGCGTCCATCCAGTACATGAGCTCGTGGGACTTCGGCTGGGCGCAGGGCCTGTTCGACGGCAAGGAGCTCACCGGCACCGGTCTGGCGTGCGCCAGCGTCCTGGTGGTCTTCTACTTCTTCCTGAACTGGTTCGCGATCACCCTGTTCGCCAAGACGAACAACGCGATCACCGTGTTCAAGGTCGTCGTGCCGGTGCTCACGGCGGGCGCGCTGATCTTCGCCCACTTCGACACGAGCAACGTCACCGACCACGGCGGGTTCGCGCCGAACGGCTGGAGCGCCGTCTTCAGCGCCGTTGCCGTCGCGGGCATCGTCTGGGCCTTCAACGGCTTCCAGTCGCCGCTGAACATGGCCGCCGAGGCCCGTAACCCGGGCAAGTCGCTGCCGAAGGCCGTCATCGGCTCGATCCTGATCGCCCTGGTGATCTACATCGCCCTCCAGGTCGCGTTCCTGATGGCCGTCCCGGCCCAGGACCTCACCGCGGCCGGCGGCTGGAACGCGCTGGGCTACAAGTCCCCGCTCGCGGACCTCTCCATCGCCTGGGGCCTGAACTGGCTGGCGCTGCTGCTCTACGCGGACGCCTTCGTCTCCCCCTCCGGCACCGGCATGATCTACGCGGCCACCACCTCGCGCATGATCAACGGCGTCCAGGAGAACGGCCACCTGCCCAAGGTCTTCGGCAAGGTCGACCCCAAGACCGGTGTGCCGAAGCCGGCGCTGCTGCTCAACCTCGTGATCTCGTTCATCTTCCTGGCCGTCTTCCGCGGCTGGGGCTCGATAGCGGAGATCGTCGGTGTGGCCACGGTCATCTCGTACATCACCGGCCCCGTCGCCGTGATGTCGCTGCGCCGCATCGCGCCCGGCATGAAGCGCCCGGTCAAGCTGAAGGCCATGCCGGTCATCGCGCCCATAGCGATGATCTTCGGCTCCCTGGTCATGTACTGGGCGCGCTGGCCGCTGACGGGCAAGGTCATCTTCATCATGGCCATCGGTCTGCCGATCTGGGCCTGGTACGAGCTGCGCAAGCCGTGGGCCGAGCTCAAGCCGCACCTGATGGCCGGCGCCTGGATGGTCACCTACCTGCTGGTCATGGCCTTCGTGTCGTGGGCCGGCGGCACCGAGTTCGGTGGCAAGGGCTACCTCGCCCAGGGCTGGGACATCGTCGTGGTCGCCCTGATCGCCCTCGTCTTCTACGCGTGGGGCGTGCGCAGCGCCTGGCGCAACCCCACCCTGGTGGAGGTCGAGAAGGAGATGACGGCCATGGCCGAGGCCGAGGAGCGCGAAGAGGCGGAACTCGCCAAGGCGGCCGAGAAGGAGGCGGCGAAGGCGTAGCCTTCCCGTTGCCGAACGCTGATTTGGCCACCCACGGTCGCCCGTGGGTGGCCAAATGCGTACCTCTTCGTGAAAACCCGTATCCGCTGCGTAAAGGTCGGGCGTACGCTCGGGCATATGCGGACTGCGGTTTCTTCGGAAGGCGCCGACGGGCGTACGCCGGTGTGCGACGCCACAGCGGAAGGGCGGGACGATGAATGAGACTGGACCGGTCCTGCCCTGGCTGGTGATCCGCCAGGACGAGAACGGCAACCGCTATCGCGTCGGCCGCTACGCCACGAAGACCGAGGCCGAGAAGGTGGCCGACCGGCTGGACACCCACGGTCACCCCCAGCTCTACATAGTGGAGCGCGTGGGGCGGGCGGTCTCGTAAGGGCGCGTCGCGCGCCGTCTCCCGAAGAACGCGCGTGGTCGCCCGGCACATAGGCTCCGCCCATGACGACGGTACGTGTGGTGGTGGGTGGAGCGGTCTTCGACCGGGGGCGGCTGCTCGCCGCGCGGCGCAGCGCCCCGCCCGAGCTGGCAGGCCGGTGGGAGCTGCCCGGTGGCAAGCTCGAGCCCGGCGAGAGCGCCCGGCAGGCGCTCGTACGGGAGCTGCGCGAGGAGCTCGGCGTCGAGGTCGAGCCGCTCGCGCGCATCGACGGTGAGTGGCCCCTGAAGCCGCCGTACGTGCTCCACGTCTGGACGGCCCGGCTGCTGGCGGGCGAGGTCCGTCCGCTCCAGGACCACGACGAGCTGCGCTGGCTCACTCCGGACCGGGTGGACGAGGTGGACTGGCTCGAGGCGGATCGCCCCGCGGTGGCCGCCGCCGCCCGGTTGCTCACTGCTGGAGTGACCGATTCCGATACGCCATCCGTGCCACAGGAGACGGTCCGGGACCACTGAGGAAGATAGTCAGACCCCAGATGCGGGTATGTGCTGATTATTCTCCCCTAATCCGGGCATACCGGTGGGGTCGCAGCGGTCTGGGAAGTGGTCGGCGTGAGCGACAGCGCAGGGACCTTGGCATCCACGCCCGGATTCGCCGAGTGGAGCTTCCCCGCCGAGCCGGGCGCCGTACGGACCGCCCGCACCCTGGTGCGCGACACCCTGGAGGAATGGGGGATGGAGGGCGTCACCGATGTGACGGTCCTGCTGGTCAGCGAGCTGGTCACCAATTCCCTGCGGTACGCGAGCGGCCCGATCGGTGTACGGATGTACTCGCACGCGGGCCCCGTCCTCCTCGTCGAGGTCTCCGACCCGCTGCCCGACCCGCCCCGCGAGCGCGTCGCCGAACCCGACGACGAGGGGGGCCGGGGACTGCAACTGGTGGCACTCGCCTCCCGCCGCTGGGGGACCCGCCGCGGAAACACCGGCAAAACGGTGTGGTTCGAACTGAGCTTGCCCGGTTAGGAACCCGGGGAGGAGACATAGCGGGTTGAGACCGTGCTGTGATCGTGAAGTCCGTGTTCCGAAGGGCCCCTGTGCTGGATACTCGGCCTTCTGATGCCGGTGCGAGCACATGAGCCGGAGGGGACGGGCACGTGAGCGAAAAGCCAGCGGGTACGGCGGGAGCGGACACGCCGGGGGGAACGGACGCCGCAGCGATGTGGCAGAACAGTCCGCCCGGATCCCTCTACGACTACATTCGCGTGGCGTCCTTCTCCCTCGGGCCCGACGGGCGGATCGAGCAATGGAGCGAGCGCGCGGCCGAGCTCTTCGGCATAGACGCCCGGCAGGCCGTCGGCAGGGACCCCCTCGACGTGTTCACCCCCGCCGTACCGGGGCAGCGGAGCGAGCCCGCCGCCCCCTTCCTGAGCGAGGGGGGTCTCGACGGCCGCGAGTGGACCGGCCTCGTCCCCTACCGGCGCGACGGCCAGGAGCCGGGCCTTGCCGAGATCTATGTGATGCCCACCGAGAACGAGCGCGGTGAGCGGGCCGCGCTCTGTGTGGCCGTTGATGTACGAGCCCTGCGGGCGATAGAGACCGACATCGCCGCGTCGGAGGCCGTTTTCGGCCAATCTCCCCTGGGCTTCTTCTTCTTCGGTACGGATTTGACGCTTCTTCGGGTCAACGAGAGCTTCGCCCAGACCTTCGGCCGCCCGGCCGGCTGGCACCGTGGCCGTACCCCGCACGACTTCCTGCCCCGCAACGAGGCCGACCGGCTGACCTCCGCGCTGCGCCAAGTCCTCGAAACCGGCAAGCCGGTGTCGGACATTCAGCTCGTCGGGCCCGTGCCCGGGCGCAGTGAGCGCCGCCGCTGGTCGGTGTCGCTGTACCGGCTGCACAGCGGCAGCGGGCGGCCGATCGGCGTGGCCGCGCTGGCCACGGACGTCACCGGCCGCCGCCGCGCGGAGCGCGAGGCCGCGGGCGTCCGCCGGAACCTGGCGCTGCTCAACGAGGCGGGGGCGCGGATCGGCAACTCCCTGGACCTGGAGACCACGGCGCGCGAACTCCTCGACGTGGCCGTCCCGCAGTTCTGCGATCTGGCCTCCGTCGACCTCTACCAAGGCCTGCTCGTCGGCGACGAGGCGCCGCCCGGCCTCGCCGACGGCAGCGGTGAACTGCGGCGCGTCGCGTACGCCAGCGCGGTGTCCGGGGCGCCGGTCGACGGGACGGACAAGCCCATCCAGGTCGGCGAGGTGCACCGCTACCCCTTCCACTCGCCGTGCGCCGGGGCGCTGCGGACCGCGCACGTCCAGACCGTGCCGCGCCGGGAGAGCGAGGAGGGGCCGGAGCTGGGGGCGGTCGTGCAGTCGACCCTGGTCGTGCCGATGGTCGCCCGGGACACGGTCGTGGGGCTGGTGCAGTTCGCCCGGACGAAGGGCAGCGAGCCGTTCGGCGAGCGGGACACCGCGCTGGCCGTGGAGCTGGCGGCGCGCGCGGCGGTCTGCATCGACAACGCGTGGCTGTACCGGCGCGAGCACGAGCGGGCGCTGATCCTCCAGCGCAGCCTGCTGCCGCCCGGCGCCCCGGAGGCGGCCGGGCTGGAGATCGCCGCCCGCTACCTCCCCGGCAACACGGCCACCGAGGTGGGCGGCGACTGGTTCGACGTCATCGAGCTGCCCGGGCACCGCACGGCCCTCGTCGTCGGCGACGTCATGGGGCGCGGCCTGCGGGCCGCCGTCGCCATGGGCGAGCTGCGGACGGCCGTACGGACCCTCGCCATGCTCGACCTGGAGCCGGCCGAGGTGCTCTCCGCGCTGGACGAGATCGCCCACGGCCTGGGCACACCCGGCGGCAAGCAGTCCGCCTCGCGCGGGGTGCGGGGCAGCGTGCGCGCCGCCGACCTCTCCGAGGTGTACCTGGCGACGTGCGTCTACGCCGTGTACGACCCCGTGACCCGGCGGGCCACGGTCGCCAACGCCGGGCACCTGCCGCCGGTGCTGGTCGAGGCGGGCCGGCCCGCCCGGCTGCTGGACGTGCTGCCGGGCATGCCGCTCGGCGTCGGGGGCGAGCCGTTCGAGGAGACCGAGATCGAGCTGCCGGACGGCGCGCTGCTGGCCCTCTACACCGACGGCCTGGTCGAGTCCCGTGACCACCCCCTCGACGAGGGCCTCCAGGCCTTCCGCGACGCCCTCACCGACCCGGCCCGCCCGCTGGAGGAGGTCTGCGACCACGTACTGAGCGCGCTGGACACCCACCACGGCGAGGACGACATCGCGCTCCTCATGGCACGGCTGCGCGGGCTGCCCGGGACCCATGTGGGTGACTGGACGCTCCCGCCCGAGGCCCGCTCGGTGGCGCGGGCGCGCGAGATGGCCCGCGACATGCTCCAGGCGTGGGACCTCGAAGACCTGGTGGACACCACCGAGCTGCTGGTCAGCGAGCTCGTCACGAACGCCCTGCGGTACGGGGAGGGGGAGATCCGCCTCCGGCTGCTCCTGGACCGCACCCTGGTGTGCGAGGTGTGGGACGGCGGCCTCGTCCAGCCGCGCCGCCGCCGCGCCCGCGACACGGACGAGGGCGGCCGGGGCCTCCAGCTCGTCGGCCTCCTCAGCGCGGCCTGGGGCAGCCGCCGCACCCCGATCGGCAAGACGGTCTGGTTCGAACTCGCCCTCCCCGACGGCGACTCCCCGCCGCCGGACGCGGTGGAGGCCCTGCTGAGCCTGTACTGAGAGCAACCGCCCCGCGCGCCGTCTCAGCCCGCCAGCCGTCCCCGTGTCGCCCCGCCGCCGAAGGACGCGGGGAGGAGGCCCGCGAGGATGATGCCGCCGAGGAGGGCCCCGCCCAGGGCGCGGGTGGGGCGCGGGGTCGCCGGATCGTAGGGGGTGCCGTAGCTGCCGACGTCGTGTTCGGCCAGGGCCCGTGCCTGGCGGGCCAGGGAGTCGGCCTCCCCCGTCTCGCGCAGGGCGGCGGCCCCGTCCGTTCCGGCCAGGGAATCGGCCAGGGACAGATGGCGCTCGGCCTCGGCCAGCCGGGTGCGGGCGCGGCTGCCGATCGCGCCCCGGTGGGTGCTGATGAAGTCCCGTGCCGCCGCCACTTCGCCCCGCGTGGCGGGCATCGCCCGCGCGAGCCGTGCCCGTCGGCGCTGCTCGCTGCGGCCCGGCGGCATGCCGGAGGCCGCGTCGAGCAGCGCCGCCGACTCCTCGACCCGGCGCAGCAGGGTCCCCGGGTCGTAGCGGCCGGTCGCCATCTCCCGTTCCGCTTCGGCCAGCACCTCGGTGGCCCGTGCGGTCTGCAGGTCGAGGTCACCCGCGGGGACGGGGGCGGCCTTGGCGTCGGCCAGGGCGGCGTGCAGCCGTGCGGTCGCGCCGGTGAGCTCGTTGGCCCGGCGCAGCACGGCGGTGGCGAGGGTGCGGGCCTGGGACAGGGCGGCCTCGGCGGCCCGCAGGGAGATGGCCGCCCGGTCGCCGTCCCGGTCGGCCAGGGCGTCGCGGGCCTCGGTGAGGGCGGCGGTGGCGAAGGCGAGGCGGTCACGGGCCTCGGCGGGGTGGCGGGCGACGGTGTCGATCGCACGGTCGGCGCAGCGGTCGGCGAGGGCGGCGAGCGCGGCCTCGGCGGCGTCGAGGCGGGGGGTGAGGGCCGTGGCGGCGGCCTCGGCCCGGGCGAGTATCCCGGCGCCGTTGACCTTGATGTCGCGCAGCCGGTCGAAGGAGTCGGACTCGGCGTCGAGGCGGCGGTTGGCGCTGGTGCAGCGGGAGCAGATCTCGTCCAGCGCGTGGCGGCGGATCTCCTCCTCCTCGTACGGGTTGTCGTCCAGCCACTGCCGCAGCCGGAAGGCGTCGGCCAGCTCGCTCCGCGCGTAGGCCACGGCCTCGGCGAACGGGCGGGTCACCGCGACCCCCAACTGGGCCCTGGCGAAGAGGAGTTCCTCGGCGCTGGTGCGGACCGCGTCGTCCGTCCCGACGAGGTTCCGGGCGGCCTCCGCATCCAGCTCCGGCAGCGGCGTCAGCGGTTGGGCCATTCGGGCGAGGCCGGGCGGGGTGCTCGTGGCGAGGGTCGGTGGCCGCCGGGCGGCGCGGCGGCGGGCCGCGCGCCGGGAGCAGACGTACAGGCCGGCCAGGCAGATCCCGGCGGCCAGGACCGTCGGCAGCCACACCCGGTGGTTGCCGGGGACGAGGCCGCCGCCGGGGTCGCTGCTGCCGGGGACGATGACGGGCGCCCGTACCCGTTCCCCGCGCAGCACGGCACGGTAGCCGTCCGCGGCGCCGATGGCGGCGCCCGCCCAGTCGTGGCCCTTGACGGCGGGAGCGATGGCGGTGTCGGCGACCTCGGAGAGCTGGTCCTGGCGGAAGCCGGAGTCCGTGGCGGCCGAGACGGCGTAGCGGCGCACATGGGTGCCGACGGCGAGCAGTACGTCGCGCGGGCCGAGGCCGTTGCGGTCGGCGGTGGCGTCCGCCCAGTCGTGGCCGTCGCGGCCGGAGAAGTCGCGTACGTAGGTCACGTACAGCCGCATCCGGTGCTCGGCGTGCAGCCGGCCCAGAGCCGCTTCGACCTGGTGGCGGCGCTGGCCGAGGGCGCCGACGGTGTCGGTGATCCGCCCGGGGGAGTCCAGGTCGAGAGGGGTGTCGGCGCGTGCGGACGCCATCGGCGGGAGCAGCAGGACGCACAGCGCGAGGAGGGCACCGACGACGGCCCAGCCTGCCGCCCTCGGCCCGTCCCGCCTCGAAAGCTGCGTCACATTTCGGAGCGTATGGCCGTATCGTCCGGCCCGCTACCGGGAGGTCCGGGCCGTCCACGCACCGTGGCGGGGCCGCCGAGCGGGGCGGGTGCCGCCCCGCTCGCGCGGCTCCCTCAGGCCTCGCGCCGGCGGATCTTGTTCCCGAGCCAGACCAGCGGATCGTACTTGCGGTCCACCGCGCGCTCCTTCAGCGGGATCAGCGCATTGTCGGTGATCTTGATGTGCTCGGGGCAGACCTCCGTGCAGCACTTGGTGATGTTGCAGTAGCCGAGCCCGTGCTCGTCCTGCGCCGTCCGCTTGCGGTCGAGGCCCGCCTCCGCCGCCGCGTCCAGCGGGTGCATGTCCAGCTCGGCGACGCGCATCAGGAAGCGCGGCCCGGCGAAGGCGGTCTTGTTCTCCTCGTGGTCACGCACCACGTGACACGTGTCCTGGCACAGGAAGCACTCGATGCACTTGCGGAACTCCTGTGAGCGGTTCACGTCCTCCTGCCGCATCCGGTACTCGCCCGGCGCCAGCTTCGCCGGCGGGACGAACGACGGGATCTCCCGCGCCTTGGCGTAGTTGAAGGACACGTCCGTGACCAGGTCCCGCACCACCGGGAACGCCCGCAGCGGGGTGACCGTGATCGTCTCCGTCCGGTCGAAGACCGACATCCGCGTCATGCACAGCAGCCGCGGCCTGCCGTTGATCTCGGCGCTGCAGGAACCGCACTTGCCCGCCTTGCAGTTCCAGCGCACGGCCAGGTCCGGGGCCTGGGTGGCCTGGATGCGGTGGATGATGTCCAGGACGACCTCGCCGTCATTGACCTCCACCGTGAAGTCGGCCGGTCCGCCGCCCTCCGCGTCGCCCCGCCACACCTTGAAGTGGGCCTTGTACGAGCTCACTCAGGTCAGCTCCTCGTCCGTCAGGTACTTCGCCAACTCGTCCTTCTCGAACAGCCCGAGCAGATCCGGGCGGATGGGCCGGGTCTCCCGGCGCTCCAGCCGGATCCGGCCGAGCGCCGGCTCACCGGCCACCGGGTCGCCGGACAGCCGGCACACGAGATTGACCCGGCGCCAGCGCCGCTCCATGTCCGGGTAGTCGTCGCGGGTGTGCCCGCCACGGCTCTCCCGGCGCTCCAGGGCCGCCCGCGCCACGCACTCGCTGACCAGCAGCATGTTCCGCAGATCGATGGCCAGGTGCCAGCCGGGGTTGAACTGCCGGTGCCCCTCGACCCCGGCGCGCCCGGCCCGGTCCCGCAGCTGCGCCAGCTTCTCCAGCGCCTGCCGCATCTCGGCCTCCCGCCGGATGATGCCGACGAGGTCGTTCATCGTCTGCTGGAGCTCCTGGTGCAGGGTGTACGGATTCTCCGGCGGGCGGCCCGGCTCGGTGCCCGGCGGGGAGCCCTCCGCGCTGAACGGGCGCAGCGCCTCCGCCTCCGCGAGGTCGATGTCCAACCCGCCGGGTGCGGGGCGGTCCGCACTCGCGTGTCCGGTGGCGTACTCCGCCGCGTGCAGTCCCGCCCGGCGGCCGAAGACCAGCAGGTCGGAGAGGGAATTCCCGCCGAGCCGGTTGGAGCCGTGCATACCGCCCGCGACCTCGCCCGCCGCGAACAGCCCCGGGACGCCGACGGCGGCCGTGGTGTCCGGATCGACGTCGACGCCGCCCATCACGTAGTGGCAGGTGGGGCCGACCTCCATGGGCTCGGCCGTGATGTCCACGTCCGCCAGCTCCTTGAACTGGTGGTGCATGGAGGGCAGCTTGCGCTTGATGACCTCGGCCGGCAGCCGGGTCGACACGTCCAGGAACACCCCGCCGTGCGGTGACCCCCGCCCGGCCTTGACCTCGGAGTTGATCGCGCGGGCCACCTCGTCACGGGGCAGCAGCTCGGGGGGCCGGCGGTTGTTCGCCTGGTCCTCGTACCAGCGGTCGCCCTCCTCCTCGGACTGGGCGTACTTCTCCTTGAAGACGTCCGGCACGTAGTCGAACATGAAGCGCTTGCCGTCGCTGTTGCGCAGCACGCCGCCGTCGCCGCGGACCGATTCGGTGACCAGGATGCCCTTCACCGACGGCGGCCAGACCATCCCGGTGGGGTGGAACTGCACGAACTCCATGTTGACCAGCGACGCCCCGGCGAGCAGCGCCAGCGCGTGCCCGTCGCCGGTGTACTCCCAGGAGTTGGACGTCACCTTGAAGGACTTGCCGATGCCGCCGGTGGCCAGGACCACCGAGGGCGCCTCCATGACGAAGAAGCGTCCGGACTCCCGCTCGTAGCCGAAGACCCCCGAGACCCGTTCGCCGCCCTCCTCCTTCAGCACCCGGGTGACCGTGCACTCCTGGAAGACCTTCAGCCGCGCCTCGTGATCGCCGAACTCCCGCTCGTCCTCCTGCTGGAGCGAGACGATCTTCTGCTGGAGGGTGCGGATCAGCTCCAGGCCCGTGCGGTCGCCGACGTGCGCGAGCCGGGGGAACTCATGGCCGCCGAAGTTGCGCTGGGAGATCCGCCCGTCGGGCGTGCGGTCGAAGAGCGCGCCCCAGGTCTCGAGCTCCCAGACCCGGTCGGGGGCCTCCTGCGCGTGCAGCTCCGCCATCCGCCACTGATTGAGGAACTTCCCGCCGCGCATCGTGTCGCGGAAGTGGACCTGCCAGTTGTCACCCGCGTTGACGTTGCCCATGCTGGCGGCGATGCCGCCCTCGGCCATCACCGTATGGGCCTTGCCGAACAGCGATTTGCAGATGACGGCCGTCCGCGCGCCCTGCTCGCGGGCCTCGATCGCCGCGCGCAGGCCGGCGCCGCCCGCGCCGACCACGACGACGTCCCAGGACTGCCGGTCGACTTGCGTCATCAGATGTGTCCCTCTCCTAGAAGAAGCGCGGATCGTCGAAGGCGCCCGTGGCGAGCAGATAGACGTAGAAGTCGGCCACCGCCACGCTGATCAGGGATGCCCAGGCGAGCAGCGCGTGCCGTGCGTTGAGCTTCGAGACCCAGCCCCACAGGCGGTAGCGGACGGGGTGCTTGGAGAAGTGCTTGAGCCGGCCGCCGACGATGTGCCGGCAGGAGTGGCAGGAGAGGGTGTACGCCCAGATCAGCGCGACGTTGACGAGCAGGATCAGGGTGCCCAGGCCCATGTGGCCCCAGGCGTAGTGCTCGTCACGGAAGCCGAGCACGGTGTCGTAGGTGAGGATCCCGGCGACCAGCACCGCGAAGTAGAAGAAGTAGCGGTGGACGTTCTGGAGGATCAGCGGCAGCCGGGTCTCGCCGCTGTACGTCCGGTGCGGCTCGGCGACGGCGCAGGCGGGGGGTGAGGCCCAGAAGCCCCGGTAGTACGCCTTGCGGTAGTAGTAGCAGGTCAGCCGGAAGCCGAGGGGGAAGATCAGGATCAGCAGGGCGGGGGACAGGCCCCACCACGCGCCGAAGACCTCCCAGTTGGGGCCGCCGCGCATGGGCACGCAGTTCTCCGCCAGACAGGGCGAGTAGAACGGCGAGACGTAGGGCGCCGCGTAGTAGTCGGTGTCGGCGAAGGCGCGCCAGGTGGAGTAGACGATGAAGGCGAACAGCCCGGCGGCCGTGCCGGCGGGCGCCAGCCACCAGCGGTCACGGCGCAGATGGGGGGCCGGGATCGCGGCGCGCGAGGGATGGTGGACGCCGCCGCGCCCGCGGTCACCGTCGGTGACGGCGGGGGCCGCGTTGGTTTCGGGCTCGGTACCAGTGGCCAAGGGGGACTCCGGGGAGGAGCGAGGGGTGGTCGGTGCCTTCCGTGCCGGGATGGACCGCGGCCGTCAGGGCGCGCGCCGGTCGCGGGCCCCGAGACCTTCGTCGTCCTCGGCGTCCGACCACAGCGAGCGGTCGTACGGGGTGTCGGGGATCGTGACCTTCTCCGGGGCCGGCCGCTCGGCCGGCCGGGTGCCGCGCAGCAGCGCGAAGCTCTCCCGTAGATGGCTCGCGTCGGTGCGTACCCGGCGCATGTCCAGGCCGCCCGGGTCCAGGTCCTTCTCCAGCATCCCGAGCGAGCGGTCGAGATCGTCCAATGAGCGCTGAACGGCCGTCAAGTCGTCATTCAAGGACATGCTTTGCCCTCACTTCCACGGTCGGCGGTCGGCTGTTGCGGGTGGAGACGCTGATGCGACTGAGAGTGTCGCGCGTCACAGCCCTCCAGGGGAAGATAGCCGCCCCGATCGGCCCTTCGCGGGACCATTCGCCGTGCGGCCGCCCTTCGCCGAGCCGTTCGACCAGGCGAGTGGCGTGTCCGCCGACGGCGCCGTGTCGGCCCGGCTTCCCGCGGACCGTCGCCTTCAGTGGTGGGCAGTAGATGCGATCAGCGGCGCATTACGCCGAATGAACGATCCCGGCCCCGTCCGGCGGAGGTATCACCATGGCCCCCCTCTCGACCCGCCCCCGGTCCCGTCCCCGCCGCTCCGTCGTTCTGCTCGCGGGCATGCTGCTCCCGCTGCCCGTCCTCGGCGGCTGCGGCGCGGGGGACCGGGACGACGACCGGGCGGGAGCGCCGCGGGACATCGCCGCGCTCCCGCCCGCCCAGACCGCCGGCAGCGGCACGCTGAACTGGGCCGTGGACGCCCTGCCCGGCACCTTGAACACCTTCCAGGCCGACGCGGACGACGCCACCCAGCGGGTCGCGGGGGCCGTGCTGCCCGCCCTGTTCACCATGGACGAGCGGGGGCGCCCGCAGCGCGACGGGGACTTCCTGAGGTCGGCGGAGGTCATCCAGCGCGAGCCCCGGCAGGTCGTCGTCTACAAGCTCAACCCGCACGCGGTGTGGAGCGACGGGCGGGCGATCGGCGCCCCGGACTTCGAGGCGCAGTGGAAGGCCCTGCGCGGCCAGGACAGCGCGTACTGGACGGCCCGCAACGCGGGCTACGACCGGATCGACCGGGTCGAGCGGGGCGCGGACGCCCACGAGGTCAAGGTCACCTTCGCCAAGCCCTACGCCGACTGGCCCGCGCTCTTCACCCCCCTCTACCCCAAGAGCGTCATGGGCAACGGCAACGCCTTCAACGACGGCGCCCGCAATGATCTGAAGATCGTCGCGGGCCCCTTCAAGGTGGGCGCGCGGGACAACAAGGAGGGCACGCTCACCCTCGAACGCAATCCGAAGTGGTGGGGCGACCGGGCCCGGCTGGACAAGCTCGTCCTGCGGGCCGTGCCGCGCGGGGAGCGGGCCGACGCGCTCGCCAAGGGCCTGCTCGACCTGGCCGACATCACCCCGGCGGACGCCGCCCGGATCGCCCTGGCCAACAAACCGCCGAAGAAGGACACGGCGGCGTCCAAGGGCAAGCCCGCCCTGGACGACCAGCCCCGGGACGCCGCGACCGCCGGGCTGCGCAAGGTGACCGTCCGCAAGTCCCTGGAGCCCGCCTACACCCAGCTCGCGCTCAACGGCTCCACCGGCCCGCTCGCCGACGAGCGGGTGCGCAAGGCGGTGGCCCGGGCGATCGACCGCAAGGCGCTGGCCGAGCAGGTGCTGGGCCCCCTGGGGCTGCCCGCCGAGCCGCTCGGCAGCCATGTGCTGCTGGCCGGCCAGGACGGCTACGAGGACAACAGCGACGCCATCGGCGGCAAGGACCACCGGGCGTCCCGGGCGCTGCTGGCCGACGCGGGCTGGCGGGAGAAGGGGGCGGGGCGCGGCACGAAGGCGTCCGGCACCCCGGCCGACGCGGCCGGTAAGGACGGGGCGGGGAAGGACGCGGCCGGTAAGGACACGGCCGGTAAGAAGGAGGACCCGAAGAGCGACCGGGACGGCGGCAAGGCGGCCCCCGCGCCCCCGGCCCGGATCAAGGACGGCAAGAAGCTCACCCTGCGCTTCATGGTGCCGGACGGCGCCGGGACCGAGCCGCTGCACGGCGTCGCCGACGGCATCGCCCGGCAGCTGGCCGCCGTCGGCGTCGACACGAAGATCTCCAAGGTCGACGGCGGCAGCTACTTCAAGGACCACATCGCGGCCGGCGACTACGACCTGGCCCTCTACTCCTGGCCCGCCTCCGCCTTCCCGGCCACCGACGCCCGCCCGGTCTTCGCCAAGCCGCAGCCCGCCGCCGACGGCTCGCTGCTGGTGGAGCAGAACTACACCCGGGTCGGCACGGACCAGATCGACCAGCTCTTCGACCAGGCCTCCACCGAGCTGGACGCCGACGCCTCCCGTGATCTGATCGCCCGCGCCGACGCCCGGATCTGGGCCGCGGCCGGGTCGATCCCCCTCTTCCAGCGCCCCGAGCTGACGGGGGTCCGCAAGACGGTGGTCAACGCGGGTGCCTTCGGGCTCGCCACTCCCCGGTACCAGGACCTCGGTTTCCGGGCACAAGCGGCTGGGTAGATACCTTCTTTCCCCGAGTAACCCCAGGTCAGAGGTGCTGCGAGCGGGCTGGGGAGGCTGTACTCGGCTCGGCCCCGTACCATGGAGAGTGGCCGTGGCGTGTTCTGCCCGGCGGGCTCGCGTACCGGACCGTACGCGACGCCATCCTCAACCCGGGAGAAGCGCCGCAAGTATGCCCACCCGCCACGACATTCGTAACGTCGCCATCGTCGCCCACGTCGACCACGGCAAGACGACCATCGTCGACGCCATGCTCAAGCAGGCCGGCGCCTTCGCCGCGCACGCCGCCGAGTCCCTCGACGACCGCATGATGGACAGCAACGACCTGGAGCGTGAGAAGGGCATCACGATCCTGGCCAAGAACACGGCGGTCAAGTACCACCCGAAGGACGGTGGCGACCCGATCACGATCAACATCATCGACACCCCCGGCCACGCCGACTTCGGTGGCGAGGTCGAGCGTGGTCTGTCGATGGTGGACGCGGTCGTGCTGCTGGTCGACGCCTCCGAGGGCCCGCTGCCGCAGACCCGCTTCGTGCTGCGCAAGGCGCTGTCCAAGCGGCTGCCCGTCATCCTGTGCATCAACAAGACGGACCGTCCGGACTCCCGCATCGACGAGGTCGTCAACGAGACGTACGACCTCTTCCTCGACCTGGACGCCGACGAGGACCAGATCGAGTTCCCGATCGTCTACGCCTGCGGCCGTGACGGCATCGCCTCGCTGACCAAGCCGGAGGACGGCACCGTCCCCGCCGACAGCGAGAACCTGGAGCCGTTCTTCTCCACCATCCTGGAGCACGTCCCGGCCCCGACGTACGAGGACGACGCGCCGCTCCAGGCCCACGTCACCAACCTCGACGCCGACAACTTCCTCGGCCGTATCGCGCTGCTCCGCGTCGAGCAGGGCGAGCTGCGCAAGGGCCAGACCGTCGCGTGGATCAAGCGTGACGGCACGGTCTCCAACGTCCGCATCACCGAGCTGATGATGACCGAGGCCCTCACCCGCAAGCCCGCCGAGGTGGCCGGCCCGGGTGACATCTGCGCCGTCGCCGGTATCCCCGACATCATGATCGGCGAGACCCTGGCCGACCCGGAGAACCCGATCGCGCTGCCGCTGATCACGGTCGACGAGCCGGCGATCTCCATGACCATCGGCACCAACACCTCGCCGCTGGTCGGCCGCGGCGGCACGGGCAAGGGCGCGGACGCCAAGTCCGCGGTCAAGGACCGCAAGGTCACCGCCCGCCAGGTCAAGGACCGTCTGGACCGCGAGCTGATCGGTAACGTCTCGCTGCGCGTCCTGGACACCGAGCGCCCCGACGCCTGGGAGGTGCAGGGCCGCGGTGAGCTGGCGCTGGCCATCCTGGTCGAGCAGATGCGCCGCGAGGGCTTCGAGATGACCATCGGCAAGCCGCAGGTCGTCACCAAGCAGGTCGACGGCAAGACCTACGAGCCCGTCGAGCGCCTCACGGTCGACGTGCCCGAGGAGCACATGGGCGCGGTCACGCAGCTCATGGGCACCCGCAAGGGCCGCATGGACAACATGTCCAACCACGGCTCCGGCTGGGTCCGCATGGAGTTCGTCGTCCCGTCCCGTGGCCTCATCGGCTTCCGTACGGAGTTCCTGACGAACACCCGCGGCACCGGTATCGCCCACTCCATCCACGAGGGCCACGAGCCGTGGTTCGGCGAGCTGAAGACCCGTAACAACGGCTCCCTGGTCGCCGACCGCGCCGGCGCCGTCACCGCCTTCGCGATGACGAACCTCCAGGAGCGCGGTGTGCTCTTCACCGACCCGGGCACCGAGGTGTACGAGGGCATGATCGTCGGCGAGAACTCGCGCGCCGACGACATGGACGTCAACATCACCAAGGAGAAGAAGCTCACCAACATGCGCTCCTCCTCCGCCGACTCCTTCGAGGCGATCGTCCCGCCGCGCAAGCTGTCGCTGGAGCAGTCCCTGGAGTTCTGCCGCGACGACGAGTGCGTCGAGGTGACCCCGGAGGCGGTCCGCATCCGCAAGGTCGTCCTGGACCAGAAGGAGCGCGGCCGCACGGCTTCGCGCGCCAAGCGCTGACGCTTTGTGAACCACGCCCGGTCCGCCGGGTGACCTGGAGGCCCGGGGCCCCGCTACTCGTAGCGGTGGCCCCGGGCCTCTGGCATGCTCGGGGCCGGTTGGCAACGGATTATCCGTCAGGTTTACCCCTCGGGACGTCCGGTGAGCGGACGGGAAAATCCGTAACTCGTGTTAACAGTCCGTTTCGCGTGTGTCTGTCTGTGATCACTTTGTCCGGATTTAAAGCCTCCGGAGGTGATCGATGTGACCAAAGCGAGACCCTTTAAGTGTGGTTTACAAGGCGGACCTACTTAATAGTTGGGTTCACTGAGCTCGGGTCAACGGGTCACGCGCTGTGGGGAGCGCCGACTCACGAGCACACTCGGGGTGCCGGTTCCGTCTCCGCTGTCAGGGGTGTCAGCGTGGGGCCGGTGCCTCTCTTGTAGTGATAAGTGGACTCCTGAGGAGGCATTCCCATGCGCGGTGCCAAGAGCGCCAAGTGGGTCACGGGCGCGATAGTCGTGGCCATGGCTGCGACCGCCTGCGGCGGCGACAAGAGCGACAGCGGAAGCGGTCTGACCGATGGCAAGGTCGACCCCAACGGCACGCTGGTCGTTCAGACCAGTGAGCCGCAGAACCCGCTGCAGCCCGCCAACGCCAAGGAGAGCCAGGGCCACCGCGTCCTGAAGAGCCTCTTCTCCGGCCTGGTGACCTACGAACCCGGCACCGGCAAGATCAAGAACATCAACGCCGAGTCCGTCACCTCCTCGGACGCCAAGCACTGGACCGTCAAGCTCAAGCCGGGCTGGAAGTTCCACAACGGTGAGCCCGTGACCGCCAAGTCCTACGTGGACTCCTGGAACTGGTCGGCCAACACCAAGAACAACCAGATCAACTCGCAGTGGTTCTCCGACATCGAGGGCTACGACGACGTCCACCCGGCCGAGGGTGACCCGAAGTCCGACAAGATGTCGGGCCTGAAGGTCGTCAGCGACACCGAGTTCACCATCGCGCTCAAGTCGAAGGTCTCGTACTTCAACTACAAGCTCGGTTACTCGGTCTGGTACCCGCTGCCCGACGCGTTCTTCAAGAACCCCAAGGAGTACGGCCAGAAGCCCGTCGGCAACGGCCCGTACAAGTTCGAGTCCTGGGACCACAACGACAAGATCGTCGTGAAGCGCTTCGACGGCTACCAGGGCCCGGACAAGGCGAAGAACGGCGGCATCACCTTCAAGAACTACACGACCGCCGACGCCGCCTACAACGACCTGCGGTCGAACAACCTCGACTGGATCGAGCAGATCCCCGACACGTCGCTGACCAACTACAAGCAGGACCTCGGCGACCGGGCGATCACCAACGAGTACTCGGCGATCCAGGACGTCGCGTTCGCCTTCTACACCGACCAGTGGAAGAGCATCGACCCGAAGGTCCTCACCGGCCTGTCGATGGCGATCGACCGCGACACCATCACCAAGACCACGCTGCACGGCTCCCGCGTCCCGGCGACCAGCTTCGTCGCCAAGGGTGTCATCGGCTACCAGGCCAACTCCTGTGGCGAGGCCTGCACGTTCAACCCCGAGAAGGCCAAGCAGTACATCAAGGACGGCGGCGGCGTCCCCGGCAACAAGATCTCCATCCAGTACAACGCCGACCAGCCGCACAAGACCTGGGTCGACGCGGTGTGCAACAGCATCCGCAAGTCCACCGGTATCGAGTGCGTCGGCGACTCCAAGCCGAACTTCAAGGCCGACCTCGACCAGCGTGAGAAGAAGCAGGTCAAGTCGATGTACCGGTCCGGCTGGGTGCTGGACTACCCGGTCAACGCCAACTTCCTGCGTGACCTCTACGGCTCCAAGGCCGACGGCAACCAGGGCGCCTACGAGAACAAGGAGTTCGACGAGCTGGCCGCCAAGGCCGACCAGGCGAACACCCTCGACGAGACCGTGAAGCTCTACCAGGAGGCCGAGAAGACCCTGGCCAAGAAGCTCCCGGTGATCCCGCTCTGGTACTACGCGACCAACGCCGGTCAGTCCACGAAGGTCTACGGCAAGATGCCGTACGGCCAGGACGGTGACCCCATCCTCACCGACGTTCAGGTGAAGCAGAAGTAACCCAGGGACAACCGTTGAGGCCGGTGCCGCCGCATACGTCGGCGGCACCGGCGCACCCGCGAGCGTTAGCGCCATCCTCCTCCACCCGCAGGGGCACATGCGTCCGACGCCGCGGATGCGACTGACATGGAGGCGACATGGGGCGCTACGTCGCGAGGCGACTGCTCCAGATGATCCCGGTGTTCATCGGGACCACTCTGCTGATCTTTCTCATGGTGCATGTGCTGCCCGGCGACCCGATCAAGGCGCTGTGGGGCGACAAGGCGGCGGACCCCGCCCAGGTCGCGGTGCTGCGCCATAAGTTCGGGCTCGACCTGCCCTTGTGGCAGCAGTACACCAATTACATGGCCGACCTCTTCCAGGGGAAGTTCGGCGAGACCTTCGGCGGCCGTCAGGTCTCCGACCTCATGGCCGAGTCCTTCCCGGTCACGATCCGGCTGGCACTCGTCGCGTTCGTCATCGAGGTGGTCCTCGGCATCACCCTCGGCGTCTTCGCCGGGCTCAAGGCCGGCAAGGCCGTCGACACCGCCGTACTGATCTTCACCCTGCTGGTGATCTCGGTGCCGGTCTTCGTCCTCGGCTACATCTTCCAGACGGTCTTCGCGACCGAACTCGGGTGGGTGACACCGAGCGTCCAGGACTCCGAGGACTTCACCCAACTGATCCTCCCGGGTGCCGTGCTGGGCTCACTGTCGCTCGCCTACGTGGCGCGGCTGACCCGCACCACCATCAGCGAGAACGTCCGCTCCGACTACATGCGCACCGCGCTCGCCAAGGGCCTGCCCCGGCGGCGCATCGTGGGTGTGCACCTGCTGCGCAACTCGCTGATCCCCGTCGTCACCTTCCTCGGTACGGACATCGGCGCCCTCATGGGCGGCGCGATCGTCACCGAGGGCATCTTCAATGTGCAGGGCATCGGCCAGCAGCTGTACCGGGCGGTCAGCCAGGGCGAGGGCACGACCACCGTCGGGATCGTCACCGTCCTGGTCATCGTCTTCCTGTTCACCAGCCTGATCGTCGACCTGCTCTACGCGGTCCTGGACCCGAGGATCCGGTATGCCTGACGTGACCAAGACCCCGGCCGCCTCCGACACCGTCCTCACCTCGGACGAGACGGTCGCGGCGAACGTGCCCGCGGTGCCCTCCACCGGGAAGCCGCGCAGCCTGTGGAGCGACGCCTGGCAGCAGCTGCGCCGCAATCCGCTCTTCGTCATCTCCGCGCTGCTGATCGTGCTGCTGCTGGTGATGGCGATCGCCCCCACGCTGTTCACCAGCGTGGACCCGCGCAGCGGCGACCTGACGAACCACTTCATGTCCAAGCCGGAGTGGGGCCACGTCTTCTCGCCCGAGTGGTTCGGCTACGACAAGCAGGGCCGCAGTATCTACGCGCGTGTCATCTACGGCGCCCGCGCCTCGATCAGCGTCGGTGTGCTCGTCACCATCGCGGTCACGGTCCTCGGCGGACTGATCGGCATGCTCGCCGGTTACTACGGCGGCTGGATCGACTCGGTGCTGTCCCGCTTCACCGACATCTTCTTCGGCATCCCCTTCTTCCTCGGTGCCATGGTCATCCTGACCTCGTTCACCGACCGGGAGCTGTGGGTGGTGGCCGGGTCCATGGCCTTCCTCGGCTGGACGCAGATCGCCCGCGTCATGCGCGGTTCGGTGATCACCACCAAGCAGTCCGACTATGTGACGGCCGCTCGCGCGCTCGGCGCGGGCACCGGGCGGATCCTGTTCCGGCACATCCTGCCGAACGCGATCGCCCCCGTCATCGTCGTCGCCACGATCGCCCTGGGCGGCTACATCGCCGCCGAGGCCACGCTGTCGTACCTCGGTCTCGGCCTCGCCGACCCGACGATCTCGTGGGGCATCGACATCTCGGACGCCAAGGACGCACTGCGGGACGCCCCGCACGTCATGTTCTTCCCCGCCGGCATGCTCTGCCTCACGGTGCTCGCGTTCATCATGCTCGGCGACGCGGTGCGCGACGCCCTCGACCCCAAGCTGCGCTGAGGGAGGCGTAACCGTGACCACTCTTGAGAAGACCGCGAACGTCCCCGAACCCCGTTCGGCCGACGACGCGAGCACACCGCTGCTCGAAGTCCGCGACCTGCACGTGGAGTTCCACACCCGCGAGGGTGTCGCCAAGGCGGTCAACGGTGTGAACTACACCGTCGACGCCGGCGAGACCCTGGCCGTGCTCGGCGAGTCCGGCTCGGGCAAGTCCGTGACCGCACAGGCGATCATGGGCATCCTCGACATGCCGCCCGGCAAGATCCCGCAGGGCCAGATCCTCTACCGCGGCCAGGACATGCTCACCATGTCGGGCGAGGAGCGGCGGCAGATCCGCGGCCGGAAGATCGCCATGATCTTCCAGGACGCGCTGTCCTCGCTCAACCCCGTCCTGAGCGTCGGCTACCAGCTCGGCGAGATGTACCGGGTGCACCAGGGCCTGTCCAAGAAGGACGCCAAGGCCAAGGCCATCGAGCTGATGGACCGCGTGCGCATCCCGGCCGCGAAGGAGCGGGTGGGCGACTATCCGCACCAGTTCTCGGGCGGTATGCGTCAGCGCATCATGATCGCGATGGCGCTGGCCCTGGAGCCGGACCTGATCATCGCGGACGAGCCGACGACGGCCCTGGACGTGACGGTGCAGGCGCAGGTCATGGATCTGCTCGCGGAGCTCCAGCGCGAGTTCAACATGGGCCTGATCCTCATCACCCACGACCTCGGTGTCGTCGCGGACGTCGCCGACAAGATCGCGGTGATGTACGCGGGCCGGATCGTCGAGACCGCGCCGGTCCACGAGCTGTACAAGCGCCCCGCGCACCCGTACACCCGTGGCCTGCTGGACTCGATCCCGCGCCTGGACCAGAAGGGCCAGGAGCTCTTCGCGATCAAGGGCCTGCCGCCCAACCTGACGCGGATCCCCGCCGGTTGTGCCTTCAACCCGCGCTGCGTCAAGGCGCAGGACGTCTGCCGCACCGACGTCCCGCAGCTGCACCAGGTCGCGGAGCCGGACGGCGCGGCGATGCCGGGCCGCGGCAGCGCGTGCCACTTCTGGAAGGAGACGATCCATGGCTGAGTCCACCGGCGGGTCCGGCAACAAGCCCGGCGGAGTGTCCGGCGGGAATTCCGGCGGGAAGGGCGAGGCCGTGGCCGACGCGACGCCGAACGTCACCGAGGTCGTGCACACCGACGCCAGCACCACCGCCGAGGTCGAGGCCGTCCTCGACGCCCCGGTCGAGCGCGGCGAGCCGATCCTCCAGGTCCGCAACCTCGTCAAGCACTTCCCGCTGACGCAGGGCATCCTCTTCCGCCGGCAGGTCGGCGCGGTCAAGGCGGTCGACGGGATCTCCTTCGACCTCTACCAGGGCGAGACGCTCGGCATCGTCGGCGAGTCCGGCTGTGGCAAGTCCACGGTCGCCAAGCTGCTGATGACGCTGGAGACGGCCACGTCGGGCGAGGTCTTCTACAAGGGCCAGGACATCACCAAGCTGTCCGGCCGCGCCCTGAAGGCCGTGCGCCGCAACATCCAGATGGTCTTCCAGGACCCGTACACCTCGCTCAACCCCCGCATGACGGTCGGCGACATCATCGGGGAGCCCTACGAGATCCACCCCGAGGTGGCCCCGAAGGGCGACCGCCGGCGGAAGGTCCAGGAACTCCTGGACGTCGTCGGTCTGAACCCGGAGTACATCAACCGCTACCCGCACCAGTTCTCCGGCGGCCAGCGCCAGCGCATCGGCATCGCGCGCGGCCTGGCCCTCAACCCGGAGATCATCATCTGCGACGAGCCCGTCTCGGCGCTGGACGTCTCGGTGCAGGCACAGGTCATCAACCTGATGGGGAAGCTCCAGGACGAGTTCAACCTCTCCTATGTCTTCATCGCGCACGACCTGTCCATCGTGCGGCACATCTCCGACCGGGTCGGCGTGATGTACCTCGGCAAGATGGCCGAGATCGGCACGGACACGGAGATCTACGAGCACCCGACGCACCCCTACACCCAGGCGCTGCTGTCGGCCGTCCCGGTCCCCGACCCCGACGCCCGCCAGCACCGGGAGCGGATCATCCTGACCGGCGACGTGCCCTCCCCGGCGAACCCGCCGTCGGGCTGCCGCTTCCGCACCCGCTGCTGGAAGGCCGAGGACCGCTGCGCGGAGGAGACCCCGCTGCTGGCGATCCCCGAGGTCTTCGTGGGCAAGCAGACTCCGGCGGCGCATGAATCCGCGTGCCACTTCGCGGAGGAGAAGCAGGTGGTGGGCGCGGCGTAGTCGCTCGCGCTCGGCGTTTGGCTCGGCGCTCGGCCGGGGCGGGGGCTCTTCCGGATGTCATGTCCGGGGGAGCCCCCGCTTTGTCGTTGCGCGGGGGCGCCCGGGCGCCCTCGTCAGTTCGCCGGGTCGACCTGGAGGTGGGTGCCGAGCTGTTGGAGGACGGTCCAGGCCTGAGCGTCGGTGCCGTCACCGAGCGGGTAGTACAGGGCGGGCCGGGCCGTCGGGCCGAGGGGTACGGGCCGGAGCTCGACGGGCGGGCGGCGGGCGTGGTCGAGGCCGATGGTGTGGACGTCGTCGGCGCCGAGGGTGAACGAGACGGGAATGGGCGGTGCCTCGAAGTGCGGCGGGACGGCGAGGTCCCGGCGGGCCCGGCGCAGCGTGACGAGCATGGAGGTGAGGCCGTGCTCGGCGGCGAGGGCCCTGGCGAGAGGCTCGATCGCGTCGAGGGGCGGGGCCTCGTCCTCGCCGTAGCCGAGTGTGAGGGTGATGTCCTCCGCGACGCCGTCGGGGGTGCGGGTGACGCGGTGGGTGGCGATGGCGGGGCGGTCGGGATGCCCGACGGCCAGCAGATGGGTGGGCTCGGGCGCACGGCCCCGGGCGAGGTCCGTCAACTGCCCGGTGGACCACCGGAGGTTGACGGGCTCGGCGGTTCCCCACCCGGCGGGCGCGGCCCCGGTGAGCGCGGCCCAGGCGGCTTCCAGGGAACGGCCGAGCACGAGGCTGTCGTCGGGCCGGTGCGTGACGCGGAACGCGACGCCGAGCTGTCGCTCGGTGGCGGGGGCGTTCTCGGTGAAGACCTTGGCCGCGGACCGCTCCCCGGCTTCGTCGACGACGGGGGTGAAGGTGCCGTGCTGCCAGTGCAGGACGGCACCGGAGAGCCCGTCGTAGTAACCGCACTCGGGATCCTGCACGACCCAGCGGTTGGGAGCCCCGGCCAGAGCGGTACGCAGGGGCAGGCTGAGCCGCACGTGGGCCGGGGTGACGATGTGCAGCGCGAGCCCGGCGTCGGTGACCTTCCGCAGGATCGCGGACAGCCAGGCCGTCAGCGCGAGAACGGGCCGGTCGGCCAGGACCACGGCGGTGGAGTCGGTGAGGACGTCCACGGTGAGGGCGTCGTCGTCACCGGTGGCGGCGACGGCTTCCGCGGCGGTGGCCGTCCTGACGACGTCGGTGGTGGCGGCCTCGGCGGGCCACACGCTCCCACCGAGCAGCGCGGTGAGCCGCCCGGCGACGGACCCGGCCAGCGGCCCCGCCTCCGGCACGGCGGTGGAGGCCCGCACCTCGGACCACCAGTACGGCACGGGGGGTGCCTTGACCTCACCCCCGAGCAGCCGCTCGGCCTCGCCGGCCACGTGCACGAGCAGCGGCGCCTCCAGCGAGACGAGCGGCCGGCCGTCCGCGGTGTGCAACTGGATGACGGCACCGTCGTGCCCGCTACTGGCCTGGAGTTCGGGCCCACCCGCGTAGAGCCCGGCCAACACGGCCCAGGAGTCGGGCATGTTGGGGGTGAGGGCTATGACGTCTTTCAAGTTTCGTCCAATTGTGCGCGAATGAGTAGCAGGGGTCTCTGAGCTGCGGGCCGTGTATGCAACCGTTTGGTGAAGGCTGCAGCTGCTCCTGCGCCCTACAAGGCCGTTCAGGCCCGCGCCTTGCCAGGTGATGCGCCTTGTTGGAAATCTTTCAGGGCCACGAGACGAGGCAGCGCGACGCTGTCTCGCCGGCTCCCGGCCAGTTCTTCGCTTCCCTCTCTGGTCGTATGGCGCTAGGCAGCCGACTGTCGCTATGTGGGGAACTCGCCGAGCCAATTCCGCTTGAGGAGGCAGTTAGGGAGATAGCCGGACTCAACCTCGATCGGGCGGCCGGCGTCGTATGCCAGACACGCGATGGCCAACGGGCCAAGCGCAAGCATGCCGCTGACGCTACGCTCTCGTTCCTCATCCGCAGTCCAGTAATCCCTGTGCAATTCGAGGGCCTCCACCAAGGTTCGGTTGAAGCCTTCGTGGTCTTGGCGCAGGAAGCGGTGGAAAAGGGCGATCGGTTGGTATAGGACCTTGTTCAGTAGGTCTCGGTCAGCAATCTGGGCGACGTCCGGATGAGAGGTATCGATCGCTATGGTGAGTTTTTCGACCAGCCCCGGATTTTCGAGCCAGTATGTTTGAAGCGAATCGACCCAGTGGTAGATGTACTCGTCGTATTCCCCCGCAGCGCGCAGGAGGTCGACGGGAATCTCACACAGTTGAGTCATGCGGTCCTGGTCGCGGCAGACGATAGCAAGCCAGAATGCGGTGAGCCAATTGCTCGCGTCACTGTAGAATTGGGGTCCGGTGGCAGGAATGGTCCGCAACTTGTGATCGATGCGGTACGTTGCAGCCCCTTCGGTTGCACTTGCCGAAGCGAACAGCGCAGATCCCACCTGCATGGCCGTCACCGTGGCTTCCCAGGTGTCGATGTACTGGGCGTCCGGGTCCAGGGCGCAACGGGTCCGCAGGTACGTCAGGCTGGAGTTTAGGGCCATGCCGAACATGCGCGGCGCCTGCTCGAGGTCGTCAATGGATTCCCTGACATCCTCCTGTAGAAATTCCACACTGGCCGGAGGGATCGCGGGGAAATTGTGACGACTTACGTGTGTGACCACCAGGCTCCTCGATTATTGGCCGATGTCGAATTTCTGTAGGATGTAGCCGTTGAATGTGTCGCCGTTGGGCTTCCCCTTGACCATGATGTATTCTACCTTGTTCGCCTTCAAGGCGCGACGCAAATCACGTGCGAGCCTAGCCTCGCTCTCGATAGTGGCTCCCCGTTCCTGCATTTTTGCTAGGATGTCCTCGAAGTATTCTCGGCTCCCCTGTTCCGCTCTCCGCTTGTCGGGTAGTCGGCGGCTGTTTATTGGGGTTGTCGAGCTGCTCTTTGCCTCGACCACGACGAATCTGCCGTCCGGACGTCTCCATACTTGATCGAACTGGTCGTTTCCGTTCTTGGGGCCGTGTAGCGTTTCTTTTGAATAGCCTGGGTAATGCTTGGCTATTACGCCGTGCTCCGCCACGGCCTCGCCAAATTTCTCGCTTTTATTCCCCATCTCGTTGTGGTGCAGCTTGTAGATCTTATCTGCCTCTTGTAGGGCATGCTTGGTATCCGAAGTCGGATTGCCGTCATGTGCCTTTTCGGCTGCCGCCAGTTCGTTTCTAGCGGCCGTGTCCAATTGAATGGCGTCATGGCGAGACTTGGCGGCATCGTCGAGTTTGGGGAGATTCTCGGGCGGGACCATTGATCTGGTCCCGGGGATGGCGTCCCCGAGCCGTTTCGGCGGAATAGGGGGTGGCGCGTCCGACTTGGGTATCCAGCGCACTCGGTTACCTTCAGTCCCAACCGATCTCCCCACTGCGGTCGGATCCTCCACCAGTTGCGGAGGGACCTTGCCGCTCTCGTCAGCGAGGTACTGGTCCTTCCGGTATCCGGTGTCTTTCCTGTAGTACTTCTCGTAGTACCCCGGCTCGTTGTTGGCGCGGTCGACCTGCTTGCGCATGATCTCGTGATCGGTCATTCCGGCGTACGGGTTGCTTCCGTCACCACGTCCACCGCTGGCCCTGTTATGCCCGTGGCCAGCCTCAGCCCCGCTGCCACCGCGATCTGGTCGACTGACATGCGTGCCGCTGTCGGCTGCACCGGCGGTTCCGTTGTCGGGGGCGTGACCCGCGTCGTGGGCACCGGGGCCGTTTGCGCGACCGCCTCCGCGTCCTTCACCCGCCCCGGGGCTCCCAGACCTTGTTGCATCCGTCCCGTTGTCGGCGGCATGGGAATGACCACCGCGGTCAGGCAGACCATTGCGCTCAGGGATGCCGCCGCGCCCCGACCTGGCAGGCGGTTCGTGGCTTGAGGTGTGGCCGCCGCTGCGGCCCACTGATGCGGCGCCATCGGATCCCGCATGTGCCCCGGCCATGGCAGGCTGCTGCCCGACCCGCTTCTGCTCGGGCGCGCGGGTGCGCTCGACCTCCGCAGCCCGCTCCGCCGCCGACCCCTCCTTCGGAACGGATTCCGCCGGCTGCTTCACCTTGCCGTGCTCGTCGAAGAGCTGCCCGGTCTTCGGGTTCAGGTAGACCGGGCGGCCCTTGTTGTCGACGAACTCCGCCACGTCCTTGGGCAGGCCCGCAGGCCGCTCCGCCAGCCTGGCCGTCGTGGCCTCGTCTGCAAGACGGAACGTTTCCCCCGCGACACGCAAAGACGCCCCGGGGTTCAACGTCTTCAGGCTCGACATCAGATCGCCGACCTTGACGAAGGTGAACTTCCCGGCCTTGCCGACGTACGTCATCGGGTCGATGAGCCGGCCCACCTTGCCCGCCGCGGCGAACGTCTTCGCCGCCGCTCCGCCCTTCGCGGCTGCCCCGGCGCCGCCGGTGATGGTGGTGAGGACGTTGAAGGTGACCCCGCCGGCCGCACGTGCGGGGTTCTTCCCCCACTGGTCGTAGGCGACGAACGCCTTACCGGCGCCCTTCATGGTGGTGCGGGAGTCACGGAACCAGCCCGGCAGCTGGTCGTCGGAGGCCATCCAGTAGGCACCCGACAGGGGCGTCATGGTGATGGCCACGCCCGTGGCCAGCTTGGCCAGTCCCGTCCATGCCTCACCGGCCTTGCCCCAGCCCTCGGAGCCGAACAGGGTCCCCACGCCCTTGGCGGTGCCGACGATCCCGTCCATGACGATGCCGTCCCACAGGAAGCTCTTGGCCTGGTGTCGCAGCCAAGCCAGGCCCGTGTACTCCCGCTCGGCCAGGCTTCCCCAGGGGGTCTCCTCGGCGCGGTCGAGGTCGCCGGCCTTGTAGCCGTACATGTTGGGCTTGTGGGAGCCGTCATCGGGAATCAGCGGCGTGCCGTTCGCGACGAGCGTGACGATTTTGTCGTGGCAGGCGCGCTCGGCGGCGTGGAAGGCGGCGACGGTGGCGTTGACGCTGTGCCAGAGCTCGTCGTTGCGGTCGGTCTTCTTCTTGTCCTTGCGCCAGTCGTCGTCGTTCTCGACGCTTGCGACGAAGGCGATGGCCTGTTCCTTGAGGCTCGCGAGCTTGGCCACCAACGGGCGCACTTCGCTCGCGTAGGCGTCCAGCGCGGAGGAGACCTTTTCCAGGTCGTCAGCGAACCCGTCGGACTTGGTCGCGACGGGGACGGTGGTGGCAAAGAGCTTGTCCGCTTCCGGGGCCTTGTAGCAGGCCGACAGACCCTGGAAGGAGGAGTGCACGCTCGCGCCGGAGTCCCGGAACAGCTTGGCGTTCGAGGCCAGGGACTTGGCCTCTTTCTCCAGCGTGCCTAACTCGCCGACGAACTGCGGTATGCCCGTCGGAATGATGAGGTCGCTCACTTCTTCCCCTGCCCGGGCATCCTGATGACGGGCTCCGTGAGCGCCGCATTGTGTGCGTTCGCCGCCATCTTCAAGTCACCCTCCATGTAGGCCTGAGCGGCCTCCCGGGCTCCGGTGAGAGACATGGTGGTGCGCTTCGCGATATAGGTCAGGTCCTTGCCCCATTTCGAGCCGAACTCGGCCAGCGCCGCGCCCACCGGGCCCTTCGGGGCGTTCCCGCAGTACATACCGCTGATCGTGCCGGCGGCGATCGCGGCGGCCGGCAGCGACTTCTGCACAGCCTGGCCTGCCTTCGACAACCCTTCAGCGGCCTTCCCGCACCTCGTGAGCACCGCGCCCACTTCGGACGGAACAATGTCCCAAGCCGTCATGAAATCCCCCAGATCCCCGTTCCCCGCACCAATGTGCACTCTTGCCACACAGCCCCCACTGAATGGCATCCATGTCTATCGAAAACATGTTGTATGTGCAAAGCGGTTACGTGCCATGTGGCGTGATGGGTGCACATGGGGCGAGCGAGTCCGTGACCAGGGGGAAAGGCGCCTCGGGTCAGGCGGCGGGCCGGCAGGTCATGTCCCGCGCGGGCAGGGCGCCCCGCACCAGGTAGTCGGCGACGGCCTGGTGCGCACAGGTCCCGGTACGGGAGCGGACGACGCCGTGAGCACGGGTCGGAACGGTCACCAGGACCGAGCCACGCATGGCCCGGTGCATGGCGAGACCCTCCTCATAGGTGGTGCGGGTGTCACCGGTCGCCTGGAGCTGGAGCGCGGGGACCTTGTTGTCGATCTCCGTCAGCCTCTCGCGGGGGCGCTCCTTCCAGAAGGCGCACGGCAGGGGCCCGTTGACGACCGGGCCGAAGACCGGCTGCTCGGCGCGGGAGCGTTCGACGGCCCGCCAGTACCAGTCGGGGTCGCGGGGCATGGCGGCATCGGCGCAGAGAATCGCGACCTGAGCGGAGAGGCCGGCGCTCCTCCCGGCGGTCCCCGGGCCGGACAGCTCCTTGACCATGTCGAGCAGGTACGGGTGGGGGGTGCCCGGCTTGCCGTCGGCGGCGTCGAGCAGGCTCCGTACGACCTCGGCGTACCGGGTGTTGTCCTGGGAGTCCGTGCCCAAGTCGAGGAGCAGGAAGGGCAGGTCGTGCCCGTCCAGCCGGTACGGGCCGACCTTGATCGGCTCGCCCAGGGCCCGCCGTGCGAGCCCTTCGACGGTGGCGCGGACGGCGGCGGGCGTGGCGCCGAGGCCGTACTGCGCGTGGCGGGCCGCGGCCCATGCGGCGAAGTCGTCCAGGGCCTTCTCGTTGGCGGGCCCCATGTCCTGAATCATGCCCATGCCGTACTTGGCCGGGTCCGGGGCGCTGTCCAGGACCAGACGGTCGACTCTCTCAGGGAACATCTGCGCGTAGGTGGAGCCGAGGGTCGTCCCGTACGACTGGCCGAACCACGAGGTCCGGCGCTCGCCGAGCGCGGCGCGGACGATGTCGACGTCGCGGGCGGTGTTGCGCGTCGAGTAGTGAGCCAGGGTGTCGGGGTACTTCTCGCCGCACTTACGGGCGTCCTGTCGCGCGAGCCGTACGCTCGCGTCGAATCCGGCCCGGTCGCTTCCGGACGAGCGGATCCAGGACGCCCGGGTCAGCCCGCAGTCCAACGGGCCGCTCTCGCCGACCCCACGGGCGTCCATACCGATGAGGTCGTAGGCCGCCGCCACCTCGGCGCCGAGCTGCTTCCGCAGGGTGGCCGGCATGGACAGGCCGGGACCGCCGGGGCCGCCCGGGTTGGTCAGGAGTATCCCGCGTCGCGCTTTGCCGTTGTCGTCGGCCTTGACGCGCGAGATCGCGATCTGTAACGTCCGCCCGCCCGGGGCGCGGTAGTCCAGCGGCACGGTGACCCGCGCGCACTCGGTCCCGCTCGCCGCCAGCTCCTCGTCCTGGCACGCGCCCCAGACGACCTTCTGCTCCTTGAACCGTTCCAACCCGTCCCGCTGCGCGGGAGCCGGTCCCTTGGGACCTGCGGCGAAGCCGGTCCCTGTGGCGGCGGTGGTGAGGGCGAGGGTGAAGGCGGTGAGTGCATTCCGTTTTCTCATGCCCCGACGCTAGGGAGCGGGGGCGCTCCCCGCTATGGGTTGATCCCCCGTGTGCGGTCGGGGGGCTGCCCCCCTGTAACGGGGTTACGGGCACGGGGGCTTCATCCCGCTGGGATGGAGCCGCCCTTCAGGCTGGCGATGAACGCCGACCAGGCGGCGGCTTCGAAGAGGAGGGTTGGGCCGTGGGGGTTTTTGCTGTCGCGGACAGGGAGGGATCTTCCTCCGGCCAGGAAGCAGACCTCCAGGCAAGCGGACTGCCCGTTGCTGTGACTGGACTTGATCCATGTCGTGCCCGATCCATCATCTATGCCCATAAGTTCCTGCCACTTCAGAGATCAGATGTCTTGAGTCCTGCTCGTTGAGCGCTTTGGCCCAGATGTTCTGGAACGCCGCGTCATAGCGTGCGACCTCGCCGGGCTTGTCCAGGTACAGGTCTCCTGTGTACCCGTCTGCGTAGACGGTGGGAGGTTCCGACTCGCTGCCGTCCCCGTTCATCGGGAACCGCAGGATGCCGAACGGTCCGGACATGACGCCGAGGTGCAGTCCCGCGTTGAACGGGACCACCTTCACCGTGACGTTGGGCAGCTCGCCAACCTCCAACAAGTGTGCGAGTTGCCCTGCCATCACGTTGTTCCCGCCGATCGGCCGTCTCAACACCCCTTCGTTGAGCGCTACGGCCAGTGTCGCAGGTGGCCGCCCGGTGACCGTGCACGATCAGCCGCCGCTTCCCGCCGTTGGGGCGCTGATGCTGGACGCCCGGCGGGATCGGGTCGGGGAGGTCATGGACGTCATCTGCGGACGGGTGTTACTGCGAGACCCCGCCGGTGGGCGCGAGTGGGAGGCCTTTCCGTGCGACCTGACGCCGGCGACCGCCAGTGACGCGCTGCGCGCACGCGTGGCCGACGTCAATGACCAAGCCGCGCGGAGTCGACTGTGAGCGGGGAGGCCGTCGCGACGGCGTCTGCGAAGGCGGATCGCCAATGTGAAGGCTGCCGGGACATCAAGCGCAAGCGTGCCCGCGCGCTGGCTGCCGGGGATGTTCAGGAAGCCGCCGCGCTGACCGCCGCCATGGGGGTGCATCTGCGCGTGACGCACGAGTCCCCGTGATCAACCCCTGAGCCGTCGGGCGCGGCTCGATCGAGCCGCGCCCGACAACCATCAGTCGTCCTGCTTCGCCTTCTCGGCGGCGTACTCCGCGCGGATCTGCGCGTGGATCGCGTCCAGGCCCGCCTCGTACTCCGCCTCCTGCTCGGGAGTGGCCTCGTCCGGATAGTCCACGCCGTACTTGGCGCAGAATTCGTAGAACCATTCCGATGACAGCCGGTGCCGCTTGGTCACCAGAGGGTGCACCGGCTCCGACGGCTCCAGCTTGCCGGGCTCGCGCTCCGTCACAGCAGCTTCCTACCTTCCCAACGCTGACCCACGAGTACACGCTTCCCGAAGGGGTTCTCCCGGCCGCTCCCACGCCCGATGTTCGCGATCTCTCGCGGGGTGGGGTAGTCGGGGCTTCCGAACGGGTTGTTGCGCGCGCGGTTCACAATGTCCTGTGCGGCCGCGAGCTCCTCCGGGGAGAGGTCCCACTCGGGGTCCTTCATCTTTACATTGATGCGGTTGAAGATCTTCTTTGCGGACTTCTCCTGCACCCAGTCGTAGTCCCGTCGGGCCCAGGTGTAGGCGCCGTTCTCCTTGGCCGCCGTGAGCTGGATTTCCGAGACACCGGACTTCCGGTACCAGTTCTCCAGGTCCCTGCTGATGGCCGACCCGACGCCCTTTCCGCGATAGGCGGGGTCGTCGATTTTCATGATGTTGTGCTTGACGGCCAGCGTACCGTCTTCCTTGCGGATGAAGTCGCGGTCCATCCTGCCCACCGGGTTCCCGGCCTGGTCGACTATCTGTGCGCTCCAGCCCAGTTGGTTGTCCATGGGGAATACGCCGTCGACCTTGATCCTCAGCCCTGCGTAGTCGCCGTCGAGGGCCTTCTGCAGCCCTTCCTGGAGCTGCTCCGGAGTGAGATCCTTTCCCGAGCCGGGGACGAAGTCACCGACCGGCCGGCGGGCCGGTGCGGGGGTGTGCGGCGGCGTACCGCCGTCGGCGCCGTGAGCACCGCCGGGACCGGCGTTGTCCGTGCCTTCCGGCTTGGAGCCGTGTGCGCCGTCCGGCTCGTGGGGGTTGCCCGAGGGTGCGTCGTGACCGGTGCCGTTGCCGTGGTCGCCGTCGCGCGGCGGGGTGTCGCCGTGCCCACTGGAACCGTGCCCACCGGAGGCATGCCCACCCGTACCGGAGCCCGGCACATCGTGGCCACCGCCGCCACCCGTGTGCGGCGTGGAGTGCCCACCACCGCCACCACCCCCACCCGTGCCCGGCGACCCGTGGCTCGCCGAGGGGCCCTGCCCCAGGTCGTGAGCAGTACCGCCGGGGACCCGGCTGCCCGTTCCACCCGGGACGTCGCGTGCCGCGCCGCCCGCCGCGTTGTCGCCGACGCGCCCCGCCGAGGCCGTGACGTCGGAACCCGCGCGGGCACCCGCGCCCACCAGGACCTTCTCCGCCTCGGGCGTACGGGCCTTCTCCGCCTCGGCGGCGCGTTCCGCTGCCGAGCCCTCCTTCGGGACGTCCTCGGCGGGCTGCTTGACCTTGCCGGTCTCGTCGAAGAGCTCGCCGGTCTTCGGGTTCAGGTAGACCGGGCGGCCCTTGCTGTCGACGAAGGCCGCCGCCTCGTCGGGCACGCCGGCGGGGCGTTCCGGCAGCTTGGCCGCCGCGAGCTCGTCGGCCAGCTTGAACGTGTCGCCCGCGATGCGCAACGAGGCACCCGGGTTCAGCGACTTCAGGCTCGCCATGAGGTCGCCGACCTTGACGAAGGTGAACTTCCCGGCCTTGCCGATATAGGTGATCGGGTCGACCACACGGCTCACCTTGCCGGCCACGGAGATCGCCTTCGCGGCGGCTCCGCCCTTCGCGACTCCTCCGGCGCCCCCGGTGAAGACCGTGGTGAGGACGTTGAAGGTGACGCCACCGGCCGCGCGGGCGGGGTTCTTGCCCCACTGGTCGTAGGCGATGAGGGCCTTGCCGGTCTCCTTCACCGCCGTGCGGGAGTCCCGCAGCCAGCTCGGCAGCTTGTCCTCGGGGGCCATCCAGTAGGCGGCGCCGAGCGGGGTGGCCGTGATGGCCAGACCGGTGGCCAGCTTGGCGAGGCCCGTCCAGGCCTGGCCCGCGGCGTCCCAGCCGTCGGTGCCGACCAGGGTGCCGAGGCCCTTGATCGTGCCCCAGACGCCGTCGACGATGAAGCCGTCCCAGACGAAGCTCTTGATCTGGTGGCCCAGCCACTCGATGCCGGTGTACTCGCGCTCGGCCAACTTGCCCCAGGGCGTTTCCTCGGCGTGGTCGAGGTCGCTCGCCTTGTAGCCGTACATGTTCGGCTTGTGGGAGCCGTCGTCGGCGATGAGGGGCGTGCCCTTCACCAGGGCGACGATCTTGTCGTGGCAGGCGCGCTCGGCGGCGTGGAAGGCGGCGACGGTGGCGTTGACGCTGTGCCAGAGGTTGTTGTTGCGGTCGACCTTCTTCTGGTCCTCGCGCCAGTCGTCATCGCCCTCGAGGCTGTCGACGAACGCGAAGGCGTCGTCCTTGAGGCTCTTGAGCTTGTCCTTCAGGGGGCGTACTTCGCCGGCGTAGGCGGTCAGCGCCGAGGAGACCTTTTCGAGGTCGTCCGCGAAGCCGTCGGACTTGGTCGCGACGGGCTGGGTGGTGGCGAACAGCTTGTCCGCCTCGGGCGCCTTGTAGCAGGCCGAGAGCCCCTGGAACTGGGTGTGGACGGCGGCGCCGGAGTCACGGAAGAGCTTGGCGTTGGTGGCCAGGGACTTGGACTCGGTCTCCAGGGTCTCCAGATCGCCCGTGAACTGGGGTATGCCCGAGGGGACGATGAGGTCTTTGTCGCTCACTTCTTCCCCTGACCCGGCATGTCGATCTTGGGCTCCTTGAGCGCCTCGTTGTGCGCGTCCGCCGCCATCTTCAGGTCGCCCTTGATGTACTCCTCAGTGGCCGTCTTGGCCCCGGTCAGGGAGTTGGCAGTGCGCTGGGCCACGTAGGCGACGTCCTTGCCCCACGCGTTGGCGAACTCGGCCAGCGCCCCCGCGACCGGTCCGCTCGGTGCCTCACCGCAGTACATGCCGCTGATCGTGCCCGCTGCCGTCGCGGCGGCCGGCAGTGACTTCTGCACCGCCTGACCCGCCTTCGACAACCCCTCGGCAGCCGTTCCGCACTTGGTGAGCACGCCACTCACCGCGGACGGTTTGATGTCCCAAGCCGTCACGAAAGTTCCCCCTGCCCCCGTTGCTGACGTGTCAGCGGCCCTACGTGATTCGGCCGACTGTCACGCCGTCACTAGTACGCATGTCTATCGGAGTTGTGTGCGAGAAGTAAAGAAAGTGCAGTTCAGAGGCGGCAGGTGTCACGAGCCTGTGGCAGAACGGGGACCGCACTGTTGCGAATCGACAGGCTGAAAGCAGCCCCACCGGCTCCCGGTGGACGCCCCGGCCCCGCCCCCTCGGCGGCTCGGCACCGCGCACGCGGCCCCGGCGCGGCGAGCGCTCGCGCATTCGGGCGGATTCCGCGTCGGATCGCGCGCGGACGGCCGCCAGAAGGGCGCTTTTCGTCACCTCATGGGGTGTTATGTGGGCCTAAGCGTGGCTTGGGATATGGCTGGGATTTGGCTCGGGACCTTGAGGGAGGCACTCCATGCGTGGAGGCAGGCGCGCCAAGTGGGCCGTTTGTGCGACGGCGACGACGCTCGCGGTCGCGCTCGTGGCGTCGGGATGCGGCGGGGGTGGCGGCGGTGGGGCCGGGGTGGTGCGGGCCTCCTGGGGGGATCCGCAGAATCCGCTGGAGCCGGCGAATACCAATGAGGTGCAGGGCGGCAAGGTGCTGGCCATGATCTTCCGGGGGCTCAAGGAGTACGACCCCAAGACCGGCGCCGCCAAGAACGTGCTCGCCGAGAAGATCGACACGTCCGACCAGCAGAATTTCACCGTCACCCTCAAGGACGGCTGGACCTTCTCCAACGGCGAGAAAGTGACCGCCAAATCCTTCGTCGACGCGTGGAACTACGCGGCCCTCGTCGACAACAAGCAGAACAACGCCCCCTTCTTCGCCACCATCGAGGGCTATGACGAGGTCCACCCCGACAGCGGCTCGGCCAAGGCCAAGACCATGTCCGGGCTGGTGGTCAAGGACGACCGGACCTTCACCGTCAAGCTCAACCAGAAGTTCTCCACCTGGCCGCAGACCCTCGGCTACCAGGCCTTCTCCCCGCTGCCCCGGGCGTTCTTCGACGACCACGACAACTGGCTGAAGAAGCCGGTCGGCAACGGCCCGTACATGGTGGATTCCTACGCCAAGGGGTCCGCTCTGAACCTCAAGAAATGGGAGGGCTACCCGGGCGACGACAAGGCGCAGAACGAGGGCGTCGAGCTGCGCGTCTACACCGACAACAACACCGCCTACACCGACCTCCAGGCGGGCAATCTCGACCTCGTCGACGACGTCCCGGCCGCCCAGCTCAAGAACGTCAAGAACGACCTCGGTGACCGGTACATCAACCAGCCCGCCGGCATCATCCAGACCGTCGTCTTCCCGATGTACGACGCGAAGTGGTCCAAGGCCGGGATGGAGAAGGTCCGCAAGGGCATCTCCATGGCGATCAACCGCAAGGAGATCACCGAGCAGATCTACCAGAAGACCCGCACCCCGGCGACCGACTGGTCCTCGCCCGTCCTGAAGTCCGAGGGCGGCTACAAGGAAGGTGTGTGCGGTGACGCCTGCGATTTCGACGCCGCGCGGGCGAAGAAGCTGATCCAGGAGGGCGGCGGGCTGCCCGGCGGGCAGGTGACCATCACCTCCAACGTCGACACCGGCTCGCACCGGGTGTGGATGGACGCCGTCTGCAACAGCATCAACAACGCCCTCGCCATGGACAAGGCCTGCGTCGTCAACCCCGTCGGCACCTTCGCGGACTTCCGCAACCAGATCTCCCAGCACCGGATGACCGGGATGTTCCGCTCGGGCTGGCAGATGGACTACCCGCTGATCCAGAACTTCCTCCAGCCGCTCTACTACTCCAACGCCTCGTCCAACTACGGGAAGTTCAGCGACCCGGACTTCGACAAGCTCGTCGACGAGGCCAATGCCGAGAGCGACCAGGAGAAGGCGGTCGGGAAGTTCCAGGACGCGGAGAAGATCCTCGCCGAGCAGATGCCGGCCATCCCGCTCTGGTACCAGAACGGCAGCGCCGGCTATTCCGCCAATCTCTCCGATGTGATGCTCAATCCGTTCAGCGTGCCCGTCTACGACCGGATCAAGGTCGGCTGACCGTACCCGGAAGCCCGGACGCCCCTTCCTTACGTACGAACCCCCCGGAGCCCCCATGGGACGGTATGTGATCCGGCGGCTGCTCCAGATGATCCCGGTGTTCATCGGCAGCACGTTCCTGATCTTCTTCATGGTCTACGCCCTCGGTGACCCCATCGCCGCGCTGTTCGGCGACAAGGCCCCCGACCCAGCGACCGCCGCGCGGATCCGCAAGGACCTCTACCTCGACGAGCCGCTGTGGAAGCAATACCTGCACTACATGGGGCAGATCCTCACCGGTGACTTCGGCACCGCCTTCAACGGCATGAAGGTCACCGAGCTGATGAAGAGCGCCTTCCCGGTGACCCTGCGGCTGACCGTCGTCGCGCTGCTCTTCGAGATCCTCGTCGGGATCACCCTCGGTGTCCTCAGCGGACTGCGGCGCGGGCGCTCGGTGGACACCTCCGTGCTGCTGCTCACCCTGATCGTGGTGTCCATCCCCACCTTCGTCAGCGGCTATGTGCTCCAGTACCTGCTGGGCGTGAAATGGGCGTGGGTCTCCCCGTCCGTCTCCCCGGCCGCGCCGTTCGACGAGCTGATCCTGCCGGGCCTGGTCCTCGCCCTGACCTCGCTCGCCTACGTCACCCGGCTGACGCGCACGTCCATCGCCGAGAACTCCCGCGCCGACTACGTCCGTACGGCCGTGGCCAAGGGGCTGCCCCGGCGCCGGGTGGTGACCCGGCATCTGCTGCGCAACTCGCTGATCCCCGTCGTCACCTTCATCGGCACCGACATCGGCGCGCTGATGGGCGGCGCCATCGTCACCGAGCGGATCTTCAACATCCACGGCGTCGGCTACCAGCTCTACCAGGGCATCCTGCGGCAGAACTCGCCGACCGTCGTCGGCTTCGTGACCGTCCTGGTCATCGTCTTCCTGCTGGCGAACCTGCTCGTCGATCTCCTCTACGCCGTGCTCGACCCGAGGATCCGCTATGCCTGACCCCTTCGACCCGAAGCTCGATCCCCAGGCGGCCATCACCCCCGGCGACGGCGGCGCCATGACGCTGGCCACCAGCGAGGGCGAGTCCCTGGAGAAGGAGCCGCCCCCCGGCGGCGCCGACGGCAGGGCCCGCAGCCTGTGGTCCGACGCCTGGCACGACCTGCGGCGCAACCCCGTCTTCCTCGTCTCCGGGCTGGTCATCGTCTTCCTGGTGCTGATCGCGATCTGGCCCGGCCTCATCGCGAGCGGCAACCCCCTCAGCTGCAACCTGGCCAAGGCGGGCCAGGGCTCACAGCCCGGCCACCCCTTCGGCTTCGACACCCAGGGCTGCGACGTCTACACCCGCACGGTCCACGGCGCGCGCGCCTCGATCGCCGTCGGGGTCTGCGCCACGACCGGGGCGGCGCTGCTCGGCAGTGTGCTGGGCGGGCTGGCCGGGTTCTTCGGGGGCTGGTGGGACGGGCTGCTGTCCCGGATCGCCGACATCTTCTTCGGCATCCCGATCATCCTCGGCGGGCTGGTCTTCCTCTCCGTGGTCACCAGCGGCTCGGTGTGGCCGGTGGTCGGCTTCATCGTGCTGCTGGGCTGGCCGCAGATCTCCAGGATCGCGCGCGGCTCGGTCGTCACGGCCAAGCAGCACGACTACGTCCAGGCGGCGCGGGCGCTCGGGGCCGGCAACAGACGGATGCTGCTGCGGCACATCGCGCCCAACGCGGTGGCCCCGGTCATCGTCGTGGCGACCATCGCGCTGGGCACGTACATCGCCCTGGAGGCGACGCTGTCGTTCGTGGGCGTCGGCCTCAAGCCGCCAACGGTCTCCTGGGGGATCGACATCTCCAACGCCTCCACCCAGATCCGCAACGCCCCGCACATGCTGCTGTGGCCGGCGGGAGCCCTGAGCATCACGGTGCTCGCGTTCATCATGCTCGGCGACGCGGTGCGCGACGCCCTCGACCCCAAGTTGCGCTGAGACCCGGCGGGATGGAGCGACGGATGGATCAGCAGCTGACCCAGGAGACCCCGGCGCAGCCGAAGAATCTGTTGGACGTGAGCGATCTGCGGGTGGAGTTCCGCACCCGGGACGGGGTGGCCAAGGCGGTCAACGGCGTGACGTACAGCGTGGCGGCGGGCGAGACGCTGGCCGTGCTCGGCGAGTCGGGCTCGGGCAAGTCGGTGACCGCCCAGGCGGTGATGGGCATCCTCGACTCGCCGCCGGGGTTCGTCACCGGCGGCGAGGTGCTCTTCCGGGGCGAGGACCTGCTGACGATGGGGGCCGAGTCCCGGCGCAGACTGCGCGGCGCGAAGATCGCGATGATCTTCCAGGACGCGCTGTCGTCCCTGAACCCCGTGATGACCGTGGGGGCGCAGCTCGCCGAGATGTACGTGGTGCACCAGGGGATGACCCGTAAGGACGCCCGCGCGCGGGCCGCGCAGCTGATGGACCGGGTACGGATCCCGGCCGCGCAGGAACGGCTGCGGGACTATCCGCACCAGTTCTCGGGCGGTATGCGTCAGCGCATCATGATCGCGATGGCGCTGGCCCTGGAGCCGGACCTGATCATCGCGGACGAGCCGACGACCGCGCTCGATGTGACGGTGCAGGCGCAGGTCATGGATCTGCTCGCGGAGCTCCAGCGCGAGTACAACATGGGTCTGATCCTGATCACCCACGACCTGGGCGTGGTCGCGGACGTCGCCGACCGGATCGCGGTGATGTACGCGGGCCGGATCGTGGAGACCGCGCCCGTGCACGAGCTGTACGCGGCGCCCGCGCATCCGTACACCCGTGGCCTGCTGGACTCGATCCCGCGCCTGGACCAGAAGGGCCGGGAGCTCTACGCGATCAAGGGCCTGCCGCCCAGCCTGACCGACATCCCGCCCGGCTGTCCGTTCAACCCGCGCTGCCCCCGCGCCCAGGACGTCTGCCGTACGGACCGGCCGCCGCTGTTCACCGTGGGCCCGGGCCGGGCCAGCGCCTGCCACTTCTGGAAGGACACCCTCGATGAGAGCTGAAGGCGAGGAGATTCTGGAGGTACGGGACCTCGTCAAGCACTACCCAGTGAACCGGGGGATCGTCTTCCGTAAGCAGGTGGGCGCGGTCCGGGCGGTCGACGGGGTCTCCTTCGGGCTGCGGCGGGGCGAGACGCTGGGCATCGTGGGGGAGTCCGGCTGCGGCAAGTCGACGGTCGCGAAGCTGCTGGTCCATCTGGAGCGGCCGACGGCCGGGCGGATCCTGTACAAGGGCGAGGACATCGCCGATCTGTCGGGCAAGGCGCTCAAGGCCGTGCGCCGCAACATCCAGATGGTCTTCCAGGACCCGTACACCTCGCTCAACCCCCGGATGACGGTCGGCGACATCATCGGGGAGCCGTACGAGATCCACCCCGAGGTGGCCCCGAAGGGCGACCGTCGGCGGAAGGTCCAGGAACTCCTGGACGTCGTCGGTCTGAACCCGGAGTACATCAACCGCTACCCGCACCAGTTCTCCGGCGGTCAGCGGCAGCGCATCGGCATCGCGCGCGGCCTGGCGCTCAACCCGGAGATCATCATCTGCGACGAGCCCGTCTCCGCGCTGGACGTCTCCGTCCAGGCGCAGGTGGTCAATCTGCTGGAGAAGCTCCAGGACGAGTTCGAGCTGTCCTACGTCTTCATCGCGCACGACCTGTCCGTGGTGCGGCACATCTCCGACCGGGTCGCGGTGATGTACCTCGGGCGGCTCGCCGAGATCGGCACCGACACCCAGATCTACCAGCACCCGACGCATCCCTACACCCAGGCGCTGCTGTCGGCCGTGCCCATGCCGGACCCGGCGGCGCGGGCGCGGCGGGAGCGGATCCTGCTGTCGGGGGACGTGCCCTCGCCCGCGCATCCGCCGTCGGGCTGCCGCTTCCGCACCCGCTGCTGGAAGGCGCAGGAGCGGTGCGTGGTGGAGGTGCCGGAGCTGGCGGTGCCGGAGTGGTTCCGTCAGGAGGGCGGCTCGCCCGCGCACCCGTCGGCCTGTCACTTCGCCGAGGAGCGGCGGGTCGTGCCGCCGGAGGGCGCGGAGGGCCGGGACGGCGCCTGATCACCAGGCGCGCGGCACGACCTCCACGCCCATCGGCTGGAGGGCGAGGGCCGGGCGGGGGGTGATGCGCTCGGGGCGGATCAGCTCCAGCCGGAAGCGGCGCCAGATGTCGGCGACGATGTGCACGGTCTCGGTGGTCGCGACGGCGGCGCCGACGCAGACCCGGGGGCCGAGGCCGAAGGGGAAGTACGAGCCGCGCGGTACGGCCTTGGGTCCGCTGCCGAGCCAGCGCTCGGGGCGGAACTCCTCGGCGTCCTCCCAGTAGCGGGGGTCGCGGTGGTTGACCCACTGGCTGACGGTGACCGTGGTGCCGGCCGGTATGAGATAGCCGCCGAACTCCATGTCCTCGGTGGCGTCGCGGCTGGTGAGCCAGACCGGCGAGTACAGCCGCAGGGCCTCGCGGACCACGGCGTTCGTGTACGACAGGGCCTCCATCCGGGCCAGCCCGGCCGGGGTGGTGGCGAAGGCCGCCTCGGCCTCGGCCCGGGCCCGCTCGGCGGCCTCGGGGTGCTGGGCGAGCAGCACGCTCGCCCAGACGACGGAGTCGTTGGTCGTCTCGAACCCGGCCATGATCAACGTGGCGAGCTCGTCGCGGAGTTCGTCCGGCGTGGGGGCCGGGTCGCCGTGCACGAGGGCGTGCAGCACGGGCGCGCGCTGCGGGTCACCGGCGGCGGGCGAGGCGGCGAGGGCGTGCAGGGTGCGGTCGACGCGGCGCATCGAGCGCCGGATGCGGAGCTTGCGGAGGGTGGGCACCCACTCGGGCAGCAGCACCGGTGAGGTGGAGAGGTCCATGATGGGCGCGACCAGCCGGGCCACCTCGGCGGTGTCCGCGTCGCTGAACTCGTCACCGAACATCAGCGAGGTGACCAGTCGCAGCGTCAGTACGGAGACGTCGTCCTGGAGGTCGCGGGCCTGACCGGGCTGCCAGGGGGCGAGCATCCGCTCGCCCTGCGCGTCGACGATCTCGGCGGCCCTGGTCGCCAGGGACCGGCCGAACGCGGGCTGCATCCGGTGCCGTTTGGCCTGCCACTCGGCGCCGTCGCTGTTCATGGTCGAGCGCGGAAAGCCCTGCCGCCGGGAACCGCGCCGGGTGTCGGCGCTGGCCTTGGAGAATTTCGCGTTCCGGTCGACGAGCATTTTCTCGACGTCACCGGGGGAGGTCAGCAGCACATTGTTCGCGCCGAGCCGCACCACGTCACCGTAATTCCGGGAGCAAGCGGTCAGAAAGCCGAGCGGGTCGGTGCTGAACGCGTGCAGATTGCCCAAGTACTTGTCACCGGACGGGCCGGGAAGATCATTGCGCGGTTGGGCGGTGGCGGTCACGGATGCCTCGCAGGGGTTCGTACGGGCAGGGGTTCGGGCGGGGGAACGACGGTGGCCGCGGCATCGCTGCCGCGGCCACCGGGTGCGTCACCGTGCCGGTTTAGTAGTACGAGTACGGCAGGGTGAGTCGGTCCTTGCGAGTCAGCCGGGCGAAAAGCGCACCGGTCAGGATCATCTTGCGCATGGCAAACACCTCCTTCTCGTCAGGTCCGCCCGCGGTGCGATTACCGCGTCGCGTGGATTTGACAGTAGGCATGTGCCCCTGTAATCACAAGAGTTGACAGAATTCACGGCGCATGGTTCGGCGGCCGGGATTCCGTATGTCCCTCCGCCGCCCGAAGGGCCGGATCGAGAATGACCTCGGTCGCCCGCTCCACCGTCGGCGGCTCGGGAAAGTGGCACGCGGACAGATGGCCAGGCCCGCTGCCCTCGGCACGCAGCAGGGGCGGCTGCTCGGTGGCGCACACCTCCTGCGCCTTCCAGCAGCGCGTGCGGAACCGGCAGCCGGACGGCGGCCGGATCGGCGACGGCACATCGCCCGCGAGCCGGATGCGCTCACGGCTCGCACCCGGGGAGCCGGCCCCCTCGTTCATCAGGTCCGTGGCCTCGGGCACAGCGGAGAGCAGGGCGTGGGTGTAGGGGTGGCGCGGCCGGCGGTAGATGTCGTCCCGGTCGCCGACCTCGACGATCCTGCCGAGGTACATCACGGCGACACGCTGCGAGAAGTGCCGTACGACGGCCAGGTCGTGCGCGATGAAGACGAACGCGATGCCCAACTCGCGCTGCACGTCCCGGAGCAGATTGACGACCTGGGCCTGAATGGAGACATCGAGCGCGGAGACCGGCTCGTCGGCGACGATCAGCTTCGGTTCGAGGGCGAGCGCGCGGGCGACGCCGATGCGCTGGCGCTGGCCGCCGGAGAACTCGTGCGGGAAGCGGTTGTAGTGCTCGGGGCTCAGCCCCACGGTCTCCAGCAGCTCCCGCACCCGCGCCTCCCGGCCGCCCGGCGGATCGATGCCGTTGATCTCCATCGGCCCGGAGACGATCTTCCCCACGGTGTGCCGGGGATTCAGCGAGGCATACGGGTCCTGGAAGATCATCTGGATCTCGGCGCGGAACGGCGCCAGCTCCCGCCGCCCCGCGTGCGTGATGTCCCGCCCCCGGTAGACGATCCGCCCGGCGGTCGGCTCCAGCAGCCGGGTCAGCAGCCGGCCGGTGGTGGACTTGCCGCACCCGGACTCGCCCACCAGCCCGAAGCTCTCCCCGGCCCGTACGGTCAGATCCAGGCCGTCCACGGCCTGGACGGCCCCGATCCGCCGCTTCACGGGGAAGCCGCCCATGATCGGAAAGTGTTTGGTCAGCCCCTCGGCGACGAGCAGGGGCTCGCCCCGGCCCCCGTCCGGGGCCGCCTCGCGCGGCGCGGGCAGCGAAACCTTGTCCTTCATGGTGGGAACTCCTCACACGCCCTAGCCCAGTCGGGGTTTGATCTGCTCGGCGAAGGTGGCCCGCTGCCGCTCGGGCGTCAGATGACAGGCCGCGCCCCGGCCCCCCGGCAGCTCCGGCCGCTCGGTGCGGCACCGGTCGCCCCCGACGGCCGCGACCTGGCCGCAGCGCGGGTGGAAGGGGCAGCCCGGCGGCGGGGCCAGCAGGCTCGGCGGCGCGCCCGGGATCGGGTTCAGCGGCTCCTCGACGTCCGACGTCAGCCGGGGCATCGACCCCAGCAGCCCCCAGGTGTACGGGTGCCGTGGCGCCCCCAGCACCTCGGTGACCGTGCCGCGCTCCACGGCCCGGCCCGCGTACATCACCAGCAGCTCGTCGACGGTGTGGGCGACGACGCCGAGGTCGTGGGTGATGAGGATGATCGCCGAACCGGTCTGCTGCTGGAGGTCCTTGAGCAGATCGAGGATCTGCGCCTGCACGGTCACGTCCAGCGCGGTCGTCGGCTCGTCGGCGATCAGCAGCTCGGGGTCGCAGACCAGCGCCATCGCGATCATCGCGCGCTGGCGCATGCCACCGGAGAACTGATGCGGGTAATCGTCCACGCGCAGCGCGGGGTTGGGGATGCCGACGCGCCCCAGCATCTCGACCGCCCGCAGCCGGGCCTCGCGCCGGGTGGCCCCGGTGTGCTTGCGGAAGGGCTCGGCGATCTGGCGGCCGACGGTGTAGTACGGGGAGAGTGCGGTGAGCGAGTCCTGGAAGATCATCGCCGCCTTGTGGCCGCGCAGCTTCTCCAGCGTGGACTCGGGGGCACCGGTCAGCTCCTGCCCGTCCAGCAGGATCTCGCCCTCGATCTCGGTGGTGCGCGGGTCGTGCAGCCCGAGGACGGCGAGGTTGGTGACGGACTTCCCCGAGCCGGACTCGCCGACGATCCCGAGCGTACGGCCGCGCTCCAGCTCGAAGGAGAGCCCGTCGACGGCCTTGACCGTGCCGTCCTCGGTGGCGAAGCGCACGTACAGATCGCGCACGGACAGAAAGGGCGTGGTGGTCGCGGTCACGGCGGTGGTTCTCCCGGCTGCTAGGCGAGGCGTACGCGGGGGTCGATGACGGCGTAGGCGGCGTCCACCACGATGTTGGCGATGACGATGGCCGTGCAGCCGACGAGCATCACGGCCATGAGGGTGGGCAGATCGGTCTCGCTCACCGAGGAGACGGCGAGCCGGCCGAGGCCGTGCAGGCTGAAGGTGAACTCCGTGATGATCGCGCCGCCGAAGAGCGAGCCGAGGTCGATGCCGAAGATGGTGACGATGGGCGCCAGCGCACCCCGCCAGGCGTAGCGGAAGAAGACCGTGCGACGGCCGAGGCCCTTGGCGCGCGCGGTGCGCACATGGTCCTCGCCCAGCTGCTCGATCATCTGGGAGCGGGTCATCCGGCTGTAGTTGGCGATGAAGATGATGGAGAGCACCAGCCAGGGGATGAGCATGCCCGTGAACCACTTGACGGGGTCCTCGGTGATCGGGTGGTACGCCGGGTTGTCCATCCAGTGCAGCCCGCTGACCAGGACGGCGAGGGCGATGACGCCGACGAAGTAGATCTGCAGGGCCCCGCCGACGAGCGACAGGGAGCTGAAGAACTTGTCGATCCACGTGCCCCGGAAGGCCGCCGCGATCATGCCGATGCCCACACCGACGACGAGGAAGACGGCCGCGCCCCCGAGGGTGATGGACAAGGTGGTCGGGAAGCGGTCGACGATCGTGCCCCAGACCGGCTGCTGGTTGGAGAAGGAGTAGCCGAAGCAGGGCGCCGGGCAGTGGCCGACGGTGAAGTCGCGGCCCATGAAGATGCCCTGCATGTAGTGCCAGTACTGGACGGGGACGGGCTGGTCCAGGCCCAGGTTCTTGTTGATGACCGCGAGGGCGTCGGGTGTGCAGTTCTTGCCGCAGGACATCAGGGCGGGCTCGGAGGGCAGGGCGAAGAAGAGGAAGAAGGTGATCGCGCTGATCAGCAGGATGATGACGATCGCGCCGAGCGAGCGGCGGACGAGGAATCTGAGCATGTCGTCGCGGTCTTCCGGGTAGCGGGAGGCAGCGGCCGGGCGGACGGAGGTTCCGGCCGGGCGGCGGGGACCGGCCGGGCCGTGGCGGCCCGGCCGGACGTGGGCGCGGGGTGAGGGCGGGCGCGCTGACCCGCCCTCACCCGTCGGCGCTACTTGACGTAGACGGAGGTCGGGTCGACGGTCCCGTAGACGGGGTGGTAGCGGACGCCGCCGAGGTTCGAACCCCACAGCGAGAACTGCCGGTTGTAGAAGACCGGCACGCCCGGGACGTCCTCCTCGAGGATCTTGTCGGCCAGCTTCTGCCACTCGGGCGCGGCCTTCTTCACATCCGGGATGGCGTTGATCCGGTCGATCTCGGAGTCGACCCCGGAATTCTTCAAATGGCCGTAGTTCTGGGCACCGTCGGCGACCTGCCGGCCGTCGAAGAGCGGCGGCACGACGGTGGAGGAGACCGGCCAGTCCGCTCCCCACGACGAGCGGTAGATGTCGAACTTGTTCTTCACCTCGGCGATCGCCGTCCGGTAGGTGTTGGAGTCGATCTCCTTCTTCTGCACCGTGAAGCCCGCCCGCTCCAGCGCCTGCGTCACCACGACGGCGACCTTCTGCTGGACGTCGGTGTTGGCGTAGGCGTAGACGATCTCCTGGCCGAGCTTGCCGGCCTCCTTCAGCAGCTCCTTGGCCTTGTCGGGCTGCCCGGCCGGGTTCGCCTTCTTCTTGTACGGGTCGGTCGGCCGGTAGCCGTCCATCGCGGGCGAGAGGTAGTTGGTGGCCACCACCCCGGCGGTCGCGCCGCCGTTCTGCTGGAGGATCTGCCCGTTGGGCATGGCGTACGCGAGCGCCTTGCGGACCTTGGCGTCCTTCAGGCGGTCGGTGTTGAAGCTGATGTAGTCGACGTAGGGCTGGATCTCCACGAAGCGGCGGGCCTTGGTGTCGGTCTGCTTCAGCACCTTCTCGGTCATCTCCGGTGCCACGGCGTTGCTGAACGACAGGGCGTTCTTGTCGCCGCCCTGGTCGGCGAGGAAGCGCCGGGTGGAGTCGGCGAACTGGTGGCCGAAGCTGATCTCGAACCGGTCGGCGTACTGGTGGCGGATCGGGTCGGTCTTCGGGTCCCAGTTCTCGTTCTTCACCAGCGTCAGCGACTTGCCGACCTTGTACGTGCCGACCTTGTACGGGCCGGAGGAGAAGGGGGCGTTGTCGTACTTCTGCTTGGTGTCCTTCGCCTGCTTGACCGCGCCGATGTTCGGCATCGCGGTCGCGAAGGGGGTGTCCGCGTGCGGCTGACGGAAGTGGAAGATGATCGTCTTGTCGTCGGGGGTGTCGAGCACCGACGAGGGCAGGTGCTTGCCGTTGTACGGGCCGTCCGGCAGGGCCTTGCGGAAGTCGTTGCCGTCGCCGGAGAGCCACTGCGGGATGTAGAGGGGTCCGTCGGTCTCGAAGGGGGCGTAGAGCCGCTCGATGCCCCACCGCACGTCCTTGGCGGTGATGGGCGAGCCGTCCTCGAACTTGAGTCCGTCCTTGAGGGTGAACTTCCAGGTCTTCCCGCCGTCCGAGGCGGTGCCGGCGTCGGTCGCGAGGTCGCCGACGACCTTGACCCTGCCCTTGTCGTCCACTTTGTACGAGGTGAGGGAACGGTTGTAGAGCATCTGGTTGGCCAGCACGTCGGCGTAGTAGATCTGGCCCGGGTCGAGGTGGTTGAAGGCGTCCCGCTGGAGAACGCCGACCGTGCCGCCCTTCTTCGCGCCCGGCACCTCCGGGGCGGGGCCGGCCGAGTCGGCCTTGGTGCCGATCGAGTAGTTCGAGGCCGTGGTCTTGTCGTCGCCCGGACCGCTGTCCTTGTCCTTGCCGCTCCCGCCGCCTCCGTCGCTGCATGCGGCCAGCACCAGCGCACCGGCCGCGAGGGCCGTGGCCGCGAAGGATGCCCTTCTCCTGGGAGTTCTCGTCCTGGGGGTCATGGGTCGATGCACCTGCCTGTCCGTTGTGACGATGACGTGCGGCTGCGTGCGGTTCAGCGTGTGGTTCAGCGTGCGGTCCGGGGGTCGAAGGCGTCCCGGACGGAGTCCCCGAGCAGATTGAAGGCGACCACGAAAATGATCATCGCGAGGCCGGGGAAGAAGATGTAGGTGATGTCGCTCTCGTAGTACTGGGCGCCGTTGGCGAACATCCGGCCCCAGTCGGGCGTGGGCTCCAGGATGCCGACCCCGATGAAGGAGAGCCCGGCCTCGATGGTCACGAACGAGGGCAGCATCAGCGTCGACTGGACCAGGATCGGGGTCCAGAGGTTGGGCAGCAGCTCCTTGGTGATGATCCGCCAGGGCGAGGCGCCGGTCACCTTCGCGGCTTCGATGAACTCCCGCTCCCGCAGGCTGAGCACCTGGCCGCGCAGCAGTCGCGCGAGTCCCATCCAGCCCAGCACCCACAGCACCAGGATCAGGGTCACCACCCGCAGATACGTGGGGGTCTCCTTCTCCGGGCTGACGAAGAGGGAGTAGACGACGGGGGTGAAGGCGATGAAGGACAGCTGGGAGGGGAAGGCGAGCAGCAGATCGATGAACCGGCCCAGGAAGTAGTCGGTCCGGCCGCCCATGTAGCCGGCCGTCACTCCGACCACCACGCCCGTCAGCACGCACAGCACGGTGGCGGCCACGGCGATCAGCAGGGAGGTGCGGATGCCGAAGACGAGCTGGGTCAGCACGTCCCGGCCCAGGGTGGGCTCGATGCCGAACCAGAACCGGCCGGAGATGCCGCCGTTGGGCGCGACGGGATAACCGAACTCGTTGAGCAGGCCCTGCTCGTTCAGGCCGTAGGTCGTCGTCGGGCTCTTCCCGTACAGCTTCGAGATCACCGGCGCCGCGATCGCGACGGTGAAGAAGAAGGCCACGACGTATGCGGAGACGACCCCCGAGCGGTCGCGTCGGAAGCGGCGCCACATCAGCTGTCCGGGCGACCGGCCCACCGGCCCGGCTTCGGCCGTCGCGGCCGGGGAAGGACTCGTCATCGCGTGGATCCCCCGCACTGTCGTCTCGTCAACCCGGCGCACAGGGCGCGCACGCGGTGGGTTGAGCGGACTGTGGCAATGGACTCACGGCGCGGTCAAGAGGGCCTGGGTGAAATACGGGGCGTCCCTCCGCATCTGCCTCGGGCCGCTCTCGTGTGCACCTGCCGCTGCGCGGCGGTGTCCTCAATCGCCGGACGGGCTTGGGTTGGGCTGAGCTCAGCCGAAATCAGCCTCTCCCCAGAGGGCTTGATGGGGCCGGGCTCAGCCAAATCCAGCCTGTCCGGCGATTGAGGACGCGCCCGCAGGGCGCTCGCCGACGACGTGGGTCAGGCCATGCCCAGGCTCCTCTTGAGGAAGTCGACTTGGAGCAGCAGCAGATTCTCCGCGACCTGCTCCTGCGGCGTCATGTGGGTGACCCCCGACAGCGGCAGCACCTCGTGCGGGCGGCCCGCCGCCAGCAGGGCCGAGGAGAGCCGCAGGGTGTGCGCGGCGACCACGTTGTCGTCCGCCAGACCGTGGACGATCATCAGCGGGCGGACCTGCTCGGCCGGCTCGGACAGGCCCTCGTCCGTGACCAGGGAATTACGGGCGTACACCGCCAGCTGCTCGTCGGGGTGGCCGAGGTAGCGCTCGGTGTAGTGCGTGTCGTACAGCCGCCAGTCGGTGACGGGCGCGCCCGCGATGCCCGCGTGGAAGACGTCCGGGCGGCGCAGCACGGCGAGCGCCGCGAGATAACCGCCGTACGACCAGCCGCGGATGCCCACCCGGGTCAGATCCAGGGGGTAGCGCCCGGCCAGCGCCCGTACGGCCTCGACCTGGTCCTCCAGGGTGGCCCCCGCGAAGTCGTCGCGGATGGACTTCTCCCAGGCGGGGGAGCGGTGCGGGGTGCCCCGCCCGTCGGCGACGATGACGGCGAAGCCCTGGTCGGCGAACCACTGCGAGGTCAGGTGGGCGTTGTGCGCGGCGACCACCCGCTGGCCGTGCGGACCGCCGTAGGGATCCATCAGCACGGGCAGCGGGCCGTCGCCCTCGGTGTAGCCGGTCGGCAGCAGGACGGCGCACGGCACGCGCCGCTCGCCCGCCTCGGTGAGCGTGACGCGGGCGGTCAGCACCGGCTCCTGCGCGTACGAGGCCACGACGGCGATCTGCTTGCCGTCCCGCAGCACCCGGGCCTCGGAGCCCGCGCGGCCGAGCGACGCCGACACCAGCACGGTGACCGCGCCCGAACGCACCGCCGAGTGCCAGCCCTCGCCCTCCGAAAGGCGCTCCGCGCCCCGCTCGTCGACGCGGTACACGTGCGCCTGGCCCGTCTCGGGATCCGTCGCCCCGGGCCCGGCGGACGCCGAGACCAGCACGTCGTCGTCGCCCACGTCGAGCACCGCCCGCACATGTGTGTGCGGGCCGGTCAGGGCGCGGTCGCCGACCACCAGCACGCGGGCGCCGTCTTCTTCGGCGATCCGTACGAGATCGCCCTGCGGCGACCATGCGGGCACACCAGCGAAAAGATCAAGCCAGATTGCGTCCTCGTCAACATGCAGCACCCGGGTGGCGCCCGAATCGGTGTCCACGGCCAGATAAACCTGGGAGCGCTGGTCGCGCGACTGGACCAGCAGCAGCGGTGCGCCGTCCGCCGACCAGTGGACACGTGCCAGGTAGGGGCGGCGCTCACGGTCCCATTGGATGTCCGTCCGGGTGCCGTCCAGGCGCAGCAGGGACAGCGACACCGACGCGTTGGCCGTGCCCGCCGCCGGGTAGGCGACCTCGGCGGGCTCCCGGGCGGGGTTGGCCGGGTCGGCGATCCACCAGCGGTCGACGGCCGCGTCGTCGGCGCGGGCGGCCAGCAGGGCGGTGCCGTCCGGCGACCACCAGAAGCCGCGCGAGCGGTCCATCTCCTCGGCGGCGATGAATTCGGCGAGCCCCCACGTGGTGGTGTCGTTCTCCGGTTCGGCCAAGGCGCGGTCGGCGCTGCCGTCCGCCTCCACCACGCGCAGCGCGCCGCCCGCGACATACGCGACCCGGCGGCCGTCGGGGGAGGGGCGGGGGTCGACGACCGGGCCCGGCACGGTCAGCTCGCGGGCCGTACCACCACGCAGTTCGGCGACGAAGAGCCGCCCGGACAGGGCGAACGCCGCCAACTCCACCGCGTTGTCCACCGCGTATCCCACGACGCCGGCCGACCCCTCACGGCTGCGTTCGCGGCGGGCCCGCTCCTCGGCGGACAGCTCTTCGTCGGCGCCGCCCAGCAGCACCGCCGGGTCCGCGGCCGGGTACTCCCGGCCCGCGTCGAGGTCGAGCACCCACAGGACGTTCGCCCGATCGGTGCCGGATCGGGAGCGCAGGAAGACGACACGCGAGCCGTCCGGCGACACCGTGAACGCGCGCGGCGCGCCGAGGGAGAAGCGCTGGGTACGGGCGTATTGACGTGGAAACGAAAGCTGTCCGGTCATGCCGGGAGCCTACGGCCGGGGGCGGCGAGATCTCGCCGTGCGCCCCACATTTGCTCCTGTGCACCGAGTCTTGGCACGTACGGAAAGTTATGATCACTCGCGCATAGTGGGTATGGCTTCTGAGGCATCTGTATGTGATCCATCCGACCGCGCGTACTGGAGGTGAACCGCTGTGGCACTCTCGATTTCGGCGGTGGTGCTGCTGGCGATCATCGTCTTCCTGCTGGTCCGGAAGTCCGGACTGAAGGCGGGCCACGCCGCGGTCTGTGTGCTGTTGGGGTTCTACCTCGCGAGTTCGTCGGTAGCCCCCACGCTGCACAGCCTGACCACGAGCGTGACCGGGATGATCAGCAACATCAAGTTCTGACGTTCGGTGTCCGGGCGGCGCCCCGCACGCGCCGCCGGGCTCGTAGGCTGGTCCCATGACCGACAGCTCCTTGTTGCCAGGCCGCCGGCTGCTCCTGGTGCACGCGCACC